>NZ_JBGAKE010000038.1:0-20075 GCF_044224575.1 Nakamurella sp.
CATCCGCAGGTTCGGAATCGATTCCGAACCTGCGGATGAGGCGAGTCGACCAGCCGATCAGCCCCGGGCCGAGTCCCGGACGACGCGGGTCAGCCCCAGCCGTAGCGTTGCCGGAGCCGGGTGGCCACCGCCGTGTAGCTCGCTTTCGGCAGACCGGCGGTCTCCCGGCGCATGCCGGCCGCGTGCACCCGGAAGACCCGGTCCACGTTCACCCACGACGGCCGGCCGGACGAGTCCCAGTTGCCGGACCCGATGGGGACGAAGTCGGCCCCCTGATGCTCCTTCGAGGTCAGCTGCACGGCGAGAAAGGTGCCGGCGGGCTCGGCGGCGACCACCAGCACCGGCCGGTCCTTGCCGCGGCCGTCCCGCTCCTCGAACGGCACCCAGGTCCACACGACCTCGCCGGGGTCGGGGGCGCCGTCCCGGGCCGGCGAGTACGTCATCCGGACCTTCCCGACCCGTCGGGGGTCGACCTCGACGGTGGCCGACGATCCGGACTGACCCGGCGACGCCGGGGTGGTTCCCGACGGCGCGGAGCCCGGCCGGGGCGGCGCGGAGCCCGGCCGGGTCGGACCGGTGTGTCGGGCCGGCGCCTTCGAGGGCGCCAGCACCGCCCGGATCGCGTCGGTGAACCGGCTCAGAAACGACATGACGGCAACCTACCGAAGCCCTGCGCGCGACGGTCGGGCGCGGGACGAGCAGGATTCCCGACGGGGCCATGACTCACATGTGTTTTATGAACTTATCCGTGACCCGACCGCGGGTCGGCGGGATGCTTGGGCCCCACCGCCGGAGAAGTGTCGGGCTCGCACCGAGCCCACCGAACGAGAGGCATGAAGACAATGGCTGTCGCCCCGTACGAGCTCGTCCATGGACCTGGAGACGTGGTGGCCCGGGTGGCTGCCCGGGGTCGGGCGGTGTTGTCGTCGCCGACGATCAACAAGGGCACTGCGTTCACGTTGGTTGAGCGTGAGCAGTTGGGGTTGACGGGGTTGTTGCCGACCGGGGTGACGACGTTGGAGGGGCAGACGCGGCGGGTGTGGGCGCAGTATCAGCAGCAGCCGACGGATCTGGCGAAGTGGGTGTATTTGGCGAATCTGCGGGATCGGAACGAGGTGTTGTTCTACCGGTTGCTCTCGGAGCGGCTGCCGGAGATGTTGCCGGTGGTGTACACGCCGACGGTGGGTGAGGCGATCCAGCGGTTCAGTCATGAGTTCCGGCGGAGCCGGGGGGTGTTCTTGTCGGTGGATCATCCGGATCAGGTCGAGACGGCGTTGCGGAACACGGGTCTGGGTCCGGATGATGTGGATCTGTTGGTGGCGACGGATTCGGAGGGGATCCTGGGGATCGGGGATCAGGGGATCGGCGGGATCGAGATCTCGATCGGGAAGTTGTCGGTGTATACGGCGGCGGCGGGGATCCATCCGCGGCGGGTGTTGCCGGTGGTGTTGGACACCGGGACGGACAATCTGAAGTTGTTGAACGATCCGATGTATATCGGGGAGCGGCATGCGCGGATCCGGGATCATCGGTATGACGAGTTGATCGACGCGTATGTGAGTGCGTGCAGCAAGTTGTTCCCGAACGCGATGTTGCATTGGGAGGATTTCGGCACGACGAACGCCCGTCGGATCCTGAACAAGTACTACGACCAGGTCTGTACGTTCAATGACGACATGCAGGGCACCGCGGCGGTGGTGTTGGCGGCGATCTTCTCGGCGGTGCGGGCGGCGGGGTCGCGGTTGCGGGATCAGACGATCGTGATCCATGGGGCCGGCACCGCCGGCCTGGGGATCGCGGACATGTTGCGGGATCAGATGGTCCGGGAGGGGTTGTCGCCGGACGAGGCGACGGGCCGGTTCTACGCGTTGGCCAAGCAGGGGTTGCTGGTCGGGGACGATCCGACGCTGCTGGATTTTCAGGTGCCGTATGCGCGGTCGCGGGCCGAGGTGGCGAACTGGCCGGGCGGACCGGGTGGGATTTCCCTGGCGGCGGTGGTGACGCGGGCGAAGCCGACGATCCTGATCGGGACGTCGACGCAGGCGGGGGCGTTCACGGAGTCGATCGTGCGGGAGATGGCGTCGTACACGGAGCGGCCGATTATTTTGCCGTTGTCGAATCCGACGAGTAAGGCGGAGGCGTTGCCGCACGATCTGATCCATTGGACGGATGGGAAGGTGTTGACGGCGACGGGTAGCCCGTTCGCGCCGGTGCCGTACAAGGGTGTGAGTTATCAGATCGCGCAGTCGAACAATGCGTTGGTGTTCCCGGGCCTGGGGTTGGGGGTTGCGGTGACGAAGGCGGAGCGGATCACCGATCGGATGATCGCGGCGGCGGCGGATGCGGTGGCGGCGATGGAGCGGATCACCGATCGGATGATCGCGGCGGCGGCGGATGCGGTGGCGGCGATGTCGGATGCGGGTCGGCCGGGGGCCAGCCTGCTGCCGCCGATGACGGCGTTGCGGACGGCGTCGGCGGCGGTGGCGATCGCGGTGGCCAGGGTGGCCGACGAGGAGGGGTTGGCCCGGGTCGAGCTGACCAACCCGATCCAGCAGGTGTACGACGCGATGTGGCAGCCCGAGTACCCGCGGATCGAGATCGTCGGCGGCTAGTCGCCTCCGACGTCGTCGTGAGGCGCCATCCGATACCGAGAGCCAGTCTCCCGCTATTGGGAGACAGGCTCTAGTCCTTTGACAGGTCCCGCCCTTCGAACCCACTCGACAGCGCCACTCGAGGAGAAACGGTTGTCATGGCCGACACCCAGCGACTTCCCCTGCCCATCATCGCCAACTGGGATTGGCAGACCGCCGGCGCCTGCCGGGGGATGGACAGCGACGCGTTCTTCCACCCGCCGCAGGAGCGGGCCAAGGGTCGCCGCAAGCGGATCGATGCCGCCAAGGCGGTCTGCAAGGCGTGCCCGGTCGTCCGGCAGTGCCTCGATCACGCCCTGGAAACCCGTGAGCCGTATGGCGTCTGGGGTGGGCTGTCGGAGGACGAACGGGCCGAACGGCTCGGCGTACAGTCCCTGCGGTACCCGGCCGTCCGGTCCGCACCAACGGCCCGACGGCCACCGACCGTCCGGCCGGTGGCGGTCGGAGGGTCCCTCGAATCGATTGGCCCCGGGGTCGGGCCCGTGGGATGATCGCAATATGACGACCGCAGCTGTCCGCCCCGCCACCGCGGGACGATTTCCCGGGCCCGTGCCCGGGGCGTGCAGCTGACGTCACTCCTTCCGGGCCGGGCGGCCCCCGCCGGTGCGTCGATCGACGTGCCGCGACAACGGTTCGTCGTCGCCGGTGATCGGCGATGACGACGCCCGAGTCGACCTAGACTCCCTGCTGGTTGCGGCGCGCCGTCGCAATCGGCTCCGCCCGCAGTGCTCCCGCCCGGAAGGTTTCGCATGACCACCGCGCCACCCAGTTCGACCGCGCCGACCCCGCCCTCGTCGAACCCGCCCGCGCCGACCGACGAGACCGGTATCGCACAGGCGGTGGCCGCGGCGTTGGCGGCGATCGCCGCCGCCGAGGACCTGGACGCGCTCAAGACGGTCCGGCTGGCCCATGCCGGGGATCGCAGCCCGCTCGCGTTGACCAACCGGGCCCTGGCCGACCTGCCCAAGACCGAACGGGCCGCCCCCGGACGGTTGATCGGGCAGAGCCGGGCTCAGGTGAACAAGGCGATCGCCGCCCGCGAGGCCGAGCTGGTGGCGCAGCGGGACGCCCGGGTCCTGCGGGAGGAGGCCGTCGACGTCACCCTGCCCTACGACCGGGAGCCGGCCGGGTCGCGGCACCCGATCTCGACGGTGATGGCCCGGATCGAGGACATCTTCGTGGCCATGGGCTGGGAGGTGGCCACCGGCCCGGAGCTCGAGGCGGAGTGGTTCAACTTCGACGCGCTGAACTTCCCGAAGGATCATCCGGCCCGGGCCATGCAGGACTCCTTCTACATCGCCGGCAACCCGGGGCTGGTGCTGCGCACTCATACCTCGCCCGTGCAGGTCCGCAGCATGCTCGATCGCGAGCCGCCGATCTACGTGGTCTGCCCGGGACGGGTCTACCGGTCGGACGAGCTGGACGCCACCCACACCCCGGTGTTCCACCAGGTGGAGGGTCTGGCCATCGACCGGCACCTGTCGATGGCGCACCTGAAGGGCACCCTGGACCACTTCGCCCGGGCGGTGTTCGGCCCGGAGTCGCGGACCCGGCTGCGGCCGTCGTTCTTCCCGTTCACCGAGCCGAGCGCCGAGATGGACGTGTACTTCCCGGACAAGAAGGGCGGCCCGGGCTGGGTCGAGTGGGGCGGCTGCGGGATGGTCGATCCGAACGTGTTGATCGCGTGCGGGTTGGACCCGTCGGAGTGGAGCGGCTTCGCCTTCGGCATGGGCATCGAACGCACCTTGCAGTTCCGCAACCAGATCCCGGACATGCGTGACCTCGTCGAGGGTGACGTCCGGTTCACCGCCGCGTTCGGCTGGGAGGTCTGAGGTCATGCGCCTATCTCTGGAGTGGCTCCGGGATGCCCTCGCGCTGCCGGCCGGCGCTCGCGCCGACCAGGTGGCCGACACGTTGGTCCGCATCGGGTTCGAGGTCGAGGACCTGCACACCGTGCCGCCGACCACCGGGGCCCTGGTGATCGGCCGGGTGCTCGAGATCGAGGAACTGACCGGCCTGAAGAAGCCGATCCGGTTCTGCCAGGTCGACGTCGGGCCGGGCAACGGGCCGGACGGCTCGGACGCGCCGCGCGGCATCATCTGTGGGGCGACGAACTTCGCCGTGGGTGACGCGGTCGTGGTGGCCCTGCCGGGAACGACGTTGCCCGGCGGCTTCCAGATCGCCTCCCGCCAGACGTACGGGCACCTCTCGGACGGAATGATCTGCTCCAACCGGGAACTGGGTCTCGGCTCCGAGCACGACGGCATCCTGGTCCTCGCGACCGCGACCGCGACCGCGGGTGCGGCCGCCGACGGTGCGGCGGCTTCCGGTGCGGCCGCGTCCGGTGAGGCGGCCGGGCAAGGCGCGACCGGGCCGGACGAGGCGATGCCCGCCCCGGGCGCCGATGCGCGGCCGGTCATCGGGTCCGACGACGTCGTCATCGAGCTGGCCATCACCCCGGACCGCGGCTACGCGCTGTCCGTTCGTGGGTTGGCCCGGGAACTGGCCGCCGCCTACGACCTTGCGTTCACCGACCCCGGGCTGCGGGACCTGCCCGACCCGGTCGCCGACGGGTGGCCGGTGACGATTGCCGACCCGATCGGCTGCGGCCGGTTCGCGACCGTCCGGGTGCGAGGCATCGACCCGACCGCACCGAGCCCCTACTGGATGCGGCGACGGCTGACCGCCGCCGGAATCCGGGCGATCTCGCTGGCCGTCGACGTCACGAACTACGTGATGGTCGAACTGGGTCAGCCGTTGCACGCCTTCGACGCGGACAAGCTTGCCGGGCCGATCACCGTGCGGCGCGCCGTCGAGGGGGAGAAGCTGGTCACCCTGGACGGGACCAAGCGCACCCTGGTCGCCGACGACCTCGTCGTCGCCGACGAGTCCGGCGCCATTTCGATGGCCGGTGTGATGGGCGGCGAATCGACCGAGATCTCCGACGGCACCACGAACGTCATCATCGAGGGCGCCTACTGGGACCCGCCGGTGATCATGCGGACCGTCCGCCGGCACCGGCTGCCCAGCGAGGCCGCCCGCCGGTTCGAGCGGGCCGTCGACCCGGCGATCGCCGCCGTCGCCGCGCAGCGCGCGGCCGAGCTGCTCGTCCGCTACGGCGGCGGCGTGGTGGCCGGCCGGTCGGATGTCTGGGGCGAACCGGTGCCGCGGGCCACCGTCGACCTGCCGACCGGCGAACCGGAACGGCTGACCGGGCGACCGTACGAGCGCGGCGTGATCGTGCGCCGGCTGGAGCAGGTCGGCTGTGCGGTCGAGGGCGGGGACGGCGAGGCCGATCCGATCCCGGTACGCCCGCCGACCTGGCGGCCCGACCTCACCCGGCCCGCCGACCTGGTCGAGGAGGTGGCCCGACTGGAAGGTTTCGACAGCATCCCGTCGGTGCTGCCCGTCGCGCCGGCCGGTACCGGCCTGACCCCGGCGCAGCGCCGGGAGCGGCTGGTCGCGGCCGACCTCACCTCGGCCGGGTTGACCGAGGTGCTGTCCTTCCCATTCCAGAGCGCGGCCGAGTTGGACCGGCTGGATCTGCCGGCCGACGATGCCCGGCGCCTGCTGATCCAGGTCGCCAACCCGTTGGACGCCGACCGGCCGGCGATGCGCACCACGCTGCTGACCGGGCTGTTGGACACGGTGCTGCGCAACCTGTCCCGGGGGGCGAAGGATCTGTCGGTGTTCGAGATCGGCTCGGTCTTCCTGCCCCGCCGCAATGCCCCGGTCGCCCCCGTCGTCGGGGTCGACCGCCGGCCGGACGGCACGGCATTGGCGGTGCTCGACGCGGCGCTGCCGAACCAGCCGCTGCACGTCGCCGCCGTGCTCGCCGGGGCCCGGGAACGCGCCGGCTGGTGGGGGACGGGTCGTCCGGCCGGCTGGGCCGACGCGGTCGAGCTGGCCCGGCGGATCGCCGCCACCGCGGGCGTGCAGATCCGGGTGGTGGCGGCCGAACAGGCTCCGTGGCATCCGGGTCGGTGCGCGAGCATCCGGGTCGGGGACTGGCCGATCGGATACGCCGGCGAGTTGGCCCCCAAGGTGGTGGAACGGCTCGGTCTGCCGCCGCGGACCGCCGCGCTCGAGCTCAACCTGGACGGCCTGCCGGCCCGGCAGACCCCCACCGCGCCGGCGATCAGTGCGTTCCCGCCGGTCAACCTGGACGTCGCCCTGGTGGTGCCGGACTCGGCGCCGGCCGCCGATGTGGCCGCGGCCCTGCGGGACGGCGGCGGCGAGCTGCTCGAGTCGCTGCGGCTGTTCGACGTCTACTCCGGTGATCAGGTCGCCGACGGGTCCCGGTCCCTGGCCTTCGCGATGATCGTGCGGGCGCCCGACCGGACCCTCACCGCCGCCGAGGCCACGCAGGTGCGGGACCGGGCCGTCGCGGCGGCCGCCGACCGGTTCGGCGCGACCCTGCGGTGACCGGTTGGGTCGAGCTGCCCTCCGGTGCGCGGGTGCGCGGCCGGCGGATGGCCGACCTGCCGGACGAGCCGGCCGACCTGCTGCTCGCGTTGGCCGACGGTCCGCTGCCGAACTGGGAGGTCCGGCGGATCGACTGGCCCGATTTCCGGGTACCGGCCGACCGGGCCGACGCGATCGCGGCGCTGCGCGAGGCGTTGCGCCGCGCGCGGGCCGGGGACCGGGTGGAAGTGGCCTGCCGCGGCGGCCGGGGCCGCACCGGCACAGCGTTGGCCGCGCTCGCCGTGCTCGACGGGATGGACCCGGCGGCGGCGGTGCCGTGGGTTCGCCGGGTGTACCACCGTCGGGCGGTCGAGACGCTCGGGCAGAAGCGTTGGGTCCGCTCGCTGTCGCCGTAGCCGGGTATCGGCGGGTGGACCGACCGCTGCGGGCGCCGCCCTCGGGACGATCGCCCTCGGTCGATCGAGCTTGGGATGGAGTTCCGGGGTCGGGTGGACGAGCGGCGCGATCTGTGGACAACGCTCCCGGCTGTCCACAGATCGCGAGTCCGGTTCGTGAACAGGCTCCGCGAAGTGCCACCATGGGCGCATGCCGTTGACCCAACCTGCCGACCTGTCCCGCAAGATCGAGAAGGCTGGCTACTATCCGGACCTGGTGGCCGACGTCCTGGACGTCGCGCTGGCCGGCGAGCAGGTGCTCGCGCACCTGGTGCACGGTGAGACGACGTTCGACCTCGACACCATCCGGCGGCACCTGTCGGTCGTCGTGCTCACCCAGGGCCGGCTGATCTTCGTCCACGCCGACGACCACAGCCCGGACGAGGAACACGGCGACGAGGCCCACGGCATCGCCACCAGCGAATCGGTCCCGCTGGCCTCGGTGCGGTCGGTCATGGTCACCCACGTGGTGCCCAAGCCCGAGCGGTACCGGCGGGGCAAACTCGGCCGGGAGCTGACCGTGACCATCGGCTGGGGTGCGGTGTCCCGGGTCGATCTGGAGCCCGCCACCTGCGGCGACCCCAACTGCGAGGCCGACCACGGGATGACCGGCAGCATCACCGCCGACGACCTGTCGCTGCGGATCAGCGCCGACGCCGAGGGTGAGGGGGCGCTGCGTGACGGCATCGCGTTCGCCAAGGCACTCTCCGCGATGACCGCGGCCGCCGCGATCCGCCACTGACCGCCCGCCCGGCCACCCTCTCCCGTGCCCCCGGAACCCGCGCGCCCCTTCCCCGCGCGGATCAACTGCGCCGGCGCGGCTGAAATCGACGACTTCCGTCCCACCCGTCACATCCGGGGCCACTTCATCCGCGCAGCTGTCCCCACCCGACCGGACGGCCCATGACGAGAGTCGACTGGCTGATCCCGCGCTACGACAACACCGCACTGGGCGCTCTGTTGCCCGGCGTCGCCGTCTCGCTCGGGCACGACCTGGGCGGACCCGCGGTGTCCCTGCCCGCCGCGCAGCGGGTGTGTGTGGTGCTGCTGGACGGCCTGGGCCACCGGCAGCTGCTGGAGCGGAGCCGCTGCGCGCCGTTCCTGGGGTCGTTACTGAAGGAGAGCCAGGCCCTCGTCGCCGGCTGCCCGAGTACGACGGCGACGTCGATGGCATCGTTCGGCACCGGCCTGCCGCCCGGCCGGCACGGGCTGCTCGGCTACGAGGTGATGGACCCGGATCGAGGCGAACTGCTCAACCAACTGCGCTGGCACCCCGACACCGACCCGTTGGCCTGGCAACCCCACCCGACGGTGTTCCAACGGCTGGCCGAGCGGGGGGTGCCGGTGACGCAGATCGGCAACCCCGAGTTCCTCGGGTCCGGGCTGACCATGGCCGCGCTCCGGGGCGCGTCTTTCATCGGTGTGAACCGCCTGCCCGAGCGGGTCGACGCGGCCGTCGACCGGCTGGCCGGGCCGGGCCTGGTCTACCTGTACTGGGCCGACATCGACGCCGTCGGGCATGCGTACGGCTGGCGCTCTTCCCAGTGGCGGCGGGCCGTACGGGGGGTGGATCGGCAGATGGCCCGGCTGGCCGGCCGGCTCCCGGCCGGAACGCTGCTGGTGGTGACGGCCGACCACGGCATGATCGACGTCCCGCCCCTCGACCGGCTCGACCTGGCCATCCGCCCCGGCCTGTGGTCCCGGTTCCGGGTGCTCGGCGGTGAGGGACGGTTCGCCCAGCTCTACTGCGAACCCGGCACCGCGCCGGAGGCCGTCGCCGACCTGGCGCGGCACGTGGCGCACTGGGTCGGCGAGCGGGCGTTCGTGCGCACCCGGGCGGCGGCGATCGACCAGGGTTGGTTCGGCCCCGTCGACGAGCGGGTGCGGGGCCGGATCGGTGATGTCGTCGTCGCCGGCCGCGAACCGTTCACGCTGATCGACTCGCGGACCGCCCGCCCCCACGTGCTGTCGCTGATCGGCCAGCACGGATCGCTCACCGCGGACGAGCAGCTGGTGCCGCTGCTGGTGCACGTGGTCTGAGGCGGCCTGGTCGGCGCCGCGAATCCCCGCCCGGCTCCACGAACCCCGACCCGGCACCACAACCCGCGCCGACGTGCCAGTCTCGGCCCGTTTCCGGGCCCGAAACGGGGCGGAAGTCGGCACGTCGGTGCGATCCGCCGGCCCTGCTCCCGCGGCGGGTGCACAGTGAGCTGCCGCCCGATACGGCACGATCAGCGCCATGGACGTCCTCGCGAGCCGGATCATCCTGCGCCCGCAGGTCCCGGCCGTCACCCAGCGGTTCTACCGGGACGACCTCGGCCTGGCGGTCGCCCGCGAGTTCGGGTCGCCGGACGCGCCCGGGATGGTGTTCTTCGCGGGCCCCACGCTGATCGAGATCTCCGGCCGGCTCGACGATCCGGCCCGCGCCGGCACGGCGATCTGGCTGCAGGTGCGTGACGTGCAGGCCGAGGTGGATCGGCTGGCCGGCCGCGGGGTGCCGATCGTCCGGCCGCCCCGGCAGGAGTTCTGGGGGTTGATCGAGGCGTGGATCGCCGATCCGGACGGTACCCCGATCGTCCTGGTGCAGGTGCCGGCGGACCATCCGCTACGCCGGGACACCCGAACCCTCGCGCCCTGAGCGACCGCCGGCCCGAATCGCCGCGCGGATGAAGTCACCCCGAATGTGCAGGGTGGGACAGGAGTCGAGCAGATGAGCCGCGCCGGCGGAGATGATCCGCGCGGCAAGGGTGCATGACTATGCGGAGTGCTGTATGGTCAGCGCTTCCGAAGGAGGAAACCATGACGTACCGGGTGGCGGTGGCCGGAGCCAGTGGATATGCGGGCGGCGAGGCCCTGCGCCTGCTGCTGGCCCATCCGCAGATCAGCATTGGCGCGGTGACTGCCCACAGCAATGCCGGCGACACCGTCGGCATGCACCAGCCGCACCTGCTGCCGCTGGCCGACCGCTTGCTGGAGCCGACCACCGTCGAGGTCCTCAAGGGCCACGATGCGGTGATCCTGGCCCTGCCACACGGGCAGTCGCACGAGGTGGCGGCCCAGTTGGGCGCGGACACGATCGTCATCGACTGCGGGGCCGACCACCGGCTGGAGGACCCGGCCGCCTGGGCGCAGTTCTACGGCGGTGAGCACCCCGGCACCTGGCCCTACGGCATCCCCGAACTCCCCGGCCACCGCGAGCGATTGCGCGGCGCGCAGCGGGTCGCCGTTCCTGGTTGCTACCCCACCGGCGCGTCCCTGGCCATGGTGCCGGCGCTGACGGCCGGCCTGGTCCGGCCGGAGGTGGTGGTCGTTGCCGCGTCCGGGACGTCCGGAGCCGGCAAGGCGCCCAAGACGAACCTGATCGGCTCCGAAGTAATGGGCGCGGTCTGCGCCTACGGGGTCGGAGGCGTCCATCGGCACACCCCGGAGATGATCCAGAACTTCAGCAAGGCCTCCGGGCAGCCGGTCACCGTCTCGTTCACCCCGCTGCTGGTGCCGATGCCCCGCGGCATCCTGTCCACCGTGAGCGCCCCCGTCGCCAACCCCGACGTCACCGTGGCCGACGTCCGGGCCGCCTACGAGAAGGCCTACGGCGACGAGCCGTTCGTCCGGGTGCTGCCGGAGGGGCAGTGGCCGAGCACCGCGTCGACACTCGGCGCGAACACCGTCCTCCTGCAGGTCGCGGTGGACGCCGACGCCGGTCGTGTCATCGTCATCGCCGCCCTGGACAACCTGACCAAGGGCACTGCCGGCGCCGCCGTGCAGTGCCTCAACCTCGCGCTCGGCCTGCCGGAGACGACGGGCCTGCCCACCGTAGGAGTTGCGCCATGAGCTGTACGAGCCCGCAGGGGTTCCGGGCCGCCGGAGTGACCGCCGGTCTCAAGGCGTCCGGCACACCGGACGTCGCGCTCGTCGTCAATGACGGTCCGCGCTTCGACGCGGCCGGCGTGTTCACGTCCAACCGGGTCAAGGCGGCGCCGGTCCGCTGGTGTGAGGCGTTGTTCACGGCCGACCAGGGGCCCGGTACGCAGCTCGCGGCGGTGATCCTGAACTCCGGCGGCGCCAACGCGTGCACCGGGCCGGCGGGCTACCAGGACACCGTCCGCACCGCCGAGCACGTCGGGTCGGTGCTGAGCCTGCCGGCGAGCCGGGTCGCCGTCGCCTCGACCGGGCTGATCGGGATGCGGCTGCCGATGGACCTGGTGCTGGCCGGCGTCGGCGAGGCCCATCGGGCGCTGTCCGGGGACGGTGGCCAGCAGGCCGCCGTCGCCATCATGACGACCGACACCGTGCCGAAGACCGTCGTGGTGCCGGGCCCGGGGTTCACCGTCGGTGGGATGGCCAAGGGCGCCGGCATGCTGGCCCCGGGCCTGGCCACCATGCTGGTCGTGCTGACCACCGACGCGGTGGCCGACGGCGCCGCCCTGGACACCGCCCTGCGCGCGGCGACCCGGGTGAGCTTCGACCGGCTCGATTCCGACGGCGCGATGTCCACCAACGACACCGTGCTGCTGCTGGCCTCCGGCGCGTCGGGCACCGAGCCCAGCCCGGAGCAGTTGACCGCCGCGGTCACCCGGGCCTGTACCGACCTGGCCGAGCAGCTGCTGGCCGATGCCGAGGGCGCCACCAAGGAGATCCGGATCGAGGTGCGCGGCGCCGCCACCGAGGACGACGCGGTCGAGGTCGGCCGCCTGGTCGCCCGCAACAACCTGGTCAAGACCGCGTTCTTCGGCCAGGACCCCAACTGGGGGCGGATTCTCGCCGCGGTCGGCACCGCCGGCCCGCACGTCGAGTTCGACGCCGACCTGATCGACGTCGCCCTCAACGGGGTGCAGATCTGCCGGGCCGGCGGCGTCGGCGACGACCGCGACCTGGTCGACCTGACCGGCCGGCAGGCGCACGTGATCATCGACCTGCACGCCGGTACCGAGACCGCGACCATCCTGACCAACGACCTGTCGCACGCCTACGTGCACGAGAATTCGGCGTACTCGACATGACCGGCCCGGCATCGGACAAGCTGACAGTCCCGGCGGAGCCGGGTCAGGCCCCTGCGGCGAGCAGTGACGAGCTCGAGCCGCGCGAGCTGTCCCAGCTCGAGACCGCCCGGCAGCGCGCCGAGGTGCTGGCCGACGCCCTGCCCTGGCTGCGCCGGTTCGCCGGGCAGATCGTCGTGGTCAAGTACGGCGGCAACGCGATGACCGACGAGGGACTCAAGCAGGCCTTCGCCGCCGACATGGTGTTCCTGCGCACCGTCGGCCTGCGCCCGGTGGTCGTGCACGGCGGCGGCCCCCAGATCAGCGCGATGCTCACCCGGCTCGGCGTCCCCGGCGAGTTCAAGGGCGGTTTCCGGGTCACCACCCCGGAGACCATGGACATCGTGCGGATGGTGCTGGTCGGTCAGGTCGGCCGGGAGCTGGTCAACCTGATCAACTCGCACGGCCCGCTGGCCGTCGGCATGTCCGGCGAGGATGCCAACCTGTTCACCGCGGCCCGGCGCAGCGTGCTGGTCGACGGCGTCGAGACCGATGTCGGCCTGGTTGGCGACGTGGTCGCGGTCAACCCGGACGCCGTGCTGGATCTGGTCGACGCCGGCCGCATCCCGGTCGTCTCGACGGTCGCGCCGGACGCGGACGGCGTGGTGCACAACGTCAACGCCGACACCGCCGCCGCCGCGCTGGCCATCGCGCTGGACGCGGCGAAGCTGGTCATGCTGACCGATGTCGAGGGGGTCTACGCCAACTGGCCGGACCGGAACTCGCTGCTGTCCAGGATCGGCGCCGACGCGCTGGCGGAGCTGCTGCCCCGGCTGGAGGCGGGCATGGTGCCCAAGATGGAGGGCTGCCTGCGCGCGGTACGCGGAGGAGTGGCTGCCGCCCACGTCATCGACGGCCGCGTCCCGCACGCGGTCCTGTTGGAGATCGTCACCACCGAGGGCGTCGGGACGATGGTGCTGCCGCACCTGGAACCCGCGCCCGGAGCACCCGAGATGAGCCCGCAATGAGCAACGAGAAGGCCGCCGCCCGGTGGCAACACGCGTTGATGAACAACTTCGGCACGCCGCCGGTCGAGCTGGTCAGCGGGCACGGCGCCGTCGTCGTCGACGCCGATGGGAACGAGTACCTGGACCTGCTCGGCGGGATCGCGGTGAACGCGCTGGGCCACGCACACCCGGCGATCGTGCAGGCGGTCAGCGAGCAGGTCGCCACCCTGGGCCACGTCAGCAACTTCTTCACCCACCCCGCTGTGTTGAATTTGGCCGAGAAGCTGCAGGACATCAGCGGGGCCGGCGAGTCCGGGCGGGTCATCTTCGCCAACTCCGGCGCCGAGGCCAACGAGGCCGCGTTCAAGATGGCCCGGCTGACCGGACGGCCGACCATCGTCGCCGCCGACGGCGCGTTCCACGGCCGCACGATGGGCGCGCTGTCCATCACCGGGCAGCCGGCCAAACGGGCGCCGTTCGAACCGATGCCGCCGGGCGCCGCGTTCGTGCCCTACGGGGACATCGCGGCGCTGGACGCCGCGGTCGACCAGGACACCGCCGCGGTGTTCCTGGAGCCGATCCTGGGCGAGGCCGGCGTCGTCCCCGCCCCCGACGGCTACCTCGTCGCCGCCCGGAAGATCACCGCCGAGCGGGGCGCGCTGCTCGTCCTGGACGAGGTGCAGACCGGGATCGGCCGCACCGGAACCTGGCTGGCGCACCAGCGTTTCGGCATCACCCCGGACATCGTGACGCTGGCCAAGGGGCTGGGCGGCGGCCTGCCGATCGGCGCCGCCATCGGCTACGGACGGGCCGCGGAGCTCCTGCAGCCGGGCCAGCACGGCAGCACCTTCGCCGGTAACCCGGTGTGCGCGGCCGCCGCCCTGGCCGTCCTGCGGACCATCGAGACCGATGGCCTGCTCGATCATGTCGCGACCCTGGGCAAGCACATCGCCACCGCCGTCGAGGATCTCGACGATCCGCGGATCCGGAAGGTCCGCGGCCAGGGCCTGTTGCTCGGCATCGTGCTGACCGACCCGATCTCGGCCGCCACGGCGAACGCGGCCCGGGACCTCGGGTTTATCGTCAACGCCCCCGCGCCGGACGTGATCCGGCTCGCCCCGCCGCTCATCCTGACCACCGAGCAGGCCGACTCGTTCGTCGCCGCCCTGCCCACGATCCTGGACACCGCCACCGAGGAGAAGAAATGACCACCGCGCCCGTCCGGCACTTCCTGCGGGACGACGACATCACCCCGGCCGAGCTGATCCAGATCCTGGACACCGCCGACACCTTCAAGAAGGACCGCACCGGGTACACCCCGCTGGCCGGCAAGGCCGTCGCCGTCGTGTTCGAGAAGAACTCGACCCGGACCCGGCTGTCCTTCGAGGTCGGCATCGCCCAGCTCGGCGCCCAGCCGGTGATCGTGGACGGCCGCACCAGCCAGCTCGGCCGGGAGGAGACGATCGAGGACACTTCCCGGGTGCTGTCCCGGTTCGTCGACGCCGTCGCCATCCGCACCTTCGCGCAGGGCCGGATCAACGCGCTGGCCGGGGTCTCCAGCGTGCCGGTGATCAACGCGTTGACCGACGAGTTCCACCCCTGCCAGGTGCTGGCCGACCTGCAGACCGTCCGCGAGCGGAAAGGCGGACTCGCGGGTTTGACCATGACCTACCTCGGCGACGGCGCCAACAACATGGCCCACTCGCTGATGCTCGGCGGCGCCAATGCCGGCATGACGGTCCGGGTCGCCGCGCCGGAAGGCTTCAACCCGCACCCGCAGTTCGTCGATGCCGCCGCGCAGCGGGCCGCGCAGACCGGCGGCGGGGTGGAGCTGGTCACCGATCCACAGGCCGCCGTCGACGGTGCCGACGTGCTGGTCACGGACACCTGGGTGTCGATGGGCCAGGAGAACGACGGCCTGGACCGGGTCGGGCCGTTCCGGCCGTACCAGATCAACCGGGAGCTGCTCGGCCGGGCGAACCAGGACGCGATCGTGCTGCACTGCCTGCCGGCCCACCGTGGTTTCGAGATCACCGACGAGGTGATCGACGGGCCGGCGTCCGCGGTGTGGGACGAGGCCGAGAACCGGCTGCACGCACAAAAGGCGCTGATGGCCTTCCTGCTCGGCCCCCGCTGACCGGACCGGCCGGCGGACCCGTGAATCCCCTGGCGACGAAGGCGGCCCGGCACGGCCGGATTACCGAGCTCATCCGGGACCACCCGGTGCGTTCGCAGACCGAGCTGATGGCGCTGCTGTCCGCGTCCGGGGTGACCGTCACCCAGGCCACCCTGTCCCGGGACCTGGAGGAACTCGGTGCACTGAAGCTGCGCGGGGTGGACGGCGGGCCGCCGGTCTACCGGATCCCCGAGGACGGCAGCCCGCGCCCGATGGAGGGCGGCACCGACCGGCTCGCCCGGCTGCTGGGTGAGCTGCTGCTGTCCTTCGACGGATCGGCCAACCTGGCAGTGCTGCGCACCCCGCCGGGCGCCGCGCAGTACCTGGCCTCGGCGATCGACCGGGCCAGCCTGGCCGACATCGTCGGCACCATCGCCGGTGACGACACCATCCTGGTCGTCGCCCGCGACGGCCGCACCGGCCTGGAAGTCGGCCGGCTGCTCGCCGGTCTCGCCGCCGGCGACACCTGACCGCGGTCCCACCCGCACGACCACCGTCACCCGCACAGATAGGCTTCCTGCTCGTGTCCAAGGTTCTTGAATCCCTGCCCCAGGGCCAGAAGGTCGGCATCGCGTTCTCGGGAGGGCTGGACACCTCGGTGGCCGTGGCCTGGATGCGCGAGAACGGCGCGGTGCCCTGCGCCTACACCGCCGACCTCGGCCAGGCCGACGAGCCGGACCTGTCCGGCGTGCCGGGCCGCGCCATCGAGTACGGCGCCGAGATCGCCCGCATCGTCGACTGCCGCGCCGGGCTGGTGGAGGAGGGCTTCGTCGCCCTGGCCTGCGGCGCGTTTCACATTCGCTCGGCCGGGCTGACCTACTTCAACACCACGCCGCTGGGCCGCGCGGTCACCGGCACGCTGCTGGTCCGGGCGATGGCCGACGACGAAGTCGACATCTGGGGCGACGGCTCGACCTACAAGGGCAACGACATCGAGCGGTTCTACCGCTACGGGCTGCTGGCCAACCCGCGGCTGCGGATCTACAAGCCCTGGCTGGACACCACGTTCGTCGCCGAACTGGGCGGCCGGACCGAGATGAGCGAGTGGCTGCTGGCCCGCGACCTGCCGTACCGCGCGTCGGTGGAGAAGGCGTACTCGACCGACGCCAACATCTGGGGGGCCACCCACGAGGCCAAGCGGCTGGAGCACCTGGACGCCTCGGTCGAGATCGTGCAGCCGATCATGGGTGTGCGGTACTGGGACGAGTCCGTCGCGATCGCCACCGAGGACGTCACGATCGCCTTCGAGCGGGGCCGGCCGGTCGCCGTCAACGGCGTGGATCTGGACCCGGTGGACCTGGTGCTGGAGGCCAATGCGATCGGCGGCCGGCACGGCCTGGGCATGAGCGACCAGATCGAGAACCGGATCATCGAGGCCAAGTCCCGCGGCATCTACGAGGCGCCGGGCATGGCCCTGCTGTTCATCGCCTACGAGCGGCTGGTCAACGCGATCCACAACGAGGACACCGTCGCGACCTACCACGACCAGGGCCGGCGGCTGGGCCGGCTGCTGTACGAGGGGCGCTGGCTCGACCCGCAGGGCCTGATGCTGCGCGAATCGCTGCAGCGCTGGATCGGCTCGGCGATCACCGGCACCGTCACGCTGCGGCTGCGCCGGGGCAACGACTACACGATCCTGGACACCACCGGGCCCGAGCTGTCCTACCACCCGGACAAGCTGTCGATGGAGCGGGTCTCCGAGGCCGCGTTCGGACCGGCCGACCGGATCGGCCAGCTGACCATGCGCAACCTGGACATCGCCGACACCCGGTCCAAGCTCGAGCTCTACGCCGCGCTGGGCCAGCTCGACACCGAGCAGACCCTGGTCGGCACCCTGCGGCCGGGACAGGCCGGGGCCATCGCCAGCCTGCCCGCCGCGGCCGACGAGCACCCCGAGCAGAGCCACGCGATCGAACAGGCCAGCGACAGCGCGGCCATGGACGCCGGGACGGACTGACATGCCCGCCCCCGTCCACGTTCCTTCTCCCACCCCCACCCCTACCCGCACCACTCCCACCCTCACCCGCCGTACCCCCACCCGCCGTACCCCCACCCCCGCCGACTCGCCACATCTGCAGGTTCGCGGGGCCGGGGAAGGTGCGTTTCCGGCGAGTCGTCGTGCCCGGGCCACCTGCCGGGCCGGGGGTGCGCGATGACCGGCGCCGCGCCGGGGGCCGGCGCGTCGTCAGGCGGCCTGTGGGGTGGCCGGTTCGCTTCCGGACCGTCCCCGGAGATGGCCGCGCTGAGTCTGAGCACCCACTTCGACTGGGTGCTCGCGCCCTACGACATCGCCGGCTCGCGGGCGCACGCCCGGGTGCTGCACCGCGCCGGGCTGCTGTCGGCGGAGGAGCTGTCGGACATGCTGGCCGCCCTCGACGAACTGGCCGCCGACGTGGCCTCCGCTGCGTTCCGGCCGGACCCGGCCGACGAAGACGTGCACACCGCGCTGGAGCGGGGCCTGTTGGACCGGGCCGGTCAGGACCTGGGTGGCAAGCTGCGGGCCGGCCGGTCCCGCAACGACCAGGTGGCCACCCTGTACCGGATGTACCTGCGCGATCACGCCCGGCGGATCGGCCGGCTGGTCACCGATCTGCAGGACGCCCTGCTGGACCAGGCCGAGCAGCATCCGGGGGCGGCGATGCCCGGGCGGACGCACTTCCAGCATGCCCAGCCGGTGTTGCTCGCCCATCACCTGGCCGCGCACGCCCAGGCGCTGGCCCGGGACGTGGACCGGATCCGCGACTGGGACCGCCGCGCCGCGGTGTCCCCGTACGGCTCGGGGGCACTGGCCGGGTCGTCGCTGGGTCTGGACCCGGCTGCGATCGCCGCGGAGCTCGGGTTCGACGCGCCGGCGCAGAACTCGATGGACGCCACCTCGGCCCGCGATTTTGCCGCCGAGCTGGCGTTCGTACTGGCCACGATCGCGGTGAACGTGTCGCGGTGGGCCGAGGAGGTCATCGTCTTCACCACCGCGGAGTTCGGCTACGCCCGCCTGCATGACGCGTTCGCGACCGGGTCGTCGATCATGCCGCAGAAGAAGAACCCGGACATCGCCGAGCTCGCCCGCGGCAAGGCCGGCCGGCTCATCGGCAACCTCACCGGGCTGCTGGCCACGCTCAAGGCGCTGCCGCTGGCCTACAACCGGGACCTGCAGGAGGACAAGGAGCCGCTGATCGACTCGGTCGACCAGCTGGAGCTGCTGCTGCCGGCCGTGGTCGGCATGACGGCCACCCTGGAGTTCCGGCCGGACCGGATGGCGGCCATGGCGCCGGCCGGTTTCTCGCTGGCCACCGACGTGGCCGAATGGCTGGTGCGGCAGGGGGTGCCGTTCCGGGTGGCGCACGAGGCGGCCGGCCGGTGTGTGGCCGTCGCCGAGGCCGGCGACAAGGACCTGGTCGACCTCACCGACGACGAACTCGCGCAGATCAACCCGGCGCTGACGCCGGCGGTCCGTGAGGTGCTCACCGTCGACGGCTCGCTGGCCTCCCGGGACGCCGTCGGCGGCACCGCCCCGGTGCGGGTGGCCGAGCAGATCGAGGCCCTGCGGGACACGATCGCCACCGATCGGACGTGGTTGGGCCACTGATCCGGCTCGGCCCCTGATCCGGCTCGGCCCCTGATCCGGCTCGGCCCCTGATCCGGCTCGGCCCACCGGACGTCGCGCCGCTCGGGTGATCGTCGCGCCCCGTCGACCGGGCGTGATGGTCGCGGCGCCGGCGCGACGTCGGGCGCCGGTGGTCGGATCGGCACGGCACCCGGGCGGTGCGGACTGGCAGCATGACCGGCGTGCAGGGACTCGGTCGGGCGTTGCGGCGAAGCTTCTTCGCCCGGGACGTGCTGACCGTCGCCCCGGACCTGCTGGGCCGGGTGGTCGTGCGCCACACCGCGGACGGTCCGATCGCCGTCCGGCTCACCGAGGTCGAGGCGTACGCCGGACCGCTGGACCCGGCGTCGCACGCCTACCGCCGGACCGCCCGCTCGGAAGTCATGTACGGGCCGCCCGGTCACCTGTACGTGTACTTCGTCTACGGCATGCATTGGTGCGCCAACGTGGTGACCGGTCCCGACGGGACCGCATCGGCGGTGCTCCTGCGCGGCGGCGAGGTGATCCGGGGTCTGTCGCAGGCCCGGGAACGGCGGCCCACTGCCCGTCGGGACGCCGACCTGGCCCGCGGCCCGGCCGGTCTGGCCGCGGTTCTCGGCGTGCGCGGACCGGACAGCGGTACGGATCTGCTCGACCCCGACGCGATGCTGGAGCTGCGGGCCGGAACCCGACCGCCGGTGTCCGTCGCGCACGGCCCACGGGTGGGGGTGTCGGTCGCGGCGGAGGAGCCATGGCGCTTCGTCGAGGTCGGGAACCCGACCGTGAGCGCCTATCGACGGGGCACTCGGGCGACCCGTTCGCG
>NZ_JBGAKE010000039.1:0-20117 GCF_044224575.1 Nakamurella sp.
CGGGTGCTGTTCGACGACACCCTGCGGCTGGTCGAGGCGCACGGGGTGCCGCTGGCCGAGTTGCCCACCCTCGAGCCGGGCGGACCCCGCCAGAAGATCTTCTTCCCGCCGGGCACCACCAAGGCGGCCATCGTCACCTGCGGCGGCCTGTGCCCCGGCCTGAACGACGTGATCCGCGGGCTGGTCATGGAGCTCAACACCCACTACGACGTCAGCGACGTCATTGGCTTCCGCAACGGCTTTGCCGGCCTGGTGCCCTCCACCGGCATCGAACCGATCACGCTGACTCCCGAGCGGGTCGCCAAGATCAACACGCAGGGCGGGACCATCCTGGGCACCTCGCGCGGCGCCCAGGACCCGGAGGTGATGGTCGACCGGCTCGTCGAGCTCGGCGTCGACATCCTGTTCGTGATCGGCGGCGACGGGTCGATGCGCGGCGGCAGCAGGATCGCCGCGGTGGCCCGGGATCGCGGGTTGGCGATCTCGGTGATCGGCATTCCGAAGACCATCGACAACGATATTCCTTTCATCGGACAGAGTTTCGGCTTCCAGACGGCGTTCACCGTGGCCGCGCAATCGATCGCCGCCGCACAGGTCGAGGCGCAGTCGGCGATCAACGGCATCGGCCTGGTGCAACTGATGGGCCGGCATGCCGGGTTCATCGCCTGCTACGCCGCACTGGCCAACCACCACGCCGATTTCGTGCTCATCCCGGAGGTGACGTTCGCCCTGCACGGCGAGTCGGGTTTGCTGGCCGCGCTGGAGCGTCGGGTGGCCGAGCGGGGCAGTGCCGTGGTGGTCGTCGCCGAGGGTGCCGGGCAGGACCTGCTGGCCGACCTGAACAGCACCGACGCATCCGGCAACAAGCGGCTCGGCGACATCGGACGTTTCCTGGAGGCGCAGATCGTCAGCCACTACCAATCGCTGGGTCGGGAGCTCACCCTGAAATACCTCAAGCCCAGCTACGCCATCCGGGCCGTGCCGGCCAAATCGTACGACTCGGTGTACTGCGTGCGGCAGATCGGCCCAGGCTCACCCTGAAATACCTCAAGCCCAGCTACGCCATCCGGGCCGTGCCGGCCAAATCGTACGACTCGGTGTACTGCGTGCGGCTGGCCCAGGCGGCCGCCCATGCCGGGATGGCCGGGCGCACCGACATGGTGGTCGGCCGCCGGCACAACCGGTTCGTGCACGTGCCGATCGACACCGTGGTCTCGCACGGCAACACGGTCGCGCCGGACGGCGACCTGTGGCTGTCGGTGCTCGAGTCGACCGCCCAGCCCCCGGAGATGCGCTGACCACGCTTGTTCCGAGGCCGCCCAGTCAGGCCGAACGACGATCGAGGGTGGCTGCTCCCGGGCCGTCCCGGTCCGTCGTCCAACTGGCGGTGAGCATCTCATCCACTGGCGGGGTCGGCGGCGGCGCACCGTCGCCGAACGGCCGGCCGCCCAGCTCTTCCCGACCGTGCGGGGTGAACCAGCCGGTCAGATCAGGCCCGTCGGGCACGATCCGGGTCGGGTTGATGCCGGTGTGCACGATGTAATAGTGCTGCTTGATCTGCACGAAGTCGGTGGTATCGCCGAAACCCGGCGTCTGAAACAGGTCTCGCGCGTAGGCCCAGAGCACCGGCCGCTCGGTCAGCTTGGTCCGGTTGCACTTGAAATGGCCGTGGTAGACCGGGTCGAACCGGGCCAATGTGGTGAACAATCGAACGTCGGCCTCGGTGATGGTGTCGCCGACCAGGTACCGTCGGCCGGCCAGCCGGTCGCCCAGCCAGTCCAGGGCGCCGAACAGGCGGGCGTAGGCGGCGTCGTAGGCGTCCTGGGAGCCGGCGAAACCGCAACGATAGACGCCGTTGTTGACCTCGGTGTAGACGCGGCGGTTGACCTCGTCGATCTCGTCGCGGTGCTTGTCCGGGTAGAGGTCGGGGGCACCCGGACGGTGGAATTCGGTCCACTCGGTGGTGAAGTCGAGCGTCATCTGCGGGAAGTCGTTGGTGACGACGGCTCCGGTGGGCACGTCGACGATCGCCGGGACGGTGATGCCCCGGGGGTAGTCCGGGTCCCGGGCGAAGAAGGCCTGCTGGATCCGCTCGATGCCCAGCACCGGGTCGACCCCGCCGGGATCCAGATCGAAAGTCCAGCTGCGCTCGTCATGGGTCGGGCCACAGACGCCGAGCGAGATCACGCTCTCCAGGCCGAGGAGCCGGCGGACGATGGTCGCGCGGGTCGCCCACGGACAGGCGCGGGCCACCACCAGCCGGTACCGTCCGGGTTCCACCGGATACCCGTCCCGACCGTCCCGGGTAATCCGTGTCGTGATGTACCGGGTGTCCCGCTCGAACGTTTTCACACGCTTCTCGTCGGCCATGCCGTCCACTCCCCATGCGCAGGCATCGATGTCCGTCCATTGTCCCGAGTACCCGAAACCGCGCGGTAACGAACCCCGGCCGTCCGGTAGGGGAGACTGATGAGGTGGGGATACGCACCGTCGGGGTCGAAGAAGAGCTGATGCTGGTCGACCCGGTGTCCGGCACGCCGGCGTCGGCCGGTGACACCGTGCACGAGGCCGCCGTGGCGCGGCTCGGCGCGGGCGCCGACCATCTGGTCGAGCGCGAGTTCAAGATGGAGCAGACCGAGATCGGGTCGACCCCGACCACCGCGGTGGCCGCGCTGCGGGACGAGCTGCGGTCCGTGCGACGGACCGTCGCGGCGGCTGCGGGGAGCACGGGCGTGCACGTCGTGGCCATCGCCACCAATCCGTTCGAAGTCAATCCGACGTTGACCAAGAACGAGCGGTACGCCCGGATGGCCGACATGTTCGGCATCATCGCCGCGCAGCAGCTGACCTGCGGGCAGCACATCCACGTCGCGATCGAGTCGGCCGAGGAGGGGGTGGCGGTGCTCGACCGGATCCGGGGCTGGCTGCCGCTGCTGATCGCGCTGTCCGCGAATTCGCCGTACTGGCAGGGCAAGGACACCGGATACGCCAGCTACCGGTCCATTGCCTGGGGCCAGTGGCCGACCGCGGGCCCGACCGAGACGTTCGGTTCGGTGGAGGGCTACCACCGGGCGATCAACGACCTGCTCGCCACCGGCGCCGCGATGGACGACGGGATGATCTATTTCGACGCACGGCTCTCGGCGTCGTACCCGACGCTGGAGATCCGGGTGCCGGACGTCTGCATGGACGTCCGCGACTCGGCGTTGATCGCCTCGCTCGCGCGGGCCCTGGTGGACACCGCGTCGGCGGAATGGCGACACGGGCATCCGGTCGACCCGATCCGGATCGAGGTGCTGCGCGGCGCCGGCTGGCGGGCGGCCCGGTTCGGCCTGTGCGGAGAGTTGCTCGACCACCGGACCCGGTCGACTGTCCCGGCCTGGGCGATGATCGACGCCCTGGTGCAGCACGTGCTGCCCGCCCTGCGGGCCAACGGCGACCTGGACCTGGTGCTGGAGTCGGTGGATCGGCTGCGCGGCACCGGAACCGGTGCCGACCTGCAGCGGGCCGAGTTCGCCCGGCGGGGGCTGCTGATGGACGTGGTCCAGTTCGCCGGCCAGCGCACCCTGGAGTAAAGCTCACCGCCGGAGACCGACTTTTGCTGCGGGCCAGTGGATCTCGATCTGCAGTGCCGGTTCGCCGGTGTCGGCGGGGCGGCGGATCCGGGGCCGGGGTTTCCATGGTGCGGATTCGGGTGGGTTCGGTGGTCGCCCGTGGTGGGTGTGGCCGGTGGGCGTGCTGGTGGTGATGACGCCGGTGTCGTCGACGTGGGTGGTCCAGCCGTCGAGGTCTTTGACCAGGTTTGCAGGCGGTGCACCGGCCGTTGCCGTTGCGCAGGTCGGTGGGTCCGCCTCTGCTGACCGCGACCGCATGGTCGGCCTCGCGGATCGGCGCCCCACACCAGGGGGTTCGGCAGATCTGGTCGCGGGCGGCGAGGAACTGGCGGGCGGTGTCGGGGAAGTCGCGGCGGCGGGCGTCGGTGGCGAGCAGGTCGCCGGTGCCGGAGTGGGTGAACAGTCGCCGCACCATACCCGGGTGGGCTCGTCTGCGGTGAGCAGGTCACGGGCGATGGGGGCGGGGATGGGTCCGTGGCCGATGAGGTGGGCGGGTTCGTCGTCCCGTTCGGCCAGGGCCCGGTCGGTCATGATCAGGTGCAGTTCGACGGCGGGGTGTTCGGGCTCGCCGGTGCCGGGGGTCATGGTCCGCTTCGCCAACTCATTGGCCATGCGTGCATTTGGAGGCGAGATATTCGAACATAAGAACGAGAACTCGCCGACCGGTCCGGAACCAGCTTTGCCCTGGGGCCAACCGCGCGGATCAACGGGTCGGCCCCCAGCCCAAATGGGAGGGCTCGTCCAGCCGGTCCGCGCGGGATCCGGGCGGAGCGGACTGGCGAGGGCTCAGCCGGTCTTGCGGGCGGTCGAACGGCGGCGGGCGGGCTTGGCTCCGGCGTCCGCACCGTCGTCGGACGTGCTCGTCCGGGTCGAGGCCGACGACCCGGACCTCGCCGTGGGCTTGGCGTCCTTGTCGTCGGCGGCATTCGAGCCGGCCTTGTGCCGCTCCACGCTGCGCTGCAACGCGGCGAGCAGGTCGACCACCTCGGCGTCCTCGCCCTCCTCGGACTTGTCGACGGTCTCGAACGCCTCGCCGCCCTCGAGCTTGGCTTCGATCATCTGTTGCAGTTCGGCGCGGTACTCGTCGGTGTAGTCCTCGGGGTGGAAGTCGTCGGCGAAGCTGTCCACCAGCATCGCGGCCATCTTCAACTCGGCCGGCTTGATCGACACCGACTCGTCGAGCGAGGCGAATTCGGCGGCCCGCACCTCGTCCGGCCAGAGCAGCGTCTGGATCACCAGCACGTCGTCACGGACCCGCAGCGCGGCGAGCCGGGTCTTCTGCCGGAGCGCGAAGTTGACGATCGCGACCCGGTCGGTCTGCTCCAGCGTCTGCCGCAGCAGCACGTACGCCTTGGTCGAGGTGGACGCCGGCTCGAGGTAGTAGGTCTTGTCGAACAGCACCGGGTCGACCTGGTCCGCCGGCACGAAGCTGACCACCTCGATCTCCCGGCTGGAGCTGGCCGGCAGCTGCTTGAAGTCCTCGTCGGTGAGCATGACCGTCCGGCCGTCGTCGCTCTCGTAGGCCTTGGCGATGTCGGCGTACGGCACCTCGTCACCGTCGATGTCGCAGACCCGCTTGTACCGGATCCGGCCGCCGTCCTGGGCGTGTACCTGGTGGAACCGGACGTCCTTCTCCTCGGTGGCCGAGTACAGCTTCACCGGAACGTTGACGAGTCCGAACGCCACGGAACCTTTCCAGATCGATCGCATGTGCCCATGATGAACCCTTCGGCGGCAGGCGGGCATCCTGGTGATCGGAAGTTCCGGTCCGGAAGGATGGGTGACATGGCGGCGGACGGTGCCACGGTGGAGGTCGACGGCCACCGGATCGCGCTGACCCACCTGCGCAAGGTGCTCTACCCGGCCACCGGAACGACCAAGTCCGACGTCATCACCTACTTCGCCGAGGTGGCGCACGTCATGCTCCCGCACCTGGCCGGCCGGCCGGTCACCCGCAAGCGCTGGCCGGACGGGGTCACCACGCAACCGTTCTTCCACAAGGACCTGCCCAAGGGCACGCCGACCTGGGTGTCGCGGCGGACGATCCTGCACTCCGACGGCCCGAAGGCCTACCCGATCGCCGACTCGCCGGCCACACTCGTGTGGCTCGGCCAGATCGCCGCGCTGGAATTGCATGTGCCGCAGTGGACTTTCCCGGAGGCGTCCGAGGTGGCGCTCAGCGAGGCCGGTTTCGACGCCGTCCGGCCCGATCGCCTGGTGTTCGACCTGGATCCGGGCCCGGGGGTCGAGCTGGCCGACTGCGCCGTGGTGGCCCGCGCGGTGCGGGAGCGGATGGCCGGAACCGCGCTGGTGCCGGTGACGAGCGGGTCGAAGGGGATCCACTTGTACTCCCGGCTGGACGGCTCGCTGACGTCGGACGACGCGTCGGCCTACGCGCGGGAGATTGCCGAGGCGATCGAGCACGACCTGCCCGACCTGGTGGTGTCGCGGATGGCGAAATCACTGCGCCGGGGCAAGGTCTTCATCGATTGGTCGCAGAACAACGGGTCGAAGACGACGATCGCGCCGTACTCGCTGCGCGGGCGCGAGCACCCGACGGTGGCCGCCCCGCGGACGTGGGAGGAGCTGGCCGATCCTGAGTTGATGCATCTGGAGTTCTCGGAGGTGCTGCGGCTGCTCGACCGCGCGCCCGATCCGATGGCCGGCCTGGAGTTCGGCGACAACGATGGCGCCGAGACCCGCGGTGGTCGCCGCACCACCGATCGCCCCGACCGTTCCCTGGACACGTACCGGTCGATGCGGTCGGCGGCCAAGACGCCCGAGCCGGTGCCCGAGCCGGGGCTGCTGCCGCACGGCAACGACGACACCTTCGTCATCCAGGAGCACCATGCGCGGCGCCTGCACTACGACTTCCGGCTGGAGCGGGACGGTGTGCTGGTCTCCTGGGCCGTGCCCAAGGGCGTGCCCGAGTCCTCCGGTCGCAACCACCTGGCCGTGCACACCGAGGATCACCCCATGGACTACGCCGACTTCGCCGGGGAGATCCCGCACGGTGAGTACGGCGGCGGCTCCGTCACCATCTGGGACCGTGGCACCTACGCGACCGAGAAGTGGCGGGACGACGAGGTGATCGTCGTGCTGAACGGGTCGAAGGCGCGCGGCCGGTACGCCATCATCCGCACGGGCGGCAAGAACTGGCTGATGCACCGGATGAAGGATCAGAGTGCCGCGCCCAAGCACTACCACGACCACCGGGACGAAGGGCCGCCGGCCGCCGAGCGGGCCGAGCCGCCGGGTGCGCAGTCGGCCGAGCCGAGGGCCGCCGAGCGGGCCGAGTCGACGGGTGCGGCCGCCTCCGCGGTGCGTCCGACGAAACGTCCGAGCCCTCCGGGCGATCTGCGTCCCATGCTGGCGACAGGCGGCACGGTGTCCGACGTCTCGGGTGGCGATCGATGGCGGTTCGAGGGCAAGTGGGACGGCATCCGGGCGATCGCCACTCTCGGCCCGGCCGGCCTGACCCTGCGCAGCCGGCTGGCCAACGATGTCACCCACACGTACCCCGAACTGGCGGTGCTGGCCGAGCTGCTGGCCGGCCACGGTGCGGTGCTCGACGGCGAGATCGTCGCGTTGAAGGACGGCCGGACGAGCTTTCACGAGATGCAGCGGCGGATGAACGTGCAGCGACCCCGCGATGTGGCCCGGGTGATGCGCGAGGTCGCCGTGCAGTTCTGGCTGTTCGACGTGCTGTGGCTGGACGGGATCGCCCTGCTGGACAAGCGCTACGACGACCGCCGGCGGCTCCTGGAAGCCCTGCCGCTGACCGGCGGGGTGATCCGGGTGCCCGCCCAGCTCGCCGGTCCGGTCGAGGATGCCCTGCAGGGCAGCGCCGAACGGCAGTGGGAGGGCATCGTCGCCAAGCTGGGTGATTCGAGCTACCAGCCGGGCCGGCGGTCGCATTCCTGGATCAAGATCAAGAACTTTCGCGACCTCGAGGTCGTGATCGTCGGGTGGTCGCACGGCTCCGGCCGGCGTGCGGGGACGATCGGGTCGCTGCTGCTGGCGGTGCCGGACGCCGAGGAAGGGCTGCGGTACGCCGGTAAGGTCGGTACCGGATTCACCGACGGCATTCTCGACCAGCTGATGGCGGCGCTCGCCCCGCTCCGCTCGGACCTTTCCGCCGTGGCCGACACGGTGCCCGCCCTCGATGCCAGGGGCGCTGTCTGGGTGCGGCCCGAGCTGGTCGGCGAGGTCAAATACGGGGAGTGGACGCCCGACGGCCGGCTGCGCGCCACCAGCTGGCGCGGTTTGCGGGCGGACAAGACGCCGGCCGAGCTCGTTCCGGAGCCGGGCCGATGACC
The DNA here is from genome assembly GCF_044224575.1 of Nakamurella sp. GTDB lineage: Bacteria > Actinomycetota > Actinomycetes > Mycobacteriales > Nakamurellaceae > Nakamurella. The sequence continues at coordinate 7,934 of NZ_JBGAKE010000039.1, forward strand.
GTGGCCGCCCCCCTGCTTGACCTCCGGGAGGTCGGCAAGGCCTACGGCGACGTGGTCGTGCTCGACGGCGTCACGTTCACCGTCGAACCGGCCGAGGTGGTCGCGTTGACCGGGCCCAACGGCTCGGGCAAGTCGACCCTGCTCAAATGCATCGCCGGCTGGGAGGAACCGACCACCGGCGTCGTGCTGTTCGAGGGCAGCCGGTACCTCGAACAGCTCCCGCGGGTGCGGGCGGCCGTGGCCGTTGCCCTCGGCGGCGGGGCCGACTTTCCCGGGTTGACCGTCCGGGAGCACCTGGAATTCATGGCCCGCGGGCATGGCAACGCCGACCCGGGGCCGATCGTCGCGGCCGTGCTGGACGAGCTGGACCTGGCGCACATGGCGGAGCGGTTCCCGTTCGCGCTGTCCCAGGGCCAGCGCCGGCGTCTGGGCCTGGCCGCCTGCTTCGTCCGGCCGCGCCGGCTGCTCGTGCTGGACGAGCCCGAGCAGAACCTGGACCGGGCCGGCCGGGAATGGCTCGCCGACCGGATCGCCGCCGAGCAGCGGGCCGGTGTGGCAGTGCTGATGGCCTGTCACGACCCGGCGCTGGTGGCCGCGGCCGCCGACGCCGAGGTGGAACTCGGCTTCGACCTGCCCGACGACGACCGGGACGGGGCGACGTGACCCGGCCGGCCGTCCCGGGCCGGCTCGCCCCGGGACCGGTGCCGCCCGACCCGGCCGATCCGGCCAGCTTCCCGCGCTACCTGCGGCGGATGGGCCGGCGCTGGCGGTCCGTCACCGGATCCGGCGTCCGGTACGAAACGACGATCGTCGTGCTCTGGTACGGCACCGTCCCGATGATGGTCGGAGTGCAGGCGCTGACCGCTCCCGCGCCGCCGGCGCCCCCGTTGACCTGGCCCGCGGCGACCGCTCTGCTGCTGGCCGCGGCGGCGGTCGTCGTGCTCATCGCGGTCGCCGCCGGGCCGGTGAACGTCGGCCCGGAGTACCGCTCATGGGTGCTGTCCACCCCGGTCGATCGTGGGGTGCTGCTGCGCCGCCCGTGCGTAAGGGCGATCGGGATGACGTCCGTCGTCGTCGGTCTCGTCGGCCTCGCGGCCGCCGGTCTGGCCGGGCTGCGCGGCGCCGAAGCGCTGGCGGCCACCGGGTTGGCTGCTGGTCTGGGGGCCGTCGCAGGATCGGTTGCCGTGCTCGGTCAGGCCGCCGGGGCGCACCGCTCGATGGTGGTGGTCGCGCGGTGGGCGGCGGTGCTGCTGTTCGTCGTGGCCGTGGCGGTCCGCCCGCTGCCGGTGCACCCGCCACCCGGGCCCCTGGTGTGGGTGGTGGCCGGGACGGCCGCCGGAATCGCGGCGGTGCTGGTCCGGGTGGCGGTCCGCGCCGCCGCGCACATCCCGATGGCCCGGATGACGGCAGGGTCGGGGCCGGTCGCCTCGGTGACCGAGGCGGTGTCCGACCAGACGCTGGCACCGCTGTCCGAGATCCTGCTGCGGCCGGAGCTGCGCCGGCAACCGATCCGGGTGGGGCACCGGCTGTCCGGCACCGGCGCCGCTGCGCTGGCCGCGGTCGATCGCCGGCTGAGCGTGCGGAACCTGCAGGCCGCCGGACGCTGGGTGCTCCTCGTCGCCCTGTGCTACCTGGCGTCGCCCCTCCTGGAGCCGGCCGCCTTCGGCCGGGCCGGGCTGGCTCTGGTCACCTACCTGGGTGCGATCGGCGCGGTCAGCGGGTACTGCGACACGGTGCGCCGGTTCGCGGCGGACCCCGCCCTCGCCGACCGGTACGGGTTGGACCGATGGCCCAGCCGGCTGGCGGCGATGCGCATCCCGGTGCTGTCCGGTGCCCTGTTCGCACTCGCCACGTTGCCGTTGCTCGCCGGTTCGCTCGGGTTTGCGCGGGCGGTCTGGGTGCCCCTGCTGGCGCTGCTGGTGGCCGCGTACCGGGCCAACCAGCGGCCGTTCGCGGCCAGCTTCGTCGTCGGCAGCACCTACTCGCAGGACGTGGTCCGCCGGTTCCTGCGGGGTCCGGGCGCGCTGCTGGCCGGTGCGGTGCTGGTGATGGCGGGGCTGCTCGGCGGTTGACGATCGAACGACCGGCCGCGGAAGGCAGCGCCGGACGGGGTCCGGACTCCGCCTCCGTAGGCTGTCCGCATGCCGTTGGAAGGTGAGTACGAGCCCAGCCCCGAAAAGTGGGTCCGCGACCAGGTCGAGCGGTTCGAACGCTCGGGTGGACAAGAGGCCAACACCCTGCGGGACACCGGCATTCCCATCGTGGTGTTCACCCTGCGCGGCCGCCGCAGTGGCAAGCTCCGGAAGGTCCCGCTCATGCGGGTCGAGCACGACGGCCGGTACGCCATGGTCGCGTCCAAGGGCGGTGCCCCCGAGCACCCCGGCTGGTACCACAACATCACGGCCTCGCCCGAGGTCAGCGTGCAGGACGGCCCGTCCGTCATCGACGGGAAGGCCCGCGAGCTCGAGGGTGCGGAACGCGACGAATGGTGGGCGCGGGCGATCGAGGTGTTCCCGACGTACGCGCAGTACCAGCGCAAGACCGACCGGCTGATTCCGGTTCTCGTCGTCGAGCCCTGAGCCGAGGAGCGAGCCCGAACGGGCACGCGAAGGCTGCAACGTCGGGTGCCGGTCCGCCAGGCACCCGCGCCGACCCTCGAGGAGGTGCCGATGCGGGACGTGGTCATTGTCGGGGCCGGCCCGACGGGCCTGATGCTGGCCGGTGAACTTCGGCTGCACGGGGTGGACGTCCTCGTCCTCGACCGCGAGCCCGAGCCCACGCCGGTGGTCCGGGCGCTGGGCCTGCACGTGCGCAGCATCGAGGTGCTCGACCAGCGCGGCCTGCTCGAACGGTTCCTGACGCACGGCCGCACCTATCCGCCCGGCGGCTTCTTCGCCGGTATCACCCGGCCCCTGCCGGACGGGCCCGAGGGGCTGCACACCGCGCACGGGTACGTGCTCGGCATCCCGCAGCCCGTCGTCGACAGGCTGCTCGCCGAGCACGCCATCGAGGCCGGTGCCGAGATCCGGCGCGGCACCGAGCTGGCGGAGATCGTGCAGCACGACGACGGGGTGATCGTCGGGCTGGCCGACGGCTCCCGGCTTGATGCCCGGTATGTCGTCGGCTGCGACGGCGGGCGCAGCACGGTCCGCCGGCGGCTCGGTGTCGAGTTCCCCGGCGAGCCGACCCGGGTCGAGACGCTGATCGGCGAACTGGCGGTCACCGCGGACCCCGAGACCGTCGCGGCCGTGATGGCCCGGGTGCGGCGGACCCAGCTGCGGTTCGGGCTGGGGCCGCTCGGCGACGGGTACTTCCGGGTGGTGGTGCCGGCCGCCGCCGTGGCGCCGGACCGCGCCACGCCGCCGACCCTGGAGGAGTTCCGCACGCAGCTCCGGGCGGTCGCCGGCACCGACTTCGGCGTGCACTCGCCGCGCTGGTTGTCCCGGTTCGGGGACGCGACCCGGCTGGCCGAGCACTACCGGGTCGGCCGGGTGCTGCTGGCCGGCGACGCGGCGCACGTCCATCCGCCGGTCGGCGGACAGGGGCTGAACCTGGGGATCCAGGACGCCTTCAACCTCGGATGGAAGCTGGCGGCCGAGATCGGCGGGTGGGCGCCAGCCGGGCTGCTGGACAGCTACGAGACCGAGAGGCGTCCGGTGGCCGCCGCCGTATTGGACAACACCCGCGCGCAGATGCTGCTGCTGGACACCGATCCCGGCCCGCAGGCGGTCCGCCGGCTGCTGACCGAGCTGATGGGCTTCGACGAGGTGAACCGCTACCTGATCGGCAAGGTCGTCGCCATCGACATCCGGTACGACTGTCCGGACGATAGCGGCGACGGGTCCGACCTCCTCGGTCGCCGGCTGCGCGACCTGCCGGTGGGTGATGGGCATCTGTACGGGCTGATGCACGCCGGCCGCGGGCTGCTGCTGGATCGGACCGGTGAGCTGTCGGTGGACGGATGGGGCGACCGGGTCGACCACCTCACCCCCGGCGATCTCGGGCCCGACGCACCGGACCACCCGGCGGTGTTGCTGCGACCGGACGGCCACGTGGTGTGGGTCGGGCCGGACGACGCCGGATTGCGCATGGCTCTGTCGCGATGGTTCGGGGCGCCGCTCGATTCACCGCATCGGTTTGGCGAGGGCGGCCGCGGGGCACCGGGCAAGCGTCGGGGACAATGAGCGTGCCGGAGGGCCTACCATGATCGACGTCGAGCGCACATTCGAGGTGCGGCAACCTGTTTCGGTGGTCGTGGACTACCTGAAAGACTTCGCCAACGCCGAGCAGTGGGATCCGGGCACCAAGTCGTGCACCCGCACCGACGCCGGGCCGGTCCAGGTCGGCTCGACCTGGCACAACGTGTCCGAGTTCAAGGGCAAGGACACCGAACTGGAGTACCGGCTGGTCGAGATGACGGCCGGTCGGCTGCAGTTCCAGGGCGAGAACAAGACCGCGACCTCGGTCGACACGATCTCCGTGCAGGCGGCCGACACCGGCAGCGCCATCACCTATCACGCGCAGATCGAGTTCCACGGTCTGGCGAAACTCGCCACCCCGTTCCTCAAGTCGGAGTTCGAGGAGCTCGGCGACAAGACCGTCCAGCAGATGACGTCCGTGCTCAACGCCCTGTAGGGGTCCCTGACGGCGATCCGGGCGAACCTTCTGCCGCCTCCGGCTGGGGGAAGTCGGGCAGCGTGAACCGGTCGGCGGGCGGCGCGAACAACCGGCCGGCCACCGCCGGGGGAAGTGCGCCGACGAGTCGCAGACCGGTCCGCAGGAGTGCGACGCCGGTCGCGGACGTCGGATGCGCCAGCTTGGGGGTGCCCGGCGGCAGCCGCTGTGCGCGTTCGACGTAGGGGCGGAGCCGCCGCTCGTAGCCGGCGAAGGCGTCCCGTGGATGGACGTGCACCGCGAGCTCCCCGGCCAGCGTGGACGCCCCGACGATCGCCAGGCTGGTGCCCATGCCGCTGACCGGCGTCGCGCACCAGGCGGCGTCACCCAGCAGGACCACCCGGCCGGCCGACCAGCGTGGCGCCCGGACCTGCTGCAGGGCCTCCCCGTACAGGTCGTCGGCGTCAGCCAGCCCACGGAGCGCCCGGCTCGCCGGGCCACCGGCGTCGGCGAAGCGACGCTGCAGGTCGAGTCGATCCGGCGCCCCGAGGCCGGCCCGGTACGACAGCATGACCCGGATCCGGCCGACGTTGTCCGGCCGCAAGCTGATGGTGCGGCCGCCGGGCGCGTTGTACCAGCGCCACCAGTCGTCGTCCTCGGCGTCGCGGGGGATCGAGTAGTAGGCGATGCTCACCCCGAGCGGACGTCGCGGGACCTCGCCGAACACGGCGTCCCGCGTGGTGGAGTTCACCCCGTCGGCCAGGACCACGACCCCGAATCGTTCGGTGACGCCGCCGGCGAAGGTGACGGTGGCGGCATCGGGCCCGTCATCGATCCGCTCGATCTGCTCGCCGAACCGGTAGTCGGTGTGCCCGCGGGTGCGTTCGAGGAGCAGCTCGGCGAACTGGCTGCGCAGGATCTCCCGCTCCGCGGTCGCCCCGGCGGTGTCCGAGGTGGCCGCCCGGAACGCCGCGATCGTGTGGCCCTGCTCGTCGACGAACCGGGTGCCGACTTCGCCGGTGCCGCGGGCGGCGAGCTCGTCGTCCAGGCCCATCCGCCGGATGACCTCGCGTGCCGCGCCCCGGACGTCGACGTTCTGGCCGGCGGTCCGCAGGCCCACGGCCCGCTCCACGACGGTGACCTGCCAGCCGTAGCGGTGCAGCCACCAGGCCAGCGTGGGGCCGGCGATGCCGGCCCCGGAGATCAGGATGCGACGGTTCATGCCCATGGCTACCGGTTGCCCGCGCCGGTCGGATCAATCGGGTCGGGCTGAACGGTCCGGGGTTCGCGGATGAGAACAGCCAGCGCCGCGCCGACGAACGGACCGAGGGCGAGCGTGGCAAAGGCGGCCCAGACCCAGCCGGTCGATCACCCACCCGACGAGCGGTTTGACCGCGATCGCGATCCCGGCGTACAGGACGAGCACCACGCCGGCGTCGACCGGATCGATCCCCTGACCGGTGACCATCAGCGTGTTCGACCAGGTGACGACACCGCTGCTGCCCCACAGGGCGCCGAAGCCGATCAGTCCGAGCAGCAGCCCGCAGACCACCGCGATCACGATCGTCCCGACGCCGAAGGACCGGTACGCCGATTCCCAGCCGGCCGCCTTGATCAGGCTCGGCACGAGTGCGTTGGCGATCACGGTGCCCAGCGGCGTCGCCGTCATGAAGATGCCGACCCCGAATCCGCGCCGGGCCGGCGGGAACCAGGTGGCCAGGAGCTTCAGGCCGGCGGTGAAGGCCACACCGGCCAGCAGCCGATCCCGGCCTGGACGGCCAGACCCACCGGCACCGAGGTGGTGGCACCGAACAGGATCATCCCGGTGCCTGCGCCCACCCCGGACGCGCCGATCACGGCCCGGCCGCCCACCCAATCCACCAGGAAGCCGCCGCCCAGGTTGGACAGCACATAGCCGATGTCATAGGCGGTGGCAATGGTGCCCAGGCAGCGATCGGCACCGCGAGCGATGCGCCGACGGACACCGAGGCCGGCCCCCATGCGGCACGGTCGACCGAGGTCATCGTGAACGCGGCCCACGCGAGCAGCAGCACCAACCACCGGTGGCGGGCCGGACCGGCTCGAGCGGCGGCATCGGGCACGGGCACACTCCTGGGTCGGGTCAACAATAGGGTGGCCGGGTGCCGACCGACCGACGACCACCCGCCCGCGGCCTGCTCGTCGCGGGCACCTCGTCGGATGCCGGCAAGTCGTTGGTCACCGCCGGGATCTGCCGGTTCCTGGCCCGGCAAGGGATGCGGGTGGCGCCGTTCAAGGCGCAGAACATGTCGAACAACTCGATGGTCTGCCCGGACGGCACCGAAATCGGCCGCGCCCAGTACCTGCAGGCGCAGGCGGCCGGGGCGGTGCCCGAATCGGCGATGAACCCGGTGCTGCTCAAGCCGGGCTCGGACCGGCGCTCGTTCGTCGTGGTCCGGGGTCGGCCCGCCGGCGCCTTGGAGGCGGGTGAGTTCGCCTCCGGGCGGCGGCATCTGGCGCAGGCCGCCTTCGCCGCGTACCTCGAACTTGCCCAGCGGTACGACGTGATCGTTTGCGAGGGCGCCGGTTCGCCGGCCGAGATCAACCTGCGGTCCGGGGATTACGTGAACATGGGTTTGGCGCAGAGGTTCTCGCTGCCGACCGTGGTGGTCGGTGACATCGATCGGGGCGGGGTGTTCGCGTCGTTGTACGGCACGGTGGCCCTGCTGGACGAAGCCGATCGCGCGCTGATCAGGGGGCTGGTGATCAACAAGTTCCGCGGGGATGTCGACCTGCTCCGGCCCGGGCTGGACCGGATCGCCGAGCTGACCGGGGTACCCGTGCTGGGTGTTCTGCCCTGGCTGGACGACGTGTGGCTGGACGGGGAGGACACCCTGCAGGTCGGCCGGTGGTCCTCGTCGTCGTCGCCGCCGGCCGGACCGGTGGTGCGGGTCGCCGCCATCCGGTTCCCCCGCCTGTCCAACGTGACCGACCTGGACGCGCTCGCCAGCGAACCCGGCGTCGAGGTCACGATGACGGCCGACGAGGTGACCGTGCGGTCCGCCGATCTGGTGGTGCTGCCGGGCTCCCGGGCCACGGTCTCCGACCTGGCCTGGCTGCGGGCCACGGGCCTGGCCGGCGCGGTCCGGGCGGCCGCGGACCGGGGGGTGCCGGTACTCGGTATCTGCGGCGGGTTCCAGATGCTCGGCCGCACTATCGACGACCGGATCGAGTCCGGTGACGGCGTGGTCGATGGGCTCGGCCTGCTGCCGGTCGCGGTGACGTTCGGCGCGAGCAAGGTGCTGGCCACGCCGCACGGGTCGTGGGCCGGTCATGACGTGCTCGGTTACGAGATCCACCATGGCGTCGCGCGTGTCGACCCGGGAGCGGAGGGGTTCCTGGGTGGCGCCCGGGCCGGGACCGTGTGGGGCACGATGTGGCACGGCGCGTTCGAGAACGACGCCTTCCGCCGGGCCTGGCTGGTGGCGACTACGGGCTTTCGGGCCGACCCGGCCGCCCCGGGGTTCCGGGCCCGCCGGGAGGCGATGCTTGACCGGCTGGCCGACGCGGTGGCCGAGCATCTGGACGTGGACCGGCTGCTCGAGGTGATCGGGTAGGAGGCTCCGGCCCTCAGCCAGCGGACTCGGCCGCGAAATACAGCGGCCAGTGCAGTCGGCAGCGTTCGTTGAAGCGCGCAGCGCAGTGCGGGCAGGCCGTGACCGACTGGTAGGTCGCGATCGGCAGCTCGGTGCCGCAGCCCCCGCACAGGATGGCTTTCTCCGATCGCCGGTCGGCCGGCCAGGTCCGGGCCGGGTGACTCGCGGTCTCCCGATGGCACTCGAAGCACGGGTAGTAGGCCTCGCAGCAGGCGAACTTGATCGCGATGACGTCCGTCGGGCCGTGGTAGTGGACACAGCGGGTCTGGTCGTCGACGGTCGGGCCGAGCACCGGTGGTCGCTCCATACCCCCAGGTTAGAGATGGCCCGCGGCGCGCACCGGACGGTCCGATTCCAGTGCCCTTCGGGCCGTCGGGTGGCTGTACGAGTTGATCGATTCGCGCGCCGTTGGGGTCGTTTCCGACCCCAGCTGAACCACGCGCGAGTTTGTGGCGGACGCGAATGGGTGATCGTTGCCCGAACCGGCCTCGACCGTGGTGTGGAGAACGTTCGCCGGCTGGGCCGCCCGCGCACCGTGGGCCACGGACCTGACCTCATCCGACCCGCCGCCGCAGGTCGGAAGTCTGCAGGACCATCAAGCCCGAAATCCGGGTATAGTTCGCAATCAGTGCGAAAGCGGAAAGCCTTTGGACTGCGGGATGAGCGAGGAGCGGCATGAGAGGCGCTGGCCCGCCCGGTGTATCCAAAGCGGCATCGACTGGGCCGGGCCTGGCCGGCGGCGGCCACCGGGGCGGCAACGGCACCGTTCGGCGGAAGCGGAAGGCTAGTGTTGGAATCCTGCTGCTGGCGGCCGCCATCGTTGCGGCTTGCGCGAGTAATACCTCCAACGAAACTGGAGGCCGGTCAGGGGATTCCGCAACGGCGACGGTCGAGGGCGGGAATCCCCTGAACAGTGCCGAGCAGAAGGCTTCCTCTCGGGTCGCATCCGAATCATGCACCGGCGGAACCGTCTGCATCCCGCCAGGATCTTTCACCACGACAGGCTTCCTCGATGGTCAGCTCACCGTCACGGTCGACCAAACGTGGGAAAGCGGCGAAGATCAGACCGCCGAATTCTCTGGCGCCCCAGCCGGTTCTGCGGGGCAACACCGGCTGTTGTTCTGGATGGATATCCTGCCGGTCGATACCACAGGACGGGTTGTTGATTCCGTGCCGCGGACGGCCGTCGGACTACTGAGCTGGCTGTCCGAACGCCCCAATGTCGTAGTGACCGATCCACAGCCGACGACCATCGGTGCGGCGGCAATGCCTGCCACATTTGTCGATTTCACTATTTCTCCGGACGCGGAGAACGAGGACCCTGGCTGCCCAGCCAAGGCCTGCGTCCTATTCCTGACCTGGCCCAACGCCGGAAGCAATCTTTACGGCATCGCCGGGACGGCGACCGTCCGGCTTTTCGTCAGTGACGTCGTCGACAACAGTGAAGATCATATTCTCGCGATTGCCATCGAGGCGAGCGGTCAATCCGATCTCGACACCTTTGCCCCGGTGGCGACCGAGGTCATCAACTCAGCGATCTGGCCACTGCTCCCGAGGTAGCGGTCGACGTCAAAGACGCTTCCGGGCGGCCAAGTCGCCCAGCCTTGGAAGCTCGCGGCCACAGCTTGATTGGGCAGTCGTCCCGAAGCTGACATCGTGCAGCTGGTCGCCGACCGGGCTGCCGGAGAAAGGCGGGATTGCCGTCCTTCGCCGTGATGCGCATCGTGCTTCATCCATGACGGATCCGGGGGTCGCGATGGACGCCTTTGTGGCAAGGCGTGGAGGGCGGGCCGAGCAGTCGGTGAGGTGTTCCCGCATGTGGATCTACACGGTCACCTCGTGTGGTTCGCGAGTCATGCGATTGCGGAGGTTCTTGAGACATCGGGCTGGACTACCTCCTGCACGTCTCCACGTTCATCGCCGACTGGATTGTCGACACCTTGACGGTGCATCCGCGTCCGACCTGAGCCGGCCGCGGATGCACCCAGGGGGCTCTACAACGCCGACAGCATCTGCGCGATCTCGGCGGTCTGGCTGCTCGTGATCGCCGCGGCCAACGCCAGCGCCTGTGGGTTCTCGCCTCGCGCGGTCTCGACGCCGGCCATGTCGATGGCGCCCTGGTGGTGGGCGATCATCTGCTGCAGGAACAGCTTGTCGAAGGCGACGCCGGTCGCCGACCGCAGCTCGGTCATGTCGGCCTCGCTCATCGACATCATGGCGCCCATGCCGAAATCGTCGGAGTCGTCGATCGAGCCGGGTGCGCCCGACGACGACGGTGAGCCGTGGCCCATGTCCATGCCGTGGCCCATGTCCTGGCCGGCGGCCCCGGTGCTGGTCAGCGGCATGGCTGCGTCCCATTCGGTGAGCCAGCCCTGCATCTGCTCGATCTCCGGTCCCTGGGCGGCCTTGATCCGGCCGGCCAGATCCTTGACCTGCGGGGTCGACGCCTGCGCCAGGGCCAGGTCGGACATCTCGATGGCGCCCTGGTGGTGAGGGATCATCATCGTCGCGAACACGACGTCGACCGCGTTGTGCGATGCCGATGCCGATGCCGGCGGTGCGGCTGCCCCCGCGGTGCCGGTGGAGGAGTGGTCGGTGTCGGGCTGGGTCTGGCCGCCACAGGCGGCGAGGGTCAGGCCGAGGGTGAGCGCGAGGATCGCGCCCGGGACACGCTTGAACATTGAAGGTCTCCTGGGAGTGAGGGGAAGAGGGCAGCACGAAGCCGCGTTCCGGTCGGAACGCGACGGGGCTGCCTATACCCGGAGCACTCTCAGGGCGATGCGGGGCCACCCGTCCGGCGGTCCCCGGCGGCGCAGGTCGAGCAGCAGGCCGGCGGCCCGGCGGTCCCGGTCGTCGGGTCCGGTGCCGGCCCGGGCCAGGGCAAGTGCGAGCAGCAGCAGTGCTCCGCCGACCACCAGGAACAAGATGCACCCGGCCATGTCGCCGTGCCCGAAGGCAGGAGGCAGCGAGGCCACCATCGGCTCGACCGATGCCGAATGCGATGCCGGCTCCGCCATGGCCGGATCACCGTGATGGCCGGCGGCCATCGTGACGGCCGGCAGCATCCCGTGCCCGGGGCCGTCTCCGGCGGTGAGCACGTGCATGCCGATCACGCCGGCGATGACCGCGAGCAGCAGGACCCATCGGGCCAGCGGCGAGCGGGTGGTCGGCACCGGTCCATGATTCCATCGCGACGACCCCACCCGCCCGGGTCGCCGTGGTGGCGGGCGGCACAATCGCCGGGTGCGCACTGTGGAGATCATCGGCATCGGCATGGGCGATCCCGAGCAGCTGACTCTGCAGGCGGTGGCCGCGCTCGGCCGCGTCGACGTGGTGCTGCTGGTCGACAAGGGGGAGGCGGCCCGGGACCTGGTCGACCTGCGGACCGAGATCCTGCGCCGGTACGCCCGTCCGGGCCATGCGGTGGTCGAGGTGGCCGACCCGCGGCGGGACCGGAGCAGCGCCGACTACCGGGGCGCGGTGGTCGATTGGCACGACCGCCGGGTGCTGGCCTACGAACGGGCCCTGCTCGACCGGGTCGCGCCGGACGGTACCGCCGGGATCCTGGTCTGGGGCGATCCGGCTCTGTACGACAGCACGATCCGCGTCGTCGACGGCATCCGGGGCCGGGGTGCGGTGCCCCTGCAGGTCCGGGTGACGCCGGGGATCAGCGCGGTGCAGGCGCTGGCCGCCGCCCACGGGGTGGTGCTGCACGGCATCGGTGAACCGGTGCTGATCACCACCGGGCGCCGGCTCGCCGAGGCGATGGCCGGGCCGGTGCCGACCGTCGTGGTCATGCTCGACGGCGCCCTGGAGTGCCGCGCGTACACCGGCCGGGGCCTGGAGATCCTGTGGGGCGCCTACCTCGGCGATCCCCGGCAGACCCTGCGGCGCGGACCGCTGGACGACGTCATCGACGACATCGCCGCGGTCCG
>NZ_JBGAKE010000040.1:0-19817 GCF_044224575.1 Nakamurella sp.
ATACCGCGTCCGCAGTGCGACGGCGGCTTGGCGGCCACCTACAGTCGCTGACGTGACCTGGTGGCGTCGTGCACAGGCGTGGCTGCGCGCCCACCCGACCCCGGCGGATGCGCTGCTGGCGATCCTGGTCATCGGCCCGGCGTTCGGCGGCCGGGTGAACGCGCTGCCCGGCCCGCCGATCGCGCCGACCGTGCCGTCCCAACTGCTGGTGGTCGCGTCGTGCCTGACGCTGATCTTGCGGCGGCGGTGCCCGACGGCGGTGTGGGGGGCCACGCTGACGTTGGGTGTCGCCGTGGTCCTGTTGCAGAACGGCCCGTCGCCGGCGCTGCTGCCGCTGCTGGTGTCGCTGTACACCTTGGCGTCGCGCTGGCCGGTGCCGCGCGCGTTGCTGGCGGCGTTCGGCTCGGCCGGCCTGCTGCTCGTTGCGCAGAGCTTCGCGACCGACGACCGTTGGGACCGGGCGACGACCTACGTGGTGCCGACCTGGTGTGTGCTCTCCGCGGTGGTCGGCATCTCGGTCCGGCAGCAGCGCCGCGCCCTGGCCGAGGCCCGCGAACGGGCCCGGTTCGCCGAGGAGTCCCGGGAGGAGGAGGCGCAGCGCCGGGTCACCGAGGAGCGGCTGCGGATCGCTCGCGAGCTGCACGACGTCGTCGCCCACCAGATCGCGGTGATCAACGTGCAGTCCGGGGTGGCCGAGCACCTGCAGGCGGTCAACCCGGATCGGGCGGGGGAGGCGCTGCGGCACGTACGGGAGGCCAGCGGGCAGGTGCTGGCCGAGATGGGCGCTCTGCTCGGGGTGTTGCGGGACGGTGACGCTGACGACGCGGCCCGGGATCCGGTCCGCGGCCTGGACCAGCTGGACGAGCTGGTCGCGTCGGTGCGGCGTACCGGCCTGCAGGTCGTCGTCCGTCAGGAGGGCACCCGGGCGGCGCTCGCGCCGCTCGTCGACGTCACCGCCTACCGGATCGTGGAGGAGGCGTTGACGAACGCCCACAAGCACGGGGCCGGCGCGGCCCACCTCCTGCTCGCGTTCGGGGCTCCGGGGCTGGTCATCGAGGTCACCAACCCGGTCGAGCCCGGGCGGGAACCGGCGCCCGGCTCGGGCCGCGGGCTGGCCGGCATGTACGAGCGGGTCGCCGCGATCGGTGGCACCCTGCGGGCCGGACCGTCAGGCCGCGGCCAGTTCTCGGTCCGGGTCGAGCTGCCCGCGCCGGCGGGTTCGACCGTGCCGCAACCCGCTCCGGCGCCGGTGATCTCGTGACGATCCGGGTGTTGCTGGCCGACGACCAGGCGCTGATCCGGGGCGGGTTCGCCGCGCTGATCGACAGCGCCGACGACCTGGCGGTGGCCGGTGAGGCGATCGACGGCGCGGACGCGGTCCGGCAGGCCCGGGCCCTGCGGCCGGACGTGGTCCTGATGGACGTGCGGATGCCGGGCGTGGACGGCCTGACCGCCTGCGCGCAGATCACCGGCGACCCCGCGCTGGCCGCGGTGAAAGTGCTGGTGCTCACCACCTTCGAGCAGGACGACTACATCCTGACCGCGCTGCAGGCCGGGGCGAGCGGGTTCCTGGGCAAGGGTGCGTCGCCGGCCCAGTTGCTCGACGCCATCCGGGTAGTCGCCCGGGGCGAGTCGTTGCTGTCGCCGCGGGCGACCCGGGTGGTGATCGAGCGGGCGCTGGCGGCACCGGCCGCCGGTCCGGCGGACGGCTCCGGCCCGGATCTGTCGGTGCTGACCGACCGCGAACGGCAGATCGTCGCCCTGGTCGCCCGGGGCCTGTCCAACGACGAGATCGCCGCCCGGCTCTTCCTCTCGCCGCTCACCGCCAAGACGCACGTCAACCGGGCGATGGCCAAGCTCGGCGCCCGGGACCGGGCACAGCTGGTCGTGCTGGCCTACCGGGCCGGCCTGGTCCGCCCGCAGTGAGGTGCCCGTCCCGTCCGGAGGTGATCGCCACGGCGGTCAGTCGACGCTGAGGTCCCAGAGCAACCGGTAGTACGCGGTCCGGTCCGGGTCGGGGTCGATCTCGTACCCGGCCAGCACGTGCTGCTGCTGGCCCGGGCCGAAGTTCCATTCCATGCTCCAGGTGGCCACGGCCAGGTCGGCCCACCGGTCGGCGATCCCGAGCCGTCCGAGGTCGACCAGCCCCGAGGGAGCACCGTCGTCCGACAGCAACGTGTTGGGCACGCACGGATCACCGTGGCACACCACGAGCCGGTCGATGGGCGGCGGCTGCCGGACCAGTTCGACCGCCCGAGTGGCGGTGAGGTGCCGCAGATCCTCGTGCCAACGACGGGGATCCTGCCGCCCGGCACCCGGCACGAACTTGAGCCGGGCCGGCACCGTCCAGTCGAATGGGCACTCACCGGCCGGCAGACGGTCGTGCAGGCGCCGCAGGGCGCGGCCGATCGCGTGACCGGCGACGTCCGGCCGGTCGCGCCAATGCGGGTCGACCGCGCTGCGCCCGGGCAGGGCCGCGGTGATCAGCCAGCTCCCGTCCGCGTCTTCGCCCCAGCTCACGACCCGGGGTACGGCCAGCTCCGGCGCGACCTGATGGAGCCAGTCGAGCCGGTCCCGCTCGGCCGTCAGATCGGGCCCGTGCGGGGGACTGACCTTGACGAAACGCGCCGCGACCGGATCGTGAAAGGTCAGCCCGCCGAGCTCGTTGCGCCAGACCTGGGTGACGGCCCGCCCGTCGACCAGATCGCGGACCCGGGCGGGCACCGGCTCGGTCGGGGTGACCATGACGCAATGGTGGCACGCGCACCTGACCCACCCCCCCAGCGGTGATCATGGCGAACTCTGCTCGACACACCGACGACACGCCGGTCCGGTGGCAGAGATCGCCATGATCAACATGGGATGGGGGCGGGGAAGCCGCTGGCACGGAATGGGGCGGGGCGGGCATTGGTCTGGGCCTGCTGCGTCCGCGGTACATCGGGAGCCTGCGTCCGGACGATGCGGCTGCGGATACCGACGCGGACGCTGGAGTTCATGATCGAAGTGCGCGAGTTGACCAAGAAGTACGGCTCGGGGGAGAAGGCGGTGACCGCCGTCGACCACGTGACGTTCACCGTCCGGCCTGGGATCGTCACCGGGTTCCTGGGGCCCAACGGCGCCGGCAAGTCCACCACGATGCGGTCCATCCTGGGCCTGGATCGGCCGACGTCCGGCACGGCCACCGTCAATGGGCGCGAGTTCCGCGATGCCCCGGCGCCGCTGTCCGAGCTGGGCGCCCTGCTGGAGGCGAAGGCGGTCGACAAGGGGCGCTCCGCCCGCAGCCATCTGCTCGCGCTCGCGGCCACCATCGGCGTCGGCGCCCGGCGGGTGGATGAGGTGCTCGAACTGGTCGGGCTCACCGAGGTGGCCCGCAAACGGGCCGGCGGGTTCTCCCTCGGCATGGGGCAGCGGCTGGGCATCGCCGCCGCGCTGCTGGGCGACCCGCAGACCGTCATGCTCGACGAACCGGTCAACGGGCTCGATCCCGACGGCATCCTGTGGATCCGCAACCTGCTCAAGGAGCTCGCCACGCAGGGCCGGACGGTCTTCGTCTCGTCCCACCTGATGAGCGAGATGCAGTTGACCGCCGAGCATCTCATCGTGATCGGGCAGGGTCGGATCATCGCCGACCTGCCGATGACGGAATTCATCCGGCAGTCGTCGCAGCATCGGGTGCGGGTGGCCTCGCCGGACGCGGCCCGGTTGCGTGACCTGCTGGCCGGGCCGGACGTGGCGATCACCTCCGACGACCCGCAGCGGCTGGAGATCGAAGGCGCTTCCGCCAAGGACGTCGGCATCCTCGCCGCCGCGCACGGGGTGGTGCTGTACGAGCTGGTCGATGTCGTCCCCTCGCTGGAAGAGGCGTTCATGGAACTGACCCGCGACACCGTCGCCTATCACGGCTCGGTCGGCCGGCCCGAAACGAGGGCCGCCTGATGGTCGCCACCACCGACAGCAGCGCCACCGACAACACCATCACCGACAACACCATCACCGACAACACCATCACCGACGGCACCGGCGCCGGCCCCGACAACACCGGCACCGCTTCCACCGGCCGGGTCGCGACGACCCCGGTGCACCGGACCACCGGCCTGCGGGTGCTGCGGTCGGAGTGGATCAAGACCCGGTCGCTGCGATCGACGTGGATCACCATCGCCGCCGTCGGGCTGGTCATCGTCGGCTTCGGCGTGCTCGCCGCGATGGCGGCCGGCGGTGAGATCAACGGTCCGAACGGTGGTGGACCGCGCTTCGCGGGCCGGGGCGGGCCGCTGACCACCGTGTTGGCCGGGGCCAACGTGGCCGTCCTGCTGATCGCCGTGTTCGGCTCGGTGGTGGGCGCCCGGGAGTTCGCCTCCGGCATGATCCGGACGACGTTCGCCGCGGTCCCACGCCGGCTGCCCGTGCTGTGGGGCAAGCTGCTCACCTTCGTCGCCGTCGTGCTGCCGGTGGTGTTGGCCGGCCTGATCGCCGTGTTCTTCGCCGGAATGGCGGTGCTCGACCGGGCCGGGGCCGCGACGCTGAGCTGGTCCGACGACGGCGTCACCCGCGCGCTGTTCGGGCAGGCCTACTACATCCTCGGATTGGGACTCATCGGGTTGGCGCTGGGCGTCCTGCTGCGGGGCACCGCCGCGGCCATCGGCACCACCATCGGCGCGGTGCTGTTCCTGCCGGCCCTGGCCACCGCGCTGCTCCCGTCGGACTGGAGCGCGGTACTCAAGTACCTGCCGTCCAACGCCGGCAACGCGTTCACCGCGCTGACCACCAGCGGCGACGTGCTGACTGCCTGGCAGGGGTTCGCGGTGTTCACCGGCTGGGTGGTGCTGGCCGTCGTCGGCGCGGCGGTCGCGCTGGTGCGAAGGGACGCCTGAGGTCGGTCGAGCGGTCGACCCCGCCGGGAGACCGCCCCGGGGGGACAGCCCCGGGAAACCGCCCCGGGGAGACCGCCACGGGGAGACCGCTCGACCCGCGGACGTCATCGGCGCGACGGTCGTCGTTCACCCCGCGGTGGCCGGCTCGGGCATCATCGTCAATGGTCCCATCAGCCACCCGGTGCGCCACCGAGAGGACGACGAACTGTGATCCCGACCCACGCCGACGTGCTGTCCGGCACGTGGAACTTCCGCGACATCGGTGGCCTGCCGACCCCGAACGGCCCGGTCCGGCGTGGCCTGGTGTACCGGGCCGCGGTGCTCTCCGGGCTCGATCCCGCCGGCCAGGAGGCCCTGGTCAACCTGGGGGTCACCGATGTGTTCGACCTGCGGGGCGAGCTGGAGATCCAGCGCGAGGGCGCGGACCGGGTGCCGGCCTCGGTGACCGTCACGGTGGCCCCGTTCCACCCGGAGGACGGCACCATGCCGGTGCATGCGGCCGCCGCCGACCACCAGGACCCCAGCACGCCGCTGGCCCGGACGCTGCGCTACTACGCGGCGATCCCGGTGTTCGAGCCCGCCCAGCGCTCGGTGGCCACGATCATGCGGGCCGTCGCCGACACCGAAGGCGGTGTTCTCGTGCACTGCGCCGCCGGCAAGGACCGCACCGGCTGGACCATCGCCACGCTGCTGACCATCCTGGGCGCCGACCGGGCCACGATCCTGCAGGACTACCTGCTCAGCAACGCCGCGATGGGCAGCCTGCGCGACTGGCTGGCCGCCAAGTACGGCGACCGGTTCGACGGCGACAGCGCGCTGCTGGGCGTCGATCAGCGGTACCTGGAGACCGGCTGGGACTCGGTCGACCGCAACTTCGGCTCGTTCGACGGATACCTGGCGGCGATCGGGGTGGGCCCGGACACCCAGGACGCGATCCGGGCCCGGCTGCTCGACTGACCGCCGGCCGGCCCCGCGCTCAGTGCGCGCCGGTGTCGGCGATGCAGAACTCGTTGCCCTGCGGATCGGCCAGCGTTGTCCACCAGAACCCGCCGCCGTCCCGATCCGCGATCTTGGTGGCGCCGGCGGCCACCAACCGATCTACCTCGGCGGGCCGGTCGGCCGACACCAGGTCCAGGTGCAGCCGGTTCTTGCCGGGCGCGGTGGCCTCGACCATCTGGAACGCCATCATGATCCCGTTCGGCACCTGGACCATGTAGTAGAAGCCGTCGTTGTCGGCCACGATCGAGCCGCCTAGCTGATCGGCCCACCAGGCCGCGAGCGGGCCCGGATCGGTGGAGTCGGTGGTCACCATGGCAAGGGTCATCGTCATGCCCGACACGGTAGCGAGGCGGTCCGACAGTGCCGGGCCGCCCGCTGCGGTCCTGGCCGACCGGCGACGAATTTCAGTCGGCGTCCATCCGGAAGCCGACCTTCATGCCGACCTGGTAGTGCGCCACCCGGCCCTCGTCGATGTGCCCACGGACCTCGGTCACCTCGAACCAGTTGAGTCCGCGCAGGGTGGTCGAGGCCCGGGCGATGCCGCTCTCGATGGCGTCCTCGATCCCGTTGGTCGACGTTCCGACGATCTCCGTGACGCCGTACACGTTCGAGCTCACAATTGCCTCCTCATCGAGCGACACATCCCGAGCGGGACGGCCGAAGTGCGATGGTAGGACGCCGGCCGGTGCGCCGGGGCGGAAGGTTCGCCGGGTCGGCGGCGTTATGCTCATTGACCAGATCGTCAGACCCTCGCCGTCGCCCAGGGGGTGTGTCCCGAATGACCGTGTTGACGCTTGTACAGCGCCGCGACTTCGTCGACCCCCCGTCCGGGACCGCTTCCGTTCGCCGGCGGCACCCGCGGACGGTGCGCCCATGACGGACGTGGAGAAGCGGGAGACCCGCCCGGCGGGCGACGACGGTGGTCCGCCGGCCGGCCGGCCGCCGGTGGTGCCGCGCCCCCCGGTCGGCACGACCGTGCTCGCATCCGCGTCGGTGGGACCGACCGACCCGCCGGACGCCGAGCCGGAGGTGCCCGCCCCGTCGGCGACCAGGCGGGTGCGCGCCCGGATCGCCCGCCGGATGAGCGGGCAGCGGGTGGCCGCGTCGCCGACCCGAACGGTGCTGGAGCCGCTGTTCGGGGTGCACCGGAGCCTGCATCCGAAGGCGGACCTCAAGGAGCTGCAACGCGCCTACGAGGTCGCCGAGCAGGCCCATACCGGGCAGTTCCGCCGCTCCGGCGACCCGTACATCACCCATCCGCTGGCCGTCGCCACCATCCTGGCCGACCTCGGCATGGACACCACCACGCTCGTCGCCGCCCTGCTGCACGACACGGTGGAGGACACCGAGTACACCCTGGAGAACGTCACCGCCGACTTCGGCGAGGAGGTCGCGCGGCTCGTCGACGGCGTCACCAAGCTGGACAAGGTCAAGTTCGGCGACGCCACCGAGGCCGAGACCATCCGCAAGATGATCATCGCCATGGCCCAGGACCCGCGGGTGCTGGTGATCAAGCTGGCCGACCGGCTGCACAACATGCGCACGATGCGGTTCCTGCCGCCGGACAAGCAGGCCCGCAAGGCCCGGGAGACCCTGGAGGTGCTGGCCCCGCTGGCCCACCGGCTGGGCATGGCGACCGTGAAGTGGGAGCTGGAGGACCTGGCGTTCTCCATCCTGCATTCCAAGCGGTACGACGAGATCGTCCGGCTGGTCGCCGATCGCGCGCCGTCCCGGGACATTTACCTGGCCGCGGTGACCCAACAGCTCGAGGCCGAACTGTCGGATGCGAAGATCCCCGGCCAGGTCGTCGGGCGCGGCAAGCACTACTACTCGATCTACCAGAAGATGAAGGCCCGCGGCCGGGAGTTCGACGAGATCCACGACCTGGTCGCGGTTCGCATCCTGGTCGGCAGCGTGCGCGAGTGCTACGCCGCGATGGGCGTCGTGCACGCGCTCTGGGCGCCGATGCCCGGCCGGTTCAAGGACTACATCGCCCAGCCCCGGTACGGCGTCTACCAGTCGCTGCACACCACCGTCATCGGCCCGGAGGGCAAGCCGCTGGAGGTGCAGATCCGCACCTTCGACATGCACCACACCGCCGAGTACGGCATCGCCGCGCACTGGCGGTACAAGGAGACGCGCGGCACCCACACCGGGGCCAGCGCGGCGGTGGACGAGATGGCCTGGATGCGGCAGCTGCTGGACTGGCAGCGGGAGACCGGCGACGCCGGCGAGTTCCTGGACAACCTGCGCTACGAGATGGCGCACAGCGAGATCTTCGTGTTCACCCCGAAGGGCGACATCCACACGCTGCCGGCCGGTTCCACGCCGGTCGACTTCGCCTACTCGGTGCACACGGAGGTCGGCCACCGATGTATCGGCGCCAAGGTGGACGGCCGGCTGGTCCCGCTGGAACGTCGGCTGTCCAACGGGCAGTTCGTGGAGATCTTCACCTCCAAGGCACCCAACCAGGGTCCGAGCCGCGACTGGCTGTCGTTCGTCGCCTCGTCCCGGGCCAAGAGCAAGATCCGGCAGTACTTCGCCAAGTCCCGCCGGGAGGAGGCCGTCGAACTCGGCAAGGAGGCCATCGCCAAGGCCGCCCGCCGCGCCGGCCTCCCGATCCAGCGGCTGGTCACCCACGACGCGCTGGCTGTCGTCGGGCACGAACTCGGCTATAAGGACATCACCAGCGTCTACGCCGCGGTCGGCGAGAACCACGTCGCCGCATCGACTTTGGTGGCCAAGGTGGTCTCCTACGTCGGCGGCGAGGAGGACGCCGTCGACGAGGTCACCGACCGCTCGGTGCCGTCGGTCACCCGGCGCCGGCACCGGGCCACCGGCGACGGCGGGGTGCTGGTCAAGGGCCTCTCCGACATCCAGGTCAAGCTGGCCCGGTGCTGCACCCCGGTGCCGGGTGACGAGATCCTCGGCTTCATCACCAAGGGCGGCGCGGTGTCGGTGCACCGGGTGGACTGCACCAACGCGTCGTCGCTGCAGAAGGAACAGGCCCGGCTGGTCGAGGTCAGCTGGGACCCCTCGTCCGCGACGGTCTTCCTGGTGACCATCCAGGTCGAGGCCCTGGACCGGGCGCGGCTACTGTCCGACATCACCAAGACGCTGGCGGATCTCAAGGTCAACATCCTGTCGGCCAACCTGTCCATGTCCAAGGACGGCATGGCCATTTCCCGGTTCTCCTTCGAGATGGCCGACCCGACCCACCTGGGCCACCTGGTGCACGCGGTGCGCAACGTCGAGGGTGTCTACGACGTGTACCGGGTGACCAGCGCCTGATCCGGGTGGTTGGAGCGCTCGGCGGCGATCCGGGTGATCTCCTTGCGCCAGACGAACCAGCCGACGACCAGCATTGGAACGATGATCACGATGGAGCCGACGGTGTAGGTGCCGACCGGATAGTCCAGGGCGATCAGCACCAGGACGCCGACCAGGAAGGCCAGGACCAGGTACCCGGTGTAGGGCGCGCCGAACATCCGGAACGACGGGCGTTGCAGCAGGCCCTTTTTGGCCCAGCTGAACAGCCGGAGCTGGCAGGCGACGATGGTCGCCCAGCCGGTCAGAATGCCCAGGCAGGACAGGTTGAGCACGATCTCGAACGCATCGCCAGGGACCAGGGCGTTGAGCCCGACACCCAGCAGAGCGACCACCGCGGTCAGCGCGATGCCGCCCCACGGCACGCCCGCCTTGTTCATCCGGCCGGTGAACTTCGGCGCCGAGCCGGCCTTGGCCATGGAGTGCAGGATCCGGCCGGTCGAGTACAGGCCGGCGTTCAGTGAGGACAGGGCGGCGGTCAGCACGACCAGGTTCATGATGGCGTCGACGCCGGTCCAGCCGATGGATCCGAAGAACGTCACGAAGGGGCTGACGCCGGCCTGGTAGGCGGTGTAGGGGAGCAGCAACACCAGCAGCAGCAGCGATCCCACGTAGAACACCGCGATCCGGGCGACGACCGAGTTGATCGCCCGGGGCATCACCTTGGCCGGGTTCTCGGTCTCGCCGGCGGTGGTGCCGACCAGTTCGATACCGGCGTAGGCGAACACCACACCCTGGATGATGAGCACCGCCGGCAGCAGGCCGTTCGGCAGCCAGCCGCCGTTGTCGGAGATCAGGCTGAAGCCGACGGTCTGCCCGTCGATCGGGGTGCCGAACAGCACGAAATACAGCCCGATGCCGAGGAAGGCGACCAGTGCGGCCACCTTGATCAGTGCGAACCAGAACTCGAGCTCGCCGAACACCTTGACGGACACCAGGTTCAGCGCCAGGACCACGACCAGCGCGCCGAGCGCGAACGCCCACTGGGGCACCGAGGCCAGAGCGGCCCAGTACTTCTTGAAGAAGTTCATGTAGAGCGCCACGCCGGTCACGTCGACCACGGCGATGGTGGCCCAGCTCAGCCAATACAGCCAGCCGACGGTGAAAGCGGCCTTCTCGCCGAAGAATTCGCGGGCGTAGGAGACGAACGACCCGGACGAGGGCCGGTGCAGGATGAGCTCGCCCAGGGCGCGCAGGATCAGGAAGCCCATGAACCCGGCGACGGCATAGACGACGACCAGGGCCGGCCCGGCGGTGGCCAGCCGGCCGCCCGCACCGAGGAACAGCCCGGTGCCGATGGCGCCGCCGATGGCGATCATCTGGATCTGCCGTGGTTTGAGCGCCTTGTGGAAGCCCTGTTCCTCGGGCTGGAACAGTTCGGTCAGGTGAGTTTCGGTCTCCTGCGGGGTCGGCTGGTGGTAGCGGGCGTCATGATCGGAGTCCGGCGCGTCGGCGGGCCGGGGTGGAACGGTCATGGAGTCTCTTTCCGGGGTCGTCGAATCCCCGGCACGTTCACCGGAGATGGCGGCAGGGCGGTGCCGGTGCGCAGGCACCGGCGCCGGCGATGGGGCGTCGATGAACGAGAAGTGGTGGGGCCGCGGCCGCCCGGTCGGCGGCCGCGGCCCGTCGGTCAATTCAGGGTCAGACCAGTACCGAGTCCAGCGGGGTGGTGGCGATGTTCAGGGCATGGCCGACCGGTGCGTTGACCAGCTTTCCGGCGTAGGTGTTCAGACCCAGGGCCAGGCTGCGGCTGTCCTGGCTGGCCTTGCGCCATCCCTTGTCGGCCAGCGCCACGGTGTAGGGCAGGGTGGCGTTGGTGAGGGCGTAGGTGGACGTGTTGGGCACGGCGCCGGGCATGTTGGCGACGCAGTAGAAGACCGAGTCGTGAACCTGGTAGGTCGGGTCGTCGTGGGTGGTCGGGCGGGTGTCGGCGAAGCAGCCGCCCTGGTCGACGGCAATGTCGACCAGCACCGAGCCGGGCTTCATCTGGGCGACCAGGTCGTTGGACACCAGCTTGGGCGCCTTCGCGCCGGGGATCAGCACGGCGCCGATGACCAGGTCCGCCTCACTGACCTGCTGTTGGATGGCCAGCTGGGACGAGGCCAGGCCGTTGATCCGATTGTTGTAGCGCCAGAACGACATCCGGAGCTTGTCCAGGTCGGTGTCCAGCAGGGTGACGTTGGCCCCCATGCCCAGGGCGATGTTGGCCGCGTTCTGGCCGGCGACGCCGGCCCCGATGATGACCACCTTGGCGTTGGCCACGCCGCCGACGCCGCCCATCAGGACTCCGCGACCGCCGCGCGCCTTCATCAGCGAGTACGCACCGACCTGCGGGGCGAGGCAGCCGGCGACCTCGGACATCGGGTACAGCAGGGGCAGCGCGCCGGAGGGCAGTTGCACGGTCTCGTAGGCGATCCCGGTGACCTTGTTGGCCAGCAGCGTCCGGGTGAGCGGCTCGTCGGCGGCCAGGTGCAGGTACGTGAAGAGCGTCAGGTCCTCGCGCAGCCGGTGGTACTCCTCGGCGACCGGCTCCTTGACCTTGAGCACCATGTCGGCCGAACCCCAGGTGTCGTCGGCGGACGGCACGATCGTCGCCCCCGCGGCGACGAACTCCGCGTCGGCGATCGACGATCCCTCGCCCGCACCCTTCTGCACCAGCACCTGATGCCCGTGGGCGGTCAGCTCGTGCACGCCGACGGGGGTGATGGCCACCCGGTACTCGTGGTTCTTGACCTCGGCCGGAACACCGATCTTCATGGATTTCTCCTCGACGCTGGGGGGTTCGCGATTGTTCGCGCTGAGGAGAACGTTAGCGGCATATATTCGGATGCCGATAGATGTGCTGTGGAATAGTTTGTCATGGAGCCGATTTATCGACTATTATTCGGCGTCAGTAGGCGGTTGACGGCCGGTGGTCGTCGATCGTTCGGATCCGCACCCGGAAGGACTCTCCATGACCGATATCGACGCCGTCGACGCGCGCATCCTGCAACTGCTGGCTGTGGACGGGCGGATGCCGAACAGCGCGCTCGCGGCCCGGGTCGGGATCGCCCCGTCGACCTGCCTGGGCCGGGTGCGGACGCTGCGGGAACGGGGCATCCTGCGCGGCTTCGCCGCCGACATCGACCCGGCCGCGCTGGGTTATCCCATCCAGGCGATGATCTCGATCCGCATGCAGCCGCACGCTCGCGACCAGCTGACCGCGTTCATGGACCGCCTGATGGAACTGCCGGCCGTGCTGAACGCCTTCCTGCTCGGCGGTACCGCGGATTTCGTCCTCCACGTGGCCGCGGCATCGGTGGAACGCCTGCGCGAACTGGTCATCGACGAGCTGAACACCGATCCCGCGGTGGCGGCGAGTGAGACGAACCTGATCTTCCAGTACCGGCGGGCCAAGCGGATCCCGATCTCCGCCAGCTGACGCTCGAACCGGAGCGGGCCGCGGCCGGTCGAGGGCGCGGACGAGGTCTGACAGGATCGGCCGGTGTCCATTGCCGAGTTCCTGCTGCTGGTCGCGGCGGGCATCGCGGGCGGGCTGTTCGGCACGATCGCCGGCCTGGCCTCGCTGGCCACCTACCCGGCGCTGCTGGCGGTGGGGCTCGCGCCGGTCAGTGCCAACGTGACGAACACCGTTGCCCTCGTCTTCACCGGCATCGGTTCGGTACTCAGTTCCCGGCCGGAGCTGACGGGGCAGGGGCCGCGGATCCGCCGGCTGGCCCCGATGGCGGTGCTGGGCGGGATCGTCGGCGCCGTCCTGCTGCTGTCCACCCCGGCGGAGGGGTTCGAGAAGATCGTCCCCTGGCTCATCGGGTTGGCATCGCTGACGATCCTGATTCCCCGCCGGCCGGTGCCCGACGACCACGTGGTGCCCGCGCCCAGTACCCGGCTGCGCGTCGCGGAGGCCGTGGGGATGGCCCTGATCTGCGTTTACGGTGGGTACTTCGGCGCGGCGGCGGGGGTGCTGTTGCTGGCCATGCTGCTGCACACCACCCATGACGCGCTGCCCCGGGCGAACGCGTTGAAGAACGGATTACTGGGCTTCGCGAACGGCGTCGCGGCGCTGATCTTCGCGTTCCTGGCGCCGGTCGACTGGTCGGCGGTGCTTCCGCTGAGCATCGGCTGCCTGGTTGGCGCCTGGTTGGGACCCAAGGTGGTCCGATGGGCGCCGGTGACGATCCTGCGCTGGCTGATCGGGCTGGCCGGCCTGGCTCTGGCGATCCGGCTGGGGATACAGGCCTACGGCTGAGCCGGCCGGCCGCGAATTCGGCCTGGAGCATTGTCGTCGGACCCGCTGCGTACTGTTCGAGACAAGTCCAACCCAGCAGCGCAAGGAGCGAGGATGAGCGGGAAGGTGTCGCACTTCGAGGTGCCGTTCGACGACGGCGACCGGGCCCGGACGTTCTACCGGGAGGCGTTCGGCTGGCAGATCGACGAGGTGCCCGGGCTGGACTACACGCTGGCGTCCACCGGTCCGACCTCCGACATGGGCATGCCGGCCGAGCCCGGGTACATCAATGGCGGGCTGTTTGCCCGGTCGGTGCAGCCGCCGACGGCTCCGACGTTCGTCATCGAGGTCGCCAGCATCGACGAGGCGCTGGCCCGGGTCGAGCGCCTGGGTGGGTCCACGGTCGTGGCCAAGGAGCCGGTCGGCCAGATGGGCTACTCGGCCTACTTCCGCGACAGCGAGGGCAATGTGCTCGGCCTGTGGGAGAACCTGCCCGCGCCCGGCAACGACTGACGCACTTCAGTCGCGCGGGCCGTCCAACCCGAGCGAGAGCCGCCGGTCCCGGGCCAGCGGGTGCTCCAGCATGCGGTCGAGCAGCACGCTCCAGCGGTGGGCCCGGGTGTCCAGGTCGTGCCGATCGCCCGGCGCGAGCGAGCCCACGGCGATCGGGACGTGCACCGGGACGGTGGCGAGCAGGCCGGCCGACTGCTCCTCGGTCGTGCCGTCCAGTTGTTCGGCCAGCATCCGGACGTAGCCGAGCCGGTTGCCGGCCTCCAGCACCTGGGACTCGATCTCGAACGCCGACCGGTCGGTGGTCGCCGTGACGATCACCGCACCCCCGACCCGGCGGACGACGTCCAGGGCCGCGGCATCGGACGGCACACTGCTGCCGGGTGCCGGGACCAGCAGCGGCACGAGCAGGTAATCGTCGCAGTCCTGCACCAGCCGCGCGAACTCGTCCGCCGCCGGGCTGACCTCGCCTCCGGCCGGGACCGGGCTGGCCGTGACGTACCGGGCACCCAGCCGGGACGCCAGGTCGAGCACCGTGCGGTACGAGTCGTCATTGGGTCGGCCGCCCAGCTCGATCCGGCCCACGTCGAGCACCGAGATCCGGTTGGCCAGCAGGTGTTCGACCACCGCGGCCAGCTCGGCGGACCCGGCCCCCTTGTGCCACCAGACGTCGGCCCCGGCGGTATGGCTCACCCGCAGGCCGATCGAGTCGAAACCCACCCGCTGGGCGATGTCGACCAGCGTGTGCGGCGCGACGCCGGGGGCGGTGGACTCCTGCAGCGCGATCCTGTTCACGGTGTGACAGTCTGCCGGACCGCGTGGCGCCTGGACGGCCGGTCCGGCCGACGCCGGCGCCGCGGACGCGTCGGGCGTTCCCGCGGGAACGTCCCAGTCGGCGCGGGAACGTCCGACGTGACCCAGCGGCGCGTGGCCCGCTCAAGATGACCGGCCGTGTGCCACTCGCTCCGCCGGCCTCGGTTCAGGCCGGCCCCGGATCGGGCGGGTTCGGGCGGGGTCAGGCCGGCGCGGACAGGTCGGCCACCTGGTACGACCAGACCTCGCTGGACACCGCCACCGGGGCGGGGGCCGGGCCGCCGGAGCGTTCGGCGGCGGAGCGGTGGCCGTGCCCGAACGCGGGGGAGTTCAGCCAGGCCTGGAACGACTCCTCGTCCCGCCACCGGGTGACGACCAGCCAGGTGGTCCGTTCGTCGGTCGGCTGCAGCAGCTCGAAGCCCTCGAAGCCGTCCTGGCCGTCCACCGCGCCGGCCCGTTTTGCGAACCGCTTGGCCAGCTCGTCGCCGCTGTCCGCGGGCACGGTGATGGCGTTGATCTTGATGACAGTCATGGGACCCATCGTGCCAAGCCGGTCGGGCCGGCGGGCGGCCGGAGTCGGACCTCCGTGCGAACGTGATGTTCGTCGCGGCCCGCCGGGGGCCGGCGTGAAGGGACGGCGGCACATGGGGACGGACGCGGGGGAACGGGTCACGGTGCAGGGGCGGGTGCACCGGACCGGCGGGCAGGTCATGCTGACGCCGATACTGTCGATCGGGATCGACGACTACTCCGGTCGGCGGATCACCGTCCGAGGCGCGCTCGCGGCGGACGACGGGAGCCACGTCTCCGTCGACGGAACCCTGGTCGGGGACGAGCTGACGATGAGCGGCTGGGCGCCCGACCCCGGGCCCGATGCCCTGGTCCGGTACTTGCGCACCGTGCCGGGAGTGAGTCGTGATCGGTTGCCCGACAGCGACGAGATCCTGCCTGAGGCCGGCATCATCGGAGTCGGCGCTGGTCTCGGCTGCGACGGGGGCTGGTGGTCGACGATTCACGTCGCCCGGCTGACCGCGCAGATCGCGGCGAGGGTCGCGGCCCAGCTGCCCGGGTCGGTGTACGTGCACGGATTCGTGCGGAATGCGGGCCTGCCGGCGCTCATCACGCCGGACCAACCGGTCACGCCCTGAACGCCGCGCACGGCCGCACCGCACTTTGCCGCACCCGTCGGGCCGCGGCGGATCACTCCACCGTCAGCACCGTCTCCGGCGCCCCACGCAGCGCCCCGACCAGCTGCGCCTCGTCGGCGAGCAACGTCCGCTCCCGCGCGCTGAACCGGTGCCACGGGGTGACGGTGACGGTCAGCCGGCGCCCGGCCAGCCGGGCCCGCCACACGCCGGCGACGCCGGCGGCCGCGAGGACCGCGCCGGGCTGCCCGACCACCGGCCACAGCGTCTTCTGACGGTCCCGGTCGGTGGTCAGCACGGCCCGGTCCCGGGGCTGCAGGAACGGGTCGGATCCGGGCAACAGCCGCACCGGCCGGGCCGCAGCGTCCACGTCGGCGCCGGCCAGTTCATCCAGCATGCCGGCCCGGGCGGTCGACCGGACGCCGCCGACCAGCACCGGGACCACATCGTCGGGCAGCGCCGGCTCGAGGCACCCGGCGGACGTGCCCAGGTGCGCGGCGACCTCCGCGGTAGTGGCGACGCCGTGGGCTCGGTAGCACGCGGCGACCAGCCGGTCGATGCCGGCGGCCGGCCCGGCCTCGGTCACCGCGCCGTCCAGCGGCGCCAGCACGACCGGCTTGGTGTCCGGGATCAGGCCGACCCCGGCGGGCAACGCGGCCAGCCGGAACAGCAGCTCACGGACATGGGTGCTGCGGCACACCGCGCAGTGGCCCGAGTACTTGCGGGGCAGCAGCCTGGTCACCGCAGCGCTGGCCTCGCCCTTGACCATGGGCGCGGTCACCGCCAGCCGCATCGCCTTGACCGCGGCCCGGTAGGCGTTCAACGGCTGGGCGCCGTTGGCGGCCAGCCGCGCCGTGTCCGCGGACAGCCTCGCCGCCGCGTCCGTCTCGTCGACCGGCCACAACGCCCGGGCCAGGGCCGGCAGGTCGGCGCGCCGGTGCAGGTGCGGCGCCCCGCGCAGCGACCAGACCTGCGCCATCCAGTCGGGCTCGCCGGGATCGGGGGCGGCGGGGACCAATTCCGGGTCAGTCAGCCGGGCCGCCAGGGCCAACCGTGACGACCCGTCCCGGTCCTGCAGGCCCAGCTCCCAGACCGGCAGCGCTTCCGGCAAGGATGCCGACCGATCCAACCCGGAGGCCAGGATCCGGTGGGCGCGCACCTGCTCGGCGCTCAGCACCGCCGCGATCGCGCCCACCGGGTCGACTCGCTCGGATCGGCTCAGCCCGCTCCGCCGGTGGTCGGCTCGGCGGTGGGTGCCCCGGTGTCGACCGAGCCGGTGTCCACGGATCCGGTGTCCACGGATCCGGTGTCGACCGAACCGGCGCCGGGGGCCTCGGACGGCGTGCTGGTCTGGTAGGTGCCGGTGCCGTCGAGCGATCCGTCCGGCACGTTGACCGAGTTGATCGTCGCCGCGGCCACCGGCACGCCGTCCTGCCGGTTGTTCTGCACGCCCTGCGATGCGATGTCCTGGACCACCGACATCCCGTCCCCCGTCACGGTCCCGATGATCGTGTATGACGGATCGATCGTCGTGGTGCCGTAGACGATGAAGAACTGCGAACCGGTCGTGTTCGGACCGGCATTGGCCAGCGCCACGGTGCCGACCGGATAGGCCTCCGAGCCGGTGGTCTCGCTGGCGAAGGTGTACCCGGGGCCGCCGTTGCCCTGCCCCGTGGGGTCGCCGCACTGCAGGATGTTCAGCTGGTCACTCTTGGTCAGCCGGTGGCAGTTGGAGTCGTTGTAGAAGCCCTGCGAGGCCAGGGACAGGAACGAGTTCACCCCGCACGGCGCGGTGGCCCGGTTCAGCGTCATCGGCACGTCCTTGCCGTTCAGCACCACGGTGACGTCGACGGTGCCGGTGTTCAGCGGCGACGTGTTCGACGGCGGCGACACCTCCTTGGCGGCGCTACCGGACGTGGTGTACGTGCAGGGTGTGGCCGGTGCGGAAGACGAGGTCTCCGCGGTGCTGGTCGCGGTCTCGGCCGCCTCGCGTCGGGCGAGTTGCCGCTCGAGCTTGCGCTTGGCCGCATCGCGACGCTGCTGATTGGTGGGCACGCCCTGGTCCTCCCGCAGTCACCTCGGATGGCCGGCAAATGAGTGCACCACCCGGTCCGGCAGTCTAGGTGAGCCGCCGCGCCCACCATGGTGGAACCGGTGTGAACGCGCTGTGGGCGAGGTCAAGATGGTCCATGTGATCGGGGCCGGAAACCCATTCGACACGCGTCAGTAGGGTGGTCGGGTGTTGATCGCGGGATTCCCGGCCGGTTCGTTCCAGGCCAATTGCTACGTGCTGGCCGTCCAAGACGGTGCCGACTGCATCGTCGTCGACCCCGGCGAAGGCGCCGTCGTCGGGCTGCGGCAGCTGTTCGCCGAGCACCGGCTGACCCCGGTCGCGGCGCTGGTGACGCACGGCCACCTCGATCACACCGCCGGCATCGGCGAGCTGTGCCGGGAGTACGACATCCCCGCCTACATCCACCCGGGTGACCAATACATGCTCGACGACCCGCGGGCGGCCCTGTCTCCGGAGCTGAACGCCGCCCTGGACGGGATTCCGATGGACGGGGTCCGGCCGCCCAGGGTGCTTCCGTTGTCCGACGGGCTGCAGCCCGGCCTGGCCGGGTTGCCGCTCACCGTCGACCACGTGCCCGGTCACACCCCCGGGTCCGTCGTGTACCGCCTGGACCGGGACGGTGACCGCCCGGAAATCGTGCTGACCGGCGACACCCTGTTCGCCGGTTCGATCGGCCGGACGGACCTGACCGGCGGCAACCTCGCCCAGGAGCTGACGTCGATCCGCGACCGGATCCTGACCCGGCCCGACGACACCGTGGTGCTGGCCGGCCACGGGCCGACCAGCACCGTCGGCGAGCAGAAACGAACGAACCCGTTCCTGACCGAGAACGCCCTGGCCCGTGCGCTGGCCGGGGAGGACTGAGACTTCACATGCCTGACTTCGTCGCGCCGAAGGGCGTGCCCGACTACTACCCGCCCGTTTCCCGGACCTTCGACGCGGTCAAGCGGACGTTGCTGACGGCGGCCGACCGGGCCGGCTACGGGCCGATCGAACTGCCCGTGTTCGAGGACACCGGCCTGTTCGCCCGTGGGGTGGGCGAGTCCACCGACGTGGTGTCCAAGGAGATGTACACGTTCGCCGACCGCGGCGGCCGGTCGGTGACCCTGCGCCCGGAGGGCACCGCCGGCGTCATGCGAGCGGTCATCGAGCACAGCCTGGACCGGGGCCCGCTGCCGATCAAGCTGGTCTACGCCGGCCCGTTCTTCCGCTACGAGCGGCCGCAGGCCGGCCGGTACCGGCAGTTGCAGCAGGTCGGCATCGAGGCGATCGGCAGCGATGACCCGGCGCTGGACGCCGAGGTGATCGCGATCGCCGACGAGGGCTTCCGGGACGTCGGGTTGTCCCGGTTCCGGCTCGATCTCACCTCGCTCGGCGACGCCACCTGCCGACCGGTCTACCGCGAGCTGCTCGTCGAGTTCCTGGCCGGGTTGGACCTGGACGAGGCGACCCGGGAACGGGCCCGGATCAACCCCCTGCGCGTCCTGGACGACAAGCGGCCGGCCATGCAGGAGCTCATGGCCGGTGCGCCACTGATGGTGGATCACCTGTGCGACGCCTGCCGCGAGCACTTCGAGCAGGTCCGGGCCGTGCTGGACGCGCTGTCCGTGCCGTACGAGCTGAACCCGCGGATGGTGCGCGGGCTGGACTACTACACCCGCACGACCTTCGAGTTCGTGCACCCCCTGCTGGGGGCGCAGTCGGGGATGGGCGGCGGTGGCCGGTACGACGGGCTGATGGCCGAGCTGGGCGGACAGTCGTTGTCCGGCATCGGGTTCGGTATCGGCGTCGACCGGACGCTGCTCGCCGCGCAGGCCGAGGGAGTCGTGGTCGGCAACCCGGCCCGGTGCGAG
>NZ_JBGAKE010000002.1:0-409652 GCF_044224575.1 Nakamurella sp.
GATCGGCCACATTGCAGCGAGTTCTGCGGGATCTGCGGTGCAGAGCCGACGCGGGCACCACCGGTCTCTCGGGATCGGCCACATTGCAGCGGAAGTGCTCGGGTTGGATGTGCGGGCGGCCGCGGGCGCACTACAGGTCTCTCGGGATCGGCCACATTGCAGCGTGGCCCCCGCCCCCGCGCCGAGGGGTCGCGCGGGGCACCACCGGTCTCTCGGGATCGGCCACATTGCAGCCAATTCGGACGTCCGCGCGGGCATCGCCTGCCCGGCGCACCACCGGTCTCTCGGGATCGGCCACATTGCAGCGCGAACACGGTGAACGCCGCCCACGCCGCGGTGGCGCGCACCACCGGTCTCTCGGGATCGGCCACATTGCAGCGATGCTGTCGATGATCACTGCGCGCCTACCTTGTTCGGCACCACCGGTCTCTCGGGATCGGCCACATTGCAGCATGCCGCCCTCCGCGTCCTCGGCGATCGGGAACATGCCACCACCGGTCTCTCGGAATCGGCCACATTGCAGCTACGGGTATCTGCCGCTCACCGGCGACACCATGTTCACCACCACCGGTCTCTCGGGATCGGCCACATTGCATCCAGAAGTGGAACAGAATGACGGCGAGCCGCACCACCATCACCGGTCTCTCGGGATCGGCCACATTGCAGCGACGACTATGAACACCGCCACTTCGGCCCCAGCGACCACCACCGATCTCACTATCGGCTTTGCAGGGTTGCAGCGAAACGATCGAGTAGGCGCTCGGCATCTGCTTGCTGGTCAGCGAGGCGCCGGCCGGGCACCTCGGCCGGGCCCGGCTGGACGCCGTCGCCGTCGCCACCGATGGATTTGAGCCGGCCGAGGTACACCTGGAGCTGCGCTGAGAGGGCAACGTGATCATCGAGCGGGCGCGGGGCGACGCCGCGGGGCTGGTCGGCGACGACCCCGACGTGGCCCGGTGGCCGGGGCTGGTCGACATGGTCTCCGCCGTGATCGCCGAGCAGGAGCAGGACTACCTGGACAAGGGGTAGCTGTCGGACCGCGACTCGCCCCACCGGTGGGCTCTCTCCGGCCGCTCGCCGAGCGTGCTAGTCAGTGTTGCCAAGTACCAGTACTTAGTGATACCGTCTACTAGTACTCAGCAACACAGAGTAGAAGGTGAGATCGACCGTGGGCAATCAGATGACGGAGATGCTCAAGGGCACTCTGGAGGGCATCGTTCTCGCGGTCCTGGCGATGCGGCCGGCGTACGGCTACGAGATCACGGCGCGGTTGCGGGAGCAGGGCTTCACCGATCTGGTCGAGGGAACGGTGTATGCGCTGCTCATCCGGGTCGAGCAGCGCGGCTTCGTCGACGTGCAGAAGGTGCCGTCCGAGAAGGGGCCGCCCCGAAAGGTGTATTCGCTGAACGCGCAGGGCCGCGAACAGCTCGACGGGTTCTTCCGGACGTGGAGCTTCCTCTCGGACCGGATCGGGCTGCTGCAGGCCGACATCGACCGCGCCACCACGACAACCGCCACCCCCAAGGGAGAGAACTGACATGGTCGCCAAGTGGATCGAAACCCTGACCGGATCGCTCGAGCAGAAGAAGCAGTACCGGCACGAAAAGGCCCGTATCGATCGCCTTTCCGATCCTTACGGGACCGCAGCGAAGGCGATGCACCGGTATCTCATGTACTACGGCGGCGTGACCGACGGCGACACCCTGATCACGATGTTCGGCGACCTGGCCGATCTCTGGGAACGGGCCGCCGCCGATGCGACGCCGGTGCGGGAGATCGTCGGCGACGATCCGGTCGATTTCGCCGAGACATTCGCCCAGGCGTATTCCGGCCGGCAATGGATCGACAAGGAACGCGCTCGCCTGACCAAGGCGATCGAGGACGCGGAGCAGCAGGAGCGGACATGACGACAGCGACATCCATCCGGGTGCAGGGCATCGAGAAGTCCTTCAAGGATGTGCATGTCCTTCGCGGGGTCGACCTGGACGTGCAGGCGGGCAGCATTGTCGCCCTGCTCGGCTCGAACGGCGCCGGCAAGACCACGCTCGTGCGCATCCTGTCGACGCTGCTCAGGGCGGACGCGGGCCACGCATCCGTCAATGGCTTCGACGTCGCAACGCAACCAGGCGACGTGCGCGAATCGATCAGCCTGACCGGCCAGTTCGCCGCCGTCGACGAAATCCTCAGCGGCCGGGAGAATCTCGTGCTGATCGCCAGGCTGCGGCACCTGGGCAACCCGGGGGTCATCGCCGACGGCCTGCTTGCCCGGTTCTCCCTCACCGACGCGGGCGAGCGAAAGGTGGCGACCTACTCCGGTGGAATGCGCCGCCGGCTCGACATCGCGATGAGCCTCATCGGCAACCCGCCGGTCATCTTCCTCGATGAACCCACCACCGGCCTGGATCCGCAGGCGCGGGTCGAGGTCTGGCAGACCATCAAGGATCTCGCCGACGCGGGCACCACGGTGCTGCTCACGACCCAGTACCTGGACGAGGCCGAGCAACTCGCCGACCGCATTGCGATCCTCCACCAGGGCACCATCATCCAGAACGGCACGCTCGCCGAACTCAAGCGACAACTACCGTCCGCCACCGTCGAATACGTCGAGAAGCAACCCTCCCTCGAGGACGTCTTCCTGGCCCTGGTCGGCGGGACCGGCCGGCCCGAGAACGGCCGGCCCGGGAACGGCGAGGCCGACGGCGCCGTCGGAACCGTGACCGGAAAGGACATTCCATGACCACGCACGTCATCGGCGACACCGGCGTCCTCACCGGCCGCTCGCTGCGGCACATCGTCCGCAGTCCCGACACCATCATCACCACCGCGATCACCCCGATCGCGCTGATGCTGCTCTTCGTCTACGTGCTCGGCGGCGCCATCAACATCGGGTCCGACGAGTCGTACATCGACTACATGCTCCCCGGAATCCTGCTCATCACGATCGCGTCGGGCATCGCGTACACCGCCTACCGGCTGTTCCTCGATCTGCAGGGCGGCATTTTCGAACGCTTCCAGTCCATGCCGATCGCCCGGCCGAGCCTGCTCTGGGCCCACGTGCTCACGTCCCTGGTGGCCAACCTCGTCTCGGTCATGGTCGTCATCGGGGTCGCGCTGCTGATGGGCTTCCGCACCGGCGCATCCCCGGGCGCCTGGCTCGCGGTCGCCGGCATCCTGATCCTGTTCACCCTCGCGCTCACCTGGATCGCCGTGATCGCCGGGCTCTCGGCGAAGACCGTGGACGGCGCGAGCGCGTTCAGCTACCCCCTGATCTTCCTGCCGTTCATCAGCTCCGCCTTCGTGCCCACCGCATCGATGAGTGGCCCGGTCGCCTGGTTCGCCGAGAACCAGCCGGTCACGGCCGTCGTGAACACGATCCGAGCCCTGTTCGCCCAGCAACCCGTGGGCAGCGACATCTGGATCGCCCTGGCCAGCCTCGCCGGCATCCTGGCCATCGCCTACGCCGTCGCCATCGCCATCTACCGGCGCAAGTTCAACTAACGGCCGAGCCGAACCGGCCGGACCGCCCGGGTAAGTTCCACGCATGTTCTCCAAGATCCTGGTGGCCAACCGCGGCGAGATCGCCGTCCGGGCGTTCCGAGCGGCCTGGGAGCTGGGTATCGACTCGGTGGCGGTGTTCCCCTGGGAGGACCGCAACTCGGTGCACCGGCAGAAGGCGACCGAGGCGTACCAGATCGGCGAGCGCGGCCACCCGGTGCGGGCGTACCTGGACATCGACTCGATCGTGCGCACCGCGGTCGCCGCCGGGGCCGATGCGGTCTACCCGGGTTACGGGTTCCTGTCCGAGAATCCCGATCTGGCCCAGGCCTGCGCGGACGCCGGCATCACGTTCATCGGGCCGTCGGCCCAGGTGCTGGAGATGGCCGGGAACAAGGCGACCGCGGTCGCGGCGGCCACCGCCGCCGGGGTGCCGGTGCTGCCGTCCAGCGCCCCGAGCGCCGACCCGGCAACGTTGATCGCCGCGGCTGACCTGATCGGCTTCCCGGTGTTCGTCAAGGCGGTCGCCGGCGGCGGCGGCCGGGGCATGCGCAAGGTGGACACCCCCGCGGACCTGCCGGAGTCGCTGGCCACCGCGATGCGGGAGGCCGACTCCGCGTTCGGCGACCCGACCGTGTTCCTCGAGCGAGCGGTGATCGACCCGCGACACATCGAGGTGCAGATCCTGGCCGATCACCGCGGCCCGCAGGGCGACCCGGCCGGCACCATCCACCTGTTCGAGCGGGACTGCTCGGTGCAGCGGCGGCACCAGAAGGTGATCGAGGTCGCGCCCGCGGTCGGGCTGGATCCCGCACTGCGGCAACGGATCTGCGACGACGCGGTCGCGTTCGCCCGGCACATCGGGTACGTGAACGCCGGCACCGTGGAGTTCCTGGTCGAGGGGGACGGACCGGACGCCCGCTACCACTTCATCGAGATGAACCCGCGCATCCAGGTCGAGCACACGGTGACCGAGGAGGTCACCGACGTCGACCTGGTCGGCGCGCAGATCCGGATCGCGTCGGGGGAGACGCTGGCCGATCTGGGCCTGTCCCAGGAGGGCATCCGGGTCAACGGCGCCGCCCTGCAGTGCCGGATCACCACCGAGGACCCGGCCAACGGCTTTCGCCCGGACACCGGCAAGATCAACACCTACCGCTCGCCCGGCGGCGGCGGGGTCCGGGTCGACGGCGGCACCGTGCACTCCGGCGCCGATGTCTCCGCGCACTTCGACTCGCTGCTGGTCAAGCTGACCTGCCGCGGCCGCGACTGGAAGCAGGCAGTGGCCCGCGCCCGGCGGGCCCTGGCCGAGTTCCGGGTCCGTGGGGTGGCCACCAACATCCCGTTCCTGATGGCCGTGCTGGAGGATCCCGACTTCGCCGCCGGGGGCGTCACCACCAGCTTCATCGAGACCCACCCCGAGCTGCTCACTGCCCGGCACAGCGCCGACCGCGGCACCCGGCTCCTGTCCTACCTGGCCGACGTCACCATCAACAAGCCGTACGGCTCGCGCCCACGCGGCCTGATCGAGCCGCACTTGAAGCTGCCCGCGGTCGACAAGAAACATCCGGCGCCGCCCGGCACCCGGCAGGCCCTGGTCGATCTCGGACCGGACGGCTTCGCTCGACGACTCCGCGATGCCCCCGACCTGCTGGTCACCGACACCACGTTCCGCGACGCCCACCAGAGCCTGCTGGCGACCCGGGTGCGCACCCGCGACCTGGCCATGATCGGCCCGGCGGTCGCTCGGCTCACCCCGCAGCTGCTGTCCATCGAGGCCTGGGGCGGCGCCACCTACGACGTCGCGCTGCGCTTCCTGTCCGAGGATCCGTGGGAGCGGCTGGCCACCCTGCGCGAGGCCATCCCCACCATCGCCCTGCAGATGCTGCTGCGCGGCCGCAACACCGTCGGCTACACGCCCTACCCGCAGGCCGTCACCGACGCCTTCGTCACCGAGGCGGCAGCGACCGGGATCGATATCTTCCGCATCTTCGACGCGCTCAACGACGTCAGCCAGATGCGCCCGGCCATCGACGCGGTCCGGGCGACCGGCACCGCGGTCGCCGAGGTCGCCCTGTGCTACACCGGCGACCTGTCCAACCCGGCCGAGAAGCTCTACACGCTGGACTACTACCTGCGGCTGGCCGAGCAGATCGTGGACGCCGGCGCGCATGTGCTGGCGATCAAGGACATGGCCGGGCTGCTCCGCGCGCCGGCCGCGCACACCCTGGTCACCGCGCTGCGCGAGCGGTTCGACCTGCCCCTGCACCTGCATACCCACGACACCGCCGGCGGGCAGTTGGCCACGCTGCTGGCGGCGTCCGCGGCCGGGGTCGACGCGGTCGACGCGGCCAGTGCGTCGATGGCCGGCACGACCTCGCAGCCGCCGATGTCGGCGCTGGTCGCGGCCACCGACTTCACCGGCCGGCAGACCGGCCTGGACCTGCACGCGGTGCAGGAGCTGGAGCCGTACTGGGAGGCGGTGCGCGCCCTGTACGCCCCGTTCGAGTCGGGCCTGCGGGCGCCGACCGGCCGGGTCTACCAGCACGAGATCCCCGGCGGCCAGCTGTCCAACCTGCGGCAACAGGCGATCGCCCTGGGCCTGGGCCACCGGTTCGAGGAGGTCGAGGCCACCTACACCGCGGCCAACGCGATGCTGGGCAATCTGGTCAAGGTCACCCCGTCGTCCAAGGTGGTCGGCGACCTGGCCCTGCACCTGGTCGGCGCCCGGGTCGATCCGGCCGAGTTCGAGGCCGACCCGGGCCGCTTCGACATCCCGGACTCGGTCATCGGGTTCCTGTCCGGCGACCTGGGTGACCCGCCCGGAGGCTGGCCCGAGCCGTTCCGCAGCAAGGCACTGGCCGGCCGCCGGTACTCACCGCCGGAGGCGACGCTGTCCGACGCGGATGCGGCCGACCTGGCCGCGAACCCCCGCCCGACCCTGAACCGGCTGCTGTTCCCCGGACCGGAGCGCGAGTTCCGGCAGTCCCGGCAGCAGTACGGCGACCTGTCCGTGCTGCCCACCGTCGACTACCTCTACGGCCTGCAGCCCGGCGCCGAGCACGTGGTCGACCTGCAGTCCGGGGTCCAGCTGTACCTGGGCCTGGAGGCCACCGGCGCGCCCGACGAGCGAGGCCTGTGCAACGTGGTCACCACGCTCAACGGCCAGCTGCGGCCCTTGCAGATCCGGGACCGCAGCGTCGACGTCGACGTGCCGGTGGCCGAGCGGGCCGACCCCGGCAACCCGTGGCAGGTCGCGTCGCCGTTCGCCGGCGTGGTCACCCTCGCGGTGAACGAGGGCGACGAGGTCGAGGCGGGCGGCACGGTCGCCACCATCGAGGCGATGAAGATGGAGGCGTCCATCACCGCGCCGCGGGCCGGCCGGGTGCAGCGCACCGCGATCAACGCGGTGCAGCAGGTGGAGGGCGGCGACCTGCTGCTCGTGCTCACCGACCGCGCCTGAACCCGGCGCGCGGCAGAGACGACGGAGAACACCGATGACCAGGATCGTCGCCGGCCGCTGGCGAGGTCGGCGGCTGGCCGTGCCGAAAGGGGTGACCACCCGGCCCTCGTCGGAACGGGTCCGGGAGGCCCTGGCCGGATCGCTCCAGGCGACCGGTGGGCTCGACGGCGCCCGCGTCCTCGACCTCTGGGCGGGCACCGGGGCGTTGGGGCTGGAGCTGGCGTCCCGGGGCGCGTCGTCAGCGGTGTTCGTGGAGAAGGACCGGATGGCGCTGACCGCCCTGCGGGCGAACGTCGACACCTTCCAGGACGCGCTCGGCCCGACGCTCGGCGTCGTCGCCGGTGATGTGCGCACCGTGCTGCCCAGGCTGACCGGGCCCATCGACATCGTCGTGGCCGACCCGCCCTACGACCTGCCCGATGCCGATGTCATCACAGTGCTGATCGCGCTCGTCGCCGCCTGTGTGCTGGCCGAGCACGCCGACCTGATCGTCGAACGCAGCGCCCGATCCGGAGAGGTGCCCTGGCCCGAGCCGTTGACCGCCGTCCGGGCGAAGAAGTACGGCGACACGCTCCTCTGCTACGGTCGCGCGCCATGAGCGAGGCTTGCCGAGTGAATGATGGGCACGGTCATGGTGGCGACCGATCCGGTCCGACCGAGCTCGCGAGGTGTCCCGGATCGGTGGAGCCATGAGCGAGGCGCCGCCGTCCACCGGTACCCATGCGGTGTGCCCCGGCTCGTTCGACCCGCCCACCCTCGGCCACCTGGACGTGATCGGCCGGGCCGCCGGACTGTTCGACCGGGTTACCGTCGCGGTGCTGGTGAACCCGGACAAGCGGGGCATGTTCGCCCTCGACGAGCGGCTCGAGCTGCTCCGGCAGACCACCGGCCACCTGCCGAACGTCGACGTCGACACCTTCCGCGGGTTGCTGGTCGACTATTGCCGGGCGCACGGCATCGCGGCCATCGTCAAGGGCCTGCGGGCGGTGTCCGACTTCGACTACGAACTACAGATGGCCCAGATGAATCACGGCCTGACCGGGGTGGACACCCTGTTCATGCCGACCAGCCCGGCCTACTCGTTCGTCTCGTCGTCGCTGGTCAAGCAGGTCGCGACGTATGGAGGCGACGTTCGCCACCTGCTGCCCGATGTGGTCGCGGACGCCCTGGCCGGCAAGCTCGCCGCACGCTGAACCACCCCGGACGCGCCGGCCGCCACCCATTTCCCAGGTGTTTCGGATTCGAATCGGTGACGTCCCGCACGGTCGCCGCCGGGCGTGTTGGCGGGGCTGCGGGTCCGCGGCTTGTCAGACTGGGGAGGCGTCGCCCGGCCGACCCGCCGGGCTCCGTGAGCCTGCCAGTCGACCCGTAGGAGGTTGCTATGTACCGGGTTTTCGAGGCACTCGACGAGCTGGTCACCATCGTCGAGGAGGCCCGCGGTCTGCCGATGACGGCATCCTGCGTGGTGCCGCGTGGTGACGTGCTGGAGCTGCTCGACGACGTCCGGGACGCGCTGCCCGGCGAGGTCGACGACGCCCAGGACGTGCTCGACCACCGCGACCAGATGCTCAACGAGGCGTCCGACCGGGCCACCACAATGGTCACCGAGGCGCAGGCCGAGGCGGATCGGCTGGTCGGTGGGGCGCGGGCCGAGGCCGAGTCGACCGTGACCGGCGCCCGGGCCGATGCGGACCGCACGGTGCACGACGCGGCCGCGCACGCCGAGGGCCTGGTCGCGCGGGCCCGCGACGAGGCCGCCCGCATCGTGCAGTCGGCGCAGGAGCAGCACGATTCGATCATGACCAGGGCGCACGCCGACGCCGAGCGGGCCATCGCCGCCGGCCGGGCCAGCTACGAGCAGTCGGTCGCGGACGGCAAGGCCGAGCAGGCCCGGCTGGTCACCCAGACCGAGGTCGTGCAGGCCGCCTACACCGAGTCGGCCCGCATCCTGGACGAGGCGCACGCCAACGCGGACCGGATGCGCAACGACTGTGACACCTACGTCGACAGCACCCTGGGCAACCTCGAGGAGA
Organism: Nakamurella sp.; assembly: GCF_044224575.1. Classification (GTDB taxonomy): domain Bacteria; phylum Actinomycetota; class Actinomycetes; order Mycobacteriales; family Nakamurellaceae; genus Nakamurella. The sequence continues at coordinate 8,992 of NZ_JBGAKE010000002.1, forward strand.
CGCTGACCACGACGTTGCGGACGATCGGCCGGGGCCGGACCGCCCTGCGCGCCGGGGGCGTCGCCGACCTGCGCGAGGACCGCCTCTTCGCTCGAAGCTGAACCGGACATTACGATTCCGAGGCATGGTCGTCGATCAGCCTGAGCCGAGCCGCTACGAGTCGCTGACGATTGACGACGAAGGGTTCATCCGGCTTGTCTGGCCGGCTGACGTGACGATCACCGGGCCGTCCGCGCGGGCGGCGTTCGAGGCGGTGAACCGGCTCAGCGCCGACCGACGCCGGCCGATGCTGGTCGACATGGCGACGACCAAGTCGGTCGCCCGGGAGGCCCGGGCGGTCTTCGGCGAACGGAGCGCGGCCTCCCGGATCGCCCTGCTGGGCCGATCGCCGGTCGACCGGGTCATCGCCAACTTCACCCTCGGCGTGAGCCAGGTGCCCTGCCCGACCCGGTTCTTCACCGATCGGGCCAAGGCCCTGGACTTCCTGCGGATCGGCCTGCAAACGAGCGTGGAGTGAGCGACCCACCGGACGAGGACCGCCGGCTCGATGATCTGGTGGACCAGATCGTCCAGCTCGCGGCCGGCGATCTGTCGGTCCGGCTGGAGCCGTCGCCGGCCCGGGACTCGGTGGATGCGGTCATCACCGGTTTCAATCTGCTCGCCGACGAGCTGGACATGATGTACCGCACCCTCGAACAGCGCGTCGCCGAACGAACCGCCGAGCTCGCCCAGGCCAAGCAGGAACTGGAACGGCTGGCCCTGTACGACCCGCTGACCGGCCTGGCCAACCGAAGCCTGCTGGCCGACCGGATGGGCCAGGCGGTCGCCCGGGCCGAGCGCGGCGCCGGCCCGCCGGCCGTCCTGTTGCTCGACCTGGACGAGTTCAAGACGATCAACGATGGGCTCGGGCACACCGTCGGCGACCTCCTTCTGGTCGAAATCGCCCGGCGGTTGACCGCGGTGGTCCGGGACACCGACACGGTCGCCCGGCTCGGCGGCGACGAGTTCGCCATCCTGCTCCCGGACATCGACGAGGTCCAGGCCTTGCGGATCGCCGAACGGGCACTGGCCGAGCTGCAGAAGCCGTTCGCCGTGGGCGACCGAGCCGTCTGGCCGGCGGCCAGCATCGGCATCTGCTTCGGCACCCGCGGGCAGTCGGCCGACCTGCTGCTGCGCGACGCGGACACCGCGATGTACGCGGCCAAGGCCAGCGGCAAGGGGACCGTGCAGGTGTTCCGACCGGAGATGCACCATGCGGCCCGGGCCCGCCTGCAGATCGCCTCCGAATTGGGATCGGCCGTCGCGCAGGACCAGCTGAGGTTGATGTACCAGCCCATCGTGGACCTGCGGTCGGGAGTTCCGGTCGGCGCCGAGGCTCTGGTCCGGTGGCAGCATCCGACCCGCGGGCTGCTGCAGCCGGTGGACTTCATCGGCGTCGCCGAAAGCAGCGGGCACATCGTGGACATCGGCCACTGGGTGCTCCGGACGGCCATCGCCGAACTGGAGCACTGGCCGGATCGGCCGTCCCGGGAGTCGTTCAAGGTGCACGTCAATCTGCTGCCGGTCGAGGTGCGCTGGCCCGGGCTGGCCGAGCTGGTCGCCGACACCTTGCGCGAGCACGCCGTGCCGGCCGGCCAGCTGGTCCTGGAGATCTCCGAGACCGGCCTGATGACCGGGGACATCGGTGACCTGGAGGCGTTGCTGGCGCTGCGCCGGCTCGGCTCCGCGATCGCCATCGACGACTTCGGGACCGGCTACTCCTCGATCAGCTACCTGCGCCGCCTGCCCATCGACTCGGTGAAGGTGGACCAGTCGCTGATCGCCGACATCACCACCGATCCGACGCAGGTTCGATTCGTCGGTGCGATACTCCAGCTGATCGAAGCGGCCGGCCTGGCCGCGGTCGTGGAGGGAATCGAGAGCGTGGAGCAGATGAACCGGTTGACCGAGTTGGGCTGCCGGTACGGACAGGGGTTCCTGTTCGGCAGGCCCGTGCCCTGGAGCGCCATCATGAGTTCCCTGCTCGGGCCGACTCGCCCGGCCGTGTCGTGACCAGCGTCCGGTGCTGAGATCCGAACGGATCGCCGGGTGGGGACGCGACGCCCTGTTGCTGCCCCGGGTCGCCCTGCTGGCGGCCCGGGCGCCCCGCGACTGGCGGCGGGGCTGGGACCGGTACTGGGGCAGCGTCACGACCACCGGGGTCGGCGGCGACGTGCTGTGGGACACCGGCGACCTCGACGAGGTCCCGACCTATCGCACCCTGATCCTCGAGCAGCTGGACACCTCGCTCCCACTGGTCGACGCGGGTTGCGGGAATGGGCGGTTCACCCGCGGGTTGGCGCCGTTGTTCCCGACGACGATCGGCGTCGACCTCGCCCGGACCGCGATCAAGCTGGCCCGGAGGGAATCGGCCGGGTGCGCGGACCTGAGCTTCGACACCCTGGACCTCACCGTTCCCGACGCGGCCCGGCCGCTCGCGGCGGCCATCGGCGGGGATGCCAACGTCTTCGTTCGCGGGGTGTTCCACGTGCTCGCGCCGGCGGACCGGCCGGTGGCGGCGCGGAACCTGCGCACCCTGGTCGGCTCGCGGGGTCGGGTGCTGCTGGCCGAGACGAACTTTCCGGGCTCGAAGATGGACTACCTGCGGCACCTGGGCGCGTCGCCCCGGCACATTCCCGACCCGCTGCGCCGGGCAATCGTCGACACACCCGCCCCCCGACACTTCGGCGACGCCGAACGAAGGACTGCCTTTCCGGCGGCGGACTGGGCCGTCGTCGACGACGGCGTCGTCGACATCCTGGCCATCCCGATGCACGACACCCCGACGCCGGCCGTGGAACACATCCCGGGGTACTACGCCATCCTCGCGTCGACCGCGGTGTCGAACTCCGAAGCGTTGAACGCTGAGCCATCGAACACCGAGCCGACACGCCGTTGACGCCCGCGTGCGAGCGGCCAGCTTCTCACACAGAGTAGTTTCCTGTCGCTCAATGTCACAGAATCTCAGGTTTCCCGGCTATCATTTCGGGAAAGTCCAACGGAGGTCTGACCCCGTGTCTCGGGGCCGACTCCACGGGGAGTGTTCGGGGGAATGACCGGTGTCCACTGCTCCCGACCCTGCAGCTCCCGACCCCGCAGCTCCCGACTCAGCAGCCGACGCCCTTGCGGAGACGGTCCGCTCGGATGACGCTCGGGCCGACGCGGACGGCGATTCGTCCGAACCCTCGGACTCCGCTCCCCGGCCCGGGGAGGACCGTCGGCTGAACCAACTGATGGACAAGATCGTGCTGCTGGCGGCCGGCACCCTGGGCGTGCGGCTGGAGACCTCATCGGCCGAGGATTCGGTGGACGCGGCCATCACCGGATTCAACCTGCTGGCCGAGGAGCTGGAGACGGCACAGCGGACCCTGGAGGACCGGGTCGCCGAACGGACCGCCCAACTGGACGCGGCGCGCGAGCAGCTCGAGCGGCTGGCGTTGTACGACCCGCTCACCGGTCTGGCCAACCGGACCCTGCTGGGTGACCGGATGAGCCGGGCGGCGGCGCTGGCGGAGCGGGGCGCCGGCCCGCCCTGCGTCCTGCTGCTGGACCTGGACGAGTTCAAGACGATCAACGACGGCCTGGGCCACGGCGCCGGGGATCAGATCCTGGTGGAGGTCGCCCGCAGGCTGAACTCGGTGGTCAGAGCCGTCGACACCGTGGCCCGGCTGGGCGGTGACGAATTCGCGATCCTGCTGCCCGGCATCGCCGAGGACCAGGCGCTCCGTATCGCCGAACGGGCGCTGGTGGCCTTGCAGGAGCCGTTCACCGTGAGCGATCGCGCGGTGTGGACCGGCGCCAGCATCGGGGTCTGCTTCGGCCACCGCGGTCAGGATCCCCAGCTGATCCTGCAGGACGCGGACACAGCCATGTACGCCGCCAAGTCGGGCGGGCGGGGCCGGGTCGAGGTCTTCCGGCCCGAGATGCATCACGCCGCCCGGGCTCGCCTGCAGGTCGCCTCCGAGCTGGGCACGGCGGTAGAACTGGACCAGCTCCGGGTGGAGTTCCAGCCGATCAGCTCGCTGACCACGGGCGCGGTGGTCGGCGCCGAGGCGCTGATCCGCTGGCAGCACCCGACGCGGGGTCGGCTCATTCCGGGCGAGTTCATCGCCGTCGCCGAGGACAGCGGCCAGATCGTCGAGGTCGGGCACTGGATCCTGCGGGCGGCGATCCAGCAGCTGGCTCTCTGGCAGGACCTGTTGGGGGACAAACCGTTCCGGTTGCACGTCAACCTGTCACCGGTCGAGGTCCGCTGGCCCGGCGTGGCCGGCTTCGTCGCCGAGTGCCTGCGCCAGCACGATGTACGGCCGGAACAGCTCGTGCTGGAGATCCCGGAGTCGGTGCTGGCCAGCGGTGACGTCACCGGGATGGAATCGCTGATCGCGTTGCGCCGACTGGGCGTCGGAGTGGCGGTCGACGACTTCGGGACCGGCTACTCCTCGATCAGCTACCTGCGTCGGCTGCCCATCGACACCGTCAAGGTGGACCCGACGATCATCTCCGACCTGGCCGACGACGAGGCCCAGGTGCGGTTCGTCGGAGCGATCCTGCGGCTGATCGAGGCCGCCGGATTGGAGGCGATCGTCGCGGGGATCGAGACGCAGGCCCAACTCGATCTGCTGGCCGGGATGGGCTGCCGCCTCGGGCAGGGATACCTGCTGGGCCGGCCGGTGCCGCCCGAGCAGTTCCAGTTGCCGCCGCTCCGGCTCCGCTGATCGCGGCCGGCCGTCGTTTCGACCTTGGGCCCGGCGTGGACTACTCTGGAACGGTTGCCTTTCGGGCCGCGCGGATGATGCGTGCCCGACGTACGTGACAACCCGACCATCAACCGGAAAGCTGTCGACGACCGTCATGCCCGCTGTACCCGCGCCGCGCCACAATTCGCCCTGGGTGATCGACACCCGGACCCTGGGTCGTCGGCCGGGCACCATGCGCACGCTGCGGATCGCCGTGCCGCTGGACGCGCCCATGGGCCTGGACGTCCTCGCCGTTCCGGCCGGTGCCGAGGTCGACCTGGACCTGCGCCTGGAGTCGGTCGCCGAGGGCGTGCTGGTCTCCGGCACGGCCGCCGCGACGGCAGTGGGCCAGTGCTCCCGCTGCCTGATCGAGGTCACCGAACCGGTGGTCGCCGGTATCCGGGAGCTGTTCGCCTACCCGGACTCGGCGACCGCGGCGACCACCGAGGAGGACGAGATTCCGCTCGTCCTGGACGACCGGATCGACCTGGAGCAGGTGGTCCGCGACGAGATCGTGACCGCGCTGCCGATGGCGCCAGTGTGCCGCCCGGACTGCCGGGGACTGTGCATCCAGTGCGGCGGGCGATTCGATGATCTCGAGCCCGACCATTCCCATGAGATACTGGACCCTCGCTGGGCCGCTCTGCGGGACAGACTTGCAACCGAAACACCCGAGAGCACGGGTCGGCCACCGGCCGGGCCCGGCGAATAACGAAGGAGATCGATCGTGGCTGTCCCGAAGCGGAAGATGTCGCGCAGCAATACCCGCTCGCGTCGTTCGCAGTGGAAGACCACCGTGCCGACGCTGGTTGCGTGCAGCAACCGGGCGTGCGGCGCGTTGAAGCCGCCGCACCAGGCCTGCCCCACCTGCGGGCAGTACAAGGGCCGTCAGGTCGTCGGGGTCTGAGCCGTTGGCCGCAGTCACCGTCCCGCCCGCGAACAACACCCCGGACCCGCTGGCCATCAACGCCGCGCTCGGGGTGGAGCTGAGTGCCGACCTCGTCGTGCTCGCGCTCACCCACCGATCGTTCGCCTACGAGCACGGTGGGCTGCCGACCAACGAGCGGTTGGAGTTCCTCGGCGACGCCGTGCTCGGCGTCGTCATCACCGAGACGCTGTATCGCACCCACCCCGACCTGCAGGAGGGCCGGCTGGCCAAGCTGCGGGCCTCGGTGGTGAACATGCACGCGCTGGCCGGGGTCGGTCGGTCCGCAGGGCTGGGCCAGCAGTTGCGGCTCGGCCGCGGTGAGGAACTGACCGGCGGCCGGGACAAGTCGTCCATCGTCGCCGACGCCGTCGAGGCGGTGATCGGCGCCGTCTACCTCCAGCACGGGCTGGAGGTGGCCCGCGGCGTCGTGCTGCGGCTGTTCGCCGGCCTGCTCACCGCCGCCCCCCAACTGGGCGCCGGCCTGGACTGGAAGACCTCCTTGCAGGAGTTGGCCGCCGAACGCGGACTCGGCGTGCCCGAATATCGGGTGTCCGAAGAAGGGCCCGATCACGCCAAGGTGTTCGCGGCCCGGGTGTTGCTGTCCGGCGCCGCGCGCGGCACCGGGTCCGGCCGCACCAAGAAGGAGGCCGAGCAGAACGCCGCGGCTGCGGCCTACACGAGCCTGCAGGACGGCGGCCCTCCTGTCGACGGCGCGTCGGTGGACGGCGCGTCGGTGGACGGCGCCGTCGTGCGGAAGGACGCCGCGGCCGGTCCGACGCCGCACAGTGCCTGAGCTGCCGGAGGTCGAAACCGTCCGGCGTGGCCTGCTCGACCATCTGCGGGGCCGGCGCATCCGATCCGTGCGGGTACTGCACGACCGCGCCGTCCGCCGCCACCTCGGCGGCGCCGACGACTTCCAGCGGGTGCTCGCCGGGCGCACCGTGGCCGACGTCCGCCGGCGGGGCAAGTATTTATGGTGGGCCCTGGACGACGGCGACGCCGTGCTGGCCCATCTGGGCATGAGCGGCCAGTTCCGGGTCGGTTCCGCACCCGATGCCGATCAAGCCGGGCATCCGCACCTCCGGATCCGGTTCGCCTTCGACGACGGCGGTCCCGATCTGGACTTCCTGGACCAACGGACCTTCGGCGGCATGACCTTCGCCCCGGGTGGCGCCGAGCTGCCGGCCGCCATCGCGCACATCGCCCGCGACCCGCTCGACCCGCTGTTCGACCCCGCGTCGGCGATCGGCGCCATCCGGCGCAAGCACACCGGGATCAAACGCGCGCTGCTCGACCAGACCGTGGTGTCCGGCGTCGGCAACATCTACGCCGACGAGGCGCTGTGGCGCGCCAAGACGCACTTCGAGCGACCCACCGATCGACTCACCCGGGCGCAGGCCGGCGCCGTGCTGACCGCGGCCACCGACGTGATGACGCAGGCGCTGGCCGCCGGCGGCACCTCGTTCGACGCGTTGTACGTCAACGTGAACGGGGAGTCCGGCTACTTCGACCGGTCCCTCAACGTCTACGGGCGGGCGGACCAGGCATGCCCGCGCTGCGGCACGCCGATCCGCCGCTCGGCGTTCATGAACCGCTCGTCCTACTGGTGCCCCCGCTGTCAGCGCGCGCCCCGCGCGTAGGATCCGGCAAGCTCCGCCATAGGAGGCCGTGGAGCAACCCGGCTCCTCCGTCGCCGAATTGCCGCCAGCGGCCTCCTTCGTGCTCAATGGTGGCCTCGCACGCTCCGCCAACTACCCTCGACCGGATGCGCGTCACCGACGTACCTCCCAATCCACTGATCGTCCCGGCGCCCGTGGCGGTCGCCCGGCCGGTCGACCACGCCCTGCGGATCCTGACCAAGACGGCCGACCACGGCCGGCTGTGGATGGGTGTCGCCGCGGTCGGTGCGCTGGCCGGCCGGCGCACCCGGCGCGGGGCGATCCGCGGCATGGCCAGTCTGGCGGCGGCCAGCTTCGTGTCCAACGTGGTGCTCAAGCCGCTGTTCGGCCGGCGCCGACCCGATCCGGAGCGCACCCACCTGGCCCGGCGGATCGGCTCGGCGCCCTGGACGTCGTCGTTCCCGAGCGGCCACTCGGCGTCCGCCGCCGCCTTCGCCACCGGGGCGACGCTGGAGGTGCCCTGGGCCGGGCCGATCCTGGTGCCGCTCGCCGCCGCCGTCGCGTACTCCCGGGTGCACGTGGGCGTGCACTACCGCTCCGACGTCTGGGCGGGCGCGGCCGTCGGCATCACCGTCGCGTTGATCGGCCGGGCGATGTGGCCGGTCAAGCCCTGGGGGCCGGCCCTCACCGCCGCCGGCACCGCGCCGGCCCTGCCGGAAGGGGAGGGGCTGACGGTCATCCTGAATGCGAAGTCCGGCAGCTCGGACGGCGCCGCCGACTCGATCGCCCGGTCGCTGCCGAAGGCCCGGATCCTCGAGTGGGAGCCCGGCACCGATATCGAGGACCTGGTCACCGACCTGCCCCGAGCGCTCGGCGTCGCCGGTGGCGACGGCACGGTGGCCGCGGTGGCCCAGCTCGCGCACCGGCACCACCTGCCGCTGGCCGTCTTTCCGGCGGGCACGTTCAACCACTTCGCGAAGGCGCTCGGGCTGGACACCGACGCGCACACCGTCGCCTCGGTGGAGAACGGGATCGCCGGCATGGTCGACCTGGCCACCATCGACGGCGTCGCGTTCCTCAACACCTCCAGCATCGGGCAGTACCCCGAGATGGTGGTCCGCCGGGACAAGTACGCCAGGCGGATGGGCAAGTGGCCGGCCACGGCGTACGCGCTGCTCCGCACGTTGCGCCACGAGAAGCCGGTCGATCTGGTGATCAACGGCGAGAAGCACCCGGTGTGGATCGTGTTCATCGGCAACGGGCGGTACGTGCCGCGCGGTCTGGCGCCGGCGTGGCGGGACCAGCTGGCCGGCGGCGTGCTCGACGTGCAGTACCTGCGCGCGGACAAGAAGCTGTCCCGGACCCGGGCGATCCTGTACTCGATCATCGGGGTGGCCCGGTTGAGCAAGGTCTACGGCGAGTTGGAGGCCGCGCACGTGAAGATCGAGTCCCTCTCTGGCGCCAAGCCGGTCGCCCACGACGGGGAGATCACCGAGCCCAAGGAATCGGTCGAACTGGCGATCGACGACCGTCGACTGATCGTCTACCGGTCGCGCGCGTGAGGTGGCCGGGGCGGTCCGGCTCCGATCCGGACGGCCCCCCGGCCGTTCCGGAGGGCACGGTGCGGATGACCGCGTTCGTGCACGGCTACGTGCAGGGCGTCGGCTTCCGCTGGTTCACCCGCAGCCGGGCGATGGAGCTCGGCCTCGTCGGCAGCGCGACCAATCTGGTCGACGGGCGGGTGGAGATCGTCGTCGAGGGACCGCGGCAGGCCTGCGACGCCCTGCTCGCCTGGCTCCGGGGCGGTAAGACCCCGGGGTCGGTCGACCAGGTGGTGGAGCAGTTCGCGCCGGCGCGGGGCACGTTCAAGCGGTTCGACGTCGGCTGAGCTGAGCCCCCACCGCGACTCAGCCGGTCAGCTTCCCGGGCTGGGGCGGACCCGGCCGGTAGCGTCACCAGGCGGCGAACCAGCGCCGGCGGATCGTGGCGCAACCGAGCAGGAGGGGCCGACACTGTGCACCTGAAGTCCCTCACGATGAAGGGTTTCAAGTCGTTCGCGTCGTCGACCACGCTGCGCCTGGAACCGGGCATCACCGCGGTGGTCGGGCCGAACGGGTCGGGCAAGTCGAACGTGGTGGACGCGATCGCCTGGGTGCTGGGTGAGCAGGGCGCCAAGGCGCTGCGCGGCGGCAAGATGGAGGACGTCATCTTCGCCGGCACGGCGGACCGCCCCCCGCTGGGCCGCGCCGAGGTCACGCTCACCATCGACAACTCCGACGGGGCGCTGCCCATCGACTACGCCGAGGTGTCGATCACCCGGCGGATGTTCCGCGACGGCGTCGGCGAGTACGAGATCAACGGCCGCTCCTGCCGGCTGCTGGACATCCAGGAACTGCTGTCCGACTCCGGCATCGGCCGGGAGATGCACGTCATCGTCGGGCAGGGCCAGTTGGATGCCGTGCTGCAGGCCCGGCCGGAGGACCGAAGGGCGTTCATCGAGGAGGCCGCCGGCGTCCTCAAGCACCGCAAGCGGCGCGAGAAGACGATCCGCAAGCTCGACTCGATGCAGGCCAATCTCAACCGGCTCACCGACCTGACCGCCGAGATCCGCCGGCAGCTCGGCCCGCTGGGCCGGCAGGCCGCGGTCGCGCGGCGGGCCGCGGGGGTGCAGGCCGACCTGCGGGACGCCCGGATGCGGCTGCTGGCCGACGACCTGGTGCAGATCCTGACTAAGATAGAGCAGGACGCGGTCGACGAGCAGACCGCCGTCGACCATCGCAACCGGGTGCAACGCGACCTGGCCGAGGCCTCCGAACGGCTGGAGACGGCCGAGGCCGAGCTGCGCGAGTTGAGCCCGGCCGTGGTCCGGGCGCAGGAGACCTGGTTCGCACTGTCCGCGCTGGCCGAGCGGGTGCGGGGCACCGTCGCGCTGGCCCACGAACGGGCCCGGAACCTGTCCGCCCCGGTCCGGGACGCGGCCGAGTCCCGGCGCGACCCCGACGAGCTGGAGGCGCGGGCCGAGCGGGCCGAGGCCGAACACGAGGCGCTGGTCGAGGCGGTCGACGCGGCCGCCGACCAGCTCGCGCAGGCCTCCGAGGACCGCACCGCCCGGGAACAGTCGTTGCGGGCCGCCGACCACGAACTGGCCGCCGCCACACGGCTCATCGCCGATCGCCGGGAGGGCCTGGCCAAGCTGTCCGGGCAGGTGCACGCCGCCCGGTCCCGGCTGGCCGCCGGCACCGACGAGGTGCAGCGCCTGTCCGCCGCCGTCACCGAGGCCCGGGACCGGGCGACCGCGGCCCAGGCCGAGTTCGCCCGCGCCCAGGGCACCGTCGGCGATCTGGACTCCTCCGAGGTCGGCCTGGACGAGGCCCACGAGCAGGCCACCGCCGAGCGCGCAGAGCGCTGCGTCCGCGTTGCAGGCACGGGTCGACGCCCTGGCGCTGGGCCTGGACCGGCGGGACGGCACCGCCGACCTGCTGGCCGCCGGCGACGGCGCGCCGGGCCTGCTCGGCGGCGTCGCCGACGCGATCACCGTCACCCCGGGTTTCGAGACGGCCGTCGCGGCCGCTCTCGGGATGGTCGCCGACGCGGTCGCCGTGCGGTCCGTCCCGGACGCCGTCCATGCGCTGAACCTGTTGCGCAGCAACGACAGCGGCCGGGCGGGGATCCTGATCCAGGGGGCCCGCAGCCAGCCCGACCGGCGGTCCTGGCCGGAACTGCCGGCCGGCACGCACTGGGCGGTCGACCTGATCCGGGCACCGGACACGCTGCGGCCGGCGTTGACCCGCACCCTGGAACTGGTTGCCGTCGTGCCCGATGCGGCCGCCGCCATCGAGCTGATCGGCGCCGTGCCGGACGTGCGGTGCGTCACCGCCGACGGCGACGTCATCGGGCCCGATTGGGCGCACGGGGGCAGTGCCGGCGGGCAGACCCTGCTGGAGATCCAGGCCACCCGGGATCAGGCCGCGGCCGAGCTGTCCGCCGCGCAGACCCGGATCGCCGAGCTGGAGGCGGCGTCGGCCGCCGCCCGGGCGCGGGTCGCGGCCGCCGAATCGGCCGCGGCCGCCGCGCTGGCCGCCCTGAACGAGTCCGACGCGCACATGTCCGCCGTCGCCGAGGAACTGGGCCGCTACGGTTCCGCGGCCCGCGCCGCGGTCGCCGAAGCGAACCGGCTGGAGGAGCGCCGGCAGGCCGCCGAAGGGGCCCGTGACCAGCACCGGCACGCCGTTGACGAGCTGGCCGCCCGGCTGGCGGCGGCGGAGTCCGAGGACGCGCCCGTCGAGGTCGACACGTCGCTGCGCGACGAGCTGGCCGACGCCGCCGACGAGGCCCGCCAGCGTGAGGTCGAGGCGCGGTTGGTGCACCGTTCGGCCCAGGAACGGGCGGCCAACGCGGCCGGGGCCGGGGAGTCGCTGCGGCGGGCGGCCGCCGCCGAACGCGACCAGCGCCGCCGGATCGCCGCGGCCAACCAGCGGCGGGTGGCCCAGGCCGCCGTGGCCACCCAGGTCGCCGAGCTGGGGGAGCGGGTCGCCGGCCGGCTGGCCACCTCGCTGGCCGAGGCCGCCGCGGAGAAGGACACCTGCGCGCAACGCCGGGCCGAGGTGGACGCGGTGCTGCACGAGGCCCGGTCGCGGGCGGCCGAACTGCAGGGTCAGTGGGACAAGCTCACCAGCGCGGTGCATTCGGGCGAGGTGCTGCGCGCCCAGCAGACGATGCTGGCCCAGCAGCTGTCCGACCGGTCGGTGGAGGAGTTCGCCATCCCGGCCGAGGAGCTGATCGCGGCGTGCGGTCCGTCGATCCCGGTGCCGCCGAACCCGCAGGAGATCGCGGAGTACGAGGCGGCCAAGGAGCGCGGCGAGGACGTCACCGCGCCCCCGTCCATGCCGTACGACCGGCCCACCCAGGAGCGCCGGTTGCGCCGCGCCGAGAAGGATCTGACCGCGCTCGGCAAGGTCAATCCCCTTGCGCTGGAGGAGTACGCCGGGCTGGAGGAGCGGCACAAGTTCCTGTCCACCCAGCTGGAGGACCTCAAGAGCACCCGCAAGGATCTGCTGCAGGTGATCAAGGACGTCGACGAGAAGATCCTGGAGCTGTTCGAGGCCGCCTACTGGGACGTGGAGCGCGAGTTCAAGATCGTCTTCTCCACCCTGTTCCCGGGCGGCGACGGCGAGCTGGTACTGACCGACCCGTCGGACATGCTGGCCACCGGCATCGAGGTGAACGCCCGGCCACCCGGCAAGAAGGTCAAGCGCCTGAGCCTGCTCTCCGGCGGCGAGCGGTCGCTCACCGCGGTCGCGCTGCTGGTCGCCATCTTCCGCGCCCGGCCGAGCCCGTTCTACGTCATGGACGAGGTCGAGGCCGCGCTGGACGAGGTGAACCTGACCCGGCTGGTGTCGCTGATGGCCGAGCTGCGCGAATCGTCGCAGCTGATCGTCATCACCCACCAGAAGTTCACCATGGAGTCGGCCGACGCCCTGTACGGCGTGTCCATGCGCGGTGACGGCATCTCGCAGGTGATCAGCCAGCGGATCCGGGAGCGCCCCGATTCGGTCGCCGGCCACCGGCCCTCGACGGACGACGAGGCGCTGGTCGCTGCCGGCTGACCTGGTCGGTGGCACCCACGAACGCCGCTGAGTGATTCGGCTCACATCTCGGCTCCCAGTGTCTCGGTGACGGGTGGAAGCGCTCCTGCTGAACATTCGATCGCAACGACCGCGTTGCGGACCGATTCCTTTCAGCTGATCCCGCCCGCGGGACGTTTCCTTTTGGGGTGTCTTGAGAATGAAGCTGCGCATCAACCTGAAGCAGTGCCTGGCGGCCGCCGCCCTCGTGTCCACCGCCGCCTTCACCGTCGCCTGTTCCTCGGCGACTGCGGGCACGCCGTCCGCCGGCGGCACGGTCGCGTCCACCTCGAGTTCGGCCCCGACCTCCCCTTCCTCGTCGTCCTCCTCCTCGGCCGGCTCGACCAGCAGTCACTCCCGCCCGTCGGATCCGTCCACCGAGGCCGACGACCCGACGGTCACCGTCGTCGTCGAACCGGCCGCGCTGGATGCCACCACCGAGGTGTGGCTGGAGAACAGCTGCACCGACATCGGCACGCTGCTCGGGGCGCTGTTCGCGGTGCCGACGGTCGACGGCACCGCCACCGACGCCGAGTACCGGGACGCGTACGTGACCTACTACGCCGATCTGACCGACACGCTGCTGGCCATGACCGACCGGATGGCGGCGCTCGACGCACCCACCTTCACCGGCGGTCAGGACCTGCACGACGGCTACCTGGCCTACCTGGACGACCTGTCGTCGATCACCCTCGGCGCGGCGGTGATCATCCAGCAGGCGCCTGACCGGGCCTCGGTCGACGCGGCCGTCCAGCAGGTGAACGCCGAGATCGAGCAGCTCGGCCAGAGCGACTACGGGCTGAGCGATTTCCAGGGCGACCAGCTGCAAGCCCTGCTCGCCCAGGTGCCGGCCTGCGCGGGGTTGGTCACCACCTGACGGCCGGTTGATGGCCCGTTGAGCGGCTCGTTGAGCGAGCTGTAAAACCCCCTGTTGAGCGTCGCCCGGCGCCCGTTGAGCGATACGGACAGAAGGTGCAAACCGTGTTGAGCGGACGTTGAGCACCATCCCGCACCATGCCCCAAGAGGCAGGTGGGGGTGCACCACCGCACAGTTGTCGGGAGGCAGAAGATGCAGTCATTCGGGTCGTCCATGGGGCAGCCGGTCGCGACGTCGCCGGGTTCCGCGGCGGCGTCGTCAGGGTCGGTGGGGCCGGTGGCGACGTACGTCTACGCGAGCGATCCGATCTCCCAGGCCGGTGTGATCAGCCAGCTGCGGCAGCGTCCGGAGATCCGGGTGGTCGACGCCGAGCACCTGGGTGAGGCTGCGGTGGCGGTCGTGGTGGCCGACGGGATCAACGACGAGGTGCTGCGGGTGCTGCGCGCCCTGCAGCGCGGGTCGGTGCCGCGGACCGTGCTGGTGGCCCGGGTGATCGACGACGCGACGCTGGTCGCGGCGGCGGAGGCCGGCGTGGGCGGGTTGCTGCGCCGGGGTGATGCCGGCCCGGAATCGTTGGCGCGGGCGATCCTGCGGGTCGCCGCCGGCGAGGGTGAGGTGCCGCCGGACCTGCTCGGACGACTGCTCGGCCAGGTGGGCCGGCTGCAGCGGCAGGTGCTGGCGCCGCGCGGGCTGGCCTTCACCGGCCTGTCCGACCGGGAGGCCGAGGTGCTCAAGCTGGTGGCCAACGGGCACGACACCGCCGAGATCGCCGGCCGGCTCTCCTACAGCCAGCGGACCGTCAAGAACATCCTGCACGACGTGACCACCCGGCTGCAGCTGCGCAACCGGTCGCACGCGGTGGCCTACGCGGTCCGCGAGGGCCTGATCTGACGGTCACCGGGCGGTCGGCCCGCCCGCCGGGAAGATCTCGGTCACCGGGTCGGTGGCCTGGGCCAGCAACCCCTCGAGGGTGCGGCCGGCCCCCCGGGCGGCGACCTGGACGGTGCGGGCGGACAGCGGGTGTTCGGCCAGCCGCTGCCAGCGGTCCAGCGCGTCGAGGGCCGCCGCCGCGATCGCGGTGCCGGCCGCGTCGTCGACCAGGCCCAGCCGGCTGGCCGGGTCGTGGCCGGCGCCACCGAGCAGCCGGTCGAGTTCCTCGACGTGGTCGGCGGGCACCCGGAGCGCGCCGGCCCGCAGCTGGTCGAGCAGCCGGATCTCCTCGAAGGCGTGCGCGCTCGCGGTGATCTGCTCGGCGGCGGCTCGCAGGGCGTCCGGCTGATCGCACCCACCGGCCCGCAGGATCGCCTCCAGCGACACCAGCGCCGAGTGGGCCTTGAGCACCTTGGCGCGGTCGGTGAACTGGCGCAGCAGGACCGTCCGCAGGCGGTTCAGGCCGCTGCGCCGGGTCAGGTCGGCGGACAGTGCAGTGGCCGACGTCGCTTCCCCTCGCCGGATCAGGTCGACGGCCAACCGGACCCCGAACAGCCCGAGCCGGGCCAGCAGGTGCGCCCGTTCGAGTTCGGTGATCGCGATCGTGCTGGGTCGGGTGGCGAACCGGTCGGCGGTCAGCAGCAGGGCGTCACATTCCGGGCGGGGTGCGGCGGCCAGGGTGGCCAGGCTCCGGAACTCGGGTTCCCGCAACGTCTGGCCGGCATAGCCGAGCAGGCCGGCGACCGGCACGATCACCGGACACAGCCGGCGCAGGCGGGGGTCCGCCTGGTAGCGGCGGCCGACCCGTTCGGCGACCTCGAGCGCGTCGAGCCGGCACGACCCGATCTCGTCCGCGCGGGACAGCACCCCGACGGTGTTCAGCGACGAACCACGGAGCAGGTCGTCGTCGTGGAACGACTCCAGAAACCGCAGGTCGCTGGCGTGGGTGTGGCGCAGCAGGTACAGCACCGCGTCAACCTCCGGCGGGCGGTGATCGTCGGGGGTGAGGACCCGCAGCGTGCGGGCGGACAGGTCGGTGGAAATGGAGGCGATCCCCGGGGTGTCGACCAGGGTCACCTCCCGCAGCCGGGTGGTCGGCCAGAACACCTCGATCCGGTCCACCAGGTCCGGCGCGCGCCCGGCCAGATCCACCTCCAGCGCGCCGGATTCGCGGGTGAAGTAGGCGGTCTGCGCCGGTTCCCCGTGTGGGTGCACGACCACCTGCGGCGCGTCGCCGTGCCGGTACCAGGTGACGATCCGGGTGCACTCGCCGGCGTCCGTCGGCGCCAGCTCCTCGCCGAGCAGGGCGTTGAGCAGGGTCGACTTGCCCGCCTTGATCTTGCCCGCGATGGCCAGCCGCAGGGGCCCGGCGAGCCGGTCGGACAGCTGAACCAGCTGCGCCCGCGGTGCCGGGCCGGTGGCCTGGGTGGCGGCCGTGCGGAGCAGGTCGGCCACCGCCGACGTCAGCGGGTCAGCCACGATCGGCCGCTCCCCGGCCGGCCGGTCGGTCGGCGGGCGGCCGGCCGGCGGTGGGTGTGCGCGGATCGACCAGTCGGGACACCTCGGCGTCGACCTGGGCCAGTTGCTGCGCCTCCGACTCGAGCCGGGAAACCCGGGCCGACCGCTGCGCGAGCGGCAGCGCCATCGCCTGGCGGGCGGCGCCCAACGCGCTGCTCGACGAGCGGTGCAGGGTCATCGCGCGGAGCCCGAAGTCGTCCCGCAGCAGCCGCTGGGTGCGGCGCAGCGCGTCCCGACCCTCCTTGTTCATGATGAATCCCACCTCTTCGACGTACCGCCGGGCGGCCGACTTGGCCTGCTGGCGCCGGTGCGCGAGCATCCGCTTGCGTTCGTCCCGGATGATCTTCTGGCCGATACCGGCGGCCAGCACGACTGACAAGGGGGCGGCCACCAGGGTGCTGATGCCCAGCAGGCTGCCGGCCACCCCGAACAACACCATCGGCACGAACATCGCGGACCGGGTGGCCAGCATCATCGGGCCGAACCGTCCGCCGGGGGCGGACAGGCTTTCGACGGCGGCCAGGTTGACCCCGGACACGTCGGCGGGCGCGGACACGTCGGGGGTGACGGGGCCACCGGCGTCCAGGTTGAACCGCTCGGCGACCTCGGCGGCCAGTTCGGAGGTGCGTTCGGCCAGCACGTCGTAGTTGGCGACCGCGGCGGCCACCACGTGCCGGCGCAGCCAGGCCTCGATGTCGGGCCAGGCCTCCTTCGGGTCGCCGGTGTCGATGATCGCCTCCACATCGCGCAGCACCGACCTCAGGCGACCCTGCAGATCGTGTTCGACGTCGGCGACCAGGTCCTGCACCCCGTCGGCGAGCACCTGCTGCCAGGTCGCCGTCGCGGAGATCAGTCCGGCGGTGCGGTGCTGCGCCGACTTCAGTGTGGCCACCACCTGTTCGGCGCGGGCCGGTTCGGTGAGCACCGCCTGCTCGGCGTGGATCTGCCGGCCGATCTGTTCGGCGACGAACCCGACGTCCCGGGCGGCGGAGCCGGCGGCGGCCGCGGTGGCGGCGCGGACCACCCGGTGGGCGAGGAATTCGACCAGCGCGGTGTAGCCGGACTCCTCGTCCAGGGCCGGGTCGCGCCGCGACCGGAGCCGCAGGAACGAGGAGACTCCGATCACTGGAATGTCCAGACCGGCCGTGCGCAAATGCTTCTCGTCGATCTCGACGATCCGGCGCCATTCCGGGTACAGGTCGATCTTGGTGACCACACAGGCCGCTCGGGGGCACCGGTCGAGGGCCTGTCGCAGGAAGTCCAGCTCCGGCGCGGTGAGCTCCTGGGAGGCGTCGGTGACGAACAGGACGCCGTCGGCCTGGTCGAGCGCGCCCAGGGTGATGACGCCATGCGCGGAATCGAGGCCGCCGACCCCCGGCGTGTCGATCAGGCACAGACCGCCCCGCAGGAACCGGCGGGGCAACCGCACCTGGACCGACCGCACCCCACGGCGGTTCCCGGGGTTGCCGGATTCGGTGAGCCAGTCGGTCAGCGCGGTCAGCTCGATGGCCAGCTCACGGGGGTGGCCCGATTCGTCGACCTCCTCGAGATAGACGGTGGCACTGGCAGTGTCGCCGTAACTGACGAGGGTCGGGACCACCGTGACCTCGTCCGCGTCGACCGGGCACACCGCCGTCTGGAGCAGCGCATTGACCAGCGTGCTCTTGCCCCGTTTGAACTCGCCGACGACCGCCACGCCGATGGTGCGGCCGTCGAGTTTGCTCCGGGCACCGTCCAGGGTCTGCGCCAGATCAGGCCGGGCCTTGGCGATGGCCAGCTGCCGGCCGCGGTTCAGGCCCGTCAGCGCGCGGTTCACCAGGTCCTGCTCGCCGGCGAACGCGTCGGTGTCGCCGGGAGTGTCGCTGGGGGGGTCACCGTGCGGGGCCGGCGCGGGCATCAAGGCCGGTGGAGGCTCGGGTGCAGGCTCGGGCGCTCGAGGCGGGGCGGGCGCGGGAGCAGGCTCGGGTGCGGGCGCCGGTGGAGGCGCGGGAGCAGGCTCGGGTGCGGGAGGCGGGGCGGGCGCCACGTCGTCCGCCCATTCCATGAAGAAATTGCAGGCGACGCAGAAGACGGCCGCGTCTTCGTTGCCGGTTCCGCAATTGGAACATGGCTTCACGGTGTGCGTTCCCGATTCTCCGGTGCGCTCGGGCCGGTCCGTGCGCGATGATCACAGTATGACGATCGCGGGCGGCCGCCGGTGAGCGAATCGATCTGCCCGGATTGTGGCGAAAGAAATGCGCGCGGGACCGAATTCTGCGGCGGCTGCGGCGCCTTCCTGGCCTGGGACGCCACCGCCGCCGATGGCCCGTCCGCGCCGGCTGCTGCGGTCCCGCCGCCCGCCGGGCCGGTCGCGCAGGTCCCCGCCCCGCCCGCGCCCGCGGACCAACCACCGACGGCGGCGAGCAGCAATTCGCCCGTTCTCCCGCCCCCGCCGCCGAGGGTGCCCCCGGTGGCGCCTCCGGTGTCCCCGCCGCCGGCGATGGCGCCGGCCCACGTGTCGCCGGCAGCTTCGTCCTGGACGCCGGCGGGACCGCCGGCCTCCCGGCGCACCTGGTACCAGCCCTCGCCGGGGCCGGCATCGACCGCCCCGCCGCCCCCGCCCACGGTGGCGCCGGCCGCACCGGCGCCCGCACCCGTTCAGGCGGCTCCGCCGGAGCCGGAGCCAGATCCGGTCCCGCTGCAGATCCGGTGCCCGCGTTGCGGGGTCGCCAACGAGTCGGACCGGCGATTTTGCGGCAAGTGTGGTCTCGGGCTCGTCGGACCCCGGTTGCACGACGCGGGGCCGGGCGGGCCGCCCCCGCCGCCGGAGCGACTGTCATGGTGGCGGCGCATCTTCCGGCCCGCTCCGAACACCCGGCGGGCCGCCCGGGCCGCGTACCGGCAAAGCCTCCCGCTGCGGTATCGGGCGATCCGGTGGGTGCTGGCCCTGGTCGGCGTCGGCGCGATCGTCGGCAGTCTGTCGCTGATCGGCCGGAACCCGGTCGGCTGGGCGGTCGACCGGTGGAACGATCTGCGGGGCACGACCGTCCAGGTGACCGGTCTGCAGGCGCATTCCGAGCCCGAGGCCGAGGCGACCGACGCGGCGCCGCTGTTGCTGGACAACCTGTCCAATACGGGTTGGACGGCGCCGTGGACCGCGACGTCGGCGCTGGACCCGGTGGTGTCGTCGTGCCGCAACCCGGCGGATCCGACGATTCTCGGGATGCCGCCGAGTGTGGTGGTGGTCCTGCCGCAGGAGGTCGCGCTCAATCATGTTTCGGTGGCGGCCGGCCTGCCGAAGGACGACTCGCGGCGCGCCCAGCAGTTTCGGCCGAAAGCGCTGCAGCTCGCATTCACGGACGGCACCTGCCAGCAGGTGCAACTCGCCGACGCCGACGGCCTGCAGATGCTGCCGCTCGACACGGTGCACACCGGCGCGGTGCGGATCTGGGTCGTGGATGCCTACCCGCCGGCCTCCGACCAACCACAGGACGTCGCCACGGTCGCCGAGATCCGGCTGTTCCGGCGACCGTGATTGTCCGGTCAGCCGTTCGGGCTGGGCCGCACGACGATGCAGGTCGAGCCGAGTGACGGCGGGGCCGTGCACCGGGCCCGAGCGTCGGCCTGGGAATTGAATGGTCCGACGTAGAGCAGGTACGAGTCGACGACCTGGCCGCCGGCCGTGAGCCGGAGGTCGGGGAAGTCGGTGGTCCGCAGCACCTGGGCCGGTACGTCCTGGGCGACGAACTGTTGCCGGATCGCCTCCGTTCTCCCCAGCGGGTCCGAGTCGCTGGCCGGCACGGAGAAGAAGACCGATATGTACTGATCCGGCGTGAAGATGGGCACTGCCGCGGCCGGGCCGCCGCCCTGGCTGCCGGCGGCCGTCCCGGTCGGTCCGGTCGACCCGCCCGATCCCCCCTGACCCGGTGGGATCACCACGCCGGTCCCTGGCGGCTGCGGTCCGCCGGTCGCGGCAGCCCCGTCCGATGAACTCGGGGCGGTGCCGGCGTCGCCCGAGCCGGCTGCCGACGACTCCACCGCGCCCGACCCCGTCGCTGTTGATTGCGGCGATTCCGACGCCGGCGGCGCCGGCGTCGTCGTCGCGCACTGTTGTTCGGAGAATCCGCTGACCTGTTCCCCGCGGACCGCCTGGAGCTGGAAGCAGTAGGGGGTCTGCGGCGTTAGTTCCTTGACCACATACGCGTTCAGCTGGCCGTCGACTGCCAGGGCGCCGGTGGTCACGCCGTCCGGGGTCAGCTGATTGATCTTGTAGCTGTTGATGTTGGGTTGCCGTTCCCACTGCAGGGCAACCGATGTCGCATCGGGAGCGGTGACCGAGGTGAGCGCCGGGGTCTGCGGCGGCCCGGTGACGAGTTCGGCCTGCTGCTGGTCGGAGCCGCGGGTCAGCGCGAATGCGGTGAGGCCGCCCACCACCAGGACGGCGCCGATCGCGGCCACCACCGTCCACCTGGACAGCACCGGCCGCTGCACGAAGGCGCCGTCCATGGTGGTGCGCTGCGGGTTTCCCATGCCGGGGGGCAGGCCGGCCGGGCCGGGCACGGGGGGCGCCGGCGAATCGGGTTCGGCGACGACCTGGAACGGCAGCCGCTCCCTCGCCCCACGCAGGAACGGTTTGAGTGTCCGCACCCGCAGCTGAGCGTGCGCGGTGACGCCAAGCGGGAGATCCAGCGTGTCCGGCCCGATCAGGAACGCCAGGCGATCGTCCGGATCGGTCGCCGCGATTCGCAGCCGCACCGGCGCGTTGCCCCAGTTGGTGATCTCCAGGAAGTGGCGGCCGCGCCACCGCCCGCTCGACGTCACCGGAGTGATCTTGGACTGCAATCCGAACACCCGGCCGATCTCCAGATCGCCCTCGGCCAGGGCGGAGACCTCGGCGTCGACGACCGACTCGGCCCGCACGGCGAACGGGAACGTCCCGCTTCGGGTGCCCTGCGGCGGCGCGAAGACGACAACCGCGGTCGCCTCCTGTTCCGGGTACACCTGCACCTCGGGCGGGGAGATCGACGTCCATTCGGCGACATCCTCGCCCAGGGCGTCCAGCCGGAATCCCTCCACGATGCTGCCCAGGTTCCGCACGGTGACCACCGTCGTCGTCTGACCGCCCGGTTCCACCGTGAGCGCGGTCTGCTCCAGCCGGATGATCGGGTCGGTCATAGTGAAAAGTTAAGGGATGAGGGCGCCGCCGGTCCCGCCAATTCCTGCCCTTTCGGGCAATCAGACGTGCCCCGCTGGTTGGCCCCGGTCGCATTCCGCCACCGCCGCCGGCACGGCACAGTGGAGGGGTGATTCCTGAGGTCGACGTCGCGCTGCGCTCGCTCATCGAGCGGGAGGCGACCGCGGGCACCGAGGTCGAGGTGGTGTTCGATGCCCCGACCAAGGACTGGGCGGGCCGCCGCAACGTGCCGACGATCGATGTCTACCTGTACGACATCCGCGAGGACATGCGGCGCCGGGAACGCGGCCTGATCAATGAGTACGACGAACGGGACCGGGTCCGCGCCCGGCACCTGCCGCCGCGGCATTTCAAGCTTTCCTACATGATCACCGCCTGGACGCAGCGTCCCGAGGACGAACATCGGCTGCTCGCGGCCCTGCTGTCCTGCTTCCTGCGGCACGACGCGATCCCGGCCGAGTTCCTGACCGGCCCGCTGGCCGACATCGGGTTGCCGGTGCCGGTCACCGTGGCCCTGCCGCCGCCCGAGGACCGGTCGTTCGCCGACGTCTGGTCGGCGCTGGGCGGCGAGCTGAAGCCGTCCCTGGACGTCGTGGTCAGCGCGCCGGCCGACACCGGCCAGCAGTACCACGCCGGCCCTCCGGTGGAGCAGCCGCCGACGATCTCGCTCGGCGGCAACGACCCGCGCGGCGACGGCGCCGCCTGGCCGCCGCGGGAGGAGCGACACCAGGTCCGGCCGGTGGCGGTGGCCCTCGCCGGTGGCGGCGCGCCCGGTGCGGCGTCGAGATCGGCCGTGCGCGAAGCCGAATCGGGTGCCGCCGAATCGGGTGCCGCCGAATCGGGTGCGGCCGGAGCCGGTGCGGACCGGTCCGGTGCCCGCCCAGATGAATCGGGGAGGGACCGGCCGGTCGCCATGGTCCGGGGCCTGTCGTGGCGGGAATTCGCCGACAGCGGCCGCGGTGCGGGCCCGTCCACGACCGTCGTCGATGCCGACCCCCGTTCGGCGCCGCCGCCCGCGGCGGGCGCCGGCGATGACGCGCCGAAGCCCAAACCGAGGCGCCGGCGGTCCTCGGGTCTGGACCAGAAGTGAGCGAACCGGCCGGGCTGGCCTACCTGCTCCGCCGGGTGGGGTTGGTGGAGGACCGCATCCGCGCCCTGGTGCTGCACCGCCGGGCCGACGATCCGGCCCCCGACGATCCGTTCCGGGGGCTCTACCTGACCGACGAGGTGGTCGACCAGTTGCTCTCGCCCGCCGGACCGTCGCCCCGGCCGGACCGGGCGGTCCGCGAGCAGATCGAGGCGGAAGCAGACGGGGCCGTCGCCGCCGGCGAACAGGTCCGGCTGCGCCGGTTGGCGCGGGACGCGGGGCTGACCGACCTGGACACCGAGATCCTGGTGATCGCCCTGGTGCCGGACCTGGACAGCCGGTTCGAGCGGCTCTACGGCTACCTGAACGACGACGTCACCCGGCGGCGGGCCACGATCGGCCTGGCCCTGGCGCTGGCCGACGTGTCGGCGGCGTCCGCGTCGGCCCGCGCCCGTCTGATGCCCGGCGCGCCGCTGATCGACCGGTCGCTGATCGTGCTGGACGACGTCGACCGGCCGTTCCTGACCCGGGCCATGCGGGTGCCGGACCGGGTCGCCGCGCACCTGCTGGGGGACGACGGGGCCGACCCGACCCTGGTCGGGGTGCTCACCGAGCCGGTTCCGTTCCCCGGGGAGCGCGCGGACCGGCTGTCCCGGGCCCTGCGGGCCGGCCAGCGGCTGATCTACGTGCGGGAGTCCGGGGCCGGCATCGGATCGTCGGTGGCGGCCACCGCGCTGCGGGCGGCCGGGCGGCCGGTGCTGGGCGTCGAGCTGACCCGGCTGGCCCAGGGTAGGGACCCGCGGGAGGTGGTGACGGTGCTCGGCCGCGAGGCGCTGCTGCGCGGCGCGGGGGTGGTCGCCGGCCCGGTCGAGGCGCTGACCGACCATCCGGAGGCGCTGCGGCTGCTCACCGAGCTGCCGCTGCCGGTGGCCGTGGTCGGCCGGGTGACCTGGGACCCGGCCTGGACCGACGGCGTGCCGCTGGTGGTGGACGCGGGAGGTCTCACGCCCACGGACCGGATCGAGTTGTGGTCGGCCGAGCTGGCGGGGCGGGCCGGCGCATCGGCCGGTGGCGGCCCGGTCGACACGGTGGGCACGGTGGACACGGCGACGATTCCCGCGCACTTCGTGCTCGGCCCGAACCAGGTGGCTCGCGCAGTGGCGGCGGCGTCGGCGAACGCGGCGCTGGACGGCGGCCCGATGACGGCCGAGGACCTGCGCCGGGGCGCCCGGGCGCAGAACGCGGCCGGGCTGGAGCGGCTCGCTCGGCGGGTCGAACCGGCGGTCGGCTGGGACGACATCGTGCTACCGGACAACGCCCGCGGGTTGCTGCGGGACCTGGCCGCCCGGGCCCGCAACCGGGACCGGGTGCTGGTGGAGTGGCGGATGCGGGTGGGCGGCGGTCGCGGGCGCGGGGTGACCGCGCTGTTCGCCGGCGACTCGGGCACCGGCAAGACCATGTCGGCCGAGGTGATCGCCGGCGAGCTGGGCCTTGACCTCTACACCGTCAACCTCGCCACCGTCGTGGACAAGTACGTGGGGGAGACCGAGAAGAACCTGGAACGGATCTTCAGCGAGGCCGGCGGGGTCAACGCCGTGCTGCTGTTCGACGAGGCGGACGCGATCTTCGGCAAGCGCAGCGAGGTGCGGGACGCCCACGACCGGTACGCCAACATCGAGAGCGCCTACCTGCTGCAACGGATGGAGACCTTCGACGGGCTGGCCATCCTCGCCACCAACCTGCGGTCCAACATCGACGACGCGTTCACCCGGCGGCTGGACATGATCATCGATTTCCCGGCGCCCGACGAACGATCCCGGCTGTCCATCTGGCAGCACTGCCTGCGCCCTCCGGTGCCCGTCGCCGACGACCTCGACCTGGACTTCTGCGCGCGGGCGTTCACCATGTCGGGCGGCAACATCCGCTCGGCGGCGACCACCGCCGGGTACCTGGCCGCCGGCGCGGGCGGGCCGATCGGGATGGCCGAACTGATCTCCGCCATCGCCGCGGAGTACCGCAAGATGGGCCGGTTGGTGCTGGAGCGCGAGTTCGGACCGTATCTGATCAAGCCGCGGGCGGCCGCGACTGCGCCGGTGACGGCCGGCACGGTCCGATGATCCGGCCGGTTCTCAACCCAGCGTGCCGATCCCTGTACACCACGTGATCGGCGCCGTCCTATGGTGAAGGGGTGTCGGATTCCGTCAGGGGTGCCTACGAGGCGCTGGGCGCGCACCCGGGGATCCGGCGCGCCGTCGACCAGTTCTACGAGCGGATCGCCGCGGACCCCGCGCTCACCCGGTTCTTCGCCGGCGCGGACCTCGACCGGCTCCGCGCGCACCAGGTGGAACTGCTCGCCGCCGCCGTCGGCGGTCCGGGTCGCTACACCGGACGGGAGATGTCGCACGCCCATCGCGGGCTGCACATCACCGACGCCGCGTTCGATCGGGTCCTCGGCCACCTCAACGCGACGCTCGTCGACGTCGGGGCCGACGAGCGGACCATCCGTCAGGTTCTGCGTGCGCTCTCCCAAATGCGGCTCGACATCGTCGAGGACTGACGCCCGGTTGTCCGGATCTGCGTCATGATCTCTCCTGAGCGAGGCTTGCCGAGCGAATCATGGACACAGCGGCGGACTCCTCATCGGAGGGCCGAGCCGGCGAGGCGCTCCGCGAGGAGAGCGCCTGACGGATGTGCGACCGGTTCGGGACGCGACGGACAGCCACCGGCGTGGAGGGACGATGGACGACATCATTTGTCAGCAGTGCGGAACCCGGAACGAGCCGGGCACTCAGTTCTGCGTCGAGTGTCAGGCCTACCTGTCCTGGGGTGAGACCCGCGAGACCAACCTGGCGGACCTGCAGGCGCAGGCAGCCGCCGAGGCCGAGCCGGTCGTCGCCGACCCCGAACCGGCCGTCGCGCCCGAACCCGTCGCGTCCGAGCCGGCGCCCGACCCGGCACCCGTTTCCCGCCCGGATCCGACGCCGGCCCCGCCGCGGCCGGTCACGCGCCCGCAACCGGCGACCCGCCCCCAGCCGGCCACCCGCCCGCAGCCGACGACCGAGCCCGTCCGGGCGGTGCTGGAGCCGACCGCGATCGAGGTGGCGCCGGGCGGGGATATCGAGACGATCCAGGTGCAGGTGTACAACCTGTCGCAGATCGTCGACGCCTATCGGATCTGGGCCCCGGACGCCGCCGATTGGCTGGCCGTGTCCGAGCAGGAGTTGCGCCTGCTGCCGGGCAGCAACGACCGCGCCGCGATCACCGTGCGCATCACCGGCGGTCGCCTGGTGCCGGCCGGGGTGAGCACGGTGGTGATCCGGGTGCAGTCGGTGGCGCATCCGGAGATCACGGTGGACCAGCCGGTGGAACTGACCGTGCCGGGGGTCGAGGTCCCGTTGGTGCTCCGGCTGGAGCCCAGCGTGGTGCGGGTCCGGGACGACCAGCCGGGGCAGCTGCAGGCGATCATCGACAACGGCATCGGCAATCAGGCCCGCCGGGTCACTCTCAGCGGGCGTGATCCCGAGGGTGTCGTGCGGTTCGCCTTCGCGCCCGAGGTGCTGGACGTGCCGGCCGGGGCCACCGCCGCGGCCGCGGTCCGGTTGACGGCCCCGACCCCCGATCCCGGTCAGACCGCCACCCGGCAGCTCACGATCCTTGCGGTGGACGGCGAGGAGCAGGTCACCGCGAGCGCCACCCTGATGCAGACGGCGACCGAGGAGGCGCCGCTGTCCATGCGGGTGGAGCCGACCCTGGTGCGGGTCCGGGACGCCGACAACGGCCGGCTGGACGTCGTCGTGGACAACCGGGGCGGCCTGCGCACCCGGCGGGTGTTCCTCGGCGGGCGGGACCCGGAGCGGATCGTGCATTTCGCCTTCTCCCCGCCGTCGCTGGACGTGCTGGCCGGCGAGGTCGGCACCGCACGCCTGCGGATCGAGGCCCCACCACCGGCGGCTGGGCAGGAGGTGTCCCGCTCGTTCAGCGTGCTGGTGACCTCGCCGGGCACCCCGGACCTGGAGGCCACCGCCACCTTCGTCCAGGCGACATCGGCGGCGCCGGTGGACGTTCCGCTGGTGGTGCGGACGGACCCGAGCGTGGTGCGGGTCCGGGACGCCGCCGTCGCCCAGTTCGAGGTACTGGTGGACAACCGCGGCGGGCACCGGCCCCGCCGGGTGTTCCTGTCCGGTCGCGATCCGGAGCGAGTGGTCCGGTTCACCTTCTACCCGCCGTCCCTGGACGTGCTGCCGGGCGACATCGGCCGGGCCCGGGTGCGGATCGAGGCGCCGCCGCCCGACTTCGGTCAGGAGTCGACCCGGCAGATCACGGTGGTCGCCGCCGAGGGCGGCGGCCGGGACGCTCCGCCCCGCGAGGTGGAGGCGTCCGGCTCGTTCGTCCAGGTGACCTCGCCGAAACCGGTCGAGGTGCCGGTCGCCGTCCGGATCGAACCGAGTGTCATCCGGGTCCGGGACGCGCCGAGCGGGCAGTTCCAGGTCGTGGTGGACAACCGGCGTGGGAACCGGCCGCGGCGCGTCACGCTGTCCGGGGCCGACCCCGAGCAGACCATCGGGTTCTCCTTCTGGCCGCCGGTGGTCGAGGTCGGCCCCGGGCAGGTGGCCCGGTCGCAGGTGCGGATCGACGCCTACCCGCCCGAGCCGGGCCGCGACAGCACCCGACCGTTCACCGTCGTCGCATCGGTCGCCGGTCCGGACGGAAGCACAGACCAGGAGGTCGAGGGCACCTTCACCCAGGCGACATCACCGCCGCCGCCCGACGAGCCGATGACGATCCGGCTGGAACCCAGCGTGCTGCGGACCCGGAACCGGCGCAGCGCGTCGGCGACCGTGTTCGCCGACAACCGGGGCGGCTCCCGCCCCCGGCGGGTGCAGTTCCGCGGGCACGACCCGGAACGGACCGTGCGATTCTCGTTCAACCCGCCGGTGATCGATCTCGCGCCCGGGCAGAGTGGCTCGGTGCGGGTGGACGTCTCCGCGCCCAAGCCGGACGGCGGCGAGGAGGTCACCCGGCCCTTCACCGTCGCCGCCACCGACGGGAGCAAGGAGACCGAGGCGACCGGCAGCTTCATCCAGGAATCGATGGACTGGCGGCCGGTCTGGCGGGTGATCCTCACCCTGCTCGGCGCGGCGCTGATGATCGTCGGGGTGTTCATCCCGTGGAGTGCGGGGCCGTTGCTGCGTGGGATCGACTTCACCGGGGCCGAGATCGATCGGCTGTCCGATCAGCTCGACCTGGCCCAGTTCGGGGATGCGGTGGAGCAGGTGGTGTCCCAACCGTTGCTGACCGGGGGCGCGTTGATCATCGTGGCGGCGGTCGTCGCGGCGATCGGTGTGTTCGGCCCGAAAGGGCGGCTCACCCGGTGGGCGGCAGCGGTCGGAGCGGCCCTGACCGCCGCGTTCCTGATTTCGGTGGCGATCAACCTGGTGGTGGTCGCCCGGATCGACGTGGGATCGTTCATCGTCCTCATCGGCTGTGCGTGCGCGTTCATCGGTGGCTACCTGGCCCCGAAGCGCGGCTGAGGTCGATCACCACTGCGCGGCGGTGCCCGATCGGGCAGCGGCGCCGGCCCTCGAGGTCGTCCGTTTAACCCCTGTGCCGTCCGGGCGGACGGTGGGACGATCGAGGGGTCGACGGCGCCACGATCGGCTCACCTGCGCCGCGGGAGGGACCAGCCATGCGAACCCATGACCACGACACCGAGGACACCGGGCTCCGGCCCAAGGCGTCCCGCATCGATTCGCACCCGCCGGCCCACCTGCTGCAGGCCGCGGCCGCCGGGCGCAGCGACGTGCTCGACGGGCCGGGGATCCTCGGGCTGCAGCGGGCCGTCGGCAATGCCGGAGTGGGCGCCCTCCTGGAGGCGGAGCCGGCGCAGGAGCAGCGTTCGCCGGTGCACGACGTGATCGGCTCGGGTGGCGGCAGCCCGCTCGCCCCGGACGTCCGGGACGAGATGCAGGGCCGGCTCGGTCACGACTTCTCCGACGTGCGGGTGCACACCGACTCGGCCGCCCACGACTCGGCCAAGTCGGTCAACGCGCACGCGTACACCGTGGGCTCCAACGTGGTCTTCCAGCGGGACAAGTACGACCCCGCGTCGCACGAGGGCAAGACGATGCTGGCGCACGAGCTGACCCACGTCGTCCAGCAGCGCAGCGGCCCGGTCGACGGGACCGAGTCCGGCGGCGGGATCAAGGTCAGCGACCCGTCCGACCGGTTCGAACGGGAGGCGTCGGCGAACGCGGATCGGGCGATGGCCTCGCCCGCGCCGGCGGCCACCGCGCAGCTGTCCGCCGCCGGCGGGGCCGCGGTGCAGCGGCACGAGGAGGAAGAGGCGGTGCAGGGCGCATTCGTCCAGCGTCACGCCGATGGTGATGTGCAGCGCGAGGAGGCGCCGGCCGAGGAGGAGGACGAGGCCACCGCCCAGGGCTCCTTCGTCCAGCGCGAGGCCGAGGAGGAGGAGACGCCCGAAGAGGCGTGACGGCCGACGACTGTCCTGCCGGTCGGCGGGGTCCGCGGCGACGGCCCGCGGGCCCCGATCCGAGGCCGGCCATGATCCGGGGTGGGGTTCGCGATGACGGCTGCGGCCGAACACGCGGAGCCGGCGGCTGATCTCGCCGCGCGGCGCCGCGGGCCCGCGGACCCGGCGCCGGATCGCACCCCTGGCCCCGCGGCCGGACTGGCGCCCGGGCTGACCGAGGCGGCGAGCACGGCCCGCCCGGCCCGCCGCCCGTCGGCCAGCATGAACCCGCGATCGATGGCGATGCTGCAGCGCACCGCCGGCAACGCGGCCGTCGCGGGATTGGTGCGCGCCCGGCGGGGGGCCGAGGTGCCGGTCTCCGCGACCACCGGTTCCAGGCCGGCCGAATCGTTGTCCACCGACACCGCCGAGGTGCCGGTCCAGCGACTCGCCCCCGGCGCCGCGGGCGGGTCGACCGCGCCACCCGTCCCGCCGCCGGCGGCCGACCCGGCGTCGGACCCGAAGTTCCGCGCCGTCACCGGCGCGGTGAAGTCCGCCGGTACCGCGTTGCGCAAGCATCCGCCGGCCACGGCCGAGGTCGGGAAGGCGCAGGCAGCCGCGAAGGGCCCACCGGACGACAAGGCCGGGCAGGCGAAGGCCGCGCAGGCCGACGCCATGGCGGCGGCGAAACCGGGCGGGTTCGACAAGGCCGCGTTCATCGCCGCCGTGCGCAAGGCGATCGCCGACGCCGCGCCCAAGAACCTCGACGATGCCGACAAGTTCGCCGAGTCCGGCAAGGCCGACGGCGTCAAGAACCAGGTGATGTCGCAGGTCACCACCGGCCGGGACACGACGACCCGCGGCGTGCGGGACGAGACGGCGCGCACACCGGACGCCTCGGCGGGCAAGGACAAGCCGGTGACGCCGCTGGCGGCCGAACCAGCGGCCGCGACTCCGCCGGTCGACGGCGCCGCCGCGATGCCCGGCGCGGCGCCCGCCGAGCAGGTCAATTTCGCCGGCGGGCCGGCGCAGGTGGACCAGCAGATGGCCGACGCCCAGGTCACCGAGCAGCACCTGGCCAAGTCGAACGAACCGCAGCTGCAGGAGGCGGCGACCGCCAAGAAGGGGGCGGAGGCGCACGCCGCGGCCGCGCCGGCGGCGATCCGCGCGCACGAGTCGGCCGCGCTGGGCGAGGCCAGATCCGGCGCCGGCGCCGGCGCAGCGGCCGCGTTGGCCGGGATGGGCCGGGACAAGGCCGGCGCGCTGGCCCGGGTGGCCGGGGCCAAGACCGACACCAAGTCCAAGGACGAGGTCGAACGGGCGCGGATCTCCGGGGAGATCAACAAGATCTTCGACCAGACCAAGGCCGAGACCGAGGCCATCCTGAACGGCATCGACGGCAAGGTCACCGCCGAGTTCGACAAGGGCGAGGGCGCGGCCCGCAGTGCGTTCACGGCCAAGCACAAGGCCGACATGGAGAAGTACAAGGACGACCGGTATTCAGGGATCACCGGGGCGGCGCGGTGGACCGCGGACCTGTTCACCGGCCTGCCCGCCGAGGCGAACAGGATCTACGACGCGGCCAAGGCGCTGTACGAATCGCAGATGACGGTGGTCATCTCGAACGTTGCCGATCTGATCGGTCGGGAGCTGGACGCGGCCAAGGCGCGGGTGGAAAAGGGCCGGGCGCAGATCAAGTCGTTCATCGCGGCCCAGCCGGCGGCGCTGCAGAAGCTGGCCGGCGAAGCGGCCAAGGACGTGACCGGCAAGTTCGATCAGCTCGACGCCGACGTCGACGCCAAGCAGCAGTCCCTGGTGGACGACCTGGCCAGCAAGTATGTGGAAGCCAAGGGCAAGGTCGACGAGGAGATCAAGGCCGAACAGGAGAAGAACAAGGGCCTGGTCGACAAGGCCAAGGAGGCCATCGGCGGCGCCATCGACACCATTCTCCAGCTCAAGGCGCTGTTCACCGGGCTGCTGGCGAAGGCGGCCTCGGCGTTCACCAAGATCCTCGAGGACCCGGTCGCGTTCATCTCCAACTTCATGTCGGCCGTCAAGCAGGGCTTCCTGTCGTTCGCCGGGAACATCCTGACGCACCTGAAGAAGGGGCTGCTCGGCTGGCTGTTCGGTGCGTTGGCGTCGGCCGGGATCGAACTGCCCGACTCGTTCGACGTGAAGGGCATTCTCAAACTGGTCGGGTCGATCCTCGGGTTGACGTGGACGAACATCAAGGCCCGGATCGGCAAGCTGGCGCCGTGGGCGGCCGCGGCGATCGACGTCATCCAGAGCAAGATCGAGATCTTCACCATCCTGGCGACCCAGGGCATCGGCGGGTTGTGGAACTGGATCAAGGAAAAGCTCGGCGACCTGAAGTCGCTGATCCTGACGCCGATCATGGACTTCGTCAAGGAGAAGATCATCACCGCCGGGATCTCCTGGGTCATCGGCATGCTCAACCCGGCCGGCGCGCTGGTCAAGATCGTCCAGGCGCTCGTGGGCGTCGTGCAATGGATCATGGAGCGCGGTGCCGCGCTGATGGACTTCGTCGGCACCGTCATCGATTCCGTCACCGACATCGCCAACGGCGGGGTCGGGGGAGTGCCGGCCAAGATCGAGGCCGCACTCGGCAAGGCGGTGCCGCTGGTCATCGCGTTCCTGGCCAATCTGCTGGGCCTGGGTGGGATCTCGGACAAGATCAAGTCCATCCTCAAGGCCGTACAGGCGCCCATCAACAAGGCCCTGGATGCCGTCATCAAGGGCGCGCTGAAGGTCGCGGCGCCGTTGATCAAGGGGATCAAGGGCATCGGTGCGAAGGTCAAGGCGAAGGTACTCGGCGGGGACGACTCGCCGGCGGGGAAGCAGAAGCGGCTGGACAAGGGGATGAAGGCGGGAGTGGGTGCGGTCAACCGTTTTGCCGGCCGCTCAATCGGCGACAAGCTTCTGAAACCGGCACTGGGTTTGATCGGTAAGAGGTATGGCCTCGCGATTCTCGAGCCCACTCCGCAAGGTGATCGCTGGGCGGTACATGGTGAGGTCCAACGGGCCGTCCTGCCCACCGAGGCCAAGGTGGGAAAAGACGGCGGCGAAACGGTGGTCAAGGCCTTGGCGATGTCGGGGAAATCCCATACCCTGACGGCAAGTGCTGGGCCGCCGGTCGCGATTACCATGGCATCCGCCAATCCTGGTCGATTGGTGGGGAAAGTCGACGAGGCTCGAGGCAAGTTGCCCGAAACGGCATCTGTCGAGCAAAGGAGCGCACTTGATGCAATCGGATCCCTTGCGGCTCAGATCGAGAAGGAAGGCTCACGCGAATCGACAGGCGTCGAGACAGCGAAGAGACTGGAAGCCAAGCTGACTGAACTGTCGGCCTTAATAGTTTCGTACGGACACAAATTCAAAGCGACCGACCTTGACGACATTGACCCGCTCAACGACGTGAAACTTGCCATGCAGCAGGCCCAGAACGCCGCGGACGCAAAGCGTCTATCGGCCGTTGATCTCGCCACGGTGCGACTCCAGATCGAACGCACCATGGGAGAAGCCTGGGCGAACTTCGTTCGGGAAACCAGCCCAAATGTCTGGAATCTGTCCAGGGCGTCGCTCGTTGCCGTCTACGGCAGAACTCTGGCTGACCAGCTCATCAAGGGACCGAGTAACCCGCTGGAGGGCAACGGGCTCTATGATCCTCGACGGAACATGCTCTTCGTCCGGGCCGGCCGTACGCTGGCTGAGGTGGCCGCGACAATCGTTCATGAGGGCACGCACGCCCTCCAAGCCGAATTCGAGCCCAGGATGGCGAAGTTCGCCAAAGAGTTCCAGGCATTCAGTGTGCAGCGAGAGTTTCTCAGGCGGCTGTCGAAGGCATCGTGGAGCGCGGTACCCCCGCCGTACGACTCCCTGTTAAAGTGTGCAAGTGATGCGGATCTTCGTGACTGGATCGCCGGAAAGTACCCGGACCTCGAGGTCAAGGGCGACCTCAATGAACGAGCCAACATCCAATTTGTCAAGAAATACGTCGTACGAGAATACGGTTCCAAGTGAATGACGAGAGAATCGCCGAAGTCGTTCGCGCCCACCTCCTGGAGGACGGATTGGATGTCGTCGCCGTCGAGGTGCGTCATGAGGGCTTTGAAGTCGTCACCACCGGGTGGACTTGGCTCATCGACCTTCGATTTCAGTTCGTTCACGGAGACGAGCGGGTGGCAGTATACGACGCGCAACCCGATCTCATCGTCGATCCGGGAGTCCGTTGCTACGGACTTGCGGTGTCGCGCGGAAGTTCCTATCTATTGAACGATCCCGATCAATTGGGCGCCTTCTGGAGCCTCTTTGGCCGGAGTATCGGCGCACCGGAGCTGATGGGCGTCATCGAGCGATACCAAGGCACTGGGGCACCTGCTCACCTGGTGCTCACCAAAGCTGACTTGGAGCGGCGGGTGGGCAACCCGCCGCCATCCACCCTGGCGAGGGTCTCGGCGCCGGCTGTCGAGGTTGATGACCGCGGTGTCGCGCTGACCTTCTTCGCCTGGGGGATGAACCCCACGGGTCGGACGGGATCGGAGTCGCTCAAGGTCATCCAGTGGGACGTACGGGGTGTCTGGGACGGCACCCTACGGTGGTCCAACCAGATCGTCGATGCGGCCATGGCGGTGCCGGGGGGTTCGTAACTGGGCGACCTCGAGCGCTCGTCGTCTGCCCGCCGAAAGGCCTGGTCAGAGCCCACTGTCGTACCTCTGTTGTACGTTCCTGGCATGGCTGGATCGGGGTCCGAAGGCGGGTCGGCGGCGCTGCTGATCGACTCGCTGAAGGCTGCCGATCGGGAGCTGGCCAAGCTGCAGGCGCGCCGCGCGCGGCTGATGGTCGAGTTCGCCGCCACCAGGAGAAAGGCCGACCAACACCGGATCGCCGAGATGGAAGCGGAGGGCGCGGACCCGCGGTCCAAGGCCGGTGAATTCGCCTCGACTGAAATCGGCCTGGCCGTGACGACCACCAGGGCCAAAGTTGAGCGGCTGGTGTCGATGACCCGCCGGCTCCAATCCGAGACGCCCGACGTCTGGGACGCGTGGATCGCCGGTGACATCAACGAGTTGAAGGCCGAGCGGATCAATCACGCCTTGGTGAGACTCGTGCGGAACCAGTCCAAGCGTCTGCTCAACATGCTGGTGGTCCCGGTGGCGATCACCAAGACGCCGGAGTTGCTGGGCCGCTGGCTCAACCGGTTCGTGGCGAACGTCGAACCGGATCAGGCGGACGAGCGGATCCGGCGCTCACTGGAGGACCGGTACGCGTCCATCCGTCCGGACCTGGACGGAGTCAGCTTCCTCAGCGCGTGCATGTCGTCGCTGGCGGCGACGGCGGTGGACCTCCTGCTGGACGGCTTGGCCGGGCCGCCGAACCCGGCCGATCCCCGCACCAAGGATCAGCGGCGGGCGGATGCCCTGGTTGATCTCTTGCTGGGTCGGATCAGCAACGGCTGGCACGGACCCGACTGCTGGGACAAACAGGACGCCCCGACCGGCGTTTCCGGCGACGTCGGTGAACCGAGGACGGACTCGGCGCACGACGATGATTCCCCGGCGGACGACGGTTCTTCCCCGACGGCCAACCAGGAGTGGGACGAGGATGCGGACTGGGATCTCCCGGCAAGCGAGTTTCGTCCGGATCCGCGGAACGAGCCGGACACCGATTCGGCAGCGGCCGATTCGGCGGCCGAGTCGGTTGACCGCTCGGCCGACGACGGGCCGGTCAACGACGGGACCGCCGAGACGGCAGCGATCATCGAGGCGGCGAGAAGGGCCCGACCGACCGGCTGCCTCGGACAGCCGCCGCCGCGGGTGACGATCGGGGTCGTCGTGTCCATCCAGTCGCTGTTCGGGTTCACCGACACCCCCGGCGAACTGGCCGACCGGTCCGCGCTCGTACCGGCAGAACTCATCCGAGAGATGGCCGGCGACGAAGGGACGCTGTTCTACCGGCTGCTGACCGACCCGAGCGGCAACCTCCTGGACGTCGCCGAGATGGGTCGTTTCCCGTCGCGCAACCTGACCGCCGCGCTGCGGTTCCGCGACGGGGTGTGCGAGAACCCGATCTGCCATGTTTCGGCGCAGCGATGCGACCTTGATCATGTGGTGCCGTGGCCCGATGGGCTGACCGCCGCCGGCAATCTCGACGCCACGTGCCGGCACCACCACCGCGCCAAGACGCACGGCGGGTTCGGCGTGACCAAGGCCGGCGACGGCACCACCTGGACCACCCCGACCGGCCATCGGTACTCCGCCACCACCGACCCGTTCCCCGTCGAACCCTGGCCCGACACCGGATAGTGTGGCAGGCCGTTGGGGCCCGCCGGTTACCGTGAGCCATGGCCTCCGACCCCCGCCTGATCGCCCTGTACGACGACGACAACCCCGACGGACCCGACCACGACCATGCTCGCGCGCTGGCCGAGGAGCTCGGCGCCCGCACGATCGTCGACCTCGGTTGCGGCACCGGCCAGCTCGCCGTCACCCTGGCGCGACCGGGCCGCACGGTCATCGGCGTCGACCCGGACGTCACCGCGATCGAGTACGCCCGCCGCCGGGCCGGCGGTGAGGGTGTCATCTGGACGTCGGGCGATTCGACGGTGATGGGTGATCTGGCGGCCGACCTCATCGTCCTCACCGGCAACTCCGTCCAGCACATCGGCGAAGCGGACTGGCCGCGAACCCTGCGCGACATTGCCCGGACCCTGCGCGAAGGCGGGGTGTTGCTGTTCGACAGCCGCAACCCCGTCGATCGGGCGTGGGACCGGTGGACCGCCACTCCCAAGGCCACCCGCTCCACCCAGATCGGCGACCTCACCGAGTGGGTCGAACTCGACCACGAAGACCCCGACGGAACGGTGCACCTGGACTTCCACTCGGTGTTCGACGCCACCGGCGAGCACCTGACCGTCCGCCAACCGCTGGTGTTCCGCAGCGCCGGCCGGTTGACCAAGGACCTCACCGACGCCGGGCTGTCCGTCCGCGCCACCTTCGGCGACTGGACCGGCGGCCCCCTTCTGCCGTCGTCGCCGCGCATCGTCGTCGAGGCCGTCCGGTAACTCGCTGCCCGAAGGGGCAGCGAACGCTGCCCTCGGCCACGTCCGTCCGCACATCCCGCTCGCCTCTCAATGAGCGCACGATCACTTCAATCTCGTGTGTCCTAGCAAGGAGGCAGCATGCCGACCTACCTCTCACCGGGCGTGTACGTCGAAGAGGTCGATTCCGGGTCGCGTCCGATCGAAGGGGTGGGCACCGCCGTCGCCGCCTTCGTCGGCCTGGCCGAGGTCACCGCCGGCCCGCAGGCCATGCTCGGCACCTACCGGATCGTCGCCCTCGATGCCGGCGCACCCGAGGGTTCGATCAGCGTCGACATCCAGGGTGTCGAGGGTGAGGGCGGCGACGGCCTGTTCAAACTGGTGGTCCGGCAGGGCGACCAGGTCTTGGAGGAATACGACCGGCTGAACACCGGCCGCGGCAAGGCCAACGTGGCCACCGCCGTCAACGCCGCCTCGAAGGTGATCCGCATCGAGGAGACGGCCACCGGGCAGTCCATCGAGGCGCCCGTCGCCGGGAACAGCGTCAGCCTGTTCTCGCCCCCGCCGCCCGCCGCCGTGCCCAGCCCCCGGCTGAACTCCGACGACTACGTCGGCGACGTCGCCGAGCGCACCGGCTTCTCCGGTCTCGAGGCCATCGACGAGATCACCATGGTCTGCGTGCCCGATCTGATGAGCGCCTACCAGCAGGGCGCCATCGACGCCGAGACGGTCAAGGCCGTCCAGCTCGCGATGATCGCGCACTGCGAACTGATGGGCGACCGGATCGCCATCCTCGACCCGCCGCCGGGCCTGAACGCGCAGCAGATCAAGGAATGGCGAGTCGACAAGGCCGGCTACGACTCCAAGTACGCCGCCCTGTACTGGCCGTGGATCAAGGCCGCCGACCCGTCGAGCGGCAAGAACATCTTCATGCCGCCATCGGGCTTCATGGCCGGCATCTGGGGCCGCAACGACGACACCCGCGGGGTGCACAAGGCGCCGGCGAACGAGGTGGTGCGCGGGGCGATCTCGCTCGAGGTGCAGATCACCAAGAACGAGCACGACCTGCTGAACCCGGTCGGCATCAACTGCCTGCGCAGCTTCCCCGGCCGCGGCATCCGGGTCTGGGGCGCCCGCACGCTGTCCTCCGATCCGGCGTGGCGGTACCTGAACGTCCGCCGCCTGTTCAACTACCTCGAGGAGTCCATCCTCAACGGCACCAACTGGGTGGTGTTCGAGCCGAACGACGACGCGCTCTGGGCCAAGATCCGCCGCACCATCGCCGCTTTCCTGGTCAACGAATGGCGCAAGGGCGCCCTGTTCGGCCTCACCCCGGACGAGGCGTTCTACGTCAAGTGCGACCGGGAGACCAACCCGGCCGAGGGCATCGATGCCGGCCAGGTCGTGTGCCAGATCGGCGTCGCCCCGGTCAAGCCGGCCGAGTTCGTGATCTTCCAGCTGTCGCAGTTCTCCGGCGGCACCAGCCTGGTCGCCGAGTAACCAACCCAAGCCTGAAGAAAGGGAGCTGACATGGCTCTGCCAGATCTCGACAGCTCGGTCGGCCATTCATTCGGCCTTGAGGTCGACGGCATCACCATCAAGTCCATCACCGAGGTGAGCGGGCTGAAGATGGAGCAGGACGTCATCGAGCTCAAGCAGAACGGGCCCGACGGCAAGTACATGATCAAGAAGCTGCCCGGCCGCTGGAAGTCCGGGGAGGTCACCCTGACCCGCCCGCTCACCTCCGACCAGAGCTTCGAGAAGTGGGTCAAGGACTCGCAGTTCGGCAAGATGAGCGACGTCCGCAAGGGCGGTGCGGTGATCGTCTACGACTACGAGGGCAATGCCGTCAAGCGGTACAAGCTGACCGCCGCCTGGCCCAAGAGCCTGGAGATCGGCTCGCTGAAGGCCGGCGACACCAGCGTGCTCACCGAGAAGCTGGTCGTCACCTATGAGCGGCTCGAGGTCGAGTAATGCGCCGCGGTTTCTCCGGTTCGTCCGCCGCGACCCTGGACCCGGTCCAGGGTTCGGCGGCCCCGGATCCGGCCTCGCCGATCTCCGCCGCCCGACCCCCGGAACAGGGGCTGCGCACGGAGTTCAGCTTCATCCTGCCTCGCGGCTACAAGGACGGATCCGGCGTCGTGCACCGCGACGGGGTGATGCGGCTGGCCACCGCCCGGGATGAGTTGGTGCCGCTGCGGGACGATCGGGTCCGGGAGAACCCCGCGTACCTGACGGTCGTGCTGCTCGGCCGGGTGGTCACCCGGATCGGCACCATCGACGACGTGCACGCCGGCATCATCGAGAACCTGTTTGCCTCCGACCTGGCCTTCCTGCAGGACTTGTACCGGCGGATCAACCAGGAGGGGCACACCCGGGCCGCGGTGACCTGCCCGGCGTGTGAGCACCAGTTCGCCGTCGACGTTGCGGGTGGGCGCCTGGGGGAATAGTGACGTACGCGCCCGACCGGCTTTATGAGGAGGTCGCGTACATCGCCTACCACTTCCACTGGCCGCTCGACGATCTGCTCGATCTGGAGCATCGCGAGCGGCAACGCTTTGCGCACGAGATCGGAATGATCAACCAACGGATCGATCGAGGAAGGTGACCGGTGGCACGCTGGTGGCCCTGGGGCGGTGCGACAGCCGATTCCGCGAGTACGGGAACGGCTGTGCCGCAGGCCGCGCCGCCGCCGGACCCGGCGCCCGCCCCGATGCAGCGGGCGGCCTGGCAGGACCTGCCTCCGCTGCAGCGCACCGTGACGCCCACCCCGCCGATCGCCCCGCTGAGCGCGTTCACCTCGTCGCTGGCGACGGCGCACGACCCCAGCTTTCTCGCCCCGCTCGGGCACATCGTCGATCCCGACGGGCCCAGCGGGCACGTCGACGGGCTGGCCCGACCCGAGATGCCGCACACGATCTCGACCGGCCCCGAGCTGACCGTCGCACCGCCGCGGAAGCGCTCACCGATCACCTCGGCCGTGCAGCGGCTGATCGAGCCCCGGGTGCGGTTCACCGACCCGACCGTCACCACGACGGCCCCGGACGTCCAGCGCTCGGCCGAATTCACCGATCCGGTCACGGTGGCCCGGTTCGCCGAGCCAGGCCCCGACCTCGGATCCGGTGACCACGCGGCGTCCGAATCGGTCGGCTCCTCGGCCACCCCGATTGCCTGGTCGCTGCCCACCGTGTCCGCGGCCGCCCCGCCCGTACCCACAGCGCCGTTGCTCTCCGCGCCGCAACAGCCGCCGGTCACCAGCCTGCCGGTGGTGGCCGCTCCCGCGCCCAGGCCTGCTTCGGTCGGATCGACGAGTGCGCCGCCAGCGAGTGCGCCAGCGGTACAACGTCTTCCGGACGTCAGTCGGCCGACCGCGGCGTCCGAGGCCGGTTCCGCCGAGGCAACCGGGGCATTGCCGACGGCACCCCTCGCCGGGCAGACGAGCATGCCGATGGTTTCGCGGGTCACCGACGACGGCCCGGCCACCGAGGGCTCAACGACGGCCGGCTCAACGACGGGCGGCTCGACGACGGGCGGCTCGACGACGGGCGGCTCAACGACAGGCGGCGCCCCCGCCGGGCTCGACCCCACCTCCGCGCCCGACCTGCTGCCGGCCGCCCGGTCTGGTACCGGTTCCGCCGTTCAGCGTTCGGCGACCGCTCGCGATGTCGCGGCGGCGTCGGTCGGTTCGACCGCCGGTACGGCGCCGGCCGAATCCTCCTCCCCGGCAACGGCTTCGCTGCCCGACCCGACCCCGGCACCGGACCTGGCCCTGACCCCGGCCCCGGATCTGGCCCCGGCAGGTGATCCGGACCGGTCAACGGCCCCGGCCGCGGATTCCGTACCGGACGCGCCGTTGGCGGTGGCACCGACGCTGTCCGCACCGACGCTGTCCGCACCGACCGCATCCGTAGGGCCGTCCGGGGCGCCGGCGGTGCAGCGGAACGCCGAATCGTCGATCCCGACGTCGACCGACCGGCCGGCCGCACCACCGGTCCGCGGGTCGGGTCTGGGCGCGCCGCTGACCGCGGTTCCGAACCGCCCGCGCGAGAGGGTGGTGCACGAACCGCAGGCCATGGACTTCGCGTCGATCATGCGGATCATCGACTCCGCGGCCGCCACCGGATCGACCGAGATCAGCCTCCCCAGCGCGCCCTCGGCCGTGGCCCCCACCCGTCCGGTGGCGCCCACGCTCGGTGACCCGGGCCGTCCGGCCCGGCCGAGCGGGCTCGGCGCGCCGTTGACGTCGGGGGGTGCGCCGGCGGTGCAGCGATCGGCGTCACCGGTGCCTCTGCCGCCGTCGCCGGGCCCTGGACGGGCCGAGTCGGGGACGTCGCTTCAGCGCACACCGGAGGTCACCGCAGGAGCCGGACCCATCGTGCCGCGACACCCCGACGTGCCCGCCGACCTGCCCCGGCCCGATGCGGTCGGCGACACGGTAGGAACAGCGCCGCCGCCGGGAACATCGGCGGAGCACGCCCCGGCGTCCTCCGCTGAGGCAACTGCCGCCGCTGACGAGTCGGCCGGCGACGTCGCCGACCCGGTCGTTGCGCCGACCCTCGGCGTCGAGGCTCACGATGCTCTTGAGGCGCCCGGCGCGGACGGCGGTGACGCACACGAGGCGCCGTCCCCGGCTCTGCCCCAGCTACCGCTGGCCGGTGCCGCACCGGCGCAGCGGCTCGACGCGGGACCTTCCGTCCAGCGGCTCGCCGCCGACCCGACCCCGGCCGCGCCGCTGATGATGGCGCCCCTGTTGGGTGACACCTCGCCGTACCGGTCGACCCCGACACGCCCGGCCGTGCCCGCAGCGCCGGGTGTGTCGGCCGGCCCGGTCCTGCCCGCCGCATCGGCCACCGCATCGGCAGGTGCGCCGGCTGTGCAGAGGTTCGGGCTGCCCGGCGCGTCGTCGCTGCTGGACAGCGCCAGGAAGAGCGTCGGGGGCTTGACGAACTCGGCCCAGGGCGCGGTGGGCGGTCTCCGGGATCAAGCCGGCGCGTACGTGAGCCAGGCCCAGCAGGCCGCCGGCGGCTACGTGAGTCAGGCGCAGGGTGCAGCGGGCGGGCTCCGGGATAGGGCGGGCGGGATCGTGGAAGGCGCGCGGGGGTACGCGGATCAGGCCCAGGGCGCGGCCGGCGGCTACCTCGACCAGGCCACAGGCGCGGCCGGTGGCTACCTGAACCAGGCGCAGGGCGCGGCGGGCGGCTACCTCGACCAGGCCACAGGCGCGGCCGGTGGCTACCTGAACCAGGCGCAGGGCGCGGCCGGTGGCTACCTGAATCAGGCGCAGGGCGCGGCGGGCGGCCTGGGCGACTCGGCGGCGGGATACCTGCGCTCGGCGCAGGGCGCGGCGTCGAGCGCAGTGTCAAACGGGATGGGTTCAGCCAGCCAGGCGGTGGAGAGCGCCGCCGGCAGCGCGAGTTCCGCCGCGAGCGGGGCGGTCCACCAGCTGTCCGGGGCTGCGTCCGGACTGGCCGATCAGGCGTCCGGCGCACTGAGCCAGGCCGGTGGCGCGCTCGGGCAGGCCGCGTCCGGCGTCACCGACGCGGTCGGTGGCGCCGCCGGTGGCGCGATGCACGCGGCCACCGGAGCCATCGGTGCGGCGGCGGGAGCGGCCGGAGCGGCAGAGGTGTTGCCGACCAACCTGGACGAGCTGGCCCGGCGGCTGTTCGACCCGCTGTCCGCCCGGCTCAAGTCCGAGCTGTGGCTGGACCGGGAACGTGCCGGAATGGTCACCGACCTGCGCCGATAGGGCGCGCACCGCAGCACGGAACCGAGAGAAGTGAGGAGGAAATCCGATGGCCGAGTTCAAGGATCCCGCCGTCAGCGTCTGTTTCAAGGTCAAGATCGACGAATTCCCGCTCGGCCTGTTCAACAGCTGCGAGGGCCTGGGCTGCGAGATCGTCATCGAGCAGCGTGAGGAGGGCGGCAACAACGCCATGATCTGGCAGCTGCCCACCCGGATGAAGTTCACCAACGTCAAGCTGACCCGGCCGATCGGCGAGGACAGCAAGCACCTGACCACCTGGTTCGCCAGCATGATGAGCGGCGTCAAGCCGACCACCATGGTGATCTCGGCGATGACCGCGGACGACACCGTCGTCGCCGAATGGTCGCTGGCCGGCGTCATCCCGGTCCGCTGGACCGGCCCGAGCCTGAACGTCGACTCGGCCAAGGTCGCCACGGAGACGCTCGAGGTCGCCCACCACGGCATCCTGCCCGGCGGTGCGTGATGGGCTCCTCGTTGACCGGGGCCGGCGGCAAGCCCACCCCGCCGGCGCCCACGGGCGACCGGACCCCGCAGAAGGTGGAGAAGGCCAAGCTGACGATGTACGACTCGTCACCGGCCACCGGCGGGCGCAAGCTCGACGGCGAGATCGCCACCATCGAGTTCCAGTTCAACCCCAAGGAATTGACCATCGCCAAGAAGGCGAAGTGGGAGAGCAAGTCCACCAACGGGGCCAAGGCCGCGCCACCCCCGGAGTTCAAGGGCCCCGAACCCGGCCAGCTCTCCCTGGAGATGTTCTTCGACGCCACGGCCAAGCACGACGGTTCGGTGGTGGAGGCGGTGGACAAGCTGTTCGCCTGCACCATGCCGACCGAGAAATCGCACGCCAGCAACAAGCCGACGCCCCCGCTGGTGGTGTTCCAGTGGGGGGCCATCAAGAGTTTCCCCGCCTACGTCACCCAGGTCAGCGCCAAGTACACGTTGTTCACCCCGGAGGGCACCCCGATCCGGGCGGTCTGCACGGTGACGCTGCAGGAGATGCCGCAGGAGAAGGGCAAGCAAAACCCGACCTCGGGATCCATTGCCGCGCGGGCCATTCACACGGTGGTCACCGGGGACACCCTGGCGTCCATCGCCTACCGCGAGTACGGCGACCCGCAGCTGTGGCGGCCGCTGGCCACCTTCAACCGGGTGGACGATCCGGCGCGGCTCCCGCTGGGCAGCTCGCTCATGCTCCCCTCGGCGGCCGAACTGCTCGAGCCGACGGTGAACTAGATGGCCCCCACCTCGTCCAGCTTCCTGGTCGACATCGACGGCTCCCCGCTGGCCGCCGACGCCAAGGCGCTGCTCGTCTCGGCGATCGTCGACGACAGCCTGCGGCTGCCGGACTTCTTCCTGCTGCGCTTCCGCGATCCCGACCGTCTGGTGATCACCAAGTCCGGCGCGAAGATCGGCTCCAAGGTCAAGGTCTCGGTGGCCAGCGACGCGACGCCCAGCCCGCAGCAGCTGATCGAGGGGGAGATCACCGCGCTCGAGGCCGAGTACGACGCCACCGGTACCTACACCGTGCTGCGCGGTTACGACCAGGCCAACCGGCTGCTCCGCGGTCGGCGCACCGAGTCCTACACCCAGAGCACCGCCTCCGACGTCGCGACCAAGGTCGCGCAGCGGGCCGGGCTGTCCGTCGGCGAGGTCGAATCGACCAGCACGGTGTACGAACACCTCTCGCAGGGCGGCGTCACCGACTGGGAGTTCCTGGACGGGCTGGCGCGCGAGATCGGCTACGAGGTCGCCGTCCGGGACGGCAAGTTCTTCTTCGGCAAGCCGAAGAAGGCCGACTCGGCCCCCGCGGGCGGCGGCGGCCCGGAACAGCAGAACCCGCTGGTGGTGCGGCTGGGCACCGACCTGCTGCGGTTCCGGTCGTTGATCACCGCGGCCGAGCAGGTCAAGGAGGTGCAGGCCCGCGGTTGGGATCTGGCCCAGAAGCAGGCCCTGGTGGCGACCGCCCCGGCCAAGACCACCTCGGCGGTGCTGGCCACATACAACCCGGTCGACATCGCCAAGAAGTTCGGCGACCCGGTGTACGTGGCCACCGACGTGGCGTTCCGCAGCCAGGCCGAGGTGGACACCGCCGCGGCGGCCATCGCCGAGCAGATCGCCGGCGCCTTCGCCGAATTCGAGGGCGTCGCCCGCGGCAACCCCCAACTGCACGCCGGCGCGGCGATCTCGGTCGACAACGTGGGTGCGCCGTTCGACGGCAAGTACACCATCACCTCCAGCCACCACCGCTACGACCCGAACACCGGCTACACGACGACGTTCTCGGTCACCGGGCGGTCCGAGCGCAGTCTGTACGGGCTGGCCAACGGCGGCGGAACCGCCCG
Organism: Nakamurella sp.; assembly: GCF_044224575.1. Taxonomy (GTDB): domain Bacteria; phylum Actinomycetota; class Actinomycetes; order Mycobacteriales; family Nakamurellaceae; genus Nakamurella. The sequence goes on from NZ_JBGAKE010000002.1 coordinate 53,155, forward strand.
GCTCGGACAGGGTCCGGTGGTCGCCCAGGTCAGCGATTCCAAGGACCCGTTGGAGCAGGGCCGGGTGAAGCTGACGTTCCCGTGGCTGTCCGAGACCTACGTCAGCGACTGGGCCCGCACCGTGCAGCCCGGCGCCGGCAAGGAGCGCGGCGCGCTGGTCCTCCCGGAGGTCGGCGACGAGGTGCTGGTGCTGTTCGAGCAGGGTGACATCCGCCGCCCGTACGTGCTCGGCGGCCTGTTCAACGGGGTGGACACCCCACCGAAGGGCACGCCCGACCTGATCGACGGCAGTTCCGGGGCGATCAACCGCCGCTCGTTCGTCTCCCGGCGCGGCCACCGGATCGACCTGATCGACGAGGACGGCCGCACCGAAGGCATCACCCTGTCCACCACCGGCGACAAGCTGCAGCTGAAGATGGACTCGGTCGACACCAAGATCACCGTGCACAGCGACGGCAAGATCCTGATCGAGGGCAAGGGCGGGGTGATGATCGACTCCGCCAGCAGCAAGCTCGAACTCAAGGGCGGCGAGGTCTCGATCACCTCGACCAGCGGCGTCAAGATCGACGGCGGCAGCGGCGGTGTCGACGTCCAGACCAACGGGTCGCTGTCGCTCAAGGGCACCACCGCCAAGATCGAGGGCCAGGCCAGCGCCGAGGTCAAGGCCAGCGGCGTGCTCACCCTCCAGGGTTCGCTCGTCAAGATCAACTAGGAGACGACAATGCCGCCAGCCGCCCGGGTCGGTGATCCGACCGGACACCCCGGGGTGATCGGGCCACCGGGAGTGCCGACCGTCCTCATCGCCGGCATGCCCGCCGCCACGGTCGGCACCCCGCACATCTGCTCGTTCCCGCCGCCGGCCGTGCACCCGCCGACCGTGATCGTCCCGCCCGGCTCCCCGACCGTGCTGATCGGTGGGATGCCGGCGGCCCGGATGGGCGACATGTCGGCGTGCGGTGCGCCGATCATCGTGGGCGCGCCCACCGTGCTGATCGGAGGATGACGATGAGCGAGGCTTGCCGAGCGAACCATGAGCACCTCTACCAGCGCCGCGTCCGGCTCGCCGAGCGTGCGAGGCGTCCCGGAAAGGCGATGGCATAGTGGGTATTGATTTCGTCGGCGCCGGCTGGGCGTTCCCGCTGGCCACCGACGCCACCGGCGGCGTCGCCCTGGTCGTGCGTGAGCGGGAGATCGAAGAGGCGATCCGGTTGATCCTGGCCACGTCCCCGGGCGAGCGGCCGATGCGCCCGGAGTTCGGCTGCCGCGTGCACGACCACGTGTTCGACCCGATCAATGCATCCACCGCCGGTGCGATCGCCTCCGACGTCCGCTACGCACTGGAGATGTGGGAGCCGCGGATCACCGTGCACGACGTGCTGATCAGCTTCGACGACGCCGACCTGGGCACCCTGTACATCGACATCCACTACTCGATCCGCGGGGTGAACGACCCGCGGAACCTGGTGTTCCCGTTCTACGTGATCCCCGACGAGCCCGAACCGCTGACCATCACCGCGGCCCCGGCCATCCCGGCCGCGCTGGCCATCGCGGAACGGAGAGGCTGAACCATGGTGCTGCCCGCCCCCAACCTGGACGACCGGCACTTCCAGGACCTGGTCGATGACGCGAAACGCCTGGTGCAGCAGCGCTGCCCGGAATGGACCGACCACAACGTGTCCGATCCCGGGGTGACCCTGATCGAGGCGTTCGCGCAGATGGTCGACCAGTTGATCTACCGGCTCAACCGCGTCCCGGACCGGCACTACATCAAGTTCCTCGAGCTGATCGGCGTGGAACTGCGCCCGCCGGCGGCGGCCCGCGGGAAGGTCACGTTCTGGCTGTCCGCGCCGCAGCCGCAGACCGTCGTCGTCCGCCGGGAGACCGAGGTGGCCACGCCCCGCACGGATGTCGCCGATCCGGTGGTGTTCTCGACGGTCAAGGACCTGGACATCGTGCCCTGCTCGTTCGACCGGGCCGCTGCCATGCCGGTGGGCGGCGAGGCCGTCGACCACAGCGTCGCGCTGCGGTCCGGCGGCGAGTTCGAGTGCTTCCAGAGCTCGCCGCAGCCGGGCGACTGCCTGCTGATCGGGCTGTCCAACGCGGTGCCGTCGTGCGCGATCGTGCTCCGGATGGACTGCCGGGTGCGGGGTGTCGGCGTCCGGCCGGACTGGCCGCCGCTGATCTGGGAGGCCTGGACCGGCTCCGGCTGGTCGCCGTGCGACGTCGACCGCGACGACACCGGCGGCCTGAACAAGGCCGGCGACGTGGTGCTGCACGTCCCGGAGAACCACGAGACCTCGATCCTGTCCCGCAACCGGGCCGGCTGGATCCGCTGCCGGCTGCTGGTGCCGGAGGAGGGTCAGCCGACCTACACCCAGTCGCCGCGGATCCTGTCGATCTCCGCGTTCACCATCGGCGGCACCGCCCGCATGGTGCACGCCGAGGTGGTCCGCAACGAGGACCTGGGCACCTCCGACGGAACCCCCGGGCAGAAGTTCGTCCTGCAACGGCGTCCGGTGGTGCCCTGGGAGGAACCCGGCGTGCTCCAGGTCATCGACGACGACGGCGTCACCGAATGGGCGCCGGTCGAGCACTTCGCCGAGGCCGATTCCGACGAGAAGTGTTTCCACATCGACGCGTTCGCCGGCGAGGTGCAGTTCGGTCCGGCCGTCCGGCAGGGTGACGGCACCCTGCGACAGTACGGCGCGGTGCCGCCGAAGGGTGCCCATCTGCGGCTGTCGGTGTACCGGACCGGCGGGGGAGTGCGCGGGAACATCTCCACCGGGATGGTCCGGGTGCTCAAGACCAGCGTGCCGTACGTGGCCCGGGTGGAGAACCGGACGCCCGCCGTCGGCGGCGCCCGGGCCGAGGACATCGAGGACGCCAAGCTGCGCGGCCCGTTGGTGCTGCGGTCCCGGGGGCGGGCGGTCACCGCCGAGGACTACGTGGAGTTGACCAAGCAGGTCGCGCCTGAGATCGCCCGGGTGCACTGCATCGGCGTCGACGGCGGCGGCGTGCGGGTGCTGGTGGTGCCGTTCGTGGCCACCGACGACGTCGGGCGGATCCGTCGGGACGACCTGACCCCGCTGCCCGAGTCGCTCAGCCGGATCGCCGGTTACCTGGACGAGCGCCGGCTGGTCGGCACCCGGCTGGTCATCGAACCGCCCGAGTACCAGGGCGTCACCGCGGTAATCAGCGTGCGGGCGCGGCCCCGGTACCGGCCCGAGGACGTGCGCCGGGAGGTGTTGCAGGGGGTGTACCGGCTCTTCGACCCGCTGCACGGCGGTCCGGAGGGCGCCGGCTGGCCGCTGGGCCGGGCGGTGCAGGCGCATGAGGTGAATGCCGTTCTGGCCAGGATCCCCGGCGTCGACATGGCCGAGGACGTCAACGTTCAGCTGTTCCCGGCGGACGCGTCGTCCGGCCGGCGCGGCTCGTCGGCGCAGCGGATCCCGTTGTCGCCGACCGCGCTGGTGTTCTCCTACGAGCACCAGGTCCGGGTGCGCGGGACATGAGCGCAGGGTGGGTGGGAGGGTTCATGATCAGTGCGAACCGTCAACGCTTGACGTCCGGCGCCCGATGAGAGGTCTGGTCCCGGGGCTGGCCAGCCCGTACCCGATCGGCGAATCGCTGCCGGGGGTGTTCCGCGGCGACTCGTTCACCCAGCGCTGGTGCAGCGCGATGGACGAGGTGGTGGCCCCGGTCATCACCACGTTGGATTCGTTCTCCGCGTACCTGGATCCGGCGACCGCCCCGGAGGATCTGCTGCCCTGGCTGGCCGGCTGGATGGGGATCGCGCTGGACGGGCACCAGAGTGCTGAGCGGCAACGGGAGCTCGTCCAGATCGGGGTCGAACTGCTGCAGTGGCGGGGCACCGCCCGCGGGGTCCGGGCCGCGGTTCGGGCGCTGTTCGACCTCGACCCGGAGCTGATCGAGTCGGGCGGCACCGCTTCGTCGACGCAGACGGGCACCCCCTTGCCCGGCAGCGACCGGCCCGAGCTGCTGGTGCGGCTGCGGGTGCCGGATCCGGAGGGGTTCGATGTCCGCCGGCTCGACGCGCTGGTCGAGATGGCCAAGCCGGCGCATCTGCCGCATCGGGTCGAGGTCACCGGGTGAGCCGGCCGGCCGGCTGACCGTCAGGTCGTCTCCAGCTCCAACTCGGCCTGGGCGGCGGCATGGTCCCGCCGCGCCCGGGCGGCGGCGCTGTCGTCGCCGGCGTCCCGGTGCAGCTCGGCCAGCAGCTGCCAACCCAGGTCCTGGTAGCGGTCCAGCTGCACCGACTGCCGCGCGGCGGCCACTGCCGGACGGATCTGGCCCAGCGCTCGGTACTCCTGCGCCAGGGTGGCGGCGGCGGTGGCCGCCAGCACGCGCAGCCGGTCGCGCTCGCCGACCACGTAGTCGGCCGGCCCGTCCTCGGGCAGCAGGTCACCGCGGTACCGGCCCAGGGCCGCGGCCCGCAGGTCGGCCGCCGCCGGGTCGGCTCGGCGGGCCGCCCGGTCCGCGTCGTCCAGACCGTGTTCGAACGCCTCGACGTCGACCTCCGAACCGGGCGGCAACGCCAGCCGGTAGGCGTCACCGCGGCGGGACAGCACTTCGGTACCGGGCAGACCCGCTTGCTCCAGCAGTTGTCGCACGCTGGACACCGCGACCTGCAGCCGGCGCGTCCCGACCGTGAGATCGGCCCCCGGCCAGAGCGCGTCGACCAGTTGCTCGCGGTGCACGTCCCGGTTCGGGGTCAGCGCCAGCAGGCGCAGCAATGCCCGGGCTCGGGGCCGCAGGGCACCCAGATCGACTGTTCGACCGTCGGTCTCGAGCGCAAAACCGCCCAGGCAGCGCAGTCGGACCATCCGCGGTTCGGCCTGCTCGGGTGGGGCCGTCACCGTCACCGTCGCCGGGCCCGGCATCTCGCCCGCGACGGATCCCGGGCCGGGCCGGGCCGGGCCGGGACCGGCGACCAGCAGCGCCAGGGTGTGTCCGAGGTTGCCGGCGGCCGGCAGCGAGGTCAGGTCGGACAGTGCCGTGTCCGGTGCCGCGGCCAGCAGGAGGGCCAGCTGGGCCAGCGCCTGGGGGCCCGCCGCCTGGGCGCCCCGGGCGGCGCCCGAGACCCGGCCGGCCAACTCGGCCACCCCGGGCAGGTGCCGCCCGGCGAGCGCGCAGGCCTGCAGCGCCTCCGCCCACAGCGCGGGGACCGGTGCTTCCAAACGCCGGAAGCGCGCCGCGGCGTCGGCGAATCCGGCGGCGAAACCACCGGATTCGGCCGCCTCGGCGGCGGGATCGGCCACCACGCCGGCGACGGCGGCGGCCAGGGTGAGCAGGGCGGCGCCCCAGTCGTCACCGGTCTCCTCGCACTCCTCGATCAGGTCGAGGCAGACCGCCAGCCGCCAGGCCGACGGCTCGGTGGCCGCGAGCGCGCACTCGCCCAGGCCGCGGGCGAGCCGGGCGATCCACGGCAGGCCGGCGACCTCGGCGTCCAACGCGATCTGCCCGAGGCGCCCGGACAGGTCCCCGGCCTGCTGCGCGATCAGATCGATGACGGTGACCGCCAGATCGGCCAGCAGTCGGTGCGTCGACTCCGCACCACGGTCGGCCAGCACGGTGTCCAGAACTGCTCGGGCGCCGTCGAACTCGCCCGCGAGAAGTTCGATGACGCCACGGGCCAACCGGTTCGGGGCCGGTACCTGGGTGGTGGTGCCGGCCGGCAACCGCGCGGCCGGCAGGCGCCGGGTGGCCAGCCGGATGGGGATCGACCAGTGCCGGGATTCGCCGCGGCCGTCGACCGCCCAACTCATCCCGTCGGTCGACGCCCACATGGCCGCCACCGACCGCTCGCGCCGGCAGGCATCGCGGAAATCCGGCTCGTCCAGCAGGCTCTCGGCCTGCCGGAACCGGTCGACGGCGGCCGGCAACGCGCCCTCCCGAACCCGGCGCCGGGCCTGAGCGAGCGACAGCCACGGATCGTGCTCCACCACGGCGGCGGGCAGCAGCAGGTCGGTGCCGGTCGCGCCGGCATCCGGACCGGTGCCGCCGACCTGCAGCAGGCGGCCGACCGCGCCCCAATCCTCGGCGCGCGCGAACGCCCGGACGGCGGCCCGCCGGTCACCCACCGACTCGAGCAGCGTGGCGCTGCGCGAGTACCACTCGCGGGCGCCGGCCGCCCCGTACTCCTGCACGAGCGCCCATTCCAGGTGGGTGCGCAGCACCTCGTGGTACCGGAAGGTCTGCCCGTCGTCGTCGGAGGAGGTGAACAACTGGCGGTGTTCCAGCTCGTCGAGCACGGTCGAACTGCCGGTGACGCCGAGCAGCTCATCGCACAACGGGCCGGTCAACGTGCCGAGGGTGCAGGTGCGCAACAGGAAGTGCCGGTGTTCCTCCGGCAGCTCGGCGAGCACGTTGCGGGCCAGGTAGGAACGGACCAGTTTCGACCGGCCGCCGAGGTCGTCGACGGCCCGGCCGCGATCGACCGCGCTGCGCCCCGAGGTGGCCAGGTGGAACAGCTGCAGGCCGGCGGCCCACCCACCGGTGCGCCGGGTCAGGGCTGCGGCCGATTCCGGGGACAGCGGCTCCCGGAACACCGAGATGAACAGCTCCTCGACCTCCCACGAACGGAAACGCAGGTCATCGCTCGTGATCTCGCGCAGATGGCCGGAGACTCGCAGACGCGGGATGTTCATCTCCGGCGGACGGCGCGAGCCGACCAGCACCCGCAAGTGTCGCGGGCGCAACTGGACGAACTGCTCCAGGGCCCGTTCGGCTGCCGAACCGGCGATCTCGTGGACATCGTCGAACACCACGATCGCGGGGGTCACCGGCAGCGCGTCCAATGACTCGAGCACGTCCGTGACGACCCCGGTTTCCGCGTCCGGAGCCGGATCGAGCCGCAGGGCCCGGGCCAGATGGGCGACGAAGGCCGGCTCGGTGACGTCGTCGGCAGTGATCCGATACCAGGCGACCGCTGTCCCGGCGGCGTCCGCGGCGGCCGCGACCCGGGCCAGCAGGGTCGTCTTGCCCGACCCGGGCGGGGCGACCACCAGATCCAGCCGGCTCTCGGACGGGGCGGTGAGCAGCTCTTCGAGCCGGCGGCGGCCCAACCCGCCCGGCTCGGGTCGACGCAGCTTCTCGGTCAGTACGACTGGTCTGGTCACGAGCCGCCGATCAGTGGAAGTCGAGGCCGGCGTCGGCCATGACGTGGTCGGCGGCGTCGGTGCCGTCCGGATCCAGCCCGACGTCACCGCCGAGCGGGATCGGACCGGTGTCCGCGAGGAGTGGATTCATGTCCAGGTGCAGCTCCAGGCCGTCGGTGTAGCCGTCCAGGTCGGTGTCCATCAGAGCGGGATCGGTGCCTGCGCTGACTTCGACGCCGTCGATCAGCCCGTCCAGGTCGGTGTCCGCGGCCGTAGGGTTGGTGCCGATCATCGACTCGAACTCGTTGGTCAGGCCGTCGTGGTCGCTGTCCGCGGCCGGATCGCCGATGTCGACTCCCGGGTCGATCTCGAAGGCCGCGGGCACCGTTGCATCATCGTGCGGCACCGGCATCGGCATTGGGATCGGCACTGACGGGTCTGCGGTGGGCGCGATGACGGGATCGGTAGGCATGGTGGTCGGCACGGTGGGCTGGAGCCCGGGCAACACTGCGGCGTACTGGAACCGGTCCCCGATATCCATGACGGTCACCCCGTGGGTGTCGTCGGCCTCCACGGTCATCCCGGTGCCCTGGCTGATCGCGACATGCGCGACGTCCGGTTTCGGGCCGTCCGCGGTGGGTTCGATGGAGAAGCTGAACAGCAGCGCGCCGGGGGTGTGCGCGGCCTGGGCGACCGGGATCAGCAGCCCCTTGGCCTTGAGGTCGAGGTACTGCGCGGCCGAACCGTCCGGAATCTCGATGCCGGCCTGATGTGCCGCCCACTGGGTCAGCTCGGACCGGTCGAACGCGGTCGGATCGGACTGGCCGTCGGCCTCGGCGCCGAACTCGTAGGCGTCACCACGCTGCGCCAGCGCGGCGTCGACCAGCTTCTGGGCCGTCAGGTGCGGATCGATCGGCGGCGTGGGATCGACCGCCGGGGCGGTGCTGGCCGCGGCGACCGCCGCGGTGGTGACGGTGCCGGCGCTCAGGGTGTGGCCGCCGAACATCGACGGGTCGGCTTCCTCGATGTGGCCGAGCACCCCGTCCACGTACTGCCGAATGGAGGGGTTCTGGTTGTAGTCGTAGCCCGGGACCTTGGTCCAGTCGCTCTTCGGGCCGGCCTGGACGTTCTCGCCGGCGAAGTGAGAGGCGATGACGCGTTCCCAGTCGCCCAGACGGTCGTAGGCGGCCTGGGTATCGGCCCGCATCTTGGCGTCCTGCACGTCGGGCGGTGCGTCGCCGGCGTGGTCGTAGCCGCCGTAGCCGTCCCAGGTCCCGTCGATGTACTGGTACGCACCGGATGCGGTGCTGGTCGGATTGTCCGCCGTGTAGTTGCCGTGCGATTCCTGGATCTTGATGCCGTAGATGACCATGTCCTGGGTGAGCCCGGAGGCGTCCGGGACCGCCGCGGCGCCCATGGCCGCGTCGGCCGCGGCGGGAAGTTCGGTCATCGCGGCGGTGCCCGCCCCCGAGTAGTCGACCCCGGGCAGCAGTGCCGCGTACTCGAACCGGCCGCCGGCGTCGTCGGTGATGACGCCGACCTCCTCGCTCTGCGCCTCGACGGTCTGCCCGTGGCCCAGGCTCAACGCCACGTGCGCCTCGCTGGGCCGGCCGCCGCCCGGCTGCGGCTCGCTGGAAAAGTGGAACAGCAACGCGCCGGGGGTGTTCATGCCCTGTTCGATCGGGATGATCAGCCCCTGGGACTTGAGCGCCAGGTACTGCTCGAAGGAGCTGCCGGGGATGTCCGACCCGATCTGCGCCGCCGACCACTGGGTCAGCTCGGCGCAGTCCCACACCGACGGATCGGGATCGGTCTCGGCGACGTCGGCCCCGAACACGTACTCGTCGCCGACCTGCTTGAGCGCCAGGTCGATCATGTGCTGCACCTGCCCGCCCGCGGCGTCGGAGCTGGTCGGTGCTGAGGTCGGCACCACGGCGACCGCGGCCGGGGCGGTGATCAACGTGGCCGGGGCGGCGGTGACCGGGGCCGGGCCGGTGCCCGCGTCCATGGTCAACGGGTCGGTGCCGAACTGGATCTCGGCGCCGTCGGTCAACCCGTCGCCGTCGGTGTCCACGGACGTGGGGTCGGTGCCGAAGGTGACCTCGAGGTTGTCGGCCAGGCCGTCGCCGTCGGTGTCGGCCTTGGCCGGATCGGACCCGATCGAGATCTCGTACGGGTCGGTGACGCCGTCGTGGTCGGTGTCCAGCGCGCCCGCCCGGATGTTCTGCGCGTGCTCGCCCAGCCCGGACACCCCGCCGAAGCCGGGGATCCGCCCCGGGTCGGTACCGGCGGCCACCTCGGCGGCGTCCGGGGTGCCGTCCTGGTCGGTGTCCGCGGACAGCGGATCGGTATGGCTGGACAGCGCCTCGTAGCCGTCGGTCAGCCCGTCGGCGTCGGTGTCGGCGACCGCGGGATCGGTCCCGGCGAGCTTCTCGAAGGCGTCGGTCAGGCCGTCGGTGTCGGCGTCCGCGGAGGTCGGCGACGAGCCCGGATCGATGTCGGTGTCGCCGTTGGTTGCCGGCGCGGGAGCCGTCGCCGCGGCCGCGGCCGCGCCGTTGTGCGTGTTCGCGTCCCGAGCAGGGTCGGTGGTGCCGGGTGGACCGCCCGGGGTCGCGGGGGTGGTGACCGGTGCCGTCATCGGAGTCGCCTCACCTCGCGCGGGCAGGTGGGGGCGACGGCCATGCCGGATACGGTCGACACACGCCACCACCTGGGTCAGGGCGTTTTGAGCGTTTCTTGCACACCGAAGAGCCCTGTGTGGACCCTGAGATACACCGAGGAAAAAAGTTACTCCGTCCAGGGCCCCATCGCGAGACCCCATTGGCGGATCTCACAGCCGGTCACCAGGTCCTGCTGCCGGAACGGATCGTCGCGGAGCAGCTCGGTCACCTGTTCGGCCGAGTCGGCCCGGAACACCAGCAGGGCGCCGGCCGGGCCCTGCGGGTAGGCGCCGGCGGCGAGCACGACGCCCCGGTCGTACAGCTGGCGCAGGAAGGCACGGTGCGCGGGCCGGTGCGCGGTCACCTCAGCGGGTCGCTCGTCGGCGTAGCGGTAGTGCACGGCGAAGACGGGCATGGCTCTCCTTGGGATCGGTCAGGCGAGCAGATCCTTCCAGAGCGGGTCGTCCGCGATGTGGTGGGTCAACCGGTCGATCGCCTCGGGCTCCGACAGCACCGTGTGGTAGCCGGGCTTGACCGATGGCGCTTCCCGGATCGCGGCCAGGAAGGCCGCCCGGTCCAGCGGGTCCGCCCGGATCGACGCCAGGAAGCCGGTCTGCTCCAGCACCTGCAGCACCGTGTCCCGGCTCGGGTCGTCCTGCAGCCAGCCGGTGGCGATGGTGGCCACCCCGACCTGCTCACCGTGCATCCGCGGGCGGGTCGCCAGGTGCTCGTAGGCGTGGGAGATCAGGTGTTCGCTGCCGGAGGCCGGCCGCGACGACCCGGCCACCTCCATCGCCACCCCGCTCATCACCAGGGCGCCGCAGACCAGTTGCAAAAAGCCCAGGTCGTCGACCGCCTTGACCGGATGGGTGACCAGGTTCTGCACGCTCTGCAGCGCGATCATCACCGAGAAGTCGTTGATCGCCTCGCCGGTCGCGTGATAGGCCAACTTCCAGTCGGCGATCGCGCTGTACTTGGAGATCAGGTCGCCGATCCCGGACAGGGTGAACCGCGGCGGGCTGCCGGCGATCACGGCGGTGTCGATCACGACGCCGAACGGGATCGCGGCCTTGGCGCTGATCCGCCGGCCGTCCACCCGCAGGCTGGCGCCGGGGGAGGCGAAGCCGTCGTTGGAGATGGCGGTGGGCACCGCGATGACCGGCAGCCGGTTGAGGAAGCCGATGTACTTGCCGGCGTCCACGGCCACCCCGCCGCCGACCGCCACGACCGCCTGGGTGCCGCGCGGCAGATCGAAGGCCACCGTCATGAGGTCGGCGACGTCGTTGCCGTGCACCACCTCCTGCCGGACCACCGTGATCTCCGACGAGTCCAGCGAGATGCGCACGCTGCGGCCGACGAGGTCCTCGATGCCCTCCCCGTAGAACAACGCGATCCGGTCGAAGCCGTTCTTGCGCAGGTATTTTCCGAGTTTGAACAGGGTGTCTGGCTTGATCCGCAGCAGCGACGGAATTCGGATGTCCATCGCGCTCAGTCCTTCGCCAGGTGGTCCGGGTCGATGTCGGCGACGCTGTCGTAGACGAACGTCGGCCGGTACGGGAACCCGTTCACCGTCCCCGCGTCGGACACGCCGGACAGCACCAGGCAGGTGCGCATGCCGGCCTCCAGACCGCCGACCACGTCGGTGTCCATCCGGTCGCCGATCATGACGCAGTCGCCGGCCGGCACGCCGAGCATCTCCCGGGCGTAGATCATCATCAGCGAGTTCGGCTTGCCCACCACGTACGGCTTCATCCCGGTCGCCGCCTCGATCGAGGCGAGCAGCACACCGGCGGCCGGTTCGGTGCCGCCCTCCACCGGGTCCACCATGTCCGGGTTGGTGCCGATGAACCGGGCGCCGTTGCCGATCAGCTTGGCCGCCTTGCGCAGCTGCGGAAAGGCGAACCCGGACGTCTTGCCCACCACCACATAGTCGGGATCGCTGTCGGTGATGGAATAGCCGACCTTGTAGAGCTCCGCGGACAGGGCGCCGCCGCCGATCACGTAGGCGGTGCCGTGCGGGCGCTGCGAATGCAGGAACTGGGCGGTGGCCATCGCCGAGGTGATGAAGTTCTGCTCGGTCAACCCGCGGAAGCCCAGCCCGTCCAGCTTGCGGACCAGGTCCAGTGGGGTCTGTTCCGAGTTGTTGGTGAGGAACACCAAGCCGATGCCGCGGTCGCGCAGCCGGTCGATGAACTCCTGGGCGCCGGGTACGGCCTGCTTGCCCCGGTAGATCACCCCGTCCATGTCCGAGATGATGCCGAGCTGGCGTCCCACGTCTGCCTCCTGGTGGCCTCGGTCTCTGAATCGTTTCCGACACTATCGAGGCGGCGGCCGCGGCGCGCGGGCCGAAGGTCCCGATCCGGGGCACGACCCGGGAAACGGCGGCGCCCCCGAATCCGGTCGGGATTCGGGGCGCAGGCGGATGGCGTCGATCTCCTCGCGCTTGAGGTTGATCCACATCTCGATCAGGTCGTCGGTGAACACGCCACCCTCGAGCAGGTAGTCGTGGTCCTGCTCCAACCGGTCGATGACCGCGGCCAGCGACGACGGCACCTGCGGGATGTTCGCGGCCTCGTCCGGCGGCAGCTCGTAGAGATCCTTGTCGACCGGCGCCGGCGGCTCGATCTTGTTCTTGATGCCGTCCAGGCCGGCCATCATCATCGCGGAGAAGGCCAGGTACGGGTTGGACGACGGGTCGGGGCAGCGGAACTCGAGCCGCTTGGCCTTCGCGTTGGTGCCGGTCAGCGGGATGCGGATGCAGGCCGAGCGGTTCCGGGCCGAGTAGACCAGGTTCACCGGGGCCTCGTAGCCGGGCACCAGGCGGTGGTAGGAGTTCACCGTCGGGTTGGTGAAGGCCAGCAACGACGGCGCGTGGTGCAGCAGACCACCGATGTAGTAGCGGGCCAGGTCCGACAGCCCGCCATAGCCGGCCTCGTCGTAGAACAGCGGCTTGCCGCCCTGCCAGATCGACTGGTGCGCGTGCATGCCGGAGCCGTTGTCGCCGAACAGTGGCTTGGGCATGAAGGTGGCGGTCTTGCCGGCGGCCCACGCGGTGTTCTTGATGATGTACTTGAACAGCATCACCTCGTCGGCGGAGGCCAGCAGGGTGTTGAACTTGTAGTTGATCTCGGCCTGCCCGCCGGTGCCCACCTCGTGGTGACCCCGCTCGACCTCGAAGCCCATCGAGATGAGGTTCGCCGTCATGTCCTCGCGCAGGTCGGCCTGGTGGTCGTACGGCGGGACGGGGAAGTAGCCACCCTTGAACCGGGTCTTGTAGCCCAGGTTCGGCTGCTCGTCGCGGCCGGTGTTCCAGTAGCCCTCTTCCGAGTCGACCTTGTAGAAGGCGCCGTTCGGGGTGGTGCCGTAGCGCACGTCGTCGAAGACGTAGAACTCGGCCTCGGCGCCGAAGTAACAGGTGTCGCCGATGCCCGTGCTGGCCAGGTACTCCTCGGCCTTACGGGCCACGTTGCGCGGGTCGCGCGAATACGGCTGCAGGGTCAGCGGGTCGTGCACGAAGAAGTTGCAGGTCATCGTCTTGCGCCGGCGGAACGGGTCGACCCGCGCAGTCGTCACGTCGGGCAACAGCGTCATGTCCGACTCGTGGATCGACTGGAAGCCGCGAATGGAGGAGCCGTCGAACGCCATGCCTCCCGCCAGCGACTTCTCGGTCACCGTCGCGGCCGGAACCGTGAGGTGGTTCATCACGCCGGGCAGATCGCAGAACCGGATGTCGAAGACCTCGACATCGTTGTCCGAGATGTACTTGACCAGCTCTTCGGTGGTGGAGAACACGCACGCGCTCCTTGCTGTCGGTGGACAACCCCAGTCGGTGGACAACCTGTCGCAGGGACGGTACAACCCTTCCCTGCATCCCGGGCGTCGGGTCCGGCGGACCGGTCGATGCCCGCCGCGAGCAGTGCTGAACGCGCCGGCCCCGTCGCCATGCCTGCGCCACGCTAAGCAGGTGCTGTTGCCACCGGGTCTCGCCCAGGTTTCGCCGGGGTTACGTGGGCGAATGCCTAGGCTGGAGCAATGACGACGACCAACGACCCGGCCGAGCAGGCCTATCCGGGGCGGGCGCTGGGTCTGCCCGAGGAGGGGGTGGGTTCCGTCGCCTCCATGGGGGCCCGGGTCGGCGCGTTCCTGATCGACATCGTGCTGTCGGCCCTGGCGGCCTGGTGGATCACCGCGCCCGAGGCCCCACGGAACACCAGCCTGCTGGTCTGGGTGGTCATGACGGTCGTGACGGTCGGGCTGTTCGGCATCACCCCCGGTCAGGCGGCCCTGGGCATCCGGGTGGTGCCGATGGACAAGGACCGGGAACGAGTGCGCGCCTTCGTGGGCCTCTGGGCGATCCCGCGCACCGCGCTGATCTTCCTGATCGTGCCGCCGCTGCTGCTCGACGCGAACGGTCGGGGACTGCACGACCGGCTGTGCCGCACCGTGGTGCTGCGGATCCGGTAGGCCGGCCGGCCACATGTGTCGGGACGGGCCGGCGCGGGTACGAACCTGGGACCCCACCGACCCGAAAGGCACTCACCGATGACGGCCGACCTGCCCGCGAAGAATTCCGACCATGACGCTCACGAGGGGCCGGACACGGCCGGCAAGACAGTTCTCGACGGCCCCGCGCTGGAGAACGAACAGATGCGCCGGGGGACCGAGGACCTGAGATCCAGTCAGGACAAGACCGCCCAGGCCCGTGAATTCGCCGACGACGTGGCGCGCACGACCGAACCGGAACCGCCGGCCCGCCCGGGCGACGAATCCTGACGGGTCGGCCCGGGGTCAGCGCTTGCGCATGGCGCGCTGCATGTTGCGCTGCTTGACCCCGGCCGGCATGGGGCCCTTGGGCAGCCCGCCCTGCGTCTTGGCGGCCAGCACGGCCAGCCGGTTGTCCAGGTCGCCGACCATGGCCGCGGGAATGTTGCGCGGCAGCTTCATGATCGCCGGGGCGAGCTTGCGCAGCGTGGTCTCGCCCTCCTCGTTCCCGACGATGAAGTCGTAGATCGGGGTGTCGCCGACGACCCGGGCGACCTTCTTCTTCTCCTGCGCCAGCATCGGCTTGACGCGGTGCGGGGCGCCCTCGCCGACCAGGATGATGCCCGGCCGGCCGATCACCCGGTGCACGGCGTCCAGGTAGGTGTTGCCGGTCACCGCCGGGGTCACCCGCCAGGTGCCGCGCAGGTTGTTCTGCAGGGCCCAGGCGGCCGCGCCCGGGGTGCCGTCGGCCTGGGCGTAGACACTCTTCTGCACCCGCCGGGAGAAGATGATCATGGCCAGCAATGCGCCGATGACGATGCCCAGCGGCAGCACCATCCACCAGGGCAGGAACCACATCAAGGCCAGGGTGACGATCGCCGCGGTGCCGACCAGCGCGCCGATCATGTAGGGCAGCAGCTTCTTGTCGTTCTTGCGCTGCATCTGGAACGCCTGCCACAGCTGGCTGCGGCGCTCCTTGGCGGCGGCCCTCTTCTCGGACCTGGCCGCCTTCTTCGCTTCCTTCGATGGTTTCGCGGAGGAGCCGGACCCGGCGGCGTTCTTGGCCATGAGAACCAGCTTAGTGCCCGGGGTCCGGCTCGGCGCCTACTCCACCACGGTCGAGAGCTCGGGTTGCCGGGCCCGCTCGCGGGCCGTCCGGGCCTCGGCCCCCTGCCGGTACAGCGTGCCGGCCCGGTAGGAGGACCTGACCAGCGGTCCGGACATCACTCCGGCGAACCCGATGGCCTTCGCCTCCTCAGCGAGTTCGACGAACTCCTGCGGTTTGACCCAGCGCTCGACCGGGTGGTGCCGCGGGGTCGGCCGCAGGTACTGCGTGATCGTCACCAGGTCGCAGCCGGCGTCGTTCATGTCGCGCAGCGCCTGCGAGATCTCCTCGCGGGTCTCGCCCATCCCCAGGATCAGGTTCGACTTGGTCACCATGCCGGCGTCCCGGCCCTGGCTGAGCACGTCGAGCGACCGCTCGTACCGGAACGCGGGGCGGATCGACTTGAAGATCCGCGGGACCGTCTCCAGGTTGTGCGCGAACACCTCGGGCTTGGCCTCGAAGACCTGACTCAGCAACTCCGGATGCCCGGAGAAGTCGGGGGTCAGGATCTCCACCCCCGTCTGCGGGGCGTGCGCATGCACCTGGCGGATCGTCTCGGCGTAGAGCCAGGCGCCCTCGTCCGGCAGATCGTCGCGGGTGACGCCGGTGATCGTGGCGTAGCGCAGATCCATGCTGCGGATCGACTCCGCGACCCGGCGGGGCTCGTCCCGATCGAGTTCGCCGGGCTTGCCGGTGTCGATCAGGCAGAAGTCGCACCGACGGGTGCACTGGTCACCGCCGATGAGGAAGGTGGCCTCCCGGTCCTCCCAGCACTCGTAGATGTTCGGGCAGCCGGCCTCCTGGCAGACGGTGTGCAGACCCTCGCGCTTGACCAGGGTCTGCAACCGCTCGAACTCCGGACCGGTGCGCATCCGGGTCTTGATCCACTCGGGCTTCTTCTCGATCGGCGTGGCGGCGTTCCGCACCTCCAGCCGCAGCAGCTTCCGGCCCTCGGGAGCAATCGTCACGGTGTATCCCCCGCCTTCTTCCGGGCCGCTTCCTTGGCCGCCTCGGCCTGCTCGGCGGCGGCCTTCTTGACGGCCTCGCGCGCCTTGTCGGCCGCGTCGGCGAGATTCTGGGCGCCGGTGCTCGCCTTGCCCGCCGCCTTGTCGGCGGCGGTGGAGACCGAGGTGGCGGCGGAATCGGCGGCCGACGCGGTCGCGTCCGCCGCCTTGTCGGCCGCGTCGGCGATCTTGTCCGCAGCCGCGGGAGCCTTGTCGGACACGGCGTCCGCGGCCTTGTCGGCCTTGTCAGCTGCCTTGTCCGCGGCCGCACCGACGGCGTCCTTCGCGGTCTCGACCGCGTCGGCGGCCTTGTCGGCGACGGTGTTCGCGGCGGCCGCCGCCTTGTCCTTGGCGGTGTCCACGGCGTCGGCGGCCTTGTCCTTGGCAGCGTCCACGGCGTCGGCGGCCTTGTCCTTCGCCGTTGCCGCCGCATCCGCGGCCTTGTCCAGCGGGCTCGCCGCCGGCTTGCTGGGCGGGGTGTAGGTGGGGGCGGGCGCGTTGTCCGGCGGCGGGGTCCCGCCCGAGCGCAGCTTGGAAAACGCGTACGCGCCGCCGCCGGCGACCGCGCCGATGATCAGCAGATTGCGCACCCGGTGGGACTTCTTGCCGGACTTGGCTTCGGCCTTGGCCGCCGCCTTGTTCGCCGACTTGCTGGCCTTGGCCGCCTGCACGCTGGCCGCGGTCAGCGCCTGCGCCAACGTCGCCTGCCCCTTCTCCTGGACGACCTGGGCGACGTCGGCCACCTGGGACCGGCCCTTCTTGGCCTGCTTCGCGGCCTTGGCCTGGGCGATCTTGGCCTGCTGGGCGGCTTTGGCCTGGGCGATCTTGGCCTGCTTCGAGGCGGTGGCGGCGGCCTTCTTGCTCGACTTCTTGGCGGTGCGGCGGGCCCGGCGGCCGAGCTTGACCGCGGTCTCCTCGAGCTGCTCGCCGGCCTTCTCCACATACGGCGTGGCGGCGTGCGCAGCCTCACCGGCCAGGGCGGCGGCCTTGCTGGCCGCATCGTGGGTCACATCGGCCACCTTGTCGGCGACCAATTCCGCGATCTCGCCGGCCTTCGCGGCCAGATCCTGCGCGGCGGACCGCCGGGTGCTCCTGCTCATCAGAACTCCTCATCGTTGAACGGCGCGCCCCACGGAACCGGGGCAGGTCGCCGAGGCGGCGAGCCCACGGTCCGGGTTCCCCGCCCCCACTGTCCCCACACGGTCCGACCGGGCCGAACGCAGGGCCACGGTGACCGTCGGCTCGCAGAGATCATTGTTCCATCTCGTGGATGGGCACGCCCCCTGGTCAGCGACCGGCCGGGCCGGCCAGCAGCGGATCCAGCCGCCAGTCCACGCCGGACGCCGGTGGGGGCGCCGGTTCGCGTTCTTCCGGCAGGTGGGTGTCGAGGGTGCCGTCGAATCCCTGCCGGAGCCGGTGCTCAACCACCCCGACCACGTCGTCGACGGTGACCCGGCGGCCGAGCTCGATGCTCAGCGAGGTCACCCCGGCGTCGGTGATGCCGCAGGGCACGATGCGGTCGAACCAGGTCAGGTCGGGGTCGCAGTTGAGGGCGAAGCCGTGCACCGTCACGTTGCGGGCGACCCGCACCCCGATGGCGGCGACCTTGCGATCGGGCCGGCCGCCGTCCGCGGGGAGCCAGACGCCACTGCGCCCGGCCACCCGGATCGTCGCCAGGCCCAGGTCGCCGCACGCGCTGACCAGGATGTGTTCCAGCAGCCGGATGTAGGCGACCAGATCGACCGGGGTGGCCAGTTTGACGATCGGATATCCGACCAGCTGCCCGGGGCCGTGCCAGGTGATCCGGCCGCCCCGATCGACGTCGACCACCGGGGTGCCGTCGTTGGGCCGGTCGGCCGGGCGGGTTCGTTTGCCCGCCGTGTAGACCGGCGGGTGCTCCAGCAGCAGCACGGTGTCCGGGCCGGTGCCGGCCACCCGGGCGGTGGCCAGGTCGCGTTGACGCTGCCACGCCTGCTCGTACTCGACCACGCCGCACCGTTCGATGCGGACCGGGTCCGTGTCCTCACGCATGGGGCGACGGTACGCCGGGCCGGGTTGCGCACGCATCGCGCCACCCCCACCTGCAGAATGTGGACAACTCCGGGCAGGGGGCGGTCCAGGCCCTAGCGTGGGGTCATGGGATTCGCGATCGGCGCCTACCGGGCGGTCGAGCACCTCGGCGGTGGCGGCTCCGGTCATCGGGTGTCGCCGTTCTGGCGCGCCGAGGACACTCGCACGCTCGAGGACGTGGCCCTGGCCGTCCTGCCGGTGGAATCGGCCGAGTCCGTCCGGGACCTCATTGATTCGGCCGGCGTCATCCGCCATCCCCACCTGCTGCCGGTCTCGGACGTCGTCGAGGACCAGACCCGGGTCGCGTTGGTCAGCCCGTGGCCGCGCGGTGGCCGGCTGACCGAACTGGTCCGCCGGCGCGGCCCGCTGTCGGTCGGTGAGACGGTCACCGTGCTGCTGCCGGTGGCCGCCGCGCTCGCCGACCTGCACCGGGAACGAGTGCGGCACGGCTGGGTCTGCCCCGAGGCGATCTGGTTCGACGCGCGCGGCCGGCCGTTGCTGGGGCCGACGGCGGTGAGTCTGGCGGTGGCGGACGTCGCCGGACCGGTCGCCCTGGGGTGCGCGGACGTCGCGCCCGAGGTGTTCCGGCAGGCCCGGTCCGGCGCGCCGGGGACGTCGGCGGACGTCTTCTCGCTCGGGTCGGTCGCGCTGTTCGCGATGACCGGTCGGTCGGCCTGGCCGGCCGACGAACCCGCGGACGTGCTCGTCCAGTCGGCCGCCGGGCAGTGGCCCGATCCGCCCGACGACGCCGGCTCGGCCGAGCTCGTCTCGTTGGTCCGGTCGATGCTGCGGATCGATCCGGCCGCCCGCCCCACCGCCGACGTGGTGGTCGGCCGGTTGTCGGCCGGTGGCCTCGGGGATCCGGCGCCGATCCGCCTCGGGTCCGGACCCTGCCCGACCCCGGCGTCGTCGAAGCGGTGGCGAGGCTGGGCCGGTCGGGCCGATGCCGAGCCGATCGGGGCCGCCGCCCCGGACGCGGCCGAGTCCGGGATGCCGCCTCCCGGCGATGGCCCGTCTGGCGGGCAGGTCCCCGGCGATGGTCCGTCCGATGTCTCGGCCGCGGACGCGGCGGGCGTGTCCGCCGGACCGGGCGCGCGCGGGGAACCGGCGCCCGGCCGCCGGCGGGGGCCGTTGGCCCGGTTGCTGGTCGCCGTGCTGACCGGGCTCCTGCTGACCGTGCTGGTCGCCCAGGTGGGTCAGTGGGTGGCCGATCCTCCCACCGACTCGGCGGACTCGGCCGGCCCGGCGGCGTCCACCGACTGGGCGCGGGTCGTCACCGATCTCGACCTGGCGCGCAGCCGGGCCCTGGCGGCGGGCGACCCGGTCCTGCTGGACCAGGTGTACCTGCCCGGCTCGGCCGCCGGGGCCGCCGACGCCAGCATGGTCGCGGGGCTCGCGGACCGGGGGCTGCGGGTCGTCGATGGACGGCACGATCTGGTCAGCGTCGAGGTCCTGGACCCCGACGGGACGGACGGCACCCGGCTGGCGGTGGTCGACCTGCTGGCCGCCCGCCCGGTGTTGGACGGCTCGGGGCGGCAGGTGGCCGCCACGACCGGCCGCGGCGAGCAGCGACGGGTCCTGGTGCTCGCCGCGACCGACGACGGCTACCGGATCCGCGCCATCGAGCCGGGCTGAGCCGGCCCAGGCCCGGCCGATCCGGGACCGGGTGGGCACCTGCGCGAGTCGTGCGGCGTCACTGTCGTACCCCACTCCTACGGTTTGCTCATGCGGCTGCTGCACACTTCCGACTGGCACCTGGGCCGAACGTTCCACGGGCAGAACCTGCTCGCCGATCAGGAGGCGGTGCTGACCGCGCTGGCCGACCTGGCCATCGAGCACCGGGTCGATGCGGTGCTGATCTCCGGTGATCTCTACGACCGTGCGGTGCCGTCGCCGGACGCGGTGCAGGCGGCCTCGCGGATCCTGTCGAGGATCGGCGCCGCCGGCGTCACGGTGGTGGCGATCGCGGGCAATCACGACTCCGCGCCCCGGCTGGGCGCCTTCACCGACTTCCTGGCCGCCGGCGGCCTACATCTGGGAACCACGGCCGATGGCGTCGGCCGTCCGGTCGTGGTGGGCGACCCGGACGGCGACGTCGTCGTGTACCCGGTGCCGTTCCTGGAACCCGACCTGGTGCGGTCCCGGTGGGACCTGCCGGCCGGGTCCGGCCACCAGCAGGTGCTGGCCCGGGCGATGGACCGGGTGCGGGCGGACCTGGCCGCCCGGCCGCCCGGCACCAGGTCGATCGTGCTGGCGCACGCGTTCGTGGTCGGCGGGCTGGCCGCCGGCTCGGAACGGTCGATCGCGGTCGGCGGCGTGGAGGCGGTCAGTGCGGACGTCTTCGGCGGGATCGATTACGTCGCGCTCGGGCACCTGCACCGCAGCCAGGTGGTCGGCGAACGGATCCGCTACTCGGGATCGCCGCTGCCCTACTCCTTCGCCGAGGCGGCGCAGTCGAAGGGTGTCTGGCTGGTCGATCTGGCCGCGGACGGGGCAGTGCAGGCGACCCGGTTGGCACTGCCGCAGATTCGCCGGATGGTGTCGGTGCGCGGCCGGCTGGCCGAGATCCTGGACACCGACCCCGACCTCGCGGACGCCTTCCTGTCGGTGGAACTGACCGACGAGGACCGGCCGGTCGATCCGATGCGCCGGCTCCGGGAGATCTTCCCGCACACCCTGGTCGCCACCTGGGTCGGCGACCCGGCCGCGGCGGCGGTGCCGCCCCGGGCCGGGATCGCGGCCGGCGCGGGTGATGACGATGGCCTGGTGCTCGACTTCCTGCGGGACGCATGGGGACGCCCGCCGGCGCCCGACGAACGGGCGCTCGTCGACGAGGCGCTGACGGCGCTGCGGGCGACGGCATGAGGATCCATCGGCTGGAGCTCACCGCATTCGGACCGTTCGCCGGCACCGAATCGATCGACCTGGACGCGGTGGGGGCGGACGGGTTGTTCCTGGTGCACGGCGACACCGGCGCCGGCAAGACGTCGCTGCTGGACGCCGTCGCCTTTGCCCTGTTCGGGCGGGTGCCGGGCGCCCGCAACGACGCCCGGCGGCTCCGGTGCGACCGCGCGCCCGCGCACGTGGTCACCACAGTGCGGCTGGTGGCCACTGTGGGCGGCCACCGGGTCGAGATCATCCGCCGGCCGGAATACCTGCGGCCGAAGGCCCGCGGAACCGGCAGCACCCTGCAACGGGGAAAGGTCTCCCTGCGTTGGCTCGACCCCGCACCGGCCGGCGCCCGTGCCCGGATCGAGGGCCTGACCAGGGTGGACGAGGTCGGCGATGCCGTCATCGATCTGCTCGGCATGTCGGCCGAGCAGTTCTTCCAGGTGGTGCTGCTACCGCAGGGCGACTTCGCCCGGTTCCTGAGGGCCGATACCGCCGACCGCGGTGACCTGCTGGCCCGGCTGTTCGGCGCCGATCGGTTCGACCGGGTCGAGGACTGGTTCGTGCAGGCCCGGCGGGCGTCCGGGCAGCAGCTGCGGGAGTGCGAGGACCGGGTGCGGGAGATGACCGCCCGGGTGGCCGAGGCGGCGCGTGTCGAGCCTGCCCCGAACCCCGACCCCGGATGGCTGGCCGACCTGCGGGACGGCCTCGCCGATCGCTCGGCGCTGGCCGCGCAGGACGCGGTCCGGGCGGCTGCCCGCCGGGACGGCTCAGCGGCGGCGCTCCGCACGGCGTCCGATCGAGCCGCCCGGGTGGGCCGGCTGCGGGAGATCCGCGCCCGCCGGCGGGAGCTGGATCGGGCCGCCGGAGCGATCGAGCGGGACCGGCAACGATTGGCCGCGCACACCCGCGCCGGACCGGTGGTCGCCGCGACCCGCGCGCTGTCGGCGGCCCAGGAGGTGCAGCGGGTTCGTCGACGGCACCGAGCGGCGGCCGAGGAGCGGCTGCAGGAACTCGCAGCGGCCGGGGCCGAGAGCGACCGGCTGAACCTGGGCATGCTGTCCGGTGACGTGGTGGCCATCCGATCCGCGGCCGGCGCCGACCGGGAGCAGGCCGGATCGCTGATCCCGCTGGTCGGGGAGGCCGCCGAGCAGGCCCTTGATCAGGCGGCGCTCGCCGCCGCGCGGCGCCGGCATCACCGGGACGAGGCGGCCGCGGTGGAGGTCGAGCAGCGGTTGGCGGCGTTGCCGCCCCGCCTGGCCGAACTGGACCGTCGGGTCGTCGAGTCCCGCTCCGCGGGCGATCGCCTGCCCGCGGCGCGCTCGGCACTGGCTGCGGCGCAGGACGTCCGGGACGCGACGGAGTCCGTTCCGGGGCTTCGGGACGCCGCGGCGGGCGCGGCGCGGGCGGCCGCCGCGGCCACCGACCGGCACCAGGCCGCGGTCGACGAGCGGCAGCGGCTGGTGCAGCGGCGGATCGACGGGATGGCGGCCGAACTGGCCAACGCCCTCGCCGGGGGCGGGGCCTGCCCGGTATGCGGCAGCGTCGACCATCCGTCCCCGGCGACAGTGGGCGCGTCCCCGGTGGGCGCGGAGACCGTCGCGGCGGCCCACCGGGCGGAGCAACGCACGGCCGCCGCCCGCGAGCAGGCCGCCGCCCGGCGGTGGACCGCCGACGCTGCGCTGGCCGACGCGGAGCGGGTCGGCGCCGGGTCGACCTCCGCCGCCGCGGAATCGGCCGTGCAGGACCGGCTGGCCCTGGTGAACCGGCTCGCCGCGATGGCGGGCAACCTCGACGCGCTGATCGGCCTGCGGGAGGCGGCGGCCAAGGCGCTGTTCGAGCAGGAGCTGCGCCGGGACGAACTCGGCACCCTGGTTGCCGCCGGGACCGCCGAGATCGCCTCGTTGACCGCTCGCATCGAGCAGCGAGGCGTCCGGTTGCACCGGGTGCGGGCGGGTCACCGTTCGATTCAGGACCGACGCGACTACCTGCTGCGTCGGGCGTGCGCCCTGGACGCGATGGCGGAGTCGTCGGCGGCGCTGGCCGAGGCGACCGATCAGGTGGAACGGGCGTCGGCGGCGGTCGTCGAGATGCTCGCCACGTCCGGATTCCCCACCGTCGCTGCGGCGGCCGAGGCGGCCGAGATCGACGCCCCCGCGCTGGCCGAGCGGATCCGCGCGGTCGAGGTGGAGGCGGCCGCACTGCTGGCCCAGGAGGCGGACCCGGAGCTGGTCGGTCTGGACGAACACGAACGCATCGACCTGGCCGGGCCGGCAGCGACGGCGGAGACGGACCGGGTGCGCGCCGAGCGGCTGCATCTTCAGGCCCGGGCGCTGGACGACCGGGTGAGGCAGGTAGCGACCGCGGCGACCCGGCTGCTGGCGGCGTGGCGGGCCGCCGACCCCGTTCGAACCCGCGATCGGCAGGTCGCCGCACTGACCGAGGTGATGCTGGGCCGTGGTGCCAACCGGCTCGGGATGAGCCTGCGCACGTACGTGCTCGCGCACCGCCTCGCGCAGGTCGCCGCGGCGGCCACCGACCGGCTCACCCGCATGTCGGCCGGCCGGTACTCGTTCGTGCACAGCACCGAACGGGAGGCCCGTGGCCGGGCCGGCGGTCTGGGCCTGGACATCATGGACGGGTGGTCGGGCCTGGTCCGCCCGGCCAAGACGCTGTCCGGCGGCGAATCGTTCGTCGCCTCGCTGGCCCTCGCCCTCGGCCTCGCCGACGTGGTCGCCGCCGAGGCGGGTGGCCGGCAACTCGACACCCTTTTCGTGGACGAGGGTTTCGGCAGTCTGGACCCGGAGGCCCTGGATCTGGCGATGGCCACCCTCGATGAGTTGCGGGCCGGCGGCCGGACCATCGGGGTGGTGTCGCACGTGGACGAGCTCCGGCTGCGGATCCCGCGGCAGATCAAGGTCGGCCGAAGCCCGCAGGGGTCGACGACCGAGGTGCTCGGGATCGGATCGCCGTGTTCCTGCTGATCGCCCACTTCGAGGACGGCGGGTCGGCCGGGCCGGCCGGGCCGGCCGAACCGGCGGGCTCGACCGAGGCGGTGGGGCTGCTGGGGGAGCAGCCGGCCACCCGGTCGCTGCGCTGGGCCCGGTCGACCGAGGAGCCGCATCGCTGGGTGTTGGTGGCGGAGTTCGACACGGCCGCCGACTTCCGTCGCGCCCAGTCGCCGTTCCCGGTGCGGGCCGCGTTGATCCCGTGGCTGGCCGGGGCCGCGTCGTCGGCCGCGTTCGAGGTCGTCTCCGCCGCCGACCGAGCCGTCTGGTCCGCGCCGGAGGTGATCGTCGACGATCCCGGCCGGTGAGACCAGTAGGCTCAGCGGCTGTTGACCGACCCGGCGGAAGCCACCGACCGGGACATCGCCGGGCCACCGTTGATGGTGACCCGACCCGCACCACAGGAGTTTGCACGTGGCCGCCGACCGCATCGACGCCGTTGTCTCCCTCGCCAAGCGCCGGGGTTTCGTCTACCCCAGTGGCGAGATCTACGGCGGCACCCGGTCGGCGTGGGACTACGGCCCGCTGGGCGTCGAGCTCAAGGACAACGTCAAGCGGCAGTGGTGGAACGCGATGATCCGCTCCCGCGACGACATCGTCGGGCTCGACTCGTCGGTGATCCTGCCCCGACAGGTCTGGGTGGCCTCCGGGCACGTGGCCGCGTTCGTCGACCCGCTGGTCGAGTGCCTGTCCTGCCATCACCGGTTCCGGGCCGACCACCTCGAGGAGTCCTACCAGGAGAAGAAGGGCCGGGCGCCGGAGAACGGCATGGCCGACATCGTCTGCCCCAACTGCGGCACCCGCGGCTCCTGGACCGAGCCCAAGGAGTTCAACGGCCTGCTCAAGACCTACCTCGGACCGGTCGAGGACGAGTCCGGCCTGCACTACCTGCGCCCGGAGACCGCGCAGGGCATCTTCGTCAACTACAACAACGTCGCCGCGTCGTCCCGCAAGAAGCCGCCGTTCGGCATTGGGCAGATCGGCAAGTCGTTCCGCAACGAGATCACCCCGGGCAACTTCATCTTCCGCACCCGCGAGTTCGAGCAGATGGAAATGGAGTTCTTCGTCAAGCCGGGGACCGACGAGGAATGGCACCAGTACTGGATCGACACCCGGACCGACTGGTATGTGGATCTGGGTATTGCGCGGGACAACCTGCGTCAGTACGAGCATCCCCAGGAGAAGCTGTCCCACTATTCCAAGCGGACGGTGGACATCGAGTACCGCTTCCATTTCCAGGGCAGCGAATGGGGCGAGTTGGAGGGCATCGCCAACCGCACCGATTTCGATCTCAAGACGCATTCCGAGCATTCCGGTGTCGAGTTGTCCTACTTCGAGCAGGAGACCGGCGAGCGGTGGACCCCGTACGTCATCGAGCCGGCGGCCGGCGTCGGCCGGCCGATGATGGCGTTCCTGTTGGAGGCCTACGCCGAGGACGAGGCGCCGAACACCAAGGGTGGGGTGGACAAGCGGACGGTGCTGCGGCTGGACCCGCGGCTCGCGCCGGTCAAGGCGGCGGTGCTCCCGCTGTCCCGCCACGCCGACCTGTCGCCGGTGGCCCGTGACCTGGCCGCGTCGCTGCGCAAGAGCTGGAACGTCGACTTCGACGACGCCGGTCAGATCGGCCGGCGCTACCGGCGGCAGGACGAGATCGGCACGCCGTTCTGTATCACCGTCGACTTCGACACCGCCACCGATCAGGCCGTCACCATCCGCGACCGCGATTCGATGACGCAGGAACGGGTCTCGCTCGACCAGGTGCAGTCCTACCTCGGTGGGCGGCTCACCGGCTGCTGACGCCGGTGGCCTACGGAGCGGCCCGCTCGGCCGGGAGCGGGTTGCCCTGCGGGTCCAGACCCCGCTTCTTGTTGACGTAGTCGATGCCCTCGGCCGTCTCGGCCGGCGTCCAGATCTGCGGCCCACTCTCGTTGATGATGCCGTCGGGGCTGCCTGTGCCGGCGATCCAGGCCGCCTTGGCGAAGTGCGCGCAATTGCGGTACAGGAGCTGGTAGTAACTGCCCTCCCAGGCGTTGACCACGTTCAGCACCCGCAGGAACCGGTCCCGGCTCATCGTCTCCTTCTGCCGGTGCATCTGCTGCCCGTCGTGCCCGTCCGGGGACATCAGCTCGCCGGGACCACCGGTCGGCAGGATCCCCCAGGTGCCCGGCCAAAAGCCCACCGAGCGCTTCCGCCCCTTGCCCCCGACCTCTTTCACGTCGACCCAGGCGTGCCCGATCACGTCATCGGTCATCGCGTTGAGGCCCATCTCGTACGACTCGACCGGCTTGTCGTTCCACGCTCCGAGGTCCATCGTGGCGGACCGCTGGAGTGGGGTCTGCTCCGGTCCCGACCGTCGTGGTGCCGACAGCGCCCGGACGACCGCCTGGTTGCCGGCGGCCCGCTGCATTGCCAGTACGGCGTGTTCGGGCGATGCACCGGTGAGTGACGGGGTGCCGGGACGGGGCGTCGGGGCCGGCCGCCGGTGCTGCTGCATGGGCCGACGGTAGGCATCCGGTCCCGACACCGTCAACGGGATTCACGCATCGTGATTTCAGGCTCGGCCTTGCGGCCACGACGTCCCGGATGGACGATTCGTCCGTGACTGTGCGCACTCGTTGGCTCATCGTGGTGGGCGTCGTGGTCCTGGTGGCCGGGATCGTCGGTGGGGTGGTGTGGGTGCGGCGGGCGCGGCCGGAGGCGGCGCCGGTGACGGTGGTGTTGCAGGCGGCGACGGATCCGGGGGTTGATTCGTTCGTGCCGGTGGTGTCGAGCCGGCCGGTGGCGCCGGCGTTGCCGCCGTCGGGTGTGGCTGCGGGGGTGACGGTGACGGTGGATGCGGACAGTGGGGTGCGGGTGGTGTCGGGGACGACGGATCGGTTGTATGCGGGGGTGAGGTCGGGCAGTCCGGAGTTGTACGGGGGTTCGGGGAGTTTGTCGGCGTGTGATCCGGCGGCGATCGCGGAGTTTCTGGCGGCGCATCCGGAGAAGGCGGCGGCGTGGGCGGGGGTGCGGGGGATCGGTTCGGATGCGATTCCTGGGTATTTGGGCAGTCTGACGCCGGTGGTGTTGGTGCATGACACGGTGGTGACGAATCACGGTTTTGCGGGGGGTGCGGCGACGGCGTTCGTGTCGGTGTTGCAGGCGGGGACGGCGGTGTTGGTGGATGCGACGGGGTTGCCGGTGGTGCGGTGTGCGTGTGGGAATCCGTTGTCGGCGCCGCCGCGGGTGGATCTGAGTGCGGTGGATGTGCAGGGTGCGCGGTGGGACGGTTTCGACCCGGCCGCGGCGGTGACGGTGGTGCCGGGGTCGGCGGTGGCGCAGTTCGTGGTGGTGGACGTGGCGACCGGGCAGGACGTCACGGTCACCGCCGGGCCGGGGGCGGCCCCGTCAACGACCGCGCCATCGTCCACAACCCCGACCTCATCCGTCGCGGCACCGGCCGACCAGTGCATCCTGGAGCTGGCGTGGCCGGCGGGCGGCCCCGGCTGGATCGAGTCGCCGGAGGGCAACCTCACCTGCCAGGAGATGATCGACCAGTGGCGGCGGTACGAGCAATGGCCGGGTGAGCGCGGCGGCTCCCAACAATGGGTGACCTTCGATGACGGCTGGACCTGCACAGTCACTCTGGCCAGCGAAACAACCTCCGCTGTCGGTCATTGCGGCCAGAGTGACGATCGTCGATTCGCGGTTTATCAGGGACCCCCCGGAGTGCTGACGACGGTAGCGACGACGACCGCCCCATCGACGGCGTCAAGGACCACGGATCCGCCGAGTCCGGCCGCCGTCCAGCCAACACCAACGCCGGCCGCGACCGCCGACATGTTGCTCACGCCGTCGGGGAACATCATTTGCTCAAACCGCAATGTGCAGTTCGGCTGCGCGATCAAACAGTTCGACTTCGCCTTCGATGTGAATTCGGAATCCTGTTACGGGCCCCGCTGGGCGATCGTCGAGCTGGGCACGACTGGAATGCCCGTGGCGTCGTCGTGTTCGGGTGACTTCTTCGTCACCCCGGCGATGCCTGAGCCGACGCCGTACGGGTCGACGGTCAGGTTCGGTGACATCAGCTGTGATGTCCAGGAGACCGGCTTGACCTGTACGAACCTGGACGGTCACGGGTTCACGCTCTCGCGTGCGGCGTACCGCCTGTTCTGACCAGTGGTCCCGGAGTGTGCAAAGCGGAACGGGCGCAATGCGCCCAGTGTGTCGGTTGGAGTTGGGGATGATGAGTAGGCGTTCGCGTTGGTGGCTGGCGGGGGTCGTGGTCGTGGTCCTGGTGGCCGGGATCGTCGGTGGGGTGGTGTGGGTGCGGCGGGCGCGGCCGGAGGCGGCGCCGGTGACGGTGGTGTTGCAGGCGGCGACGGATCCGGGGGTTGATTCGTTCGTGCCGGTGGTGTCGAGCCGGCCGGTGGCGCCGGCGTTGCCGCCGTCGGGTGTGGCTGCGGGGGTGACGGTGACGGTGGATGCGGACAGTGGGGTGCGGGTGGTGTCGGGGACGACGGATCGGTTGTATGCGGGGGTGAGGTCGGGCAGTCCGGAGTTGTACGGGGGTTCGGGGAGTTTGTCGGCGTGTGATCCGGCGGCGATCGCGGAGTTTCTGGCGGCGCATCCGGAGAAGGCGGCGGCGTGGGCGGGGGTGCGGGGGATCGGTTCGGATGCGATTCCTGGGTATTTGGGCAGTCTGACGCCGGTGGTGTTGGTGCATGACACGGTGGTGACGAATCACGGTTTTGCGGGGGGTGCGGCGACGGCGTTCGTGTCGGTGTTGCAGGCGGGGACGGCGGTGTTGGTGGATGCGACGGGGTTGCCGGTGGTGCGGTGTGCGTGTGGGAATCCGTTGTCGGCGCCGCCGCGGGTGGATCTGAGTGCGGTGGATGTGCAGGGTGCGCGGTGGGATGGTTATGACCCGGCCGCGGCGGTGACGGTGGTGCCGGGGTCGGCGGTGGCGCAGTTCGTGGTGGTGGACGTGGTCACCGGGCAGGACGTCACCGTGGCAGTAGGGCCGAGGGCGTCGGCGACGACCTCCGCGCTTTCGGTGTCGGCAACGGCGACCCCGGCCGCGCACGCCGGTCCGTGCACATTTGCTCTCACCTGGCCTGATGCGGGTCCTGGATGGATTGATCCGCTTGGCGGCGACCTCACGTGCCAACAGATGATCGACCAGTGGCGCCGGTACGAGCAGTGGACCGGAGAACGCGGCGGCTCCCTGCAACTGGTCGACTTCGGCGACGGGTGGAACTGCCGCAACTCCCATCTCGAGCAGAACCAGTGGCCGCTCGCGGTCGGTCTGTGCGCGTCGGGAAATATCGGCTTCAGGGTCCAGAAGGGTGTACCGAGCAGCGCCGGCGTGTCCGCTGCGGGGACACCGACCTCCGCCGCCGCGAGTGCCCCGACACCGGTGTCTGCCACCGGGTCCGTCGAATCGTCTCCCGGGCAGCCAGCAGCGAGTGCCGTCAGCGACGTGCTGATCACTCCGTCGGGCAACATCGAGTGCGCGGTGCGGAACGGTCAGTTCGCCTGCACGATCAAGGAATTCAACGGTGACCTGGGCGATGAGCGGTGCCCCGGCAAGCGGGGCGCGATCGTCCGGCTGGATCCGACCGGACCAATTCACGTTTCGTCCTGTCAAGGCGACTTCTTCGATGGCATCTCCTGGCCGGCGCCCACTCCCTACGGGACGACGACCAAGCTGGGTGACATCACCTGCGACGTCGAGGAGACGGGTCTGACCTGCACCAACCTGGACGGCCACACCTTCACGCTGTCCCGGGCCGGCCTGCGGTGACCCCGCGGCGGGGGAGCGTTCAGTTGCCCAGGGTGCCCGGGTACAGGTACTGCGGGTCGGGGATCTTCTTGCCACGGAACCAGGCGTCGATGAACGCGGTGTAGTCCTGGCCGGTCGACTGGTTGACGAACGTCTCGAAGTCGTCGAACGAGGCATTCTTGCCGCCGTAGGTCGCGGGCCAATCCTTGAGGATCTTGAAGAATGCGTCGTCGCCGATCTCGCGGCGGAGCGCGTGCAGGGCGACCGGCCCCTTGTCGTAGACCCGGGTGAACTCCTTGCCCGGGCCCATGTCGACCAGCGGCGAGGCCCAGAACGCGGTGTTCGTCGGCGAGTTGGCCATGATCCTCTTCCAGTACCGGTCGAGATCGGCGCCGTTGACCTTCTCCTGGTAGAGCCAGGTGGCGTAGGAGGCAAAGCACTCGTTGAGGCAGATGTCGGCCCACCGTTCGACGGTGACGTCGTCGCCGTACCACTGGTGCGCCAGCTCGTGCACCACGGTGTCCAGGTCGTCGACGCCCGCGGTGTACACCGGGCGGGTCGCGGTTTCCAGCGCGAACCCGGTGCTGGACCCGATGAAGATGCCGCCGGCCGCCGGCATCGGGTAGTCCCCGAAAAAGCCGGACAGCACGTCGATCACCGCACTGGTCTGTCGGGCCAGGTCGGCGGCGCCCGCCGGCGCGTCCGGGCCGATCGCGGACAGCACCGGCCGGCCGTCGGACAGGGTGCCGTCGACGGTGGTGAACTTGTCGATGTAGATCGTGTCCAGGTACGGGGCCACCGGCACGTCCAGCACCCAGCTGCTGGTGGTCATCCCGGCCGGGGCGGGCGGCACGTCCGTCTTCGGTACGCCGTTGGAGATCACGTTCCAGCCCTGCGGAACGGTGGCGGTCACCGCGAAAGTGGCCGTGTCGGCCGGATGCTCGTTGACCGGGAACCAGGTGGACGCGCCGGTCGGCTCGCCCGCGACGAAGGCGCCCCCGGATTCGGTCCGGTACCAGCCGCCGTCGCCGAGGTCGGCGGTGCCGCCGCTGACGACATCGGGCGAGCCCGCGTAGCTCACCGAGACCGTCAGCGGCGAGGCCGCGGCCAACGCCGACGCGGGGGTGATGACCAGCTCGGCATTCTGCTGGTCGAACGTTGCCGCGGCGTCGTTGACGGTGACCGCGCTGACCGTGAGGTTCGGCTGCAGATCCAGGTTGAACCGGCTCAGGCCCTGCTCCGAGGTGACCGAGCCGGTGATCGTGGTGGTCGCGGCCAGCGCGTTCGTCGGTGGGTCGTAGGTCAGATTCACGTCGTAGTGGTCGACCTGGTACCCGCCGTTCCCGGCGGTCGGATAGTAGGGGTCGCCGATGCCGTCCGAACCGACGGTGCCGCCCGAGCCGCCCGTGGCTGACGCGGACGCCGGCCCGGGCGTGGTGGACGGCACCGTGATGCCCGGGGCGTCCGACGACGATCCGGCGGACGTCGGCGGCGTCGACCGGCTCGGCGCGACTGCATCGCCCGCCGTCGGGGTGCCACCCACCTGCGAACAGGACGAAACGGAGACGGCGGTCACCAGGGCGAGGGCGAGGGCCGCGGAGGCTCGGCGGCGCGACGTCGGCATGCTCCGCACCGTACAAGCGCGCCCCGTCTGATCGGGGTGAGCCACCCCGGCCTGGCATGATCACCGCGTGCGGACGCTGCTGCGCTACCTGGGCGGGACCGCGCTGGTCGGGCTGCTGGTGGTCGCCGGAACCTGGGTGCGGGTCGGTCAGATCGGTGCCGAGGACATGACGGCGAGCAGCGGGGTCGACGCGATCGTCGTCCTCGGCGCCGCCCAGTACGACGGCGACCCCTCGCCGGTGTTCCGCGCCCGTCTCGACCGGGCCGCGCGGCTCTACCGGGACGGGGTGGCCCCGCACATCGTCACGATCGGCGGCGGGCAGCCCGCCGACCGCACCACCGAGGGGCAGGCCGGGGTCGACTACCTGGCCGCCGCCGGGATCGAGGAATCCGCGCTGACCGCGGTCGGCGCCGGGTCCGACACCCTGGCCAGCCTGCGCGCGGCGGAACCGGTCCTCGCCGGCCACGGCTGGACGTCCGTGGTGCTCGTCACCGATCCCGCGCATTCCGCCCGGTCCGCGCTGATGGCCCGCGACCTGGGCTGGACGGTGCAGACCGCGCCGGTCCGGGACGGCCCGGCCGTGCGCGCCGACGTGCAGACCGAGTACCGGCTGCGGGAGACGCTCGGGGTGCTCTACTACCGCGTCACCGGCGGCCCCTCCGGCATCAGCGCGACGGTGTTCTGATGGCCGCTCGCACCGACCTGCTGCCGGCCGGCTACGGTCCGGCGGATCTGGACCGGCTGCTGGACGAGTCGCCGAAGACGGCCGCGCTGCCCGGCGCCGCGGACGCCGGCGGACGCAGCCCGTTCACCCGGGATCGGGCGAGGGTGTTGCACTCCAAGTCGTTCCGCCGGCTGGCCGGCAAGACTCAGGTCGTCGCCCCCGACGAGGAAGGGGTGCCGCGGACCCGGCTGACCCACTCGCTGGAGGTCGCGCAGATTGCCCGGGAGATCGGCGCCCAGTTGGGCTGCGACGCCGATCTGGTCGACCTGGCCGGGCTGGCTCACGACATCGGCCATCCTCCGTTCGGGCACAACGGAGAGGTGGCGCTGGACCGGGTCGGTCTGGCCGCCGGCGGGTTCGAGGCGAACGCGCAGAACCTGCGGCTGCTGTCCCGGCTGGAACCCAAGATCGTCACTGCCGACGGCCGGGCGGGCGGGTTGAACCTGACCCGGGCCGCGCTGGACGCGGTGATCAAGTACCCCTGGCCGCGGCCGGCCGGCGGCGGCAAGTTCGGTGTGTATCGCGACGAGCGAGCGGTCTTCGACTGGGTGCGGGCGCCGGCCCCCGGCAGCCGGCGCTGCCTGGAGGCCCAGGTGATGGACTGGGCCGACGACGTCGCCTACTCGGTGCACGACGTCGAGGACGGTTTGGGATCCGGCCGGATCGACCTGGCCCGGCTGGCCGACCCGGATGAGCGGGATGCGGTGTGCGCGGCGGCCGCCCCGTACTCCGACGAGTCCTTCGCTGATCTGCGTACCGTGCTCGACGATCTGTTGGCCCTGCCTGCGGTCGCGGTGAGCCGCCGGTATCCGCCCGGACCCGTCGCCGACGCCGCCGTCAAGTCGATGACCAGCGAGCTGACCGGCCGGTTCTGCACGGGCGCCATCGCGGCCACCCGGACGGCCGCCGGCGCCGGCGTCCTGCTGCGGTATCGCGCCGACCTGCAGGTCCCGCGGTTGCTGCGGGCGGAGGTGGCGCTGCTCAAGGCGGTCGCCGGCCGGTACGTGATGGCCGATCCCAGCCGGATCCGGAAGCAGCAGCGCGAGCAGCAGGTGCTCACGGAGCTGGTGTCGGCGACGGCCGAGCGGGGCCCCGACGAGCTCGACCCGCAGTTCGCCGGGGAGTACCGGCGGGCCACGGACGACGCGGCGCGGCTGCGGATCGTGCTCGATCAGGTCAGCCTGCTCACCGACGCGCAGGCGCTGGCCCGGCATCAGCGGCTCTGCGGGTGATCGGACGGACTGTGGACAAGTCCGGGGCGGGTGCGCGACGGACCTAGACTCGCCTGGTGGCCGGACGGATCTCAGACGCTGACCGGGAGAAGGTCCGGGATGCCAGCCGCATCGAGCAGGTGGTCGGCGAGTACGTCGCCCTGCGCAACGCCGGCGGCGGAAACCTCAAGGGGTTGTGCCCCTTCCACGACGAGAAAACCCCGTCGTTCCAGGTCAGCCCGGCCCGCGGGTTCTATCACTGCTTCGGCTGCGGCAAGGGCGGCGACGTCTTCTCCTTCCTGCAGGAGATCGACCACCTGACGTTCAACGAGGCGGTGCAGGCCCTGGCCGACCGGGCCGGCATCACGCTCACGATGGTGGAGGGCGGCACGTCGACCCGGGCCGAACGCGGCACCCGGTCCCGGTTGCTCGCCGCGAACAAGGCGGCGGCCGCCTACTACGCCGACCAGCTGGCCACCGCGGGTGCGCAGGTGGCGCGGGACTTCCTGGCCGAACGCGGTTTCGACCTGGCCGCGGCCGCCCACTTCGGCTGCGGGTACGCGCCCGACGGCTGGGATGACCTGGTCAAGGCGTTGACCGCGCAAGGATTCTCGGTCGACGAGCTGTACAAGGCGGGGCTGGCCCGGCCGGGCCAGCGGGGGCCGATCGACCAGTTCCATCGCCGGCTGCTGTGGTCGATCCGGGACGCCGCCGGCGACGTGGTCGGGTTCGGTGCCCGCCGCCTGTTCGACGACGACCGGATCCAGGCCAAGTACCTGAACACGTCGGAGACCCAGCTGTACAAGAAGTCCCAGGTGCTGTTCGGCCTCGATCTGGCCAAACGGGACATCATGAAGCAGCGGCAGGTCGTCGTCGTCGAGGGCTACACCGACGTGATGGCCATGCACCTGGCCGGCATCACCACCGCGGTCGCCTCCTGCGGCACGGCCTTCGGCGACGAGCACATCACCGTGCTGCGCCGCTACCTGCTGGACACCCAGGCCGGCCCCGGCGGGATCCGGGCCAAGGACGGCACCGTCGTCTACACCTTCGACGGGGACGCCGCCGGGCAGCAGGCCGCGCTCAAGGCGTTCGAATCCGATCAGCGGTTCGCCGCCAACACCTTCGTGGCCGTCGAGCCGGGCGGCATGGACCCCTGCGAGCTGCGGCAGGCCCGGGGCGACGAGGCGCTGCGGGAGCTGGTCGGGTCGGCGAAGAACCTGTTCGAGTTCGCTATTCAACAGTCGGTCGAGCGTTTCAACCTGGAGACCGCCGAGGGGGAGTACGGCGCACTCAACGCCGGCATCCCGCTGGTCGCCCGGATCAAGGACGACATCCTGCGCGACCGGTTCGCCAAGACGCTGGCCCTGCACGCCGGCACCGACATCGACGAGACCCGGATGCGGGTGCGTCGGGCGGCGCAGACGCGGGCCCGGACCACCGACGGCGGCGACCGGCGCCGATCCGACCAGCGACCAGATCCGCGAGCGGCCCGGCGGCCCGAAGCGGGTCCGGGCGACCATGGCCCGGAGCCGGAACCGCCGGAACCACCGGCCGAGTCATCTCCGGAGTCGGCGCCGCCGGAAGGCGGCTGGCCCGATCCCCGGGACCGCGAGTTGAAGGCCGAGCGGGAGGCGCTCAAGCTGGCCCTGCAGCAGCCGGCCCTGGTCGCCGGCGGCTACGGGATGCTCGGGCCGGAGATGTTCCGCGCCCCGGCCTACGCCCGGGTGCACCAGGCGATCGAGGCCGCCGGCGGTCCCCGGGGCGAGCGCACCGGGCCGCCGTGGGTGGACGACGTGCGCGGCGAGCTGCCGGAGGGCCGGCTGCGGTCGCTGGTCACCGAGCTGGCCGTGGAACGGCCGGAGTGGCTGACCGACGACGTCGACGCGCACTACGCCGGCGGCATCATCGCCCGGCTGGCCGAACGGCAGGCCAAGCGGCAGGAGCTTCAGCTGCGGTCGGCGCTGCAGCGGGCGGAGGCGTCCGGCGACCGGGATCAGGCCCGCGCGCTCAATGCCGATCTGCTGGAGTTCACCCGGTACCGGCTCGCGCTGACCCAGCGGGCCGCCGCGATCGACCAGGCCTGGGCGCAATCGTGAGCCCGGCCCTGTTCCGGCGCCGCCAGCCGTTGCCCGCCGCCCTGCGCTCGGCCCTCGACGCGGACGAACGGATCAACGTCACCGCCCCCTGCGACGACGGCCGGCTGCTCGCGGTCAGCCGGTTCGGCCTGTGGGTGGTGCCCGGACCGGTCACCGCGGACGGTCCGGCCGCCGCGCTCCCGATGGAGGCCGTCGACGGAGTCGCCGGGCCGGCCCAGCGGATCGGCTGGGAGCTGGTCGCCCGGGCCCGGCTCACCGCTCGGGTGCTGTCGGTGATCCCCACGCGGGTCGCCGGCAGCCTGCCGGACGGCGTGGACGTGCTGGTGGACGAGCCGGAGCTGGTGTTCGGGCTGGCCACCCGTAGCGGGCTCACCGACGTGGTGCATCAGCGGGTGCGCCGGTCGGTCGCCGCGAGCCGGCACCTGCCCTACCCGGGTGCCGGCGGCTGGGTGGTGCTGCGACGGGTTCCCGGCCGCGACGGTCTGAGCCGGCAGGTCCGGCTGGACCCAGGCGCGGACGCCGACGTTCCCGGCTTCGCCGCCGCCGTCGTCGCGGTGGCCGACGAACTCGCCGACACCGTCCCGTCCTAGACTCGACGGCGATGACTCAGGACGCCGAACAGCCCTTCGATCCGAGCAAGCTGCGGGCCTCGGACGACGATCGGGCGGCCGTCGCGCAGGTCCTGCAGACCGCGACCGACGAGGGCCGGCTCACCCCCGCCGAGCTGCAGGAGCGGCTCGACACGCTCTACCGATCCAAGACGCTGCGCGAACTGGAGCCGTTGACCTGGGACCTGCCGGGGCACCGCGACCTGGTGCCGCAGGTGCCGCCGGGACCGCTCCTGCCTCCCGTGGCCGGGCCGGTCCTCGGGCCGGTGGCCGGTTCAACAGTCGGTCCGGGGTCGGCCGGATCGGCGATGGCCCGGGTCGGTGGCACCCCGACGTCCAGCGTGGCGATCGGCATCATGTCCGGGGCCACCCGGGCCGGCAACTGGGTGGTGCCCGCGCAGTTCTCCGCGGTCGCGATCATGGGTGGGGTCGACATCGACCTGACCAAGGCACGTTTCGCCGAACGCCAGGTGACCATCAGCGCCGTCGCGATCATGGGCGGCATCGACATCGTGGTGCCGGACGACATCACCGTGATCGTGAACGGCATCGGCTTCATGGGCTCGTTCGAGGACAATGCCCGGGTCGAAGGCACCCCCGGCGGGCCGGTCGTCAGGATCAACGGGGTGGCCCTGATGGGCGGCGTGGACGTGCACCGGCCCAAGGGCGGCAAACTCTCCCTGGAGAAGTGAGCTCACCGCCCGGCGCCGATCACTCCTTGGAGAACACGCTGGAGACCTTGGCCTGGACGAACCCCGCGGCACCCTGCACCGCGGGATGGTCCGCGACCTTCGACGTCCACCGCTTGATCTGCTCGTAGCGCTCGCGCCCGGCCCGGGAGCCGAGGACGTATCCGATGCCGATGCCCAGCACGAGGCGGACCATGATGGAACCTCCTGATCGATGCGACCCGCGCCGGGCTCAACCGGCGTGGTGCAGACAGTCTTCCCTATCGGCAGGTCGATCAATCGCGGGCCGGCCGGTTCGCCCGACCCGCCGACCGGCCGCAACCCGGGCGCACCGGCGCCCGAGCCGTCCGGCCGACGGGAAGGTGTTGTCGCTCAATCGATCCGGATGTTTCGCTGGATCACCAGGAGCCGCGCCCGATCGGATGGGCGCACCGCTCGCGGTGGCGATCGCAGGTGGTGCAACACTTCTCGGGATACCGGCACAGGTGCAGCACGTTGCCGCGAGTGTCAGACATGGAGCTCACGCGGTCGGAGTTCGGCCCGGGCGGGTCGGCCCGGCGTCGCCAACGCGACGGAATGACCATGGTAGTGCCTCTTCTCGTGCGGGATGTCGGGGAATGCGAAGACCCCCGGCGTCCCAACGCCGGGGGTCTGCCTCCATGATGCCACGACCCGCGGCCGGCGCGGGTCGTGACGAACGACTCGCGCGCCGGTCCCCCGATCGCGACGGCGCGTGACCTGCCGCGGGCCGGATCCGACCGTCCTGCTCGGGCAGACCCAGGGGCGCGCGCCATCACACCCTGTGGTTGGTGCTTCGTGGTTGGTGTTTGGCGTCCGGTCCCGGGGAGGGCTGCGCCGTCGGGCCGGTCCATTCCGGGGTCGCCTGCACGCCGTGGAGTGACCGAGGATCGGCGCCCGCCGGCGCCCCGGTGTGCCCCGCGAGGTTCTTCACTACCCGGTAGCCGCGTCCTCGCGCGTCATCCGGCACGCTGGCGCAGCCGGCCGTGACCGGCTGGGTCGAATGCGTCCATCCCCACCGTCGAGCAGGACGTCCGCGCCGGAGGGGACCGACTGTTCGGCGACGGGGACCGGGACTGCGGCGCCCGCCGCGAACACCCCGACCCGTCGGCCGGTCCCTGACAGGGTCGGCTGGGCAGGGTGCCCGCCGTGTACCCGATCAGCAGCGCCAGCGACGTCGCGGAACGGCGGGCAGGTTCGGGCGCACCGGGCGGAGGGGTAGCCCGGTTCGAGAACCCCCTCCGGTGCGTTATCCTTGCTGCCGCGGTCGCGTGCGGCCACGGCGGTCCTCCGTAGCTCAATTGGCAGAGCATCCGACTGTTAATCGGACGGTTGTTGGTTCGAGTCCAACCGGGGGAGCAAGAGAACGAGCGCGTCCTCGCTGCACAGGTTCGCGGTGAGCCAGCAGGTTCGCGCGCGAAGCCATGACCAGATGAACTCCGCTTGATGGGTGACCGTGCAGCCGGGCGCTCCCGGGCCTGGGGCCTGCGCAGGTCCTCCGCTGGCGTGGCGTTGTACGAGTCAAGGCCGGCCGGCGCGGGCAGGAACACGGCCGCCCGCCGAACCCTGACGAACCCGAAGGCCCGCGCGGCGGGGTGAGTCGGGTGGTCGTCACCGTCGGTGTGACCAGCTTCGGAAAATGGACAACCGGCCGCCCGCCGTCTCCGGGAGGACCTGTACGGGAGGTGCGTGGACGAACGCCCGGGCGTCACCGGTCGGTCGCGCTAGCGGCGGATCAGGATCTGGTCGAGTGAAGTCTGACGGCCGGCGGCGTGCCGTGCCCGTCCACCCCCGGTGTCCTGGTCTCCTGGGACGGCCCCGCCGCCCTGACGTCCGCAGCGGCGCGCTGCTCGACGGCGACTGCAAGCATGTTCTGGGCAGGCGAATTCCCTGAGGACGTGGTGATGAGGACGACGTCGCCGCGTTCCAGCTCGAAGACGCGCTTCGCCCCGGATACGCCCCGTGGCCGGTGGACGCTTCCGAGCGTCCTCGTTGATCGGAATCCCGGCGTGTGCAGGTCCCTGCGCCCTCTCGGCGCGCCACGCCACGCTGGGTACGGCAGGCGTCGCGCCGCCCTTGCACCGGCCCGTCGTTGGAGGGGCACCTGGGCGTTGTGGGCAACTCCCCATGGCTGTGCGGTTGCGGTGATCGTCCGGACAGCACCGATCCGGGCGGACAGTTGACGGACCGGCGGACAAGCTGGAGGGCGCGATGAGTCATTCGCTGACGATCGACCTGGCCGATGCCACCGCGGCCGGCCGCGCACTCGCATCAGTCTCGGACGACGCAGCCGGGCCGGGCTCGGCCTTCCTGGCCGCCGCGGGTGCGGTGACCGGGCCTCGTCGCCGCCGATCCATCGATCGCTGCGCAGTCGACCGGCGATGCGATCGGCGCGGCGTGCGCAGGAGATGGCGTCGTCGGCACTCGGGTTTATGGGCTGATCCAGACGCGGCCGCCGCGCTGGCGGCCACCGAGAACGCGGCCATCCGCCGATACGGCACACTGACTGCCAACTGGTGAGCGGTCCGCGTTGGACCGTCCCCCGCTCGACCACCAGCTGGCGCTCGCCCGGTCCGATCCCGGCTCAGGGACGTGGTCTGGCCGGTCGGCGAGGCCGCAGCATCGGCTCGAAGGGTGACGTGGTGGCCGCCGGCGGAGCGGCCGATGTTCCTGCACCGGGAATCGCGACCGGGGACCCTGATCCGATCCTGTGGACCCTCGACCTGGTGAAGGACGTCTTGGCCGTCGCGCGGGCTGGTCGGCGACCGATATGAGGCGTCGGCGGCTGTCGCTGCCGACGATGCCCGCTCCCGGTAGGGTCCTTCCGGGCGGGTAGCTCAGTTGGTCAGAGCAGTGGACTCATAATCCGTCAGGTCGAGGGCGTCTGGAGCCCCTCTGCCCCACGTTTGCGTGCAGCTCAGACGCTCCCGTGGGAATCAATTGGCGAGCTGATCTTGGAAATCTCGCTCCAAATTACTCGAAGGCGCAGGGCGTCCTGGCGCTGACGACCGCGAGGGCCCGCCGCTTCGAACCCGTGCCACGCCGTGTCTTAGTGACCCGCTATCTGAGGTGGATGGCGACGTCCGAGGAGGAAACACGAGAGGCGTTCGATCGGCAGTAGCCCGACCAGCCCGCTGCCGAACTTGCCCTGATGACCGCCAGACTTTCGCAACTGTTTCCGCCAGCCCAGCAGCGGCTGCACACCGACCACGACGCCGGCCGGGTCCGCTCGGTGCGGGAGGACATTCGCCTTTCAGGGGACCTGGGAACGGCATACCAGCGAGCTGGGTATTAATCCGGACAAGACCGATCGGTATCGTAGCGGAAGTGGATGTTGTAATGCCATCAAGGTACCCGTTACCTATGATGGACGGCAATGGGAAAGACCTTGATCGGCACTGTGTTGGCAATGCAGTCTATACGGGTGACAGCTTCGATATACTCGAGCTCCGGCAGGTTACCTTTCGGTTCCATATCGAGGAAAGCGAGCCTTGGCGAAGGCCGACAGGCTCTGTCGTGGTGCAGGACAAATCCCCTTCAATTCATCGGATCTGGAGCCGGTCGTCGGTGTAGTACTGCATATGATATCAGCTGCGGAGCTTGGCAGCGGTGTGATCTTCAGTGGACGGCCTCCCGTGCCTGCTGTGTGTCCGGTGGCGCGTCTCAACAGCTGGGGAAGGGTGAAGCCGAATGGGAGTCGTGTTTACGGGGTTCGGTTCGCTCTATTGCAGTACTCGCCAACTAACGCCCAGCAAGCAGCAATCACTGCTGACCTTACGAGAAATGGTACAGAGGCACCAGGACGTATTGGCGGCTGAATTATGACGGCTCACGAGACTATGGGTGCATGATGATCAACAACAAGGCTCACTTTGGCTACAACGACTGGACACGCTTTCAAGATATCTACAATCAAGAGTTCAACGCATGCGGCTCTGACCATCTACGAGCGCAGTCGTGACTTCAGCCCTTGGTACGCCATGCACTCCAGAGCAAGTATCGAAGAACGGTCGGCCGGACATCCTGAAGAAACCTGGTCGCTATACCGTCGCCGGGCGACGACATCTCGCCCGGCCGCTGATCACTTCGCCGCCCTGATGGAGCTGGTTCGGTCCGGCCAGCTGACCAAGGACCAGATCGAAGAGTACCGTGGCAGATGCTCGCCGAATTGGCCGCCGGACGCGCACACCGCCTCCGTCCCCAGACGATCGCCGGGATGGCGAACCGGCTGGGCGTTTCGCCACACGTGCACCCACCGTCCGGGATCGGTCACCCGGGGTAGCGTGGAATCAGCGGCTCGCGGGTGCGGATCGGAGGCGCGACGATCTTCGGTCATCGGGAGGCCGATCAGCATGGAACTGGTGGGGCGGAGAACGGCGGAACCCGCGACCCGCAGTATCCGGTTCGGCAACGGGGTCGTCATCGTCGGGGACGGCGTGGGCAAGTCGGCGCTCGCGGCGGCGGTGGCCGGGTCTGCGGGCGAACCTGATCGGCGCCGGTCAAGCTGCTGGCCACGGCGGCTGGCCGATCCCCTACGCCGCGCTCGCCCTGCTGGTTGACGCCACCACCCGCATCCCGCCCTCGTTCCCGGGTTGATGCTCCGGCGACTGGCCGAGCTGGGCGGGGAACGACCGTCCGGTGCCGCGGTTGACGACGCACATTGGTCGACGACCATTCGGCATCGGCGCCGCTCACCGTCATCGCGCAGGGCGGGGCCCGGGTGCTGGTCACGGTCCGCGGCGGTCGTCCGCCCGCGGTGGTCGCGTTGTGGAAGGAGCGGCTGCTGGACCGCATCGACCTGCTGCCCTTCACCCTGGCCGAGGCGGGGACCCTGCGTGGGCGCGGCTGTGGTGACGTTGCGGCCATGACCACCCAGTTCGTCTGGGAGCAGAGTCAGTACACGCGCTTTACCTGACGGAGCTGGCCCGCTACGGCGTCCGCGCCGGCCGGCTCGCCGAATCCAACGCGTTTGGTGGTGGTCGGGCGGTACTGACGCCGCCGCGCCTGGCGGAACTGCTGGGTCGGCTCGGCCTGTCCCCGGCCGCCGCCGAGGGGTGGACGCGCCGCGCCGCCGAGCCGCTGCCGTACGACACGCTACGCGGTGTGCCTGACCGACGCCATCCTGGAGCTGGACCGGCGGGGCGTCGTCGAGAGCGCATGGCCCGCCGCGGCGCCGTCCGGCTGCGCATCGCCCACCCCTGCTCCGCGCGCGGCGGTCATGATCAACGGCCGAGTCCCCGCCCGCCGCCGCACGGTGCGGGCCGGCTGCTGGCGGCCCTGGCCGACCATGTCGACCTGCTGCGTCGGCCACCTGGGAGTGGCGGCCGGCGGCAACCGGACGTCGACCTGCTGGTGCAGGCGTCCCGGGGTCGATGATCGTCCTGGACGCGACCGCGGCCGTCCGGATGGTGCAGCGGCGCTACACGACGAGGCCTGGACGCGGTCGCGCTGGCCGATGCCCAGGCTGAACTCGGTCACGCTGACCCAGGCGCTCGGACGCCTTGACCACGGCGCGGGACTGATCCGGGACGCCGACGACCGGGCGACGGTCGGGCTGAGCGAGGCCGCCCCGTGACCTGTGGTCGCCGCGCCGGCCGGGCGAGGCGTTGTCCATTCCTCGAGGGCTGGCTGCGGAGTTGCCGGCTGACCAGGTCGAGGCGATGTCGTACTGGGCGCTGCTGACCCTTGTTCTATGCCCGGCCGGCCGACGCGGGCCGGATCGTCGACCGGGTCCTGCGGGGCCACCTGGCCCGGCGCGCCTGCGCCGCCTGATGGTCCAGGTGGCGGTGGCGAGCTGGCCGACCGTCCGGCGCAGGCCCGCAAGGCGCGATCCGATCTCGCCGACGTTCTTCGCCGCTACCCCCAACCGGCGACGGTTCGTCCAACTGCCTGCGGCGACCGCCGAGATGGCGACCGGACCACCGACCTGCCCTGGGCCGGTGGCCGCGGCGGTCGATGGCCCGCCTCAACACGAGTGCCGACCCGCCGGATCGCGTCGGACCGCCCAGGAGCCGGGGCCGAGGTGGCCGCCGTTGTCAGCCACCATCTGGCCGGCGACCACCGCGCCGCGACCCGCGGCCCTGCGGGAGGCGACCGTCCAGCACCGCAGGGCGAGGACTATTTCCGTCCGAGGCGACCGCCGGGCTGGCCGTGGTGCTCGCCGAAGAGGGTCAGCTGGCGCAGGCCCGAAAGGCATTGTGCGAACCGGGTCCCGACGACGTCGCGGTGATCCTGGCCTCAGTGGCTGGGCGCGCGCCTGATCCTGGCCGGCGAGGCTGGTCCGGGCGGCCGGCGAACTGCCGTCCGAACGGCCCGCGAGACGGCCGCGGCCGGCGCGCTGACCACCGCGCTGCGGTACCTGGCGGACGCCGGCCGGATGGGCGCCGAGGCGCCGGCGGCACAGGCCGCCGAGGCGCTGGCCGCCGACGTCGAGAGCGACCTGTCCGTCGCCTGCCTGATGGGCATCCGGGACGGGTCGGGTTCCGTCTCTGATCGCTGCTGCGGGACGCCCATCTCGCGGTCGGTGTGTTCGGTCACGCCGCAGAACTGGCCGACCTGGCCATCCGACGGCCACGGGTCCAGGTCGCGCACGACCGAAACCCAGGCCGAACATGCCCGCAGATCGCCGCCCGCGCTCGGTCCGAACTGGGCCGGAGCGTCGCCCGTCCGGCCCTGCCCGAGCAGCTCACCCGCCGGGAGACCGAAGTCGCCTGCCTGGCTGCGCGGGGCCTGCGCGACAAGGACATCGCCGACGAGCTGCAGTTCTCCGTCCGGACGGTCGAAAGCCATCTGGCGACCGCCTACCGCTGCGGATCGCCTCCGGCGTGATCTCAATGACGTCCTCGGCGGGCGACCGGCCCCCGGTGATGCCGGATCGGTTGCGGGAATCACTTTCCCGATCCGGCTCGATCCTGCCGGTCCTCAGGTGTTGTTGACCCAGTACGAGCAGAAGCTGTCGTTGACCTGCGAGTCGTTCACCTGGTGGCTGATGTCCAGGAAAATGCCCCAGGTCCTCTGATTGACGACCTTCTCGGTGACCCAGTAGTGCTTGGCGACCGACTGTCCCGGATTCAGCGAGGTCGAGTCGAACTCCACCACCTTCGTTTCCGTTCTGGAACACGCCATTGAGGGACCAGGACCGGCTGGACGAGTGAAATTGGTCCGGACGGTAGCGTTGCCCTCGTTGGTGTAGGCGACGTTGAAGCGGTACCAGTTGATCCCGTCGCCCCAGTTCGTGTATCCCGGACGACCGAGCACTGGGTGACGTGTCCAGATCGGGCTACGTCGCGACCGTTGGCAGCCGGGGTGGCGGCGATCATGAGCGGGCGCGGCGGCAGCCAGGCCAATCCGGCGATCCTGGCGGCGAACGTTGTCTTTCTCGACATTTCAGGGGAACCCTTCCGTGTTCCTGTCCCGCCGGACGATCCGGCGAACGGTGAGAAAGACCGTAGGGCAGATTCGGCGAGACGGCATTACCCAGTTCTGAGTAGCGGGTCGGACGCGACCACCGGGCGTGGCCGCGGTGGTCAATTCGGGCGCACACCTGCCGGGCATAGCTGCGGGTCAGGTGCTTGGACACGGTGGCCGCCGACAATCCCAGACGCTGGCCGATCTGGGCGTCGGTCAGTCCGTCGGCGACCAACGCCAGATCTCCTGGCGCGCGGTCGCGCCACACCAGGTGGACGACCACCGCCGGCGGCTCCATCCCGGCGGCGGTCCCCGGCCGCAGCAACGCGACCGGTGCCAGTACCGGCGTGACGACGGGGGC
Organism: Nakamurella sp.; assembly: GCF_044224575.1. Taxonomy (GTDB): domain Bacteria; phylum Actinomycetota; class Actinomycetes; order Mycobacteriales; family Nakamurellaceae; genus Nakamurella. The sequence continues at coordinate 97,996 of NZ_JBGAKE010000002.1, forward strand.
TATCTGGTGGTCGGCACCAACCGTACGATCTGATGCACCGCCGCCGCCAGATGGGACCGGGCACCGTCGAGAAGCGCCACCTGACGATCGTGGTGAAGGAACTGCGGTACCGGCTCAGCGCGAGCAGCTGGATGGTGTCCTGCCGGGCGGCAACCAGTGCGCAGACCTGGTCGTCGATGCCGCGGTGGCTGGCCACGCGCGTAACCGGCGCGGCCCGCCACCGCCGGCAACAGCACGTCCGGAGATCCGGATCGCGGGCCGGACGGCGACTTCGCGACCGCGACTGACGTACAGCGGTGGGCGCAGCGGATGTCCGGCTCACCTCGGCGTGTACTGTTGCAGAAGGTCGGAGTCTCCTCCGAGGGTCGGCCAGCGACCACTTCTTCGTGCTCTGTCCGCAGGTTGACACGCATCAGGGACGCGCTATCCGGCGCCGACCAGCCCCTGCCGCCGCCTCGAGCAGGGACGGAAACATCGGTGGCGGCGTCGATGCCGCCCGCCCGTTCCGCGTACTCCAGGACGGCCAGCAGATCGGCGGAACGCAGGTCGCGCAGCCCTGGCGGGCGGTGACGGACGACCCGATCCCGGTCGATCTGCGGTGCCGCAGTGGGTTGACTCACGATCCGGATTTCCTCCACGATGCCACGGCGCGATCCTGTCCGGTCCTCCCCACGGTGCTACCGGGGCGGGCGGCGCATCTCGGTGGTGCACACCCAATCCGGGCTTGATCGGTACGTAGCCGCGCGCGGCGGCCCTGACGAGGTAACCAGATCTGGGACACCTCCGATCACCGGGCCGCCGCCCGGGTCTTCATCGTCGTTCACATCCACCCACCGACAAGGGAGCTGATCGAGATGGGTTCCATCATCAACCGGGCGGCCGCCGGGCGCGGCTGCGCTGGCCCCCGGGCTGGGCGCCGCGCCGGCGACGGCCGCCGTGGCCCCGGCCTACGCCGGATCCACGGTCACCGCCGACGGGACGTCCGCCGCCGCCGGCACCGCAGCGGCACGCGCCGATGTCCAGCGGGCACAGCCGCTGGAACGTGGTCCTGTACTTCGCGTCCCAGGGCATCGACGCGCCAGGTCGCCGCGGACGGCCGGCACTGTTCCTCTGGGTCATCGGCTGATGCTCCCGCCTTGAACTGGGCACCGGACCCCGACCGACCCGAAAGACCCTACGTCCCGACGAATCCCGGAAAGGGGGTGACGACATGGAGATCACCGTGGTGAAGGTCGAGCGTATCGAAGCGACCCTGGTACATGTCCGAGTACGAGGCCTGCAACGGGCAGGCGGCCGGGCTTCGTCAGCGCGCCGGCCGCCCACCACGCTCTATCCTCAACTCGAACGAAATCGCCAGCCGAAACGAGACATGCCCACCTCTTCCCGGCCTGAAACCGGTGCCCGTGCACGGACATGACGGCACCCTGGAGGCCGCCGCCGTTCGCTCGAACGATCTACCTGGGACGATCCGACCGGATCCGTCCTGGCCCTGCTGACCATCCTGGCCTCGCGGCGACACCGCAGACCAGCTCCCGGCGGTCCTCGCGGCCGCCGGACATCCCGAGCCCACTGCCGAGCATGTCCCGATCGTCAACTCGACGACTGGGGACTGCCGGAACGGGCGGATCCGGTGGACCGGCTCGACGACGCCACCCTCGACTGGCACGCCAGCAACCTGCGGTATTACGACCTGGTTCAGCAACTCCGGCCCGCAGCAGCGGCGACATGCACCGCGCAGCGACGAATGCGAACGTGCTGCTGCTCGGCGCCGGGGCCTTGGGATCGGGACAGTCCCTGGTCGGCCCGGCGCTGGCCGGATCACCGTGGTCGACGACGACGTCGTGGAGACCAGGAAACTCGCCCGTCTTGCCCGCCCACATGACCGCGGGCGACATCGGGCGGCCCAAGGTGCAGGCCGCGGCGGACTGGGTCGCTCGATACCTCGCCGAGACCCGGCTGCGCCCGGTCCGGGGGCGCGGCCGACGCCGACGACATCGCCCGCCACGCCGACGGCGACATCGTGGTCTGCGCGATCGACACCCCCGACGACGTCCACCTGCTGGTCAACGAGGATGCCCGCTGCCGGCTCGGGATCCTCTTCGTGGCCGGTGGTCTTGCCCGCAGCACGCTGGCCTACTGGTCCGTGGACCCTACCGGTCGGCCTGCCGCGAATGCCTGGAGCGGCACCGCCGGGAACGGTGCCCTGCATCCCGCGCTCGAGGCCGACCCCGTCCTGGGTGGTGGTGGGACGGCGAACTGCGCGACACCATCGCCCAGCTGGCCGCCGGGTTCGACGATGGAGGCGATGCGCTACGTCACCGGCAGCGAGCCGTCGGTCGTCGCCGCCGAATATCACGTGCTGGAACTGGCCGACGGCGAGGCCACCAACGCTCGCCGGGTGGCGCACCCGCAAAAGCTCCCGCCGGATCGCCCGGGACCACCGCCGATGACCGAAGCGGCCCCCGGTTGCCGGGGTGATCTGCTCAGCGGCACCGTTCCGGGACCCGACGGTCGTGCCCGACGGTGACGGATACGTGATCGGCCGGTCGCGCGGACTACCTGGCCGTCCCCGAGATCGGCGGCCAGGTCGCCCGGTGGTTGCGCGACGGCCACGACGTGGCGCAGTGTGCCGAGCTGCGCAGGCGGCCGCCGGCAGCCGGTCGATCGTCGCCCGCCATCGCGGTGCTCGAACAGGCCGGTTTGCTGCCCGACGAGGCGACGACGCCGGACCCACCGCCCTGCGTGGGACAACGGTTGGGCCGCTTGCTGTTCGGACTGGCCGGGTGGGCCGTTCAAGGTCCTCGGGCGGCTGCGGTATCTGCTGGCTGCAGGTCCCCGCGCGTCTTCGACGTTCGTCGACGGCTTCATCGTCGACCTTCGCCGTTGCCGGCGATGCCGCCGGCCGTCGGAACTGCCGCCGGGCTCCTCACCGGCGCGGCCCACGTGCTGGCCGCAGCCCGGTACGGGGTGCACAGCCGCCTGTCCATCGGCCGACGCCTCTTCGGCGATCGTCTACCAGACCGACCTCACCGGGCCGGGGCTGCCGCGGCGGCAGCGGGCCGTGCCGATCGCCGCCGGAACACCTCCGACGCTGCCATTCTCGGCGTCCTTCGATCGTCGAGCGGATGCCGCCGGTCACCGCCGAGCCACTGATGGTCGTCATCCGCGGGTTGGTGCTGCTCAAGGTCACCGGGCTGGTCTTCAGATCGAGGTGTTCATGCGCACCGACGTCTACGCGCTGTTCGCGCTGGCCACCAGGTGCTGCAACCCACATCAAGGCGCCGTCGCGCGGGGCTGCGTATCCGCCGCGCGACCGACGACGACCGCGCGCTGCTGGCTGCCACGAGCACCCGCGAGGTGCGCTGGGCCCGGCTGGCCTTCGTCCTCTATCCCTGGGTGCTTTGGGCCACCTGTATCTCGAGCCTGGATTCCGACCATCACCCGGATCGTGGAGCTGTCGGTGCATGCCATCGTCGACAACGGGCTGCTGAGCCCGGGCGGTGCGAGTGCGGTCGTGCGCTCGCCCTTGCTTCTGTCCCGCTCGGGTGGACGGCCTGGGGAGTCGCCCGCAGCGCCGGGCTGCACCGCCGTCCGGACAGGATGCTGCGGCGGCGGGTCGGGTCGTGGGTGACCCGACGCGGCGCCTGGCCTGAGCAGGGATTCGTCAGGTGCAGAACGCGATAGCGACCGAAGTCCGGCGGACGGCGTACCGGTCAGCCGGGAGACGGGCGGCGATCGGCCACCGCGTCCATCAGCTCTGGTCGAACGCGCCGAGTTCGCTGCCCGTCGCGGCGGCACCATCGCGGACATCAGGGCCGGCCCGGTCGGCACCTGAACCGGCGCACGACCACCTGCGCGGCCTGGCTTCGATTCCGGAGCCGGGCCGCGTCGGCGCATGCGTCACCGACCGTCCGGCCTCGGTGGCTCACCCGCGGAGATCTCGTCGACCGTCAGTCCGCCCTCGGCGTACCGTCGGCGCAGTTCCTTCTTGTCGAACTTGCCGACCGAGGTCTTCGGAATCGAATCGACGAACGTCCACCGCTCGGGGATCTGCCAGTGGGCGACCTTGCCCTCGAGAAACGCGGCAAGTTCGGCGGGACCGACCGGTGCTCCTTCGGTCGTCACGACGGCGGCCAGCGGCCGTTCGTCCCACCGGGCGTCCGGAACGCCGACGACTGAGGCCTCCAGCACCCCCGGGTGGGCCATGATCGCATTCTCGAGGTCGACCGAACTGATCCACTCGCCTCCCGACTTGATCACGTCCTTGGCCCGGTCGGTCAGGAGCAGGAAGCCGTCCGCGGTCAACGCGCCGACGTCACCGGTCAGCAGCCAGCCGTCGGAGCTGAACTTGTGCTCCATCGAGGCGCGTTCGGCCGCCGGCTCCGTTCCGTTGCTGAAGTAGCGGGCCGCGATCCAGGGGCCCTTGACCTCGAGCTCGCCGACGCTGCGCCCGTCCCACGGCTGAAGGCCACCGTCGGGTCCGCGAAGGCGACCTTCGACGCCGGGCAGCAACCGCCCCTGCGCGCACCGGTACCGCCAGTACTCGTCGGAGCCGGGAGCGACGGAAGACGGCGGGAACGCGAGTGTGCCGACGGGTGACATCTCGGTCATGCCCCATCCGTGGATGATCTCGATGTCGAACTCCTCCTGGAACCGGCGGATGAGCGCCGGGGGAGCCGCCGATCCACCCACCATCAGCCGGTGGCACGTCGAGACGTCGCCACCGTGGCGCTGCAGGTGGTGCAGCAGGTCGTTCCAGATCGTGGGGACGCCCGCGCCGGTGGTCACCCGCTCGGCCCGGATCATCTCCGCGAGGGGCTCCGCCTGCAAGAACCGGTCGGGCATGATCAGACTCGTCCCGCCGAGCAGCGCGACGTAGGGGAATCCCCAGGCATTCGCGTGGAACAGCGGCACGACGACCAGGCTGCGGTCGCCCTCGCGAATCCCCAGGGCGAACGCGTCGGTCAGTGCGTGCAGGTAGTTGCTGCGGTGGGAGTAGGCCACCCCTTTGGGATTTCCCGTGGTCCCGGAGGTGTAGCACATCGACGACGCGGAGTTCTCGTCGAGATCCTCGGGCCAGTCGTAGACGTCGGGCTGACCGTCGATGAGATCGTAGAAGTCGTCGACACCTTCGACCTGTGGCGGCGCTCCGAGGGCTTCCCGGACCTCGTCGTCGATCGGACCGTTGACGATCACCCGGCGGACGGTCGGCAGATGCGGCAGGAGCCGACTGAAGGCCCCGGCGAGGGAGTTGTCGACGATGACGACCTCATTGCCGGCATGGGTGGTGACGTAGACGAGCTGTTCGGGGAACAGCCGGATGTTCAAGGCATGCAGGACCGCGCCCATCGACGGGACGGCGAAGTAGGCGACCAGATGCTCCGCGTTGTTCCACATGAAGGTGGCGACCCGCTGATCGCCTGTGATGCCCAGGCCGCGCAACGCGTGGGCCAACTGGGCGGATCGGCGGCCGATCTCGGCGAAGGTCATCCGCCGCGGAGTATCGGATGTCCAGGTGACCACTTCCTTGTCGGCGTGCATGACGCTGCCGTAGCGAAGGATCTGCGAGATCAGCAACGGCGTTGTCTGCATCGAGCTCTTCATGGGGTGCGTCCTCTCCGTGCGCCTCGCATGGTCGAGAACCGACCCGGGACGGGCCGGCCCGTGGTTGATCGGACGGTGACGTCGGCCGCGTCAGCCATCGGCGAGCGCCGCGAGCATCTGGCGGGCGTATTCCTGGATCTGATCCTTGGTCAGCTGACCCGACTTGACCAGCTCCATCGCCGCCTCGAAGTCGGGCTTGGACACCCCGAACTCCAGGGCGATGCCGTCGGGGTCGCGGAAATTCAGGTGGTAGCCGAACTCGGCCTCGCGGATCGGGGTGAACTCGACGCCGAGCTGCCGGAAGCGTTCCTCCCAGGCGTGCAGGTCGTCGAGGTCGCCGGCGGCCAGGCCCACATGGTCCAATCCCGTCGTGAGCTCGGTGAAGCGGCCACCGGCGCGTTCGGGGTGCGCGACAAGGGCGAGGATGAACGCGGATGGGTTGTGCAGGTAGATCCGTCCGTACCCGAAGTCGAGGATCTGAATGAAGTCCAGCACGTCCGTGTAGAAGCGGTGGCTCACTTCCAGGTCGGTCACCGTGAGCGAGACGTGATCGACCCTGACGAGTTGCGGCATCTGGACCCCTCGGTGCGATGGCGGGAGTGCGTGTGTCCGATTCTCCGGGGTCCGTCAAGCCACCGACCGGCCGGCGGGCGCCGGCCGTCCCTCAGCCGGCGGGCTTGCTCGTCAGCAGAACCTGCACGGGCGGGCCGCCGCAGTCGAAGAACTCACGGTCGCCGGGGGCCCGGACGAGCACCCGCAGGCGGGTTCCTGCGGTGAGCGAACCGGCGGCCTTGCTGTACAGCGCGACGGTGTCGTTGTCGTCGGTGGTGAACAAGTAGCACGGTCCCGAACCGTCCCGGGTCACGGTGCCGAGCAGCCAGGTCCCGAGGATCTGATCGCTCGGCGCGGACGGCGGCACCAACGGCGGCCTGATCGTCGGGAGGTCGGTCGTGCTCAGCCCCGGATCCACCGGTGGCGGAGCCGAACCGGCCGGTCCGCTCGACGGGTCAACCGAGGCCGACGACGGGTTCGCGCCGGCCGACCCCGACCCCACGGCCGACCCCGATCCCACGGTCGGTGTCGGGGCCCCCGCGCAGGCGGCCAGGATCAGTACCGCCATCGCCGCGACCGCTCCTGTGGCCGCGTGCCGTCGCGCTCCCATGACTCCAGGACGGTGCTCCTGCCTGCTCACGTTGCACGGTCACGCAACCTCGGTCAGGACCAGCTGACCCGCACGGTCGCCGACGTGCCGCTCTCCGACATGACCCTGATCTTCACCCCGGCTCCGCGCACCTTGACCCCATGTTCGGGCACGTTCGGGTCGAACCAGTTCTTGGTGTCGTCGAACAGCGGCTGGCCGTTCTGCCCGCGGATGTAGCTGGCCTGCCCGTTGAAGTGCAGGGTGAACGAATCGGCCTTGCGGGTGCTGAACGGCGCGTCGTAGATCTGCACGCGGGTCCGCCAGGGATTGCCGTCCAGCCGGTACAGCGTCGTCGGCCGGGCGTCGATGTACAGATTGCGTCCCTCGCCGGGGTGTTGGCTCACCCCGTTGTCCGTTTGCGACAGATCCCAATAGGAGATGAGCAGCCCGGTCTGATACGGGTAGTGCTCGACCCAATCCGGCTTGGCCGGGAACCCGAAGTTGTAGGGCCCGGTCTTGAGGTACTGATCGAACGAGACATAGGTCCGATATCCGGCAATGTAGTAATTGTCGTAGTCATGGCTGATCGATGCCCCGACGGCCGAGAAACCTTGCAGGGCCCACCCGTTGGGCGCGTTCTCGGCGCCGTCCGACAGCAGGGTCTGGCCGCCCGTGGTGATGGTGACGGCGTCGAGGAATATCCCCGCCGGCCGGGTGTCAACATTGCCCTGCACCGCGCCGTCGGTGACGTAGTGCACGCGCAGCTGGATGGTCTTGCCGGCGAAGGCGGACAGGTCGAATGTCGCCGGAACCCAGCTCCCGTCGTGGCCGGCGCCGCTCACTCCGTCGATGCCGTTGCCCTCGGCGGCGCTCGTGATCGACCCGGGAATGGCGGTGAAGCCGGACCCGTCGTCCACTTCGACGTAGGCATAGTCGCAGGGATCGGGCCCGCAGTCCTCGATGTTCCACCGCGCCTGGAAGGACAGCTGGGCGGCATCGGACGGCAGCGTCACCTGCCGGGTCATGGAGCTGTCCAGGTCGTCGCCGGTTCCGGACCACCACTGGAAGGCGCCCTCGAACGGCGAGCCGACGTCGGTGACCACCCTCTTCTTCGGCAGAACGACGACCAGTCCCTGGGCCTGTGCGGTGTTGTACTCCTCGGGGCCGAGCCGGTAGGTGCGTTGCTGGCCACCGGCGACAATCTCGTAGTCGAGCCAGCCCAGCTGGAGCTTGTTCCAGGCGCCGAGGTCGCCGGCGCGGTCACCGATCGACTGCTCGCCCTTGCCCCCGAGCCGGCTCTGGGCCATCAGGGTCCAGTACTCGTTGGCGTTGTCGCCGCCGTAGATGTCGTAGTCGTCCGGCAGCCCGAGGTCGTGCCCGTATTCGTGGAAGAAGACGCTCCGGCCGCCGTTCTCGGGCTGGATCGTGTAGTCGGCGATCCAGACGCCGCTGTCGCCGATCTGGTTGCCGCCGATGCGGTTGATGGCCGGACCCTGGTCGGCTCCGCAGGGACTGCACTGGAAGGTCCGCCAGCGGTGTGACCAGATTGCGTCCTCGCCGAACACCGGATCGCCATCGGCCTGGTCGCCGCCGGCGTGCACGATCTGGAAGTGGTCGATGTAGCCGTCGGGCTCGTTGAAGTTGCCGTCACCGTCGTAGTCGTACCGGTCCCACTGATCGAAGGACCGCAGATCGGAGATCACGTCGGCCTTGGGCCGGCCCGCCGCGAGTTGATCGGCGTACCACTGATCGGCCGCATCCCGCACCAGGGCCCACGTGTTGGAACATACGTTGCTGCCGCACGGGTACCCGTCCGACCGCCCGTACCGGGCCTGGTTGTACGGAACCGTGACCCAGTCGGTGACCGTGCCATCGACGGAATACCGCCCGGAGGACTGCTTCTCGTAGTACGTCTTGAGCGATTCGACGCCCGGACCGGTACCGAAGTACAGCTGCTGGAAGTACGCCCGGTTGTAGTCCTGACGCCAGTTGGTGGAGTTGTCGACCCGACGATCGGGCTGCGGGATCTGATTATGCAGGGGCCCGTCGTACGTGATCGGTCCGGGAATGTTCGAATTGGTGTCCTGATCCGGGTAGTTCGGATTCCGTTGGTTGCCGAATTCGGCGAGCACCACGAAGATCTTGTCCGTGGTCTCCCGTGAGACTTCGACGTAGCGGTCCTTTCCCTGGCGAGGCGGGGTCCGGTGCCGCCCGTTCGTGGTGGCCGGCGCGTCGGCCGAACCCAGGTTCACCACCGTGCTGCCATCGCGCTCTTCGGTCGAGAGTCGACCGTTGAGCACCCCGGTGATCGCCTGCTCGCGCAGCGCCCGGCGCTTGTCCTCGGCGGGGTTGGGTAATTCGTCGGAGGCCGGAACCGAATCCGGCGTCGCGACCACCGGCTCGTCCGTGGGCGGCGCCGCCGCAGCCAGGGGGGTGACGGCGAAGGTCAACGCCACCCCGAGCGCCACAGTGGTCAGAACGGCGATCGTGCTGCGCATGCCGCACCCCTTTGCCCGGAGCGATGTGGTGCCGGCCCGGCCCGCCCGCAGGTCTGGCCGGCCGGGCTGGATCGACGCCCGCAAACCATACGCGCGGCTCACCGATCGCACCTGTCTGATCGACGGGCGTCGACACACCGAGGCCGGCGGGCGGCTGATCCGGGGTCGTCGGCCGATCGGACCCGGCAGGCGAAAAGCACTCGGGGGAGGGGTCTTTCGGTATGCTTCCCGCCCGCTTCCCCGACCTGGCCGGAACGGCGTCGGCGTCGATCGCATCACCCGGACGGACTACATGCGCAGGTCCGGCAGCGGTCGCTTCGGCACGCCGACCGGCGATTCGAATTCGCCGCCGGGCCCCGGGGGATCACTCCGTCAGGCCAGCCGGTACCGGGATCCGGGCTGCCGGTCGCTTGCCGCGATCGGTGCCATCATTGCCGACCAACCGATTCCGGCCGGCGGTTGATCGGTCAGGCGCCGGCCCGCGCGACGCCGACACCGAGGGTCAACGGGTCGCGGACCGCCGTCGGGACCAGCGCGTCGGCCGGATAGCGGTGGGCCTGCCCCAACTGGTCGGTGACGATCACCGTGTTCTGGCGGCTGCGGATCTCGGTGACGATGTGCGGCCGCCCGCCGGTCGGCCGCCACAGGTCGCCCGGACCCAGGTGCCCGACGTGGTGCATCGTCTCGGTGTAGCTGTTGCGCGGGACGGAGTCGGCCCGGTGCTCGAATACTTCCGCGGCATTGCCGAGGGTCACACACATGTCGCCTTCTCCCAAGTTCGGTCGGCGGGCCGCCATCGGTCGACCGCCAATGTCGATGCGGATGAATGCAGGAGATGCTGGCCGACCATGCGGAGAATAGCCACCACCGGTCGGCTTGCGTGGCCCGTGGCCTGCGTCACACGGCGTAGCGACCCGGTCCGTCAGTCCCGAGAAGGGCGCTGACCTGGGTCGATACGTCGGAGTTGGCCACCGACCGCGGCTCCGCCCGGTGTGATGCTTGTTGCATCGTGACGATGATCATGCTGAACGGAATGCAACGAAATCCGGCGTCGACCGCTTTGTGCCATTGACCGGTCCGAATAGTGCGGCCGTGTATCCGCTGGCCGGTCAATGGCCTACGTGACCTCGACCGCAGTACCCACCAGGACCCGCTGACCGGAGGAATCCTGGTTGCCGTCCGCCGCTTCCTGGGTGATGGTCATCGTCGGGAAGGCATCCGGGGACACGCCGGACCACAGCACGACGTCGGTGCCCTCGTTGAACGTGCCGATCGGCACCAGCACGCCGTCCGCGTTGCGCAGCCAGCCCTGGTAGAACCGGCCGTTGTCCAGCCGGGGGAGTCCGGTCACGTTCAGCTTGATCTCCCAGCCGGAATCCGACTTGAGCATCACCGCGCTACCCGCTGCGGTCGGCGCGAGGTCGGTGGGTTGGAACGCCACGTCGAACGTGCGTTGGGCCGGCGGGCGGAACAGCAGCAGCCCGCTGACCACGACCACGGCGATCGCCGCAGCGGCCGCCACCAGCAGGGTCGGCCGTCGCCAGCCCGGACGCGACGACCGCTCCGCACGCCGCCGCCGGGCCTCCGACAGATCGGCCGGTGTCGACAGATCGGCCGGTGTCGACGGATCGGTCGGCGCCGGGGCCGGAGGCCCGGCGGGCGGGGCGAGGGGGACGCCGGCGGACGGCGCGGACGGGACGCCGGCGGACGGCGCGGGCGGCCGGAAGGCGGCGATGTCGTCCGGCCGTCGCACCGTCTCGGTCGGCCGGTCGTACGGCGAATCGGCGATGGCGGGAGACCCCTGGCCCACCGGCGGCAACGCGGCCGCCTCGGCCGCGATCGCGGCAACCACCGAATCCTCCAGTGCGGCCGGTGGTTCGGCCCACAGCGTCGGGTCGGCGAGCAGGGCCCGCAGCTCGTCCAGTTCGGCGCGGTCGGCCTCGGGAAGCGACTCCGCTGCCGGGTCGGGGTCACCGACCAGGTAGTCGATCCGGGCCCGGTCGGCCGGGCTGTCCTGCGCGTCGTGTCGCCCGTTGCCGGGAGTCATTGATGGTCACCTCCTCTCGCAGGGTAGTTCCGGGGTGGGGGATCAGGGGCCGTTCAGCGGTCGGTCCGCGCTCCGGGGCGTCAACCGAATCCTTCGCGTAGGTGTCCGAGCCGGCCGGCCAACTTCTTGTGCGCACGGTGGGACCGGGATTTGACCGTGCCGACCGGCACGCCGAGCCGCTGCGCCACCGCCGTCTGGGTCAGCCCTTCCAGATGCTGCAGCTGCACGACCTCGCGCTCGTCCGGTGGCAGCTCGTCCAGTGCCTGCCGGACCTGCCAGGCGTCGTACGTCCGCTCGATGGCCACCGGCTCGGACACCAGCGCCGGGTGGGACGCCGGGACGTCGTCGATGTCGGAGCTGACCTGCCTGGACTCCTGCCGGTGCACGTCGATGGCCGTGCGGCGGGCGATGGTTGCCAGCCACGGAGCCAGGTCGCGGCCCGGATCGACCGTCCGGGCGGACCGCCACGCCTTGAGGAACGTCTGCTGGGCCGCATCCTCGGCCAGTTGCGGATCGCCCAACTGGTTGCGGCAGACCGCGTAGACCAGCCGTCCGTACTCGCGGTACACGGCGCGGACCGCGTCGGAGTCGCCCGCGCGAAAGCGAGCCATCTCCTCCTGGGTCAGCACCCGGATAACAGTAGAGCGGACCCGGCCCGGGCCGCGTGCTCTCCCTTCCCGGGCCCGGCGCGGTCGTCATGTCCTGGAGTACGGGCGACCGGGTGAAGCGGTTCTCCTGGTGGGTCCGGGGCTACGCCGAACGGGTGATCGGGCTCGTCCTCGTCGGGCGGTCAGCACCGCCGACCGGCCCGGCGGATCATTCCGCCGGGGACGGGGCTCCGGGCCGTCCAGCTTCTACACTGGGCAGACCACCGGCCGAGGGTGGATACGGGGATCGCACGGGGGGAGGCGCTGTCGATGAGCGAGCGTCAGCGGACGAATCCTCGGCACCCGGACCGATGAGCGCCCAGACCGCGGACCTGTTCGCGCCCAGCCTGGTCGAGGCGACCACCCGCCGGCTGCGCAACGAGATCCTCGCCGGCGCCCTGTCCCCCGGTGAGCGGATCATCGAAGAGCAGATCTGTCAGCGTTTCTCGATCAGCCGAGCCCCGGTCCGCGAATCGCTGCGGCTGCTGGCGCAGCAGGGTCTGGTCGAGCACCTGCCCCGGCGCGGTGCCCGGGTGGCGACCTGGTCGGAGGAGGACATCCGTCAGCTGTTCGAGGTGCGGGCCGTGCTTGAACGGCACGCCATCAGTACGGCGCTGCCGCTGGACTTCGCCGGGGGACAGGATCCACTCGCCCAGGTGCGCGCCCGGCTGGACGATATGCGGGCCGCCGAGGAGTCCGCCGACGAATTGGCCCGGGACGACGCCCATCGCGCCTTCCACGCCGCGATCGTCGCGTTGGCCGGCAACCGCCAGCTCGACCTCACCCTCGAGCCGATCCTGATCAAGTTGCAGCGGCCGATGGCGATCAATCTGCGGCTGGAGGCCACCCTCGTCGGGCCGGGGGAGGGCATCCGCCGGCACGCGGCGCTCATCGCCGCGTTGGAGACCAACGACCACCACACCGTGCTCGCCGCGTTCGCCGAGCACGGCGCGCAGCGGTACCTGCAGTTCCGCCGGGACGCCGCCCCGGCCGGCGTCGGCGGCTGAACCGCGCAACACACTGTTAACGGGGGAACACGACCCGGATACATCGATTGTCGACAATCGACCACATGGCGCAGAGCATCAGTCGTGGTCCGGCCGACGGCCCCACCATCGACGATCTGACCCGGACGTACCGCGCGGCCGAGGCCACCCCGTCGGATGTCATCGACGGCATGCTGGCGCGCATCGCCGACCGGGGTGACGACGGCGCCTGGATCTCGGTGGTGGAGCGTTCCGAACTGCTCCTGCGGGCCAAACAGCTCGAGGCCCACCCGGACCCGACCGGCCTTCCGCTGTACGGCATCCCCTTCGGCGTGAAGGACAGCATCGACGTCGCCGGGGTGCCGACCACGCTGGCCTGCCCGGATTACGCCTACGTGCCCGACCGGACCGCCCCGGTCGTGCAAAGGCTGGTGGACGCCGGCGCGATCTACGTCGGCAAGACCAACCTCGACCAGTTCGCCACCGGGCTCAACGGCACCCGCACGCCGTACAGCCTGCCGCGCAGCGTGTTCGGCGGCGGGCTGATCTCCGGCGGGTCGAGCTCGGGCTCCGCGCTGGCAGTGGCCGGCGGCGAGGTGCCGTTCGCGGTGGCCACCGACACCGCCGGATCCGGTCGGGTACCGCCCGCGCTCAACGGCATCGTCGGGCTCAAGCCGTCCCGCGGGCTGATCAGCACCGTCGGGCTGGTGCCGGCCTGCCGGTCGCTGGACTGCATCAGCCTGATGGCCCGGACGGTGCCCGACGTCGGCCGGGTGCTGGACGTGGTCGCCGCCGTCGACGAGCGTGACCCCTACTCACGGTCCCGGTTCCGCGAGATTCCCGACCTGACGGCGTTGCGCATCGGCCTGCCCGACATCGGCGAGCTCGAGTTCTTCGGCGACGAGCCGATGCGGGACGCCCACCTGGCCGCCCGGTCCCGGGTCGGGTTGCAGTTCAGTCGCGTGGTCACGGCGCCGTTCGGTCCGTTCCTGGCCGCCGGCGAGCTGCTCTACCAGGGCCCGTGGGTCGCCGAACGGCTCGCCGAGTTCGGCGACTTCCTGGCCGACCACCCGGATTCCGTCCTCCCGGTGATCCGGGCGATCATGGCGGGCGGCGCGACGTACTCGGCGGTCGACGTGTTCGCCGCACAGCACCGGCTGGGGGAGTTGCAGGCCCAGGTCCGGCGGCTGTGGCGGGACATGGACGTGCTGGTGCTGCCGGCCGTCGGCACCACGTTCACCGTCGAACAGGTGCTGGCCGACCCGATCGCCACCAACACGATGCTCGGCCACTACACCCACTTCGGCAACCTGCTCGACCTGTGCGGCGCCGTCGTGCCGGCCGGTCTGACCCTGGACGGCCGGCCGGCGGCGCTGATGGTGCTGGGACCCGCCTTGTCCGACGACCGGGTCCTCGCGGTGGCCGGTGCGCTGTCCGGGCACCCGGTGACCCCGCCGGGGGTGGCCGACGACGTGACCCTGGTCGTGGTCGGCCATCACCTGTCCGGTCAGCCGCGCAGCCGCGATCTGGTCGAGCACGGCGGCCGGGTCCTGACCAGCACCACCACCGCACCGCGATACCGGTTGCTGCGCACCGGCGGGAGCGGTCCGGTGCCGGTGCTGGTCACCGCGCCGGACGGCGGCGCGGCGATCGAGGTGGAGACGTGGCGGCTGCCCGCCGCCGCCCTGCCCGGCATCCTCGCCCGCTCCAGCCCGTCGGTGTGCCTGGGCCGGGTCGAGCTGGCCGACGGGAGCACGGAGATCGGCTTCGTCGCCGACACATCCGCCCTCGATGACGAGGACCTGTCCGACATCACCGCCTACGGCGGCTGGCGGGCCTACCTCGCCGAGCACTGAACCGTCACCCGCGCCGACCCCGAATCCCGACCACCCCTGGGAGTCCACCGTGCCCGACATCGTCTCCGTCCCCGCCCGACCCGCGCCATTCGCCTTCGACGTCGCCAGCACCGCCCTGGTCGTCATCGACATGCAGCGGGACTTCCTGCTGCCCGGCGGATTCGGCGAGACCCTCGGCAACGACGTCGCTTTGCTGCAGAAGGTGGTGCCGCCGCTGACCGGCCTGCTCGAGGCCGCCCGGTCCGCCGGGATGCTGGTCATCCACACCCGCGAGGGTCACCTGCCCGATCTCTCGGACTGCCCGCCGGCCAAGCTTTCCCGCGGCGCGCCATCCATGCGGATCGGCGACCAGGGCACCCTGGGCCGCATTCTCATCCGCGGCGAGTACGGCCACGACATCATCGACGAGCTCGCGCCGATCGAGGGCGAGATCGTCATCGACAAGCCCGGCAAGGGCGCGTTCTACGGCACCACCTTCGGTGACGTGCTCGTCGAGAACGGCATCACCCGGCTGATCGTCACCGGGGTGACCACCGAGGTCTGCGTGCACACCACCGTCCGGGAGGCCAACGACCGCGGCTACGAGGCTCTGGTGGTCTCCGACTGTGTCGGGTCGTACTTCCCGGAGTTTCAACGAGTCGGCCTGGAGATGGTCGCCGCGCAGGGCGGAATCTTCGGCTGGGTCGCCGATTCCGCGTCGATCATCGCCGGGCTCACCCCGGCACCGCTCGAATCCGACCCCCACCAACCGGCGTTCGCCGGCTGACCCACCGGACCGGCCGCGTCCCCGAACCGGCCGACCCACGCACTCCCTTCACTCACCGTCCCCACCTCCCGATCCCCCCACCCGCAGGGAGAACCGCATGAACCTCACCGGCTTCAAGAACTCGGCGTCGTCGGACGGCACGCTCAAGCTGCCGTACTGGACCAAGGGCGAGACCAACGCCTTCTTCGGACTCGGGTTCAACATCCTGGTCAACGTCCTGACGTTGACCGCGCTGCTGCTGTTCGTCGTGCAGATGCCCGCCGCATCGGTGCTCGGCACCGTGCTGCCGGCGCTGGGCATCGCCATGCTCGTCGGCAACGTGTATTACACCTTCCTGGCCCGCCGGCTGGCCCGGAAGGAAAACCGGACCGACGTCACCGCGCTGCCCTACGGGCCCAGCGTGCCGCACATGTTCATCGTCGTGTTCGTCATCATGCTGCCGATCTTCCTCAGCACGGGCGACCCGGTCCGCGCCTGGGAGGCCGGGCTGGCCTGGGCGTTCATCATCGGCGTGATCGTGCTGATCGGCGCCTTCATCGGCCCGTTCATCCGCAAGATCACCCCCCGGGCGGCGATGCTGGGCACCCTGGCCGGCATCTCGATCACGTTCATCTCGATGCGGCCGGCCGCGCAGATCTGGGACGCCGCCTGGATCGGGTTGCCGGTGCTGGGCATCATCCTGGTCGGCTTCTTCACGAACATGCGGCTGCCCGGCGGCATCCCGGTCGGCCTGGCCGCGCTGCTGGTCGGCACCGCGATCGGCTGGATCGGCGGCTACATGTCCGTGCCGGACGTGCAGGCGGCGGTCAGCCAGATCGCCATCGCGGTGCCCAGCCTGCACTTCGACCTGCTGTTCACCGGCCTGGGCAACATCGCGCCGCTGCTGGCCACCGCCATCCCGCTGGGCGTCTACAACTTCGCCGAGGCGATGAGCAACGTGGAGAGCGCCGCGGCGGCCGGCGACAGCTACAACCTGCGCAGCGTGCTGCTGGCCGATGGGGCCGGCGCCATCGTCGGGTCGGCCCTGGGCTCGCCGTTCCCGCCGGCCGTCTACATCGGCCACCCGGGCTGGAAGGCGGCCGGTGGCCGCGGCTCGTACTCGATGGCCAGCGGCGTGCTGATCGCCGTGCTGTGCTTCCTCGGGCTGTTCGGAGTGCTGAACACGCTGCTGCCGATCCCGGCGATCGTGCCGATCCTGCTGTACATCGGCCTGCTGATCGGCGCCCAGGCATTCCAATCGGTGCCCAAGATCCAGGCCGCCGCGGTTGTCGCGGCGATCCTGCCCAACCTCGCCCAGTGGGGCACCGGGCTGATCGACAACGCGCTGGCGGCCGCGGGCACGTCCGCCGATCAGGTCGGCGAGGCCGCCCTGACCAGCGCCGGCCTCGTGTACCACGGGATGAAGGTGTTCGGCGAGGGCGCGGTGCTGGCCGGCATGGTGCTCGGCTCGATCGTCGCGTTCCTGCTCATGCGCAACTTCTACTATTCCGCGGCCGCCGCCGGGGTCGGGGCCGCGCTGTCCTGGATCGGCCTGATCCACGCCGAGCAGGTCCAGTGGGCGGCCCGGCCCGAAGTGGCCCTCGGCTACGCGATGCTGGCGGTCGTGCTGGTCGCGTTCGCCGTCCACAAGCGGAACGAGAGGGCCGAGGTCGAACTCGATCCGGAGGTGCCGGCCGAAACCTGATCCGAGCCCGTTCGAGCCGGCATCGCAGGACCGTCCCGGCCGGGACCCGTTCCCGGCCGGGACGCTTCCGTACGTCGGTAGGCTCGCGGTCGTGCCGCCGATCCGTCACCCGCTGTTCGACCCGAAGCACCCGGGTCGACGTCCGTCACCGCCCGCTCGCCGGTTCCCGCTGTCCCCGCTGGACGCGAACGAGCAGGTCGTCCTCGTCGACGAGGCCGGCACACCGATCGGCGTCGCCGCCAAGGCGACCGTGCACGGCGCGCACACCCCGCGGCACCTGGCCTTCTCCTGCTACGGCTTCCGCTCGGACGGGCGGCTGCTGGTCACCCGGCGGGCCGACGACAAGGCGACGTTCCCGTCGGTATGGACGAACACCGCCTGCGGGCACCCGGCCCCGGGCGAGGCCGTGCCGGACGCCGCCGCCCGCCGCATGCGGTTCGAACTCGGCGTCGACCCGGTCGAGCTGCGGATGGTGTTGCCGGACTTCTCCTACCGGGCGTCCGACGGCGCCGTCGAGGAGAACGAACTGTGCCCGGTGCTGGCCTGCCGCATCGACGACGACCCGGCGCCCCGGCCCGACGAAGTGGCCCAGTGGGCGTGGTGGACCTGGTCGGAGTTCCTGGCTGCCGCCGCCGACCCGGACAGCGGTCTGTCGCCGTGGGCGCGGTTGCAGGCGCCGCTGCTGGACGCGGCCCTGTTCCGGGCCGGCGATCGTTAGGACCCCAGCTCGAGCAGCTTGGTGACGGTGTTCCAGTTCCGCATGGTGACCGCCGTGCCCAACGCCTTGTCCCAGTTGACCTGCCATAGCGTCGAGCGCGAGATGCCGTTCGGGCACCACAGATACAGGTGCCCGGCGACGAGACGGGCCTCGTCCGGCGCGGTATCGGCCTCGGGTCCCAGTTGAGGTACCGCAGCCACGGCCGCGGCGGCCGGCTTCTCGTCCAGGAACCCCAGGAAGTGCTTGGACCCCTCGGCGGCCCGTTCGCCGAACGGATCGGCGTCGACGGCCTTCCCGAGCTGGGCCGGACTGCGCACCAGCACCCGGGCGGTGACCCCGAGCTGCCCGGTCATCGCCTCCTCGATGGCCGTCGCAACGGACGCCGCCGAACCGGGCGCGGTGAACACTGCATTGCCGCTCTGCAGCAGCGTCCGCACGTCGGCGTAGCCGAGGTCGGACAGCAGCGCACGCAGGTCGGCCATCGCCACCCGCTTGTTGCGGCCGACGTTGATGCCCCGGATCAGCGCGATGTGGGTCGTCATGACGAGGCCATCAGCGCCGCGGAGGGCGGGGAAAGCACCACGGGCCGGCACTCGACCGGCCCGAGCGCCACTCCCTGGGCGATCCGGCGCAGCGAACCGAGCACCGGCGCGATGTGCGGCTGGTCGGCCGTGCCGGCCCGGATCTGCGCGCCGATCTTGCGGACCGGGCTGATCCCCTTCACCGGCCGCAGCACGATCGGCTCGTGCACGAACTCCGGCTGGGCCAGCCGAGGGAGCAGGCTCACCCCGTGCCCGGCCGCGATCAGCCCGACCACCCCGACGAACTCGTCCGCGTAGTGCCGGGCCCGCGGCCGGAACCCGGCACGCTCGCAGGCGTCCCGGGTGAGCTGCCAGCAGGGGACTCCCGGGTTGGCCAGGATCCAGTCGGCGTCGGCCAGGTCGGCCAGTTCGACCTCGTCGTGGCCGGCCAGCGGGTGGTCGAAGGGCAGGGCGACATCCATCACGTCGTCCAGCAGGTGCTCGGACCACACCCGCTTGTCGTCCTGGCCGGGCATCAGCTCGGTGCTGGTCAGAATGAGCGAGACGTCGACCGTCCGGGCGAGCAGGTTGTCCAGCGCATCCTCGGGCTCGACCTCCCGCAGCTCCACCCGGATGCGGGTGGACGTCGCCAGATCGGAGATGACCGGCACCGCGAGCGCCTTGACCGCCGAACTGAAGGTGCCGACCCGGACGGTGCCCGCGTCACCGCGCCGGTAGGCGGCGAGGTCGGACTCGGCGTGTTCCAGGTGGGTGAAAATCTGGTGGGCGTGCCGCAGCAGCAGCTGGGCCGCTTCGGTGAGTCGCACGCGGCGGCCGTCCGGCTCGAGCATCGCGGTGCCGGTTTCCTTGGACAGCGCCGCCATCTGTTGGGAGACCGCCGACGGGGTGAGGTGCACCGCGGCGGCGGTGGCCGCGATCGTCCCGCACCGATCGAGCTCGCGCAGGATCTCCAACTTCCGCACATCGATCATGCAGAGCATCTTACGCATTGGCGGAAGAAGAAACAGATGGACGTGATGATTTTTCCGGATCAGTCTTGACCCATGACAGCAGCCCTGATCCTCCTGGTCCTGTTCCTCCTCCTCGCCGTGGTCGGCCCCCTGTTCGGTGCCGACAGCCGCCGGTCCGATGGGTGGGCCGCCAGTGAACCCGAGTCCCCGTTGTGGTCCGACGCGGGAGCGGCCCACCTGCGTTGATCGCCGGTCGACCGCCGTGACCGGACGGTCCGGCAGGCTCAATCCATCGGGGGGTGGCGTCACGGCCACCCCACGGTGCACAATGTCAACGCAGGCCACACCCGTCGCCGGTAGTTGCGCACGTCCACGTTGGGGAAGAACGATGGAAGTGCGAGCGGAGGTGGACGGTAGTGACCCGTGGAGTGGTGTACGTGCACTCGGCGCCCGCGGCAATCTGCCCGCACGTCGAGTGGGCAATCGGCAGCGTGACCGGCGGTCGCGTCACGTTGTCATGGACGGCGCAGCCGGCGCTGCCCGGTGCCCTGCGCGCCGATGTCGCCTGGTCGGGCCCGCCGGGGACCGCCGGCAAGCTGGCCAAGGCCCTCAAGGCGTGGCCGATGCTGCGCTTCGAGATCACCGAGGAAGGCAGCCCCGGGGCGGACGGAGAACGGATCTGTCACGTCCCCGGACGCGGCGTCTGGCGGGCCGCCATGTCGGCCAACGGTGACGTCATGCTCGGCGAGGACCAACTGCGCTCAGTCATGGACACGGCGACCACTCTCGACGCCCTCCAGCACAAGCTGTCCGATCTGCTGGGCGCGCACATGGACGCCGAACTCGAACCGTACCGCCGGGCCGGCGAGGGGACCGCGGTTACCTGGCTGCACCAGGTCGGCTGAGCCCGCGCCGGGTTGCGTACCGGTGCGGAGAAATGGATAACACCGCTCACGCCGCCAACGTTGACGATGCGTGACAACCCGCGACCCGCTGATACGTCGCTCAATGTGGACATTGCGACAGTTCGCAATCCCACAGCTCGCTTTCTCACAGCGACGACGGCGGAGGGTTCTTCTGCATGCGGTTACGTGGCCGACGACTGACGATGGTGCTCACCATCGTCCTGCTCGTCGTCCTCGGCGGGGGAGCGTCGGCCGCCTGGGCCCTGGGCAAGACCCGGCCCGGTTCGATTCCCGATGGCTACACCGCCGGACCGTCCGGCGATGAATCCGTGGTGGTGTCCCCCGCCGCCGGACTGCACCCCCGCGCGAGCGAGATCCAGCAGACCTTGCAGACGTACTTCGACGCCATCAACCGGCGCGATTTCCCCGCCTGGCACACCGTCGTCGGGCCGGACCAGTCGGCCAACCAGACGTCCGCGGACTGGTCGCAGGCCTACAGCACCACGGTCGACTCGAACCTGGTGATCGCCGATATCGCCGACGATCCCTTGCGGGTCCGGACGATGTTCACCTCCGAACAGTCCGCCGAGTTCGCACCCAAACGGTTGCCGGCGACCTGCATCAACTGGGATCTGACCTACCTGCTCAGCGACCAGGACGGGGCGCTGACGTTGAGCGGGATCGATCCGTCGACGCAGTCGATGACGGCATGCCGGTAGCGTCCACGGGCATGGTGGCTCGCGGGCGTTTCCATTCGACCGGGCGTAGGTTCGCCGCCCGCACGCTGGCCGGCGCGACGGCGGCCGCGCTGCTGCTCGCCGGCTGCGCGGCCACACCCGAGCAGGGTCCGCCGCCGTCCATCGGCGACACGCCGTCGGCCTCGTCGGCGGCCGGGCCGAGCAGCCCGCCGGCAACGAGTGTCCCCGCGACCATGGCGCCTGCGGCGTCGGGGACGTCGGCGGCCGAGCCGACCGGGTCGCCACTGCCGAGCCCGCCGCCGGAACCGCCCCCGGCCCCGGCCGTGCCGCCCGGCGGCCCGGTCACCGGGGCCGACATGACGGCGGCGGCCGCCGCGGTCGCGGCGATGAGCACGGCCGACCGGGCTGGCACTGTGGTGATGGCCAGCTCGGCGGATGCCGTCGGCACCGATCTGGTCGCCCGGCTGCACCTGGGCGGCGTCATCCTGATGGGCTCCAAAGGGGCGATCGACGGCACCGCGGACGGGACCCCGCCGCAGGTCGCCGCCGTCGCCGGGGACCTGCAGGCGCAGGTTCCGGCCGACCAGGCCGGGGCGCCGCTGCTGATCGGCACCGACCAGGAGTCCGGGCTGGTGACCAGGCTGGTCAACGGGTTCACCGACTTCCCGGGGGCGGACGAACTGTCCGGCATCGCCGACCCGGACGCCGCGGCGGCGCTGACCGAGCAGGTCACCGCGGCCAGCGCGGCCGAGATGCGGGCCGTGGGCATCAACGTCGACTTCGCGCCCGACGCCGATGTGCCTCCGGAATCCGGGGTGTCCGGGGTGGCCGAACGCACGTTCGGGTCCGACCCGGACCGTTCTGCGCGGCTGGTGGGCGCCGCGGTCCGCGGCTACCAGCAGGGCGGGGTCGCCGCCACGATCAAACACTTCCCCGGGATCGGCCGGACGGCCACCGACACCCACAAGGCGTTGCCGACCCTGGACATCGACTGCCCGGAATGGAATGCGGTCGAGGCCGTGCCGATGCGCGGTGGCGTCGACGCCGGCGCCGCGCTGGTGATGACCGGGCACATCGATCTGCCGGCGGTCGGCACGGCGGGCGCGTCGTCGGCGCTGAGCTCGGCAGTGGTCACCGACCTGCTCAAGGGGTCCGGGGTGGCCGGTTGTGACGGGCTGAACTTTCACGGCGTGGCCGTGTCCGACTCGTTCCAGATGGCGCCGATCAAGAACAACTTCGGTCCCGAGGAGGCCGCCTGGCGCGGCGTCGCCGCCGGACAGGACCTGGTGCTGATGCCGACCGACCCGGAGGCCGCCGTGTCCGGCATCGTGGCCGCGGTCGACGGCGGGCAGTTGTCGGGGGAGCGGCTGACCGACGCTGCCACCCGGGTCTACGCGCTGCGGCTGGCGCTGGGCCGGACTCCGGCGCCCGGCCTGGACACGGTCGGGTCGGCCGACCACGAGGCGATCGCGGCGCGGGCGCGGGCGGCCGGCTGAGCCCCCGGGTCGTAGGGCGGTCGGACCGAATTCCCTGAGTGATCTTTGCGCCCGATGTCCGATTCGGTGGGACGATGGGTGGGTGGCCAACCCATCCGGCGACGGAGGTCGCTACCCTGCGTCCGACCGGATCGGCTCGACGCCGCGCGACCGGGTGTTGCCGGCCACCCGAGCGCTGTGCATGTTCATCGTCCCCTTCCTGCTGGTGGCCTTCGTGCTGCTGTACTTCTGGCCGTCCGCCGACGACACCGGACGGCTGTTCGCCTGGCGCATCGCGCCCGACTTCACCTCGATGATGCTGGCGTCCGCCTACCTCGGCGGCGCGTACTTCTTCGCGCGGGCGGTGGCGGCGACGCAATGGCATCGGATCGGCGGCGGCTTCCTGCCGGTCGTGCTGTTCTCCGGATTGTTGGGCGTGGCCACGGTGCTGCACTGGGACCGGTTCGTGCACGGCAACGTGGGCTTCTGGCTGTGGGCCGGTCTGTACTTCACCGCGCCCCTGCTCGTGCTGCTCGCCTGGTGGTCCAACCGGAGTCAATCCCCGCCGGCCACCGTCGACGACGTGCTGCTGGCCGGTCCGGAGGTGGCCGTCATCGCCGCCGCCGGCGTGCTTGCCTGCGTGACGGCGGTCGTCCTGTTCGTGCTGCCGGGATGGGCGGCCACCGTCTGGCCCTGGCCGTTGACGCCGTTGACGTCACGAGTGGTCGGCTCGATCTTCGCGCTGGGCTTCGCCGCCGTGCAGGTGCTGGCCGACCGGCGGTGGACCAGTGCCCGGCTGCTCGTCCAGGTCGCACTCATCATGCTCGGTCTGATGACGGTGGCCGCGGTGCGCACGCTCGGAGACTTCGCCGCCGACCGCCCGCTGACCTGGCTGCTGGCCGCCGGATTGGTCGGATCGCTGGTTGGCCTGGCCGCGCTGTACGGGCGCCGGGAGATCAGCCGAGCCGGGTCCCGGACGGCACGGGGCTGACCGTGGCCATCGCCCGGCCGCCGCCGCGGTGCACCAGCCATGCCCGGCCGGCGCCGGCGACGCTCAGCCCGCCGTCGGCGTCGATCGTCACCAGGGTGTTTTCGTCGATGCCCAGCCCGTTCCCGCGACCCTGCCCGGGCTCGGTGGCCCGGATGACCTCGATCAGCCGGGGGAGCGTGCCCCACTGGGCGCAATGCACGTCCACGCTCCATTTGGTGAGCCCCAGGCCCGGCACCACGGTGAGCTCGTCCAGATCCTCACCGGTGTCCTCCGGGCACACCGGCACGCCGCCGGAGCGCCAGCCGCCGACGATCGCCCACCGCGCGGCGATCGCGGCGCCGGCGGAGAACCCGGCGTACGGGCGGCCGCCGCCGGCCAGCCAGGATCGGATGTCGGCGGCAACCGGCACCAGCGCGTCGGCGTAGCCCGGGGTGAGCCCACCGTCGACCAGCAGGGCGTCGGCGTCGCCCAGCCGGGCCGGGTCCAGCCGCTCGGCGAGCGGGACCAGCAGTGGCCGGATCCGGCACGGGGCCACCGCCGTCAGCGTGCGGGTCCACCGCTCGACCCGCTCCGCCCCGTCGCCCTCGTCCAGCACGAGACACGCGATCGCCGGCGGTCCGCCGGCCCGGACGGTCGCATCGGCCAGGAACGGTGCGTACACCTGGGCCGAGGCGGCCGTGTCCCAGCCGCCGCCGATCAGATGCAGGGTGCTCACAGGGGAATGTTGCCGTGGCTGCCTCGGCCCGCCGGGGCAGCCGCGAGGGCCTCGGCCAGCTTGCGCCGGGTCTGCGCGGGGGTGATGACCTCGTCGACCACGCCGAGCTCGATCGCCCGGTGCACGCCGCCGGCGATCTTCTCGTGTTCCGCGGCCAGTTGGGTGTGCAGGGCCTCACGCTGCTCGACCGGGGCCGCCGCGAGCTTGCGGCGGTGCAGGATGCCCACCGCGGCCTTGGCGCCCATCACCGCGATCTCCGCGTTCGGCCAGGCGAACACCGCGGTGGCGCCCAACGAACGGGAGTTCATGGCGATGAAGGCGCCGCCGTACGCCTTGCGGGTCACCAGGGTCACCCGCGGCACCACCGCCTCGGCGAATGCGTGCAACAGCTTGGCGCCGCGGCGGACCACGCCGTCCCATTCCTGCCCGACCCCCGGCAGGTAGCCGGGCACGTCGACGATCACCAGCAGCGGGATGCCGAACGCGTCGCACATCCGGACGAACCGGGACGCCTTCTCCGCGGACTGCGAATCCAGGCAGCCGCCGAGCCGCAACGGGTTGTTCGCCACCACGCCGAGCGATCGGCCGGCCAGCCGGCCCAGCCCGATGACGATGTTGGGCGACCACCTGGCCTGCAGTTCCTCGATCGGCCCGTCCATGATCCGGTCGATCAGCGGGCGGACCGGGTAGGCCCGGTTGGCCCGCTCGGGCAGCACACCGGCCAGCTCCGGGTCGTCCGGGATGCCGCTGACGCCGGCGATTCCCGGCTGGGTGAAGATGCCGGTCACCCGGCGGGCGCGGGCCAGCGCGTCGGCCTCGTCGTCGGCCACGATGTGCACGACGCCGGACTTGCGGTGGTGCGCGACGGGTCCGCCGAGGGACTCGGAGTCCACGTCCTCGCCGGTCACCGACCGCACCACATCCGGCCCGGTGACGAAGACCCGGCCGTCCGGCGCCATGATCACGATGTCGGTCAAGGCCGGTCCGTAGGCCGCACCGCCGGCAGCCGCTCCCAGCACCACGGAGATCTGCGGGACCCGCCCGGACGCCCGGACCATCGTGGCGAACACCTGGCCGACGCCGTCCAGGGCCTCGACCCCCTCGGCCAGCCGGGCGCCGCCCGAGTGCCACAGGCCGATCACCGGCGTCCGCTCGCGCAGCGCCACCTCGATCGCGTCGACGATGTGCGCGCATCCCTCATACCCCATGGCGCCGCCCATCCGGGTGGCGTCGGTGCAGTACGCGACGACCTTGGAGCCGTCGATCCGGCCCCGGACCGCGAGCACGCCGGACGTGTCGGTGGTGTGCAGCGGGACCACCGTGCCCGGGTCCATCAGGGCGGAGAGCCGGACCAGCGGTTCCCGGGGATCGAGGGCGCGGGGGGCCTTCGCCGGCGGTGCCTCCCCGGTCGCGGCCTCGGCGGCCGGTTCGGTCAGGGCGCCAGGCTGGGCCGGCAGCTCGGTGTGAGGCAGGACTGCGGTCATGGTCCACTCCTGACGCGCCGGACAAACGCGGCGCCGTTGCCGAGAAGTTCCTCGCCTGGGCGAGGGTGACCGGGACGCGGGCACGCCGGCATGGCGAGTCGTCCCGGGGTGGTGGTACGGCCCGGCGGTCGTCGCCGGGCCCGGTCGCGTGTTCGCGTCGGTGACGTGCGGCGGGTCAGGCCGCCGTGAAGATGAGCGCGACGTTGTGCCCGCCGAAGCCGAACGAGTCGTTCAGCGCGGCAGTCAGGGTCACTTCACGGTTCTCCGTGGCCACGTCGACCTTGATCTCCGGGTCGATCGTGGTGATGTTGCGGCTGCCGGGGATGATGCCGTCCCGGACGGACAGCATCGTCGCGATCGCCTCGAGGGATCCGGCGGCCCCGAGCATGTGCCCGGTCATCGACTTGGTCGAGGTGACCACCGGGTGGCCGCCCACCGAGCGCAGGATGGTGTTCGACTCGGCGATGTCGCCGACCGGCGTCGACGTGGCGTGCGCGTTGACGTGCCCGATGTCCAGGGGGGACAGGTCGGCGCTGCGCAGCGCCTTGGCGATCGCCCGGCTGGACCCCTCGCCCTCGGGCTCCGGGGCGGTGATGTGGTACGCGTCGTTGGACATGCCGATGCCGGCCAGCCGTCCGTAGATCTTGGCGCCGCGGGCCTTGGCGTGCGCCTCGCGCTCGAGCACCATGATTCCGGCACCCTCGCCGAGCACGAAACCGTCCCGGTCGATGTCGAAGGGGCGGGACGCGGTCTGCGGATCGTCGTTGCGGGTGCTCATCGCCCGCATCTGGGAGAAGCCGGCCATCGGCAGCGGGTGCACGCAGGCCTCCGCGCCACCGGCGATGGCCACGTCGAGTTCACCGGACTTGATCATCCGGTAGGCCCAGGCCAGGCCCTCGGCGCCGGAGGCGCAGGCCGAGACCGGGGCGTGCACGCCGCCGCGGGCCTTGGCCCACAGGCCGACTGCGGCGGCCGGGCCGTTGGGCATCAGCATCGGCACGGTCAGCACGGCGACCTTGCGAACGCCGTCCTGTTCCAGGATGTCGTCCTGTCCGAGCAGTGTCAGCGCGCCGCCGATGCCGGTGCCGATCACCACTCCGAGCCGTTCCAGGTCCATCTCCGGCGCGCCCGCGTCGGCCCACGCCTCGCGGGCCGCGACCAGCGCGACCTGCTGGCAGCGGTCGAGCCGGCGCGCCTCCACCCGCGAGAGGACCTCGCTGGGTTCGACGACCAGCGGCGCGTAGATGCGCACGGGCAGGTCGTACTTCTCGGCCCAGGGCTCGGTCAGCGCCTTGACGCCGATCGTGCCGTCGAGAAGGGCCTGCCAGGTTTCCGGCGCGGTGCCGCCGATCGGCGTGGTCGCGCCGATACCGGTGACGACGACGTCGTGATCGGAGCTCATCGCGTGGGTTCCCTTCGGAGTGGAGCGGGGTGACGGTGGTGGTGGCATCCCGGCCGCAGGATGGTGCACCGCGGCCGGGCCGGGGCCATCAGGACTTGTTGGCCTCGATGTAGGAGACGGCGTCCCCCACGGTCTTGAGGTTGGCCAGCTCGTCGTCGGGAATCTTCACGCCGAACTTGTCCTCGGCCTGCACCGCGATCTCGACCATGGACAGCGAATCGATGTCCAGGTCGTCGGTGAAGGACTTGTCGGCGGTGACGTCGGCGGCACTCACGCCGGCGACCTCTTCGACGATCTCGCCGAGGCCGGCGATGATGTCCTCGTTGCTCACGGTGGTTCCTTTCGGGGTTTTCCGGCCGTTCCCGAGTGGGTGTGACGACGGCCGCGGTTGGAATGGCAACTGGGCATTCTGCCCCATTGCGTCAGGGACAGACGAACACTTGGCTGGCGTAGGTCAATCCGGCACCGAAAGCGACGGACAGCACCACCTCGCCGGAGCTGACCTCGCCGGCGGCGCGCATCCGGTCGAGCGCGATCGGAATGGACGCCGACGAGGTGTTGCCGGTGGTGACGATGTCCCGGCCGACCTTCAGATCGTCCCGGCCGCCCTCCTTGACGATCTTCTTCGCGATGGCGTCGATGATCCGCAGGTTCGCCTGATGGGTGACCAGCACGTCGATGTCGCTCAGTTCCAGCCCGGCCGCCCGGGTCGCCCGGATCGCGACCGGGGCGATGGCCGACGTGGCCCAGCGGAAGACCGTCTGGCCCTCCTGGATGAAGTGGCCGTTGCGGCCCTCGATCCGGATGGTCCGGGTGTGGTCCTCGTCGCTGCCCCACTGGACCGGACCGATACCCGGTTCGTCGGAGGGCGACACGACGACGGCACCCGCGCCGTCGGCGAAGATGATCGCGGTGGCCCGGTCGTCGGACTTGGTCCAGTCGGTCAGCTTCTCCGACCCGACCACCAGGACGTTGCGTGAGGCCCCGGTCCGGACGGCCTGGTCGGCCGCGGCGACCGCGTAGCAGAACCCGGCGCAGGCCGCGTTGATGTCGAACGAGCCCGGGGCGTGAATGCCCAGCAGGCTGGCGATCTGGGTGGACGCGTGCGGCGCGGGCGAATCCAGGCTGCAGGTGGCGGTGATGACCGTGTCGATCTCCTCGGGCTGCAGCCCGGCCTCGGCCAGCGCCTTCGCGCCGGCCTGCGCGCCCATGCTGGCCACGGACTCGTCGGCGGCGGCGAACCGGCGCTCGGCGATGCCGACGCGGGCCCGGATCCACTCGTCGTCGGTCTCCATGATCTTGGCGAGATCGTCGTTGGTGACGACCTTGTCGGGCCGGTAGTGACCCAGGCCGACGATCCTCGAACCGGGCGCGCCGGGAGCGGTGCCGATCTTGGCCGTCATGGCTGTTTCACCCCGGCGTGTTCGGCCGCGAACGCCGCGGCGGCGTCCAGATCGGCGGGTGTCTTGAGGGCCATGGTGGCCACCCCCTTGAGATCACGCTTGACGAGTCCGACCAGCGTGCCAGCCGGCGGCAGTTCCAGCACGCCGGTGACGCCGAGGCCGGCCAGGGTCTGCATGCACTGGTCCCAGCGGACGGGATGGGTGACCTGGGCGACCAGCAGCTGCAGGTACGCCTGGCCCGATCCGATGACGGTGCCGTCGGAGTTCGTCAGCAGCACGTGGGTGGGGTCCTGCGGGGTGAGGCCGCCGACGTGCTCGCGCAGCGCGTGCTCGGCGCTGGCCATGAAGGACGTGTGGAAGGCCCCGGCCACGGGCAGCGGGATGATCCGGACGCCGGCCGGGGGCTCGGCCTTGAGCTGGTCGAGGGCCTCCAGCGGGCCGGCGGCCACGATCTGACCCCCGCCGTTGACGTTCGCGCCGACCAGATCGAGCTCTTCGAGCGCGGCCAGGACGGCATCCGTGTCGCCGCCCATCACCGCGGACATGCCGGTCGGGGTGAGCGCGCACGCGGCACCCATCGCCTGCCCGCGGACCGCGGCCAGTTCGACGGCGTCCAGATCGGCGAGGACGCCGGCCACCGACGCCGCGGCCAGCTCGCCGACGGAATGTCCGGCGACCGCGGCGGTGGACGGAATCCGCAGGTAGCGGGCCGCCAGCAGGGCGGTGGCGACCACCAACGGTTGGGTGACCGCGGTGTCCTTGATCTCCTCGGCCGTCGCCTCGGTGCCCAGCCGGGTCAGATCGAGATGGGCCCGGTCCGACATCTGGGCCAGCGCCTCGGCTGCTCCGTCCAGTTCGAGCCAACTGGAGAGCATTCCGGGTTTCTGGGCTCCCTGACCGGGAGCGACGATGGCCAGCACGCCATCTACCGTGACATGTCCGGTGGGGGCATGGTGATGACGGACGCCACCAAGTCGTGAGGAGTCTTTTGTAGGGATCCCACAGTCAACCCGGTGGGAGTCACCAAATCTTGATCATCGTCACAGGGTTGGTGCTGGTGTTAGGGCCGGTTCGTCGTGATTGACCCGCGCGCGGCCCGGCCCGGCCCGGGTTGGGCTGGCCCGGGCCGGGCCGGGTTGGGCCGCGCCGGGCTGGGCTGGGCTGGGCTGGCGGGCCGGTTCGCTGATCAAACCCGCGGCTGAATCCGGCAAAACGGGCACAAGGCTCGGAATTGATCAGCCAACCGCTGTCGAGGCCCGGCGTGCGCTGATCAAACCCGCGCTCGAAGCGGACTAATAGGACATCGAGCTCGGATTTGATCAGCGGACCGCGGCCGCGGCCCGGCGGGCCGTCGGTTGCGCGGGCTCCGCTGTGGACAACTCGTGCCCAGTTGTCCACACGGCACAAGAATTTTCCCTGTGACCGGCCGGCGACCCGCAGGCTGCGGGAATGTCCGCGACGATCCCGCCGATTCTGCTCGCCGCCCTCGCCGACGGCGGCGACCTGATCACCGCCGCACGGTGCCGCGAGCTCGGCGTCAGCGCCGACCGGATCGAGCGGCTGCTGCGGTCGGGTGCTTTGACGGCCCTGGCCAAGGGCATCTACGCCGAGCGGCGAATTGTCGCCGGTCTGAGCGAGTGGCCCGCGTTTCGCCTGCGCACCCGTGCGTTCGTCATGGCGTCACCACCCAACACCCATGCGTCGGACTGGTCGGCGGTGGCCCTGCACGAATTGCCCACTCGGCCTGAACCGCCGGCGGTGCCGAGCGTGATCCGGCTGGGGTCGCGGGGCAGCGGGTCGAACCGCACCCTGCATGGCCGAACCCGGTTCGCCGCGGTGGCCGATCGTTGGCTCACCGAAGTCGACGGCACGGCGACGCTGCGCCCGTCGTTCGCCGCTGTCGACCTGGCCCGCGGATGCGATCGGCGGATGGGGCTGATGCTCGCGGACGGAGCCGCCACTCGCGACGGTTCACGGGAGGAGCTGGCCCGTGCCGAGCGCGACATGGCGGCGTGGCCGGGCATCCAGCTAGCGAGGTGGGCCGTGGCCAACTCAGATCCTGACGTCGAGTCGCCCTTGGAATCTGCCGGCCGGTACGCCTTCTTGCGGGCCGGGCTTCCACCCGGCGTCTGCAACATCTGGGTCGGTGACGGTTATCCGCGCTTTCGCCTCGACCACTACTGGGCCGAACATCGGCTCGCCGCCGAAGCGGACGGCATCGACAAGTACGGGCTGACCGATCCGATGGAGGCGGTCCGCGCTGAGAAGCAGCGCGAGTGGCAGCTGCAGGAATGGGGCATCCGGGTCGTCCGCTACACCTGGAACACGGCATTCCTGACGCCCGACGTGCTGGCCGGCCGGATTGCCACGATGATGCGCGTCGAGCCGCTTCCCGCCGATCGTCCGGTCCAGACCTGGCTGCGACGGGAGGGCTTCGCCGTCCGCGGGATGACGCTGCCGGTGGTGCGCTGGTCCGACCCGCCGCCGCCCCTTCGTCGATCGCACTCGCCGGGCGACGCTGATCAAACCCGCGCCGCCGGGGGTCGGATGTCCGGTTCGGCCCGGCTTTGATCAGCGAACCGGGATGACGCCGGGCGACGCTGATCAACCCGCGCCGGCGGGGGTCGGATGTCCGGTTCGGCCCGGCTTTGATCAGCGACCAGGGGGAAAGCGCGCCGTCAGGGGGTGGCGGCCAGCCGACCGAGGATGACGGCCGTCTGCAGGACGAGCAGGTCCCGGGGATCCCACGGATCGCGGCCGGTCAGGTCGGCGACCCGGTGCAGGCGGTAGCGGACCGTGTTGGGGTGCACGAACAGGTTGCGGGCGGTCGGTTCCAGCGCGCCGCCGGCGGCGAGGTAGGCGTCGACCGTGGACAGCAGGTGCGGGGCGGCGGACAGCGGGCCGTACACCGAGGCGCGCAGCCGGGCCGCGGCCCGCGCGTCCCCGGCGAGCACCCGCTCCGCAAGCAGATCGTCGGCGTCGATCATCCGGGGCGCGTCCGGCCAGGCGGCCGCCACGTCCAACCCGGCCAGCGCGTCGGCGGCGGAGTTGATGGCCGCCCGCAGGCCGCTGCCGGCCCGGCCGAGCACGACCGGACCCTCGCCGAACAGGGACTCGACGCCGGCCTCCGGCGGCGCCGCGCCGGCCAGCACCAGCACCAGCCGGTCGCCGTGCACCCCGGACATTGCCGATCGTCGCGTCTTCGCGGCCCAGTCGGTCACCGCCGCCACGGCGTCCGCCCGGTCTCCCGTCGGGGCCGCCCCGGCCACCACCACGGTGTCTGCGGTCGGGTCCCAGTTCAGGGCCGCCGCGCGGGAGGACAGCGTGCCGATGTCCTCACCGCGGACCACCCCGTCGACCACCGCGGCCTCCACCCGGGCGTCCCACGCACCCCGGGTCTCCGCGGCGGCCGCATAGACCTCGGCCGCGGCGAACGCGATCTCCCGGCTGTAGCGCAGCAGGGAGTCGCGCAGGGCGATCTGTTCGGCCTCGTCCGCAGCCAGCGCCGGCAGGTCCTGTTCGGCGACCATGATGGCCACCCGGACCAGCTCCACGGTCCGCCGCAGCGAGACGGCGCGGACCAGCTCCCGGGGCGCCGTGCCGAACACCTCGCCGGTGATCCGGTACTCGTCGCTGCTGGCCTTGGCCCAGACCACGTAGCCGGAGATGCCGGCCTGAGCGACCAGCGTGACCCAGGAGCGCTGTTCGGCCGGCAGGGACCGGAACCAGGGCAGCCGTTCGTCCATCAGGGCGAGCGCGCGGCGGGCCAGCCGGCCACCCGCCCGCTCGATCTGGGCCAGGGTGTCCTCGCTGACCCCGTACACGGCCGCCGGAGGCGACCCCAGGGCCGAGCTGACGGCCCGCAACACCGATGACGGGGTCGGGCCGGGCAGCCGCGCCGGATCGACGGCCGGCGGGTCCAGGGTGCCGTCGGCCGTCATGACGGACAGCCTGCCACCTCGGACCGGGCCGGGACGGCGAGCGCGGGACGGGCCGGCGGGCGACAGGAGCGGCTGGGGGACAGCGACGACGGCCCGGGGGTCGGGACGGCGAGCGCGGGACGGGCCGGCGGGCGACAGGAGCGGCTGGGGGACGGCGACCACGGCCGGGGGCCGGGACGGTGAGCGCGGGACGGACCATCCCCCGGTACAGCACAGGGCCCGTACCGGCGGTGCCGGTGCGGGCCCTGGTGACGGAACTCGGAATCAGGCGGCGCTGACCCCGGTGGCCTGCGGTCCCTTGGGCGACTGCTCGACCTCGAAGTTGACCCGCTGTCCCTCCTCGAGCGACTTGTAGCCGGAGCCACCGATCGCCGAGTAGTGGACGAACACATCGCCCGACCCATCGTCCGGGGAGATGAAGCCGTAGCCCTTCTCCGCGTTGAACCACTTGACAGTTCCCTGCGCCATGCTTGCTCTCCTCGAGCGTTTGTCCGCGGTTGCCCGCTGATCGAACACCCCGGCCGATTCCTTCTCCGGCCGGGTGATTGCGCTTTACCCCGTGCATGCCATGCGGACACCAGGAGAAGAGCAACAACGTGCGTACCGTACCGCCTCTCCGGGCGCCATGCCAGCAGGTAGGCGGTCAAGAACCGATCAAGACTCCGGCCTGTTCGATCGCCGAAAGTGCCGGTCGCCGCCATCACTCGTCCGCCGGCGACCCTCGTGGGCGGGGGCGATCAAGCCCAACGAAGAAGGCGCGGACGCAACCGGCTCCTGATGCCGAATTGCGGTCCGCGCCGTCTCGTTTGGTTCTCAATTCACCCGCTGGGCGGACCTAGGAATCGCCACCCGCGTTTCCGGACCGTCCGGCCAGCACGTCGTGCAGTTGGTACTTCTCGGCCGCCTCGGCGGCCGCGCCCTCCCGGTAGGCGCCGCGGCGTTCCAGCGCGGCGAGGGTCGCGACCACCATCGACGGACCGTCGATGAGGAAGTGCCGGCGGGCGGCCGCCCGGGTGTCGGAGAAGCCGAACCCGTCGGCACCCAGGGCGACGAAGTCACCGGGCACCCAGGGGGCGATGAGGTTCTGCACCGCCCGCTGCCAGTCGCTGGTCGCGATAACCGGCCCCTCGGTCTGCGCCAGCACCTTGGAGATGTACGGCACGCCGACCTCGGCGGCCGGATCCAGCAGCCTGGCCCGCTCGATCCGCTCGGCGTCCCGGCTCAACTCGGTCCAGCTGGTCACCGACCACACGTCGGCGGCCACGCCCCAGTCCGCGGCCAGCAACTGCTGCGCCTCGAGCGCCCAGCGCACCCCGACGCCGGAGGCCAGCAGCTGCGCCCGCGCCTTGCCCTCGGTCTCGGCGGCCGGCGAGAGCTTGTAGATGCCCTTGAGTAGACCCTCGACGTCCAGGTCCTCCGGCTGCTTGGGCTGCTGGTACGGCTCGTTGTACAGGGTGATGTAGTACATGACGTTCTCGCCGTGCGGGAACTCGTCGCTCCCGCCGTACATCCGGCGCAGGCCGTCCTTGACGATGTGCGCGATCTCGTAGCCGTAGGCCGGGTCGTAGGACACGAAGTGCGGCTGGGTGGCGGCCAGCAGGTGCGAGTGTCCGTCACCGTGCTGCAGGCCCTCGCCGGTCAGCGTGGTGCGGCCGGCGGTGGCGCCCAGGACGAACCCGCGGCCCATCTGGTCGCCGATCGCCCACATGCCGTCGCCGGTCCGCTGGAACCCGAACATCGAGTAGAAGATGTACATCGGGATCATCGGTTCGCCGTGGGTGGCGTACGCGGTGGAGACCGCGGTGAGGGTGGCGATGGAGCCGGCCTCGTCGATGCCCTCGTGCAGGATCATGCCCTGTTCGGACTCGCGGTAGGCCAGCATCAGCTGGGCGTCGACCGCGGTGTACAGCTGCCCGGACGGGTTGTAGATCTTCTGCGTCGGGAAGAACGAGTCCATGCCGAAGGTGCGGGCCTCGTCGGGGATGATCGGCACCACGCGGTTGCCGATCTCCGGGTCCTTGAACAGGTCGC
The DNA here is from genome assembly GCF_044224575.1 of Nakamurella sp. GTDB lineage: Bacteria > Actinomycetota > Actinomycetes > Mycobacteriales > Nakamurellaceae > Nakamurella. Next base: position 132,480 of record NZ_JBGAKE010000002.1, read on the forward strand.
GGACCAGCCGGACGAACGCCATGGTGGTGGCGATCTCCTGCTTGCCGGAGCCCTTCTTGAGCACGTCGTACAGCTTGTCGCCGGGGAGCACCAGCGGCTTGGCGGTGACCCGACGCTCGGGCACGAAGCCGCCGAGGCGCTTGCGGCGATCCAGCATGTACTGGATCTCGTCGGAATCCTGGCCGGGGTGGAAGTACGGCGGCCGGTAGACGTCCTCGAGCTGGCTGTCCGGGATGGGCAGCTGCAGGCTGTCCCGGAACTCGTGCAGGTTCTGCGAGGTCATCTTCTTCATCTGGTGGGTCGCGTTACGACCCTGGAACGACGGCCCGAGCCCGAAGCCCTTGATCGTCTTGACCAGGATGACCGTGGGCTGCCCCGTGTGCTGGGTCGCCGCGTTGTAGGCCGCGTAGACCTTGCGGTAGTCGTGGCCACCGCGGCGAAGCCGCCAGATGTCCTCGTCGGACAGGTCCGTCACCATCTGCTTGGTCCGCGGGTCGCGGCCGAAGAAGTGCTCACGGATGTAGGCGCCGTCGTTGGCCCGGTAGGTCTGGAAATCGCCGTCGGCCGTGGTGTTCATCAGGTGGACGAGGGCGCCGTCCTTGTCCTTCTCCAGCAGGCGGTCCCACTCGCGGCCCCAGATGACCTTGATGACGTTCCAGCCGGCGCCCCGGAAGAAGGCCTCGAGTTCCTGGACGATCTTGCCGTTGCCGCGGACCGGCCCGTCCAACCGCTGCAGGTTGCAGTTGATGACGTAGGTCAGGTTGTCCAGGCCGTCGATCGCGGCGATGTGGATCAGCCCGCGGGACTCGACCTCGTCGAGTTCGCCGTCGCCGAGGAACGCCCAGACGTGCTGGTCGGAGGTGTCCTTGATGCCGCGGTGGTGCAGGAAGCGGTTGACCCGGGCCTGCTGGATCGCGTTCATCGGGCCCAGGCCCATGGACACGGTGGGGAATTCCCAGAACTCCGGCATCAGCCGGGGGTGCGGGTAGGACGGGATGCCGCCGCCCGCGTGCGACTTCTCCTGGCGGAAACCGTCCAGGTCGTGCTCGGACAGCCGGCCCTCCAGGAAGGCCCGCGCGTACATGCCGGGGGAGGCGTGGCCCTGGAAGAAGACCTGGTCGCCGCCGCCGGGGGCGTCCTTGCCGCGCCAGAAGTGGTTGAACCCGACCTCGTAGAGGGTCGCCGACGACGCGTAGGTGGAGATGTGACCGCCGACGCCGATGCCGGGGCGCTGGGCCCGATGCACGAGCATCGCCGCGTTCCACCGGATGAAGCCGCGGTAGCGGCGCTCGATCGCCTCGTCACCGGGGAAGAACGGCTCCGACTCGGTCGGGATCGTGTTGATGTAGTCAGTGGTGGTCAGCGCCGGCAGCGCGATGTGCTGCTGCTTGGCGCGGTCCAGCATCCGCAGCATCAGGTAGCGCGCGCGCTGGCTGCCGCCGGCCTCGAGCATGGCGTCGAACGAGGCGAGCCACTCGTTCGTCTCTTCCGGGTCGATGTCGTGCAACTGGGCGGCGATGCCGTCCTTGATCAGCGTCATCCTCGGCGCCGGTTCGTTCACTGTCGTCAACGCGTACTCCTTCAGGCAATCGTCGGCCGGGGCCGCATGGTGCGCCGAGCCGGTCGGGTACATCGACCCGTTCGGCGCCGTCAAGCGGTTCCCATCCTCTCGCATCATCGGGTGGCATCGCTCGTCGGAACGGGGCTTTTTGGCTCATTGGTGGTGCTGCTGTCGGCGCGGCCGGGCGATCGAATTAAGGTATGCGGCCAAGGACAGATCACGGCAGGAATCGGATGAGCGCAAGCCGGTTCGCGGCCGGGACCGTGAAGGGATGCGATACGGAGTGAGTGACGTCGCAGGGTACGCCGTAGCCGCGGCTACCCGGCTTGGCCTGCAGGCTGGGGACACGGTGGGGGAGTCCGGGTACGACGAGGACGTCGACCACGACCTGCGGGACGCGATCGCCGACCTCATCGAGTCCGAGTTGCTCGACGACGACTCGGACGAGGTGCTGAACGCGGTGCTGCTGTGGTGGCGCGACGGTGACGGCGACCTCACCGACGCCCTGATCAACGCGGTACCGCTGCTGGCGGCCGACGGGGTGATCTGGCTCATCACCCCCAAGACCGGACTGGACGGATATGTCGAGCCGAGCGAGGTGGCCGAGGCAACGCAAACCGCCGGCCTGGCCCAGACGACGTCGGTGAACGGCGGGCCCGGTTGGATGCTGGCCCGGCTGGCCCGGCCCAAATCGGGAAAGGCACGTCGTTGATGAAGGAACAGGGCTGATGTCGGGTCAGGGATTGTCCGTCGGTGCCACCGCGCCCGACTTCACGTTGCCGGACGCGAACAAGACCCCGGTGACGCTGTCGGAGTTCCGGGGGCGTCAGCCGGTGCTGCTGGTGTTCTACCCGTTCGCATTCTCCGGGACCTGTACCGGTGAGCTCTGCCAGCTCCGGGACGACCTGTCGACCTTCGAGTCGGCCGGCGTTCAGGTGCTGGCCATCTCCTGTGACACGTCGCAGTCGCTCAAAGCGTGGGCCGAGCAGCAGGGCTACCAGTTCCCGCTGCTGTCCGACTACTGGCCGCACGGTGCGGTGGCGCAGGCCTACGACGTGTTCTTCGACAAGGCCGGGATGGCGTTGCGCGGCACGTTCCTGGTTGATGTCGACGGGGTGATCCGCTTCGCCGAGGTGAACGGTCCGGGGCAGGCGCGCGACCAGTCGGGGTGGCAGCGGGCCGTCGCGGCCCTGGCCTGAACGGTGCGGGGCCGGTCCGCCGGAGTGGAATACTGTCTCGCGGCCGTCCGGCAGTGTCGGGCGGCCCGACGGGGCGCGTAGCTCAGCGGGAGAGCACCCGGTTTACACCCGGGCGGTCGGCGGTTCGAACCCGTCCGCGCCCACCACCGCTCCGGTGGCTACTCCGTAGGCTCCCGGGGTGAGCGACGCGAGCACTGTCCCAAGGCCGACCGGGAGGTGCAGGCCGTGCTGGTCGAGCCCCAGGGCACGGTGAACACCGGCGATGCCGGCGGGGCGATGACGGCGCAGCTGCGCGAACTGCGCTGAGTGCGCCCGACTCATTCCCGGGCGGCGATCAGTGCGCGGGCGGTGTCCAGGGCGCCGGCGGCCTGGGCCGGGTCGACGCGGACGAGCGCGAACGCGGCGACGACCAGCCCGGTGCACGCGTTGGCGAGCGTGTCCTGCTCGGCGCCGCTCAGCTGCGGCAGCCGGGCGCGGACCCCGCGACCGAGGCCGGCGCGGAGTTCGGCCCGGTAGTCGGCGACGATCCGGGCCACCTCGTCGTCCTGCCCGATCGGGGCGCCGGCGGTGTTGACCAGCAGGCAACCGCTGCTCGCGGGCAGTGTGTCGGCCCGCAGGAGGGCGGCGCGCAGACCGGTCAGGTAATCCTCGAGCGCGTCGGGTCGGACGGGGTCGGCCATCAGCGGCGCCAGCCGGGGGCGGACCACTTCGACCAGGTAGCTGTTCACCGCGGCACCGAACAGGCCGCGTTTGGAGCCGAACGCGTGGTAGATGCTGGAACGGCTCAATCCCGTCGCTCGTTCCAGATCGGGCAGCGCGGCCGCCTCGAACCCCTGCGCCCAGAACACCGACCGGGCGGCGCGCACGACCTGGTCGGTGTCGAATGACTGTGTGCGTCCCATCACTACCCCTGCCCGGCTCATTGTGCACTGACCGATCCAGTATATAGTGAACCGGTCAGTACAGAATATCGAGCGCCGGCTGGCGCAGCGAAGGAGCCCTTCGGTCATGGTCATTGCCGGTCTCGTGCTCGCCGGTCTGGCGGCCCTGGTGCACGTCTACATCTTCTATCTGGAATCCTTCGCGTGGACCGGTGCGCAGGCCCGGCGGACGTTCGGCACCACCGCCGCCGAGGCGGGCACGATGCGGGAGCTGGCGTTCAACCAGGGCTTCTACAACCTGTTCTTGGCGATCGCGGTGTTCCTGGGCATCGCCCTGTACGCCGCCGGGCAGCCGGTCGTCGGCGCCACGCTGGTGTTCACCGGGGCCGGCTCCATGGCCGCCGCGGCGTTGGTGCTGCTGCTGTCCAGCCCGGACAAGGCGGCCGCCGCCCTCAAGCAGGGCCTGATTCCGGCGCTCGGCGTGATCGCGCTCGCCGTCGGCCTCGTGCTCTGACAATCATTGCCAAGGAGAGAGTTTCATGACGAATTCGACCAGTACCCAGATCCGGTTGGCCCGCCGTCCGCAGGGTTGGCCCACCCATGACGACTTCCGCACCGTCACCGTCGAGTACGGCGACCTCGCCCCGGGCGAGGTCCGGGTGGTGAACGACTTCGTCTCGGTCGACCCCTACATGCGTGGCCGGATGAACGACGTCCGCAGCTACGTCGCGCCCTACGCGCTGGGCGGGACGATCACCGGCGGTGCGATCGGCCGGGTCGTCGAATCGGCCTCCGACGCGGTGCCGGTCGGTGCGGTCGTGCTGCACCAGCACGGCTGGACCGACGTCATCCAGGCCCCGGCGCAGACGTTCCGGGTGGTCCCGGACGTGCCCGGGATCCCGCGGTCGCTGCGGCTGCACATCCTGGGGATGACCGGCCTCACCGCCTACGTCGGGCTGACGGCCATTGCCGGGCTCAGGCCGGGGGACACCGTGTTCGTCTCCGGCGCGGCCGGTGCCGTCGGCAGCGCGGTCGGGCAGATCGCCAAGCTGCTCGGCGCGGGCCGGGTGATCGGGTCGGCCGGCTCGGCCGAGAAGGTCCGGCTGCTGACCGAGAAGTACGGCTATGACGCCGCTTTCAACTACAAGGACGGGCCGGTGCGGCAGCAACTGGCCGCCCTGCCCGAGGGCGTCGACGTGTACTTCGACAACGTCGGCGGCGACCACCTCGAAGCCGCACTCGACGTGATGAACGACGGCGGCCGGCTCGCGCTGTGCGGGGCGATCGCCGGTTACAACACCACCGATCGGCCGTCCGGTCCGGACAATCTGGCCAACGTCATCACCCGTGCGCTGACCATCAAGGGCTTCACCCTGGCCGGTTACCTGCACCTGGCACCCGAGTTCACCGAGCGGATGACCGGCTGGTTCGCCGCCGGGCAGATCGCCTACGACGAAACGATTGTCGACGGGATCGAGCACGCCGTCGACGCCTTCCTCGACATGATGCGCGGCGCGAACACCGGCAAGATGCTGGTCCGGGTCGGGTCGGCACCGGCCTGATCGCCGCGAGACCTGGCGCGGCGGCGGAATGATCACCCGCGCCCGGCCTCAGCGCAACGTGGGCCGCGGATCGCCGTCCAGGACGGACATCAGGATCGCCCGATGAGCCAGGCCGGCGGCCGGAGCGGGGTCCACGTCCACGCTGACGGTCGATATGGCTACGGCCGGGCGCGGCCGGGCTCGGCGACCAGCTCGTCCAGGTCGGTGACGGCCGGCAGTTCGTGCAGCGCGGCCATGATGTGCTTCTCCCAGAGTTCCAGCAGGCGATGCAGGATCGTCGAATCCTCGGTGATCCGGAACTCGTCGATGGTCAACGCATCGGTGCGATACACGCCGAGGTCGTACGGCGGACCAACGGACAGGTTGGCCCGCGCCGTGCTGATCATCGAGGCCAGCGCGATCTTCGCGGCGGCGGCCAGATCGGCGTGTGCGCGAACCGCGATGTCCAGCATGAACTTGCCGTACTTGGACTCGCCGATCTGCAGGAAGGGCCGCTCGTCGGAGGCGCGGATGTAGTTGCCCTCCGGGTAGACCAGCATGATGTCCGGCGCGCTGCCCCGGAGCTGCCCACCCAGGATGAAGGTCGCCGTCCCGTCCGCGCCGGAGGACATCAGCCCGTCCCGGTGCGCGGCGACGACGGTACGGCTCACCCGCCCGACATACAGCGCCGCCTGGAACATCTCCTCGACGGTGGCCAGCGATTCGGTGCCGGCCGGCGCGGCCAGGTCGTGGTGGATCCGGTCGAGCACCTCCTGGGTGGTGGCCAGGTTCCCGGCGGACTGCAGGACGAAGATCCGATCCGGGGCCGGCCGCAGGATGTGCAGCTTGCGGTAGTTGCTGATGTTGTCCACGCCCGCATTGGTGCGGGTATCAGACATGAAGACGAGGCCGTCGTCGAGGCGAAGGGCCAGGCAATACGTCATGTGGACTCCCCGGATGAGGGCCCGCCGACGTCGGCGAACCGGCGCCGCAGGCTATCGGTCCGATTCTTCGACGCATCGACCGGGGGTGGACCGGGAACAGGGTCATCGGTGTGTCGGTGGAAGTGCGTGCACCGATCACCATCCGCCCGGTCGGTTCAGCAGCGAGCCGGCCGGGCCACATACGACGGCGAATGCGACAGTGGTGAGGTGAGCCAGGCCCTGCCGAGCGAACCGGCCGACACGCCCGGTGACGTGGCCGCGGTGATCGACGCGTTCGACGAGTCGCCGGCGATCCACGTCGCGCTCGAAGGCCCCGACCACGTCATCGTCGCCATGAACGCCGTGTCTCGGCGGCTCCTGGGCGATCGGCCCGCCCTGGGTCGCCCGTGCCGCGAGGCGATCCCGGAGCTGGCCGGGCAACAGCTGCTGGAGCGGTTGGACGAGGTGTTCGACTCCGGGCTGCCGATCACCGCCCGCGATTGGCGGGTGCTGCTCGACGCCGACCAGGACGGTGCGATCGACCTGGAATGGTTCGTCACCTTCGTGATGTCGCCCTGGCGTCTGCCGGACGGCACCATCCGCGGGGTGATCGTGCAGGCGATGGACACCACCGCCCAGATGCAGGCGCGCCGGCAGGCCACCCAGCGCGGCACCGAATTCCGGCGTCGCTACCGGGCCGCGCTGGACGTCATCGACGAATTGCAGCGGGCGCTGCTGCCCTCCAGCCTGCCCGTCCTGCCCCAGCTGGAGTTGGCGGCCCGCTACCTGCTGGCCGACGTGGAGCACGCCGCCGGCGGGGACTGGTTCGACGGTTTCATGCTCGCCGACCACCGGCTCGCGGTGATCGTCGGCGACGTCGTCGGTCACGGGGTGGCGGCGGCCGGGGTGATGAGCCAGCTGCGGTCGGTGCTGGCCTACCTGCTGGACGCCGAGATCGAGCTGGCGCCCGCGATCGCGGCGCTGGACCGGTACGCCTCACGCACGCCCGGCGGGTTCGCCGCGACCGTCTGCGTCATCCTGATCGACCCGGCGGCCGGCGAGCTGACCTACGTCACCTGCGGGCACCCGGCCCCGTTGGTCGTCGACCCGGCGGGCACCGCCCGGTTCCTCCCGCTGACCGGGCACCGGCCGCTGGGCGCCGGGGCCTCGGCCACCCCGTTGACGGCCACCCTCGGCACCGGTGAGGTCCTGGTGCTGTACAGCGACGGGCTGGTCGAACGGCCGGGCCGCACCTGGGAATCGGGGCTGGCGATGCTGGCCACGGTGGTCGGCGACGCCGTCCTGGGGCGCGGGCTGCCGCTGGACAGCCCGAATTCGGTTCCCGAGCGGGTGTGTGCGCACACCGTCGAGCTGATGACCCGTCCCGGTCACCTCGACGACGTCACGATGGTGGCGGTGCAGCGCCGGGCGCTACCGGTCGCCCCGTGGTACGCCCAGTACCCGGCCCGACCGGACCAGCTCGAGTCGATCCGGGCGGACCTGCGGACCTGGTTGCGGGACCTGCAGGTGACCGACGAGGACGAGACGGCACTGGCCCTGGCGGTCAGCGAGGCGGCGGCGAACAGCATCGAGCACGGTTTCCGGCCCGGATCACCGGGGGCCGTGCGGGTGCAGGCGAACCTCACCACGCGCGGCGACGCACTGCTGGTCGTCGCCGACGACGGCGTCTGGCAGCCACCGATCACCAAGGCCGGCACCCGCGGCCGCGGGCTGGCGATGGTGTCGGAAGCGGTGGACGACTTCACCGTCGACGCCGAACCGGCGGGCACGGTCGTGCGGATGCGCCGCCGGCTGCACCGGCCGATCGGATTGGTCGCCGGGACCGGGGCGGTCAGTATCGCGGCGGCGCAGTTCCGGGCGTTGCCCTCCGGTCCGATCGGGGCGCGGCTGATCACCGTGTCCGGTCCGGTCGATCTCGAGTCCGCACCGCTCCTTCGGCAGGAGGTGCTGCGGGCGGGGCGGGGTGGCGAGCTGCCGGTCACCATCGACCTGACCGGGGTGACCCACCTGAGCAGCGCCGGCGTCCAGATGCTGCACACGCTGTCGGCGTCCGGTCAGCCGGGCGCGCTGCGCACCCCGCCGGTGCTCGTCACCGGGCCCGGGTCGCCGGCCGCGTTCGTCCTGGACCTGGCCGGACTGCCCCACCTGCCGCCCGAAGGCGGCTGAGCCGACGACGCTGAGCCGGCGGCGTCAGCTCACCGCCTGCTCGACGCTCTGAAATCCGGACAGCCCGGCCGAGCGCACCGACGGGAGCGACCCGAGTTCGCCGAATACCAACCGCAACGGGGTGCCCTTGCCGGCGCACCGCCGGTGGAACTGGGTCAGCACGGCGAGCCCGACGGAGCCGAGGTGGGTGAGTTCGGACAGGTCGACCACCACCGGCGCCGGGCGCTCGGCCTGCCCCACCGCGGTGGCCAGGACCGCGGTGAACTGCGGTCCGGTCGACAGGTCGACGTCGCCGGTGACGTGCAGCACGGGGACGCCCTGCTCGACCGTCACCGTGGTGACCAGGTCACCGGCCTCCGACGCCGCGGACGGCTCGGCCCGGCCGCCGGCCAGCGCGAAGAAGACCTCGTCCAGCCGGCGCCGGCTGTCCCCGCTCATCGGAACCCCTTGCGCCGTCGCGTTGACCAGGGTGTCGGCCAGGTCGCGCAGCTTGACGTTGGACCGTTGCGAGTACCAGCGCAGGAGGTTGAACGCGGCATCCTCGTCCATCCCGTAGACCAGCATGAGCGCGCCCTTGGCCTGGTCGATCGCGGCCCGGGACGCGCCCGCCGCCTCCACCGCCGCGTGGGTCGATTCGGCCAGGTCCCGCCGGAAGCTACCGGTGATGTCCACCATGAACCCGCTGATCCGGCGGATCTGCTCGGCGCCGTCGAGTTCGGCCTGGCCGACGCTGATGATCAGGCGTTCGGTCTGCCGGCTGTCCACGATCCGGTGCCGGGACGCGAACGGCCGGCCGGTCCGCATCGCTTCCAGCACCGCGGTCACGGTCGTGGTCCGGTCGTCCGGGTGCTGGTGGGCCAACATCAGGGCCGTCGTCGGAACGACCTCGCGCGGCCCGAATCCGTGCATGACGAAGATCTCGTCCGACCACGTCCACGCGTCGTTCGGTGCGTCGTAGCCGAACCGGCCGACCTGTTCGATCGTGGAACCGGAGATCCCGGCCACCGCCTCCGCGAGGAGGTCCGTCACCATCCGTCACCGCGCCCAATCGTCCGGCCTGTCGATCTCACTGTTGATCCGTGCGTCACCGCCTCGGGGACCGTGTTCCATCATAGGAATGTGATGTCTCGTTCACCCGACTAGCAGGGTACGGATGGGGCGCGGATGGGGTACAGCAAGGTCAGGTGCGTTCCTTGACCCGGGACAGTGGGCCGCACCAGGCCTGGCCGGTCAAAAAGTCGGCCGGTCCAGGCCGCCTCACCCGATCCATCGGTGCGGTCCTGACGGTCGGACAGGGCGGCGCCCCGACCCGAGGGGCCGAGGCGCGCCGAGTTGACCGGGGGAGCGATTACTACCAGCGACCTCCGGTGAATCGCGGCGGCCACCAGTAGACGGCCGCCCACAGGCCATGGCTGTTGCCGGCGCCCCAGCCTGCGGCAGCGCCGATCAGCCAGTTGCCAGCGGCGGAGCACAGCGCGCGCGGTATCCGGATGGCGCATGCCGCGACTGCGGCGGGCACCGCGCCCCGGGCAATATCGGCGTACGAGGCGGTGATCCAGAAGTGATCACCGGTGAATCCCGTGGCCAGCACCTGTTGCACGCGGGCGCCGGAGGGTGTTGATCCGGTTGCCTGCGGGGATGCGCCGTCACCGACCGTCGCCACCCCGGCGAACGCTTCGTTCAACTGCGCGATGATCTCCGCCCGCTGCCGCGGGGTCGCGGTGCGTTGCCGCCATTCGACGAGTTCGGCGGGACTGAGTGTGATGACGGAGTCGGTGATCTCCGGCGTCACCGGTGTCGCCCGTCCGGCGATCGTGCCGGAGCCGAATCCCGAGAGCGTCAAGGCGATCACCGTCGCCAGCGCGGCGATCGCCACTGCGCTCCATCGGATGGCCTGGCGCCACGAATGTACAGCGGTCATGCGGTACCTCCCGATTGCGGGCCGACCCCCAGCGGGTCGGCGAACAGACCCCCGTGGGCGGGGGGACGACGTCGGCGCAGATCCGAGCGGGCGCCGGCCGGGTCGAGGGCCCGCCTCAGTTGTCGAGCGGACCCAGGTAACCGGTGCCGAACGTGCGGACGGCGCGGTAGTAGACCGAGGCCCAGGTCGAGCACTGCCGGCCGGCCCAGGACGCCGTCAGGTCACTGCCGTGCTGCCACCGGCAACTTGCCTGCAGATCACCCAGGAACCAGCTGTCGCACTGCAGGCGGCTGACCCAGTAGGTCGGGCGGCCGTCCCGCGGGAAGCCGATGTAGCACCCGTCGTGATGGACGCAGGCGTGGGCGAAATCGAAGATCCCCGGCACCGAGCTGATCTTCGCGCCGGGAGTGGAGCATCCGTCGCTTGGCCATGGATGGGGCCCGCTGTTGCCCGGGGTGGCATTGCCCTGCCCGGTGTGGGCCGCGGCAGGGGCCGCCGGCAGGAGCAACAACAAGCCGGCCGCCAGGGCGAACGCGGCGCCCCGGCGCCCGGTGCTGCCGATGGGGCTCCGGCTGCGCGGCGGGCGTCGCCGTCGTGTCGACATCCCCATCGATCCCCCCAGGTTGTTGCTCCTCCACCGTTTCTCGGCCCGACAATTGTGGGCCCGCCGGCCGGTGGCCGGCGTCGGGTGTTCGCCCCTCATTGCCGGTTGCCGGCCGGCGGGAGCCGCCTGTGCCGTTGGCGAATGACCGTCGGTCGCGGACCACTATTCTTGCGCCCTATGGGGTGGACGGGGTGGGTTCGTGCGCCGGCGGCAACAGGGGATTCGGTGCCCGGTGTCGGGCGCCGCTATGCGGCGACAACCCGTGTGGCCACGCTGATTCCGACCGTTGTTGTGGCCATCACCGCGGCTGACCCCGGGTCGATGCGGCTGATCGTGTCCGGATTGATGATCGTATTCACCCTGTGGAGTGCATTCTATGCACACCGGATCACCTGGCCGGCGGGCGAATGGCTGACGTGGGTTGATATTGCATTTCTGGTGCTGCTGTCGATATCGGTGAAATGGACGGTCCCCGCCGACTGGATGGTGGCCGGCCAATCGTGGCTGGTGCCTTTCGTGTCGTTCGCCGCCGTCAGCTATCAGTTCTACGCGTCGAGGGTGACCGGTGCCGCCGCTGCTGTCGTCCTGGCGGTCGCGATGGTCACCGGCCTGGCGATCGCGTTGCCCGCGGGCACCTGGTCCGACAGCCTGATCACCGCCGCCTGGTCGGTGGTGCTGTGCCTGCTCGGTCGGATGCTGCGGGTTCTGGTGGAACGTGGTGGGCGGGCGGCCCGACGGGCCGCCGGCGAACTCGAGACTCTCCGGCGCGAGCAGCAGGTGGCTCACGCCGTGCGGTCCGACGAACGCCGGATGCTGGACACGCTGCACGACACGGCGGCCAGCACCCTGCTGATGGTCGGCATGGGCGCCGCCGGGCAGGACGGGGGCCGCACCCTGGTCGACCGGGTGGCGCGAGACCTGGCGGTGCTGGAGGCGATTCCCGAGCCGCAGGCGGCGCGCGCGGACCTGGTCGAGTCGGTCGTCTCCGCCTGTGCGGGACACGACATCGAGGTGCGGTTCGACGGGCCCGCGGAGTATCCGTGCGACGGGGAGGCCGTCCGGGCCCTGTCCGGAGCTGCCGGCGAGGCGGTGCGCAACGCCGCGCGGCATGCCGGCGTCCACTGGGTCCAGGTCCGGGTGCATGGTGACGGTGGCCCGGTCATCGTCGAGATCATCGATCGGGGAAGGGGTTTTGATCCGAGTGCGGTGACGATCGGGCGTCGCGGGATGCGCGGGTCGATCGTGCGCCGGATGGCCGACGTCGGCGGCAGCGCCGCGATCCGGTCCACTCCGGGCACGGGCACCGTCGTACGCCTGGGCTGGCCGGCGTGACGCCGGACCCGGCGCCGGCGCGCCCACCCTCCAGCCCGGCGGACCGCTACCGGTACGGCCTGCGCATCGGGGTCACCACCGTGGCGGGCACCCTGCTGCTCACCATGAGCATGTTGCGCAATGTCCGCTCCTACCATCCGGTCTGGTCCCAGGCGGTGGCCTGGGCGGTCCTGGCCGGGGTCGTGCTCATCGGCGTGGCGCAGGTGGCGCGGCACCGGCCATGGGGGCGGTCCCGGCCCGTGGCGATCGGCGCCGTGCTCACGGCCTCGGGGCTGTCGATGGCCGGTCTGCCCGCGGGGGCCGCGACGACCGCGGCGGACTGGTCGACGGGGGTCGTCGGCTGGGTGGGCCTGGTCGTGCTGTTCGATCGTCCACTGGCCGTGTTCGTCGGCTTCCTCTGTGTCCACGAGGCGATGGTGTTGGTGGACGTGCTGGTGACCCGATCCGGTGAAGTGGACACACTGCTGAACGCGCTCAGCGGCGCGATCGGCACCCTGGGCTATCCGCTGGCCGGGGCAATCGCCGCCACCGCGCTGGCCGGGGCGGCCCGCACGGTCGAGCGGTCGTGGCGGGAGAGCGAGCTCCTGCGAACCCGTGAGGTCATCGCCGCCCGGCTGCATTCCGGTCGCCGCCATCGTTTCGCGACGTTGGACCAGGGCGTCCTGCCGTTGCTGCGCGCCCTGCGCGACGGCACCGCCGAGCCGACGGATGCCCAGGTGCGGCGCGCATGCTCGATCGAGGCGGCGCGACTTCGGCGCCTGTTCGCCGAATCCGAGGACGCCGACAATCCGTTGTTGCACATCGTCCGGCATTGCGTCGACGTCGCCGAGCGCCGGCATGTCGTCGTCGAGCTCCAGGTCAGCGGCCAGTGGCCGGACCCGCCGGACGAGGTGCGGCGGGTGTTGACCGACGGCCTGCTGATTGTCGTCTCGACCGCGGTCAGCTGGGCGCGGGTGACCCTTGTCGGCGCGACCGGTCAGCTGACGCTGGGGGCCGTGGGCGACGGTGTCGAGATACCGGCAGCGGAATCGACGGTGACCAAGGACGTGGTGGTGGATACGATCAGCGAAGGGAGACTGACATGGGTTCAGGCTCGGTGGACGATGCCGTGACCCGGGGGGTCCCGGGCGAGGGGACGGCGGCGCCGCCGACGGCGCTGATCACTGCGGTCCTGGTCGATGACCACGAGGTGGTGACCGCCGGGGTCCGCTCCTGGTGCGCCGCCGCGGATCCGCCGATCGACGTGATCGAAGCCGGTGCCCGGCTCGCGGCCGCCTGGACCGGCCCCGGCGCAACGGCCGATGTCGTCATCATGGACTTGCAGCTCTCCGGCGGCGCCCAGGAGTTCGGCGATCTTCGTCGGCTGGCCCAGGCCGGTCGCCGGGTCGTCGTCTACACCGGCGACGGCCGCCGGGCCACCGCGGTGAAGTGCATCGGCCTGGGCGCGCTTGCCTTCGTGGCGAAGTCGGAGGGACGCGCGCACCTGGTCGCCGCGGTCCGGGCCGCCGCCGCCGGGCGCGCGTACACCCCGCCGTCGTTGTCCGGGGCCATCGCGGCCGACGACGCCGCGGATCGTCCACGACTGGCGCCGATGGAACTCGAGGCGCTGCGGGCCTGGTTCGCGTCTTCGTCGAAAGGGCTGGCCGCAGCGATGCTGGGCATCAGCCCGCGCACTGTCGACACCTATATCGAGCGTGTCCGGATCAAGTACGCCGCGGTCGGCCGGGAGGCGCCGACCAAGAGTGCACTGGTGGCGCGGGCGTTGGAGGACGGTCTGGTCACGCTCGACGATCTGGGCCGCTGAGGGCCACGACGCGACGACCGGGCGATCGGCGGACGAGGCGACTCACGCGCGCCACCAGGACCTGGAAGAGCGAACAGCCGAACCTACGGCGTAGGTTCGGCTGCCCATGATGCGCCCGGCATCACACGTGCCCCCGGCAGGATTCGAACCTGCGCACCCGCCTCCGGAGGGCGGTGCTCTATCCCCTGAGCTACGGGGGCGCGGCACGCAACATTACCGCATCGCCGGCGTCGCCCTGACCAATCCTGGGCCGGGCGGCCTACTGTCGGCCGGATGGACCTGACCCATCCGATGTGCCGGACCTGCGGGGTGCAGTACGAGGCCGGTCCCACCCCGGCGCGTTGCCCGATCTGCGAGGACGACCGGCAGTACGTGCCGCCGGCCGGTCAGCAGTGGACGTCGATCGGGGAACTCGTGGATGCCGGGTTCCGCAACCGGCTCGCGCCCGAGGCGCACGGACTGATCGGGATCGGCACCGAGCCGCGATTCGCCATCGGGCAGCGGGCCCTGCTGGTGCCGGGTGCGGGCGGGAACCTGCTGTGGGACTGCATCTCGCTGCTGGACGACGAGACCGTCAGCGCGGTCCGGGACCGGGGCGGGGTGGCGGCGATCGCCATCTCGCACCCGCACTATTACAGCTCGATGATCACCTGGAGTGAGGCGTTCGGCGGGGTACCGGTCTACATCCACGAACGCGACCGGCAGTGGGTGCAGCGGTCCGGCAACGTGCGGTTCTGGTCCGGCGACGGCATCGAAGCGCTGCCCGGACGCACCCTGTACCGGGCCGGCGTCCACTTCGCGGGCGGCACGATCCTGCACTGGCCGGCCGGTGCCGACGGGCGCGGTGCCCTGCTGACCGGGGACATCTTCCAGGTGGTGGAGGACCGCCGCTGGCTCTCGTTCATGTACAGCTACCCGAACTACATCCCCGAGCATCCGGACACGATCCGGCGGGCGGTGGACCTCGTCGACCCGCTGGACTTTGCGGTGATCTACGGCGCCTGGTGGGACAAGGTCCTCACCGAGGACGCCAAGGGCGCGGTCGTCCGGTCGGCGCGGCGGTACTTCCACCACATCGGCCTGCAGTTCTGACCCTGCCGGCCCGCGGGTCGGCGGTCAGAGCGCCAGCACCGCGACGCCGGCGGCCACCGCACCGAGGGCGCCGACGGCGGCCACCCACAGCCCGATCCTGGACTGGGTGTCGAAGGCGGTGGACCAGCCGGCCCGATCCAGTGTGGTGCTGACCAGCTGGTGCAGCTCGCCCGAATCGAGCCGGTAGTCGACCACCTTGGTCACCCCGTCCGGCCCGAACGCCCAGATCTTCTCCGCGCCGACGGCCCAGACCCGGCCACCCGCCGATGAGACCCGTCCGGTCAGCCGGGGGACCAGCCGGCCATCGGGTCCGGCGGCCCACTCGAATTCGCTGAGCAGGTCGGAGCGGGCCGCCTTGCCCGGTCCGACGGGGGACAGGGTCGTCGAGTACGACGTGGTCAGGCCCTGCCGTTGCAGCAGGGCCCACCAGCGGGCGTCGGCCAGATCGATCCGGACGGTCACCGCGTCGCCGGACCGGTCAACCGTGTACGGGGTGCCGGTGGTCCGGCGCGCCAGGTCGCGCACCACCTCGTCGAACGTCCAGGGGCGTCCGAGATCGGTGGCGGCGCCGGGGTCGGCCGGGATGGGGCCGGCAACCCGGGCGCCGGGGGCCGGCGTGATCGGGCCGGGACGTCGCCGCAGACCGAGGGCCAGGAGGGTGGCGCCGAGAACGCCGAAGAGCAGCCCGGTCCCGAGCCCGACGAACAGCAGCAGCGTCGCGCCGCCCTCGACGGTGCCGGCCCACACCGCCTGCTGCGGGTCAGCGGGCGGGAAGGCGACGGCGACGGTGTCGCCGGTGGACAGGTCGCCGCCTGAGCGGACGCCGCCGATATCGGTGATCCGATAGGTCCGGCCGTCGGCGGTGAACTGCACGTCGTAGTCGCGGGTGGTCCTGGTCTTGCCGTTGCTGCGGGAGGTGTGCACGTCGACGTCGACCACGGTGGCGCCGGCCCGGGCCGTGTAGGCCGAGTAGTCCTTCGAGCCGATGAGCACGAACACCGTGCCCAGGACGAGGCCCACGGCCAGGAAGACGGATCCGACGATGATCATCAACCGGTTCCGGCGAGGAGGTGCGAACGTGAGTGCGGTGGTCATCGGTGTCTGTCCCCAGGGGTGCGGAATCCTGCTGCCACGCGTCAGGACGGGGCCGGAGCCGCAGAAATACCGCCCCGTGACGCGGACCGCACCGGGATTCAGCCGGCAGGGGCAGGCAGCGGCTCGGCACCCCGCTCGGCGAGCATCTGGGTCATCACGGAGATCTCCGCGGATTGGGACTGGGCCATCTTGTCGGCGAAGTTGCGGACGACGGGGTTGGTGGCGTGCTCGGCCGCGTACTCCATCATCGGCTGGCCGCCCTGATGGTGACGGATCATCAGCTGCAGGAAGTAGATGTCCGATTCCGTCCCGCGCAGCGCCTGCAGGCGCGCGATCTCGCTGTTCGTTGCCATCCCCGGCATCAGCGGGGTCTCGCCCGCCGAGGTGGCGGGTGCGCTCGACGGTGCCGACGTCGCACGGGTGGCGCCGGTCGGCGCGGCGGTCGGCGCGGCGGACGTCATCGCGCCCATGTCGTGCCCGCCCTGGCTGCCGGACATCCAGCCCATCCGCGGGGCGTCGGTCGACTCGGGCAGATCCCACAGGGACAACCAGCCCTGCATCTGCCCGATCTGATCGGTCTGCGTGTAGCCGATGTCGTAGGCCATCACGCCGATCTCCGGGTCCTGCGTGTTCTGCTCGGCGTAGTGCGCCATCAGCACACCCTGGTCGTGATGCACGATCATGTCCCGGGCGAAGCCGGCGTCCACCGACGAGCTGTCCGGCGTCGCGGGCTCGGAGCGGAACGCGCCGGACAGGGCCAGCCCGAGGGTCGCGCCGACCAGCAGGAGGACGACCGCCGCCGCCACCAGCAGCAGGATGGTGACCGGGCGGGACAGTCCGGGGCGGGGCGTGGTGACGTCGCCGGGCGGGCCGGCGGCGGAACCGGATGTCGGGTCGGTCGGCCGGGTCATCGTGGTCAGCCCGCGGTGGTCGGCGTTTCCGCGGCCGGCGGTGACGGCGCCTCCGCGGGCGACTGATCGGCGGTCGTCACCGGGACCGAGGCCGTCGCGTCGACCGACTCGTCACTGCTGGCCACCGACATCTCGGTGGAGTTGACCACGCCGCCGGTGCCGGACATCGGGATCGCTCCGGCGCCGGGCGGCGTCGGGTCGAAGGCCGGCGGGTTCGCCGTGTCGAAGGACGGCTGCTGGCACGTCGCGCCGGTCTCCGGGTAGACCCAGCGGTTCTGCCGCAGCGCGGTGACGAACTGCTTGACCCGCTCGTCGGACGCGGAATCGACCTTCAACTGGTGCGCCCAGGCCTGCAGGGCGATCGGCCGGTCCAGGCCCGGGTAGGGGGACAACGAGGTGTACGGCTGACCGTTCACCAGCGACTTCAGGACGTCCAGGTCACCCGGTGCGATGGTGTCCGGGTTGTAGGTGATCCACACGGCCCCGTGTTCGAGCGTGTGCACCATGTTCTCGTTGCGCACGGCGGTCTGGTAGACGATGCCGTTGCAGTTGGCCCATGTCCCGTCGTGCGGGCCGCCGACCGGCGGGAACCGGTTGTAGGCCACCCGCTGGTCCGCGTTGATGTGGATGGCGGCCTTGTAATCGACGTAGCTGGCCGGACCGTCGGCGGTGGCCGGGGTGTTCGCGCCGACGTAGATGCCCGCGATGTTCACCGACGGGTCCTGGTTCGACTCCGACGGTGTCCATGGCGCGAGCGCGTCCGCGGCCGCACTCTTCTCCTGCGTCTTGTTGAACACCACGAAGAAGATGCCGGCGGCCAGTGCGACCACGGCCACGACGGCGGCGATCGTGAGCCAGGGCAGGCCCTGCCGTCGGGAGACCACCGGCGCGGGGGGACGGCTCTTCTTCGTGCTCTTGCCACTGACCATGATGCGGGTGCGGTCCTTGCTGTTCGACGCTTGTTCCAAGGTGCTTCCGCCGGTCTCGGCAGGAGCGCAGGGTGGCCGGTGGCCGACGGTCCAGTCTACGTACCGGCCCCGTCGCGTCTGCGTGAGCGCGGGGACCGTCGTCGGCACGGTCGGCCGCCGGATCCACGACGCGCCGCGCGAGGGCGCCGCCCGCGGCGGCGGAGTCGACCGATCCGGCCGGAATCCGGTCGGGTCCACGTCGCCCGCCGGGTGCCCGGGGACCCGGCCGCCCGTCGGCCGCACCGCGCCGTGGAACGCCCGGCGTGCAATCACCCCGGCGGTTGCTTCCTAGAATGGCCCGGTGGATCCCGTGCAGTTGGCCGACGCCGTTCGCCGTGCCCTGGCATCGGCCGTGGCCGACGGTCACATCGACGTCGAGGTACCGGCCGACATTCCCCTCGACCGTCCCAAGTCCCGCGACCATGGCGACTACGCCACCCCGATCGCGATGAAGCTGGCCAAGGCGGCGCGCCGGCCGCCCCGGGAGATCGCCGAGGTACTCGCCGCCCACCTGCGAGCGGCGCCCGGCATCGCCGATGTCGAGATCGCCGGTCCGGGCTTTCTGAACATCACCGTGGAGACCGCCGCGGCGGCCGCCCTGGTCGGCCGGATCGTGGCCGACGGCGCCGGGTACGGCGCCGGCGATGCGCTCGCCGGCCGGCAGGTCAATCTGGAGTTCGTCTCGGCCAACCCGACCGGACCCATCCACATCGGCGGTGCCCGCTGGGCCGCGGTCGGCGACGCGCTGGGCCGGATCCTGGCCACCCAGGGCGCCTCGGTGCTGCGCGAGTACTACTTCAACGACGCCGGCGCGCAGATCGACCGGTTCGCCCGCTCGCTGCTGGCCGCGGCCCGGGATCAACCGGCCCCCGAGGACGGCTACGGCGGCGACTACATCGGCGAGATTGCCGGCCGGGTGACCGCCGAGCAGCCCGCGGCCCCGGACCTGCCCGACGAGCAGGCGACCGAGATCTACCGCCGGGCGGGCGTCGAGCTGATGTTCGAGGAGATCAAGGCCACCCTGCACACGTTCCGCACCGACTTCGACGTGTACTTCCACGAGAACTCGCTGCACGAGAGCGGTGCGGTGGACGCCGCCGTGCAACGGCTCAAGGACTCCGGCCATCTCACGTTCGCCGACGGCGCCTGGTGGCTGAACTCCATGGCCTACGGCGACGACAAGGACCGGGTCGTCATCAAGTCCGACGGGCAACCCGCGTACATCGCCGGTGACCTGGCCTACTTCCTGGACAAGCGCTCGCGCGGCTTCGACCTGTGCATCTACATGCTCGGCGCGGACCACCACGGGTACATCGCCCGGCTCAAGGCCGCCGCGGCCGCGTTCGGCGACGACCCCGACGTGGTCGAGGTGCTCATCGGACAGATGGTGAACCTGGTCCGGGACGGCCAGCCGCTCCGGATGAGCAAGCGGGCCGGTACCGTCATCACCCTGGACGACCTGATCGAGGCGCTGGGCGTGGACGCCGCCCGGTACGCACTGATCCGCTACTCGGTGGACACCACCCTGGACCTGGACCTGGACCTGTGGACCCGGCAGACCAGCGACAATCCGGTGTTCTACGTGCAATACGCGCACGCTCGGCTGGCCTCGCTGGCCCGCAACGCCGCCGACCTGGGCATCGACCTCGGTCTGGAAACGGGGGGGACCTACGACCCCGCGCTGCTCGACACCCCGCGGGAGTCGGAGCTCATCGCGCTGCTCGCCGCGTATCCCGGGGTGCTGGCCACCGCCGCCGAGCTGCGCGAACCGCACCGGGTGGCCCGCTACCTGGAGGACCTGGCCTCGGGTTACCACAAGTTCTACGACTCGGTGCGCGTGCTGCCCCTCGGGTCAGAGATGGCAGGGGCGCCGACTATCGCCCGGCTCTGGCTCTGCGCGGCCACCCGGCAGGTGCTGGCCAACGGTCTGGCCGTGCTCGGCGTCGACGCCCCGGAGCGGATGTGAGGACGCATCCGGCGGGGCCCCGCTCGGGTGAGCTGCACCCGGACCGGCCCGGGCACGGCGCGCCCCCCGACCTGAACCGGCTGGACCCGACGGTCTGGCCGCGCGGTGCGACCCGCACCGACGCCGGCTCGATCAGCCTGGCCGGAGCGGACGTTCGCGATCTGACCAGCCGCCACGGAACCCCGCTGATGGTGATCGACGAGGCCGACTTCCGCAGCCGTTGCCAGGATTTCGCGCACGCGTTCGGCGGCGCCGGCAGCGTGCACTACGCCGGCAAGGCATTCCTGTGCAGTGAGATCGTGCGCTGGCTGGCCGACGAGGGGCTGGCGCTGGACGTGTGCACCTCCGGTGAGCTGAAGCTGGCGCTGCGGGCCGGATTCCCGCCAGCGCGGATCGCGCTGCACGGCTCCAACAAGTCCGACGCCGAGCTGGCGCTGGCGGTCCAGAACCGCATCGGGTCGATCGTGATCGACTCGTTCGACGAGATCGCCCGGCTGGCCGGATTTGTCGAGCATCGGGCGGACGACCCGGTGCCGGTGATGGTCAGGGTGACGGTGGGCGTCGAGGCGCACACGCACGAGTTCATCGCGACCGCGCACGAGGATCAGAAGTTCGGGTTCTCGCTGACCGGCGGCGACGCGGCCGAGGCGGTACGCCGGGTGGTCGCGCTGCGCGGCCTGCGGCTGGTGGGACTGCACTCGCACATCGGCTCGCAGATCTTCGATCCGTCCGGCTTCGAGGTCGCCGCGCACCGGGTGGTCGGGCTCCTGCGGGCCATCGTCGAGGAGTTTCCGCAGGTCACGCAGACGCTCACCACGCTGGACCTGGGCGGCGGGCTGGGCATCGCCTACACCGCCGACGACGACCCGCCCGCGCCCGACGTGATGGCCAAGTCCCTGCTCGACATCGTCGGCCGGGAGTGCCAACTGGCCGGGCTGAGTGTGCCGGCGGTGATGGTCGAACCGGGCCGGGCCATCGCCGGACCGGGCACCGTGACGCTGTACGAGGTCGGCACGATCAAGGACGTGAAGCTGGACGGCGGCCTGACCCGCCGATACGTCTCGGTGGACGGCGGGATGAGCGACAACATCCGCACCGCCCTGTACGACGCCGAATACACGGTCGCCCTGGCGTCCCGTTCCTCCGACGCCACGCCGGTCCTGTCCCGGGTGGTCGGCAAGCACTGCGAGAGCGGCGACATCGTCGTCCGCGACTGCTACCTGCCCGGCGACCTGGCCATCGGTGACCTGCTCGCGGTGGCCGCCACCGGCGCCTACTGCTACGCCATGGCCAGCAACTACAACCGGGTGCCGCGCCCGGCGGTCGTGGCGGTATTCAATGACGGAACGGGCGGGGCTGCCAGCGGCGTTTCCCGAGTGGTGTTGCGACGCGAGACCGACGACGACCTGATGCTCCTGGAGACCCGGTGACCAGTCCTGCCGACGACCCCGACCAGAAGCCGGCCAAGCCGGCCTCGCTGGTCCCCGGCGTCGTCCTGCTCATCCTGGCCGGGGTGC
Source organism: Nakamurella sp. (assembly GCF_044224575.1). Taxonomy (GTDB): domain Bacteria; phylum Actinomycetota; class Actinomycetes; order Mycobacteriales; family Nakamurellaceae; genus Nakamurella. Next base: position 153,982 of record NZ_JBGAKE010000002.1, read on the forward strand.
TGATCGTCATCACCCTGATCAAGCCGGACCTGCCCCAATGGCTGACGATCACTATCGCGATCGCCGCGATCGCCGTCGTGATCCTGCTGCTGATCTACGCGTTCCGGGTGTTCCGGGACGTCACCAGACCGGGAGGGTCGCGATGACCGGGCGGGTCGAGTTCAACCCCGAGGTGCCGGCCGTCGCCCCGGTGGTCCGGGTCGGGGTGCTGGGCGCGGGCGTCGTCGGGTCCCAGGTGGTCCGGCTGCTCGTCGAGCAGGCCGACGAACTCACTGCCCGGGTGGGCGCGAAGCTGGAGCTGGTGGCGGTCGCCGTCCGGCGGCCGGAGCGGCACCCGGACATCCCGGCCGGGTTGTTGACCACGGATGCGGCCGGGGTGGTGACCGATGGCGGCATCGACGTCGTCGTCGAGGTGATCGGCGGCATCGAACCGACCAAGGACCTGTTGCTGACCGCGCTCGGACGCGGCGCCGGGGTGGTCACCGCGAACAAGGCGCTGCTGGCCGAACACGGCCCGCAGCTGTACCGGGCGGCCGACGCGGCGGGCGCCGACCTGTACTTCGAGGCGGCCGTGGCCGGCGCGATCCCACTGATCCGCCCGCTGCGCGAGTCCCTGGCCGGTGACCGGATCGTGCGGATCATGGGCATTGTCAACGGCACCACGAATTTCATCCTGTCGAACATGGTCGACACCGGGATGGGCTATCACGAGGCGCTGGCCGAGGCGACCCGGCTGGGCTACGCGGAGGCCGACCCGACCGCCGACGTCGACGGGTTCGATGCCGCGGCCAAGGCCGCGATCATGGCCTCGATCGGTTTCCACACCCGGGTCGCCGCCCGCGACGTCTACCGCGAGGGCATCGCGAACGTGTCGGCCGCCGACATCGCCGCCGCCCGCGAGATCGGTTGCACGGTCAAGCTGCTGGCCATCTGCGAGCGGGTGCCGGGGCCGGACGGCGCGGATGCTGTCTCAGCACGGGTGCACCCGGTGATGCTGCCCACCTCGCATCCGCTGGCCTCCGTGGACGGCGCCTACAACGCGGTGTACGTGGAGGCCGAGGCGGCCGGGCGGTTGATGTTCTACGGCCCCGGCGCGGGTGGCGCGCCCACCGCCTCGGCGGTGCTCGGCGACCTGGTGGCGGTGGCCCGGAACAAGGTCGCCGGCGGGCGCGGGCCTCGCGAGTCGTCGTACGCGGCGTTGCCGATCCTGCCCATGGGGGACGTCCTGTCGAAATACCACATCAGCCTCGACGTGGACGACAAGGCCGGCGTGCTGGCCGCGGTCGCCATGGCGTTCGCGGACGCCGAGGTGTCCATCTCCACGGTGCGGCAGGAGGGCCGCGGCGACGACGCCCGGCTGGTCGTCGTCACCCACAGTGCGCCGGACGCCGCGCTGTCGGCCACCGTGCGGCGGCTGGCCGACCTCGATTCGGTGCGTGCGGTCACGTCCGTGATGCGGGTGACGGGGGACATGCGATGAACGGAACGACCGCCGCGCCCGGCCTGACCGGCCTGGGCTGGCCCGGGCTGATCGCTGCCTACGGCGACCGGGTGGCCGTGCCCCCCGGCGCCCGGGTGGTCACGCTGTTGGAGGGTGGCACCCCACTGCTGCCGGCGCACACGCTGTCCGAGCGACTCGGCGTGCAGGTGTACCTGAAGGTCGAGGGGGCCAACCCGACCGGGTCGTTCAAGGACCGTGGCATGACGGTGGCCGTCACTCACGCGCTGGCCCGCGGGGCGCGCGCGGTGATCTGCGCGTCCACCGGCAACACGTCGGCGTCGGCGGCCGCCTATGCCGCGCGGGCCGGTCTGACCAGCGCGGTGTTGATCCCGCAAGGCAAGATCGCCGCCGGCAAACTGGCCCAGGCGGTGGCCTACGGCGCGCGGATCCTGCAGATCGAGGGCAACTTCGACGACTGTCTGGAACTGGCGCGCAAGACCGCGGCGACCACCGACGAGATCGAACTGGTCAACTCGGTCAATCCGGTGCGCATCGAGGGGCAGAAGACCGCGGCCTTCGAGATCTGCGACGTGCTCGGCCGGGCCCCCGACGTCCACCTGCTCCCGGTGGGCAATGCGGGCAACATCACCGCGTACTGGAAAGGTTATCGGGAGTACCACGCCGACGGCGTCATCGACGCGCTGCCGCGGATGTTCGGATTCCAGGCCGCCGGCGCGGCCCCGTTGGTGTTGGGCCACCCGGTGTCCGATCCGGACACCATCGCCACCGCCATCCGGATCGGCGCGCCCGCGTCCTGGAAGGGCGCGACCACCGCGCGTGACGAATCTCACGGGCTGATCGACATGGTCACCGACGAGCAGATCCTGAGCGCCTACCGGCTGCTCGCCGGCACCGAGGGCGTGTTCGTGGAGCCGGCCTCGGCGGCGTCGGTGGCCGGGTTGATCGCCACCGTCGCCGATGGGCGATTGCCGGGCGACTCCGTGGTGGTGTGCACCGTGACCGGCAACGGGCTGAAGGACCCGGACACCGCGATGGGCTTCATGACCGATCCGGTGGTCCTGCCGGTGGCCGCCGAGGCGGTCACCGATGCGCTCGGCCTGACCGGATGACGCGGGGGGAGACGGACGGCCCGACGTACACCGTGCGGGTGCCCGCCACCTCGGCCAACCTGGGTCCCGGGTTCGACAGCTTCGGGCTGGCGCTGGCCCGGTACGACGAGGTCAGCGTCTGCCGCACCGACGGCCCGCTGGAGGTCGTGGTCTCCGGGTTCGGGGCCGGGGACGTGCCGTTGGACGAGCGGCACCTGGTGGTGCGGGCGATGGTCGAGGCCTATCACGCGGCCGGCGCACCGCTGCCCGGGATCCGGCTGACCTGCGTGAATCGGATCCCGCACGGGGGTGGGCTGGGATCGTCGGCCGCCGCGATCGTGGCCGGCCTGCTGCTGGGGCGCGCCCTGGTGGTGGCCGACGGCGGTCCCATGCTCTCCGATGAGACCGTGCTGGCCCTTGGCACCGCGATGGAGGGACATCCCGACAACGTTGCCCCCGCGCTGTACGGCGGGTTCACCGTGGCATTCACCGACAACGCCGGGCAACCGGTCGCCGTCCGCCGGGCGGTGCATCCGGATATCCGGGTGGTGGTTTTCGCCGCCGACGAGTCCAGTTCCACCCATCACACCCGCGGCCTGCTGCCGGCCACCGTTCCGCATGCCGACGCCGGCGCCAACGCCGCCGCGGCGGCGCTGCTCGTGCACGCCATCACCGAGGACCCGTCCTTCCTGATGCCGGCCACCCGCGACCGCCTGCACCAGCAGTACCGGGCCGCGGCCATGCCCGCGTCGGCCGCGTTGATGACGCAGCTGCGGGACACCGGAGTGGCGGCCGTCATCTCCGGCGCCGGCCCAGCGGTGATCGCCCTGGTGACCGGCGACTTCGACGTGAATCGATGGCGGCGACCGGGTTTCGACGTCGACTTCGTGCCCGTCTGCACATCGGGCGCGCAGCTGCTCGATTGATCGTCGGAGTGGGTGCCTGATCGATGCTGGATCGATGCGCCATCGACGCCGGCGCGACACGCTCACCCACAGTTGCTGATGCGCGTCCGATGCGGTTACTGTTGAGAGCGATCACCGGCTGTACCGCCGCGGTGTTGGAGATTACATCCCGCCGCTCCCATCCTGACGAAGCTGCCGACGGCACCTGCTGACGGCAGTGGATCCGACTGAGGATCCGACAGGTCCGGTTTCGAGCCGAGGCGTCAATGGCGGTGATCGGTGTATCTGGTCGTGTCCTCGCAGGGCACGCCATGGCAGCCGCCCGCTGGGCGGCGCTCCAATCCCGGTCGAACCGAATCGGCCGGACAGGAAGGATCTTCGTGACGGAAACCACGGAGTCGCTCGAAGCCCCCACCGCCCCGGCCGGCGCCGATGCGCCGCGGGCCGGGCGCGGTCGCGCCCGCAAGGGTGAGGGACTGTCGGGCATGGTGCTGACCGACCTCAAGGCCCTGGCCTCTCAGCTGGGCATTCGCGGCACGTCGGGCATGCGCAAGGGCGACCTCGTCGCCGCGATCACCGCGAAGCAGGGCGAGGGCGCGCCGAGCAAGGCGCCGGCGACCAACGGCCACCGCCGTGAACCGGAACTGCCGCTCGGCGAGTTGGCCACGGCACCCGCCGAATCTGCGGCGGACCAGCGGCGGCCCGCTCCGGCCGTGGAGGAGTCGGCTCCCGGCGCCAGCGCGTCGAGCACCACCGCGTCGAGCACCACCGACACCACCGACAGCACCGACGGTGCCGCCGGCCGGGACGGTGACGTCGATCAGGAGTCGGGTGCCGCATCCGGCGAGGACGGCCAGCGCGGTCGCCGGAGCCGGCGCGGCCGGCGCGACCCGCGGGATCGAACCGAACCCGCCGAGGGTTCGAGCAACGGTGCCGCCACTGGCGCGGTCACCGGCGAGCGTCCGCAGCAGGGCCGTGACCAGCAGCGCGACCAGGGTCGTGAGCAGGGCCGGGATCAGGCTCGGGATCAGAACGTCGGGCAGCAGAACCGCGATCAGAACCGTTCGGGCGGCCCGCAGACCCGGCCGGACAATCGCGGCGACAACCGGCGCGACGACAACCGGCCCGACAACCGCCGGGACGACAACCGCCGGGACGACGACGACGAGGGTGACGGCCGTGGCCGGCGCGGCCGCCGCTACCGCGATCGCAACCGGCGCGGCACCCGGACCGACCGCTACGCGGAGGGCCCCAGCGAGCCGGAGCTGCGCGAGGACGACGTGCTGGTGCCGGTCGCCGGCATCCTCGACGTGCTGGATTCCTACGCGTTCATCCGCACCTCGGGGTACCTCACCGGCCCGAACGATGTGTACGTGTCGTTGTCCCAGGTCCGCAAGAACGGGCTGCGCCGCGGTGACGCGGTCACCGGCGCGGTCCGCGCCCAGCGCGAGGGGGAGCAGCAGCGGCAGAAGTTCAACGCGCTGGTCCGGCTCGACTCGGTGAACGGCCTCGACCCCGAGCAGGCCAAGAACCGGCCCGAATTCACCAAGCTGACGCCGCTGTACCCCAATGATCGGCTGCGCCTGGAGACCGAGGCGCACCTGCTCACCACCCGCGTCATCGACCTGGTGATGCCGGTCGGCAAGGGCCAGCGGGCGCTCATCGTGTCGCCGCCCAAGGCCGGCAAGACGATGGTCATGCAGGCCATCGCCAACGCGATCACCACGAACAATCCGGAATGCCACCTGATGGTGGTGCTCGTCGACGAGCGGCCGGAAGAGGTCACCGACATGCAGCGGTCGGTGAAGGGTGAGGTCATCGCCTCGACCTTCGACCGTCCGCCGGCCGACCACACCCTGGTGGCCGAACTGTCCATCGAACGGGCCAAGCGGCTGGTCGAGATGGGCCGGGACGTCGTCGTGCTGCTGGATTCGATCACCCGGTTGGGTCGCGCCTACAACCTGGCCGCCCCCGCATCGGGCCGGATCCTGTCCGGTGGTGTCGATTCGACGGCGTTGTTCCCGCCCAAGCGGTTCCTCGGCGCGGCCCGGAACATCGAAAACGGCGGCTCGCTGACCATTTTCGCCTCCGCACTGGTGGAGACCGGGTCGGCCGGCGACACGGTGATCTTCGAGGAGTTCAAGGGCACCGGCAACGCCGAACTCAAGCTGGACCGGCGGCTGGCCGACAAGCGGATCTTCCCGGCGATCGACGTGGATCAGTCCTCCACCCGCAAGGAGGACCTGCTCATGTCGCCCGACGAACTCGCCGTGGTGGTCAAGCTGCGCCGGGTGCTGTCCGCGTTGGACACCCAGCAGGCCATCGAACTGGTGCTGGACCGGCTCCGCAAGACGCGCAGCAACGTCGAGTTCCTGATGCAGGTGGCCAAGACCACGCCCGGTGGGAACAACGATTGAGCCGACCGGCCCGGCCGGATCCGGCTGACGTACTGAGCCGGGCGGACTACATGCTGCTCACCAGTTTTCGTCGGGACGGCACGCCCGTCCCGACGCCGGTGTGGGTGATGCCCGCGGACCCGGACTGGCCCGGGACCGCCGGCGATCAGCTGTGGGTCTGGACGAACCCGACGGCGGGCAAGGTCAAACGCCTGCGCCGCGACGGGACCTGCACGGTGGGGCCGTGCAGCATCCGGGGCGAGCCGCTGGGCCGCGCCGTGCCGGCGGTCGGTCGGGTCCTGCCGGCGTCGTCGGTGGACCGCGTGCTGGCCGCACTGGTGCGCAAGTACGGCCTGCGCGGCCGGTTCTCCACACTCGGGGGGCGGCTGGGGTTCGCCCCGGCCGGGGCGTTGGGCATCCGGTTGGTGCCTGCGTCGGCGGGTGCGGACGCCACTCCGGACGGCGGGGAATAGGCGCGGACGGGCCCGCGTTTGGCATATCGACCGGCTGATCTGGAATACTGGTCGGTCGAGCCCGGCTCCGGTTCACGTCTGCGCGCATTGACGCGGGCGACCCGGCGGCCCGTCCGAAAGGCTCTCCCGGAAAGAGGAACCCGCAATGAAGACCGGCATTCACCCTGCGTACGTCACCACCGAGGTGCACTGCGGCTGTGGTAACACCTTCACCACCCGCAGCACCGAGACCAGTGGTTCGATCCACGTCGAGGTCTGCTCCAACTGCCACCCGTTCTACACGGGCAAGCAGAAGATCCTGGACACCGGCGGCCGGGTCGCCCGCTTCGAGGCGCGGTACGGCAAGCGCAGCCGTTAGCACGATCACGGCGCCCGCGGGCTCCTCACGAGGGAGCCGGCGGGCGCCGTTTCGCGTCCCGGGCCGCCCGTTCGAGGGGGTCGTCCCGGGCCCGGCGCGCGGGTTCGCTGATCAAACCCGCGCCGGATGCGACATTTCGGGCACGTTCTCGCGGGTTTGATCAGCGAAGGAGACCGGCCGAGGCCGGGTCCCGACAGGCGGAGGTGGTGGGCGGATGAGCACGAGCAGCGCGTCGGCGGTGGATTCGCTCGTCGCCGAGTACGAGGACCTGCAGATCAAACTGGCCGATCCGGCGGTGCACGCGGACCAGTCGGCCAGCCGCAAGCTGGGCCGCCGGTACGCCGAGCTGACCCCGATCGTCGCCACCGCCCGGGATCTCGAATCAACTCGGGGCGACCTCGGGGCCGCCCGGGAGCTGTCCGAGGAGGACCCGGCGTTCGCCGACGAGGCCCGCAGCCTGGCCGCCCGGGTGGACGAGCTCGAGGCCAGGCTGGCCGAATTGCTGGTGCCCCGCGATCCGGACGACGGCAAGGACGTGCTGATCGAGGTGAAGGCAGGGGAGGGTGGCGAGGAGTCGGCCCTGTTCGCCGGTGACCTGCTGCGCATGTACCTGCGGTACGCCGAACGGCGGGGCTGGAAGACCGAGGTGCTCTCGGCCACCGAATCGGACCTGGGCGGCTACAAGGACGCCACGGTCGCGGTGAAGGCGGGCGGCGGGCTGCCGGACGGGGTCTGGGCCCGGCTCAAGTACGAGGGCGGCGTGCACCGGGTGCAGCGCGTCCCGGTCACCGAATCCCAGGGGCGGGTCCACACATCGGCGGCCGGCGTGTTCGTCGCCCCCGAGGTCGAGGACGTCAACGATGTCGAGATCAACGACAACGACCTGCGGATCGACGTGTTCCGGTCCTCCGGACCGGGCGGCCAATCGGTGAACACGACCGACTCGGCGGTGCGGATCACCCATCTGCCGACCGGCATCGTGGTGTCCTGCCAGAACGAGAAGTCGCAGCTGCAGAACAAGGAACAGGCGATGCGGATCCTGCGGGCCCGGATGCTCGCCGCGGCCCGGGCCAGCGCGGACGCCGCTGCGGCCGACGCCCGCCGGTCCCAGGTCCGCACGGTCGACCGGTCCGAACGCGTCCGCACCTACAACTTCCCGGAGAACCGCATCGCCGATCACCGCGTCGGCTACAAGGCCTACAACCTGGACGCCGTCCTCGACGGGGACCTGGACGCCGTCCTGGACGCACTGTCCGCCGCCGACCGGGCGGAACGGCTGGCCGGCGCGGGTTCGTCATGAGCGAGACCGGCCGAGAGCACGTCGGACGCGATCAACCCGGCGTCCCGGTGGACGCGACCGGGCCGGCGACGTGCGTCGAGAGGGCGGCGGGATGAGCCGGCACTCCCTGCGCGCGGCGATCCTGGATGCGTCGCGGACGCTGGCGGCCGCCGGTGTGGCCAGTCCGGACGTCGATGCCCAGGAGTTGGCGGCGCACCTGCTCGGCGTCCAGCGCACCCGGTTGGGCCTGACCCCGCTGGTCGAGGACGACTTCCTGGCGGACTACGGCGCCCTGATCGAGCAACGGGCCCGGCGCATCCCGCTGCAGCACCTGCTGGGCACTGCGCAGTTCGGCCGGGCCACCCTGGCGGTCGGCCCCGGGGTGTTCATCCCCCGACCCGAGACCGAATCCCTACTGGCCTGGGCCGTGCATGCGATCGCCGCCGTCGAGCGGCCGGTGGTGGTGGACCTGTGCACCGGCAGCGGGGCGCTCGCCCTGGCCATCGCCGCGGAACGCCCGGACGCCCGGGTGATCGGGGTCGAGCGATCGTCCGTCGCCCTGGCCTGGGCCCGGCGCAACGCCGTTGCCCAGGCGGACGCCGGGCGGACCCCGGTCGAGTTGCGAGGCGGCGACATCTTCGACGATCGCCTGCTGGCCGACCTCGACGGCGTCGTCGACCTGGTCACCGCGAACCCGCCGTACGTGCCCGACGGCACCCCGGTCGAACCGGAGGTGGCCGAGCACGACCCGCCGGATGCGGTGTTCGCCGGCCCGGACGGGTTGTCGGTGATCCGCCCGCTGCTGTCGGTGGCGGCGGCGATGCTGAAGGTCGGCGGGGTGCTGGCCGTCGAGCACGACGACACCCAGGGTGAATCGGCGCCGGCGCTGCTGCGGTCCCGTCGGGTCCTCACCGATGTCCAGGAGCACCAGGATCTGGCCGGGCGGCCGCGGTTCGTCACCGCGACCCGGGTGCGGTTGACTGGCCACTCGTGAGCACCTTCGATTGCGCGGATCCCATCGACCGGCGGGCCGGGTTGGAGGCCGCGGCGCACGCCGCCGCATCCGGCAACCTGGTGGTGATGCCCACCGACACGGTCTACGGCATCGGCGCGGACGCGTTCAATGCGGCCGCGGTGCGCGCATTGCTGGCCGCCAAGGGGCGCGGTCCGGACATGCCGGTGCCCGTGCTGGTCGGTTCCTGGACCACCATCGAGGGCCTGGTGATGGCGGTGCCGCCGGTCGCCCGAACCCTGGTCGAGGCGTTCTGGCCGGGCGGGTTGTCGCTGGTCATCGAGCACGCCCCGTCATTGCAGTGGGACCTGGGTGACGCGAACGGCACGGTGATGGTGCGGATGCCGCTGCATCCGGTGGCGATCGACCTGCTGCGGCTGGTCGGGCCGATGGCGGTGTCCAGCGCGAACCGGAGCGGGAACCCGCCGGCCACCACCGCCGCCGATGCGCACGACCAGCTCGGCGAGCAGGTGTCGGTGTACCTGGACGGCGGCCCGTCACCGATCGGGGTGGCGTCCACCGTGGTGGACATCACCGGCGACATCCCCCGGGTGCTGCGGGTCGGCGCGGTCCCGCTGGACCGGCTCCGGGACGTCGTCGGCGCCGTCGAGGACGCCACCGCCCGCTGAGCCGGCGCGCGCACCCGACCGGGTGCGTCCCCGAGTGCCCGCGGGACGGGCTGTCGTGCCCCGACGGGACCGGAAGAAGCCGAAGGCCCGATCCGACGGCGTGTCGTGATCGGGCCTGCGGGCAGCTCCCGGCGTGGGGCTCATGTTCAGTTCGGCACAACTGACAGTTCGGCAACGCTGATTCGCCTCGCGCGGCGGCGGTGACGGTGACCGGGTCCGGGCATCGAACCCGGTCACTGTCCTGGCGAATCGGAGCTACCTGATGGAGACGGACCACCCGTCCCGCCGTTGCGCGAATGGCACGTTGCGGTTCGGTAAAGCTCGTCCATGGGCGCCTCGCCGGGTCGCCGGGTCCGGCGTGCGGCCCGGGTGGTAGCTTGCGGCGATGTCCGCTTCGACCGATGCCGATCGGACGCTCAGCACCCTGCTTGCCTGCCCGCTGGACCGCTCCGACCTGGAGAGCGACGGGTCCGGGTGGCGCTGCCGGAATGGAGGACACTCCTTCGGCCGCGGCGACCACGGCTATCTCGAACTCGCCCGGCCGGGTAGCCCGGTGCTGACCATCGAATCCACCAGCAGTGAGTGCGCGCACATCCAGGAGTCCGGCGGCGAGCGCGTGTACCGCGAGTACCTCGCGGACTGGCTGCGCGGTCCCCGGGGTGGGACCGGGCTGACCGTTCTCGACGCCGGATCCGGGACGGGCACCGCCGTTGCCGAGGCGCGTCGCGATGGTCACTGCGCGGTCGGCCTGGACATGAGCGCCGTGGCCGCTTACTGGCGGGCGGCCGGGCGGCCGGCCGACCAGTTCGTGGTCGGCTCGGTCACCGAAATGCCGTTCGCGGATGACGCCTTCGACGTGGCCTGGACTCTCGGCGTCATGGAGCATGTCGGAACCACCACCGGTCATCTCACGTTGGCGTCCGACTGGCGGCAGCAACGGGCGGAATTCGCCCGCGAGTTGCTCCGGGTGGTCCGCCCCGGCGGGCGGATCCTGATGGCCTGCCCGAACAAGTCGTTTCCCCTCGACATCCAGCACGGCCCGACCGACGAGCAGACGCAGGCTCCGCTGCGAGCCCGCATCTTCGATCGATTCGGCGTGAACGTTCACCAGGTGTGGGGCAGTTACCACCTGCCGTCCTACCGCGACGTCGACCGCTGGTTCGGGCGTGAACGGGTCCGGCCGCTCCCGCTGGCGAGCTATTTCGGATTCAGCGCCCTGGAACGACCCGGTGTTCCGCAGCCGGCGGCGCGAGCAGCGCGGTGGTGGGTCGAGTCGATGCCGCCAGCGCTCCGGCGAACCGGGCTCAATCCGTACGTTCTCGTCGAGATCGTCGTGTAGCACCGGTGGTTCCGGGTCGGCGCACTACCCTACGTCGGTGACGCCCTACGTCCTTCCGTTGCGCGAATACGCCCTGGTCTGCGGCGCTGCGGTGGTCGTGACATTCCTGCTGACCGGGGTGGTGCGGCTGATCGCCGTGCGGGTCGGCGCGGTGTCGCCGATCCGGGAGCGCGACGTCCACTCGCTGCCGACGCCGCGGATGGGTGGCCTGGCCGTCTACCTCGGCTTCGCCGCCGCGGTGCTGATGGCGCTGCAGCTGCCCGCGCTGGGCGCGGCGTTCTTCTCCTCGTCCGAGATCGTCGGCGTGCTGGCCGCCGGCGGGGTGATCTGCCTGGTCGGCATCATCGACGACCGGTTCGATCTGGACGCGGTCGCCAAGCTGGCCGGCCAGATCCTGGCCGCCGGCGTGATGGTGCTGTTCGGCGTGCAGTGGCAGGTGTTGTGGCTGCCCAGCAGCGGGCCGTCGGGCGGCAGCCTGGTCAGCCTGGACCAGACCCAGGGCATCGTGCTGACGGTGCTGTTGATCGTGGTGCTGACCAACGCGATGAACTTCATCGACGGGCTCGACGGGCTGCTCGCCGGGGTCGCCGCGATCAGCGCGTTCGCACTGTTCATCTTCTCCGCCCGGCAACTGGTGCTCTCCGGCGACGACACCTCGGCCTCCCAGCCGCCGCTGATCGCGGCGGCGTTGCTGGGCGCCTGCATCGGGTTCCTGCCGCACAACTTCTATCCGGCCCGGATCTTCATGGGCGACTCCGGCTCGATGTTCATCGGGCTGGCGATGGCCGGGGCGATCGTCAGCGCAGGCGGGAAGCTGGACCCGGCCACCTTCGGTCCGCGGTCCACGATCGCCCTGCTGACCCCGCTGATCGTGGCCCTCGCCGTGATCTTCATCCCGGTGCTGGACTTCCTGCTGGCGGTGATCCGGCGCACCAAGGAGGGTCGACACCCGTTCAGTGCGGACAACCGGCATCTGCACCACCGCATGCTGGCCATCGGTCACACCCACCGGCAGGCCGTGCTCATCTTCTACTACTGGGCCTTCGCCCTGGCCGCGAGCGCGGTCTCGCTGACGTTCGTCACCTGGCAGATCGCCCTCATCCCGACGACTGTGCTGTTCCTGGTGGGGCTGATGTTCTCGGTGTGGCCACGGGTGCAGGCCGGGCGGCGGACGCGGCGCGAGCGCAACCGGATTCCTGCCACACTGCGGTGAACGCCGGAACCCGACCGCAAAGGTGAGCCAAGATCCCGTGACCGGAGAATCGCCCCCGAACGAGCGGCCGAGCCGACCGCCGGTCGACCTGTCGGCGCAGATCCAGGCGGCCGCCAAGATCGCCGACCGCAGCCGGTCGGCCGGCGCCTGGTCGCTGGATCACCTGAAGCTGTGCCTGCCGGTGCTGGTGGCCGGCGGACTGATCCTCGGCGTGGTGGGAGCCGTCGTCGCGGGCTGGGGGGCCGTGCTCGGGGTGCTGATCGGCACTGTGATCGTCGGCGCCTTCTTCACGTTCTCGGCCGTCGTCATCGCCTGGGTCGGCCGGACCAACCCGAATACTGTGATGGTTGCCGCACTGTTCGCCTACGTGATCAAGGTCTTCATCCTCGCCCTGATCCTGATGACGATGCCGATCGACGGTCCGGTGAACGTCCGCTGGATGGCCGGCGCCATCGGCCTCGGCGTGTTTCTGTGGCTGGGCGCACATATGAGATATGTCTGGACATTGAAGCTCTTCTACGTGGACCCGCGGTAACCCGACGCTTGTCCGGTCCGAGCCGACGGAGCCGACGGGGCCGGCAAACCTGCAGGCCAAAGGGTTGCGAAAGCGTTGCGGCGGGCGCCACGCCATGAGAACCGGGTGCACGGGACGTCTGAGTCTCCTGATAAGGTCCGGGACGCCATGAAGATGTTTCCCAAGGCCAAGCCCCCATCGCCGGGAGCCGACGAGGGATGGGCCGTGCTGGGCAGCCTGATGTCGGGACTGCTCCTGTTCGGTGGCCTGGGCTGGTTGCTCGACCAGTGGTGGGACATCCGGGTGATGGCGCCGGTGGGCGCGGTCGTCGGCATGGCACTGGGTATCTATGCAGTGGTGACGCGGCACGCGGTGCGGGCCGACGCCACGCCGGAGACCAGCGAGTTGACATCGTCCGCGCGAGCGAAGGCGGACGCGGCACGAGCACTACGTGAAGCGAAGACAGCGAATCGGCGCAGGGCACTGCGTCCGACCGGGTCGATGACCCGGCCGGATGCGGCGCCCTGCACCGGTACCCGAAGGGAGACGGTGGCGTGAGCCTCCTGTCAGCGGTGATGCTGACCGCGACGGACGACGGCGGCATATTCGAGCCGCCCACCGTCGAGCATTCGTTCTTCTTCGACAAGGTCGGGGAGGGCGAGATCGTCTCCTCGGTGAAGGCGATGGTCCTGCTGGGCCTCGGCGTCATCCTGATCATGGCGTTCTACCTGGCCGCGTCGCGCAAGGCGGCGGTGGTCCCCGGGAAGATGCAGTTCGCCGGTGAGAGCGCCTACGGGTTCGTCCGCAACGGCGTCGCGATCGAGATCCTGGGCGGCGCGAACGGGCGCAAATGGGCCGGCTTCCTGGCCACCCTGTTCGCCTTCATCATCGTGCAGAACCTCTGGGGCATCGTGCCTTTCGCCCAGATGCCGGTGACGTCGCACTTCGCGATCCCGGTCCTGCTGGCGCTGACCGTGTGGTTCATCTACATGTTCGTCGGCATCCAGAAGCACGGTTTCTTCGGCTTCTTCAAACTCATGTGCTACATCCCCGGGATTCCCGCGGCGATGCACCTGCTGCTGATTCCGATCGAGTTCCTGTCCAACATCATCCTGCGGCCGTTCACGCTGGCCATCCGGTTGTTCGCCAACATGTTCGCCGGCCACATGCTGATCACCATCGCGGCGGTCGGCACGCTGTATCTGTGGGGGACCGGGACCCCGGTGAACATCGTGCTGGGCATCCTGCCGTTCGTCGGCAGTCTCGGCCTGGTGTTCTTCGAGCTGCTGATCTGCTCGCTGCAGGCCTACGTGTTCTGCCTGCTGACCGCGATCTACCTGGAATCGTCACTGGCCGACTCGCACTGAACCCGCCACCGGCACCCGTCCCACCCGACCGCAGTACCTGGCCCGCACCGGCGCGGTCAGCGATCGACCACCTGGATCCGCCACGGATCGCGTGAAAGGAAATGCACTCATGGATCTCGCCGAACTGACCGGCAACGTCGGCACTCTCGGTTACGGTCTGTCCGCCATCGGCCCGGGTATCGGCGTCGGCATCGTGTGGGCGGCCTACATCTCCTCCACCGCACGTCAGCCGGAGTCCGCCGGCCTGACCCGGACCTACGCCTTCCTCGGGTTCGCGGTCTCCGAGGCGCTGGCCCTGCTGGGCTTCGTGGTGCCGTTCATCCTGACCTGATCCGCCCCCGACCTTTCGAGAGTGCAGGATCGTGATGAATCAGAACATTGCCGCTGAGGGGACGACCAACCCGATCGGTCTGCCCTGGGGCGAGGTCGTCATCGCGGCGATCGGGTTCGCGCTGCTGCTGATCGTGCTGGGCAAGTTCGTCTGGCCCCAGTTCGAGAAGGCGTTCGCGGCCCGGACCAAGGCGATCGAGGGTGGCATCGCCAAGGCCGAGGAGGCCCAGAACGAGGCCAAGGCCGCGCTGGATCGGTACAACCAGCAGCTGGCCGGCGCTCGCGAGGAGGCCGCCAAGATCCGCGAGGATGCCCGGGCCCAGGCTCAGGCGATCCGGGACGACATGCTCGCCCAGGCGCACGCCGAGGCCGAGCGGATCGCCGCGGCCGGCCGGGCGCAGCTGGACGCGCAGCGGGCCCAGATCGTCGCCGAACTGCGCGCCGATCTCGGCCGGGTGTCGGTCGAGCTGGCCGGCAAGGTGGTCGGTGAGTCGCTCGATGACGAGGCCCGGCAGAACCGCACCGTCGAGCGCTTCCTGGCCGAGCTGGACCGCTGATGATCCAGCACATCGCCAGCCGCGAGGCCCTGGAAGCGACCAACCGGCACCTGCTGGAGGTGTCCGAGCCACTGAACGGCGTCGGGTTGGCCGCCCTGGGCAGCGACCTGGACGGTGTCTCGGACCTGCTGCTGGTTCAGGTGTCCCTGCGCCGGACGGTGTCGGAGAACACGCTGTCGCCCGATATCCGGGCCGGCATCATGGAACGGCTGCTCACCGGCAAGATCGGCGCGCCCGCGCTGGATGTCGTGCAGTTCGCCGTCCGGCTGAAGTGGGCGTCGTCCCGCGACCTGCAGGACGCGATGCGGCGGTTGAGCCGGACCGCGATGTTCCGCCGGGCCGAGCGGACCGGCGAGCTGGACGAGGTCGAGGACCAGCTGTTCCGGTTCGGCCGGATCGTCGACGCCGCCCCCGAATTGTCGGTCATCCTGGACGACCCGACCGCGGATCCGGAGGCCCGATCAGCGTTGGTGCACCGGCTGCTGTCCGGCCGCGCCCACACCCTGGTCACCGAACTGGTCGATGCACTGGCCCGGGACACGGCCGGGCGTTCGTTCACCCACGGGGTGCGCGAGCTGCTCGACCAGGCGGCGCAGCGGCGGGACAAGATCGTCGCGTTCGTCAAGACGGCCCGTCCGTTGACCGACGAGCAGCAGGCCCGGCTGGGTGCGTCGCTGGGCCGGATCTACGGCCGTCCGGTCACCACCCACGTGGAGGTCGAGCCGGGCCTGCTCGGTGGCATCCGGGTGCAGATCGGCGACGAGGTCATCGACGGCACGGTGGCCGGGCGGCTCGACGAGCTGCACCGAAAGATGGCCGGCTAGCACCGCTTTTCGGCAGACTCGCAGCACAATCTTCACGACACAGAACGGGAACGCGATGACCGAGTTGACGATCTCACCCGACGAGATCCGCTCCGCGATCGAAAGCTACGTCTCCACCTACTCGCCCGAGGTGACCCGGGAGGAGGTCGGCATCGTCGCCGAGACCGGGGACGGCATCGCGACCGTCGAGGGCCTGCCGTCGGCGATGGCCAACGAGCTGCTGTCGTTCCCCGGCGGTGTGCTCGGCGTCGCGCTGAACCTGGACGTCCGGCACATCGGCGCCGTGCTCTTGGGCGACGCCAACACCGTGGAGGAGGGCTCCCAGGTCACCCGCACCGGCGAGGTGCTGTCGGTGCCGGTGGGCGATGCCTTCATGGGCCGGGTGATCAACCCGCTGGGCCAGCCGATCGACGGGCTGGGCGACATCGAGTCCACCGAGGTCCGCGCCCTCGAACTGCAGGCGGCGACCGTCGTCGAGCGGCAGGGCGTGAGCGAGCCGCTGCAGACCGGCATCAAGGCCATCGACGCGATGACGCCGATCGGGCGCGGCCAGCGTCAGCTGATCATCGGTGACCGCAAGACCGGCAAGACCGCCGTCTGCGTCGACACGATCATCAACCAGAAGCAGGCGTGGGCGACCGGCGACCCCCAGCAGCAGGTGCGCTGCATCTACGTCGCGGTCGGTCAGAAGGGCACCACCATCGCCGGTGTCCGGCAGTCCCTGGAGGACGCGGGGGCGCTGGAGTACACCACGATCGTCGCGGCGCCCGCGTCCGATTCGGCCGGCTTCAAGTGGCTGGCCCCGTACACCGGCTCGGCCATCGGCCAGCACTGGATGTACCAGGGCAAGCACGTCCTGATCATCTTCGACGACCTGTCCAAGCAGGCCGAGGCGTACCGCGCCATCTCGCTGCTGTTGCGCCGCCCGCCGGGCCGCGAGGCCTACCCGGGCGACGTCTTCTACCTGCACTCCCGCCTGCTGGAGCGTTGCGCGAAGCTCTCCGACGAGTTGGGCGCCGGTTCCATGACCGGCCTGCCGATCATCGAGACGAAGGCCGGCGACGTCTCGGCGTACATCCCCACCAACGTCATCTCGATCACCGACGGGCAGTGCTTCCTCGAGGGCGACCTGTTCAACTCGGGTGTCCGGCCGGCCGTCAACGTCGGCATCTCGGTGTCCCGGGTCGGCGGCGCCGCGCAGGTCAAGGCGATGCGGTCGGTGTCCGGCACGCTGCGGCTGGACCTGTCGGCCTACCGCGAGCTGGAGGCGTTCGCCGCCTTCGGTTCCGACCTGGACGACGTGTCCAAGCGGGCGCTGGCCCGCGGTTCACGGCTGGTCGAGTTGCTCAAGCAGCCGCAGTTCACCCCGTACCCCGTCGAGGAGCAGGTCGTCTCGATCTGGGCCGGCACTCGCGGCCACCTGGACCGGGTGCCGGTGGAGGACATCCGCCGGTTCGAGAGCGAGTTCCTGCAGTACCTGCGGCACAGTGCCGGCAGCCCGCTGCAGGCCATCCGCGAGTCGAAGGTCCTCTCGTCGGATTCCGAGAATGCGCTGAAGACGGCGCTGGCCGAGTTCGCCGACACCTTCACCACCTCCGAGGGCACCATCCTGGGTCGCGAGGCGAAGGCGGCACAGGTACGCGTGCTGCGCCAGCGGGTGAAGTCGGTCAAGTCGACCCAGAAGATCACCAAGGCGCAGGAGATGATCGCCACCTCCCGCATCGCCAAGGCGCAGGCCAAGGTGGCGGCGGCGGCGCCGTACTCGCGGCAGATCACCGACGTGCTGACCGCGCTGGCGTCGGCCGCCACGTTGGATCACCCGCTGCTCAACGAGCGGGAACAGGCCAAGCGGGCCGGCATTCTGCTGATCACCGCCGACCGCGGTCTGTGCGGGGGCTACAACGCCGCCGCGATCAAGGCGGCCGAAGAGCTTGCCGCGCTACTGCGCTCGCAGGGCAAGGAATCGGTGCTGTACGTGATCGGCCGCAAGGGCGTCGGTTACTACACGTTCCGCAGCCGCCCGATCGAGGCGTCCTGGACCGGTTTCTCGGAGCGGCCGACCTACGCGCACGCGGAGGCGGCCACCGAGGCGATCCTGCCCGCGTTCCTGGTCGGCTCGGCCGGGCAGACGGCCGAAGGACACCCCGGGATCGACGAGATCCACCTGGTGTCGACCCATTTCGTCTCCATGATCACCCAGCGGCCGCAGGCCCGGCGGATGGCGCCGATGGAGATCGAGTACGTCGATCGGGACCCGTCGGCGACCTCGCTACTGCCGTCGTACGAGTTCGAGCCGTCGTCGGATCAACTTCTGGACGAGATGCTGCCCAAGTACCTCAAGACGCGGATCTACGCGGCGCTGCTGGACGCGGCCGCCTCGGAGTCCGCGGCACGACGGGCGGCCTGCAAGGCGGCGACCGACAACGCCAACGACATCATCAAGAAGCTGAGCCGGGAGGCCAACCAGGCCCGGCAGGCGCAGATCACCCAGGAACTGACCGAGATCGTCGGCGGCGCAGACGCTCTGGCCGCACTTGGCAACGAAGAGGACTGAGGACCTATGACAGTGGCCGAACCCACCCTCCGCGCCCCGGCGCCCGCCACCACCGGCCGCGTGGTCCGAGTCATCGGACCCGTCGTCGACGTCGAGTTCCCCCGCGGCCAGGTGCCGGCGCTGCTCAATGCCCTGCACGTCGAGGTGACCCAGGGTGGTCCCGCGCGGACGCTGACCCTGGAGATCGGGCTGCATCTGGGCGACGACATCGTGCGCTGCATCTCCATGCAACCCACCGACGGTCTGGTTCGCGGCACGTCCGTCACCGATACCGGCGCGCCGATCTCCGTGCCCGTGGGTGACGTGGTCAAGGGTCACGTGTTCAACGCGCTCGGCCGTTGCATGGACGAGCCCGGCGTCGGCGAGAACGCCGAGCACTGGCCGATCTACCGCAAGCCCCCGCCCTTCGACCAGCTCGAGGGCAGGACCACCCAGCTCGTCACCGGCATCAAGGTCATCGACCTGCTGACCCCGTACGTGCAGGGCGGCAAGATCGGCCTGTTCGGTGGCGCCGGCGTGGGCAAGACGGTGCTCATCCAGGAGATGATCACCCGGGTGGCCAAGAACTTCGGTGGCACCTCGGTGTTCGCCGGGGTGGGGGAGCGCACCCGCGAGGGCAACGACCTGTTCGTGGAAATGACCGAGTCGGGCGTTATCCACGACACCGCGCTGGTGTTCGGCCAGATGGACGAGCCGCCGGGGACCCGCATGCGGGTCGCGCTCTCCGCGCTGACGATGGCGGAGTACTTCCGGGATGTGCAGAACCAGGACGTGCTGCTGTTCATCGACAACATCTTCCGGTTCACCCAGGCCGGCTCCGAGGTCTCCACGCTGCTCGGCCGGATGCCGTCCGCGGTGGGCTACCAGCCGACCCTGGCCGACGAGATGGGCGAGCTGCAGGAGCGGATCACCTCCACCAAGGGGCGGTCCATCACCTCGCTGCAGGCCATCTACGTGCCCGCCGACGACTACACCGACCCGGCGCCGGCCACCACCTTCGCGCACCTGGACGCCACCACCGAGCTCGACCGGGCGATCACCGAGAAGGGCATCTACCCGGCGGTGAACCCGCTGTCGTCGACCTCCCGGATCCTGGACCCGCAGTTCGTCGGTGACGAGCACTACCGGGTCGCTCAGGAGGTCATCCGGATCCTGCAGAAGTACAAGGAACTGCAGGACATCATCGCCATCCTCGGCATGGACGAGCTCGGCGAGGAGGACAAGCTCCTCGTCGGCCGCGCCCGCCGGATGGAGCGGTACCTGGGCCAGAACTTCTTCGTCGCCAAGCAGTTCACCGGCATGGACGGCTCCTACGTCGAGATGGAAGAGACCATCGCCTCGTTCGACGCCATCGCCAAGGGCGAGTACGACAACGTGCCCGAGCAGGCGTTCCTCAACGTCGGTGGGATCGACGACGTGCTGGCCAAGGCCAAGACGCTGTAGTCCTGCGGTTGTGCGGCGGCGGTCGACCCGGGTGTCCGGGTCGGCCGCCGTTTCGCGTCCGTGACGACCGGGCGGACAGGCCTGCGCGGACCGGTCCTGCGGGGGTGGGTTCGGGGACGTTCGGCGCCGCCGAGAACAGCCGGGCCGGGCGATGGCCCGGCCCGGCTGCGCGGCGGCCGACCTCGGGCGGCGGGCGGTGGGTCGCCGACCTCAGGCGGCGGGAATGGACGCGATCACCGACGCGATGTCGGGTATCCGCCAGGCCTGGGAGACGTTGGTCGAACTCGACAGCACGGTGACGTCGTCGCCGTCCACGTGGACCATCAGCGATCCGTCCGGCTCGACGACGGGAACCGGCAGCCAGGTCCAGCGAGTCCCGTCGGCGGTCAGCCAGAGCACGCGGCCGGTGTACTCCACGGTGTCCAGGCGTCCGGTGGCCAGATATCCACCCGGCACCGCGGCCGTGTCCCCCAGCTGGAACGGTTCGGCCGCGCCGCCGCGCGGCGTGGCGGGTGCATCGACCACCGGCGGGTCGGCCGGCTGGAACGCGCCGGCGGCGTCGATCGTCCAGCGTCCGGTGGCGCCATCCAGATCGCCCTTGATGACCAGCCGGCCAGCCACGGTGCCGCAGTTCGAGAACGAGGACGTGACGTCCGGCCCGGTCGGCAGGGGGGAGCGCTGCCAGCGGCCGTCCTGCTCGATCCAGCCGGTCGCCGTCGAGTGGCCATCGGTCAGGTAGATCCAGCCGACCGCAACCGCGCGACCGGCCGGATCGAGGCAGACCTCGCCGATCCCGGACGAGCGGTCCCCGTCGCCGAAGTCGCCATCGGCCCGCGACCACCCGACACCGTCCGTCGAGGTCCACAGCATGGCCTGGCTCGGGCCGGCGGTGTCGCCGGCGTGACGCCCCCAGAGCACCCAGCGATCCCCGAGATGCCGCACATCGCTGAGGCTTTCGAATGCATCCGCGCCGAAACCGGCGGTCGGTTGCCACGGCTGATCGGGTGCCGAGCGGAACCATCCGGTGACCTGCTGGCTCCGGTCGTCGCCCGACATCCGGGTGGACAGCAGCACCTGCGCGGTGCCGTCGACGCCGATCTCGACATCCTGCGCCTCGGCCGCATCGGTGGGGTCCCACGGCAGGACCGCGAGCGCATCCCCGGCCAGCCCGACGAGCGCCGGTTCGTTGATCGTGCGGAAGCCGCCGTCGCGGAACGGAAGGAACTGACGCTGCCGGATGACGGCGAGCCGGCCGGACACCAGCTCGGAGAAGGTCGGCGGATCCCGGTAGGCGGCGGGCGCGACGTCGGTAGTCCAGACACCGGATGCCGCGCGGCCGACCACCGTGCCGTGTGCTCCGCCGATGGTCACCACCATTGCCCCCGGCCCGTCGGTGCCGGACGGTTGCACGATGGGCGCCACCCGGCCGAGCCGGCCGACGGCGTCGGCGACCTGGTCGGACTCCCCGACGGCGATCCACTCACCCGAGGGTTGCCGTTGGAACAACCGGGACGAGCGGCTGTTGCTGCTCCCGGCTACCGCGACGACGTAGTCGCCCGCGGCGGTCGGGACGCCCAGGGCTGCGTCCTGCTTCGACCACCGGAAGTCCTGGGGCTCGGGGACGGACTCGGCGCTCCAGGTGCCGCCGTCGGGCGAGAACCACGCCGTCATCTGCCGGCTCTGCGCCGGATCGTCCGGGATCAGATCGGTGCCGGTGACCACGAATCCGGCGGCCAGGTGCGTCACCCCCCAGGCCGTGGCCTGCTCATTCGGCGAGATGGTGACCGGCGCGGCCCAGGTGCGGCCGGCATCTGTCGACCGGAAGGCCAGCAGCGGGCCCCCCTCGGTCGGGCCCTGCCGCCCGGTCAGCAGGACGGTGTCGCCGGCGACGGCCAGGCCGTCGAGGGTGCGACGCTGACCGTCGGGTGCCGCCGGCAGGGGCGTGATCGTCGGCTCGCCGTTCGTCGTCGGATCGAGCACGATCGTGGCCGCCGCACGTTCCTCGCCCTGGGCGAGCGCGACCACCCGGCCGCCGTCGACGGCGACGCCGGTCACCGCTGCGGAGGTCAGCGACTCGGGAAGCTGGACCGGAGTCCAGGTGGCCCGGTCCGTCGAGGTCAGCAGGAACGGCCAGCTGGCGCCGGCCTCCCAGGTCCAACCGCCGATGGCGGCGACGCGGTCGCTGCCGCCCAGCCAGGCGGCCTGCGGTTCACCGGGCACGCCCGGTCCCACATCGGAAGGTCGCCAGGAGGTCCCGTCCCAGCTCGAGACCTGGAGGCGATGACGACCGTCCGGGGACGTGCGGATCATGGCGCTCAGTGCGGGCAGATTCGGCTCGCCGGCGATCACCTCGCCGCCGTCGAGGCGGTCGGCCTTGGCGACCATCTCGGCAGGGACGGTCAACGGCTGGATCGGCACCGACCGCCGCCATTGCTCGGTGGTCGGTGGGCCGGGGCTGACCTGGGCCGGAGGCTGGGTCGACCCGCCGTCCGGGGCACTGGGATCGGCCGATGGGCCCGCCGAACCAGTGCACGCGCCGAGGCCGAGGGTGACCGAGGCCAGCAGCGCCAGGAGCCGGACGCGGCGGCGGGCGGCTGCGGGCCCGGTGGCCCGGTTCGGCGAGGTCATGGGTGCAGACGGTAGTGCCCTTCGCCGACACCGACCGGCAGTTGTCCACAATCGGCTGGTCGGACGGGTAGCACCCGGCCCGGGCGGGCGGCTGTGGCGAAGATCGCTCCCGGCGCGACAGGAGGTGTCGGTCGGCTAGACTTCGGTTGTCGGGCCCGTCGAGGCCGGGCTTCATGCATCCCGCATGCGTCACTCGGGGCATGACGTCGAGCGGACACAGCAGATCGAGCGGAAGGCCGAGCGTTCGTGGCAGAGATTCAGGTCCATCTGGTCGCCGTCGAGCGGGAGCTCTGGTCGGGTCAGGCCCAACTCGTGGTGGCGCGGACCGTCGACGGCGACATCGGTGTGATGGCCGGGCATTCCCCGCTGCTGGCTCAGCTCCGCGAAGGCTACGCGGCCCGGATCGTCGAGCCGAGCGGCAACGTCCTCGGGGTGGCCGTGCACGGCGGATTCCTGTCGGTGACCAAGGAGGGCGTCTCGATCCTGGCCGAGGACGCCCAGCTGTCCGACGAGATCGATGTGACGAAGGCCCGGGCGGCCTACGAGCGGGCCCGGTCCAGCGGCGGCGATTCGGCCGACACCGAGGCCGATCTGCGCCGGGCGCAGGCGCAGCTCCTCGCCACCGGCAACGAGATCTGACCGGCGCCGATCCGGTCGAACAATCGAGATGGATCTTGCATCGCTGGCCCAGCTTCTCGGTCTGGCGGTGCTCGTTGTCGTCATCCTGTCCATCTCCGTGATCGCTCTGCGACGGTCCGTTCTCATCCGATCCGGCGCCGTCGACGTCAGCTGGCGATCGAACCTGCGGTCGGACGGCGGCGGCTGGATCCTCGGGCAGGGTCGCTACCGCGGCACCGAACTGTTGCTCTACCGGGCGTTCTCGCCGCTGCCCGGGGCCGCCAAGCGGCTGCGCCGCGAGTCGCTCAAGCTGGGTTCGCGACGCGCCGCCGTCGGCACCGAGCCGGATCTGCTGCCGCTGAACGCGGTGATCGTCCGATGTACCGACGGCGGTGGCGACATCGAGCTGGCCCTGGCCGAGGAGGCGCTGACCGGGCTACGGTCCTGGCTCGAATCGATACCGCCGGCCACTCGTTCCGTGCGCCTTTTCCACCGCGGGGTCCGCAAGCACTGACGCGAATCCGCTAGTCGCGTTGCCCGCCGGGCACCCACAGCACGTCACCATCCGGATTCGCTGCCCGGGCCAGGATGAACAGCAGGTCCGACAACCGGTTCAGGTAGGCCGCGGCGAGCGGGTTGCTGCCGTCCGGATCGACGGACCGGAGCGCCCAGGCGCTGCGTTCGGCCCGGCGCGCCACCGTCCGGGACACGTGCAGCAGGGCAGCGGCGCCGGTCCCGCCGGGCAGGATGAATGACTTGAGCGGCCGCAGGTCGGCATTGAAGGTGTCGCAGTCCCGCTCGAGACGGTCGATGTAGTCCTGGGTGATCCGCAGTTCGTGCGGCGCCGCGGGACGATCCGGGTGCATCGGGGTGGCCAGGTCGGCGCCGAGGTCGAAGAGTTCGTTCTGCACGCGGCGGACCACGGTGGCGACGGCCTCGGCCGGTTGGCCGATGGCGATCACCAGCCCGAGGGCGGCGTTCGTCTCGTCGCAATCCGCGTAGGCGACCAGCCGCGGGTCGGTCTTGGGCACCCGGCTGAAGTCAGCCAGGCCGGTGGTGCCGTCATCACCCGTTCGGGTGTAGATGCGGGTGAGGTGCACGGCCATGGGTCCACACTACGGCGGCCCGGGGCTCGGCCAGGGCGAGGCCCGGGCACGTCACTGTGCTGATGTCGGTGCAATGCCGGTCGCCCGGTTACAGTGCCTGGCGTGGAACGCTTCCTGGTGACCGGGGGATCGCGCCTGGCCGGCACGGTCCGGGTCGCCGGTGCCAAGAACAGCGTGCTCAAGCTGATGGCTGCGGCGCTGCTGGCCGAGGGCACCACCGAGATTTCCAACTGTCCGGAAATCCTCGACGTGCCCCTGATGGCCGACGTGCTGCGCGGGCTGGGCGCCGAGGTGGCGCTGCACGGCGACACCGTGGCCATCACCACCCCGGCCGATCTGTCCTTCCGGGCCGACTTTCCGGCGGTCGGCCGGCTGCGCGCGTCGGTGTGCGTGCTGGGACCGCTGATGGGGCGGTGCCGTCAGGCCCAGGTGGCGCTACCGGGTGGCGATGCCATCGGATCGCGGCCGCTGGACATGCACCAGTCTGGCCTGCGCGCGTTGGGCGCCACGATGAGCATCGAACACGGCAAGGTGGTCGGTTCCGCCGCTGAGCTGACCGGGGCGGTGATCGGTCTGGACTTTCCGAGCGTCGGGGCGACCGAGAACATCCTGATGGCGGCCGTCCTGGCCCGGGGCACGACGTTGATCGACAACGCCGCCCGGGAACCGGAGATCATCGACCTCGCCCAGCTCCTGGTGCAGATGGGCGCCCGGATCGAGGGCGCCGGCACGGCGACCATCACCATCGAGGGCGTCGACGAACTGCACCCGACGAGCCACCGCACGGTCGGGGATCGGGTGGTCGGTGGCACCTGGGCGTACGCGGCGGCCATCACCCGCGGCTCGGTGCGGGTCGAGGGGGTCGATCCCGCGTTCCTGACGGCCCCGCTGGAACGGCTGGCCAGCGCCGGCGGGCGGATCGAGACCGAGCCCGACGCGGTCACCGTGACGATGGCCGAGCGGGCCAAGGCCGTCGACTTCATCACGATGCCCTACCCCGGGTTTCCGACCGACCTGCAGCCGATGGCCCTGGCCCTGGCCGCGGTGGCCGACGGCCATTCGCTGATCACCGAGAATGTCTTCGAGGCCCGCTTCCGGTTCGTGGACGAGCTCATCAGGATGGGCGCGGATGCCCGGACCGACGGCCATCACGCGTCCCTGCGCGGACGGGATCAGCTGTCCAGTGCACCGGTGTGGGCGACCGACATCCGGGCCGGAGCGGGCCTGGTGCTGGCCGGGCTGGCCGCCGACGGCGTGACCGAGGTGCACGAGGTATTTCACATCGACCGGGGTTACCCGCATTTCGTGCAGGACATGCAACAGCTGGGTGGCCAGATCGAGCGGGTCGACTCCGAACCGGACGGCTGACCGTGCGGCTGGTGGTGGCCCGTTGCTCGGTGGACTACGTCGGTCGGTTGACGGCTCATCTGGACCCCGCGGTCCGGCTGCTGATGGTCAAGGCGGACGGTTCGGTCCTGGTGCACGCCGACGGCGGGTCGTACAAGCCGCTCAACTGGATGTCGCCGCCGTGCCGCCTTTCCGAGGCCGACGGCCGGTGGACCGTCGAGAACAAGGCCGGCGAACGGCTGTTGATCACCCTCGACGAGGTGCTGCACGATTCCTCGCACGACCTGGGGGCCGATCCGGGCCTGATCAAGGACGGGGTGGAGGCGCACCTGCAGGCGCTGCTCGCCGAGCACGTCGGCACGTTGGGTGAGGGTTGGACCCTGGTCCGCCGCGAGTACCCGACGCCGATCGGTCCGGTCGATCTGATGTGCCGGGACGGCGGTCCGACGATCGAGGTCGGGCCGGCGCCGACCGGTGACGGGTCGCCCATCGCCCGGGCCGGGTACGTCGCCGTCGAGGTCAAACGGCGGGCCTCCATCGATGCGGTGGAGCAGCTGACCCGGTACCTGGATTACCTCAACCGCGATCCACTGCTGTTTCCGGTAGCCGGCGTACTGGCCGCCCAGAACATCGCCCCGCAGGCCCGGACCCTGGCGCAGACCCGCGGGATCCGCTGCGTCGTCCTGGACTACGACCGGTTGCGCGGCATCGAGGTCGACGGCACGTTGTTCTGAATCCACTGAGCCCGGGCCGGCGGACGGGCCGCGGCTCCCTGTTCGCGGTCGGCGGACGGGGGTCGGCCGGAATCGTCGGACGACTGCACTAGCCTGAAACCAAGCCCGATCCCGGGAAACGTCCGGTGTGCGGGCGGGAGATCATCGCGACACAGCGTTGGAGGATTTGCGTGGACGTCAAGATCGGTGTCACGGACACCGGGCGCGAGCTGGTGGTCAGTTCGGCTTCCGACCCCGACGAGATCGAGACGCAGGTCGCCGAGTCGCTCAAGGATCCCAAGGGCACGCTGGTCCTGGTGGACGAGAAGGGCCGCCGGGTGATCGTCCCGTCCGCCCGGATCGGGTACGTGGAGATCGCCCCTGCGGACAGCCGCAAGGTTGGGTTCAGCTATTCGCCGTGACCGGCCGGCCCCGGCCGGGGCTGGTCGTGGGCGGGTTGGTCATGCCGGGGAAACCTGGAGATGCCCCGCCACATCAGGGTGGACAGCAACTCGACCGCCTCGGCGCGGGACACGTTCGGTGATTGCTGGATCCAGTACCGGGCGCTGACCTGGGACAGGCCGACCATGCCCGAGGCGAGCAACCGCGCGCGTTCCACGTCCACGCCGGTATCGGTCGTGATCGTCTCGGTGATGGCCGAGATGCACTTGTCGAACGCTCGCTCCACGATCCGCTCGACCTCATGCTGCCCGCGCAGATCCGACTCGAAGATCAGCCGGTACGCCTGACCGTTGTCCGCGACGAAGCTGAAGTAGGCGGCGACCGCGTTGTCCACCCGGATGTGGTTGTCACTGGACGCGCGCAACGCCTCCCGGACCAACCGCACCATCTCGTCCGCCGACTCGCCGAGCAACGCCAGGTACAGCTCCAGCTTCGACGGGAAGTGCTGGTAGAGCACCGGTTTGCTGACGCCGGCGGCCACCGCGATGTCGTCCATGGCGGCCGCGTGGTAGCCCTGGATGACAAAAACGGCCTTCGCCGCGGCCAGCAACTGCGCCCGCCGGGCGGACTTGCTCAGCCGCGGCGTCACCCTGGTCGCGTCCGTCATCGCTGTCCGCATCCTCCTCACCGGCCCGCGCTCACCCTACGCGGACAGGGGCGCAGACCGAGGCCCGCCGCCGCCGGCCGGTTCAGCGGCCCGGGCGGATCGGGACGTCCTCGTATCGGCCGACCACGATGGCGGCGGTGGCGTCGAGCGAGGCTCCGGCCAGGTAGTTGCCGCCGCTGTGGTGCAGGTGCAGGGCGTTGACCTCGTTGGTGACGAAGTCGGTGAGCCCGCCGAGCAGACCGCCGGTGTGCACCCGGACGTCGGGTGCGTTCGACGGCACGTCGATCAGGTTGGCGCCGAACTCGGCCGCGGCCGGATCAGGTCCGTACGGGGTCGGCTGCATCAGGGGGCCGAACGGGGTCACGCCGGACAGACTGCCGGCCAGCGCGTCGGTGATCCCGGTGGTGATCGGATCCAGGTCGAGGCTGTTCACCCAGACGTGCCCGGGGGTCATGCCGGGGTAGTCGGCGACCGAATCGACGTCCACGCTCGCGCCGGGCGATCCCGCCAGGATCACATCGTCGAACGCCGCCCCGCGGGCGGCGGCGGCCGAGATGACGGTGGACCCCATCGAATGGCCGTAGCCGACGATGCGGGCCCCGGTCGGCGCGAGTGACCGGAAGCCGACGAGGTCGTCGACGAGTTGCTGGCCGCCGATCCGGGCAGAGACGTCATCGACCGCGGCGATGACGTTCTCGACGGAAGCCGCCGGGCTCATGGGGGTGCCGCCGTCCACCGCCAACGGCGTCTCGTAGCCGTACCAGGAAACGACTGCCGTCCGGCCGCCCGGGTCGAGATCGGCGGTCCGGCCGGCCAGGGTCAGTGCGTCGTGCACACCGTCGCCCATCTCGACCAGCGAACTCGACACCCCCGGGGCCATGGTGACCACGGTGTCGGCACTGGTGATGTCGCCGACACTGATCGCCGCCCGGCCCTGGCTGTTCGAACCGGCCGATTCGTAGATCAGCAGCTGGGCGGTCTGCCCGTCGGCCCGGACACGCTCGAGCGCGGACTGCACTCCCTGCGCGGCGCCGCGAACGGCGTCGTCATCGGACTGCAGGTCGGCGGCCAGCCGATCGAGATTGGCCAGATCGATCGGAGGCGCCGGCGGGACCGGCGGCTGCGCTGCCACGCGGGGAAACGCCGCGGACGACGCGATCGCCGGCAGGGCGTCCACCGGCCCCGCCGGGTCGTCCCGCAACGCCGATTGCAGGGCCTGCAACGCAGCGTCGTTGCGGCTACGGAACCGCCGGACCGCGTCGGCCAGCCCGCCGACCGCGGCCGCCACCACCGGCAGCCGGCCGTTGGCGGTCGCCCAGGCGATCAGGTCCTCGCCGGGCGGCCAGCCGATCGCGAGGACGCTGTCCTCGGCGCGGGCCAGCTCGGCTTGGGCCGACATCCGGGTGGAGTCGAGGGTGCCGATGGTGTCCATGGCCGCGGCCAGGTGGCGATCGACCACGTCGCGGGCCGACAGTCCGGCCTCGCGGTGATGCCGGACGGCTTCCCGCGGAGCCGGGCTGGACCACCCTTGCGCCATCACCGGCAGCGCGTTCCCCAGCTGCTCACTGCCGTCGGACAGCGACCGGCGCACCGCGTCGGCGCAGGCGCGCCAGCTCCGCAGCGCCCCGACGTCAACCCCCGTCAGTTCGTCGACCGCCACGACCGGATCCTCGTGGCCCAGTCGCCGGGCGGCATCGGCAATGGCGGTCCTCGCGATCGACCCGGTCATTTCGCCACCGTCCCGGGCCGCCTCGCAGGCTCGGCCGTCCCGGGCCGGGTGCCGCACTGACGACGTGGTCGGGTCGCTCGGCAAGCCTCGCTCATTTGCGCCACCGTCCCGGGCCGCCTCGCAGGCTCGGCCGTCCCGGGCCGGGTGCCGCACTGACGACGTGGTCGGGTCGCTCGGTCACCCGGGCTCATCGACCCGCGCCGATCACCGAATCCACCAGATCGAACATCACCGCCGTCGTCTGCATCGCGCCGGCCATCGTGTGGCTGCGTTCGGCCAACCCGCGGGCGGCGTCCTGCGCACGGGACAGACCCTGGGCGGCCGCGGTGATCGCGGCCTGCCCGGCGGCGGACGGTCCCAGGCTGCCGCCGGCCATGGGTACCGGATCCGGCCGGCCGGACCCGCCGAACGCGGCCGCGGCCTGCTCGACCACCTCGGCCGCCCGCCTGATCGCCCCGCTGTCGACTTCGAGCGTCTGTCCGCTCACATTTCCTCCCGGTGCTCGTCCCTTCGGTCAGCCTGCCGTCGACATCCCCACGCCGGCCCGGTCGGCGCAGCAATGTGCATGAAACTCGGACATGTGAACAAACCGCAGGGCCAGTGCCGATCGACCGCTCGCCGGCGTGCCGGGGGGAGACGGCGAGGCACCATGATGAGGTGACTTCGCCCCCGTCCTGGCATGTGGCCGGACCGCCGCCCCGCGACGAGCTCGCCGCGTGGACCACCATCGAGCCGGCCGACGCCGAATTGGGCGCAGTTCCGCCGCTGTCCCGGCCGGCTCCACCCGGCCGGATCGAACTCGTGCATGGCGGTGGGGTCAACGTGCGCCGCCATCCCGGTCCGGTCAACGCCGTCCCCGCGGTGTACGTGCATGGGCTGGGCGGGGCCTCCACCGATTGGACCCGGCTCGCGGCGGTGCTCGCGCCGCACGCGACCGGGTACAGCCTGGACCTGCCGGGCAGCGGCCGATCGGACCCGCCACCCGCCGGGCGCTACTCGCCGGCGGTGGACGCTCGGGTCGTCGCCCGGACCATCGAGCAGGTCGCCGATGGCCCGATCCATCTGGTCGGCAACTCCTACGGGGGCATCGTGGCGACCCGGGTGGCGGCCGGCTGGCCGCACCTCGTGCGCACGTTGACGGTGCTGGCGCCGGCCGTGCCGGACCTGCGACCGACCGCCGACCGGGGCGCCGACCCCCGGCTGGGGGCGCTGCTGGTGCCCGGTACGGCCGCCCTGGCCTATCGCCGATTGGCCTCGATTCCACCCATGGCGCGGGCCCGAAGCATGGGGGAGCTGTGCTTCGGCCGACCCGAGGCGGTCACCGAGCGGGACTACGCGCTGGCTGCCCGGGAGCATGCCTGGCGGGCCCGCCTGCCCTGGGTGTTCGAGGCAACCGTCGGCTCCCTGCGCGGGCTGATGAACGACTACCTGCGGCCGGGGGTGCAATCGTTCGCGGCGCTGGCCGGCCGGGTGCAGGTGCCGACACTGGTGGTGTGGGGAACCCGGGACCGCCTGGTCGATGTGCGCCTGTCGCGTCGCGCCGCGGCGGCCTACCCCGACTCGCGCCTCCTGGTGCTGGCCGGCTGCGGTCACGTCCCGCAGATGGAGGAACCCGAGGCGACCGCGCGCGGGATGATCGCGCACTGGCGGGACGCGGCGGCGGAGCGACCCGGACCCGCCGGGGTCAAGATCGACCCGGGCGCGCCGCCGCAGCTGATCAGTACCCCTATGGCAACCTCGTAGCGTGACGTGGGAATCCGGCGGATACCGCCGGCCGGGAGCTGGTGAAGGTCAAGAACCGGTCGACCCTCGAACGTCGCGAGACCCCTCGGACCCGTACGGCCGCCAGTCGTCTGGCCCGTCGGATCCGCGCGGCCGTTCGACCTCCAGCCGATCCGGGCGAGGCGCCCCCGACGGCACCCGGTCCGGAACGCCACGCGGACGGCAGGATTCGGGCTCGTGGGACGTCGATCCCAATCCGGCCCTCCGTGGTCGGTCCGCATCGCTGTCGCGCTCCGCACTGTGGGACGACCGTGATTCCCCGTCGATCCACGCGGAGGCACCCCGGCGTCCGGGATCCCGGCCGGACGCCGACGGACCGGCGTCTCGCGCCCGCCGCGGCACCACGGACGGATACCGAACGCCCGCAGCGGCGTCCGGTTCCCCGCGGCGCTCCGGCGACTCGGCGCCATCGTCGCGCGGTCGGGAAGGAGCCGAACGGCCCCGCGGGGAATCCCGCGCCGGCGGCTCGTCCGCGAAGCGCTCATCGGCCTCGTCGTCCTCGCGAACGACACCCGGGCGATCCTCGACGCGCCCCGCGGCCCGGTCGCGCGAGCAACAGAGCGCGGGGGGTCGCTCCGGTGGCCGCAGTCGGTGGCGGTTGGTGTCCATCAGCGTCCTCGCGGTGCTGACCGTTCTGGTGCTGATCCAGACGGCGGGCCGGAACTCACCGGCCGAGCCCGCGGCGGCGCAGGGGGCGACGACCGGATCGACGACGCTGAACGGATCGACCGCCCGGGCGGCGGCCACCCCGGGGACGGCGGCCGCCCCCACGATCACCGACTCGGCCGCCGCGCTGCTGCCGGACCCCAACAACACCGATGCCCAGGGCCACACCGCCGCGTCGGTCGCCGCGGGCGCGTTGCCGGCCGGAGATCCGTTCACCCCGACCGGCGCCGGCACCTGGCACGTGGTGCCCGGAACCTCGCCCACCGTCGGCACCGGACAGCGCGCGCTCACCTATACCGTCGAGGTCGAGGACGGTCTCCCCGCCGACCTGGACCAGCAGTTCGCCCAGAAGGTCGACGCGACGCTGGCCGACCCGCGGTCGTGGATCGGCGACGGGCAGGTCAGCCTCACCCGGATCGACAACGGGGACCCGGACATCCGGATCTCACTGACCAGCCAGCAGACCGTCCGCGCGCCCGCCAACTGCGGCTGGGACATCCCGCTGGAGGCGTCCTGCTTCAACGGCTGGATGGACCGGGTGTTGATCAACGACGCCCGGTGGGCCCGCGGCGCGATGTCGTACAACGGTGATCTCGACGCGTACCGCGCTTACGCGGTCAACCACGAGGTGGGACATGCCCTGGGCAACCGGCATCAGCCGTGCCCGGCGAACGGGGCCCCGGCGCCGATCATGATGCAGCAGTCCTGGAGCACCTCCGACGACGACCTGGCCATGCTGGACCCGCAGACGATCCCCGCCGACGGCAACGTCTGCGCCGCCAATCCGTATCCGTTCCCGGACAACACCGCCGTCCCGGCCCAATCGCCGTCACCCGCCGGCTGACACCGCCGAGCGGGTCTGGGAAGATTCCCCGGCCGTTCGGGGTTGCCCAAGAGGCAGATTGTGGTTCGTGCGCGAGGAGAAGAACGTGACATTGCCACCGCTGGTGGAGCCGGCCGAGTCGCTGACCAAGGCCGAGGTGGAGCGGTACTCGCGCCACCTGATCATTCCCGATGTCGGAATGATCGGTCAGAAGCGACTGAAAAACGCGAAGGTGCTGGTCGTCGGCGCCGGCGGGCTGGGATCACCGGCCCTGCTCTATCTGGCTGCGGCCGGGGTCGGCACGCTGGGAATCCTGGACTTCGACACGGTCGACGAGTCGAACCTGCAGCGGCAGATCATCCACGGGCAGTCGGATGTCGGCAAGCCCAAGGCGGTGTCCGCCGCGGAGTCCATCGCGGAGGTCAACCCGTACGTCACCGTGATCCTGCACACCGAACGGCTCGACTCGGGCAACGCCCTGGAGATTTTCGAGCCGTACGACCTGATCCTCGACGGCACCGACAACTTCGCCACCCGGTACCTGGTCAACGACGCCTGCGTGCTGCTGGGCAAGCCGTACGTGTGGGGGTCCATCTTCCGGTTCGAAGGCCAGGTCAGTGTGTTCTGGGCCGAGTACGGTCCGCAGTACCGGGACCTGTATCCGGAACCGCCCCCTCCCGGCATGGTGCCGTCCTGCGCCGAGGGCGGCGTGCTCGGGGTGCTGTGCGCGTCGATCGGCTCGGTCATGGTGACCGAGGCGATCAAGTTGATCACCGGCATCGGTGAACCGTTGCTCGGCCGGCTGATGGTGTACGACGCGTTGGAGATGACGTACCGCACCGTCAAGATCCGCAAGGATCCGGCGGGCGAACCGATCACCGGGCTGATCGACTACGACGCGTTCTGCGGCACGCTGACCGACGAGGCGGCCGAGGCCGCCGCCAACCACACCATCTCGGCCCGGGACCTCAAGGCCAAGATGGATGCCGGTGACGACTTCCTGCTGGTGGACGTCCGCGAGCAGAACGAGTACGAGATCGTTTCCATCCCCGGATCGGTCCTGATCCCCAAGGGCGACATCATCTCGGGCGAGGCACTGTCCTCGCTGCCGATGGACCGGCCGCTGGTGCTGCACTGCAAGTCGGGGGCCCGGTCCGCGGAGGCGCTGGCCGTGCTGCACAAGGCCGGATTCGGCGATGCGGTGCATGTCGGCGGTGGGGTGCTCGCCTGGATCAAACAGGTGGATTCGAGCCTGCCCACGTACTGACGCGGTGACCGCCGGGCCCACGATCGGGGTAGGCAGTGGGTCCCCGACCGGCGCGCGGTGCATCGATGGACGCGGCGGGCCCGGTACGGTCGGTTGGTGACCGCACGACCGGATGAGCGGGTGGCGGGCGGTGTCGCGGCGGACGCCGACCAGCACCGTCTCGACGCGGTGCTGCCCCCAGGATCCGGCCGCCCGCCGGACCACGTGTTGACCGCATTCAACGCAGCCGGTGACGAACTCGACCGGTTGACCGGCGGGCGGGGCCGAACCTGGCGGGCCGGTAATACCGTGATCAAAGCGGTCGACGAGCCGGTCGAGGCGAGTTGGCTGGCCTCCGTCCTCGAGCAGCGTCCGGTGACCGGCGTGCGCATCGCCCGGCCGATCCGTTCGACCGACGGACGATGGGTGGTCTCCGGCTGGACGGCCCACCGTTATGTCGCCGGCCGCACCGCCCCGCGTTTCGACGAGATCCGGGTGGCCGGACAGGCGCTGCACAAGGCGATGGCCGATGTTCCCGAGCCGCGCTTCCTGCGCGAGCGCAACGACCTGGCCAGTTGGGCGGACCGGTTGGCCTGGGGTGAGGTGCTCGACACCGAGGAGCGACTCGGGCACGGGCACGGGGCGACCGTCTACCGCGAGTTGGCGGCCCTTCGCCGTCCGGTGGTCTCGCCGAGCCAGGTCGCCCACGGCGACCTGTTCGGCACGGTCCTGTTCGCCGGGGACGCCGATCCGGCCGTCGTCGACGTCAGCCCGTTCTGGCGTCCCGCCGGATGGGCCGTCGCGGTGCTCGCGATCGACGCGATCGCCCACGGCGATGCGCCGATCGAGGTGGTCGGGGACTGGGCGGACGGTGCCGACTGGCCGCAACTGGTGCGGCGAGCCGCGCTCTTCCGGCTGGCCGTCAGCCTGGCCCACCCACGGACGCCGGCCGACGATCTGGTCACCATGCTGTCGACCGTGGAGCGGGTCGACCGGTTCCTGCGTTGACCGGTCCGACGATCGCCCGGGTTCGTCAGGCCACCGCATCATCGTCGTCGTCCCGCCTGGTCGGGAATCCGCGGTCGGGAGCCGCCTCCGTCGCCGGACCGAGCCGGCCGGAGCCGTCCAGCCCGAACTCGTCCGGGCCGAAGCCGAACCCGTCCGGGCCGACGGCGTGGGGTTCGCGATCGGCCGGAACCAGCAGCTGGTCCAGCACATCGGGCGGCAGCCCGGCCGCCATGGTGTCCAGCAGGAGGTGGGTCAGCCGGTTGTCCGGTTCGGCCGCCAGGCATCGGTCCACGCTGACCTGGGCCAGCCCGCCGTCGCCGTGCCGGTAGGCGACGGTCGCCAGCACCGAGCAGAGGCCCGCGGCCAGGTCGTCGGTCGTCCACGCGGCGCAGGAGATCAGCATGGCCAACCAGATCCGGTCGAGTTCGAAAAGCCCGCGGACCAGCACACCGTCGCGCGTCGCCCGATCCAGGCAGGCGATCGCCAATTCGGCGGCAATCTTGACCTCCACCGTGCCGCTCGCCGACACCTGGGCCAGGGCGCAATCGACGAGCCGGTTCACCCGGCCGGGCAGGGGAGCGACCTTCGTCGGCGAGCGCCGGCGCTCCGGGCCGGCGCTCGATCCCCACGGTGCTCCGCCGGCCCCGTCGGTCAGGTCGGCCGGGTGCCCCGAGATCACCTCGGCGACGGCCTGGAGGGCCAGCCGACGACGATCGCCGTGCGGCCCGGCGATGGACGCGCGCAGTTGCGCACGGTCGGCCAGCACCACCCGGCCGGTCATCGCGTTCGCCGCCGCGAATGCGCGCGCCGCGGGATGGTGGTCACCCGGCACCGGCCGGCTGTCGGCGAGCCGGAGCGATCTGGGGGTGGGTGCCTCCCATACCCGCCCGGCGTGCACGACCAGCGCGGCGAGCACGTCGATTCCGGCGCGGGTCAGCGCGTCGAGGAGATCACCCAGGATGGCCGGACGCCGCCGGCGGCAGGGGTAGCAGACCAGCGCGACACGGTCGGCGTGGGTGAGGGCGGTTCCGATCAGATGGCCGACGAGGTCACGGTCGCGACCGCGTGGCAGGTCGACCCGAGCGACCGGACCGAGGGCATTCCGTTCGCCGGACATGCACATCATCACGATGCTGTCGGTCGGGTGAAACCCCAACATGTTGGGCACGGCCGCCAGCAATCCGGCTGAGCCGCTGATCTTGATGCGGGCCGGCCCGCCGAGTTCGTCCATGCCGGACACGGTTGTCGGGTCGCCGGGCCCGTTCCATGGGAAAACGCCGGCTGGGGATGGAATCCGGACATGTGCACTAAGGGCCGGGTCAGTGGCCGACGGTCAGTCCGACCAGCGGTACCGGCGCAGGTCGACCCGGCCGTCGACGGCCAGCACGCCTTCGACGCGCAGCCGGGCGAGCTGTTCGGCGGCCAGCTGGGGTGCCGGGGTGCCGTTGCTGCGCAGCACGCGGTGCCACGGGGTGGCCTCGTCGGCCAGGTTGGCCAGCACGAAACCGGCCAGCCGCGGCGAGCGGCTGCCGGCCCGGGCCGCGACATCGCCGTAGGTGGTCACCCGGCCGGACGGGACCGCTGCGACGACGTCGAGCATGCGCTGGGCCAGTTCCATGTCCATCGGGACAGTGTGACCGCACAGCGGCCGGCGCAGAGGTGGGTCCATGTCGCAGGGTGGCACTGTCGGAGGTCCGTGATGAGATCGTGAGCATGACGTCGAGCCAGCTGCTCAGCGCGCCCGAGGCGGGGTCCGGATCGGTGGACCTGCGGCTCCGGCGGCCGGTGCCGGCCGCGACGGTCCGGCCGACCGCCGAGCAGCGGTCCGTCCTCGAGAACACCGACCGACGGGTGCGGGTGCTCGCGGGACCGGGAACGGGGAAGACCGCCACGCTCGTCGAGGCGGTCGCCCAGCGCATCACCGATCGCGGCGTCCCCCCGGAGCAAGTTCTGGTGCTCACCTTCTCCCGTCGGGCGGCAGCCGAGCTGACCACTCGGATCACCCAGCGGCTCGGGGTGACCACCCGTGAGCCCATCGTGCGAACCCTGCACGGGTACGCCTTCGCCCTGCTGCGTCGGCAGGCGGCCGTCGCCGGGGATTCGGTGCCGCGGCTGCTCGCGGCCGGCGAGTCGGACCAGGTCGTACGTGAGCTGCTGGCCGGTCACCTGGCCGACGGTGGTGGCCGGTGGCCGGAGCCACTCCGGCCGGCGCTGGCCTCGCCGACCTTCGCCGCGGAACTGCGCGACCTGATGTTGCGGACGGCCGAGCGTGGCATCACCCCGGGTCGATTGGCCGAGCTCGGCCGGCGTCGGCGACGCCCCGAATGGCAGGCCGCCGCCCGCTTCGCCCGGGAGTACCAGGACGTCGCCGACCTGCGGCAGGGCACCGCCGGCCTGGGCCCGGCATTGGATCAGGCGGAGCTGACCCGGGCGGCCCTGGCCCTGCTCGCCGACGACCGGGTCCTGGCCCAGGAGCAGGGCCGGGTGCGGCGATTGTTCGTGGACGAGTACCAGGACGTCGACCCGGCCCAGGCCAGGCTGGTCGAACGACTGGCGTCCGGGGCGGACGAGCTGGTCGTCTTCGGCGACCCGGACCAGGCGATCTACGCGTTTCGGGGTTCGCAGCCGGGTGCGATGCGCCGGATCGAGGTGGATGCCACGATCTCGCTGACCGTGTCGCACCGGCTGGCGCCGGTGGTGCTGGGGGCCACCCGGCACGTCGCCGCGGCGCTCCCCGGCGGATGGCCGCACCGGGAGTTGACGGTGGCCGTCGCGCCGGTCGGCGACGCCGGCCCGGACGCGAACGGTCGCCCGACGTCCGCCGGTCATGACGAACCGGGCACCGATTCAGCGCAGGGCGTGGTCGTCCGCACCTTCCCGACGGCGGCCGGCGAAGCCGCCTTCGTCGCCGACGAACTGCGGCGGGCGCACCTGCGCGGCGGTGTCGCCTGGTCGCGGATGGCGGTGCTGGTGCGCTCGCCCGCTCGCGACCTGCCGCCGATCCGGCGGGCGCTGGCCGCGGCCGGAGTGCCCTGCGCCGCGGGCGCGGTGGACCCCTGCGCCGACGATCCGGTGGTGCGCGCGATGCTCGCCGTGCTGCAGTTCGGGCTCGAGCCCCAGCGGCTGACCGGCGAGCAGGCGGTGGCTCTGCTGACCGCCCCCGGCATCGGCCTGGACAGCGACGCCGTCCGGCGGTTGCGCCGGCGGTTGCGGGTGGCCCACGCGACCGCGGGACCGACCGCCGACCTGGTGGCCGCCGCCCTCCTCGGCGCCCCGCTGCCCGACGACCTACCCGCGGATCTGCGCGAACCGGTCCTGACCGCGCGGGCCCTGCTCGACCTCGTCGGGTCCGTGGCCGACGAGCCGGATCCTCGGGTACCGCTCTGGATGGTCTGGCAGCGGCTCGGCCTGGCCGATGAACTGCTGACCGCCAGCCTGCGTGGAGGTCGGGGTGGTCAGCGCGCCGACCGGAGCCTGGATGCGGTGATGGTGCTGTTCGACCTCGCCGGTGAGCTGGCGGAACGGTTGCCGTACGCGGGCATCCGGGCGTTCCTGGATCAGGCCGTCGACCGGCGGATCGCCGTGGACCCGACGGCCGCTGACGGCCGGCCGGTGCCGGGGGTCGCCCTGCTGTCCGCCCACGCCGCCAAGGGGCTGGAATGGGACGTCGTCTGCCTGGCCGGGGTCAGCGAGGGGTGCTGGCCGGTGCTGCGTCGGCCGCAGAGTCTGCTCGGCCTCGACGAGCTGCTCGACGCCGAGGACGACGTCACCGCCGGCCCCCCCGGCGGCGGGCCGGGGGAGTCGCTGCAGGAAGAACGCCGGTTGTTCTACGTGGCCGCCACCCGGGCGCGGGGTCGGCTGGTTGCCACCAGCGTCAGCGATCAGGACACCGTGCCCAGTCGGTTCCTGACGGAGCTGGCCGGATCCGCCGAGCTGCCGCACGGCTGGCCCGCCCGTCCCGACGGGGTGCCGCGCCGCAGCCTGCAGCTGTCCCATCTGGTCGCGGACCTGCGGCGGGCGATCACCGATCCGTCGGTGCCGGCGCCCGTCATGGAGCTGGCCGGCCGGCAGCTGGCCCGGCTGGCCGCCGCCGGCGTCGACGGCGCCCATCCGCGGGACTGGTTCGGCCTGGCCGGGCCGTCCACCACGGCACCGCCCGTGGCCGCGCACGCTCCGGTCACGCTCTCCCCGTCCGCCGTGGAGTCGGTGCTCCGGTGCCCCCTGCGGGCCGTGCTGGAACGCCGCGGCGGACGGTCGGCGACGAGCCAGCAGCAGATCGAGGGGGTCGTGATGCACGCGCTGGTCGACGGGCTGGCCCGCGGCGTCTCGCGGGCCGATCTGGAGGCCGAGATGGAGCGATTCCTGGGCCGGCCGACCGGGTTGCCGCCGTGGCTGATCGCGCGGACCCGCCGGGCGCTCCAGGCCATGCTGACGGCGGCGCAGGCGTGGATCGCGGATCTTCCCGCCGACCGCCGAGCGGTGGCCACCGAGGCGGCGCTGTCCGCATGGCTGCCCCGTGCTACCGCCCCGGCCTTCGTCGTACCCACCGCCGACCCGACCACTGCCGACCCGATCACCGCCGACCCGATCACCGCCGACCCGATCACCGCCGAACCGACCACCGCCGAACCGACCACCGCCGACCCGGCCACCGCCGACCCGGCCACCGCCGACCCGGCCGGCGCCGACCCCACCACCGCCGACCCGGCCACCGCCGACCCGCGCCGTGTCGCCCGCGCCGACCCCGGGTCGCCCACCCGCCCGGTGGGGGTGCGCGGGCGGGCCGACCGCATCGACCGCTCACCGGACGGCAGCCTGATCATCGTCGACTTCAAGACCGGCGCGACGGTGCCGTCCCGGGCCGCCGTCGAGGAGAACGCGCAGCTCGCGGTGTACCAGCTCGCCCTGCACCTGGGCGCTGGTCGCGCGCTGACCGACGACGATCCGGCCGGCGGCGGGCCCGGTGGCGCGGAACTGGTGTACCTGCGTTCCGGGACGCCGACCGTCCGGCAGCAGCCTGCCCTCGACCAGGAAGCTGCGGAATTCTGGATCCGGCAGCTTCGCGCCGCCGCCGAATTCCTGGCCGCCCCGTCGAGTGTCGCGGTGGAGAACCGGAGCTGCGAGCGGTGCCCGGTCCGTTCGAGCTGCCCGCTGCAGCCGTCCGGGCGTCAGGTGACGCGATGATCTCCGCGACCGAGTTGGCCCGCGACCTCGGACTGCCGGCCCCCACCCCCGAACAGGCCGCCGTCATCGAGGCGCCGCTGGAACCGGGTCTGGTCGTGGCCGGTGCCGGGTCCGGCAAGACCGAGACGATGGCCGGTCGTGTCGTCTATCTGGTTGCCACCGGCCAGGTGTGGCCCGAGCAGGTCCTCGGATTGACCTTCACCCGCAAGGCCGCGGCGGCTCTGTCCCAACGGATTCGACGGCGGCTGGCGATGCTGCCGTCCACGCGGCCCGGCGGGGCTGCCCCGGACGGTCGACAGACGGCCGGGGACCCCGAGGTGAGTACCTACCACGCCTTCGGCGGGCGGTTGATCGCAGACTTCGGCCCGCTGGCCGGCGTCGAACCCGCCGCTCGGGTGCTGACCCCGACCGGTGCTTGGCAGCTGGCCCGGCGGGTCGTCGGCCGGTGGGATGCGGATCTGCTCACCGACCTCGGCCCGGACCAGGTCACCGAGCGACTGCTGGCCATTTCCTCCGCACTGGCCGATCACCTCACCGACGTCGACTCACTGTCCGACGAACTGGCCACCGTCCTGGAGCGGCTGCGGTCGGCCCCGCCCGGACCGCGGCAACGTCAGGCGTTGCACAGCGGCCTGTCCGGACCGGTCAAGCGGTTGCAGGATCGACAGTGGATCTTGCCGCTGGTCCAGGCCTACGTGCGGGCCAAACGTGAGCACGGCGTGGTCGACTTCGCCGACCAGATGCAGATCGCCGCCGCCCTGGTCCGCGACCACCCGCAGATCGGCGCGGCCCTTCGCGACCGGTACCGCGTCGTCCTGCTGGACGAGTACCAGGACACCGGGCACGCGCAGCGGGTCATCCTGCGTGGCCTGTTCGGTGTGGGAACCGTCGATCAGGGGCCGGGCGGTCCGGACTCGAATGGGCGTTCGGAGAGGCGGCGCCGCGGTCATCCTGTCACCGCGGTGGGCGATCCGGTTCAGTCGATCTACTCCTGGCGCGGCGCCTCGGCCTCCAACCTGCCGCGGTTCGTCACGGATTTCCCGCTCGCGTCGGGACGGCCGTCGGGGGTGCGTCCGCTGTTGACCAGCTTCCGCAATCCGGCGGCGGTCCTGACGCTCGCCAACGAGATCTCCGCGCCGGTGCGGCACGACGGGCGGGTGGAGGTCGGCGAGCTTCGCCCGGCCCCCGGTGCGCGGGCCGGCGGGGTTCGTTACGGACTGTTCGGTACGGCGGCGCAGGAGAACGCCTGGTTGGCCGGCACGATCGCCGGCTACTGGCGGGACGCGCTGGAGGCGGCCGGGCCGTCGGCCGAGCCGCCCACCACCGCCGTCCTCGTCCGGCGACGCAGCGATATGGCCGACACGGCGGACGCGCTCCGCGCCGCGGGCCTGCCGGTGGAGGTGGTCGGCCTCGGCGGGCTCCTCGACGAGCCCGAGGTCGCGGATCTGGTCGCCACCCTGCGGGTCTTGGTGGATCCCACCGCCGGCACCGCGGCCATCCGCCTGCTGACCGGTGCCCGCTGGCGGCTGGGAGCCGCCGATCTGGAGGCGCTGGCGAACCGGGCGCGGGAGCTGGCCGGGCCGGTGGGTCAGCGGACGGGCGATTCGACCACGGGCGATCCGGCGGCCGATGCGGCCGCCACGGTGCGCGCCGCGGTCGTCGCCGCGTTGCCGGTGGAGGACATCGACACCTGGTCGCTGATCGACGCCGCCGCCGATCCCGGACCGGCGGAGGCATACTCGGGCCCGGGTTACCGCCGGCTGCAGCGGTTCGCCGGTCAGCTCGCCCGGATGCGGGCGCGAATGGCGCAGCCCCTGCCCGACCTGATTGCCGACCTGGAACGGACCTGCCTGCTGGAGGTGGAGACCCTGGTCTCGGGAACGGCGGGCCGGGCTCATCTCGACGCCTTCGCGGCGGTGGTGGCCGAGGTGGCGGCGACCGGCGCGGGCCCGGCCGAGTTGCTCGAGTATCTGGATGCCGCCGCGGAACGCGAGGACGGCCTGACCCCCGGCGAGGTTCCGCAACCGTCCGGCCGGGTCCAGGTGTTGACGGTGCACGCGGCCAAGGGCCTCGAGTGGGAGATCGTCGCCGTGCCGCACCTGACCGACGGGGTGTTCCCGATCACCCGAGGCAGCACCTGGTTGGGCGACCCGGCGCAGTTGCCCCCCCAGATCCGGGGGGACCGCGTCGACCTGCCCCAGCTGGTGCTGCCCGTCGACGGGACGCAGAAAGATCTGGCCGATGCACTGGTCGCGCATACCGCCGAGTTCGCCGACCTGCGCCTGACCGAGGAGCGGCGGCTGCTCTACGTCGCCCTGACCAGGACCGAACGCACGCTGCTGTTCTCCGGGCACCACTGGGGGCCGGGTACGGCCAAACCGGCCGGACCCAGTGAGTTCCTGCTCGAATGCGCGAAGTGGGCGCAGCCATTCGGCGCGCCCGACGAATGGGCCGACCCGCCCGATCCGCAGGACGGTCAGGTGATGGCCGCGCGGACGGCGGCGTGGCCGGTCGACCCACTGGGCGAGCGCCGCGACCTGGTGCAGGCCGGCGCCGATCGAGTGCTGGCCGCGCTGGCCGCGCTGGCCGCGCTGGCTGAGCCGGCTGAGCCGGCTGAGCCGGTCGAGCCGGTTGGCCCCGCCGGCCGGCCGCCCGGCACGCCCGGCACGCCCGCCGGCCGGCCGCCCGGCACGCCCGGCACGCTCGGACCGGTCGCGGCCGGA
Source organism: Nakamurella sp. (assembly GCF_044224575.1). Taxonomy (GTDB): domain Bacteria; phylum Actinomycetota; class Actinomycetes; order Mycobacteriales; family Nakamurellaceae; genus Nakamurella. Next base: position 196,367 of record NZ_JBGAKE010000002.1, read on the forward strand.
CCGGTCGCGGCCGGGCCCCACGCGGCCGGGCCGGACGGGGCCGGGCCGGAGGCGGACCCGTTCGGCTGGGTCGCCGACGTCAGCACGCTGCTGGCCGAGCGGTCCGCCCGCTCCGGGCGGGCGCTGGACGTCGAGCTGCCCGGCACCATTTCCGTGACCTCGCTGGTCGAGTTGGCCGAGGACCCGGCCGAGCTGGCCCGGCGGCTCAGCCGTCCGGTGCCCACCGAGCCGGCCGGTCGGCTCCGCCGCGGAACGGACTTCCATGCCTGGCTCGAGCGCCGCCTCCGGGGCGACGCGCTGCTGGAACTGCGCGACCTGCCCGGCGCCGGTGACGCCTGGGTGGGCGATGACCCCGAGTTGGAGGATCTCAAGCAACGCTTCCTGACGTCGACCTGGGGCGACCGGGTGCCGGTCGACGTCGAGGTGCCGTTCGCCACCCGGATCGCCGGCATGGGGGTCCGTGGTCGGGTGGACGCCATCTTCGCCGACGACGACGGCGGCGTGACCGTCGTGGACTGGAAGACCGGCCGGCCGCCGCTTCGCGACGGGCCGGCCGCGGTCCAGCTCGCCTGCTACCGGTTGGCCATCGCCGAGTTGCTCGGCCTGCCCCTGAGCCGGGTGCGAGCCGCCTTCCACTACGTCCGGGCCGGAATCACGGTGGCCCCGGCCAACCTGCTCGATGCCGCCGGCATCGAGGGGCTCATCTCGGCGAACACCGTCGCCCCGGCCCCGCGGTCATGACGGCGCCCACGGCCGGGCGGGCCCATCCGCCGGTGGTCCTGCGCGGTCGCCCGCTGCCCGCCGAACGGGCGGCGGTCATGGCGATCATCAACCGCACCCCCGACTCGTTCTTCGATGCGGGCGCGACCTTCGCGGAGCACGCGGCCATGGACGCGGTGCGCCGGGCCGTCGACGACGGCGCGGACCTGGTGGACATCGGCGGGGTGAAGGCGGGGGTCGGCCCCGAGGTCACCGAGTCGGAGGAGATCCGACGCGTCGTGCCGTTCGTCGCGCGGGTGCGCGACAGCTTCCCCGAGCTGGCGATCAGCGTCGACACGTGGCGGTCCGGCGTCGCGGTGGCCGCCTGCGAGGCCGGGGCCGACCTGATCAACGACACCTGGGCGGGGGCCGACCCGGAGGTCGGCGAGGTGGCCGCCCGGTTCGGCGCCGGCATCGTCTGCTCGCACACCGGGGGAGCGGCCCCGCGGACCAATCCGTACCGGGTCGGCTACCCGGACGTGGTCGCCGCGGTGATCGAGCAGACCACGGCGGCCGCCCGGCGGATGATCGAGATCGGCGTGCCGCGGGCCGGCGTGCTGATCGATCCGACGCACGACTTCGGCAAGAACACCTGGCACAGCCTGGAGCTCGTGCACCGGACCGGCGAGCTCACGGCGACGGGGTGGCCGGTGCTGATGGCGTTGAGCAACAAGGACTTCGTGGGGGAGACCCTCGATCTACCGGTCGACGAGCGGCTGGAGGGGACGCTGGCCGCGACCGCGATCGCTGCCTGGCTCGGGGCCGCGGTCGTCCGTGCCCATCACGTCCGGGCGACCCGCCGAGTGGTCGAGATGGCCGCGAGCGTGGCGGGCACCCGGCCGCCGGCGGCGCCGCGCCGGGGACTGGTCTGAGCGTGTCCCGCCGGCGGCGGGGCACTGTCGGTGCGCCGTGGCACCATCGTCCCAGCGAACGACAACCGTGGGGTGCGCCCGCGGGGTGCCCCGGGAGGACGTCAGCGTGACCACGGTTCTGCAGTACCTCGTGATCGCCGCGGTGATCGGTGGAGTCATCTTCGCGATCGCGGTGTTCGTCTTCGGTCGCGGTGAGCAGATGGCCCCGCTGCCTCCGCGCACCTCGCCCACCGAGCTGCCCGACGAGGGGATCACCGGTCAGGACGTGCGGTCGGTCCGGTTCGCGATGGCGCTGCGCGGTTACCGGATGAGCGACGTGGACTGGGCTCTGGAACGGATGGCGACCGAGCTGGACGGGCTGCGGGCCCAACTGGGCGAACGGTCGGCAGCCCTCGAACCCGTCACGGTGCCGGTCGACGATCTCGCGCAGCGCCGCCAGTCGACCGCCGACCGCAGTGGTGACCAGTGGAGCGAAGGGAACGATCAGCCATGAAGGCCGTCGTCAACGCATCGGTCGAGCTACCCGGAATCGAGCCGTCCGCGGCCTTCGCGGCGATGGTCGACCTCGCCGCTCAGCAGCGATGGATGATCGCGACCAGGCTCTATCCACTGGAGGCGGACGCACCGGTGCCGCGGGTCGGGTCGCGGGTGGCGGCGTTCACCGGCGTCGGTGGGTTGGGCTTCCTGGACACCATGACGGTCACCGCCTACGAGCCGCCTCACCGCTGGGTGGTCGACAAGGACGGGCAACTGCTTCGCGGCATCGGCACGATGCAGGTGACGCCGGTCGCGGGCGGCTGCCGGGCGTCCTGGACCAACGAGCTGACGCTGCCGTTCGGCATCCTCGGTCGCCTGGCGTTCCCGGTGATCAGGCCGGTCGCCGAGCTGGCGTTGCGGGCCTGCCTGCAGCGGATGGCGCGGATGCTGCGGACCGGGGAGCTGCCCGGAGATCATCAACCGTCCGGTGACGAGCGGAAGGTGCTGCGGTGACGGCGGAGGCGCTGGAGGCCGGCGATCTGGCCGTCGGCGAGGACGGCCGCGCCCGATGCCGATGGGGGGCGAGCGCGCCCGAGTACATCGGCTACCACGACACCGAATGGGGTGTGCCGCTGCACGGCGACGACGCGCTGTACGAGCGGCTGTGCCTGGAGGCGTTCCAGTCCGGCCTGAGCTGGCTGACGATCCTGCGCAAGCGGCCGGGGTTTCGCCGGGCCTTCGCCGACTTCCGGATCGGGGCGGTGGCCGACTTCGACGAGAGTGACGTCGAACGGCTGCTCGGCGACGCGTCGATCGTGCGCAACCGGGCCAAGATCGAGGCCTCGATCCACAACGCCCGGGTGGCGGCCGAGCTGGATGGCGGGCTTGATCGGTTGCTCTGGTCGTTCGCCCCGGCGTCGCGGCCGCGCCCGGCGTCGATGGCCGATGTCGTCCCGATCACCCCCGAATCGACCGCCATGGCCAAGGATCTCAAGCGCCGCGGGTTCAAGTTCTTCGGCCCGACGACGGCTCACGCGCTGATGCAGGCCACCGGGATGGTCGACGACCACCTGGCCGGCTGCTGGCGGTCCACCACCGGCTGATGGAACCGTCGCCGACCGGACGCGAGGCCGGCCGGGGGTCAGCGACGAGTTGCGGTCATCGCTCGTTTGCCGCGCGGGCGCAGCGGCGCCGGATTCGACTCCTCGGGCGCTCCCGCCTCGGCGTCGGCCGGTCCCGCCTCGGCGTCGGGCGCTCCAGCCTCGGTTTCGGCAGATCCCGCCTCGGTCAACGAGCCGGCGACATCCGCGCCACCCGGTTCGGCCGCACCAGCTTCTGTCGCCCCGGAGTCGGCCCCGGCGGCATCCGACGGACCGGATCGAGTGCTCGGCGAGCCGGCCGGGTCGCTCTCATCCTCATCCTGTGAGTTGATGATCGCGACCCCGGAATCCAGGTCGATCCGTAAGTCACCGTCGCGGGCGTTGCCCTCCTCCTCGCGGCGTGCGGCGCGGGCCCGACGTTCCTCGAGTTCGTGGCGCATGCCGGGGTTGAACAGCGCGCCCAGTTCTCCCATCGGTCCCACCAGGCAAGGTTACGCCGGGCGGGTCCGGTCAGCGCCCGGTGAACCGCGGTGGTCGCTTCCCGACGAACGCGGCGACCGCCTCCCGGTGATCGTCGGAGGCGAAACAGGCGGTTTGCGCCCGGTCCTCGACGTCCAGCGTGGACTCCAGGCCGGCCGACGCGGCGTGTTGCAGGGAGGCCTTGATCCAGCCATAGGCCTGGGTCGGCCCGGCGGCCAGCCGGTCGGCCAGCCCCGCAACGGTGCCGGCCAGGTCGGCGTCGTCCACCACCCGATCGACCAGCCCGATGCGCAACGCCTCGGCGGCGTCGATCTTCTCGCCGAGCAGCATCATCGCCGACGCCCGCCCGTATCCGACATACCTGGGCAGTAGATACGAGGCCCCGGTATCGGCCGAGAGACCCACCCCCGCGAAGGCCATCGAGAACGTCGCGGTGGCCGCCGCCACCCGCAGATCGCAGGCAAGCGCCAGCCCGGTCCCGGCCCCGGCGGCCGGCCCGTTGACGGCGGCGATCACCGGTTTGCGAAGGCCGAGCAGCATCCGCACCACCGGGTTGTAGAACTCGCGCACCGTGCGGCCGACCCGCTCGTCATTCGCAGCCACCAGCGCGAGGTGCTCCTTCAGGTCCTGTCCGGCGCAGAACGCACGGCCGGCCCCGGTGATCACCACTGCCCGCACCGATCGATCCGCGGCCGCCTCCAGCGCGTCCAGCAGGCCGCGCTTGAGCGCCAGGTCGAAGGAGTTGAAGGCGGTCGGCCGGTTCAACGTCACCGTGCGGATGGCGCCGCGATCGGTCACCAGTACCGGCGGGTCGGCGGTCGGCTGGGTCATCGGTGTCCCTTCGGGGTCATGTCCTGGTGTGGTCCCGGGTCGAACCCGCGGGCGGGCGAGACGACCTGGATTCGGCGCACCACCGATCATGGGGGAGAATGGACCGTCCGCGAATATCGCGGAAGGTCGGCGGGCCGTGCGGTCCGACCCGGCCGCAGATTTCTGGTGAGTGTTGGAGGGAGTCGCACATGGCGGCCATGAAGCCCCGGACCGGGGATGGTCCCCTCGAAGTGACCAAGGAGGGCCGCGGGATCGTCATGCGCGTTCCGCTGGAGGGCGGCGGACGTCTGGTTGTGGAGATTTCGGCCGATGAGGCGTCGGCGCTGGGTGATGCGCTGAAGGCCGTGGTCAAGTAGCGGGTCGTTTCGCGAGCCGCCTTTGTCGGGCCGCCCGGGTTGCCATCACGGCACCCGGGCGGTCCGCTTTACCGGGATTCGAGCGGACCGACCGGACTCAGCCGGCCAGCACCCGGCGATACAGGTCCACCGTCTGCTCGGCGATCGCCGTCCAGGAGAACTCGTTGACCGCGCGGTCCCGGCCGGCCTGGCCGTAGGCCGCGGCCCGCGCAGGGTCGCGCACCAGATCGTTCACCGCGGTGGCCAGGTCGTGTTCGAAGGCCTCGCCCTGGTCGGCGTCGTAGTGCACCAGCAGGCCCGTCTCGCCGTTGTTGACCACCTCGGGGATGCCGCCGACGTCGCTGGCCACCACCGCCGCGCCGCACGCCATGGCCTCCAGGTTGACAATGCCCAGCGGTTCGTACACCGACGGGCAGACGAACACCGTCGACGCGGACAGCACCTGCTTGACCTCGGGCAGGGTCAGCATCCCGTCGAACCAGAACACCCCGGGGCGCTGTGCCTGCAGCTTGCCGATCGCCTCGGCGGTCTCGGCGGCGATCTCCGGGGTGTCGGGGGCGCCCGCGCACAGCACCAACTGCACGCCCGGGTCCAAATGGTGGGTCGCGGCGACCAGGTGCCCGACGCCCTTCTGCCGGGTGATCCGACCGACGAAGGACGCGATTGGCGCGTCGAGGTCCACGCCCTTGTCCGTCAGCAGCGACCGCTCGTCCGTCGCGCTGTAGATCTCGGTGTCGATGCCGTTGCGGATGACGTGCACCTTGGCCGGGTCGAGGGCCGGGTAGCTCTCCAGGATCCCGCCGCGCATCCCGCTGGACACCGAGATGATCGCGTCGGCGGCTTCGTAGGCGGTCTTCTCCGCCCACGAGGACAGCCGGTAGCCGCCGCCGAGTTGCTCGGCCTTCCAGGGCCGGTGCGGCTCGAGCGAGTGAGCGGTCACCACGTGCGGGATGCCGTGCAGCAGTTTGCCGATGTGTCCGGCCATGTTCGCGTACCAGGTGTGCGAGTGCAGCAACTCGACGTCACCGGTGGCCGCGACCATCGACAGGTCGACCGACAGGGTGGTCAGGGCGGCGTTCGCGCCGGCCAGGTCGGGCGCGGGTCGGTGCCCGGTCGCGCCCGGGCGGTCGTCCCCGAAGCAGTGCACATCGACATCGATGAGCTTGCGCAATTCGCGGACCAGGTACTCGACGTGGACACCGGCGCCGCCGTAGACGTCGGGGGGAAACTCGCGGGTCAGGATGGCGGTATGCACGCCCGGGAATCTACTCACGCCCACCGGTCACCGCAGGGTGGGAACACCTCTACGCCGATCGGGTGCGTCCCACGCGCGAAAGCCGCCGGCCGCGGCTAGTGTCAGCGCCATGCCCAAGCCCAAGGTTCTCGGCATCGTGTTGGCGGGTGGCGAAGGAAAACGGTTGTGGCCGTTGACGGCCGACCGGGCCAAACCGGCCGTGCCGTTCGGCGGAAACTTCCGCCTGGTTGACTTCGTCCTGTCCAATATGGTGAACGCGGGATACTTCCGGATCTGCGTGTTGACGCAGTACAAATCCCATTCCCTCGACCGGCACATCACGCAGACCTGGCGGATGAGCACCATGGTCGGGAACTACGTGACCCCGGTGCCGGCGCAGCAACGCCTCGGCCCCCGGTGGTACACCGGCAGCGCGGATGCGATCCTGCAGTCGCTGAACCTGGTGTACGACGAAAAGCCCGACTACCTGGTCGTTTTCGGTGCCGACCACGTGTACCGGATGGATCCGTCGCAGATGGTGGCGGACCACATCGATTCCGGCGCGGACGCCACCGTGGCCGGCATCCGGGTGCCCCGCCGGGAGGCGACCGCCTTCGGGGTGATCAAGACCGCCGCCGACGGACGCCATATCGCGGAGTTCATGGAGAAGCCCGCCGACCCGCCCGCCGTGCCCGACGATCCGGACGTGGCCTACGCGTCCATGGGCAACTATGTCTTCTCCACCGGCGCGCTGATCGAGGCGCTGAAGATCGATGCGGCCGATGAAGCCTCCGTGCACGACATGGGCGGCAACATCATTCCCTACTTCGTCAACAAGGGATCGGCGAACGTCTACGACTTCGCCCGCAACAACGTGCCCGGCTCCACCGAGCGGGACCGTGGCTACTGGCGGGACGTTGGCACCCTGGACGCGTTCATGGACGCCCACATGGATCTGATCTCGGTCGAGCCGATCTTCAACCTGTACAACCACGACTGGCCGATCCTGAGCTACCCGCCGCCACTGCCGCCCGCCAAGTTCGTCGAGAACGGGACCGCCCGCGATTCGATGATCGGCACCGGCACGATCATCTCCGGGGCGACGGTGTCCCGGTCGGTGGTCGCCGAGGACGTGCACATCAACAGCGGGAGCCGGGTCGAGGGCTCGGTGATCATGCCGGGTGTGCGGATCGGGCGAAACGCGGTGGTGCGGCACAGCATTCTGGACAAGAACGTCGTCGTTCCGGACGGGGCGAAGGTCGGCGTCGACGTCGAGTTGGACAGCGATCTGTACACGGTCAGCCCCGGCGGTATCACCGTCGTCGGCAAGGGCGTGACGATCGGCAAGTGATCTCGACCGAAGGGCCGGCTCCCATGGGTGGGGGCCGGCCCTTTCGGTGACCCGGGGCCGTTACCCGGGCGGGGCCGTTACCCGGACGGTGTCGTCGCGGTCGCCGGTGCGGTGGCTCCCGGGTACGGCAGCAGGGCCGGGCAGCCGGTCGTCGCGAACGACGGGTCGAACTCGAAGTGCCAGGCCTCGTTGCCGTAGCGCCGGCAGAAGTTGAAGGCGCCGTCCGTGCTCTCGAGCCAGGTGTACGCCTGGTACGGCTGCACATCGATGGCCAGACCCAGGACATGCGCGGACTTGTCCGGGGGCAGCACATACTGGTCGGCCATGGCCTGCCCGAACTGCTTGACGTAGTCGTCGTAGGTCTGCTGCTGCTGCGCCCGGCTGCGCTTGCCGTCGGCCAGGCACATGGTCAGACCCTGGGCTTCACCGGCCGCCCGAACCGCGAGCCAGCCGGCCGCGGCGTCCGCCTGCATGCCGAGCGGCTCCTCATCGGCGTACTGCTCGAAGCCGGCGCATTTGGTGGTGTCGCCTTCCGGTCCCGGCGTGTCGGGGTCGGCCGGCGGTGCGCCGGCGGCGATCGCCGCGGCCGCTGCGACCGCGGCCGCGGAGGCCGCCGCATCGAGTGCCGACTGCGCGGCCGAGCTCGCCGCGACCGACGCCGACGACGCGGCCTGGGCCGCCGACGATGCCGCGGCCGACGCCCGGGACTGCTGGGCCGCCTTGGCCGCGACCGATGCCGACGATGCCGCCGCAACGGCGGCGGACGACGAGGCCGCGGCGGCGGATCGGGCCGATGCCGCCGACGATGCGGCGGCCACGGCGGACGACGACGCGGCGGCCGAGGATGACGACGCGGCCGCCGCCGACGCCATCGATGCGGCCGCCTGGCGTTCCTCCTCCGACTGCCCACAGGCGGCCAGGGTCAGGACAGCCGCCGTCACGACCCCGATCGCGGCGACCGAGGCGCGGGATCGCCGCGTCACCCGCGCTTGACGGCCGCCAACAGCCCGTCACCCAACGGAACCAGCATCGAGGTCAGCGTCTCATCGTCCCGCACCAGCCGACCGGCGTCCCGGACGGCGACGGTGTCCGCGTCCCGTTGCGTCGGGTCGGCCACCTTGTCGCCGGCCAGGGCACCGTCCACGATCAGAACCCCGCCCGGTCGCAGCAGGCGTAGTGCCTCGGCCACGTACTGCGGGTATTCGGTGCGGGCGCCGTCGACCAGGACCAGGTCGTAGGCACCGTCGGTCAGCCGTGGGAGCACATCGAGGGCGCGGCCGTTGATCAGCCGGGTCCGGGTGGGCGCGATCCCCGCCTCGATGAACGCCTTCTTGGCCGCGCGCTGGTACTCGGCCTCGATGTCGATGGTGGTGAGGATCCCGTCGGGGGCCATCCCGGCGAACAGATGCAGCCCGCTGACGCCGGTGCCGGTGCCGATCTCGACGACCGACCGTGCGACGACGGCGGCGGCCAGGAAGGTCAGGGCGGCGGCCGTGCCCGATCCGGTCGGCGCGGCGCCGAGGTCGGCGGCCCGCGCCCGTGCGGACAGCACGACTTCGGACTCGGGTACGAAAAAGTCGGCATAGGACCGGCTCGTGGTCACCGGAAACCTCCTGAATTCACATCACGTCGGCGGGTTCCGGCACCGCGGCGCGAGGCCGCGGGACGCAGTGGGACCCGGTCGCCACGCGGTTCGACCGCAGGCTCACGGCCGAACCTACCGGCCGGCGCGCTCCCGTTGACACAGGCGCACCGTCGGCCGGTAGGCCTGAGCCGCGCTGCCCACCCATCAGTCACTCCTGTCCCGGCCGTCACGGGCTGGGGTCGCGCGCCGGACGGCCCAGCACCCGGGCTACCGGCGTCAGGTCGCCCGCGGCCCCCTCACATATCGCTCACACCTGGGCCGGGAACAATGATCGAACGCCGGCCGTTGCCGGTGTCAAGAACCCGGAGGTGGTTTTCCTGTCCAGCGTCCCCGCACCGCCCGGCCCCGCGTGGACCCCGCCGGCCTGGGACGAGATCGTTCGAGATCATGGCGACCGGGTCTACCGCCTGGCGTACCGGCTCTCCGGCAACGCCCACGACGCCGAGGACATCACCCAGGAGACCTTCATCCGCGTGTTCCGTTCGCTGGACACCTTCCAGCCGGGCTCGTTCGAAGGCTGGCTCCACCGGATCACCACCAACGTCTTCCTGGACCTGGTGCGGCGCCGGCAGCGTATTCGGATGGAGGCCTTGCCGGAGGAGACGGACCGGATCGCCGGCCGGGAGCCCTCGCCGGAGCAGGCGTTCCACGATGCCCACCTGGATCCCGACCTGCAGGCCGCCCTCGACGATCTCCTGCCCGAGTTCCGCGCCGCGGTCGTACTGTGCGATGTGGAGGGCCTGACCTACGAAGAGATCGGCGCCACCCTCGGGGTCAAGCTCGGGACGGTGCGGTCGCGCATCCACCGTGGCCGGCTGGCGCTGCGGGCCGGCCTGGAACGACGGCGCGCCGTGCGTGGTGAGACGACCGGCACGAACGGACGCGACGAGGTGGAGGCGGTGGCGTGAGCGCAAGGCGGGCGAGCGGGTTGCGGGTCGGTGCGCACCACGAGCGCCGACGCCCGCACGCGGCCGGATTCGTCATGCCGGCCGGGCAGCCGGGGGAGGTGCGGGCGTGACGGCCGGTCCGATCGATCATCTGACGCTCGACGCCGTCGTCGCCTACGCCGACGGCGAGATGTCGATGGTGTCCTACCAGCGGGCCGCGGCGCACATCGCGCTGTGCCCGCAGTGCGACGCCGAGGTGCGGGCCCAGCTGACGGCCAGGTCGTGGTTGCGCGCGGCACACGCACCGGCCATGCCCACCACCCTGCTCGACACCCTGCGCTCGATCCCGGTGGCCCTCCCCTCGACCGGGCCCGATGTGCATCCCGCACCGGATCGGGTGCGCAGCGACCGGCTGGCCGGCCCGTCGCCGGCCCATCAACGCGCGGTCGCGCGGAGCCGCCGGTTTCGCTTCCTGGGCGCGGGGGCGCTCGTCGCGGGGCTGACGGTCGGTGCCCTGGTCGGAAGCGAGCCCCCCGGTGACCCCGACACGCGTCCGGACAGCCCGCAGGTCGCCCACGTCAGCCCGGCGAACGGTCCGCAGATCGCCACCGCCGGGTGGGGCAATCCGTAGCGGTGCCTGACCACGACAATCGGTCCGTGACGAACGGATCGCCCGATGCTTCGACGACGAACGGTCGGCCGCACCGACCGCCGGCCCCGGCACCTGCGTCCGGTCGAGCACCAGCCGCGGACCTTGCTCAGGTGGGTGCGTACGCGCGACCGGGCGGCGTCAACGGCTCGTTCGGACCCCGGCCGCACCGCACCGCGGTGGCGTTGGGCGCACCGCCCGTCCCGGAATACCTCGCCGACGCGTTCGGACGCGCCCGGGGCGAGTCGAGCATCGGACGGCCGCCGGAGTCGGCCGCACCGGCGTCGTCCGAGCCGCCGGCCCAGGACCCGTGGCGGGACCCGTCCGCGGCCGCGCAACTGGGCCCGCCGGCAATCGCGACCGACGAGAAGGAACCCGTCGTCCGTCCGCCGGCCGAGCGTTTCACCCTGCGTCAGGCGTTGTTCGATCGGCGGTTGCGACCGTCCGCGATCATCGGGGTGCTGGTCAGCGCGCTGGTGATCGGCGCGGTCGGCGCGGTGATCGGGGTGTTCGCGGCCGGCCGGTTGCCCGCCCCGGTCACCGATCCGTCGTTCGAGCTCGCGCCCGTCTCGCCGGGCGTGACCCGGGAGCCCGGATCGGTCGCCGAGATCGCCGCCAAGGTGCTGCCCGCGGTCGTCTCCCTGGAGGTCCGTACCGGTGACGTCGGTGAGACCGGCTCGGGCGTCGTCATCGACGGGAACGGCTACATCCTGACCAACAACCACGTCGTATCCACCGCGGCCACGGACCCGTCGGCGTCGTTGACGGTGATCTTCGACGACGGCCAGCAGAGCCGCGTGCCGGCGACGATCGTCGGTCGCGATCCGCTGACCGACCTCGCCGTGCTCAAGGTGGACGTCGACAACGCGACCGTGGCCCAGATCGGCGACTCCGGCGCGCTGGCCGTCGGCGACCCGGTGATCGCCATCGGCTCGCCGCTGGGCCTGGCCGGCACCGTCACCACCGGCATCGTCTCCGCGAAGGACCGACCGGTGCGCCTGCAGGGTGGCGGCTCGGACACCGACGCGGTCATCGATGCCATCCAGACGGACGCCGCGGTCAACCCGGGCAACTCCGGCGGCCCGCTGGTCGACGCGTCCGGCGCGGTCGTCGGCATCAACTCCGCGATCCGGACGCTGGGCGGTGATTCCAGCGGGTCCATCGGCCTCGGGTTCGCCATCCCGATCGACACGGCCAAGAGCGTGGCCGAACAGATCATCCGGTCCGGCAGCGTGCAGCATTCGACGATCGGCGTGAACGCCCGGTCGGCGACCGACGGGGTCACCGACGGCGCCCAGGTCCAGAACGTCCAGGCGGGTGGCCCGGCCGCGGCGGCCGGCATTGCCGAGGGTGACGTGATCACCAAGGTCGGTGATCGGCAGGTCGGCAACGCCGACGAACTGGTCGTCGCGGTCCGGCAAAACCCGGTCGGCGCCACCGTGCCGGTGGTGCTGGTGCGGGACGGGCGGGAGATGACCGTCTCGGTGACCCTCGGCTCCGAATAGTCGCCGAACGGCGCCGATATCCTGGGGTCCGACGGCCGGCGGCACCGCCCGGGCGATTTCTGAGCTTCAAGGGAGGCGGCGACGTTGTTCGGCCTCTCCTGGGGTCAGATCACCATCATCGTGCTGGTGGGTGTCTTCGTCCTGGGGCCGGAACGCATCCCGACCGCGGTCCGCTGGGTGACCGACGGGCTGCGCAAGCTGCGGACGATGGCCGCGGGCGCGCAGGCTCAGCTGAACCAGGAGATCGGTCCCGAACTCGACGAGCTCCGGCGACAGATCGCCGACCTGCAGTCGCTCAAGGAGATCCAGGACCTGCGGGACTTGCGTGATCTGCACCCCAAACGGCTCATCGGCAACACCATCCTCGGCGAGGAGTTCGCCGGTGGCGGGATCGGTGGGTTCCTGGGCCTGCACGGTGCGCCGACCGCCACGGGCGCGGCGACCTCGGGGCCGCCGCCGGTGAAGCCGGTCTCCGCCACTCCACCGAGCGCTCCCGTCGCCGCGCCGGTGATGCCGGCTCCGGGGGTGGAGACGTCCGGGGAAGCCGGAACGGCGGCCCGGCCCCGTGTCGAACCGGCACCGGCGGTGCGACCCTCGGCGAGCGCGCCGACCGCATCCGCGCCGCCTGGATCCGCGCCGCCCGCATCTCACGGCGCGCCGGCCGGCCGGTTGGCCGCACCCAAGGTGGTCGGCGCCCCCCGCCGGACGCCGGCCGCGCCCCGACCCGCGGAACCCGTCACCGGGTTCGACGTCGACGCGACGTAGGAAGCAGTGAACAAGCCGGCCCGGCGAACAACTCGCGGTGACGGCTCGGACGTCGACGTCAGACGCCGGCGTTCTGCCGCGGGCCGGTCGGGGAGATGCCCAGGGGCACCCGGGTCAACGGCTTCGACTTCGCCCCGAGCGCGGCGGCCACCGCCCGCAGGGACTGGGCCGCGGGGCTCTGCCCGTCGCCGAGCACCAGCGGTGTTCCGGCGTCACCGGCGGCTCGCAGGCCGACCTCCAGGGGCACCTGGCCCAACAACGGGACGGTGGTCCCGGTGAGCCGGCTCAGGGACGCCGCCACGGACTCGCCGCCACCCGCGCCGAACAACTCGAGCCGGCTGCCGTCCGGCAGGACCATCGCGCTCATGTTCTCCACCACGCCGGCGATCCGCTGGCGGGTCTGGCTGACGATCGCGCCGGCCCGTTCCGCGACCTCGGCCGCCGCCGCCTGCGGGGTCGTGACGACCAGGATCTCCGCGGTCGGCACCAACTGGGCGGTGGAGATCGCGATGTCGCCGGTGCCCGGCGGCAGGTCCAGCAGCAGCACGTCCAGGTCACCCCAGTACACGTCGGCCAGGAACTGCTGCAGCGCGCGATGCAGCATCGGGCCGCGCCAGACCACCGGCACGTTGCCGTCGACGAACATGCCGACGCTGATCACCTTCACCCGATGCGCCACCGGGGGCAGGATCATGTCGCCGACCCGGGTCGGCCGCGCGGACACACCGAGCATCCGCGGCACCGAAAAGCCGTAGACATCGGCGTCCAATACACCGACCGACAGCCCGCTCGCGGCCATCGCCGCGGCCAGGTTGACGGTCACCGTCGACTTGCCCACCCCGCCCTTGCCCGAGGCGATGGCGTATACCCGGGTGCGGGAGTCGGGCCGGGAAAATTGGATTTCGTTGCCCGGACCGCCGCGCAGCTTCTCGCGCAACGCGCCCCGTTGCTCGTCGGTCATCACGCCGAGGTCCAACCGCAGGTCGCTCACCCCGGGGACAGCGCGGACGGCGGCGTTGACGTCGTTGACCAGGGTGTCGCGCATCGGACAGCCGGCGATGGTCAACAGCAGGGTGAACTCGACCACCCCGGCCGGGTCCACGGACAGGCCCGTCACCATGTCCAGGTCGGTGATCGGCCGGCGGATCTCCGGGTCCTTGACGGTGGCCAATGCGGCCCGCACGGCCTCGACGGTGACGCTCATGATCTCCTTCCGATCCCGGCCAGAACGGGCCGAGCCACTGTCAGGGTACGGCGACCGGGATCCCCGCCCGTCCCGGACGTGTCGCCACCGGCACTCCCATCGCTTGCACATCTGCGTGTGTCAGCATGGACCCGGTCGAAGTGGAGGTCATTGCATGACGTCGCCCATCGGATTCCGCAACGTCGGGTCGGTGCCCAACCTGCCGACCCCGCCGACCGGCTTCGCGGTGGCCGCGTACCCGACCTACGCCAACGCGCAGGCCGCGGTCGAGCACCTGATCAAGAACGACTTCTCGATCCAGGACGTCACCATCGTCGGCTCCGATCTCCAGCTGGTCGAGCGGGTGACCGGGCGGCTGACCGCCGGCAAGCTCGCCGCCGCCGCCGCCGCGTCCGGTGCGTGGATGGGCCTGTTCGTCGGCCTGTTGATGTTCGTCTTCTCGCCCGTGCAGAGCGGGGTCGCGCTGTTGATCCTGGCCGCCGTGGCGATCGGTGCCGCCTTCGGCGCCGTCATGGGCTACCTCGGCTACTCCGTGGCCAAGGGTCGCCGGGACTTCACCTCGGCCTCCCAGGTCGTCGCCCGACGTTACGACGTGCTCTGCGAACCGCGCACCGCCGAGCAGGCTCGCGACATCCTGGCTCGCATGGAGCTGGGACGGCGCTAGCCGGCCCGGATCCTTCGTCACCGAGCCGGCCGCGCGCCGTCCCAGCTCGTGCCCAACTGGCGGCCTCGCCAGCTCGGCCGACCCGGGGACGCCGCTAGCGCGCCGTCCCAGCTCGTGCCCAACTGGCGGCCTCGCCAGCTCGGCCGACCCGGGGACGCCGCCAGCCCCCGCCGGCCTGGAGACGGCAACGGCCCGGCGGAGGCGAACCCCGCCGGGCCGTTCAGTGAATCAATCCGATGTCAGGCGAGCGCCTTGGACTTCAGCTGCTCGAACTCCTGCTGGTTGATGGCGCCGCTGTCGAGCAACGCCTTGGCGTCGGCGATGTGCTCGGCCGGCGACTTGGTGCCGGCGACGTCCCGGATGTAGGCGTCCGTCTGCGTCCTGGCCTCGCGCACGTACGCCTGCTGGCGCTCGGCCATGCCCTTGCCCCGGGCGATCACGTACACCAGCGCGGTGAGGTACGGGGCGAAGATCAGGAAGATGATCCAGAGCGCCTTCCACCAACCGCTGAGCTGATGATCGCGGAACAGGTCCGTCAGGATGTAGAAGAGCACGAACAGGTACGCGACGAAGACAAAGCTCCAGATCACGACCCAGATGATGCTCCAGAAGTTTTCCACCGATACCTCCAGTTCGCGGCCGGTGTCGTCCGGCCAGCCCTCGAGCGGCCGCGATGCGCGCTCTTGATGTGCGTGGTTCCGGGTGTGCCCGGGATACCGCGCAAATCCTGGCACACCGGACGGACGGGCTTGCTCACCCAGATCGGAGGGTCGGCCACAATTCGGTGACGGACGGGTGTCGAATTGCCCCGGAGGCGGCCGGCTATTCCCAATGGTGCGTTGTCACAACCAGCCGCGGCGGCGCAACACGACATACAGCGTGACGCACAGCCCGACGATGATGCCGATGGCCATGGGATATCCGTAAGCCCAGCTCAGCTCGGGCATGTTCGCGAAATTCATGCCGTAGATGCCGGCGATCGCGGTCGGCACCAAGGCGATCGCGGCCCACGCCGAGATCTTGCGCATGTCCTCGTTCTGCCTGGTGGTCACTTCGGCCAATGCGGCGTTGACCAGTGTGGTGAGCATCTCGTCGAACGTGGAGACCCGGTCGGCCACGACGGAGAGGTGGTCCTCCACGTCCCGCACGTACGAGCGGATTTTCTTGGGCAGCAGGTCGGTCGATGTGCCGGCCAGCGACCGCATGGCCGGCATCAATGGGGAAACGGCCCGGCGCAAACCGAGGATCTCCCGCTTGAGCAGATAGATCTGCTCGATGTCGACCGGGCGGTTCGGCGTGAAGACCAGGTTCTCCATCTCGTCGATGTCGTCCTCCACGGCCTCGACGACGCTCAGGTACTCGTCCACGATGTGGTCGGCGATCGCGTGCATGACGGCGGCCGGACCGATGGCCAACTTGTCCGGGTCGGCCTCCAGCGCCGCCCGTACCGTGCGCAGCTGGGAGTGCGCACCGTGCCGGACGGTCACGATGTAGTCCGGCCCGAGAAAGATCATGATCTCGCCGTCCTGGACGATCTGCACCGCGTTGCCCGCCGTGTGTTCGACGTACGCGACCGTCTTCAGGATCAGGAACAGCGAGTTGTCGTAAGCCTCGAGCTTGGGCCGCTGATAGGCCTGCACGGCGTCCTCGACGGCCAGTTCGTGCAACCCGAAGAGCTTGGCCAGGAACGCCATCTCCCGTTGGTCCGGCTCGTGCAGGCCGATCCAGACGAAGCCGCGGCCCTCCGCCCGAACCCGGTCGATCGCGGTGGCCGGGTCGCCGCACTCCCGGACGCGTTCGCCGTTGAGGTAGGCGGCGCAGTCGACGATCGCCAGCGATGGGTCGGCCGCCTGGTCGGCACCTGCGCCGGACGAGTCGGGCCCGGACCGTTGGCGTGGGTGTCGCAACGAGGGCAAGGACGGCAGGACGGGCATGGCCACCTCCTCGTGGGCTGGACCTCTGGGCGGATCGGTGCAGGTCAGGACCGCTGCGTCGGGCACCACCTGGTCTGCCCGACGACTGTACCCGCGCGGGACAGGGCGGGTGGGCCGCCGAGCCCGCCGGCCGGCGACGCCCGGGTGAACCGATGGTGCCTACTCGGTGAACATCGGCACGACCGAGCCGCCGCTCGGCTGCGCGCGGGCACCCGGCAGGATGGGGCGCGTGCTCATCGACCTGCACGCGCATTCCACCGCGTCCGACGGGACGGACAGCCCGGCCGAACTGATGCAGGCCGCGGCGACCGCCGGTCTGGACGTCGTCGCGATCACCGACCACGACAACACGATGGGCTGGGCCCCGGCGCTGGCCGCTCGGCCGCCCGGGCTGACCGTGATCCGGGGTGCCGAGTTCTCCACCTCGGTCCCGATGGGCGAGCGAAGGGTGAGCGTCCACCTGCTCGGCTACCTGTTCGATCCGGCGCACCCCGCGATCGTGCAGGAGCAGGCCCGGCTGCGTGCGGAACGGCTGCACCGCGGGCTGGCCATCGTCGACCGGATGGTCACCGCCGGGGTGCCGATCACCGCGGACCGGGTGCTGGAGATCGCCGACGGGGCGCCGGTCGGCCGCCCGCACATCGGCCGGGCCCTGGTGGAGGCCGGGGTGGTCGAGTCGGTGGACCAGGCGTTCGCGATGCACCTGTCCGGCCGCGGTCCGTACTACGTGCCCAAGGCCGACACGGATCTGCCCACCGCGATCGGGATGATCACGTCGGCCGGCGGGGTCAGCGTGATCGCGCATCCCCGCGGGCGAGGCGAGCGGCGGGTGCTGACCGGTGACTACCTCGCCGAACTCACCCGGCTCGGGCTCGGCGGGTTGGAGGTCGACCACCCGGACCACGATTTGTCGGCACGGGCCGAGTTGCGGGCCATCGCCGACGATCTCGGTCTGCTCACGACCGGCTCGTCCGACTACCACGGCACCAACAAGGTTCTGCGACTCGGCCAGGAAACGACCGCTCCGGCGACGTTGACCAGGATCATCCAGGCGAGCAACGGCATCACCGAACCGGTCGGTCCCGGCGGGTGATGCCGGACGCGCCGGACGCGCCGGACGCGTCGTCGGGGCAGCGGCCGCCCGAGCATCCGCCCGGCGGCCGTGCCGGACCGGTGGTGCGGGTGCTCGACGCGCTCACCGGCCTGTTCGCCGGCGGAATGGTCGTCCTCGGCGCCGGGCTGCTGCTCGCCCAACTCCTCGCGCCGGCGCTCCTGTCGGCGGCCGGCTGGGGCGTCGCCACCGGGCCGGGCTGGATCCGCGTGCTCGTCCATCTGCTGGTGGGCGGGATCGGCGAGGCGGTCTACCGGACGCGGCAGCGCCGGACCGGACCGGTCCGGGTGGTCGCCGACGTCGTGGTCGTCGTGGCCGCGGTGGCCGTCATCGGCTGGGCCTGGTGGCCCTGACCGGCGGAGGGGTCCAGCCGTGAATCAGCCCAGCGGGAATCAGCCCAGCCCGACGACCAGGTCGCCGCGGGTTTCGATGATCATCGATCCCACCGCGGCGGCGTCGACGCGTCCGTCGTAGCCGGCCCGGTCGACGGGGATGACGTCCGGCACGATGCCCGGATTGCCGTTTCCGGCGGCCACGGCGGCCAGGCCGCCGGGAACCGGGAGCAGGACCTGGTCACCGATGACCGCGGGCAGGCCGAGCAGCCCCTGCCGGGTCCAGCCCACCGACAGGTCCTGGATCCGTTCGGTGACCGGCTCGGCCGGGCCGTCGGAGGCCAGCACCCCCGGGGTCGGTGGTTCGGTTCCCAGTTGCGCCAGGCTGGGCGTCGGGGTGGTCTGCACGGATGCCGATTCCTCGGTGATGGCGATCAGCGTGTCGCCGACCACCGAGAAGCGGGTCAAGCCGTCCCGCACCGCCGGGGTGGGTCGGGTGCCACCGGTGTCGGTCAGCCGGTCGGCGTCGACGATGGACTGGGCGGGCACGTCGACCGGTGTCCGGCCCACCTCGTTGCCGCTGGTGTCGAACAGCACCACGGCCGGCACCGGATCCGCCACCAGCACCGCCACCCGGTCGGAGGTGATACCGAGCAACCGGGCGGCCGACGAGCCCGTGTCGATGGTGGCCCGCGGGTCGTGTTTGAACACGTCCTGGTCGTCGGGCTTGTTCGGGGCCGAGTCCGGGGTGGTCCAGTTCAGCACCACCTGCGCGGTCCCGGCGTCCGCGCAATGCTCGACCGTGGCGAACTGCTGGTCGTCGATGATCATGTCGGTGAACGAGCAGCCGGTGTGCGTGGCGTGTGGCTTGGGCGGGGCCGGCTCGTCGCCGTACTGGATGGTCCGGACCAGGTCGTCCCGCCACAGCTCGACCAGGCCGGCGCCGAGCCAGCCGGCGTACGGACCACCGAAGGCCAGGGTCCCGCCGGCCTGGTTCGGGCTGGTCCGGTAGTAGTGGCGCTCCCCGGTGACCGGGTCGAGCAGCATCATCTGCGAGCAATAGCCGTTCTTGCCCGACACGACCAGCACGCCGCGGACCTTGCCCCGGACGGTGACGCCCGGCGCGTCCGTGTCACCGGAGCCGATGGCGCACAGCTGCTCGGTGCCGCGGTCGTACGACCAGCGCCGTTCGCCGGTGAGCGCGTCGACGGCGACGGCCGCGGTGCCCTGCGCGGTGACCACCACGCCGTACGGGGAGGCGACCGCACCGATGGCCGGATCGGTGGCGACGGACCACTTCTCGGTCAGCGAGGTCGGCACCGAATCGGCGGCCGATGGCGCCGGGACCGCGGGCCCGGTGGCGTCGGTGGTGGCCCGCACGTCGCTGGTCAGGTAGACGACCGCGGCGAGCGCCAGCACGGCCAGCGCGATGACGCCGGCGACGATCCGGTCGATGCGGCGTCGGCGGGCCGGGCTGAGCGTCACGTGGGGGAGCCTACGGGGCAAGCCTGTGCCGCCCGTCCCGGCCGCGCCGACCGGACCGCAGGTGGATCGCCGAGCCCGCCTCACCGGCCTTCAAGGCGTCGAAAAGCCTACGGCCCGGCCAGGTGTCGTGAGCCGACGATCGGTACGCCCGGGGGCGCCGGCTCAGACCGTCGCCGCTTCGGCGACCGGCGCAGTCTCGGCGACCGTCTCCCCACTGCGGGTCCGCCGACGCGGACGCCGACGGCGGGTGGGTGCGTCGGCGGCGGCGGCCGGGCCGGTGCCGGACGAATCGCCCGGCCCGTCCCCGGCCGGCTGGGCCGACGGGGCGGCATCGGTGTGTCCGCCGCGGGTCCGGCGGCGTCGGCGACCCTCCCCGGCGGGAGCGTCAGAAGAGGTGGAGGAGGCCGTGGGTGACTCGGGTGCGTCGTCGCGGGCGCCGTGGCCGGGCTTGCGGGGGGTGCGTGTGCGGGATCGCTTCCCACCGGTCTCACCCAGGTCCTCGACCTGCTCGGCATCCAGACCGGCCCGGGTGCGGGCCTGCCGGGGTAGCCGCCCGGTCACGCCGTCGGGGATGTCCAGTTCGGCGAACAGGTGCGCCGACGTGGAGTAGGTTTCCGCGGGATCGGCGAAATCCAGGCCGAGCGCCTCGTTGATGAGCTGCCACCGCGGCAGGTCGTCCCAGTCGATGAAGGCCACCGCGATACCGGTCTTGCCGGCGCGCCCGGTCCGCCCGATCCGGTGGACGTAGATCTTCTCGTCCTCCGGGCACTGGAAATTGATCACGTGGGTGACGTCCTCCACGTCGATGCCGCGGGCCGCGACATCGGTGGCGACCAGCACGTCCACCTTGCCGGCCCGGAACGCGCGCAGCGCCTGCTCGCGGGCTCCCTGACCCAGGTCGCCGTGCACCGCGGCCGCGGCGAACCCGCGTTCCACGAGCTCGTCGGCCACCTTGGCGGCGGTCCGCTTGGTCCGGGTGAAGACCATGGTCAGGCCGCGACCACGGGCCTGCAGCACCCGGGCGAGCATCTCCACCTTGTCCATCGCGTGCGCCCGGAAGACGAACTGCCGGGTGGAGGTGTGGGTGGCTCCCTCGGCCGCGGCTTCGGCCCGGATGTGCACCGGCCGGGACATGAAAGTCCGGGCCAGGGTGAGGATCGGGCCGGGCATCGTGGCCGAGAACAACATCGTCTGCTTCGCCCGGGGAACCAGGTCCAGCACCTTCTCCATGTCCGGCAGGAAGCCCAGATCCAGCATCTCGTCGGCCTCGTCCAGCACCAGGACCTTGACCCCGCCGAGCACCAGGTGCCCACTGTTGGCCAGGTCCAGCAACCGGCCCGGAGTGCCGACGACCAGATCGACGCCGGCACGCAGGGCGTTGATCTGCGGCTCGTAGGCCCGTCCGCCGTAGACGGCGGTGACCGCCAGGCCGACCGCCTTGCCGATGGCGTGCAGATCCCGGGTGACCTGCACGCACAGCTCGCGGGTCGGCACCATCACCACGGCCCGGGGGGCCCGGCCGACCGGCAGTTTGCCCTGAGCGTCCGGCGCCATCAGGGCGTCATGGGCCAGCCGGTGCAGCAGCGGCACGCCGAAGCCGAGGGTCTTGCCCATCCCGGTGCGGGCCTGCCCGATGAGGTCGGAACCGGTCAGCGCGATGGGCAGGGTGAGCGCCTGGATGGCGAAGGTGTGCTCGATGCCGGCATCGGTCAGCGACCGGACGATCCGCTCGTCGACGCCGAACTCGGCGAACGTGGGGGATTCCGGTCGGACGTCCGCATCACCGGTCAGCGGGTGGGTCAGCGCGGCGTCCGCCGGGTCGATCGCGGCGTCCGCGACCACGCCGTCCGGGTCCGCGAGCCCGGTCAGGTCCGCAGGTTCAGCCGGCGTCACGAGGTCCGCGGCGACCGGGGCGCCGTTCGGGTTCGGGGGATCGATGTGGTTGTCGTGGGTCATGCGGGCGTGCCTTCCGTGTCGTCCGCGCGCGTTCACGTGGCACAGATCAGGCGCTCCCGGCGATCGACAGTGCTTCGATCCCCAGGGCCGTCCCGCTGTCCGTCCCGCCCGGGCGGCGAACCATGGTCGTCGAGCTGCCCGTGTCGTTCGATCCGGGCCCGCCTGAGCGGGTCCCCGGGGCGCGTTCACACTGGCGCGCCGCAATGCCTGGTCGACCGGTCGTCGTCTCCGACAACGCGGTCGGTCCGACGGGCAGTCGGTCCGATTCGGCCGTCCGCGCGAGTGACGCGCGCACAATACCGCGGTGCGAAGGTCGCACCGTCTGCACCAGCGTACCCGCTGCGACTGCCGGAACGGGCGATCGCCGGACGGCGCTGCCGGGCGCGGCGTTAGGCTCGTCGCTCAGCGGTTCGCCGATCGTGGGTCAGCCGATCGTGGTCAAGGGCGTGGGAGTGGACATGGGCACAACGCATCCGGCCGAGCCGGCGCAGGCTGCGTCGCTGCCGGCGCCGGACCCCGCGGTGGTCGATCTGCTCGGCGTGCTCGCCTACGGCGAGCTGTCCGCGTTCGATCGGATGGCCGCCGATGCCCGGTGGGCGCCGACGCTGGCCGGCCGGGTGCAGCTGTCCGCCATGGCGACCGCCGAGATGGGCCACTTCACGGCGTTGGCCCGGCACCTGGCCGCCCGCGGGGTGTCCGTCGAGGACGCGATGAAACCGTTCATCGCCCCGTTCGATGCCTTCCACGATTCGACGGCCCCGCATTCCTGGCTGGAATCGCTGGTCAAGGCGCACGTCGGGGACGGGCTGGCGGCCGACTTCTACCGCGAGATCGCGGAGTGGCTGGACCCGGTCACCCGCGATCTGGTGTTCGAGGTGCTGGCCGACTCGGGGCATTCGGCCTTCGCGGTCCGGGAGGTGCGCAAGGCCTGCCAGATCGACCCCCGGGTGGCCGGACCGCTCGCCCTGTGGGGTCGCCGGCTGCTCGGCGAGGCCATCACCCAGGCCCAGTACGTGGTCGCCGACCGGGACACGCTGGCCGAACTGATCGTCACCGGTTCCGGCGACCTGGCCGGCATCGCCGCCCTGTTCCGCCGGCTGCAGCAGGGCCACACCGAGCGGATGAAGTCGCTCGGCCTGGCCTGAGCTCCGGACCGCCGGCATGACGGACTTCGTCAAGCGCCGGGCCGATGCCCCACCCGGCTTCTTCGCCTGGGAGGCGGCCGGCCTGGCCTGGTTGGCCGCCACCGGGGGCACGGCGGTCGTCGGGGTGCAGGAGGTCGGGCCGACGTCCATCGGGCTCGCCCGGATCCGGACCGTCGCGGCGACCCGCGAGGCGGCGCAGGCCTTCGGTCGCTCGCTGGCCGTCACCCACGCGGCCGGCGCATCCGCGTTCGGCGCGGCTCCGCCCGGCTGGACCGGGGACGGGTGGATCGGCCGGCAACCGCTGCCGATCCGGCCGTTCGCGCGGTGGGGTGAGTTCTACGCGACCGACCGGCTGCTGCCGTACGCCCGGGCGGCCCACCGGATCGGGAACCTGTCCGGCGCGGCGCGGCGCAGCGTCGACCGGGTGATCGACCGGCTGGTCGCCGGCGAGTTCGACGACGACACGCCGCCGGCCCGCATCCACGGCGACCTGTGGGGCGGCAACGTCCTCTACCGGTCGGACGGCGGCGCTCTGACCGATGCCGTGACCGCGGTGCTGATCGACCCGGCCGCGCACGGCGGGCACGGGCTGACCGACCTGGCGATGCTCGCCCTGTTCGGCACCGAGCACCTCGACCAGGTGGCGCCGGCCTACGCCGAGGCCGCGGGCGTTCGCCCCGACTGGCGCGATTTGATCGGCCTGCACCAACTCCATCCGCTGCTCGTACACGCGGTCACGCACGGCCCCGGATACGGTCTACAGGCCGGGCAGGTGGCCACCCGCTACACCTGATCCGCGACGAATATGGGCGACCGAGTTGTTTGACGCCCGAAGAGTGACGTTGGGAGAGCGCAAGCGGCCCGAACAGGCCAGGATGAAGCGGGCACATAGCAGTGCATGCGTCGACCGCTTTCCGGCGACCGGGAACCCGTCGCGCGCCCACCTGGAGCAGCGGGCGCGGCGGGACCGACCGGAGTCGAGGGCGGGACGCACTTGGTCGAAGTGGATGGAGGAGCACCAGGCATGTTTTCGCGCATTGCGGTGATCAACAGGGGTGAGCCGGCGGTCCGGCTGATTCGGGCGGTCCGCGAGTTGAACGCGGAGTTCGGCTACGGGATCAAGGTCGTTGCCCTGCACACCGAGTCCGAGCGTGGTGCGTTGTTCGTGCGGCTCGCCGACGAGGGCGTGGTGATCCGGGAGAAGGGCGAGCTGAGCAGCCCGTACCTGGACCACGAGGTGCTGCGTAAGGCGCTCGTGGAGTCCAAGGCGGACGCCGCCTGGGTCGGCTGGGGATTCGTGGCCGAGGACCCGGTGTTCGCGGAGCTGTGTGCCGAGGTGGGCGTGACGTTCATCGGCCCGCCGCCGGACGCCATGCGCAAGCTCGGTGACAAGGTTCAGGCCAAGTACATGGCCGAGGCGACCAAGGTGCCGGTGGCGCCGTGGTCGGGCGGCCCGGTCGAGACGATGGAAGAGGCGCTCGAGCACGCCAAGAGCATCGGTTACCCGATGATCCTCAAGGCCCGCAGCGGTGGTGGCGGCCGCGGTATCCGGATGGTGTTCGACCCGGCGGAACTGGAAGAGGCCATCGAGCGCACCCAGTCCGAGGCGCAGAAGGCATTCAACGACCACGTCATCTTCATGGAGCACCTGGTGCAGGGCGGCCGGCACATCGAGGTGCAGGTCATCGCCGACAACTACGGCAACGCCTGGGCACCCGGTGTCCGTGACTGCTCGATCCAGCGGCGCAACCAGAAGCTGATCGAGGAATCGTTCTCGCCGGCGCTGACCAAGGAGCAGGCCGACGATCTGGCCGCCCGGGCGATCGACCTGGTGCTGGCCGTGGGCTATCGCGGCGCCGGCACGGTCGAATTCCTGTACCAGCCGGAGAAGAAGACCTTCGCGTTCCTCGAGGTCAACACCCGGCTGCAGGTGGAGCACCCGATCACCGAGGCCTCGACCGGAATCGACCTGGTCAAGCTGCAGATCCTGATCGCCGACGGACACGAGCTGGTGGGCGAGTGCCCGCCGGTGTTCGGGCACTCGGTGGAGGCCCGGCTCAACGCCGAGGACGCCGACAACGGGTTCGCGCCGTCGCCGGGCAAGGTCGAGCTGCTGAACCTGCCGGTCGGCCCGGGCATCCGGGTGGACACCGGTATCGCCACCGGCGACGCGATCTCCCCGGACTACGACTCGATGGTCGCCAAGATCATCGCCTGGGGTCGGGACCGGGACGAGGCGCTCGCCCGGCTACGGGTCGCCCTGCGCGAGACCACCGTGGTGGTCAAGGGCGGTACCACCACCAAGTCCTTCCTGCTCAAGCTGCTGGACCGGCCCGAGGTCATCGACGGCACCGCCGACACCGGCTGGCTGGACCGGGCGAACCTGCACGAGGACCCGGAACTGGCGGCCGGTGCGGACGCCGCGCTGCTGTACGTGGCCGCCGACGTCTACGAGTCCGAGGAGCAGCTGGAGCGCGACGCGTTCCTGCGCGCCGCCCGGGGCGGCCGGCCCAAGGCGTCGCACGACGTGGGCCGGGAGATCGAACTGGGCTACCGCGGGCAGACCTATGCGCTGAACATCGCGCAGATCAGCCCCCGCCGGTACCGGGTCGAGGTGCCCGGCGGCGGTGTCGTCGAGCTGGACCTGGAACGGCAGTCGCAGTTCGAGAGCCGGCTGACCATCGGCAACCGCCGGCACCAGATCGTCGCGTCGACCAGCGCGGCCGGTCACCTGGTCGAGGTGGACAGCGTCAGCCACCGGGTCAGCCGGGACGAGGGCGGCATGGTCCGCTCGCCCGCGCCGGCCGTCGTGGTCGCGTTGCGGGCCGCGCCCGGTGACGAGGTCGAGGCCGGCGACACGATCATGATCCTCGAGGCCATGAAGATGGAGACCCCGGTCAAGGCCCCGTATTCGGGCCGGGTCCGGGAGATCCTGGCGTCGGTCAACTCCCAGGTCGATGCCGGCGGCGCGCTGCTGCGGCTGGACAAGATCGAGGAGGAGGGTGCCGTCTCGACCGCGCCGATGGTCGAGTTCTCGCCCGACACCGTGGTCGACCGGACCGACCTGCGGGTCAAGGCGTTCCGTGACCTGCGCGCGCTGCGGGCGCTGGTGATGGGCTACGACGTGTCCGCCCAGCGGGCGCGCACGCTGTGGGCCGAGTACGACCAGGAACGCGAGCAGATCCCGCTGGACGACGACGAGCTGCTCGGCGCCGCCCTGGACGTCATGGAGACCTTCGCCGATCTGGCCGAACTCTCCCGGAACCGGCCGGCCGGCGAGGAGGAGTCCGGCGACGAGCAGGTGCACAGCCCGCGCGAGTACTTCCACTCCTACCTGCAGTCGCTGGATCTGGAGGTGGCCGGTCTGCCGGAGGGCTTCCGGTCCCGGCTGGCCAAGGCGCTGGCCCACTACGGCGTCACCGACCTGGAGCCGAGCCCGGGGCTGGAGGAGGCCGTCTACCGCGTCTTCCTGGCCCAGGAGCGGGTGGGCGATCAGATCCCGATCATCGCCGGACTGCTGGAGCGGTGGCGCACCCGGGCCTCGCTGCTGTCCGAGGAGATGCGGCAGCGGGTCGGCGGTGTCGTGGAGCGGCTCGTCGTCGCCACTCGGTCGCGGTACCCGCTGATCGGCGACCTGGCCCGGTCCATCCGGTTCGAGGTGTACGAGCGGCCGGTCATCGATGCGGCCCGCACCTCGCTCTACGAAGAGGTTCGGGCCGACGTCCGGACGCTGGCCGAGAACCCGGCCGCGGCGAATCGCGCGGAGCTGATGGACACCCTGGTGGCCAGCTCGGAGCCGGTCGTCCGGCTGATGGCCGAGGAGCTGCTCGGTCGCTCGTCCGGCGTGCCGGCGATGCTCGAGGTGATGAACCGTCGGTATTACAAGATCCGCGAGCTGGAGGACCTACAGGTCACCGAGATCGACGGCCGCCCGTCCCTGACCGGCAACTACGAGCTGGGCGGCAACCGGCTGTACCTGATCTCCACCACGGCCACCCACGACGAGCTGCCGGCGGCGCTGGCCGCGGTCGATGCCGAGGCCAACCGGGTCGCCGACCCGAGCAACCTGGTCACGGACCTGTACGTGGCGTGGGCCGACGCACCGGAGGACCCGGACGCGATCTCCGCGGAACTGGCCGCGACCCTGCAGGACTACGGCACCATCGCCGGCGGTCGCCGGGTGACGGTGACCGTGGCGTTCAATACCGAGGCGCCCGACGTCCTGCAGTTCACCTTCCGGCCCGGATCGCACGGGCTGGCCGAGGAGCGGGTCATCCGGGGCATGCACCCGCTGACCGGTCAGCGGCTGGACCTGTGGCGGCTGAAGAACTTCAACGGCACCCGGGTGCCGGCCGCCGAGGGCACCTACGTGTTCCACCTGGTCGCGCCGAACAACAACGCCGACGAGCGGCTGGTCGCGTTGGCCGAGGTCAGGGACGTCACCCCGGTGCGCGACGCCGACGGCAACGTCGTGTCGTTCCCGGCCGCCGAGCGCGTGCTGGCCGCCTGTCTGGAATCCATCCGGCGCGCGCAGGCCGGACACAGCGGGCGGAACAAGCTGCAGAACAACGCGATCTTCCTGCACGTGTGGCCGCCGGTCGAGGTGCCGGTGTCCGACCTGGGCCGGTTCGCGCAGGACACCGCGCCGCTCACGTTGGGCACCGGCCTGTCCGAGATCACCGTGCTGGCCCGGCTGCGGCAGGCCGACGGCTCGCTACGGGACGTCGCCCTGCGGTTCATCTTCCAGGCCGGTGCCGGGGTGCAGGTCACGGTCAGCGATCCGCCCACCGAGCCGCTGGCGGTGCTGGACGACTACTCGCTGAAGGTGCAGCGGTCCGGTGCCCGCGGCGCGGCCTACCCGTACGAGATCATCCCGTTGCTGACCGGCCCGAACGGCTCGTTCACCGAGTACGACTTCGGGGACGACAACACGTTCGGACCGGTGGAGCGGGCGGCCGGGCAGAACAAGGCCGGCGTCATCGTCGGTCTGGTCACCACCCCGTCCGAGCGGTACCCGGAGGGTATGACCCGGGTACTGATGATGGGCGACCCGACCAAGGCGCTGGGCACCGTCGCGGTGGCCGAGTGCAACCTCATCGCCGAGGCGGTGAAGCTGGCCGGTGAGAAGGACCTGCCGGTCGAGTGGTTCACCCTGTCCTCGGGCGCCAAGATCTCCATGGACTCCGGCACGGAGAACATGGACGGCGTGGCCAAGGCGCTGCGGGAGATCGTGCTGTTCACCCAGGGCGGCGGCGAGATCAACATCATCGTGTCCGGGATCAACGTGGGCGCCCAGCCGTACTGGAACGCCGAAGCGACCATGCTGATGCACACCAAGGGCATCCTGGTCATGACGCCCGACTCGGCGATGGTGCTCACCGGCAAGCTGTCGCTGGACTACTCCGGCGGCGTGTCGGCCGAGGACAACTTCGGCATCGGCGGCTACGACCGGGTCATGGGCCCCAACGGCGAGGCGCAGTACTGGGCGCCGAACCTGTCGGGTGCGGTGGACATCCTGTTCCAGCACTACGAGCACGCCTACCACGCGCCGGGGGAGAAGTACCCGCGGCGGGCGGTGACCAGCGATCCGCTGGACCGCGACGTCCGGTCGGCGCCACACGTGCACCCGGACAGCCCGTTCACCACGGTCGGCGAGATCTTCGGCGAGGAGACCAACAAGGACCGCAAGAAGCCGTTCGACATCCGCGCGGTGATCAACGCGATCGCCGACGCCGACCACCCGACCCTGGAACGGTGGGCCGGCATGGCGGAGGCGGACACCGCGGTCGTCGTGGACGCGCACCTGGGCGGCTACCCGGTGGCGATCCTGGGCATCGAGTCCCGGCCGGTGGCCCGGCGCGGGTTCCTGCCCACCGATGGTCCGGACTCGTTCTCCGGCGGCACGCTGTTCCCCAAGTCGAGCAAGAAGGCCGCCCGAGCCATCAACTCGGCCTCCGGGTCGCGTCCGCTGGTCGTGCTGGCCAACCTGTCCGGGTTCGACGGCTCACCGGAGTCGCTGCGCAACATCCAGCTGGAGTACGGCGCCGAGATCGGCCGGGCCATCGTCAACTTCGACGGTCCGATCATCTTCACCGTCATCTCCCGCTACCACGGTGGTGCGTTCGTGGTGTTCTCCGGTGCACTCAACGACAACATGGAGGTCATCGCGATCGAGGGCTCGTACGCCTCGGTCATCGGTGGCGCGCCGGCCGCGGCGGTCGTGTTCACCCGTGACGTGAACACCCGGACGGCCAACGACAGCCGGGTCACGGCGTTGGAGGCGGCGATCGCGGACGCCACCGACGACGCCGAGCGCAGCCGGCTGCGGGTCGAGCTGGCCGAGACCCGGGCCGCGGTGCGGTCCGAGAAGCTCGGTGAGGTGGCCGTGGAGTTCGAGCAGATCCACAACATCGAGCGGGCCCGTGAGGTCGGCTCGGTGCACACGATCATCCCGGCCGTGGACATGCGGCCGTACCTGATCGACGCGGTCGCCCGGGGCATGGCCCGGACCGGCGGTCCCTCGGTGGACACAGCCGACTGACCGCTGCCGTCACGCGCCAGGCCCGGCCGGGGATCTCCCCGGCCGGGCCTGGCGCGTTTCCATCCCCCTACACCCGCATCGCTCCCCGGTGATCATGGCGAACTCTGCTCGACACGCCGACGACACGCCGACACCCGAGCAGACAACGCCATGATCAACTCACAGGGGGCGCGGGTCGCCCCGGGGCAGCCGGTGGGCGCCGAGCACGAGCGGCACCGCGGCCAGCACGATCGCCGCGGACAACGCGTTCAACCCGCCGAATCCGATCAGGCCGAGCAGCGGCCCGGAGCCGGCGGCGCCGATCGCCGCCGACACATTCATCGCCGCGTCCGAGCCGCCCTGCACCCGGGTGCGGTCGGCGGCCGGCACCGACTCGGTCAGCAGGGTCGACGCGGGCACCAGGACCAACGACCAGCCGACGCCCAGCAGGAACAACCCCGCGGTGACCTGACCCATCGACGAACCGGCGGTCCCGGCGACCAGGGTCGCCAGCAGCAGGGTGCCGCCGCCGGCCACGATGACGGGGGAGCGGCCGAGCCGGTCGGCGGCGATGCCGACCAGCGGCGAGAACGCGAACATGCCCAGGACATGGATGCTGATCGTCAGGCCGACGACGGTGATCGATGCACCGTGGTGATCCATGTGCACCGGGGTCATCGTCATCACCCCGACCATCACCGTGTGCGCCGCGCACATCGAGACCAGGGCGAACCGGGCACCGCCGATCCGCCACGCCCGGGCCATCGCCGCCCGGGTGCCGGAGGTCCGCCCGTGCGGGTCGACGTGCGTATGGGTGGCCGCCAGCAACAACGGGTCGGGCCGCAGCAGCAGGATCGTCACCGTGGCCAGGGTGAGCATGGCGGCAGCGATGACGAAAGGTCCGGCCATCGCCGTCAGACCCAGCGACTCCGCCAGGGCCTCGCCCGGCGCCCCGAGGTTCGGGCCGAGGACGGTGCCGATCGTGGTGGCCCAGACGACCAGCGACAGTTGCCGGGAACGGTGCTCGGGTGGCGCCAGATCGGTCGCGGCGTACCGACTTTGCAGTGAGGCGGCGCTCCCGGCGCCGGAGATGCCCAGGCCGTAGATCAGCAGCGCGGAGGCGAACAATCGGTTCGAGTCGGCCAGCTGGGCGGCCGCGACCAGCGCGACGGAACCGGTGGTGGCCATCGCCCAGGCCAGGCCGAGCGAGATCCGGCGGCCGGACCGGGCGGCGAGCACCGCCAGCGGAACCGCCACCAGGGCCGCGACCACCGTCGACGACGTGCGGGCGACGCCGGCCCAGCCCTCGGAACGGGTGACCTGGGCCGCCAACAGAATGCCGACCGAGAGCCCGGCGCCGAAGCCGATCCCGCCCAGCACCTGGGCCCCGGCAAGCAGCCGCAGCGTCCGCCGCTGCGCGGCGACGACGTCCGGGCGGTGCTGCCACGCACGCTGCTCGGCCGGTTGCATAGCTGCACGCTAACGGTCGGCCAAGGGTCCGCGGCGGGGGATGGCGATGATTCCCGGACCCGGTTGGTGAACGTCCTCGGTCGTACCGTCTGACCGGTTTCCCAGCCGTCCGCCGCCGACGTCACAGCTCCCGGACAGCATCAGGCGCGACCATCCAGGCGTGGATGTGGTGGCGACGAACGGGGATACCCGCGATCGGCGGTCGCCCGGTCGGCCTTCCCGACCGCGCTGGTGGCACCGGGCCGCCGGGGTGGCGGTGGCGGTCGCGGTGATAGTCGTCGGCTCCACGGCCACGGCCACGGCCACGGCCACCGCCACCGCCACCGCGGCCGGGGTCACGCCTCGCAAACCGACGCCGGCCGAGATCGACGTCGTCGCCGCCGAACCGGCGGACGGACCGGTGCATGGCGAGTTCAAGGTCGTGGCCGCCGACGGCACCGTGCACTTGCAGCGCTGGCAGTGGGGCGAGGTGGTCGCGGTGCGGCCGGCCGCGGACCGGGCCGAGCCGGCCAGCATCACCGTGGCCAGCGAGGACGGGTACGCCAGCGACTACCGGGTCGATGCAGACCAGGCGGCCGCGCTGACCGTCGGCGACCTCGTGACGGTGGTGGGGATGGTGCCGGCGGGCTGAGCACCCGGCCGACGAGCGGGGGCGACGGCAAAGGCGGGGCCGCGACCGAAGTCGCGACCCCGCCCTGGCCAGCGGTCCGCACGAACTACAGCGCCATCAGCACCTCGGGATCGACCAGGCCCTCCACGGCCGCCCGGGCGCCCGCGGCGTCGATCGCCGCGCGGGCGGCGGCGGCCATCTCCTGGCACTGCGCGTACGTGGTGCGGGCCAGTGCATACCGCACGGCCGGCACCCCATTGGGCGCCATCGACAGGCTGGAGATGCCCAGCCCGACCAGGACCAGGGCCAGCAGCGGGTCGCGGGCGGCCTCGCCGCAGACGCCGACCGGCTTGTCGGCGGCCTGGCCGGCCGCGCCGGCCAGCGCGATCAGATCCAGCACGGCCGGCTGCCACGGATCGAGCAGCTCGGCCAGCTCGCCGGCCATCCGGTCGGTGGCCATGGCGTACTGGGTCAGGTCGTTGGTGCCGATGGAGAAGAAGTCGACCTTCTCGATCAGGTGCGGGCCGCGCAGGGCGGCCGCCGGCACCTCGATCATGATGCCGCCGACCGGCAGCCCGTGCGACTTCACCCGCTGTTCGAACGCGGCCGCCTCGTGCACGGTGGAGACCATCGGGGCCATCACCCAGACCTTGGCCTCGGTGGCCTTGGCCGCGGCTGCGATCGCCGTCAGCTGGTCGTCCAGCAGCTGCGGGAAGCGCTTGTCCATCCGCAGACCGCGCACACCCAGGGCCGGGTTCTCCTCCTCCTCGGAGGGCGCGAAGGCGAGCGGCTTGTCGGCGCCGGCGTCCAGCGTGCGGATGACCACCTTGCGGTCGCCGAACGCCTGGAACACCTCGGTGTAGGACTTGGTCTGCTCCGCGACGGTCGGTGCGGTCTTGCGCTCCAGGAACAGCACCTCGGTCCGGAACAGTCCGACGCCCTCGACGTCCTCCTTGGCCGCCTTCACGGCGTCCTCGACCTTGCCGACGTTGGCCAGCAGCTGGACGCCCCTGCCGTCCTTGGTCGTGCCGGGACCGCCGCCGGACTCCTTCAGGGCGGCCCGCGCCTTGGCCCGGGAGACGATGGCTTCGCGGAGCGAGTCGTCGGGGTCGGTGTTCACGGTGCCGTGCGCGGCGTCGACCGCGATCTCATCGCCGTCGGCCAGTTCCAGCGCGCCGGCGACCCTCACGATGCAGGGCAGATCGAGCTGGGCGGCGATGATGGCGGTGTGGCTGGTCGGCCCACCGAGTTCGGTGACGATGGCGACCACATGGTCGAGATCGAGGGTGGCCGTGTCGGCCGGGGCCAGATCGGCGGCGACCACGACCGACGGCTCGGACATCGGCGGGAGACCCGGCGGCTGCTGGCCCAGCACCTGGGCCACGATCCGGTCCCGCACGTCGCGCAGGTCGGTGACCCGCTCGGCCATATAGCCGCCGCTCATCTCCAGGATCGAACAGAAGCCCTCGACGGCCTGATCGACCGCGGTGGCCGGGCCGACGCCCGTGGCCATCCGCCGGACGACGTCGGCGAGCAGACCGGGATCCTGCGCCATCAGCGAGGTCGCCTCGAGGACGGCGGCGACGGTGGACTCGGCCTGGGCGGCGCGCGTGCGCAGGTTGGTGGCAACGTAGTCGAAGGAGCTCTTGACCAGGGCCTGGGCCTGTTCGGCATTGGTCGCCGCCGCCTCATTGGCCGGCGGCCGGACGGGCGGTGCGAGCTTGACCACCTTGCCGACCGCGGAGCCGCGGCCCACCCCGATTCCGGTCAGCTGCTTTCCGGCCTGGCTCGTCGGCGTTGAGGTCGTGGTCGTCATGGGGTCGATTCAACTCCTGTATTGCGGGGGCGGGGCGGGAGGCCCGGCCGAACCGCGGAACGAGAGGTCCGCGGCCGGCCGGTGATCGAATCAGGGTGCGTCGTGGTCGACTTCCAGCAGCTCGACCAGCTGGTCGAGGGCGGCGTCGGCGCCGTCGCCCTCGGCGGTCAGGGTGACCTCGTCGTTGTTGCCGACGGCCATTCCCATGACCATCAGGATGCTGCGGGCGTCGACCGGGTCGCCGTCACCCTTGGCGATGGTGACCGGCAGCCCGGTGGCGGTGACGGCCTGGACGAACAGCGAGGCCGGGCGGGCGTGCAGGCCTACTCGGGACGCGACCTTGACCTTGCGGGTGGGCATTCATCGACTCCTTAGCGGATGAATCAGCGGGTTGGGAGCAGGTGCGGCGGACCGGTGCGGGAACAGCAGAACTGGCACGAGCCGGGGCCGCGACAGACATCGTCGCAGCCCCGGCCCGGGTGTGCAGCGCGGGATGGGTCGATCAGGCGTTGACCGGAGTTCCGACCGGGGCCGACGAGGTGGCCTTGGTACCCAGACCCTTGAGGAAGATCACGCCGAAGGCGGTCACCACGGTGCCGATCGCGACCGCCAGCAAGTACAGGAACGGGTTCGAGATCAGCGCGACCACCCAGATGCCCCCGTGCGGGGCGCGCAGGGTGTTACCGAAGGCCATGACCAGCGCGCCGGTGACGGCGGAGCCGACCATGGTGGCCGGGATGACCCGCAGCGGGGCGGCGGCGGCGAACGGGATGGCCCCTTCGGTGATGAACGAGGCACCGAGGATCCACGCGGCCTTGCCGTTTTCGATCTCCGGCTCGGTGAACAGCCGCTTGCGCAGCACGGTGGCCAGGGCCAGGCCCAGCGGCGGGGTCATGCCGGCGGCCATCACCGCGGCCATGATCTGCAGCCGGGGATCGTCGGCGCCGGAGGCGTCCAGCGCCACCGCGGACAGACCGGTGGTCGCGAAGACGTAGGCCACCTTGTTGATCGGACCGCCGAGGTCGAAGCCCATCATCAGGCCGAGAATCGCGCCGAGCGCGATGGCGGCGGTGCCGGTCATCGAGAGCAGGGCCTCGGACAGGGTGTCCATCAGCCACTTGATCGGCTTGCCGATGATGACCAGCATGATCAGACCGGTCAGGAACGTCGCGATCAGGGGAACGACGACCACGGGCATGACCCCACGGACGGCCTTGGGCACGTTCAGCCGGCTGAGCCACAGGGCGATGAAGCCGCCGATGAAGCCGGTGGCCAGGCCGCCCAGGAAGCCGGCGCCGGTCGCCACCGCGAGGGTGCCGCCAACGAAGCCGGGGGTGATGCCGGGGCGATCGGCGATCGCGAAGGCGATGAAGCCGGACAGCACCGGAACCAGGAAGCCGAACGCTGCCCCACCGATGACGAACATCAGGCCGGCCCACGACTGCAGTGAGGCCACGCTGAAGGTATCGATGACATCCTGCGGCTTGACCGCGACGATCTCGTAACCGCCCAGCAGGAACGAGATGGCGATCAGGATGCCGCCGGCGGCGACGAACGGGATCATGTAGGAGACGCCGGTCATCAGGTACTGCTTGATGCGAGCGCCGGTGCTCTGGCCGCCCTTGACCTTCGTCCCGGGTGCGGCGCCCGAGCTGGCGCCGACCGCGGCAACCTCGTTGCCGGAGGCGTCCACGTGCTCCAGGGACGCACCGCCGCCGGACTCGACCGCCTCGATGGCCGCGGCCAGGACGTCGTTGGGGGCGTGCACGGCCTTCTTCACGCCGACGTCGACGAACGGCTTGCCGGCGAAGCGCTCCTTGTCGCGGACCGGGAGGTCGGCGGCGTAGATCACCCCGTCGGCCGCGGCGATGACCGCGTCCGACAGCGGGACCGAACCGGCCGACCCCTGGGTCTCGACCTGGACGTCGTGCCCGGCGGCCTTACCGGCCTGCTCCAGAGCCTCGGCGGCCATGTAGGTGTGGGCAATGCCCGTGGGACATGACGTGACGGCGACGAACTTCATCAGCCACCCACCTCCGACTGAACGTAGGACGCCACCGCAGTCTCGTCGGCGGCGTCGATGATGGTCTGGCGGAACGCGGGACGAACCAGCCGGCGGGCCAGCGCCGCCAGGATGGTCAGGTGCTCGGAGCCGCCACCGGCGGGGGCGGCAATGAGGAACACCAGCGTCGCCGGGCCGTCCGGGGCGCCGAAGTCGACGCCGGCGGGGACCCGAGCCAGCCCGAGCGAGGGCACGGTGACGTGCTCGGAACGGGCGTGCGGCAAGCCGATGCCGCCCGGCATCCCGGTGGCCATCTGGGCCTCACGGGCGGCGACATCCTTCAGGAAGCCCTCCAGGTCGGTCACCCGGCCGGCGGCCTGCAACTTCTCGGCGATCTGCCGGGTCGCGTCCGCCTTGTCGGATGCGACAAGGTCGAGGACGACGAGGTCGGGGGTGATCAGGTCGGTCATGGGGCGACGTCCTTCACTGCTTGGAGTGGATCGGGATCGGCGACGACGCGGACTGCGTCGGCGCAAGCTCGGGTGTCTTCGGGGCCAGGGACGGTTGACCCGGGCTGCAGGCAGGCCGCCCGCCCCCAGGCCACCGCGGTGGCCAGCCTCTGGTCGGGAGTTCCGGTCGCATGGATGTACCCGGATAGCGTGCAGTCACCCGCGCCGACGGTGCTGCGTGGTACCAGCGGAGGACCGCCGGCCCACCAGGAGCCCTGCTCGGTGATCAGCAGGGCACCGTGCCCGCCCATGCTGACGAGCAGTTCTTTCGTGCCCTTGGCCCGCAGATCGCGGCCCGCCTCGACGACGTCGCCGACCGTGGTCAGCTCGCGCCCGAGGATCTCCTCGAGTTCCTCGAGGTTGGGCTTGATCACCGTGGCGCCGGCGTCGATGGCCGCAGCCAATGCGGGGCCGGAGGTATCGATGGCGACCGGCACGCGGGCGGCGACCGCCAGCGCGGCGACCCGCGCGTAGAAGTCGTCCGGTACCCCGCCGGGCAGGCTGCCGGCGGCGACCAGCCACGACGGTCGTGGCCCCAGATACTCCTCGACGGCGTTGAGCAGCGCGGCCAGTTCGACCGGCGACAGGGTCGCGCCGGGCTCGTTGAGCTTGGTCGTGGTGCCGTCCTGCTCGACCACCGCAATGTTGGTGCGGATGCTGCCGGTGATCGGGACCGGAACGGTGGTGACCATCTGAGGCTCCAGCAGAGCGATCATCCGCTGCGCGTCCGCGCCGGCCGGCAGGATCGCGGTGGTGCGGTGGCCATGCTTGGCCAGCACCCGGGCGACGTTGACGCCCTTGCCGCCGGCCTCGACGAGTGCGGTGGAGGTCCGCTGGACCTCACCTCGCTCCAGGGCCGTGATCTCGACGGTGTGATCGATGCTGGGGTTCGGGGTCAGAGTGACCACGGATCCGGGACGGGTGGCTTCGGTCATGCGCGCACGACCTCCACTCCCGCGTCTTGGATCTCCTGGGCCATGTCGGCATCCACCTCGCTGTCGGTAATGAGCGTGTCGACCTCGGATAGGTCGGCCACATGGGCGAACTCGTCCTGGCCGACCTTGGTGTGGTCGGCCAGGACGACGGTGCGGCGGGCCGAGGCGATCAGGGCGTGCTTGACGGCCGCCTCGGCCAGGTCGGGAGTGGTCAGCCCGCGGGCGGTGCTGATCGCGTTGATGCCGGCGAAGGCGACGTCGGCGAGAACGCCGCGGTAGCCGGTCTGCGCCCAGTTGCCGACCGCGGCCAGCGTGCCCTGACGGACCTGGCCACCCACCAGCAGCAGGGTGATGTTCGGCCGTTCGGCCAGCATCGCGGCAATCGGTAGCGCGTGCGTCACGACGGTGAACTGCCGGTCGGCCGGGAGGACCTCGGCGAACCGGACGGTCGTGGTGCCGGCGTCGATGATGACGGAGCCGCCGTCCGGTAGGTGGTCGAGCGCGGCCTTGGCAATCCGCTCCTTGAGTTCGGCGTTGCGTCCGGCGCGCTGGGCGACGGGGAGTTCCAGGCCGAGCCGCTCGACCGGGATGGCGCCGCCGTGCACCCGCCGCAGCAGGCCCTGGCGTTCGAGCTCGTTCAGATCCCGGCGGATTGTCTCCGGGGTGACGTCGTACCGCTCGGCCAACATGTTGACATCGACCCGACCCACCGAGCGGGCATGGCCGAGGATGGCCTGCTGCCGTTCCGGTGCGTACATGTCGACTCCTCTGTCGGGTGGGGCCGGACGGCCCCGCTGCCTGCTAAATCGTGGTCTCCACTGCCGGAATCTGCGAGTTGGGCGTGAATCCCGCTCGAAGGCTCCGTGTGATGACGGTTACGAGTATGACCCCCAGGTGACCGCGATGTCAACACACTCGGAAACATCCGGAGTCAATCGGCACCTGAAATGGGTCCGAGTATGCCCGTTTGATCTTGGCCTGGCCCTGTATTGAACCCGGATGGGCCGGGATGTCCCGGGCCGACGCGGGCGCGGCGGCCAAGTCGTGACCGGATCGATGCCAACCCTGTACCTGAGCTTGAGACTTGCTCGGACCCGATTGGCCGCGTGGGACAATAGTCCGGCCATGCCTGCCTCGTTGCCTCTCGTGTTCACCGCGCCGCGCCGTGGTCGTCCGCCGACCCATTTGGCCGATCTCGATTCCGAGGAGCGGCGCGCCGCCGTCCGGGCGACCGGGCAGCCGGAGTTCCGCGCCAAGCAACTGGCGCAGCATTACTTCGCCGGGTTGACCCGCGACCCGGCCGACATGACCGACCTGCCGGCCGCCGGCCGGACCGCGTTCGTCGATGCCCTGCTGCCCGAGCTGCTCACCGAGGTCCGCTCGCTGGCCTGCGACGACGGATCGACGCGCAAGACGCTCTGGCGGGCGCACGACGGGACTCTGATCGAGTCCGTGCTCATGCGCTATCCGGATCGGATCACGCTGTGCGTGTCGTCACAGGCGGGTTGCGGGATGGCCTGCCCGTTCTGCGCGACCGGCCAGGGTGGTCTGCAGCGGAACCTGTCGGCCGGGGAGATCGTCGAGCAGGTCCGACTCGCCGCACGGATGGCCCGGGGCGGTGCGTTGGGGCCGCCCGGGCGGTTGTCCAACGTCGTGTTCATGGGCATGGGGGAGCCCCTGGCCAACTACAACCGCGTGCTGTCCGCGGTCCGGGCGATCATCGCCGCGCCGCCGGCCGGATTCGGCATCTCGGCGCGGTCGGTGACCGTCTCCACGGTCGGGCTGGTGCCGGCCATCCGCCGGCTGACGGCGGAGAAGTTGCAGGTCCGGCTGGCGGTGTCGCTGCACACCCCGGACGACGAGCTGCGGGACACGCTGGTTCCGGTCAACGAGCGCTGGAAGGTCGCCGAAGTGCTGGCGGCGGCGCGCGAGTACGCGGACACCACCGGACGCCGGGTCTCCATCGAATATGCGCTGATCCGCGACATCAACGACCAGCCCTGGCGGGCCGATCTGCTGGGTTCGCTGCTGCGGGAGCACCTGGGGCCACTGGTGCACGTCAACCTGATCCCGCTCAACCCGACGCCGGGGTCGAAGTGGGACGCCTCGCCCCGTCCGGTGCAGGACGAGTTCGTCCGCCGGGTCCGGGCCCAGGGGGTTGCCTGCACGGTCCGCGACACCCGCGGCCAGGAGATCGCCGCCGCCTGCGGCCAGCTGGCCACCGAGGGTGCCGCGCCGGCGTAGTCGGTGGGCTCGCGGCCCCGGTCCCGATGGGCGCCGCGGGCCGCACAGACAACAGAACCCGCGGCCGAATGGCCGCGGGTTCTGCTGTTCGGTCGGTGCGCTGGTTAGAGCGGGGTGACCTGGGTGGCCTGCGGACCCTTGGTCCCGGCAGTCACCGTGTAGGAGACCTTCTGGTTCTCCTCCAGCGAGCGGTAGCCGCTCGACTGGATCTCCGAGTAGTGCACGAACACGTCAGGTCCGTTGTCGTCGGGGCTGATGAAGCCGAAGCCCTTTTCCGAGTTGAACCACTTGACGGTTCCTTGTGCCATGAACGCTCTCCCTGCTGGGTGTACGAAGTGCGGCGCGGTTGCGACGCACGGCTAGCCGACGATTTCGTCTTCGTCGGAGTACACCCACGGAAGTACAAGAATCGTGGTGATCCACCGGAACGGGTCTCGGACCGGTGAACGCAGCCGCAGACATTGTGTCATATCCGAGTGCGATGACGGCAAGGGACGCAGCCCTTCAATCTTCAGAACGATGCCGGCAATCTTCAGAACGATGCCGGCGTCAGCCGCCGGCGCCGGCACGCGGGTCCAGCCGGGCCCGCAGAGCCCGGGCAACCCGAGCCCGCTTGACGTTCGCCACGACGAAGAACGGCGAGGCGAGGACGTAGAAGGCGATCGCGACGACGGCCACGACCGCCGAGACCGGGTCGTTGCCGAGCGGCTGCGAGTCGCCAATGCCACCGACCCGATCACCGCAGTCGGGCAGCCCGGCCTCGCCCGGGCGAAAGGGTCGGACCTTCACCGTGGCGCCGTCGGCGAGTTCCAGGGTGAGCACCCAGGGCCGCCAGGCCCGGCCGACCGAGACGACCGGCAGCGTCTCCCACGGGCCGTCCCTGGTCCGGCGCCACTGCACCGACGGGCCCGATCGCACCCGAAGCGCCGCGAACCGCCGATCGATCTGCACCATCGCGACCCCGGCCGGCCACTGGTTCCGCCGGTACGCCAGATCGCGGGCCATCCGAACGGGGGGCCGTCAGGGGCGCCGGCGCCGTTCCCGCTTGATCGAGATCTCGTCGGCGACGATCCAGACCGCCATCAGGGCGGCGATCGCCACCAGCCAGTACACCTCGACGTTCGATTCGTGGTTGCCGAAGAACGCCAACAGCAGCAGACCGAGCACCCCGAGCCAGAGCAGCGCCCGCGATCCGCGCGGGGCGATCCTCTCCCGCCAGGAGCCGTGCCAGCCCCATTCCTCGCTGGGCGCGTCGGGGTTGTAGGCGACCACCGCGCCGTGCTGGGTGGTGGCGAGTTCCGAGCCGCCGGGCCCGGCGCCGTGCGGCTCGATGGTGGTGCCGGCCATGGGCCCTCCCGTGCTCGGTGCAGTCGGCTCTGCCCATTCATCTTGACATGGCCGACCCGAACGGGCCGCGTGGGGTGGCCGGGCCCGGCGGGTCAGGAACCCGGAGTCCTGGTCAGGGCCAGATGGGCCTGGACCGACCGTTCGCCGTCGGTGGTGGTCGCCGCCACGTCCAACCAGGCCTCGGTCGCACTGACCCAGCCCGTGACGGTCGCGCCCTTGGCCAGGGGGCGCGGCAGCCGGACACCGGTTCCGGTCTCGCACGGCAGTAGATCGGTTTCCGAATCGACCAGCAGGTTGGGCGGCAGGGCGCCGCCGACGGGCTGATCGTCGACGAGCGTGGCCGCGATCAGGGTTCGATCCGCGATCGTCGGATCGGCCTGCGTCTCGACCAGCCAGGTGCGGCGGACGGACCCGTCCCGGCCGCTGGACGTGGAATACAGGGACAGACCGGGGACGTCCGTCGGGGTGATGCCCAACGTCATGGACACCGGTCCGGCCGGCACCGGCGGGACGGCCGTGGCGGCCGGCTGGGTCGGTGAGCCGGACGCGCCCGCCGGCGCGGACCCGGAGGCGACGGACGACGTCGCGGTCGCCGTGGTCGTCGCCGGCGGCGGGGGTGACACCTGGAGGGCGAACTGCGCGGGACGCGTGTAGAAAGACGTGCCGCCGGTCTCGGCGCAGCGACCGCGCACGGTGATCGTCAGATCCGCGGTGCCCGTCCATGCCGCCGGCAGATCCAGGCCGGATCCGGCGAGGACGACCGGCGTCGTGCCGGGCGCGGTCGTCCCCGACCGGACACCCGACGTCGACGGTCCCGGCGATGTCGGGGGACCCGGCGTCGACGACGACTGATCCGCGCTCGCCGAACCGGATCCCGGCTCGGCCGAGGGCTGTGCCGACTCCGATGAGCCACCGGACGAGGACGGGCTCTGCCCGGTGATCTGGATCAGGCCGACGACGACCAGCACCGATGCCAGCAGGGCCGCCACCATGATCCCGATCACCCAGCGCGTGCTGGTGGAGGGGCGGGCGGCGGCCATCCCGCCAGTATGTGCGCCGCCGAACCGCGAGCCGAACCGCTCGGTCGCCCCGGCGATGACGCGCCGGAGGATGCGATCGGGCCACCCTGACGGCTGACCGGGCGACCCAGGGCCGCCGAAGCGGACAAAAGGAGGCGGCCAGGGCAGCTTCATCGCCCGGGCCGGGCCGACGGGGGAGAATGAACCCGTGACGCCCCCCCACCGGTTCCCGCCACCCGCCGCGCGGGCCGGCGCCCGGTCCGCTCGGCACCGGGTGATCGTGCTCGGTTCGACGGGTTCGATCGGCACCCAGGCGCTGGCCGTCCTCGCCGCGCACCCCGACCGGTTCGAGGTCGTCGGGCTGGCCGCGGGGGGCTCGAACCCCGCCCTGTTCGCCGCGCAGGCGGCCGCCCACCCGCCGGCCGTGCTCGCCTCGGCGACCCCGGTCGACGTCCCCGACCGGCAGGTCATCGTCGGGCCGCGGGCCGCGACCGAGCTGGTCGAGCAGGTCGAGGCGGACGTGGTGCTCAACGGGATCACCGGCTCGATCGGCCTGGAGCCCACCCTGGCCGCCCTGCGGGCCGGTCGCAGCCTGGCCCTGGCCAACAAGGAATCCCTGGTCGCCGGCGGATCGCTGGTGACGGGGGCGGCGGCGCCCGGTCAGATCGTGCCGGTCGATTCCGAGCACAGCGCGCTGGCCCAGTGCCTGCGCAGTGGCGAGCCGCCCGAGGTCGCCCGGCTGGTCGTCACCGCCTCCGGTGGACCGTTCCGGGGTTGGTCCCGGGAGCGGATCGAGGGAGTGACGGTCGACCAGGCGTTGGCCCACCCGACCTGGGCGATGGGCCCGGTCGTCACCATCAATTCCGCGACGCTGGTCAACAAGGGGCTGGAGGTGATCGAGGCGCACCTGCTGTTCGACATCCCGTTCGAGAAGATCGACGTGGTCGTGCACCCGCAGTCGGTGATCCACTCGATGGTCACCTTCGTGGACGGCTCGACGATCGCGCAGGCCAGCCCGCCGGACATGAAGCTGCCCATCGCGCTCGCCCTGGCCTGGCCGGACCGGCTCGACCGGGTCGCCCGGGCCTGTGACTTCGGCAACCCCACCGCCTGGACGTTCGAGCCGGTCGACCGGGCGGTGTTTCCCGCCCTCGACCTGGCCTACGCCGCCGGACGGGCCGGCGGCACCGTGCCGGCCGCATTCAACGCGGCCAACGAAGAAGCGGTGGACGCCTTCCGGCAGGGTCGGGTGCGTTTCACAGGTATCTCCGACCTGCTGGCGGGCATCCTGGACGAGGCCGACCACGCGCGGAGCAACCCGCGCGACGTGCACGACGTCTGGGCCACGGAGGACTGGGCCCGCCGTCGGGCCCGCGAGATCATCGCCCGCTCGACCATCCGGGTCGCGGTGGGCCCGGCACCGGTGGGCGCCACCGGGAGAACAGGGCACTAGCCATGTGGACCGTCATCGGCATCGTCGCGTTCCTGCTGGCGCTGTTGTTCTCCATCGCCTGGCACGAGGCCGGGCACCTGACGTTCGCCAAGCTGTTCGGCGTCCGCACCACCCAGTACATGGTCGGCTTCGGCAAGACCGTCTGGTCCAAGCAGATCGGGGAGACCGAGTACGGCTTCAAGGCCGTCCCGCTCGGCGGCTACATCCGGATGATCGGCATGGTGCCGCCCGGCAAGGACGGCCGGCAGAAGATCACCACGACGGCGATGGGCGCCACCGGCTTCGTCCGCAACATCGTCGAGGAGACCCGGGCCGGCGATCGCTCCCAGGTCACGCCGGCGGACGAGGGGCGGCAGTTCTATCAGCTGCACCCGGGCAAGCGGATCATCATCATGGCCGCCGGTCCGGTGATGAACCTGATCCTGGCCGTCGGCATCTTCTCCGTGCTGCTCGTCGGCATCGGGATCAAGGCGCCGAGTACGACGATCGCCCAGGTCAACCAGTGTGTCCTCCCGGCTGCCGCCGCCGGTCAGACCCAGCAGACCGACTGCACCGCCGCCGACGCGCCGACCCCGGCCGCGCAGGCCGGCCTGTTGCCCGGCGACACCATCACGGGTTTCGACGGGACCCCGGTCACCGGCTGGGACCAGCTGACCGG
This sequence comes from Nakamurella sp., assembly GCF_044224575.1. Taxonomy (GTDB): domain Bacteria; phylum Actinomycetota; class Actinomycetes; order Mycobacteriales; family Nakamurellaceae; genus Nakamurella. The sequence continues at coordinate 239,692 of NZ_JBGAKE010000002.1, forward strand.
ACTGATCCAGGCATCGGCCGGCCGGACCGTGCAGATCGAGTACACCCGGGGCGGTGCGTCGCAGGTCGCCGCGGTGACCATCGTGGAGAACCAGCGGCCGGTGTTCGACGAGAACGACACCCAGGTCGGGGTGAAGATCGCCGGCTTCCTGGGCGTCTCCTCGCTGCCGGAATACCAGGCCCAGTCGGTCGGCACCGCCTTCGTCTTCACCGGCCAGTTCATCGGTCGGGCCGCTCAGGCCGTGGTCGCCATCCCGGCCCGGATCCCCGCGCTGTGGGACGCGATCGTCGACGGTGCCCCGCGTGACCTGAATTCACCCGTCGGCATCGTCGGCGCGGGCCGGATCGGCGGCGAGATCCTGGAGTCGGACCAGACCACCACCCAGGACAAGTGGGTGCTGTTCCTGCAGTTGGTGGCCGGATTCAACATGAGCCTGTTCCTGCTCAACATGCTGCCGCTGCTGCCGCTGGACGGCGGCCACATCCTGGGTGCCGTCATCGAATGGATTCGCAAGGGCTGGGCCCGGCTACGCGGCAAGGCCGACCCCGGCCCGTTCGACGTGGCGAAGCTCATGCCGGTGGCCTACGTCGTGGCACTGTTGTTCATCGGCTTGACCGCGCTCACCTTGGTCGCCGACGTCGTCAACCCCGTCAAACTCTTCGGCTGAGAGGCAAAAGGATATGACTGCAGTGTCCACTTCAGTGGGCCTGGGCCTGCCGAGCATGCCCGCCGACCGCGCTGTCCCGGTGCTGGCGCCCCGCCGCAAGACCCGTCAGCTGGACGTCGGCGGGGTCGGTGTGGGCAGCGACCATCCGGTGTCGGTGCAGTCGATGACGACGACCGTCACCGCCGACATCAACGCCACCCTGCAGCAGATTGCCGAGCTGACCGCGTCCGGCTGCCAGATCGTCCGGGTCGCCGTGCCGAGCACCGACGACGCCGCGGCCCTGCCGATCATCGCCCGCAAGTCCCAGATCCCGGTGATCGCCGACATTCACTTCCAGCCCAAATATGTCTTCGCCGCGATCGACGCCGGTTGTGCGGCCGTCCGGGTGAATCCGGGGAACATCAAGGCGTTCGACGACAAGGTCGGCGAGATCGCGAAGGCCGCCGCCGACGCCGGCACCCCCATCCGGATCGGCGTGAACGCCGGCTCGCTGGACAAGCGGCTGCTGGCCAAGTACGGCAAGGCCACCCCGGAGGCGTTGGTCGAGTCGGCGCTGTGGGAGTGCTCACTGTTCGAGGAGCACGACTTTCGCGACATCAAGATCTCCGTCAAGCACAACGATCCGGTGATCATGGTCCGGGCCTACGAGCTGCTGGCCCAGCAGTGCGACTACCCGCTGCACCTGGGTGTCACCGAGGCCGGCCCGGCATTTCAGGGCACCATCAAGTCATCGGTGGCGTTCGGCGCGCTGCTGGCCCAGGGCATCGGCGACACCATCCGGGTGTCGCTGTCCGCGCCGCCGGCCGAGGAGGTCAAGGTCGGCCTGCAGATCCTGGAGTCGCTCAACCTGCGCGAGCGCGGCCTGGAGATCGTCTCCTGCCCGTCCTGCGGACGGGCCCAGGTGGACGTCTACACCCTGGCCGACCAGGTGACGGCCGGTCTCGAGGGCATGGACGTGCCGCTGCGGGTGGCCGTGATGGGCTGCGTGGTCAACGGGCCGGGGGAGGCCCGGGAGGCCGATCTCGGGGTTGCCTCCGGCAACGGCAAGGGCCAGATCTTCGTCAAGGGCGAGGTGATCAAGACCGTGCCGGAGTCGCAGATCGTCGAGACGCTGATCGAGGAGGCCATGCGGATCGCCGAGGACCTGCGCGCCGCCGGGGTGGCGTCCGGCGAGCCGACCGTGGTGCACGCCTGACACCCGCCGACCCGGGGTGACACGGCGAAGCGGGTCGGGCGTGGCATTCTTGCCGTAAGAACGGCCCCGACCCGTACGACCCGTCTCTCGGACCAGCGCCGGACCAGTGAAGGCCACGCATGCTCACCGCGAGTTTCTCCCGGATCCTCGGCTCGGGGCACGCCGCGCAGGTGTCCCGGGTACTGACGGCCGACCCGGTGGCCTCCTGCATGATCGCCGCCCGGTTCGAGCAGGTCGGAATGAACGAAGCGGCCATGGGCGGCCAGTTCTGGGGGATCGGCGGCGGCCGGGACGGGCTGCTGTTCGCCGGCGCGTCGATGGTTCCGTTGGCCGGCGACGCGGCGGCGATGCGGACATTCGCGCACACTGCGGCCCGGCGGGGACGCCGGTGCGCGACCATCCTGGGCCCGGCCGATCGGGTGCTGCCCTTCTGGGAACGTCTCGAACCCCGGTGGGGGCCGGCTCGTGAGCTTCGGCCCGATCAACCCTTGATGGTCTGCGCCGCCGACCCCCTCGGTGCGCCGGATCCGCACGTCCGGCTGGTCCGGCCGCACGAGGTGGACAACTACTACCCGGCCGCGGTGGCCATGTTCACCGAGGAGGTCGGCGTCGATCCGCGCGGCGGTGACAACGGGCGCAGCTACCGCGCCCGGATCACCGAGCTGATCGGCGCCGGACGCGCCTACGCCCGGTTCGACGGCGACACGGTGATGTTCAAGGCCGAGGTGGGATCGTTGTCCCGGTCGGTCGCGCTCGTTCAGGGCGTCTGGGTGCATCCGCAGTTACGCGGTCGGGGGCTGGCCGCCCCGGCGATGGCCTCGGTGGTCCGGTCCATCCAGCGCGATCTCGGTCGGATGCCCAGCCTGTACGTCAACGACTACAACGTCCGGGCCCGCCGCTGTTACGAGCGCATCGGCTTCCGCCAGATCGGCACCTTCGCGTCCGTGCTGTTCTGACCACGCGGCGGTTCCGACCACGCGCCGCCGGTCAGGCCCGGATCACCCGGTGCTCGACATCGACGCCCCGGGCGATCAGCACGTCGTGCACCATCGACGGCGGGAACAGACCGTGGTCCACCAGACCGGGGGCCGCGCTCAGCCGCGCGGCCAGCGCGGCCGGGTCCGACAGATCCCCGTGGTAATCGCCGATGACGCCGCCGTCGGGGCTGCGCGGGACGTCGCGCAGCACCACCGACGCCAACTCGCGCAGCGTCGCCGCCAGTCCGTACTCCATCAATTCGACCGGCACGGACCCGTGCAACGCGTCGACCGGCTTGCTGGAATCGGCGATCACCACGAACCGGTCGGCCGCATTGGCGACGACCTTCTCCCGGGTGTGCGCGGCCCCGCCGCCCTTGATCAGCCAGCCGTCCGGGGCGATCTGATCGGCTCCGTCGATCGCGATGTCGAAGCGGTCCACCTCGCGAAAGTCCAGCACCCGCAGGCCCAGTGCGGTCGCGGCCTGCGCGGTCCGCGGCGAGGTGGCCACGCAACGGATGTCCAGCTGCCGGCCGGCCAGGGCGGGCAGCAGGTAGGCCACGGTCGAACCGGTGCCCAGCCCGACCGTCATCCCGCTCTCGACGAACGCGACGGAAGCCTCGGCGGCGACCCGCTTCTCGTCCTCGATCGTCATACCCCCGCCTTTCCAGGGCCCTTCACCGGCTCGTCCGCCCCGGAACGGAGGCGGGCGCGCGACGGTGCCGACAGGGTCGTGCCGCCGGCGCCGACCGGCGGCGCCGAGGACACTGTAGAGGGTGGCCGGGGTCGGGTGGGTCAGCCGCGGGCCATCTCGTCGATGCAGACGGTCACGGCCAGGATGAACGGCTGGTTCTCGTCAGGGGCGATCTCCACCCCGTAGGTGTCCCGCACGCGGAACCACTTCTTCGAGATCGTCGCGATGGTGTTGCCGTCGCGCTCGATCTCGTACTCGTGGTCGACGAAGTTGCCGTGCGCGTGCAGCTTTTCACCGTTGTCCGGATCGATGACGAACCGGTCCCGGATGCCGACGAGGGCCTTGTGGACCACGGCCTCGGTGCCGCCCCACTCGATCTTCATCTTGTCCCGGACCGAGAGCTTCTTCTCCTGGATCTTGGCGAGCTCACCACCGGTGTTGTCTTCGAGAATGAAGGTGTCCCGGAAGCGGATGGCCTTGCCGTTGACCTTGTAGACCTTCTCTCCCTGCTCGTTCTCGATCCAGTAGTCGTCCCCGATCGCGAGCAGCTTCTCGCGCATCTGGTAGTGCCGGGGCGTCGGGCCGTCGTCGTGGTGGCGGAAAAGTCCCATGCGCCTGATCATCCGGGTTCGGTCGGTCGGGCGCGCCGCCCGGTCGGGGTGAGATTTCCGGGGAGGGTGTCGATGATTGCCCCGTTCGGCCGTCCCGGACGGCGGCCGCGGCCAGTAGGGTGAAGAGGCACACACGCTCGGGGGACGTGCATGTTTGCGTCGTGTCACAAGACTCTGGACTCAATGGGGAGGCCGCGCTTGCCAGCGTTGATCAGTGGGCGGTCGGCCCACCGGGGGTACCGGCACGAGGCCGTGTTCTATCGGGGCGACCGGGAGTTCCTCGACCTGGTCGGGCCGTTCATCCGGGACGGGGTCGATGCCCGCCAACCGGTGATGGTCGCGGTGATCGGAGCCCGGATCGCCGCATTGCGGACGGAACTGGGAACCGCCGCGCAGGGCGTCGAATTCGTGGACATGAGCGAACTCGGCCGGAACCCGGCGAGGATCATCCCGGCGTGGCGCGAGTTCCTGGACCGGCACCGCTCGGCGGGCCCGGTCCGCGGGGTGGGGGAGCCGATCTGGGCCGGCCGCCGGGCCGCCGAATTGCAGGAGTGCCAGCTGCACGAGGCGCTGCTGAACATGGCGATCGCGCCGAGCACCCCGTTCTGGCTGTTGTGCCCGTACGACCGGGCCGGCCTGGACGCCGCGGTCATCGAGGAGGCCGCCCGCAGCCACCCGGTCATCGTCGAACCGCGGATCTACCGGGGCAGCACCGTCTACGGCGGTTCGCATCACGCCGCCGAACTTTTCGGCCGGGAGCTGCCGCCACCCGCGGAACCGGTCCGGCGGCTGATGGTCGATCCGGCTGCCGGCCATCACGTCTCGGACTGGGTCCGACGCTGGGCCGAGGCCTCCGGGGTGCAGCGCCGGCGGGCCGCCGGCCTGGCCGCTGCGGTGCGCACGGTCACCCAGGCCACGGAGGCGCACACCGGCCACAGCCAGATGCTGCAGCTGTGGCAGCAGGGTGCCGACCTGATCTGCGAATTGCACGATTCGACGCCGGTCGGCGACCCGATGATCGGCCGGCGCCTCCCCGGTCAGGACAACTCCCGCGGCCGTGCGCTGAGCGCGGCCCATCAGGCGTGCGATCTGGTGCAGGTGCGGTCCAATGCCCGCGGCACGACCGTCCGGGTACATACCTGGCTGTAAGTCGTCACCCGCGGATGTCGCAGCGGCCGGATGGCCGGCCGCATGGGGATACTGGGGCCCATGGCGGTGCGTCGGACGAGGTGGTGGTCGCACCGGGGGGGCCGGACGGTGCTCGCGCTGGTGGCCGTGCTGGCCGCGCTGGCGGGGTGCACGTCCGACCCGAACTCCGGCGACCCGGGTCCGGCCGACCGCGTGGCCGCCTTCGTTGCCGCCTGGCAACAGATGGACTACGGCGCGGCGGCCGACGAGACCACCAGCCCGGCGGCCGCGGCGGTCATGCTCGACGAGGTCACCAGCGACCTTCGGCCGGACCGGCTGACGATCGCGACCGGGGATCTCACCCGGACCGGCAACCAGGCGAGCGTCACCGTCACCTTCAACTGGCAGTTGCCGGACGCCGGCACCTGGACCTACCCCGCCACCTGGACCTGGAAGAAGAACCGGGACTGGGAGCTCGACTGGTCCCCGTCGGCGATCCATCCCAAGCTCGGCGAGCGCCAGACCCTCGCCGCGCGAACCACATCGGCCGAGCCGGGCGTGCTCGTCGACCGCAACAACAACCGGATCGTGCAGCCGGTCACCGTCTATTCGGTGGTGCTGATGCCGGCCAAGACCCCGGACGTCACCGCCGCGGCGGCCGCCCTGGCGCCGGTGCTGTCGCCGGTGGATCCGACGGTGACGGCCGACGGCATCGTGGCGGGCGTCGCCCAGGCGCAGGCCGAGGCGGCGGCCGCGGTTCCGGCCTCCCCCGCCGCGCCGGCGAGTACCGGTGTGGCGGGGACCGCCGAGGACGGCACCCCGCCGGCCGATCCGGCGAGCATCGGCTACACCGTGACCAATCTGCGGGAGGCCGACTTCCAGAAGGTCAAGCCGCAACTCGACGCGATCACCGGGCTCAGCTTCCCGTCCCAGGTACGCAACCTGCCGCCGACCCGCGACTTCGCCAAGGCGATCCTGGCCCAGGTGACGCCGGTCGCCGATCCGCTGATGAAGGGCACCGACGGCTGGTCGGTGGTCATCGTGGACAGCACCGGTGGCGTGCTGGACACGTTGGACGACCATCCCGCGGTCGCCGGTCAGCGGGTCACCCTGGCCTTGGACTCCGGCATCCAGCAGGCCGCCGAAGCGGCGATCGCCGACCAGGACAAGCCGGCCGTCCTGCTGATCATGCAGCCCTCCAGCGGCGAGTTGCTGGCGGTCGCGCAGAACGCCGCCGCCAACGCGCAGGGCACCCCGGCGTTGACCGGTCAGTACCCACCCGGGTCCACGTTCAAGGTGGTGACCGCGACCGCGGCGATGGAACGCGGCCTGACCGCGCCCGGGCAGCCGATCGACTGCCCCGGGGTGTACACCGTGCAGGGCCGGGCCATCCGAAATTCCCATGACTTCGCGCTGGGCGCCGTTGATGTCACCGAGGCATTCGCCCGATCCTGCAATACCACCTTCGCCGCCCTGTCCACGCAGATGCCGGCCGACGCCCTGCCGCAGACCGCGGCGGCCTTCGGGATCGGGTTGGACTTCGTCATGCCGGGCGCGACCACGCTGACCGGCAAGGTGCCCAATGCCGACTCGCAGATCCAACGGGCCGAGAACGGGTTCGGCCAGGGGCAGGTGCTGGTCACGCCGTTCGGCGAGGTGCTGGCCGCGGCGACGGCCGCCCGGGGCAGCATGCCGCTGCCGGTGCTGATCCGCGGCATGACGACGACGGTCGACAAGGAGCCGCCGGCGATTCCGGCCGCGGCCATCCAGGGCGTGCAGACGTTCATGGCCGCGGTGGTGGCCAGCGGCACCGGCGCCGGTCTGGCCGGGTATGGCGACACCCACGCCAAGACGGGTACCGCCGAGTTCGCCGCCGCCGACGGTTCGCTGCACGCGCACGCGTGGACGATGGGTTTTCGGGGCGACATGGCGTTCGCCGCGCTCGTCGTCGGTGGCGAGGACTCGGTGGTCACCAATCAGGTCGTGGCCAAGATGCTGGCCACCGTGCCGGCCTGACCGGCTCCGGGTCGTAGTCTCGGGATCATGTTGCGCACCGCCCTGCAGCCCGGCCGGCCGACCCCGATCCGGACGGTCCCGTCCGCCATCGCCCGGCCGGAGTACGTCGGCCGCCCGGGCCCCGCCCCCAGTACCGATCCGTGGGTGCAGCCGGCGGAGATCATCGAGAAGATGCGGGTGGCGAGCCGGCTGGCGGCCCGGGCGATGGTCGAGGGGTCCAAGCTGGTGGTCCCCGGGACGACCACCGACGCCGTCGACGCCGTGGTGCACGAGTACCTGTGCGACCACGGCGCCTACCCGTCCACATTGGGCTACAAGGGCTTTCCGAAGTCGTGCTGCACCTCGTTGAACGAAGTGATCTGTCATGGCATCCCGGACAGCACCGTCATCGAGGACGGCGACATCGTCAACATCGACGTGACCGCCTACATCGACGGGGTGCACGGCGACACCAACGCCACCTACCTGGCCGGTGACGTCGCCGAGGAGAACCGGCTCCTGGTGGAGCGGACCGAGGAGGCGCTGCGCCGGGCGATCAAGTCCGTCGCGCCCGGGCGTCAGCTGAACGTCATCGGTCGGGTCATCGAGTCCTACGCCAAGCGGTTCGGCTACGGCGTCGTCCGCGACTACACCGGGCACGGCATCGGCCGCACCTTCCATTCCGGACTGGTGATCCTGCACTACGACGAGCCGAGCGTGAGCACGGTGATCGAGAAGGGGATGACGTTCACCATCGAGCCCATGATCACCCTCGGCGGCATCGACTGGGACCTGTGGGACGACAACTGGACGGTGACCACGCGGGACCGGTCCTGGACGGCCCAGTTCGAGCACACCCTGGTGGTCACCGACACCGGCGCGGAGGTCCTGACGCTCCCGTAGTCGGGTCGATCGTCCGGTGCCGGCTACCCGGGCCCGACGATGCCCACCTGCCGGGCCGCCCGCAGCCAGTCGGGGAACTCGGTGAGCAGCCGGCGGTACAGCTCGGCGTCGGACACCCGATCGACGTCGTCCAGCGCGAAGAAGTCGACGTTGTCGACGATCCGGCCGTCCATGTCGTCCAGCTTCTCCAGCAGGCCGTAGTCGTTGGCGCCGAGGCCGACGAACTGCCAGAAGATCGGGAGCGCGGCGGCCTCGGCGATGATGCGGGTGATCTCCTTGCGCTTGTAGAAGCCGCCGTCGGTGAAGAACAGGACCAACGTCGGCGAGTCCCCGCGGTGGGCGCTGCCGGCGAGCTCGGTCAGGATCGGGACCTCGTCGTTGGAGCCGCCCAGTTTGCGGTAGTTGATCCCGCCGTGGGTGCCGTTCAGGTGCAGGAACTCGTCGGGCCAGGTCTCCAGGTCGGCCACCTGCAGATCCGGGAGGCGGGCGAACGTCTTGGCGTACAGGTAGGTCTCCAGGGCCCCGTCGGTGTCGAGCTGGATCGCCACCGGCACCATCCGCTCGACCACCCGGTGCACCAGGCCGGACTTGTACGCCTGGTACATCGAGCCCGTCTTGTCGATGACGAGCACGACCCGAGCGCGCTCGGCCTGCGCACCCTTGGTGAGCAGGACCTTGTGCACCTCGCGTTTGCGCAGATCCAGGGCCTGGCGCTTGACCAGCGACAGTCGCTCCTCGCCCGGCACGGACCGCGGACCGGGCGCGACCGACGTCACCGGCGCGGCGGGCGGGGGAGGCGGGGTATCCGGGGCGGCCGCCGGCCCGGCGGCCGAGGGTTCCGCGTCGACCTGCACGCCGTGCTCGCGGACCAGCGCGGCCAGGCCTTCGGTCCAACCGGCCGACACCGACCGAAGCTTCCACGCCCCGGCCCGCCGGTAGATCTCGGCCAGCACGGCCGCCCGCTCGGTGGTCAATCCGTGGGCGGGGACGTCGTACCCGTCCGGCCCGACACTCACCCCGAGCCCGTCGATATCGGCCAGCGAGCCGGGCTGCCGGTCGTCCAGCGCGACGGTCACCGCGACGGTCGCAATCGCGTCCGGCACGGCTCGCAGGTCCAGGGACAGGGAGTCCGGGGCGGTCAACCGCAACGCTCCCTCCGGCGAGGTGGGCTGGTTGAAGAACACCAGGTCGTCGTCGGCGCGGACGGTACGGTCGGCCGTCAATTGGAACGCCATCAGGTCCACGACGCCCGGGCGGGTGCCGCGCACGTGCACGGTCAGCCGGTCGGCGGTCAGCGGCGCGTTGGCTCCACGGCTCAGTTCTGGCACCGTGCCAGCCTCGCACAGCGGCGCAGTCCCGGGTTCTGCCCGTCCGGAGCCGGGCCATCGGCTGTCGCTGGTTACGATGCGCCGGTGACGCCCGCGGACCGCAACGATCAGGCCCCGGCGCTCGACGTGCGGCTGCTCGGGCCGCTCGAACTGCTGGTGGACGGCGTTGCGCTGCCGCTGCCCGGCGGCAAACCCAGGGCGCTGCTGGCCAGCTTGTTGATCAGCCGGAACCGGGTGGTGCCGGCGGACTCGTTGGCCGACGCCATCTGGGACGGCGACGTGCCGGGCAACTTTCTGGGCACCATGCAGGTGCATGTCTCGACCCTGCGCCGAGCGCTGCGTCCGCTGTCCGATGCCGGCCTGCTGACCGTGGCCACCCAGTCGCCCGGTTACCGGGCGGTCGTCGACGACGCGCTGGTCGACCAGGGCCGGTTCGGTCGCTGGGTCCGGGCCGGCAACGACCTGCTGGCCGCGCATCGGTACGCCGAGGCGGCGGAGCGGCTGCGGGCGGCGCTGGCCGAGTGGACCGGTGCCGCACTGGCCGACCTGCGCGGCTTCCGGTTTGCGGACGACTTCGCCGCGGCCGTCGAGGAGGACCGGCTCGTCGCCCTGCAATCCCGCATCGACGCCGACCTGGCGTCCGGCAACGAATCGGCGGTGATCGGCGAGCTGGTCACGCTGACCGGGCAGTACCCCCTGCGCGAGCCGTTCTGGATCCAGCTGATCATCGCCCTGTACCGGTCGGGGCGGCAGGCCGATGCGCTGGAGGCGGCCCGGCGGATCCGGCAGCTGCTGGACGACGAATTGGGCATCGACCCCAGCCCGGCGCTGCGGGAGATCGAACAGAAGGTGCTGCGCCAGGAATCGCTCGGCCCGGCCGGCCCGCCCGCGCCGTCCTCCACGTCGAATCAACGCACCGTCGCGGAGACGGCCATCGTGCTGTCCCACGCCCGGGTCCGGCTGCCGTCGGGGGAGACGCTGCCGGTGCCGAGCCGGGGGCTGCGACTGGGCCGGATGGAGGACAACGACCTGGTGGTCGCCGGCGAGCGGGTCAGCCGGTACCACGCCGTGGTGGCCGAGACCACGAACGGGTTCACGGTGACCGATCTGCGGTCGACCAACGGCACGCACGTGAACGACGAGCGGGTCGTGGACAGTCACCTGCTGCATGACGGCGACCGGATCCGGGTCGGTCGCACCGAGATCGTCTTCCTGCTGGACGCCTGACCGGCGCCTGATCAGCCGCCTGTCCGGCCGAGCCGTTGGCCCGGCTGCGCGATTCCCCGGCCTTCAGCCGTTCTTCGGTGGGTCTTCAGCGGGTGGGCCGATTCTTTGATCTGTCAGCGAGAACGCGAGCACAGATCACGTCCAGGAGGACCCCATGAGCACCACCACCACCGCCGCCTGTTCCATCAGCAGCAGTGCCCGCACCCTGGTCCGTCGCCTGGCCGGGATCATCGTGGCCACCGCCGCCCTGTTCCTGGGTTTCGCGGTCGCCGGCAACGCCGCCCCGGCGCACGCGGACACCGTCGCGGGCAGCACCGTGTTCGGGACCACGGTGGAGTGCGGCGGGGATTCGTTGGTGTTCACCACGACGTCGGACGCCGACTACGGCAGCTACGCCAAGATCTGGGTGTGGGACACCTCCACGCAGCAGTGGGTCACCGATGAGGTGTGGGTGGAGGCCGACTACTCCGCCTCGTTCAACGTGGCGGATCTGACGTTCGATCCCGGCTACTACATGGTGTACGTGCAGTACGCGCAGTGGAACGGTGACGACTTCGACTTCTCGGGCGAGTACATCAGCACCTACGAGCAGTACTACAGCTACTCCGACCACGAGGCCGAGTCGTTCTGCTACATGGGCAACGACCTGGCCGACTACTGATCGACCGTCCTGCGCAGGGCCCGCCCCCCGGTTCCGGGGCGGGCCCTTCCGCATGTCCGGGGGACCCCGCGCGGCGGGGAAGGGGTCAGCCGGTGGGGGTGGGGAGGGCCAGCAGCGCGTTCTCCACCACCTCGGACAGGGCCGGGTGGATCCAGTACTGACCGCGGGCGACGTCGTGCGCCCGCTGCCCGAACGACATGGCCTGCACGAGCGGTTGGATCACCGTGGCCGCCTCCGGCCCGATCAGGTGCGCGCCGAGCAGCAGACCGGTCTTCGGGTCGGCGAGCACCTTGGCGAAGCCCTCGGTGTCCTCCCGGGCCCAGCCGGCGGCGGTGCCGCCGTAGTCGCGGCGGCCGACCACGAACTCGATGCCCCGCTCGCGCGCCTGCCGTTCGGTCAGGCCGACGGAGGCGATCTGCGGCTCGGTGAACACCGCCGCCGGCACGAACCGATGGTCGGTGGTGATTCGGGCGTCGGGGTGGGTCAGGTTGTGCCGGACCACCCGCGCCTCGTGGTTGGCGACGTGCTTGAGCGCGTACGGCGAGCTCAGGTCGCCCAGCGCGTAGATGCCGGGGACCACCGTCTCCTGGTACTCGTCGACGATCACCCGGCCGGTCCCGGTCACGGTGACCCCGGTGGCCGGCAGGTCCAGCAGGTCCGAATTGGGCCGCCGACCGGTCGCGATCAGCAGCATGTCGGCGTCGACGGTGTTCTCCCCGTACGGGCTCTCCAGGAAGACCCGGATGCCGTCGCCGAGCGGCTTGACCCCGCAGATCTCGGTGTCCCGGCGCAGGTCGTAGCGGCCCATGACGTGGTCGGTGAAGGTTGCGGCGATGTCGTCGTCGTGGTGCCGCAGCAGCCGGGAGCCGCGGACGATCTGGGTGACGCGGGTGCCGAACGAGTCGAAGATGTGCGCGAATTCGGCCGCGATGTACCCGCCGCCGACCACCACGACCCGCTCGGGACGCTCGTCGATCCGCATGATGGTGTCCGAGGTGTGCACCACGCCGTCGCCGACGATTTCCTCGTCCAGCCCGGGAATGTCCGGGATGACCGGCCGGCCGCCGGCGGCCAGCACGAACCGGTCGGCGGTCAGCTCCACCCGGCCGCCGTCGGTCAACGCCACCGTCATCTGCTTGACGCCGGTGAACCGGGCCGTGCCCTGCAGCATCTGCAGGTTCGGCCACTTCTCGCCCTGCCGGAAATGCAGACCGTTCGCCGAGATCTCGTCGATGCGGGCGAAGATGCGGTCACGCAGCAGGGGCCAGTCGACCGGGGCAACGGTGGCCATCAGGCCCAACCGGTCCGCGCGGACGACGGCGTCGGCCAGATCCGCGGGGTACACGAAGCTCTTGGTCGGAATACAGCCCACGTTCAGGCAGGTCCCACCGAAGGCGCCGGACTCGATCAGCGCGACACGTTGCTCCCGGAACTCCCGGCCGAGGATGGTGTTGCCCGAACCGGAGCCGACCACGACAAGATCGAAGTGCATGGGGCCAGGCTACGACGGCGGCGCCGGACGGCAATCCGGGGCGCAGGCGCCGCGGACCGGGTGGCGGCGGCCGTCAGTAGGAGAAGACCGGGGTGAGGATCCCCCGGGCCAGGGTGTGGAAGACCAGGTTGAAGGCGACCACGGTGGGGCTGGCGCTCTCGTCCGGGCCGAGCGAGGGCACGTCGACCGCATGCACCACGAAGAAGTAGCGGTGCACCTGGTCGCCCGGCGGCGGGGCCGGGCCGTCGTATCCGGCCGTACCGAAGTCGTTGCGCACGTGGAACGCCCCGGCGGGGAGCGTGCCCCCGTCGCTGCCCGCGCCGCGGGCCAGTTCGGTGACCGTGACCGGGATGTCGACGGCCGTCCAGTGCCAGAAGCCGGCGGGCGTCGGCGCGTCCGGGTCGAAGCAGCTGACCACGAACGACTCCGTGTCGGCCGGGAAGCCGGACCACGACAGGGCCGGGGAGATGTTCTGCCCGCCGGGCGCGTCGGGACCGTAGCGGAACTCGGGCGCGACCAGCTGCCCGTCGGCGATGTCCGGACTGCTCACCGTGAACGAGCCGACCTCCGGCAGCAGGCCGTACGGGTCGGGGGTGACGGGTCGATCCAGGCTCACGACGCTCTCCTCGGTCTGCGGACGATCGGTGGCCGGTGGCACCGTCGCCGATGCCACCGGCATTCAACCACTCGCCGTGCCCGGGCTACGGGAGGGCCAACCCGCCCAGGTGCAGCGCCAGGATTTCCGCGTCGGCCGCCAGCACGCCGCGCCGGGCAAAGAACTCGGCGATGTTCCGGCAGTCCCGGTCCAGGAACTCCGCCCCCGACGGGTTGGCGACCAGGTCAACCACCTGGGGCAGATCGATGACGACGCAGTGAGTTTCGCCGCTGGGGGAGACGTCGACGAGCACGTTGTAGGGGGACAGGTCGCCGTGGGTCAGCCCGGCCTCGGCGAGGATCTCCAGGGTGCCGACCAGGTCATGCCACAGCTCGGTGAATTCGGCGGTACCGGCCTCAATGGCGGCCAGCCGGGGGGCGGCGGTGCCGTCCGGATCGCCGATGAACTCCATCATCACCTCGCTGCCGATCAACTGCACCGGGTACGGCACCCGGGCGCCGGCCGACCACAACATGCCGAGCGCGGCGAACTCGGCCGCCGCCCACTTCCCGGCCAGCAACTCCCGGCCGAAGCCGGTGCGGGCGGCCATCGCCCGGGATTCCCGGGACCGGCGCACCCGGCGACCCTCCTGATAGGTGGCGTCGCGGTGGAAGAGCCGATGCTCGGCCGAGCGGAAGGTCTTGACCGCCAGCAGGCAGCCCGGGCCGCCCGGGACGGCCCGCTCCAGCAACCCGACGTCGGCTTCCTTCCCGGTCTTGAGGATGCCGAGCCGGGTGTCCCGGGCGGACAGCGAGGTGATCAGCCAGTCGGGGGCCGGACCGGGCCCGTGGGTGGCGACATCGTAGCTGGAGTAGGGACTCTCGTCGAACGAGTGATCGGTGTCCAGCTCGGGGGAGTGGTGCCCGGACTGGCCATCGGCCACGATGCGCGGCCGCGGATCGCTCGGCGGCCGTGGGCGTCGAGCCCGCTGCGCCGATCGGGCGGTGTCGAACCGGTCGAGCAGATCGTCGGTCTCGGCGTCATCGGGGTCGTCGGCGTCGTCGGGGTCGTCGAGGTCGTCGGCATCGAGGTCGTGGGCACCGTCCCGTCGGGAGGAACGGTAGGAATCGGACAGCTGGAAACGCGGCACTTCGGGCTCCTGGGCGGAAAGGGGCCGCCCCGAAGTGGCACGCGCCGCTGTGGTCAGCGGGCCCCGGGGCGGGGGAAGGGGGATGGCTGCGGGGTGGGCAGCACCAGGACGGTCATGTCGTCATCCCTCCCATCACGTCGTCGCGCCGATCGGCGATCGCCGGTCGCGGTCCACGGTGCCCGGCCGGGCCGTCGCCGTCAATCGAATATTCCCCGGGACCATCGACGCAGACGACAAGGCGGTCATCTCCACCGGGGAGATGACCGCCTTCGCGGGGTTGTGGCTGCTCAGCCGGCCTTCGGCACCGACAGGATCAGGGCGTCGCCCTGGCCGCCGCCGCCACACAGGGTGGCGACACCGGTGCCGCCGCCGCGGCGCTGCAGCTCCAGCGCGAGGTGCAACACGAGGCGGGCGCCGGACGCGCCGATCGGGTGGCCCAGCGCGATCGCCCCGCCGTTGACGTTGACCTTCTCCTCGTCCAGACCCAACGCCCGGGCCGACGCGATGCCGACGCAGGCGAACGCCTCGTTGATCTCCACCAGGTCCAACTCGGTGGGCTCGAGACCGGCCTTGTCGCACGCCTTCTGGATCGCCCGAGCCGGCTTGTCCTGCAGCGTGGAGTCGGGGCCGGCGATGGAGCCGTAGGCGCCGATCTCGGCGATCCAGTCCAGACCGCGGCGGATCGCCTCGTCCTTGTCCATCACGACGACCGCGACCGCACCGTCGGAGATCTGGGACGCCGAACCGGCCGTGATGGTGCCGTCCTTGCGGAACGACGGGCGCAGCTTGGCCAGGCTCTCGGCGGTGGTGTCGGCGCGCACGCCCTCGTCGGTGTCGACGACGACCTCGCCCTTGCGTCCGGCGATGACGACCGGCTCGATCTCGGCCTTGAACACGCCGGCGGCGATCGCCGCGGCGGCGCGCTGGTGCGAGCGGGCGGAATAGGCGTCCTGCTCGGCGCGGGAGACGAAGTCGACGTCGTTGGTCGCCTCGGTCAGGTCGCCCATCGGGATGTCGGTGAACACGTCGTGCAGGCCGTCGTGGGCCAGGTGGTCGATCATCGTGACGTCGCCGTACTTGTAACCGGCCCGGGAACCCATCAGCAGGTGCGGGGCGCGGGTCATGGACTCCATGCCGCCGGCCACCACGGTGGTGAACTCGCCGGCCCGGATCAGCTGATCGGCCAGCGCGATGGCGTCCAGGCCGGACAGGCAGACCTTGTTGACGGTGATGGCGGGCACGTCCATCGGAATGCCGGCCTTGGCCGCGGCCTGGCGCGCGGGGATCTGCCCGACGCCGGCCTGCAGGACCTCGCCCATGATCACGTAGTCGACGTCCGCACCTGCCAGCCCGGCCCGCTCCAGCGCGCCCTTGATGGCGATCCCCCCGAGCTCCGCCGCGGAGACGGACGCGAGGGCGCCGTTGAACCGTCCGATCGGCGTTCTGGACCCGGCGACGATGACTGACGACATGGCGAGGACCTCCGCAGGTTCCTGGTGCGCCGTGGGCGCGGGTTCGGGCCGGGGCGGACAGGCCACCGTCGCAGGTGATCACTCAGACGCGGCGATGAGCATGTGCCGTCAGGCAATGTCGCCTCGGGCTGGATGTTAACGGCACTTCTCTTTGCAGGTTAGCTTTACCGTCAGCTAACCTGCTAGCGCACAGATGTGACGGTCATCACACACCCCGGAAGGGTGGGCGAGCCGAGGGTTCAGGCGAGACCGTTCAGCAGCGTGCGGACCCGGTTCTCCAGGGCCGTGGGCCGGTCCTCCGGCGCGGGCGTCGTGGTGCCGTCGACCCGCGCCACCTCGAGATGGGACCGCGTGCCCGGGCCGGTCCGGTGCGGGCCGTGCGCGGCCCGGCTGCGCACGTCGTGCACCGGTCGGGCGGGGACCGGCAGTCCGGAATGGGTCACCGGAGCGACCGCCCAGCGGTCGTCGACCGGAAAGACGAGGGTGCCGCGCGCTCCGTCGGACGCCGGCGTGGCGCCCTCGCAGACGTGCGGGGAGTGCGGGCCCAGCGGGGCGGCCCGGGCGATCACCGACGCCACCACCCGACCGTCGCTGTGCATGCCGGCCAGGGCCAGCGCATGCAGCCAGCGGGACAGCGCGCAGGGCCCGCAGAGCAGGCAGTCCTCGGTCATCCGCAGGGTGATCGGCTCCCCGTTCTCGACCCGGATGGTGGCCGCGCCGTCCCGGACGGTGATGTCGTCGACGGTCAGGGCGGCGACCGCGGCACAGGACAGCCCTGCGCGTTGGGTGAGCACCAGCAGGGCCCGATCCCGGCGCCCGACCCACCCGCCCGTCCAGCCATGGGACGGAAGTCCGCGGAGCGCCGCGTCGACCGTCCGGCCGACGCGGGCGGCGTCGGGACCCGATCCGGCCGCCCTCGGGGGCGGAATGGGGCGGCGAAGGGCACTACCAGTCGGCGGCATGGCGTCCTCGATGGTCGGCACTCCGGTCGGGCGTACGGGACCGCATGCCCTGATAAATATGTTAGCTGAACTGCAGCTAACACGCGCGCCGACGAACATGTGACCGCAGCCATAGCGTGGGGTGAACAGACATCGACCGACATCGTTGTCTCATGGGCAGGCGCTTTTCGTTCATCGGAACCTGTTGGCACGCAGGGGAAATGGTGGCAGTCAACCCCGCTGGCGACGGCTGATCGTCCGGCCGTCTCGAGTGGCGCTGCGGGGTCGCTGATCTCGTCAGATCATCACGGGCACAGGGATTGTCGGCGGCCGTCGACCGCCGGGGGTTTCACCGGTTCGGTCGCCGCGGGAGCGCACCCCGTCGCGGAAGGTCACCGTGATCGGGGCCGTTCACGGCCGATCGGGTGGTTTCCGGGCGGGTGGCGCCGATCGTCCCCCGGCCGCGCGGAACCCAGGGCGGACGCGGACGCGGGCCCGGCGGATAGGCTGGCCCGCGCGCCGGGCCGGACCGGGTGCGGCGCAGGCCACCGCCCGTGGAGTACCCGAGGAGTGCCGCCAGTGATCACACGGCTGTCCACCCTGTTCCTGCGCACGCTGCGCGAGGACCCGGCCGACGCGGAGGTGCCCAGCCACCGCCTGCTGGTCCGGGCCGGCTACATCCGGCGGGCCGCCCCGGGGATCTACAGCTGGCTGCCGCTGGGGTACCGGGTGCTGCGCAACGTCGAGCGGATCGTCCGGGAGGAGATGGACGCGATCGGCGCCCAGGAGGTCCACTTCCCGGCCCTGCTGCCCCGGGAACCCTACGAGGCCAGTGGGCGCTGGACCGAGTACGGGGACAATCTGTTCCGGCTCAAGGACCGCAAGCAGGCCGACTACCTGCTCGGGCCGACCCACGAGGAGATGTTCACCCTGCTGGTGAAGGACATCTGCTCGTCCTACAAGGGCCTGCCGCTGGCCCTGTACCAGATCCAGACCAAATACCGGGACGAGGCCCGGCCGCGGGCCGGCATCCTGCGCGGTCGCGAGTTCGTCATGAAGGATTCCTATTCCTTCGACCTGGACGACGCGGGGCTCGCGGCGTCCTATCAGCGGCATCGCGAGGCCTACATCCGGATCTTCGACCGGCTGGGCCTGCGCTACGTGATCGTCGCGGCGATGTCCGGGGCGATGGGCGGGTCCGCGTCCGAGGAGTTCCTGGCCGACTGCATCAACGGCGAGGACACCTACGTCCGTTCACCCGGTGGGTACGCCGCCAATGTGGAGGCGGTCACCACCCCGGTGCCCGACGCCATCCCGTTCGACGCGCTGCCCGCCGCGCACGTCGAGAACACGCCGGGGACGCCGACCATCGAGACGCTGGTCGACCACAGCAACGCGACCTTCCCGCGGGCCGACCGCCCTTGGGTCGGGGCCGACACCCTCAAGAACGTGCTGGTGATGCTGCGGCACCCCGACGGCACCCGCGAGCCCCTCGCGATCGGCCTGCCCGGCGACCGGGAGGTGGACCTCAAGCGGCTGGAGGCCCAGGTGCTGCCGGCCGAGGTGGAGGCCTTCGTCGAG
Source organism: Nakamurella sp. (assembly GCF_044224575.1). GTDB lineage: Bacteria > Actinomycetota > Actinomycetes > Mycobacteriales > Nakamurellaceae > Nakamurella. Next base: position 258,309 of record NZ_JBGAKE010000002.1, read on the forward strand.
GAGGACTTCAAGAGCCACCCGTTGGTGGTCAAGGGGTATCTGGGGCCCGGGGTGCTCGGCACCGACGGTCCGACCGGGATCCGCTACCTGCTCGATCCACGGGTGGTGGCCGGCACGGCCTGGATCACCGGCGCGAACGAGCCGGGACGGCACGTCTACGACCTGGTCGCCGGGCGGGACTTCACCGGCGACGGGGTGGTCGAGGCGGCCGAGGTCCGTGCGGGCGATCCGGCGCCGGACGGGTCCGGTCCGCTGAGCCTGGCGCGGGGCATCGAGATGGGCCACATCTTCCAGCTCGGCCGCAAGTACGCCGACGCACTGGACCTGCAGGTGCTGGACCAGAACGGCAAGCTGGTGACCGTCACCATGGGCTCCTACGGCATCGGGGTGTCCCGCGCGGTCGCCGCCATCGCTGAAAATTCCTACGATGAAAAGGGTCTCATCTGGCCTCGGGAGGTTGCCCCGGCCGACGTGCACGTCGTGATGGCCGGCAAGTCGGCCGAGATCAAAGACACGGCCGAGTTGATCGCGGCCGGGTTGGACGCCTCCGGAGTGCGGGTGATCCTGGACGACCGCAATGCCTCGGTCGGGGTGAAGTTCGCCGACGCCGAACTGCTGGGCGTACCGACCATCTGCGTGGTCGGCCGGGGCGTGACCGACGGTGTGGTCGAGGTGCGGGACCGGGTGACCGGTGCGAAGACCGAGGTCTCGCTGGCCGAGGTCGCCGAACACCTGCGGGCTCTCGTCCGGGGCTGACCTGGGTCGGTCGCCCGCCCGGGGCGGGCGTTCAGGCCTGTCCGGGGAAGGCGATGGTCGGCGGCGCGATGCCGGCCGCCTGCTTCCACATGGCCAGCCGGACCGCGGCCTCGGACAGCCCGGTGAGCGCGAACCCACGAACCTCCGCGTCGTCGGTCGAGCCGATCACCACCCGCCAGGCCGCCGCCACGTCCGATTCGATGTCCTGGGCCAGCTGCCAGGCCGAGTTCTGGTCCTGCACGTCGATCGCAACCTGATAGGCGGCGGCCGGTTCGGGCGCGGTGGCGCCGGCCGCGGTCAGCCGCGCGGCCGTCGCGTCGCGGCGAAGCAGGTGCCCGGACCGGGCGTCCGCGACCATCGCCGATTGGTCCCGGGCGTGCGCCGCGACCAGCGCGTACGCCCAGACCGCGGCCTGCTCGGCGATCAGCGCGGTCTGCATCGCGGCCTGGGCGTCGGGGCTGAGCGGACCCGGCGGGGCCGTGCTGATCGGCGTGCTCAGCGGCGACGGGGAGGGGGAGGGGGAGCCGCCGGAGCCCGACGGGGCACCCGGGGTGGGCGTCGGGGAGGTCATACCAGCACCGCCCGGTGACTGGCCAGGGAAGCGGCGATCGTTCCGTAGAGGGCGGCCCGGTAGCGCGACGCCGTGGCGATCGCGTCGGTGAACTGCACCTGGGCCGTGGCCGCGTCCCCCCGGACCGCCGACACGATCGCCTCCGGTGAACCCGGCAGGGCGACCGATCCGGATGCCGGGGCCGCGGTGGCGGTCGCGCCGGCGGCGGTCGCATTGGGGTCGGCCGGGTTCGTTCGCGCGTACTCGGCGGTCAATGCATCGAGGTGCTTTTGCCGATCGTCCCGCAGGGGCTGCAGCTTTCCGGCGTCGGCCTGGTCGGCGGCGATCGCCGCGTCCAGCCGCAGGACGTGCAGGCGGGTGGTGGCGATCAACCCGTTGATCGGATCGAGCGCCGCCGGATTCAGGTCGACGGACGGGGTCGGCGGCTCGTCGGAGCCGAAGTAGCTGCAGCCGGCGACCGACGACAGCACCGCGGCCGCCGCGACCGAACCGGCGCCGAGCAGGACCGTACGCCGGGAGACCGGCCGGCCGGGAGCGGATGACACGGGGTCCATCATGACAGGCCGCCGGCACCGCGAGCAGGACCGCGGACCGGCGCTGCACACGGACGTCACATGAGGCCGGGGACCGGCCACGGACGACCGCGGAGTCTCGGGACCGATAGGCTCCGCCATGACCGCCGGCACCGCTGGGCGCAGGCGCGGGGTGTTCCCTCCACAACTGCACACCGCGACGGCTGCCCCGCGACGGGGCCGGGATCGACACGGTGGCAGACGAGGAGGCGGCGATGGGAACCGACGACGGTCGCCTGCGGGCAATCGTCACCGAGGTGACGGACGCCCACGGGTACGACCTGGAGGAGCTGACGGCACGCACGGTGGGGCGCCGCCGGGTGGTGCGGGTGGTGATCGACGGCGACCACGGTGTGTCGCTGGACGACGCCGCCGACGTGAGCCGGGAGATCTCCGAACGGCTGGACGGCCCCGACGATCCGACGGGTGAGTTGCCCTACACCCTGGAGGTGACCAGCCCGGGCGTCGGCCGTCCGTTGCGCGAGCCGCGACACTTCCGGCGCTCCCGGGGGCGGCTGCTCGCGGTGAATACCGGGCAGGGTGAGCTGACCGGGCACCTGCTGCGCGCCGACGAGTCCGGCATCGAGCTGCTGGTGGCCGGCAAGAAGGGTGCCATCAGCCCGGTCACCGTGCCGTATGACCAGATCGTCGGGGCCAAGGTCGAGGTCGAGTTCGCCGCACCGCCGGCCGTCGTGCAGGAGTTGCTGGACGCGGAAGGAGTCACCCGGTGAACGTGGACATCGCCGCCCTGCGGGCGGTCGAGAAGGAAAAGGGCATCGAGTTCGACTCCCTGGTCGACACTCTGGAAACCGCGCTGTTGTCCGCCTACAAGCACACCCAGGGACACGCCGGGCACGCCCGGGTCGAGATCGACCGGCGCAGCGGCGGGATCCGGGTGTGGGCCCAGGAGACCGACGATGCCGGGGAGGTCGTCCGGGAATGGGACGACACCCCCGACGACTTCGGTCGGATCGCGGCCACCACCGCGCGGCAGGTCATCCTGCAGCGGCTGCGCGACGTGGACAACGAGCGGACCTTCGGCGACTTCGCCGGTCGCGAGCACGACTTGATCACCGGCACGGTGTCCGCCGACGCCAAGGTCAATGCGCGCGGTGTGGTGGTGGTCAGCCTCGGTGAGGGAAAGAACGCCGTCGAGGGCGTCATCCCCGCCGCCGAACAGGTGCCGGGTGAGTCCTATGTGCACGGCTCGCGGCTGCGCTGCTACGTCGTGTCGGTGGCGCGCGGCCTGCGGGGCCCGCAGATCACGCTGTCGCGGACCCATCCCAACCTGGTCCGCAAGCTGTTCGCACTCGAGGTTCCGGAGATCGCCGACGGGTCGGTGGAGATCACCGCGGTGGCCCGGGAAGCCGGGCACCGGTCCAAGATCGCGGTCCGGCCGACCGTCTCCGGGGTGAACGCCAAGGGTGCGTGCATCGGACCGATGGGGGCGCGGGTGCGCGCGGTGATGAGCGAACTGAACGGCGAGAAGATCGACATCATCGATTTCGACGAGGACCCGGCGACGTTCGTCGGCAACGCGTTGTCGCCCGCCCGGGCGTTGTCGGTGACGGTCATCGACCCCGCCACCAAGGCCGCCCGGGTGGTGGTCCCGGACTTCCAGCTGTCCCTGGCCATCGGCAAGGAGGGGCAGAATGCGCGGTTGGCCGCCCGGCTGACCGGATGGCGCATCGACATCCGCAGCGACGCGGTGCCCGACCGGCCGCAAGCTCCGGCCGGGCCGCCCGCCGGGCCCGAGTCGATGAGCCGGTGACCCAGGTCGAACCGGGTCGCGAGAGGCGGTAGACTTCAATGTTGGCTCGACCGCCACTGGCGGCTGCCCCTGCCTGTGCCGTCGCCGGTCCCCTCGGACCGGTGCGGACCTGCATCGGTTGCCGGCGGAGAGGTCGAGCCGTCGAATTACTGCGCGTCGTGGCCGTGGCCGGGATCGTCATCCCGGATCCACGGCGTCGCCTCCCCGGCCGGGGAGCGTGGCTGCATCCCGCTGAGGGGTGCCTCGACATGGCAGAGCGCCGTCGGGCGTTCGGTCGGGCCCTGCGGGCCCCCGAACACCTCGACACCAGCAAGGTCCGGCAGTTCCTCGTTCGCGGGGACGACGGCGGGCCTGCGGATCGGGTTGTCTCGGAACAGCGGGATCCGGTCCGATCGGACGAGCCGCCTGGAAACAGAAAGCAGGTCGACCCAACGTGAGCACGCCGTGAAGCAGCAATGAGCAGCACCCGGCACATCGACTAAGAGGACGAGCGCGGCCTGTACAGCCCGCCCGCCCTCACCGTGAGGAGAGCAGTGGCAGGCAAGGCCCGTGTACATGAGCTCGCGAAAGAGCTCGGCAAGACCAGCAAAGAGATCATGGCGAAGCTCCAGGATCTCGGTGAATTCGTGAAGTCCCCGTCCTCGACCATCGAAGCCCCGGTGGTGCGCAAGCTTCGCGATGCGTATCCGACCAGCCCACCGGCCGGTAAGGGTGATGGCTCCGCCCCCGGCAACGGCGGCGGCGCGTCCCGCCCGCAGCCGGGTCGACCCGGCGGCCCGGGGCGGCCCGCCGCTCCCCGGCCGGCCCAGTCCACGTCGCCGGCCCCGGCGGCCTCGGTTCCGGCGGCTCCGGCTCCGGCCCCGGCGGCCTCGGCCCCGACGACGTCGGCGCCGTCGGCGGCCCCCATCACCTCGCCGTTCGCCCCGGCGGCGACCCCGTCATCCCCGCGGCCGGCCACCCCGGCCCGTCCCTCGACCACCGCGCGACCGGCCGCGGCGGCGGCTCCGGCCGTCTTCGACACCGGCGCCGGTGCCCCGGTGGCACCCGCCGCCCAGGCCGCGCCGGCGACGTCCGCCCCGGGCCCGCGCACGTCTCCCGGGCCGGACTCCCGGCCGCCCCAGGGTGGGCAGCCGGCGCAATCCGGACCGCCGGCCCAGACCCGGCCGTCCACCGGGGCTCCCGGTGGGCAGAATCGGCGTCCGCAGGGCAGCGCTCCCGGCGCCCCGACCACCGGGCGTCCGGCCGCTCCCGCGGCCCGGCAGGGTGGCGCGCCCACCCGTCCCGACGGCGCGACGGGCGCTCCCGGCGTTCCCCGTCCGGCTCGGCCGGCCGGCGGTGTGCCCGGTGCCCCGCGTCCGCCGCGGATGGGGAACAACCCGTTCGGCGTGCAGCAGCCCCGCTCCGCCCCGCCGCGTCCCGGCGGCGGCGTGCCCGGTGCCCCGCGGCCGCCGATGGGCCGTCCCGGTGGCGCTCCCGGCGCGCCGGGTGCTCGTCCCGGTGCCCCCGGTGGCCGTCCGGGGGCACCCGCCGGCGCTCCGCGCCCCGGCACTCCGGGCGGTCGTCCCGGTGCCGGTCCCCGGCCGGGGACCGGTGGTCCCGGTGGTGGCTACCGCGGTCCCGGTGGCGGTGGTCCCGGTGGGGCCGGCGGCGGCGGTGGCTACCGCGGTCCCGGTGGTGGCACCGGCGGTCCCGGCGGTGGCGGCGGCGGCCGTCCCGGCGGTGGCGGTGGTGGCGGCCGTGGTCGCGGCGGTGCCGCCGGCGCGTTCGGCCGGCAGGGCGGACCGGCCCGCAAGGGCCGCAAGTCCAAGAAGCAGCGCCGCCAGGAATTCGACAACATGCAGGCGCCGTCGATCGGCGGCGTGGCGCTGCCCCGCGGCAACGGGTCGACGATCCGGCTGGCCCGTGGCTCGTCGCTGGCCGATTTCGCCGACAAGATCGACGCCAACCCGGCGTCGATGGTGCAGGCGCTGTTCCATCTCGGTGAGATGGTCACCGCCACCCAGTCGGTGTCCGACGACATTCTCGAGCTCCTGGGCTCCGAGATGGGCTACAAGGTCGAGATCGTCTCTCCGGACGACGAGGACCGCGAGCTGCTGGAGTCCTTCGACCTCACCTACGGCGAGGACGAGGGCGACGAGAGCGATCTGGTCATCCGCCCGCCGGTGGTCACCGTCATGGGTCACGTCGACCACGGCAAGACCAAGCTGCTGGACGCCATCCGCAGCACGAACGTGGTCGACAAGGAAGCCGGCGGAATCACCCAGCACATCGGCGCCTACCAGGTCGCCACGCACCTGGGCGACGACGAGCGGCTGATCACGTTCATCGACACCCCGGGTCACGAGGCGTTCACCGCCATGCGGGCCCGCGGCTCGCAGTCCACGGACATCGTGGTGCTGGTGGTCGCCGCCGACGACGGCGTCATGCCGCAGACGGTGGAGGCGATCAACCACGCCAAGGCCGCGGACGTGCCGATCGTGGTGGCGATCAACAAGATCGACAAGGAGGGGGCCAACCCCGACAAGATCCGCCAGCAGCTCACCGAATACGGGCTGGTCGCCGAGGAGTACGGCGGCGACACCATGTTCGTGGAGATCTCGGCCAAGGCGCGGGTCAACATCGACGGTCTGCTCGAGGCGATCCTGCTGACCGCGGACGCGGCGCTGGACCTGCGGGCCAACCCGACGATGAACGCCGAAGGTGTCGCCATCGAGGCACACCTGGACCGCGGTCGCGGCGCCGTCGCGACGGTCCTGGTGCAGCGAGGCACGCTGCGGGTGGGCGACTCGATCGTCGCCGGCAACGCCTACGGGCGTGTGCGGGCGATGCTCGGCGATCACGGCGAGCAGGTCGCCGAGGCGACCCCGTCCCGCCCGGTGCAGGTGCTCGGGTTCACCTCGGTGCCCGGCGCCGGCGACTCGTTCATGGTCGTCGAGGAGGACCGCGTCGCCCGGCAGATCGCCGAGCGGCGGCAGGCCCGCACCCGCAAGGCCCAGATCGGCACCCGCCGGCGGATCTCGCTGGAGGACCTGGGCGCCGCGCTGGCCGAGAAGAAGATCGAGCAGCTCACGCTGATCATCAAGGGCGACAACTCCGGCACCGTCGAGGCGCTGGAGGACAGCCTGATCAAGCTCGACGTGGGCGAGGAGGTCGATCTGCGGGTCGTGCACCGCGGGGTCGGCGGCATCACCCAGGACGACATCAACCTGGCGGCCACCACCGACGCCATCGTCATCGGCTTCAACGTCAAGCCGGTGCGCGGGGTGCAGGAGCTGGCCGACCGCGAGGGTGTCGACATCCGCTACTACACGGTCATCTACCAGGCCATCGACGAGGTGGAAGCGGCGCTCAAGGGCCTGCTCAAGCCCGAGTTCGAAGAGGTCCAGACCGGGTCGGCGGAAATCCGGGAGATCTTCCGGTCGTCCAAGTTCGGCAACATCGCCGGCTGCATCGTGCGGTCCGGCGAGATCCGCCGGAACGCCAAGGCGCGCCTGTTGCGCGGCGGCGTGGTGCTCAACGACGACCTCAAGATCGATTCGCTCCGCCGGTTCAAGGACGATGCCACCGAGGTCCGCGAGGGCTTCGAGTGCGGTATCGGCCTGGGCTCGTGGAACAACATCGAGCTCGAGGACACGATCGAGACCTACGAGATCCGGGAGAAGCCGCGCAGCTGATGCGGTGCCGGTGCCCCACCACTCGACGTTGATCATGGCGAACTCTGCCCGACACGCCGGCGACACGCCGGTACGCCGACAGGGATCGCCATGATCAACAACGAGGGGGCGGCGGTGTACGTCGGCGTCCTGGAATGCGATGTCCTGCTGGGCGCCGTCGGCTCACTCAAGCACAAGCGGGCGGTCGTCCGGCCCGTGCTGGCCCGGCTGCGCCGGTTGGACGTCGCCGTCACCGAGGGTGGCGACCCCGACCGGCTCCGTCGGGCGCTGATCGCGGTCGCTACCGTCTCCTCGGACCCGGGTCAGGTGCACCGGGTGCTGGACACCTGCGAGCGGCAGGTGGCCGGCGAAGTGGAATTCGAGGTGCTGTCCACCCGGCGACGGGTGTTCGGCGCGCATGACGAGGGAGATTGATCATGGTCGATACCGCCCGCGCCCGCCGGCTGGCCAAGCGCATCGTGAGCATCGTGGCCACCCAGATCCAGCATGCCGTGAAGGACCCGCGGCTGGACATGGTCACGATCACTGCCGCGACGGTGACCCCCGACCTGCGGGAGGCCACCGTCTACTACACCGTCTACGGCGAGGACGACGTGGTGGCGGCGGCCGGCGCCGGCCTGGCCAGCGCGACCGGGGTGCTGCGCTCCGCGGTCGGCCACGAGACCGGCATCAAGTTCACCCCGACGCTGGAGTTCAAGCTCGATGCGGTGCCGGCCAACGCGCACCGGATCGACGAGTTGCTGGCCGCCGCCCGGGACGCCGACGCGAAGGTCGCGCAGCAGGCGGCGGGGGCGAGTTACGCCGGAGATGCCGATCCCTACAAGGCCCCGCGCCCGCTCGAGGACGAGTCGGACGACGATCCGGCCGATGAGTCCGCCGTGCACCCAGTGGACGGCAGGGCGGGCAGCCCGGGCGAGCGGGTACCGTAATCATGCGCCGGCATGGGAGCCGGCGCAGTTGCCGTTTCCGCGCCATTGCCGCGCGGGACGGATGGGTTCGCCAGACAATGCTGTTCGCCGGTCAGCAGGCCGGTCGACGAGATCCGGAGGCGCCGTGACGGACACCCGCACGATCCGCAACCGCACCCGCGGGGGACGCGTGCGCATGTCCGCGACGAAGGCCGATGGACCGTCGGCGTCGGGCTCGGCCGCCGACGACATGGACGTCGCGGCCGGTCTGCTGGCCGCCGCCCGATCCGTCGTGCTGGTGGCCCATGTCCATCCGGATGCCGATGCGCTGGGCAGCGCGCTGGCGCTCGGGCTGGGCCTGGCCCGCCGCGGCACGGACGTGCAGGTCTCGTTCGCCGAACCGGACTCCGTTCCCGAATCGCTGCGGCATCTGCCCGGCATGCCGCTGGTGGTCGCTCCCGAGGACGTCTCCGACGGGGCCGACCTGTTCGTCAGCCTGGACGTCGGCTCGCGGGAGCGGCTGGGCTCGCTCGTCCGCGTCATGGACGGCTGCCCCCTGAGCCTGGTGATCGACCACCACGCCTCGAACGCCCGGTTCGGCCGGTACAACCTGATCGACATCGCGGCGGAGGCCACCGCCGTGCTGGTCGCCCGGCTGCTCGACCGGCTGGGCATCCCGATCGATCGCGACATCGCCGAGAACCTCTACGCCGGGCTGGCCACCGACACCGGGCACTTCCGGCACGCCGACGCCGAGGTGCACCGGTTGGCCGCGCGGCTGATCGACACCGGGGTGCGGCCGATGGACGTGCTGCACCCGATCACCGACTCACATCCGTTCGACTGGCTGCGCATGCTCGCCCGGGTGCTCGACGGGGCCGGGCTGGACCCGGACGCGGTGGGCGGCGGCGGGCTGGTCTGGGCGATCATCGACGACGAGGTCCGGGACGGGCTTCGGCAGGAGGAACTGGACTCGGTGATCGACATCCTGCGCACCGCGCAGGAGGCCGAGGTCGCCATGGTGATCAAGCAGACCGGGGCCGATTCCTGGCAGGTGTCGCTGCGATCGCGCAGCAATGTGGACGTGGCGGCCGCGGCCGAGGCGTTGGGCGGTGGGGGGCACGTCCGGTCCGCCGGGTTCACCCACCTGGGAACGCCGGAGGTTGCCGTGCGGCGGCTGCGCGAGATCCTCGACCGCTGACCACGCTCGCCCGGGCTTTGGCATGAGAACGGGACCTTCGGCCCTGGCGTGAGCCTGGTCACCAGGCCCGCCCGCTAGTGGAACCCGCCGTCCGGGTCGCGCATCATAGATACATCATGGATACACTCAGGACACCGTCCGCCGCCGACCGGGTGTACGAGCACGTCCGCCAGGGCGTGCTCAGCGGCCGCTACCCCGACAACGAACTGCTCGCCGAGGGCGTCATCGCCGCCGAGACCGGGGTGTCCCGAACCCCGGTGCGGGAGGCGCTGCTGCGGCTCGAGGCCCAGGGGATGATCCGGCTGCTGCCCAAGCGGGGTGCGCTGGTGCTGCCGGTGACCGCCCAGGAATGGCGCGACGTGCTGGACACCCGGCAGCTGGTCGAGTCGCACTGCACCCGCTGGGTCATCGAATCGGGGCGCGGACCGGCGGTCGCCCGGGCCCTGGAGGTGCCGCTCGCCGACCTGCGGGCCGCCGCCGACAGCCAGGACCTGCCGGCCTACGTCGCCGCGGACCGGACCTTCCACGCGACCATCGTCGCCGCAGGCAACAATATGATCCTGATCAGGCTCTACGGCTCGCTGCGTGACCGGCAGATGCGGATGGGCGCAGCCAACCTCTCGGCGCCCGACGGTGAACCGGACACCGGCCGGATGCGCAGCACGGTCGCCGACCACGAGGCCATCGCCGCGGCCATCCGGCATGAGGACCTGGCGCTGGCCGAGCACCTGACTCGCGAGCACCTGCGGCACGCCGATCGGGCGCTGCGAGGGGTCCGGCCGTGACGACGCTGCACCGCGTGCGCCTGTGGTTCGCCCGCCGCCCCCTCGTCATCTGGTTGGTCGGCGTCGGCTGCTACCTGCTCGCCGTCTTCCATCGCACCTCGCTGGGTGTCGCCGGGCCGCTGGCCGCCGAGCGGCTGGACCTGTCCGCCGGGCAACTGAGCACCTTCGTCATGCTGCAGCTGGGCGTCTACGCCGCCATGCAGGTGCCCGCCGGCATCTTGATCGACCGGTTCGGCCCGCGCCGGATGCTGCTGGCCGCCACGGTGATCATGGGCAGCGCCCAGGTGCTGTTCTCCGTCGTGCACAGCTACCCGCTGGCGCTGCTGGCTCGGGGCCTGCTCGGGGTCGGCGACGCCATGACCTACATCTCGGTGCTGCGGCTGGTCGCCGGGTGGTTCCCGGCTCGCCGCTACCCGACGATGGTCGGCCTGACCAGCCTCACCGGCATGCTCGGCAATGTGGTGGCCACCGTCCCGCTGACCCTGATGCTGACCGACCTCGGGTGGGGCCCGACGTTCGCCATCGCCGGTGGCCTGTCCCTGGGGTACGCGTTGCTCCTGCTGCGGCCGGCGGTCGCCGCCCCTTACCGGGAGGCGGAGGGCCCGGCCGGCCCCGTCGGTGGGCGCGAGGTGCTGACGCAGGTCAAACACGCCTGGAAACTGCCGGCCGGCCGGCTCGGCTTCTGGATCCACCTGTCGACGATGGCCGGGCCCACCGTCTTCGCCGTGCTCTGGGGATATCCGTACCTGACCCAGGCGCTGGGCTACTCGCCGGGGGCCGCGTCGTCGCTGCTGATGATGCTGGTGATCGGCGGACTGATCGGCAACCTGGTGCTCGGCCCGGTCATCGGCCGGCGGCCGCACATCCGCGGTGGCCTGGCGCTCGTGGTGGCCGGCCTGTGCCTGGTCGGCTGGCTCGTGCTGATCGGGTGGCCCGGCGGGCAGCCGCCGCTGGCCGTCGTCATCGCCGTCATCTGCGTGTTCTCCGTCGGTGGCCCGGCCTCCGGCATCGGGTTCATGCTGGCCCGGGACTACAACCCCCGGCATCGCATCTCGACCGCCACCGGCCTGGTGAACGTCGGCGGCTTCTGCGGGGCGGTGGTGATGGTCTTCTCCGTCGGCCAGATCCTGGACCTGGTCGAGCCGGGCGCCGGGACGCACAGCGCGCAGGCCTACCGATGGGCCTTCGGCGCGATCGCCCTGCTCACTGCGTTCGGCATCGTCCGGATGGTCACCTGGATCCTGCGCACCCGGGTCCACGTGTTGCGCGCCGCCGCCCGCGGCGAAGATGTACCGGTGGAACTCGTACCGCACAAGTGGGACCTGCTGGACACCGGCGAATTCAGTGTGGTGCTGGGCGCCAAGCCCGGCGACGTGCAGTTCAAGGAAGTGCACCGGCTGCCGGTGGCGGAGCGTCGGGATGAGCCAGCCGACCGCACCTCGACCCCGCGCGAGAAGTGACCGCGCTGCCGCCCGGCGGCGGACTCCTGCTGGTCGACAAGCCGTCCGGCTGCACCTCGCACGACGTGGTGTCCCGGGTGCGCCGGGTGCTGGCCATGAAGCGGGTCGGCCACGCCGGCACCCTGGATCCGATGGCCACCGGCCTGCTGGTCGTCGCCGTCGACCGGGCGACCCGGCTGCTCGGCCACCTGGCGCTGACCGACAAGACCTACCTGGCCACCATCCGCCTCGGCGTCAGTACCGATTCCGACGACGCCGACGGCACCGTCACCGGCGTCGCGGATCCTTCCGCGGTCGCCGACGTGGCCATCGGCACCGCGATGGCCGCTTTGACCGGCGACCTGCTCCAGGTGCCCAGCTCGGTGTCCGCGATCAAGGTGGACGGCCGGCGCGCCTATGACCGGGTCCGGGCCGGGGAGCAGGTGCAGCTGGCCGCGCGGCCGGTGACGGTGCGGCGGTTCGACCTGGTCGCGGCCCCCCGCCGGAGCGCCGACCGGATCGATCTGGACGTGCTCGTCGACTGCACCACCGGCACCTACGTCCGGTCGCTCGCCCGCGACCTGGGTGCGGCCCTGGGCGTCGGCGGGCATCTGACCGCGCTGCGGCGGACCCGGGTCGGGCCGTTCGGCCTGGACTCGGCCGGGGCCGGCGCGGTCGACGTCTACCGCGGGGTGCCGGGCGACCGGCCGCCGGTCACCGACGAACTGACCGGACAGGTGATCGAGGCCCTGCTGCCGGCCGCCGATGCGGTCCGCCGCGCGTTCCCGGTCCGGGACGTCACCACGGAGCAGGCCGTCGACCTGGGGCACGGCCGGCGGATCGAGGCGGCCGGCATCGACGGGACGTACGCGGCGTTCGACCCGACCGGTCGGCTGATTGCGCTGGTCGCGGACGAGGGGTCCGTTGGCCGTTCGGTGTTCGGCTGGCAGACCTCGACCTGACCCCGGGCGGCACGGCGTCCCCGACGCACGCGGGCAGCCATCGGGGTGGCAGGCTGACTCCCGTGGAACGGTGGCGCGGTATCGACGAGATCCCCCCGGGCTGGGGCCGGTGCGTCCTGACCATCGGTGTGTTCGACGGGATGCACCGGGGCCACCAGGCGCTGATCGGCGAGGCGGTCCGGGTTGGCCGGGAGCACGACCTGCCGACCGTGGTGATGACGTTCGATCCGCACCCGGCCGAGGTGGTTCGACCGGGCAGCCACCCGGCCATGCTGGTCACCTTGCGCCGCCGGGCCGAGCTGGTGGCCGAACTCGGCGTGGACGCCTTCCTGGTCCTTCCCTTCACGACAGCGCTGTCCCAGGTCAGCGCCGAGGAGTTCGTGCACGACGTGCTGGTCGACCGGCTGCACGTGGCCCATGTGGTGGTGGGGGAGAACTTCCGCTTCGGGCACCGCGGCGCCGGGTCCGTCGATCTGCTGCGTGAACTCGGACCGCGGTTCGGCTTCGCCGTGCATGGAGTCACCCTCGTACCCGGCCCGGACGAGATGACGGTCAGCTCCACCTACGTTCGGGCCAGTGTCGGCGCCGGCGATGTGGTCGCGGCCGCCGCGGCGCTCGGTCGGCCGCATCGGGTGGAGGGCTTCGTGGTGCACGGCGAGGGCCGCGGCGGCGCGCAGCTGGGCTACCCGACCGCCAACCTCGACGTGGCCGAGCACGCCGCGATTCCCGCCGACGGCATCTACGCCGGCTGGTTCGTCCTGGGCAACCGGCGTTCCCCGCTGGCCATCTCGATCGGCTCGAATCCGACGTTCTCCGGCCGCGAGCGGACGGTCGAAGGATTCGTCATCGACGAGGGTGGGAATTTCTACGGCCGCCGGGTGGCGTTCGACTTCGTCGAACGGCTGCGGGACACGGTGCGGTTCGACTCGGTGCCGGCCCTGATCGAGCAGATCGATGCCGACGTGGCCCGCACCCGCGAGGTATTGGGTTGGACTCGGTCATGAGTGCAGTGTCGTGAAGGAGACCCCGTGGACGAGCATCAGATACTGAACCAGATCTCCACGCTGGTCGACCGGGAGCACGAGTTGCGCTCGGCCTACCAGCGCGGCGACCTGACCGGTGACACGGAGCGCGAGCAACTCGCCGCCCTGGAGGGCGCGCTCGATCAGTGCTGGGATCTGCTGCGGCAGCGGCGGGCCCGGCGCGAGTTCGGGCAGGACACCGACGACGTCGCGGTGCGCAGCGTGGAGCAGGTCGAGAAGTACCTGCAGTGACGTCGACCTGTCGGGGGACGGCGAGCGCGGGGTCGGCGAGCGGCCGCGAATCGCTGCGCCGGGGTCACTGAATGGCGCCAGTGCTGGCCAGCGCGATCGGCATCGTCCTGTTGCTGGCCGTCCTCGGGTTCTCCATTGCCCGGCCCAAGGGACTGCCGGAGGCGGTGGCCGCGGTCCCGGCCGCCGGCCTGGCGCTGCTGATCGGTCTGATCAGCGTGCCGGATGCCCTGTCGGCGGTGGAAACCCTGGGCCCGACGATCGGGTTCCTGGCCGCGATCCTGGTCATCGCGCACCTGGCCGACGTGGACGGGGTGTTCCGCTGGATCGGCGGACTGCTGGTCGCCGGCAGCCGGGGCAGCGCCCAACGGTTGCTCACCCTGGTGTTCGTCGTCGCGTCGTTGACCACCGCGCTGCTGTCGCTGGACGCCACCGTCGTGCTGCTGACCCCGGTGTTGCTGGGCGCGGTGCGCCGGTTGCAGGTCAGTGGTGCGCCCCCGGTGTATGCGGCGGCGCACCTGTCGAACACCGCGTCCCTGCTGCTGCCGGTGTCGAACCTGACCAACCTGCTGGCGTTCCACGCCTCGGGCCTGACGTTCGTCGGCTTCGCCGCCCTGATGGCCGGTCCGTGGGTGGCCGCGATCGTCGTCGAGTACGTGATCTTCCGTTGGGTGTTCCGCGACGAGCTCGCGCCCTCGCACGACGGCCCTCCGCGGGATCGGGAACCGGCCGCGACCGAACCGGCGCCGACCGCCTCGCTGGTCCTGCTCGGGGCGATCCTGATCGCGGTGTTCGCCTCGTCGGCATTTGGTATCGAGCCGGTCTGGGTGGCCGGCGCCGGGGCGGTGGTCTGGCTGATCTGGGACCTGGCGCGCCGGCGGGTGGGGTCCAAGGCGGTGGTCGAGGCGTTGAACCCCTGGTTCCTGCTGTTCGTCGCAGCGCTGGGGGTGGTCGTCCAGGCGGCGATCGGACACGGCCTGCAGGACGCCCTGGCCGGGGTGCTGCCCGGCGGCGACGGCCTGCTGGCGCTGCTGGCACTCGCGGTGATCGCCGCTGTGCTGGCCAACCTGATCAACAACCTGCCGGCGACCCTGGTGCTGCTCGCCGCCCTGGGCGCCGGGCCGCCCGCGGCGGCCGTGCTGGCCGTGCTGATCGGGGTGAACATCGGGCCCAACCTGACCTACGCCGGGTCGCTGGCCACCATGCTGTGGCGTCGGATCCTGCATGAAAGGGGCCACGGGCCGTCGCTGCGCCGGTTCACCGTGCTCGGCCTGACCACCGTCGGCCCGACCCTGCTCGCCGCCGTGCTGGCCCTGTGGGCGGCCCACGCATTGACCTGACCGGCGCCGAACGGGCGCGGGTCAGTGGTGCCGCTCGTGCGGCGGGGGCGGCGGCTCGTGCCCGGGTGGGGGCGGTGGCGGGATCGACCCGATGCCGGGCGCCCGGCCGGGCCAGACCAGCAGCACCGGGCAGGGGGCGTGATCGACCACGAACCGGGTGGCCGGACCGAGCGAGCGGGGCCCGAGCCGGCTGCGGTCGCCGTCCCGGGCGACCACCAGCAGGTCCGCGCCGTCGGCGGCGGCCACCACCTCGCGCTCGAGCCGGCCTCGCCGGCTCTGCAGGTCGGCCGGCCGGCCCAGCCGATCCCGGGCCGCGGCCAGTACCTCCTGGGACGACGTCGTCAGATCGTCGTCGAGAGCGGTGCCGACGGTGTAACGACGGCCGAGAAGCCCGGCGAAAGCGCCGCGGGTGACCTCGCCCAGCTCGTCGGCAACCACATGCACCAGGGTGAATTCGGCATCGGCCGGGGCCAGGGCGGCGGCCTCGACGACCGCGGCCGGCCAGACGCCGTCGGCCACCCAGACCACGACCTTCAATCGGACCCCCAGCTGGCGCGGTCGACGGGCCACCGGCGGATCGCGGCTCAGCGGCTGGTCTGGCTCGCGTGGTGCTGCGGGATCGGGTGCTGCCCGACCTGATGGTCACCCACCGGACGCGACGCGGCCGGGTCGACCGCGCCTGCGCCGACGGTATCCCGGTGGGCCTCGCCGGGCGACCCGGCGGGCACCGGGCGCGGTCCCCGGTCCGGGGTGGGCCGCGGGTACAGCGCGAGCCGTTGCTGCGCGCAGACCTCGGCCAGGGCCTGCCGGACGCTGCCCCGGATCACCGACGGGAAGCTGAAGTACCCATGTGGCATGCCGACGTACTCGGTGAGCCGGACCTGGCTGCCGGCGTGCTCCAGGGCCCGCGCGTACCTGATTCCGTCGTCGCGCAGCGGGTCGTATTCGGCGACCTGGATCAACGCCGGTGGGAGGCCGGACAGGTCGTCGGCCAGGATCGGCGAGGCCATCGGCGTGTCCGGGTCGCCGTCCGGACCGAGGTACTGGTCGCGGAAGGTGAGCATCACCGCCGACGAGAGGATGGGATAGTCCGTGCGGGCGGGGGTGTTGCCGTCGAAATTCTCGGGGGTGCGCAGGTCGGTCGCGGGGTAGATGAGCGCCTGGTGCGCGATCCGCGGACCACCCCGGTCCCGCAGCAGTTGGCAGACCACCGCGGCCAGATTGCCGCCGGCACTGTCGCCCATGACGGCGATCCGGGTGGCGTCCGCGCCGAGCTCGGCGGCGTGCCCGTGCACCCAGTGCACGGCAGCCACGCTGTCCAGCACCGCGGTCGGGAACCGGTGCAGCGGGGCCAGCCGGTAGTCCACCGACACCACGACGGCGCCGACCCCCAGGCACACCTGGCTGCACAGCCAGTCCGAGTGGTCCAGGGCACCAAGGGTCCAGCCGCCGCCGTGGAAATAGACGACGATCGGGCTGTCCGGCGGCTGGGTGGTGGCCCGGTAGATCCGGACGGGCACCCGCTCGCCGTCCTGCTCGATGACGCGATCCACGGTGACCACGCCCTTGGCCAGCTTGCCGGTGACGCCGGTGGTGAGCTTGCCGTGCCCGGCCAGCAGTTCCTGGGCCTTGAGGATCTTCTCCGGGGTCATCTGGTCGACCGAGCCACCCGGTGAGTGCGCGAACAGCCACGCAAACGCCCGTACCCGCAGATCCAGTCTGGCCATGCCTCGACCCTACTCGTCAGTAACTTATCGTTCCACCCTTCGTGACGAGCCTGACGGCACCGGCCCGGCGCGCGGTACCCCCGACGCGGGTGAGAATGCGGTGCGTGCCGGAACCGGAGTCGGCGCTGATAGACTGATCGACTGGGTCCGGCTGCAGTCCGTGGCGGCCGGCACCGTCATCCCCCCGGCGAAGGCAGTCCGGAGCGGGCCGCGCACGGGACAAGTACCAGTAGGAGCACCAGACGTGGCGTTGACCGCCGAGCNAGGCATGCCGACGTACTCGGTGAGCCGGACCTGGTTGCCGGCGTTCTGCAGGGCCCGGGCGTAACGGATGCCGTCGTCGCGTAGCGGGTCGTACTCGGCCACCTGGATCAGGGCGGGCGGCAGGCCGGACAGGTCCTCGGCCAGGATCGGCGAGGCCATCGGGCTGTCCGCGTCGCCGTCCGGGCCCAGGTACTGGTCGCGGAAGGTCACCATGATCGCCGAGGACAGGATCGGCCAGTCACCGCGGGCCGGCGCCGCGAGGTCGAAGTTCTCCGGGGTGCGCAGATCGGTCGCCGGGTAGATCAGCGACTGGTGGGCGATGGCCGGACCGCCGCGGTCGCGCAGCACCTGACACACCACCGCGGCCAGGTTGCCGCCGGCGCTGTCGCCGATCACCGCGATTCGGCCGGGATCCGCGCCGAGTTCGCCGCCGTGCTCGGCCACCCAGGTCACCGCCGCCAGGCTGTCCAGGACGGCGGTCGGGAACCGGTTCACCGGCGCCAACCGGTAGTCGACGGACACCACCACGGCGCCGACGCCCAGGCACATCTGGCTGCACAGCCAGTCCGAGTGGTCCAGCGCGCCCAGGGCCCAGCCACCGCCGTGGAAGTACACGACGACCGGCCTGTCGGCACGCTGGTGGGTCGACCGGTAGATGCGGACCGGCACCCGCTCGCCGTCCTGGTCCAGCACCCGGTCCTGGGTCAGCACGCCCTTGGCCAGCTTGCCGGTCACTCCGGTGGTCAGCTTGCCGTGGCCGGCCAGCAGTTCCTGGGCCCGCACGATCTGCTCCGGAGTCATCGTGTCGACGGACCCACCGGGCGTGTGCGCGAACAACCAGGCGAACGCCCGCACCCGAAGATCCAGCTTCGCCATCACGACCCCTACTCGTCAGTAACTACGGTTCCATTCTGCCAGCGGCGCTGCCGGAGATACCCCAGAGGACGGACGCATAGGAGGACGCGCCGGACGTGCTCGCGGGTGTGAGCCGCACCTCCCCGAGCCGCGTGCGGGCACCGGCGAGAATGCTCGTCATGCCCGAAACGGTCTCGCCAGCCCCACCGACCGCACCGATCCGGGCCCGTCGCCGGGTCGTGGCGGGCGTCGGGCTCGCGGCCCTGGTCGCGCTCTATCTGACGCTCGTCGCCGTCTATGCGGTCGGTGAGTCCTCGTCGGTGGACCAGGCGCCGATGTCGCGGCCGGCCGGCGGCGTGACGGTGATCCTGACCGCGCGGACGATCACCGCGGGCGGCTCATCGATGCACGTGGACGTCACGATCGATGCCGACGACGCCCTGCTCGGCGACGACGGGTACCCCAGTGACCCGATCACCGTGTCGCTGGATCCCACCGAGGAGGACGCCGACCTGACTTTCGACGCCGGTCAGCGGCCGCAGTCGCATTCGGCGACGCTGCTGTTCGACGGGGACATCCAGGACTGGCCGTTCGACTCGTACGGGACACCGATCAGCGCGATCGTGACGGCCGGCGAGGGTCCGGCGGCCGACCTGGTGCCCGCCGTCATCGAACTCGACGGATCGGTACAGGGCTGGGACCTGGCCGCACGCCCCGACCCTGACGTGCCTGAGCTGCTGGTCGACGCGACGTACCACCGGTCGCCGGCGATCGTGCTGTTCGGCATCACCCTGGTGCTGGTCCTCGTCCTGCTGCCGGTGACCTGCTGGATCGTCGCCTGGAAGCTCTACCGGGAGAAGCGGCTGTTCGAGGCCGGCTTCCTGGGCTGGATCGCCGCACTGCTGTTCGCCACGATCCCGATCCGCAACTTCTTCCCCGGATCGCCGCCGCCCGGGTCGTGGGTGGATGTGCTGGTCGTGCTGTGGGTGATCGTCGCGCTGACGGTCGGCCTGCTGATCGGGGTGGCGGCGTTCCTCCGGCATCCCCGGCCGTCTCCCTGATCCGCCCGGCCGAACCGGTTCATCTGCGCTGATAGACTGATCGACTGGGTCCGGCTGCAGTCCGTGGCGGCCGGTACCGTCATCCCCCCGGCGAAGGCAGTCCGGAGCGGGCCGTGCACGGCACACGAAGGCACCGAGGAGCACCGAACGTGGCGTTGACCGCCGAGCAGAAGAAGGAAATCCTGGCCGAGTACGGCCTGCACGACAGTGACACCGGGTCACCGGAAGCGCAGGTCGCGATGCTGTCCAAGCGGATCTCGGACCTGACCGAGCACCTCAAGCAGCACAAGCACGACCACCACACCCGCCGTGGCCTGATGGGCCTGGTCGGCCGCCGCCGGCGGCTGCTGCGCTATCTGCAGCAGGTCGACATCAACCGCTACCGTTCGCTGATCGAGCGACTCGGGCTGCGCCGCTAGCGCTGGCACCATCGGCGGTGGTCGCCGCGCCGAATCGGTGCCGGCGACCACCACCGCACAACTGAATACCCACACCAGGGCCACTGACCTGCCCGAACGGCGCTCGCCTGACGCGACGCTGCTGCGCCGGTCCTCGGTAGTGGCCACCGGAACACGGCGCGACCGCCACCCGTTCCGGCGGCTTCGATCGATGGCCGGCAGCCCTCGGCGAGCGTGCACGCCGCCGTCCTGGCATCCGGGTGGCCGACCACTACCGGTCCGGCGTCGCCGCGACCGGCTACCAAGGAGCCACATGTCGGATCCAACCACCACCAGTGCCACCGCCGTCCTGGACAACGGCTCGTTCGGCACTCGCACCGTCCGGTTCGAGACCGGGCGGCTGGCCCAGCAGGCCGCCGGTGCCGTCGCCGCCTACCTGGACGACGACACGATGCTGCTGTCGGCCACCAGCGTCGGCAAGCACCCCAAGGAGCAGTTCGACTTCTTCCCGCTCACCATCGACGTGGAGGAGCGGATGTACGCCGCCGGGCGCATCCCCGGCTCGTTCTTCCGTCGGGAGGGTCGCCCGTCCGAGGACGCCATCCTGACCTGCCGGCTGATCGACCGACCGCTGCGCCCGACGTTCACCAACGGGCTGCGCAACGAGGTCCAGGTCGTCATCACCGTGATGGCGCTGAACCCGGACGACCTGTACGACGTGCTGGCCATCAACGCCGCGTCGGCGTCCACCCAGATCTCCGGCCTGCCGTTCTCCGGCCCGGTCGCCGGCGTCCGCGTGGCGCTGATCGACGGCCAGTGGGTCGCCTTCCCGCGGCACTCCGAGCTGGAGCGGGCCGTGTTCGACATGGTCGTCGCGGGCCGGCTGGCCGGTGATGATGTCGCGATCATGATGGTCGAAGCAGAAGCAACGGTGGCGACGGTGGGCTTGGTCGCCGGCGGGGCCACCGCGCCGACCGAGGAGGTCGTCGCCGAGGGCCTGGAGGCGGCCAAGCCGTTCCTGCGGGTGCTCTGCCAGGCGCAGAACGAGCTGGCCGGGAAGTCGGCCAAGCCGGTCGCCGAGTTCAAGCTCTTCCCGCCCTACCAGCAGGACGCCTACGACGCGGTCGCCGGGCTGGTCTGGGACGAGCTGAGCCAGGCGCTGACCATCGCCGGCAAGCAGGAGCGGGACACCGCGGTCGACGCGATCAAGGCCAAGGTCTACGAGACCCTCGGCGGCACCTTCGCCGGCCGCGAGTCCGAGCTGGGCAACGCCTTCCGGTCGGTCACCAAGCTGAGCGTGCGCCAACGGGTGCTGCGCGACAAGGTCCGCATCGACGGCCGCGGGCTGACCGACATCCGCACCCTGGGGGCCGAGGTCGGCTACCTGCCGCGGGTGCACGGGTCCGCGCTGTTCGAGCGGGGCGAGACGCAGATCCTGGGCGTGACCACGCTGAACATGCTCCGGATGGAGCAGCAGCTGGACACGCTGTCGCCGGAGAACCGCAAGCGCTACATGCACAACTACAACTTCCCGCCCTACTCGACCGGTGAGACCGGCCGGGTCGGCTCGCCCAAGCGGCGCGAAATCGGGCACGGCGCGCTGGCCGAGCGGGCCCTGGTGCCGGTCCTGCCGTCCCGCGAAGAGTTCCCGTACGCGATCCGCCAGGTGTCGGAGGCGTTGGGCTCCAACGGTTCCACCTCGATGGGTTCGGTCTGCGCGTCCACCCTGGCGCTGCTCAACGCCGGCGTGCCGCTCAAGGCGCCGGTCGCCGGCATCGCGATGGGCCTGGTGTCCGACGTGGTGGACGACGGAAGCACCCAGTACGTGGCGCTGACCGACATCCTGGGCGCGGAGGACGCGTTCGGCGACATGGACTTCAAGGTCGCCGGGACGCGGCAGTTCGTCACCGCCCTGCAGCTGGACACCAAGCTGGACGGCATCCCGTCCGAGGTCCTGCGGGGTGCGCTCGTGCAGGCCCGGGACGCCCGGTTCACCATCCTGGACGTGATGAACGAGGCCATCGACGCCCCGGACCCGATGAGCCAGTTCGCGCCGCGGATCACCAGCATCAAGGTGCCGGTCGACAAGATCGGCGAGGTGATCGGGCCGAAGGGCAAGATGATCAACTCGATCACCGAGGAGACCGGCGCAGACATCGCGATCGAGGACGACGGCACCGTCTTCATCTCCGGTGCGGACGGCGCGGCCGTGCAGGCGGCGATCGACAAGGTCAACGCGATCGCCAACCCGCAGCTGCCCAAGGTCGGCGAGCGGTTCCTGGGCACGGTGGTCAAGACCACCGCGTTCGGCGCGTTCGTCTCCCTGCTGCCCGGCCGCGACGGCCTGGTGCACATCAGCAAGCTGGGCCAGGGCAAGCGGATCGCCAAGGTCGAGGACGTCGTCAACGTCGGCGACAAGCTGCAGGTGGAGATCGTCGAGATCGACGCCCGGGGCAAGATCAGCCTGGTGCCGGTCAGCGCGCAGGACGCGGCCGCACCGGCTGGCGCGCCGGTCGCCGAGCCCGAGCCCGCGCAGGTCTGACCGAGGTGGCCACGCCCGCCCGCCGCACCAGAACCACGGTGCTGGAACGCGCGGCCGACGGTTCGGCCGTCACCGCGTCGCTCCTGCCCGGCGGGCTGCGCGTGGTCACCGAGAGCGTGCCCGGGGCACGCAGCGCCACCATCGGTGTCTGGGTGGGCGTGGGGTCGGTCGATGAGACCCCACGCCTGGCCGGCGCCTCGCACTTCCTGGAACACCTGCTGTTCAAGGGCACCCGGACCCGGACCGGGTACGAGATCGCGGACGCCGTCGACGCGGTCGGCGGCGAGCTCAACGCCTTCACCTCGCACGAGTACACCTGTTACTACGCCCGGATTCTCGCCGAGCAGGCGCACCTGGCGGTCGACCTGGTGTGCGACGTGGTGCTGGACGCGGTGATCGCGGCCGACGACGTCGACACCGAACGCCAGGTCATCCTGGAAGAGATCGCGATGCGCGACGACGACCCGGAGGACACGCTGGCCGACGCCTTCGCCGCCGTCGTGTTCGCCGGGCACCCGGTGGCCGCGCCGGTGATCGGTTCGGCCGAGACGATCACCGCGATGTCCCGGACCCAGATCGCCGGGTACTACCGGCGCCGGTACGCGCCGCCGAAGATGGTCGTCGCGATCGCCGGCGGGGTGGACCACGGCGACGCGCTGCGCTGGGTGCGGTCCGCGTTCCGGGCGCGTCTGGCGGTGGATCCGGCCGCCGTCCCGGCCGCCTACCGGCTCGGGCGCGGCCGTCCCCGGCCCGCCGGCCGGCCGCTGGTGGTGACCCGGGACACCGAGCAGGCCCACCTGACCCTGGGGATGCCGGCCGGCGATCGCAACGCGCCGGATCGGTACGTGCTGGCCGTGCTGTCTGCGGCGCTCGGTGGCGGGATGAGTTCCCGGCTGTTCCGATCCATCCGGGAGGAACGCGGCCTGGCCTACTCCTGCTACTCGGCGACCGCCGCCTACGCCGACGTCGGCGCCCTCTCGATCTACGCCGGCTGCGCCCCGGACCATGTCGGCGAGGTGGCCAAGCTGATCGGGCAGGAACTGGTCGACGTCGCCGAGCGCGGGCTGCGACCCGACGAGCTCAAGCGGGTGCAGGGCCAACTCTGCGGCTCGCTGGCGCTGGCCCTGGAGGATTCCGAGTCCCGGATGAGCCGGATCGGAAAGTCGATGCTGGTGCGCAGCGAGTTCCGCACGGTCGAGGACGAGTTCGCCGCGATCCGCGCGGTGACCGCCGACGAGGTCGCCGGGCTGGCCCGAAAACTGTTGCGCAACAAGCTGTCCGCCGCCGTCGTCGGGCCCTACCGGTCGCCCGACGAGCTGCCCGCGGCGCTGCGCGACCTCGCCGGCTGAGCCGGCTTTCCCGCCCCCCGCCGCACCCGCGGGACCCTCGGCCGACCGCGGGACCCTCGGCCGACCGCGCGGATCAACTTCGCCGGCGCGGATCATCTCGTCGATTCCCGTCCCACCTGTCACATTCCGCGTCGTTTCATCCGCGCATCAGCGACGGACCGATGAATTCGGCGGCGTCGATCGGTCAACGGTCGGGCCGACATCCGGCCCACCAGAAAGGGCGGGCCATGATCATCGTTGCGGGACACCTGGTCGTCGATCCGGACGCCCGGGCGCGGTACCTCGCCGGCTGCGCGGACGCGGTCCGCGCGGCCCGGGCCGCACCCGGCTGCCTGGACTTCGCCATCGGGGCCGACCTGCTCGAACCGGCCCGGGTGAACGTGTTCGAACGGTGGGTGTCGCGCGAAGCGCTGACCGCGTTCCGGGGCGACGGTCCGAGCGGCGGACAGCTCGATGCCATCCGCCGCTTCGCCGTCGACGAGTTCGCCATCGACGGGTCCGACGCCGAAGATATCCTCCCGACGACCACCCCGGGTCAGCCCTGAATCGCGTCGGGAGGAATCGAGTGGCCGGCACGCGATATGAGTTCACCGCCGAGCTGTGGCGGTGGGCCGCCCGCACCGACGCATGGGTGTTCCTGCGGCTGCCGGACGACGTGTCGGCCGAGATCGCCGACGTCCCCCGGCCGCGGGCCGGGTTCGGCGCGGTCAAGGTGTCGGTCATCATCGGCGGGACCCGTTGGCGCACCTCGATCTTTCCCGAGGGCCGCGGCGGGCCGTACGTGTTGCCGGTGAAGAAGTCGGTCCGCACCGCCGAAGGACTCGAGGTCGGCGACGTCGCCCGGGTCGGCATCGAGCCGCTCGAGGACGGCCGCTGACCGCGTCGCGGCGGGCCGTCGATCAGTCCGGTCCGCCGATCAGCGCGGTCGACCGACCAGGGCGAGCGGCAGCGAGACCGGCAGGCCGGTGAGCTGATCGGGGTCGAGGACGTCGAAGCGTTCGATGCCGTCGACTCGACCGAGCGAGACCGCGACCAGGCAGGTCGGCCCGTGGTGATCGCCGGAGTCACCGACCGTCAGGAGCGGCGCCCGGTGCTCCGAATCCGAGTCGGCGCGACCGGTGCGGACCATCAAGTTGACGGCGTGACGGGCGCCGCTCCCGAGCTCGACGAGTTCGACCTCGTCGTCGCCGGCGAACTCGGTGACGATCCCGTCGTCGACGCGACGGACGGAACCGTTGACGCTCAACGTCACCGGACCGCCGACCGGTAGCAGGTGGCGGAGCACGCCCGGGAGGGGCGAGAACGGGGCGGGGCCGGCCAACTCGGCGATGCTCAGTCGCCACGGGGGCGTGGCCGGGCCGGACAGGTCGCGGCTGCGAGTCCATGAGACGAGTTCGGTGGTCCGGCCCAGCCCGTTGGCCCAGGCCACGGACGGCGAGCGGGCGAACGCGATCATCGGGTCCATGGCTGCTCCTCGGATCGGCGTTCGGATCGAGTTTCGCGGTGGGCTCCGGCCGCTCTCGGGTCGCCGGCCAGTTGCTCTGCTCGTCGGCGCAGCGTGGTCAACAGCCGCTCGACGGTCGGGTTGCGCCACGGCCGGTCGGGTACCCAGGCCCCGACGAACCGCGTCGGCGGCGGGTCGAGGTGCAGCACGCGCACGTCGTCACGCTCGGGCAGAGCCAGCGCCGGGAGCAGGGTGACGCCGACTCCGGCGCCGACCAGCGCGGACATGAAGCGGTAGTCGCTGGATCGGCACACCACCTGGGGGCGGAAGCCGGCCAGCGCGGCCAGGGCGTCGACGACCTCGGCCGGACCGCCCCAGCCGTGGATCCAGCGGTCGTCGGAGAAGTCGGCGAGGTCGATCGTCGGCCGGTCGGCCAGCGGATGGGTGGCCGGGACGACCAGCCGGAACGGTTCGCGGAGCAGGGGCGTGTACGAGCCCGGCCCGGCTGCGGCCGCCCAGCCGCGGGGCGGTTCAGGCAGGTGGAAGTGGTACAGCAGGGCAAGATCCGCAGTGCCCTCCCGGATGGCCGCCAGCGCCCCGTCGGGTTCGGCCTCGACCACCGTGATGGCGACGTGCCGGCCGGCGGTGAGCGGGGTGAGCGCCGGGGCGAGCAGCGGCTCGCCCGCGCTCGGGAAGGTGACCACCGTGAGCGTCGGCGGCCCCTCATCACGCAGCTCACGTAGCTGCCGTTCGGCCACGGTCAGTTCGGCGTGCACGGATTCCGCGGTGGTCACCAGCAGGCGCCCGGCCTCGGTCAGGCGCACCCCGCGGGTGCTGCGGTCGACCAGCACGATGCCAACGCTTCGCTCCAGCGCCGCGACCTGCTGGGACACCGCCGACGGGGTGTGGTGCAGTGCTGCGGCGGCTCCGGCGAAGCTGCCCGCGCGGGCCACCTCGCGCAGCACCGCGAGGCGTTGCACGTCGATCATCAGTTCTCCTAACGACGTCATGCGCATTATGCCTCTACCGCTAATGGCTATCGAGCCGGAGGCTGGACTCATGTTGAGCATTCAGGAACGGTCCGGCGTCGCCCTTGCGGTGGGCGCCACCGCGTTGGTCGGCGGCTCGGTGGCCGCATCGGATCTGGTCTCGTCCTACCCGGTGCTCGGTGGCCAGGGCGTGCGGTATCTCGCGGCGGCCCTGCTCCTGCTGGCCTGGTCGCGGATCCGCCGGGTCGCGCTGCCGCGGCCGACCCGCCGTGAATGGGGGTGGCTGGCCGCGCTGGGCGCGGTGGGGATGGCGGGGTGCAGCGTTCTGATGATCGAGGCCACCCGAGTCGGCGACCCGGGCAGTGTCGGGGTGGTGATCGGCGCCGCGCCGCTGGTGATCGTGCTCGTCGGCTCGGTGGCAGCCCGCCGTCGACCGTCGGGTCGGTTGCTGGTGGCCGCACTCGTCGTCACGGCGGGTGCCGGGATCGCCCAGTTCGGCGCGGGCGGCGGAGCGGTCGATCCGCTCAGTGTGCTGCTGTCGCTGGGTGCGCTCGGCGGCGCCGTGGGCATGACCGTGCTGGCCGCACCGGTGTTGCCGCGCCTGGGCTCCCTGGCCGCCACCGTGTACTCGTGCGCGCTGGCCGGGGTGATGCTGCTGGTGGCCGGGTCGGTCGTCGGTTCGGTGACCGGCACGGACCTGCTGCGGATGCCGACGCCCGCCGAATGGGGCGCGCTGACCTACCTCGCCGTCCTGGTCACCGCCGTGGTGTGCGTGGCCTGGTTCGCTTCGATGGATCGGCTCGGGGCCGCCCGGACCGGCCTGTTCAACGGCGTCATCCCGGTGGCCGGCCTGGCGGCGGTCACGCTGGTCGGCGTCGGCCACGTGACGGTGCCTCAGGTGGGTGGCGCGCTGGCCGTGCTGGCCGGCGTGCTGCTGGGCCTGACGGCCGGCCCGACCGGGCAACCGGCGGCCGGTGTCGGCTCGCTTCGACGGGCACCGGAGAATGCAACGCGACATTGAGCAAATGCGGATCGGAGAACGGACGAGATGACCGCTGGGAGCGTGGACCGGTGACCGAGGAGCCGTTGCGGGTCGGGGTGATCGGGGCTCGCGGCCGCATGGGCGCGCAGACATGTCAGGCGGTGGTCGAGGCGCCGGACATGGACCTGGTTGCCGCGGTCGGAGGCCGCGAGTGGCTGTTCTCGTTGGCCGACGCGGACAGCCAGGTCGTGGTCGACTTCAGCCACCCGGATGTGGTGATGGACCACATCCGGTTCTGCCTGGACAACAACATCCATATTGTGGCGGGCACGTCGGGCTTCGACCAGGAGCGTCTGGACACCATCACCGACTGGCTGCAGGCCAAGCCGGACCTTGGCGTCATCGTCGTGCCGAACTTCGCGATCGGGGCGGTCCTGGCCGCCCGCTTCGCCCGGGAGGCCGCGCGCTTCTTCGACTCCGTCGAGATCATTGAGCTGCACCATGCCGGCAAGGCCGACGCGCCGTCCGGAACGGCCGCGGCCACCGCACGGGCGGTGGCCGCAGCCCGGGCCGCGGCCGGGGTCGGGCCCGGTCCG
Source organism: Nakamurella sp. (assembly GCF_044224575.1). Taxonomy (GTDB): domain Bacteria; phylum Actinomycetota; class Actinomycetes; order Mycobacteriales; family Nakamurellaceae; genus Nakamurella. Next base: position 285,766 of record NZ_JBGAKE010000002.1, read on the forward strand.
GACGCGACCACGATCGAACAACCCGGCGCGCGGGGCGCCTCGGTGGACGGCATCCGGGTGCACTCGGTGCGGCTGCCCGGGCTGGTCGCCCACCAGGAGGTCATCCTCGGAACGGCGGGGGAGACGTTGACCATCCGTCATGACTCCCTGGACCGGGTCTCGTTCATGCCCGGCGTGCTCACCGCGGTCCGCGCGGCCCCGGCCCGGCCGGGTCTCACCCAGGGGCTCGAACAGCTCCTGGGCATCGCCTGACCGTGGCAGGAACCTCGTGAGCAAGGCGGGCGCGGTCCTGGTCTTCTGGGAACTGCGTTTCGGCTGGCAGACGCAGCGGCTGGCCCGGCAGCTGGCGCAGGACGGTCAGCTGCCCGACGTCGCGGACCTGCCGGTGCGACCCTCCGGACGCGTCGAGCGGGACGCCGCTGACGCGCACTTCGAGACGGTCAAGGCCCGGGTCGAGGGCGCGCCCGACGACTGGCGCGGCTGGTACGCACTAGCCCACGCCTACGACCTGGCCGGTGACCGGAAGCGCGCCCGTTCGGCCATGCGGCACGCGATTGCGTTGGAGGGTGGCCAGGCGGCGGAGTGAGCGGCGCCGGAGCGCGCGGCGCGGAGCCAGCCGGATGGAAGTTGCCGTTGATGCGGAATTGCGCCGCGTCGTCGCCCACCGCAATTGATCTTGAGTTATCCACAACGCCGAAAGTTGATTTCTTCCGTGCCCGCCTCGCTGGGTATCGTCACCCGATCACGCGGGCAACGTGGACGGAGGCCAACAGGTGGTGGCCCTTCAGTGTCTGATGCGGGGCCTGCTGCCGGTCGGGCATGGGTTGGTCGAGCACCGAGACCTCCCGTTCGTGCCGGCCGACGTGCAATCGGACCCGGGGACCGGGGATGGATTCCCGACTACCCACCGTGTGGCCGGCCCAGCGGTTGGCGGCACTGCCGCAGTTCGCGGCGACAGCCCCGTGCGCGGCGCCGGCGCAGACCCGGCCGCTCAGCGTCTCCAGCGTCCCGATGTCGGTGCGGTGAGCGTCCGCAGCGGCCAGGCAGCACCGCGCAGACCAGCACCGATCCCTCGGGTCGGCAGGCCCTTCGTGGTAGATGCGGGTACTTCTGCACAGTTGTCCGAAGGGATCACACGATGAACCTCGGTACGCGCGTCCGAGGCGCCGCCATCGCGGCCGGGGTGCTCGTCCTCGCCGCCGGGTGCACCACCAGCTCGGCCGACGGTCCGACGTCGACGGCAATCGTGTCCGTGACCGCCAGTCCGTCAGTGGTCGACCCGAGCACGTTCCTCCCGAGTTCGAGCGTGCCGTCGCCGAGCACGGTGGAGTCGTCGCCATTGGCACCACCCTCGGCCGACATCTCGCCTCAGGAGGCAGCCGACCGCGCTGCCATCGAGGCACAGTGGACGGAATTCTGGTCCATTTACACCAACATTGTTCGAACGCCTGCCGATCAAAGATCGGCCGTGTTGGATTCAGTGAGTATCGATCCGGCGAAGTCTAAGGTACTCAGCGCCGCGTCCAAATTTGAAGCAGATGGCCTAGACTATTACGGGAATGTCATTCTTCGACCATACTCGATTCAAATAGACTCCGTGCAGGGGCTCGCCATACTCGAAGATTGCCAGGACCAGAGCGGCTATGGATCAGTCTACGTCAGTTCTGGAAAGAAGAGAACAGTTGGCGTGTCGGACAATCACACACAGGCTGGCCTCGTACGCGGATCGGACGGGATCTGGCGAGTCCAGAACGTCCAGTACCCAACGAATGTGCCATGCTAACCCGTTCGTTCCTCCTGGTAATCGCCATGATTGCAGTACTGGCGCTCCCGACACCGAGCGCATACGCGAAGCTGCTGGATGAGGGCGACAACAATGAGGGTGTCGATGTCGAAAGGGGCAACGGGAGCGGCGACGAAGCATTCAGCCTTCTGACACTGATGGTCTCCTCGGTCGAGGAGGCGTTTTCGGACGCTGCGGAGGTCGTTGACGATATGACCGAATTCGCAAGTCTTGGCTCTGCTTCATCATGGCCGAAGGACCCTATGGCGGGCCTGGGGCTGGTGCAAAATGAGACGTACTGTGGTTGGGCGAGCCTTTCATCACCACTCGACCCAGGCGATCCGGCCTGGGGTGGAAATTCTGCGGCGGACGGCGAGGTGAAATGGAAGAGTTGCGCCATTCTTGGCCCTGGCACTCCTGACGCCCCTGGGAACCTCGAGGGTCGGCCGGTCGAGTTGCAGTTCTTTCCCAACGCGGTTCTCGCAGCCGCTGCGGTGCCACCGCCCCCGGATCCGAGGGTCATCGCCGAACGTGCAATTCGTCAGCTTCAAGTACCGGCACCGCATATCAGCGCTGGACCGGACAAAGCAAAGCTGGCGGTCAACCTATGGACGTGGCTCTGGATCGACAGTCCAGGACCCTTGACGGCCACGGCGGCCGCTGGAGGAGTTTCGGTCACGGCTACTGCGACACTGGATTCAACGACATGGTCCCTCGGCGAGCCCGTCGCCACCGGCGGACCTTACGAATCTGGGCCTCCCGTCACGATCACCTGCCAGGGCACCGGAACCGCGCCGCCGGTGGGCTATGACTGGAAGGCCCAACCTCCCTGCGGACACAAGTACACCTGGATGTCCGCCAAGGACCGCACGGGCGGAAGCGGCAAATGGCCGATCACTGCGACCTCGAACTGGAACGTGACGTGGCAGTCGAACACCGGCGTTTCGGGATCGACCGTTCTCAATGCATCGAGCACCGAAGCCCTCGAGATCGGTGAATATCGCACCGTCCTTGTCCAGGGACCAGGCGGCTAGCTTGATCAAGCGCCTCCGCGTCAGTCGGCTCGGTGCGACGTCGCTCGATCGCGGTCGAGACTTTCGAAGCTTGGTTCGCACCCGGACCGGGGGCACCGAATCGGGTTCGAGCGCAGGATTGGGGACGGACTCCAGCATGCAACCGATGATTCCGACCCTGACCGGCGTTGGTCTCGGGCGAACTATTGGCATCGCGCTCTGCGCCGTACTCTTTAGCGTCTGTACAGGCTGCGCCACTGAACCTATGGCGCAATCCAACACTTCCGTTGTCGTGGTCACGGTGTCAGCCGGGTCGTCGACTTCAGTCTCCACGTCGTCAACGGCACCATCGCTGAGTCCACCCCCGGAATCGGCAGCGAGTTCGACTGCCACGTCGATTCCGATCGCTCCGGAAGCGCGAGAGGCCGCCGACCGCGCCGGCATCGAAAGTCAGTGGAATTCCTTCTGGCGCGCGTTCGCCGACATCGTGCGCACTCCTGTCGACCAGCGGGAAGGTGTCCTGGCGGCCGTGGCTACCCCGGACATGAATGAACGGATGCGAGCCGCGATTGCGGATGGCGACGGATCCGGAATCGACAACTACGGGTACGTCAAGCACCACATCATCTTTCCAATGTCGATCGACGGTGCACCGATCGCGCCCATCGCCGACTGCCAGGACCAATCCGAGACCGGGACTGTCGAAACGGCAACCGGGAAGGTCCTCACGACCGGCGAGCCACGCGTGAACATTCGCGGCGAGATGCACAAGGGCGAGGACGGAATCTGGCGGGTGCACTCACTATTCGCCCCGGGCGGCGACTGCTGACCCGTGCTATCCGCTGGTGCCGGAGCCGGGCCATTGGAGGTCGACGTTGACGGCCGGCAGCCAGGGCTCCGGGGTTGACGTCCAGGGCGCCGATGTCCGTGCCCAGGGTGCGGAGGTGGGGGGTTTCGGTGGCCGGCTGCGGTAGCGGTGCCCGGTCGGGGTGGTGGTGACGATGGTGCCGTCCCGCACCTGGGTGGCCCAGCCCCGCNATGGAGTTTCCGTCACGGCAACGGCCACGCTCACTTCCGTCACATGGTCCCTCGGCGAGCCCGCCGCCACCGGCGGACCTTACGAATCCGGGCCTCCCGTCACGATCACCTGCCAGGGCACCGGAACCGCGCCGCCGATGGGCTATGACTGGAAGGCCGAGCCGCCCTGCGGGCACAAATACACCTGGATGTCCGCGAAGGATAGAACCGGCGGAACCGGCAAGTGGCCGATCACGGCTACGTCGAACTGGACTGTCACCTGGCAGTCGAATACGGGAGTCTCGGGTTCCGGGACCTTGAACGCAACCGGCAATGACGCCCTGGAGATTGGCGAGTACCGAGTCGTCCTCGTCCAAGGCGACGGCGGCTGACCTTCACTATCCGCTGGTGCCGGAGCCGGGCCATTGGAGGTCGACGTTGACGGCCGGCAGCCAGGGCTCCGGGGTTGACGTCCAGGGCGCCGATGTCCGTGCCCAGGGCGGCGAGGTGGGGGGTTTCGGTGGCCGGCTGCGGTACCGGTGTCCGGTCGGGGTGGTGGTCACGATGGTGCCGTCCCGCACCTGGGTGGCCCAGCCCCGCAGATCCTTCGTCAGGTTGCACCGGGCGCAGCGACCGTTGCCGTTGCGCAGGTCGGTGTTCCCACCCTTCGCCACGGCCACGGCGTGGTCGGCGTGCCGGATCGGCGCCCCACACCACGGCGTGCGGCACACCTGATCCCGCACGGTCAGAAACATCCTTGCGGCGGACGGGAAGTCTCGCCGCCGGGCATCGGTGGCGGCCAGCTCCCCGCTGGTCGGGTCGGTGAACAACCGCCGCACCCACACCCGGGTCTGCTCGTCCGCGCGGACCAGGTCCCGGGCGAGCGGCGCGGGGATCGGCCCGACCCCGACGACGTGGGCGGGTTCATCGTCGGCGTCGACCAGGGTCCGGTCGGTCATCACCAGATGCACCTCGACGCCGGGTACCTGCGGTGGCCCCTCGGCCGGTGTCAGTACCCGGTCCACCAGGGCGTCGGCCATGATCTGACCCTTGGACCGGTGCTCGTCCCCGTCACCCGCACCGGTCATCGCGAAGCGGTGCAGTTCCCCGAACACCGCGCACCCGTCCTTCACCGGTAGCAGCGCCGTCACGTACGTCATGCAGTCCGGCGCCGGCCGGATACTGACCCGCCGGTCCACCGCCGCCTTCGCCGCCCGTTCCGCCGCACCATGCGGATCCAGCCGCTGCGCCCACGCCCGCGCCTCCCGCTCGGTCCGCGCATCACCCCACCCGGCCAGCTCGCCCGCGATCGCCGCATCGATCTGCGCGCGGTGCTCCACCGACAGGTGCGCGGTTTCCCGGGCGATGATCGTGGCCCGCCATTCACTGGCCTCCCCGGCCGCGAGCACGGCCAGCACCCCGGGCATTTCCCGCACCAGGGTGCGAGCCAACCCGACATGCCGGTTCCCTTTGTGCGCGCTGTCCCGCCGGGCCAACCCGACCTGCCCGCACACCGACCGGCTGATCTCTCCCGGCTTCGACCCCGCCGCCACCAACAACGCCCGCTGCGACCCGGCGAACCCGTCCGTCACCTGCGCCTGCCGGGCGAACGCCGCCGACTTCACCCGCTCCAACGCCGTCAGCTCATCGATCCGCTCCGGGTCGGTCAACTCGTCCAGGCCCGCCGCGGCCACGGCCGCGAGGAACGCGGCAGCGGCCTCGAGGATCGACGACATACGTTCGATTCTACCGACCCCATGCGCTCGTGACAAGGGAAAACGCCTGGTAAACACAATGCGTTCGAACAGGTGAACCCCGCCAAAGAGTCCTCCAACTACAGCGTCTCACCGACCTACGACACTCACGGAGGACCGGGAGGTCCAACCGGCTCCGGCTCGACCCCCACCCGCCCAGCTGCGGTCGGCGCCGCCCGTGGACCGCCGGCGTGCCAGCGCAGCCGGGCCCTGGCGACGGCGACCCGGGTCTCCCGCAGAACCGATCAGCGCGCCGAGGTTGCCACCACGACGGCCAGCCGGTGCGGCAGGGCCAGCCGTTCCCGCACCGCCGATTCGGAGCAGCAGGGGAGATGTCCACCCAAGAAGGGAGTCGTCGACTATCGGGGCCGATGTGGTGCGTCCGGATGGGACGGCAGGCGTCGGCCGCGCCAGACTGCTCCGACCAGCGACTTCCGCCAGCTCAACGGGATGAGCGCCGCGTCACCGTCAGTGCGTCAGATCGCGACAAGGTCCAGGGTCCCCGACCAGCGCAACTCGATGATCGGCGCCGCGCCGGTGTCCAACTCTCGCCGGACCCCATCCTCGGCCCAGCCGGCCGCCGTCAGGAAGCGGGCCGTCGCCGAGTCCACCTGCGGCACCCACCATCGCCCGGTTCGGGCGCCGCGGCGGCGCAGTTCCGCGGCGGTCGCGACGAGCAGTCGACCGCCGTGACCGCGCCTACCCCAGCGCGGCACGACGTGCAGCACCTCGATCTCGCCGAGTGTGTCGAGCAGATTGCGCCGGTCCGGTTCGCTCGTCGCGGCGGCGAACCCGACCGGCTCGGTGCCTTCCAAAGCCAACAGCACCGGCCCGCCCCACTCGATGCGGTTCGCCCAGGACGCGGAGTGCGAAGTCGGATCGGTATTCACCGCCGCCGCGGGCAACACGGTTGCGAACGACTGTCGCCAGACCGCGAGCTGCAATCGGGCGATCGTCGGGGCATCGTCGACGGACGCCGGGCGGACGGAACTGGTGGTCACGAACGGCCAGCATGCCAGGATCCGGGCACTGTCAGTGCCGGGTGGCAGCATCGGCCCCATGAGGCTGAGCACCGTGTCGCCCCGCCCGGCTCCGGCGGGCACCGCACCCGCCGCGGCACCCGCATCCGCCGCGGCACCCGCATCCGTCGCGGCACCCGCATCCGTCGCGGCACCCGCATCCGTCGCGGCACCCGCATCCGTCGCGGCACCCGCATCCGTCGCGGCACCCGCATCCGTCGCGGCACCCGCATCCGTCGCGGCAGTCGACAAGCGCCGGCCGAGGCCCGCGGTGCTGGCCCTGACCGCCGGCCAGGCGCGCCGCATCGCGATCTCGGCACAGCAGCTGGCCTCGCCGCAGCCCGACGAGGCACGGCCGGTCAACCGGGGACATCTGCGCCGACTGGTCGACACGATCGGCCTGCTGCAGATCGACTCGGTGAACGTGCTTGCCCGCGCTCATCTGCTGCCGTTGTTCAGCCGGTTGGGCCCGTACCCGACCGGCCTGCTCGAGGGGGCGGCGTGGCCGATTCAGAATCGGGACCGGTTGCTGGTGGAGTCCTGGGCCCACATGGCCTCGTTGATTCCCGTCGAACGCGAGCCGCTGCTGCGGTGGCGCCAACGGGAACGGGAGGTCGACGGTCCATGGGGAATGCTCAAGCGGTTGCAGGCCGAGCATCCCGGCTTCCTGGACGTCGTGCTTGACGCCATCCGCGATCTCGGGCCCAGCTCGGCGGGTGATATCGAACGGGCTCTCGAGGCCCCCGGCCGCGACGTCGCCGGCTGGTGGGAGTGGTCGATCACCAAGATTGCCTGCGAGCACCTGTTCATGGTGGGCGCGATCGGCGTGACCCGGCGGCGCGGCTTCGAGCGCGTCTTCGACCTGACCGAACGGGTGCTGCCGGCGGGTGTGGCCGCCGCGGCCACGCCGGCCGAGCCGGACGCCAAACGGGAGCTCGTTGCGCTGGCCGCCCGGGCGCACGGCATCGGGACGGTGGCCGACCTCGCCGACTACTACCGGATGGGCATCGCGGACACCCGGCGCGCGCTGGCCGACCTGGTCGAGGACGGCCGGGTCCGGCCCGTCGAGGTCCGGGGGTGGGATCAGCCGGCGTTCCTGCACCGCGAAGCCCGACTCCCACGAGCGGTGGACGGTGCCGCCTTGCTCAGTCCCTTCGATCCGCTCGTCTGGCGGCGGGAGCGGACGGAACGGCTGTTCGGCATGCACTATCGGATCGAGATCTACACACCGGCGGCGAAGCGGGTCTACGGGTACTACGTGTTGCCGTTGTTGGTCGGCGACAGTCTGGCCGGCCGGTTCGATCTGAAGGCCGATCGGGCCGCCGGCCGGCTGTTGGTCCAGGCCTCATGGTCGGAACCGGGCGCCGACCTGGCGCCGATGCTGGAGGTCGCCGCCACCGAACTGCGACGGATGGCGCGGTGGCTCGACCTGCCGGAGCTGGTGGTCGTCCCGCGCGGGAACCTGGCGGCGGCCCTTTCGCGTCATCCGAGTCTCGCGAGGGGCGGATAACCTTCCTCGGTGACCTCCTTGCCCGCATCCGTCGCCGCCGGACATCCGGCCACCGCCGCGGCCGGTCGGGACATCCTCCGGGACGGCGGATCGGCGGCGGACGCCGTCGCCGCGATGATCCTGGCGAGCTGCGTATCGGAGACCCTGTTCACCGGACTTGGCGGTGGCGGCTTTGCGACCGTCTACGAGGCGTCCACCAGGCAGGTGCACTGTCTGGATTTCTTCGTCGCCGTCCCCGGGCTGGACGGCACCGTGCCCGCGCCGGCCAGGGACATCAAAGTGGCGTTCGGCGACGTCGATGTGCCCTACGCGGTCGGTGGCCCGAGTGTCGCCGTGCCCGGCACGCCGGCCGGGGTGGCCGCCTTGCACTCGTCCTTCGGTCAATTGGAATGGTCGCAGATCGTCCGTCCGGCTCGGGACCTCGCAGAGAAGGGGACCCCGTTCCCGATGCAGCACGCGGTCCTGTTGCCCGATGTGGCGGCGGCGATGGTGCTGGGCGACGGGGTCGCGGTGTACTCCCGCCCGGACGGGAGCGGCGGCCGACGCCACCTGGGTCCGGGCGAGCTGCTTCATCACGAGGGCCTGGCCGACACCCTTGACGACTACCTGAACGAAGGGCCCGAGGCCCTGACCACCGGCGAGCGCGGCCGGGCGTTCGTCGCGGCGGTCCGGGCCGACGGTGGTGCGCTCTCCGACGTCGACATGGCCGCCTACCGGGCGCAGGAACTGACCGTGGCGCGGACCCGATTCGGTCCGGGGATCATCTGCGTCCGGGACAACGATCTGGATGAATTTGCCTACACGGCAAGCGTTCTCGAGCAGAGCGGGGCGAGTCGCGACCCGGTGACGCGGGCTCGGCAGTTGGCCCGGGCCCTGCGTGCGCCGGCACGTCGCGCGGAGACCACCACGCTGGTCGCCGTCGATTCCAACGGAAACGCCTGCGCGGCCACGCATTCGCTGGGGCTCGGCTCGGGCGTCTGGCACGGCGGGGTCCATGGCAACTCGATGCTCGGCGAGGGCGAACTGCTGCGCGCGCAGATGGCGCCGGGGGACCGGATGCCGTCGATGATGGTTCCGCTGGTGGTGACCGACCCCGCCGGTGCGCTGCTGTTCGCCGGCGGCGCGGCCGGCGGCAGCCGTATCCGGCCCGCCCTGCTCCAGGTGCTGACCCGGGTGCTGATCGACGGGCGGAGCCCGGCGGAGGCGGTGGCGGCGCCGCGGATGACCGCCACCCCCGACGCCGTCCACCTCGAACCGGGATTCGGTCCCGGCGTGATCGCGGCCCTGATCGACGACGGCGAGAACGTCGTGCAGTGGCCGGAGCAGCGGCCGTTCTTCGGCGGGGTCGCCGTCGTCGGCGAGGACGGACCGGCCGCGGACCCGCGTCGCGGCGGCCTGGCGCTCCGCCTGGATCCCTGAGCCCCGGTCCGGCGACCTGAGCCCCGGTCCGGCGACCTGAGCCCCGGTCCGGCGACCTGAGCCCCGAACCGGTCCCCGGTCCGCGCGGTCAGGGTCCGCGCGGTCAGCCGGTCCGGCGCGGTCAGCCGGTCCGGCCCGGTCAGCCGGCCTCGGCGCGGCGCAGCCGGACATCGCCCGATGTGGTCTTGACCCGCAGTTCCAGCACCGGCTCGTCCGCACCGACGGCCCCGTCGAGCGGCCGGCCCGACCCCGCGTCCGCGCTCCCGGTCTCGGCTTCGGTGTCGGGATTCACCATCGCGTCCACGACGGCGTCGACGACCCCGTCGGCCGCAGAATCCGGCCGGGCCGGCGGCTCGTCGCTGACCACGAAGTCGTTGTGTGTCGTGCCCGAGACGGTGCTCAGGTCGATCGCGGCCAGCGTGCCGGCGTGCACGCCGACCTCCACGTCCCCGGACACGGTGATCAGCTCGACCCGGCCCGAGACGGCGTCCGCCACCCGGACGTCGCCGGAGACGCTCCGCGCGGACAGGTCGTCGCCGGCACCATCAACCCGGATATCACCGGAGGTCGAGTGCAGCTGGGCCTCCGACCGAACCCGCCGCAGCTCGATGTCGCCCGAGGCGGTCCGGATGTCGCATTCGGCGGTGTCCGCGATCGTCACGTCACCGCTGGCGGTCTGCACCACCGAACGGCCGAGCACCTGATCGAGGCGGACGTCGCCCGACGCCGTCCGCACCTCGACGCGTCCGGCGATGCCGGTGGTCACCGTGCCGGCCGACTGGGTCTGCACCCGCACCCCGGATCCGGCGGGGGCGGTGATGTGCACGGTGAACGCGGACTTCCACCCGTCCCGGGCCGGGTCGGTGTCGACGATCAGGGTCGTGGATTCGCCGCCGTCGCCGTGCTGGCGAAGGTCCACCCGGACCCGTTCGGTCGGGTCGTCGAGGGGCCGGTCCTCCCGGTAGCCGCTCGGTGCACTGTCGGCGCCGCCGCTGCGCGCGCCGGCGAACTGGGCCTTGGCCGCTCGGATCACGTCGTCCAGAAAGCCGAGCGGGTGCGACGGGCCGGGCACCACATCGATGGTCGACGTCGTGACGTCGGCCAGGTCGACCTGGACGGAGCCGGCGGAGTTGCGGATCTCGATGGTGATCGGTTCGGGGGTCAGGAAGGTCTGCATGGGGTCCTCATCTCAGGGCCGGTGGGTCGAGCGGCGCCTGCGGGCGGGGTGGGGCGGGAGGGTGAACAGCTCATCCGCGGATGTAGCCGGTGACGTTGCGGTCGTTGGCGCCGCCCCGACCGCGCTGGTTCTTGTTGGGCACCGCGGACCGCACCGAGTCCGACACGGCGCGGGAGATGTAGGTGTTCAACGAGACACCCTGGTCGGCGGCGGCCCGCTCGGCCTGCGACTTGAGCTCGTTGAACAGCCGAACCGTGGTTCGCGAGAGTTCGCCGCTGGCGTCCTGGACGGCCCGCTTGAGATCGTCGGGCGAGTCGGCGCCGCCCGGGCCGGACGCATCCGGTTTGCGCAGATACTCCGAGGTCCCGGCGGCGACGGGCTCCGGACCGTGGTGCTCGGTGACCGACAGCCGGACGTCCCGGCCGTCCAGTTTCAGTTCGACGGTCGTATCCCGGAGGGCGCCGGTCACTTCGGCGGCGAGATCCGAGAGGGCGTTCATGATGGCCAGTCGGGCGGCGGGCTCGATCGCGCCGGCCAGCATCACCGCGGCGCGGCGAGCGTCGTCGTCGCCGACGGATGCCGCGGTGATCAGGTCATCGCGCAGGCTCTGGGTGTAGGGCGTGAGGTCCATGACGCCATGATGACACCACTATGACGTCTCTTCAAGGGGGTATGACGTCACCCGTACTATTCCGGCCATGACCGCCACCGACACGTCCAGCCGTTACGTCGGCCTGCTACGCGAGCAGGTCCGCCACGAGTTCAACGCCAGCCAGCAGTACATCGCGATCGCGGTCTGGTTCGACGCCCACGACCTGCCCCAGCTGGCCGCGCACTTCTACCGGCAGTCGGTCGAGGAGCGCAACCACGCCATGATGATCGTGCAGTGGATGCTGGACCGCGATCTTCAGGTGCCGATCCCCGGCGTCGATGAGGTGCGCAGCGACTTCGACTCGGTGGTCGACCCGATCGCGCTGGCCCTGGCCCAGGAGCGCACGGTCACCGACCAGATCAAGGAACTGTTCGCGACCGCGCGCGCCGAGAACGACTTCCTGGGCGAGCAGTTCATGCTCTGGTTCCTCAAGGAGCAGGTCGAGGAGGTCGCCTCCATGTCGACGTTGCTGAACGTCGCCCAGCGGGCCGGCAGCGACTGGTTCGAGATCGAGACCTACCTGGCCCGCGAACAGGTCGGTGACTCCGGTTCCGACGCGAGCGCGCCGACGGCGGCCGGGGGCGCGCTCTGAGCGCACCGCCGACGGTCCGGCTGATCGCCCGGACCGAGTTCCTGCCGCCGCCGGATGTGCCCTGGACGACGGACGCGTCCGGCGGTCAGGCGCTTGCGGAATTCGCCGGACGGGCCTGCTACCAGTCGTGGAGCAAGCCGATCCCGGCCACCGCGACCAACGCGGGGTACCTGGACCACATCCTCAACGTCGGCCATCTGTCCGTGCTCGAACACAGCACCGCGACCTTCTACATCACCGACGTGTCCCGGTCGGTGACTCACGAGCTGATCCGGCACCGGCACTTCTCCTACTCCCAGCTGTCCCAGCGGTACCTGCCGGCGGCCGGCCCGGAGGTCGCCGAGCCGGAGGCGATTGCCGCCGATCCGGAACTGCACGCCGTCTTCGTCGACGCCGCCCGGCACGCCGCCGACGCCTACGGCCGGCTGCTGGCCGGGTTGGAGGAGCGAGCGGCGCGGGCGCCCGACGGCACCCTGGCTCGCAAGCAGGCCCGGCAGGCGGCGCGTTCGGTGCTGCCCAACGCGACCACGACCGCCATCGTCGTCACCGGCAACTACCGGGCCTGGCGGCACTTCATCGGGATGCGGGCGACCGAGGCGGCCGACGTGGAGATCCGTTCGTTGGCCGTCGCGGTGCTGCGTGAGCTACAGATGCTGGCGCCCAACGTGTTCGCGGATTTCCGGATCAGCGATTTGCCCGACGGCACCGCGGTCGCCGCCTCGCCGCTGGTCGGGGACGGCTGACCGCGGCGAACCGTGGTCAGCGGCTTACTACGGCGATGACCTCGAACGGCGTGCCCTGCTGGCAGGTCGTCATCAGGTCCGGCTCGTAGGTGCCGGTCACCTCCACCTGCGAATTGACCGGGTGGGCCCGCAAGTCCCAGCCCTGCAGGTTGGCCACCACGGCGCCGGAGGCGTCGACCAGCACCACGCAGCCGCTCTCGACCCCCGCGGTCACCGTGCCCTGCACGGTGGTGGTGGCACCGCCGGCCGGCGCGGACTCCGAGACGGTCGACGACTCGGCCGCCGTCGACGCGGCCGGCGCCGAGGAGGTGGTCGGCTGCGGTTGCCCGGAGGATCCGCACCCGGCCAGGAGCAGGAGCGGCGTCAGGACGAGCGCCCCGAGCAGAGGCCCGCGAACGATCGCCGATCGGTCGGATTGCGTTGTCCGCACCTGGCTCACTTACGCAGTGTGAGCGACGCGGCGGCGCGCTGCAACTGTGACCACACGGCTGCTGGCTACTCTCATCACCGGTTCGGGGCGGCGCCGGTATCGGGTGAAGGAGCACAAATGCGACGGACGGGCCTGGTCGGCGTCACGGTCCTGGTGATGGCGGTGACGGCCTGTTCCGCGGGCCCGACGGCAGCTCCCTCGACCTCGGACATCTCGGGCTCGGGCACGTCCGCCTCGGAAACGTCGGCGTCGGCGTCGGCGTCGCCCGAGTCGATGGACCACTCGACGATGTCGATGGACCCGATGCCCGCAGACCGGTCGGCGACCACCTTCGCGACCCCCGCCGCCCCGCCGGCCCCTTCGTCCGCGGCCGTCGACGTGCTGCCGGGCATGCCGCCGGTCACCGACCCGCACAACATCTACTCCGACGCCGGCGTGAACATGCTGGGTGCGAACGCGCAGAAGTCGAAGTCGTACGCCTATGTGCCGAACACCAAGTCCGGCGACGTCTGGGTGATCGACGCGCAGACCTTTCAGGTCGTCAACAAGTTCCATGTCGGCATCGAGGTGCAGCACGTGGTGCCGTCGTACGACATGAGCGCCCTGTACGCCACCGACGATCAGGGTGACGTCATCCGCCGGATCGACCCGTTCACCGGCGAGGCCGGCGACACCATTCCGGTGCTCGACCCGTACAACATGTACTTCACCCCGGACGGTAAGTACGCGATCTCGGTCGCCGAGAAGTACCGCACGCTGGTCTGGTACGACCCGACCACCTGGCAGGAGCTGTCCCGGCTGAACCTGCCCGACTGCCAGGGCGTCGACCACGGCGACTTCACCCCGGATGGCCGGACGGCCGTGTTCTCCTGCGAGTTCGACGGCCGGGTCGCGGTGGTCGACATGGAGAGCCGGTCGCTGGTCCGGATGATCGACATGCCGATCCGGAACACCACCATGGGCCCACAGGACCTGCGGATCGCGCCGGACGGTTCGAAGTTCTACATCGCCGACTCCGATTCGGACGGAGTCTGGGTGCTGGACAAGGATCTGCAGACGGTGACCAAACACATCCCGACGGGCGACGGTGCCCACGGCCTCTACTTCAGCCGGGACGCGACCAAGCTGTATGTCACCAACCGGCACGAAGGCTCGATCAGCGTGCTCGACGCCTCCACCGGTGACCCGATCACCACATGGCAGCTCCCCGGCGGAGGCAGCCCGGACATGGGCAACGTCAGCGCCGACGGCAGCCAGTTGTGGCTCTCCGGCCGGTACGACAACGTCGTGTACGTGATCAACACCACCGATGGAAGCCTGATCACGACCATCCCGGTCGGCAACGGTCCGCACGGCCTGGCCCTGATGCCCCAGCCGGGCCGCTACTCGATCGGGCACACGGGCATCACCCGCTGAGCCGAGCAGATCGGTCGTCGCCCGTACTGTGGGCACGATGAGCCTGGCCCGCACCGAACGCGCTGCCCTGGCCGACCTGTTCGAGCAGGTCGGCCCCGATCAACCCACCCTGTGCGAGGGCTGGCAGACCCTGGACCTGCTGATCCACCTGCTGGTTCGGGAACGCGACCCGCTCGGCGCGGTGGGCACCCAGGTCAAGCCGCTGCACGGCTTCACCGAGAAGGCGCAGGACAGCTATCGTGCCCGGCCCTGGGCCGACCTGATCAGCGAGTACCGGGGCGGTCCGCCGGCCTGGAACCCGACCGGCTGGGGGCCCCTCAACGATCTGGCCAACGGCGGCGAGATGTTCATCCATCACGAGGACGTCCGGCGCGGTCAGGCCGGCTGGCGACCACGTGAGCTGAGCCTGGCGGATACCGCCGAGCTGACCCGCAGCGTCAAGTCCGGCCTCTCCCGCCTGGCGCTGCGCAAGGCCCAAAGCGGCATCGTGGCTCAGCTGCCGGGTCAGGATCCGGTCGTGCTACGCAAGGGCGAGCCGGTTGTCACCCTGATCGGTGATCCTGGCGAGGTCGTCCTGTGGGTGTCCGGCCGGGATGCGGTGCAGATCGAGTTCGACGGCGATCCGGCGGCCGCCGGCAGCCTTCGGGTCCTGCAGCGAGGGTTCTGACCGGCCGGAGACGACGCCACCGCCGGGTGATGACGGACCGGCGCCCGCGGTGACGGTAGGTTTCCAGGTATGACGACGCTTTCCGCGGGGCCGGCCGGGCGGCCGGGCCGCCCGTTCGGCACCGTGCTGACCGCCATGGTCACCCCATTCACCGCCACCGGCGAGTTGGACGTGCACGCGACCGGCCTGCTCGCCGAGCGGCTGGTCAACGAGGGCAACAACGGGCTGGTGGTGAACGGCACCACCGGCGAGTCCCCGACCACCAGCGACGCCGAGAAGGAGACTGTCGTCCGCGCCGTCGTGGACGCGGTTGGTGACCGGGCCACCGTCGTGGCCGGTGTCGGCACCTACGACACCGCTCACTCGGTCAAGCTGGCCAAGGCCGCCGAGAAGGCCGGTGCGCATGGCGCCCTGGTCGTCACCCCGTACTACTCGCGCCCGCAGCAGGACGGCCTGCTGGCCCACTTCGCCGCTGTCGCCGACGCCAGCGACCTGCCGATCATGCTGTACGACATCCCCCCGCGGGCCGTGGTGGCGATCGCGCCGGAGACCCTGCTGCGGCTCGCCGAGCACCCGCGGATCACCGCGGTCAAGGATGCCAAGGGCGACCTTTATGCGGGATCCCAGGTGATGGCCGGCAGCGACCTGGCCTACTACTCCGGCGACGACCCGCTGAACCTGCCGTGGATGTCGGTGGGTGGCGTCGGCATCGTCAGCATCCTCGGGCATGTGCTCGGCCGGCACCTGCGGGCCATGGTGGATGCGGCCGAGGCCGGCGACTACGCCACGGCGCGCAAGCTGCATTACGACCTGATGCCGGCGCATCGTGCGATGGGCCGGTGCGGCGGCGGGTCCGGGCTGGTGTTCGCCAAGGCCGCGCTGCGTCTGCGCGGCTTCGGCGTCGGGGATCCGAGGCTGCCGCAGATCCCGGCGACACCCAAACAGACCGACTTGATCGCCCGGGACCTCGACGAGATCGGCCCGTTGCGGTGACGGCCCCGGCCGGTCCCGGATCCTCGTCGCCGGCCACCCGATCCGCTCAGGGTCGTGCCCGGATCAAGCGGGAACTACCTCGACCACCCGCGCGCGATGCGCTGCGGGTGGTCGCACTCGGCGGCATCGGCGAGATCGGCCGGAACATGACCGTGTACGAGTTCGACGGCCGCCTGCTGGTCGTCGACTGCGGGGTGCTGTTCCCTGAGGACGGTCAGCCCGGTGTCGATCTGATCCTGCCCGATCTGCGCCTCGTCGAGGATCGGATCGACGACATCGACGCGGTGGTCATCACCCACGGCCACGAGGACCACATCGGGGCCCTGCCGTGGTTGCTGCGGCTGCGCCCGGACCTGCCCGTGCTGGGCGCCCGGTTCTCCCTCGCGCTGATCGCCGCCAAGTGCCGCGAACACCGGCTGACGCCGACCCTGCAGGTCGTGGCCGAGGGCGACCGGCGCCGCATCGGCCCGTTCGATCTGCGGTTCTACGCGGTCAACCACTCCATCCCGGACGCCCTCGCGGTCAGTATCCGGACCCCGGCCGGCACCGTGCTGCACACCGGCGACATCAAGTTGGACCAGTTGCCGTTGGACGGTCGGCTGACCGACCTGGGCGGGTTCAACCGGCTGGGGGACAAGGGCGTCGATCTGTTCCTGGTCGACTCGACGAACGCGGAGGTCCCCGGGTTCGTCGCGCCGGAGCGGGAGATCGGCCCGGTGATGGACTCGTTCATCGCCAAGGCCACCCAACGGGTCATCGTCGCCTCGTTCGCCAGCCATGTGCACCGGGTGCAGCAAATGCTCGACTCGGCCTACCGGCACCACCGCAAGGTCGCCTTCGTCGGGCGGTCGATGGTCCGGAACATGCAGATCGCGCAGGATCTGGGCCTGCTCACGGTGCCGGACGGCCTGGTCCGGTCGCTGGACAAGGTGCTCGAGCTGCCGCCGGACCAGGTCATGCTGGTCTCCACCGGGTCGCAGGGTGAGCCGCTCTCGGCGCTGTCCCGGATGTCCCGGGGCGAGCACCGGCAGGTCAACCTGACCGCCGGGGACACGGTGATCCTGGCGTCGTCCATGATCCCCGGCAACGAGACCAGCGTGTTCACCATCATCAACGAGCTGGCCAAGATCGGCGTCACCGTCGTGCATCAGGGCATTGCCAAGGTGCACGTGTCGGGGCACGCCTCGGCCGGCGAGCTGCTCTACCTGTACAACGCGGTCCGTCCCAAGAACGTGATCCCCATCCATGGCGAGTGGCGGCACCTGCGGGCGCAGGCGAGGCTCGCGGTTGCCACGGGGGTGCCGCAGGATCGGGTGATTCTCGCGCCCAACGGCACCGTCGTCGACCTGCGGCAGGGCAAGGCGACGGTGGTCGGGCACGTCGAGGTCGGCATGGTGTACGTGGATGGCAACGCCGTCGGTGACGTCGGCGACAACACGCTGTCCGATCGGCTCGTGCTGGGCGAGGGCGGGTTCATCTCGATCACCGTCGCGATCGACACGCACACCGGCCGGGCCATGGCGTCGCCCACCATCTCCGGGCGCGGGTTCTCCGACGATCCCAAGGCGCTGCATGCCGTGGTGCCGCTGGTCGAGGCGGAGCTCGCGCGGACCGAGGCCGACGGCATCACCGACCCGCATCGGGTCGCGCAGGCGGTGCGCCGGGTGGTCGGGCGCTGGGTCGGCGACACCTACCGCCGCCGACCCATGATCGTGCCCACGGTGCTGGCGGTCTGACCGGTGGCCGAACCCATCTACCACTGCAGCCTGGTGGAGGACTGGGCGGCGGCCCGGGCGGCGGGGGAGTACACGGTCTCCACCCGCGGCCGGACGTTGGCGCAGGAGGGCTACCTGCATGCGTCCTACGCCGGGCAGGTCACCGGGGTGCTGGCGCGGTTCTACGCGGACGTGACCGAACCGATGGTGTTGTTGGTCATCGACCCGGATCGACTGACCGTGCCGGTGGTGCCGGAGAGCCCGCCCGGCGCGCAGGAGAAGTTCCCGCACATCTACGGACCGCTCACCGTGGATGCGGTCGTCGAGGTTCGGCCGTTGCGGCGCGGCGACTCCGGGTGGATCAGCCCGTCGCTCGTCAGCTGAATCAGCCCGGCCCAGCCATGGCGTCAGCGGGCGCGGACGCGCGCCGTCACCGGTTCGGCGGAAGCTGGCACCAGTTGGGTGGCCGGCCTTCGCAGTAGTGCGGCTGCCCGCAATGGCACAACGTCATATGGTGCAGTGGTCGGCCGCAGCACCAGCACAAGTTCCAGCTGTTCGCGGTGCGAGGGTTCGCGGCAGGGGTCACCGGCGGGAAGTGGGATCGATTCGGCAACGTGCGGGCCTCCTCTGGTCGCCCCGAGTATGCGACTCGTTGCGGCGAGGTTATAGCTCTATTTGGGTGATTCTGCCGTTCCTGGCCCGTCCCGCTGCCAGCCTGCGTAAAGCGTGTCGACGGCCGCGTGCAGCAGCTCCCGGGGCCGCGCCGGAACGGCCGCCGGAATCTGGCCCATCGCGCTCAGCCGGGCGATGCCGTAGGCGGTGCCCCACGCAGAGGTGCACCGGCGCAACACCTCCGCCTCCGAGGTGCCAGCCGGCTGGCAGCCTTCGACCGTGTCGTGCAGCACATTCCAGTAGGCGATCGCGGCCTGCTGCAGGAGGGGATGATCCGCCTTGGCGACCAGCGGGCCGTAGGCCAGGTCGTGCAGGTGCGGTTCCGACTCGATGAATTCGAGGTACGCGTTGAGTAGGGCGTGCAGCCGGTCGCGGGGGTCGGCACCGGCTGCCTCGACCGTGCGGGCGGCCACCTCCGCCGCCGACCGGAGTCCGGTGCCGGCAACGGCGGCGAGGAAGGTGCGTTTGTCGCCGAAGTGGACATAGGGCGCCTGATGGCTGACACCAACCTGCTGGGCGACCTTACGCAGGCTGAGCCGTTCGACGGGTGCCTCGCGGAGCGCAGCCACCGCTGTGGCGAGCAGCAGGTCGGTCAGCGCCGGATCCTCGGGCACCTACTCCTCCTGATGTTGTTGACAGTGTCAATGTAGCCGCCTATCGTCGGTTGACAGTGTCAAGTCCAGAGGTGGTCGCCATGTCTGTTGCCGAGTCCCGGACGCACCGCATCCGCACCACGGTGGGCCCACTGGAGGTGCTGGACAACGGCGGTGACCGCCCGGTCGCGGTGCTCTGGCACAGCCTGTTCGTCGACAACCGCAGCTGGTCGCGGGTCCAGGCCGACCTCGCCGTTGACCGCCGGTTGATCATGATCACCGGACCCGGCCATGGCGCCAGCGGTGACCCCGGTCGCCGGTACTCGCTGGCCGACTGCGCCGGGGCGGCGATCGAAGTCCTGGACACGATCGGCATCACGGGGCCGGTGGACTGGCTGGGCAACGCCTGGGGCGGCCATGTCGGCATCCTGGTGGCCGCCGACCGTCCCGACCGATGCCGCACGCTGACCACGGTGGGCACCCCGGTGCACGCCTATCCGCGTCGCGAGCGGCCGAACGTCTACCTGCTGCTGGCGATCCACCGGGTGGTCGGGCCGATCCGATTCCTCACCGGCAGTGTCGTCGATGTGCTGTTGTCCCCCCGCACCCGGGCGAAGGACCCGGAAGCGGTCGCGATCGCCGCGGACGGCTTCCGCGAGGCCGACGGGGCCGGAATGCGCAACGCGGTGGTCGGCATCTCCTTGCGCCGCCCGGACCTGACTCCGATCCTGCCGCGGATCCAGGCACCCACCCTGTTCGTCACCGGCACTGATCATCCCGGCTGGACCCCGGAGCAGGCGCGCACCGCCAGCCGGTTCCTCCGACAGGGCTCGGTGGCCGTGCTGGACGGCGCCGCCTATCTCGGGCCACTGGAGGCGCCGGCGGAGTGTGCCCGCGTGGTGCGCGAATTCTGGCGCGCCGAGGGTGCCGCGATCGAGGCTTGACGAGCCGCCCGGCCCGGGAGGACGCTGGACTCCGCGGCCCGTCGCCGAGCACCGGAACCGGTTGTGATGTCGATCACCGGTGGGACCGGCCAACTGCTGAGCCGTAACATCGCGAACCGCGCATGACCGGCCGGGCGGGTCTTCCGGGACTCCCTGTGTGTCGTCGGACCCGCACGGCTGACCTGCGGCGGTGAGCACAACACAATGCGCCCGTAACAGAGTGTGGCGGCCGTTGAAACATGGATGCCGACACTCGGAGAGGTGACCGCCGCCCCCGTTGTGCCCACAGCTCACGCTGTGCCGACAGCGACCCATTGCCCGTACTGCTCGCTGCAGTGCGGGATCACGATGGTGTCCGGGCCTAATCCGGCGGTCGTGCGGGCGAGCCTCCAGCCCCAGGAGGACTTTCCGACCAACCGCGGGGGACTGTGTGCCAAGGGCTGGACCGCCACCGAACTGCTGGACCACAAGGACCGGCTGCGCACCCCGTTGGTCCGCGAGATCGTCGGTGACCGCACGTCACCCCTGCGCCCGGCCACCTGGGACGAGGCGTTCGAGCGGATGGTCGCCGCGATCACCCAGACTCAGGAGGTGCACGGCCGCGATGCCGTCGGGGTCTTCGGCGGCGGCGGCCTGACCAACGAGAAGGCCTACGCGCTGGGCAAGTTCGCCCGGGTGGGGCTGCGAACGGCGATGATCGACTACAACGGCCGGTTCTGCATGTCCTCGGCCGCGACCGCCGGGAACAAGGCGTTCGGCATCGACCGGGGGCTGCCGTTCCCGCTTGCCGACATCGCCGATGCGGCGGCCGTCCTGCTGGTCGGGTCCAACCCGGCCGACACCATGCCGCCGGCCATGCAGTACTTCGACCAGGCCCGGGCCAACGGCGCCCGGCACATCGTGGTGGACCCGCGCCGCACCAGCACCGCGCAGGGCGCATCGCTGCATCTCGCTCCCGTTCCGGGCACCGACCTGGCCCTGGCGAATGGCCTGCTGCACATCGCGATTCGCGAGGGCTACCTGGACGAGACCTACATCGCCGAGCGCACCACCGGTTTCGCCGCGGTCAAGGCCGCCGTCAGCTCGTACTGGCCCGATTGGGTGGAGCGCACGACAGGGGTCAGCGTTGCCGACATGCGGGAAACCGTCCGGACTCTGGCCACGGCACCGTCGGCGATGATCCTCACCGCCCGCGGTGCCGAGCAGCACAGCAATGGCACCGACACCGCGCAGGCGTTCATCAACCTGGCCCTCGCGCTGGGCCTGCCGGGCAAGTGGGCGTCCGGTTACGGCACGGTCACCGGGCAGGGCAACGGGCAGGGCGGCCGCGAGCACGGGCAGAAGGCCGACCAGTTGCCCGGGTACCGCCGGCTGGACGACCCGCGAGCTCGCGCGCACGTCGCCGCCGTCTGGGGCATCGATCCGGACGAGCTGCCGATGCCCGGCACGTCGGCGTTCGAGATGCTGGACCGGCTCGGCACCGACGGGGGAGTGCGCACCCTGCTCGTGCTGGCGTCCAACGTCGTCGTCTCCGCGCCGGACGCCAATCGGATCCGGCACCGGCTCGAATCCCTGGACACGCTGATCGTTTCGGACATCTTCCTGTCCGAAACGGCGATGCTGGCCGACATCGTGCTGCCCACCGCCGAATGGGCGGAGGAGGAAGGCACGATGACCAACCTCGAGGGTCGGGTGATCCGCCGCAAGATGGTCCTGCCGCCGCCCGAGGGGATTCTCGACGATCTGCAGATGATCGTCGAACTGGCCACCAGACTGGGCCGCGGACAATACTTCTCGAACAAGCCGGCCGAGGTCTTCGAGGAGCTGCGGCGGGCCAGCGCCGGCGGCATCGCCGACTACGCCGGCATCACCTACGACCGGATCGAGGCCGAGCAGGGCGTGTTCTGGCCGTGCCCGGCCGAGGACCATCCGGGTACCCCGCGGCTGTTCACCGAGTCCTTCCCGACGCCGGACGGCAGGGCCCGGTTCATCCCGGTGGTGCACCGGGCGCCGGCCGAGACCCCCGATCCGTCCTACCCGTACGTGCTCACCACCGGCCGGCTCTTGCAGCAATACCAGAGCGGCACGCAGACCCGGCGCCTGTCGGGCACCATGGTGCCCGACCCGCACGTGCAGCTGCACCCGAGCCTGGCCCGCCGGCTGCGGATCGAACCCAGCGACCTGGTCGAACTCCGCACCCGCCGGGGTGTCGCGGTCTTCCGGGCCCAGGTCACCGACGCGATCCGGCCCGAGGTGCTGTTCGTCCCGTTCCACTGGGGCGGCGCCAACAACGCCAACTCACTGACCGTTCCGGACCTGGACCCGTACTCGCGGATGCCGGAATTCAAGGTGTGCGCCGTCGCCGCCCGCCGGATCGGCGGGCCCGACGACACCCAGCTCCTGACGGCCATGCCCGGCCAACCGGAGGTCCTGCCCTTCCGGGGCCGCGCCGCATCGACCGGCTCCACCCGCCGTGCCACCGGAAACCGCCGCCCGCACCCATCGAGATCGAAGGACACCCCCATGCATTCCAAGAATCGCTTCCTGCAGGGCATCTTCCCGTTCACGGGCGCCGGGGTGGACAAGCCCGCGCCGATCGACGCGACCCTGACGTACGTCGTGCCGGACGGCTCGGTGGCGCAGGCCCTGTACTTCCGCGGCGGCAACACCACCGACGAACTGATCACCGTTGTCCTCAAGCGGGACGGCGTGCCGATGCGGTACTTCCCGATCGGCGCCAAGTCCGACGTGCACGTCCCGCTGCGGGTCGTCGAGGACCTGATCGGCGGAACCGCCCTGGAACTGGCGATCGCCGCTCCGGACAAGCTGACCGGCACCGTGGTCCTGGACCTGGGGCTGGTGGAGGTCTGATGACGCTGGTCGACGACGACGCCCTGGAGGCGTACGAAGAGCAGTTCGAGCCGGGGGACGCCCGGCGCAAGCTGGTCGTGATCGGGAACGGGATGGCCGGCGCGCGCACGGTCGAGGAGATCCTGGCCCGGGGGGGCGCCGAGCAGTTCAGCGTCACCATGTTCGGCGACGAGCCGTACGGCAACTACAACCGGATCATGCTGTCCCACGTCCTGTCCGGCGAGGAGACCGAGACGGACATCTTCCTCAACAGCCTGGCCTGGTACACCGAGAACGACATCACCCTGTACGCCGGGGTGCGGGCCACCCGGATCGACCGGTTCGCCAAGATCGTCTACGCCGAACACACCGTGGACGGCACCAAGTACGAAACCCCCTACGACGAGCTGATCATCGCCACCGGCAGCCGTTCGTTCATCCCGCCGATCGACGGCGTGCGGATGGACGACGGGTCACTCAAGCCGGGCGTCTTCGCGTTCCGCACCATGGAAGACACCCAGGGGATGATCGCCTACGCCCAGCACGACGACCATCGCCGCGCCGTGGTCATCGGCGGCGGGCTGCTCGGCCTGGAGGCCGCGCGCGGCCTGCAGGGCTTCGGACTGCAGGTCGACGTGCTGCACGCCGGCCCGCACCTGATGAACGCCCAGATCGGCCCCGAGGGCGGGGACATCCTGCGCAAGAGCGTCGAGGATCTGGGCATCTACGTGCACTGCAAGGCCCGGACCACCTCCATCATGGGCGAGGAGAAGGTCGAGGGCGTCTGGATGGTCGACCATCCGTTGCTGGAGTGCGACATGGTCGTGGTGGCCGCCGGCATCCGGCCCAATGTCGACATCGCCGTCACCAGCGGGTTCACGGTCGAACGGGCGATCATCGTGGACGATCAGATGCGCACCGTCGACGATCCCGACGTCTACGCGGTCGGCGAGTGCGTGCAGCACCGGGGCGAGGTGTACGGCCTGGTGCAACCGTTGTGGGAGCAGGCCGTCGTGCTGGCCGAGCATCTCACCGGGACCGACCCGGACGCCGCCTATCACGGCTCGCGCACCTCCACCAAGCTCAAGGTGGCGGGCGTCGATGTGGCCGCGATGGGCGTGCAGGGCCCGGAGCGCGACACCGACGAGCACATCGTGTTCTCCGAGCCGCGCAAGGGCATCTACAAGTCACTGGTGATCCGGGACGAGAAGCTGATCGGTGCCACGATGCTCGGCGACACCTCCAAGGTCGCCTTCCTGATCCAGGCGTTCGACCGCGGCCTGCCGCTGCCCGAGGAGCGGCTGGAGATGCTGTTCAACCTCGGCACTCCGGCCGAGGAGGTCGGCGTCGCCGAACTCGCCGACGACGCCCAGGTGTGCAACTGCAACGGCGTCTCCAAAGGCGCCCTGGTCGCCTGCGTGGAGAGCGGCGTGAAGACCGTCGCCGGCGTGATGGACAAGACCCGGGCCGGCAAGGGCTGCGGCTCCTGCAAGAACATGGTCTGCCAGATCGTCGAATGGGCCGCCGGCGGCAAGGTCGAGGAGGACCCGTCGGCCAACTGGTACGTCCCCGGGATCCCCATGGACAAGCCCGATCTGATGAAGGCGATCCTGGAACAGGAACTCCGCTCGGTCTCCAGTGTGTTTGCCGCGCTCGCCCCGGACGGCGCCGAGGACGCCAAGTCGAAGATGGGGCTGGCCTCCCTGCTCAAGATGATCTGGGCGGAGCGGTACATCGACGAGAAGGACGCCAAGTTCATCAACGACCGGGTGCACGCCAACATCCAGAAGGACGGCACCTTCTCGGTCGTGCCCCAGATGAAGGGCGGCGTGACCACCCCGGAGCAGCTGCGCAAGATCGCCGACGTCGCCGAGAAATGGAACGTGCCGATGGTCAAGCTGACCGGCGGCCAACGGATCGACCTGCTCGGCATCCGCAAGGAGGACCTGCCCGGGGTCTGGGCCGACCTCGGCATGCCGTCCGGGTACGCCTACGGCAAGAGCTTCCGGACGGTGAAGACCTGTGTCGGCCAGGAGTTCTGCCGGTTCGGCGTCGGCGACTCGACCAACCTGGGCATCAAGATCGAGTCCCGGTTCCAGGGGCTGGAATCGCCGGCCAAGATCAAGATGGCGGTGACCGGCTGCCCGCGCAACTGCGCCGAGTCGTTGTGCAAGGACGTCGGCCTGGTCGCCATCGACGGCGGCCGGTGGGAGATCTACATCGGCGGCGCGGCCGGCGCGCACATCCGCAAGGGTGACCTGCTGGCCACGGTGGACGATCCCGACCTGGCGACGACGCTGAGCGGACGGTTCATCCAGTACTACCGGGAGAACGCCAAGTGGCTCGAGCGCACCTACGCGTTCGTGCCGCGGATGGGCATCGAGCACCTGCGTGAGGTGATCGTGGAGGACAGTCTCGGCATCGCCGCCGACCTGGACGCGCGCCTGCAGACCGCCGTCGACGGGTATAAGGACCCCTGGCAGGAAGGGGCGAAGCCGGCCACCCCCGGCCAGTTCCGCACCTCCCTGCCGCTGGAGGTCCTGCCCCAGGTGCCGGTTCGATGACCGCCGTCACCGATCCCGGCGCCGGCACCGCCCACCGGTTGGGCCCGCTGTCCCAGGTCCCGGCGGGGGAGGGCCGGGCGTTCGGCGTCGACGGCACCCAGGTCGCCGTCTTCCATCTGAGATCGGGCGCGGTTCACGCCGTCTCGGCGGTCTGCCCGCACAAGGGCGGCCCGCTGGCCGACGGCCAGATCGACGGCTCCGTCGTGATCTGCCCGCTGCACCTGAACGCCTGGGAGCTGGCCACCGGCTGTTCGCGCAGCGGTCAGCCCGATCTCCGGTCGTGGCGGGTGGACGTCGTCGACGACGAGATCGTCCTCTACTCGGTGTGATTCACCGTCCGGCGACCACCGAGTGTGCAGTACCAGCCTGATTCGCCCACCACAGAACAGGAACCGTGCCGATGAGCACCCCCGAGATCACCCCGGTCCAGGCCGACCTGGCGACCACGCCCGCCGACCCGGCGATCCCCAAGACCCACCACGGCAAGCACTGGATCGAGGATTGGCGTCCCGAGGATCCGGTCTTCTGGGCGGAGAAGGGTGCCCGGATCGCCAAGAAGAACCTGGTCTTCTCGGTGATCTCCGAGCACATCGGCTTCTCGGTCTGGTCGATGTGGTCGGTGCTGGTGCTGTTCCTCGGCCCGGAGTACGGCATCGACGCCGCCGGTAAATTCCTGTTGACCGCGCTGCCGACGCTGCTCGGCGCCGTGTTGCGGTTGCCGTACACGTTCGCGGTGGCCACCTTCGGCGGCCGCAACTGGACCATCATCTCGGCACTGCTGCTGCTCATCCCGACCATCGGTATCGTCATCGTGCTGCAGCCGGGGGTGGCCTACGGCACGCTGCTGTTCGTCGCCTGCCTGGCCGGCGTCGGTGGCGGCAACTTCGCCTCGTCCATGACCAACATCAACGCCTACTACCCGGCCCGGCTCAAGGGCTGGGCGCTGGGCATCAATGCCGGCGGCGGCAACATCGGCGTCCCGATGGTGCAGCTGATCGGCCTGCTCATCCTGGCCACCATCGGCGCGAGCTACCCGCGGGTGCTGCCGATCATCTACATCCCGCTGATCATCGCGGCCGCCGTCGGTGCGGCGATCAAGATGAACAACCTCACCGAGATGAAGAACTCGAAGCGGGCGATGCGGGACGTGGCCAAGGACCGCCACACCTGGGTGATCTCGCTGCTCTACATCGGCACCTTCGGTTCCTTCATCGGCTTCTCGTTCGCGTTCGGGCAGGTGCTCCAGGTGCAGTTCGCCGACATCTTCTCGACGCCGGTCAAGGCCGCGTACCTGACGTTCATCGGCCCTCTGATCGGCTCCCTCATCCGGCCCTACGGCGGGTCGCTGGCCGACAAGCTCGGCGGGGCGCGGGTCTCGTTCGTCAACTTCGTCGCCATGGCGCTCGGCGCGATCGTGGTGTTGGCCGCGTCGCTGATGCACTCGCTGCCGCTGTACCTGGTCGGCTTCATTATGTTGTTCGCGTTCAGCGGGCTGGGCAACGGGTCGGTCTACAAGATGATCCCGGCCATCTTCAAGGCCAAGTCGGGCCTGGAAATCACCCGCCAGGGAGCCGACCCGGCCACCTCGATGGCCAAGTCACAGCGCTACGCCGGTGCGCTGATCGGCATCGCCGGCGCCATCGGCGCGTTCGGTGGCGTGCTGGTGAACCTCGCCTTCCGGCAGTCCTTCCTGGCCACCAAGTCCGCCGACGCCGCCTACATCGGGTTCATCTGCTTCTACGCGGTGTGCTTCGCTGTCACCTGGTACGTGTACCTGCGCCCGTCCGGCAAGCGGCTCGAGGGTGTCTGAGCTGCTGCCCCTGCACCTGTCGCTGCACGGGCGGCGGGTGCTGGTGGCCGGCGGGGGGCCGGTGGCCGCCCGCAAGGTCGCCGCCGTGCTGGACGCCGGGGCCGACGTGCTGGTCGTCGCACCGTTCGCCTGCGAATCGATCGTCGACGGCGCGGCCGCCGGATTGCTGACCTGGCGGTGCGGTGAGTACCGGGTCGATGATCTGGACGGGGCGTGGCTGGTGTTCGCCGCGACCGGTGACCGGCCGGCCGATGAGACCGTCGCCGCGGATGCCGAGGCTCGCCAGGTGTTCTGCGTGCGCGCCGATGACGCCGCCACCGGCAGTGCCCGGTCGGCCGCGGTGGTGCGACGGGACGACGTGCTCGTCTCCGTCGGCTCCGCCGGCGCCGCCGATCCCCGGCGGGCGGTCGCGGTGCGGGACGCCATCGCCGCGTCCCTGGACGCCGGCGCCCTGCCCGTGCGGCGGCAGCGGCCCGGCCCGGGCCGGGTGGTGCTGGTCGGCGGCGGGCCCGGTGACGGCGACCTGCTCACCCTGCGCGGACGGCGCGAGCTCGCGGCCGCCGACGTGGTGGTCGTCGACCGGCTCGCGCCCCGGTCCGTGCTCGACGAGCTGGGGCCGGGGGTGCTGATTCTGGACGTCGGCAAGGCCCCCGGCCGGCATCCGGTGCCGCAGACCGAGATCAACCGGCTGCTGGTCGAGCACGCGCAGGCCGGGCGGCGGGTGGTGCGGCTCAAGGGCGGCGACCCGTTCGTCCTCGGTCGTGGCGGCGAGGAGGTCGCCGCCTGCCGGGAGGCCGGCGTCGACGTGTCCGTGGTGCCCGGCGTGACCAGCGCCTTCGCCGTTCCGGCCGCGGCCGGTATCCCGGTGACCAACCGCGGCCAGTCCCGGCAGGTCACGGTCATCTCCGGGCACGACGCGGTCACCCCCGACGGGCTGCCCGTCGATCTGGACTGGGCGGCGCTGGCCCGGGGTCACGGAACGCTGGTGGTGCTGATGGGGGTAGCTGCCCTCCCCGTGATCGCCGCCGGGCTGCTCGGTGCGGGCTTGGACCCGGCCACGCCGGTGGCGATCGTGGAGAACGGGTGGACCCCCGCCCAGCGGGTGACCGCCGGCCGCCTCGACGAGATCGCCGAGCTGGCCCGGGGCGCGGGCGTCGAGTCGCCGGCGGTGATCGTCATCGGTGCGGTGGCCGGACACGCCCAGGCCTGACCCTCGCCGCCGGCTCACTGCATCGACGTGAGCTGCGCCTGGTAGGCGAGCAGGCCCCCGACCAGCACGGCCAGCGCGATGAATCCGACCAGCAGCGCAACCCTCCCGCCCCGCTGACCGAACACGTCCTGCCAGGCCGTCAAGCGGTCCGTCTCGTACCGGAAGCGGCGCCAGTGCAGCAGCATCCAGAAGATCAGCCCGAGGATGACCACGAGCGCGGCGAAGACGACGACGATGGTGAGGGTATGCATCTCGCCTCCAGGGTCGGGACCCGATGCGGACGACCGGTCTGCTTCTCGATGGTTCCCCGATCGTGCTGCGGTCACCACCCCCGTGGAGCGGGAAGACGGCCCAGGGGTGATCATCTTGGAGTGCGCGGGCATCGCCACGCATCCGCATGGTCCGGTCAGGGGGTGATCGATGAACCTCGAGAAGGTCATCTTCGGCTTCTTCGTGCTGCTCGCGGCGACGCTGAACTTCGGTTTCTTCCTGGGCGACATCGCCGTCCCGGAGCTGCACAACATCTACGAGCTGTTCGGCGCGCTGGTGGTCAGCCTGATCGCCACGGTCCTCAAGTTCGGTGACCGGACCCAGCTGGGCGCGACCCATCTGGCCACCAGCCTGGTCGCCGACCTGCAGCTGATCTGCGCCGCGCTGGTCTGGGGGTACGCGGCCAACGTGTCCAGCCACGGCGTCACCGGCGAGGCGATGGCCAGTGTGGTCTCGTTGTCCGGCGGGGCGCTGCTGGCCAACCTGGTGTCGGTGATCCTGCTGGTGGTCGAGACCGTGTCCTTCCACCGGCGCTGACCCATGTCGAACGTCCTGCAGATCTTCTGGAAGCAGATGTTCGGGGACGACGAGCGGGAGAGCCGACCCCGGCTCCGCCGCCGGATCACGGTGGACGACGAGCCCGCCGCCACCAACACGATCTTCATCGTCATGCGGCGGATGCGGGCCCCGCTGATCATCCTGATCGTGATCTTCTCGATCACCGTCTTCGGCATGTCGTTGATTCCGGCGACCGATCCCGAGGGCCGCCCGTACCACATGTCGATCTTCGAGTCGTTGTACTTCATGAGCTACACGGCCTCGACCATCGGCTACGGCGAGCTGCCGTTCCCGTTCAATGCCAACCAGCGGATGTGGACGACGATCTCCATCTACCTGCTGGTGATCGGGTGGGCGTATGCGATCGGCTCGCTGCTGACCCTCATCCAGGACCGGACCTTCCGGCAGGCGCTCGCGTTGCAGCGGTTCCGCCGCAAGGTGCGCCGGCTGCGCGAACCGTTCCTGCTGTTCGCCGGCTACGGGCAGACCGGGGAATTGCTGGGCAAGGCGTTCGACGGGATGGGCCAGCAGTTCGTCGTCATCGACTCGAAGTCCGAGCGGATCGACTCGCTGGACCTGGTCGCGTACCACGCGGATGTGCCGGCGCTGGCCGGCGATGTGCGCAACCCGCATCACCTGGCGATCGCCGGCCTGGACAATCCGTACTGCTCCGGAGTGGTGGCGCTGACCAGCGACGACGACGTGAACCTGCACGTGATCATGGCCGCCGCCCTGCTCCGGCCGGAGTTGCCGGTGATCGCCCGGGTGGTGTCGCCGACCATCGAGTACCGGATGCGCGCGTTCGGCAACCCATCCCTGGTCAACCCGTTCGACCGGTTCGGCGACCACCTGCGGCTGGCGCTGCGCGCGCCCGCCTCGTACCAGTTGCTCACCTGGTTGGAAAGCGGTCCCGGCGCGGACCGGCCACGCCGGGCCCGACCGCCGACCAAGGGCCGCTGGGTGCTGGCCGGCTACGGCCGGTTCGGCAAGGAACTGGTCAAGGACCTGCGGGACGAGGGGCTGGCCGTCACCATCATCGATCCGTTGGGAAGTTCTGACGACCCGGCCGTGATCGTCGGCGACGCCTCCGAACCGTCGGTGCTCAAGCGGGCCGACCTGGCCACCGCCGTCGGCTTCGTCGCCGGCACCGACAACGACACCACCAACCTGTCGCTGGTCGCCACCGCTCGGAAGATCAACCCGACGTTGTTCGTGGCCGCCCGGCAGAACCTGCAGATCAGCTCGCCGCTGTTCCATGCGATGGACCCGGACTCGTTACTGGTCCCCACCGAGGTCGTCGCCCACGAGATGTACGCCCAGTTGTCCACCCCACTGTTGTGGCGGTTCGTCCAGGAGATCCCGGCGATGGGCGACGAGTGGGCCTCGCGGACGCTGGAACGGATCACCGGGTCCTGCGGGCGCCGGCTGCAGGAACTGTGGAAGGAGCGGCTGGTCCCGGGCGAGGCGCCGGCCCTGCGTCGGTGGCTGCTCGACGACGAGGTCCGGCTGGGGGACGTGCTCCGCGACCCGGACGACCGGTCCACCCGGTTGGACGTCGTGGCCCTGCTCGTCCAGCGGGGATCCGGACACGACGCGGAGATTCAACTCACCCCCGACGACGATTTCGTACTGCGGGCCGACGACGAGCTCCTGCTGGCCGGCCGGACGACCGACCGGCACGCCCTGGAAACGACCCTGTTCGACGACGCCGCCTGCGAGTACGTGCTGTACGACCGGCACGTGCCGTCGAGCTGGGTCTGGCGCAAGCTGTCCAGGCGCACCCGGTCGCGTCATCCGGTGGCGTGAGCGAGCGGCAGCGAGTGAACCGTCAGCACCGACACCGTTCCCGTGGCCCGGTGGCCGAGCTGGCGAGGCGGCCGGGGGAGGGACCGGCGTGAGCGAGCGGCAGCGAGTGAACCGTCAGCACCGACACCGTTCCCGTGGCCCGGTGGCCGAGCTGGCGAGGCGGCCGGGGGAGGGACCGGCGTGAGCGAGCGGCAGCGAGTGAACCGTCAGCTCGGTGGGACGCGTCACAGTGATCGCACCCGGAGTTCGCTGGGACGTCTGGTGAAGCATCCACGTTGACATCTGGGTGCCATCTGGTCGGCAACGGTGACGCCAGTGACCCGTCGTTGCTGCGCGAAAGGAATTCCGGCCATGTTTTTGATGAAGAACCAGGTGCGTCCCTACGCCTGGGGATCGCGGACCGCGATCTCCGGCCTGCTCGGGGGACCGGTGCCGTCGAACGAGCCCCAGGCCGAACTCTGGGTCGGCGCCCACCCGGGGGACTCGTCGGTGCTGGTGCGGCCGGGCGACGAGCGGCCGTTGCTGCATGCCGTCGCCGACGACCCGAACGGCACCCTCGGTCCGCAGGTGGCCCGCGAGTTCGACGACAGCTTCCCGTTCCTGCTCAAGCTGCTCGCCGCGGACGCGCCGCTGTCCCTGCAGGCGCACCCGACGATGGACCAGGCCCGGGCCGGCTTCGACGCCGAGAACACGGCCGGGGTGCCGGTGGACGCACCGTTCCGTAACTACAAGGACCGCTCGCACAAGCCGGAACTGATGTACGCCCTGACCGAGTTCGAGGCATTGTGCGGCTTCCGCCCGACCGTGACCACCGTGCGGTTGCTGGACGAGCTGGGCACGCCGGTGCTCGGTGACGTCCGGTCCGCCCTGGTCGAGCAGCCCGGAGAACCCGGTCTGCGGGAGGTCGTCACCTCGCTGCTGGAGGCAGATCGCGCGGCCATCGCGCCCACCGTTGACTCCGTCGCCGCCGCCTGTCGGGCTCGCGCCGGATCCGGCGGTGAATTCGCCCGGGAGTACGCGATGGCCGCCCGGCTGGCCGACCACTACCCGGGTGATCCCGGCGTGCTCATCGCCCTGCTGATGAACCGGATCGAGCTGGCCCCGGGCGAGGCCGTCTACCTGCCCGCCGGCAACATGCACGCCTACCTGTCCGGCTTCGGTGTCGAGATCATGGCCAGCTCGGACAACGTGCTGCGCGGCGGGTTGACCACCAAGCACGTGGACGTCGCCGAACTGTCTGCCGTCGTGTCCTTCGCCCCGGGTGACCCGATGCTGGTGACCGGCGTCCCGGTTGCCCCGGGTGAGGTCGCCTTCCGCACGCCGGCCCCCGAATTCGCCCTGTCCCGCGTCCGGGTCGACGAGGTCGGCCGGGTGCTCGAGCACACCGGACCGCAGATCCTGCTGGTGACCGAGGGAACCCTGACCCTGACCGACGCGCAGGGCAACGACCTGTCGGTCGGTCCCGGTCGGTCGGTGTTCCTCCCGGCGCGCCAGGGTCCGGTGCGGGTGCACGGTGCCGGCACCCTGTTCCGGGCCACCGACGGGCTGCTCGAGCGGGACGCGGTCTCGTCGACCGCCCCCATCGAGCCGGCCGCACCGGCCGAGGTTGCCCTCTCCCTGGCCTCCTGACCCACGCCGCCCGGCCTCGTCCAGTCCCGGGACCCGGTGTGGCACGTGGGGTTGATGTGACCGGCCGGATACGTTAGCGAGATGGCTGCGAAGTCCCCGGCAACCCGGTCCTCAGGCGCGCGTTCGACGGCGCGAACGTCGGCGGGGTCGGGGCGGCGTTCGTCATCAGCAAACGCGCCGTCGGCCAGCACGTCGTCCGGAGGCGGGCGAGGTCGGTCGGGCAAGTCCGGCACACCGCGGTCGGGCTCGAGCAAGGGTCGCTCGGCGGCGCCGACCAAGACCTGGCAGAACCCGGGGGTCCGCGAACCGTCGCCGGTGGTCACCGGAATCAAGGGGTTGGGCCGCGGGCTGCGCCGATTGTGGCTGCTCGTCGCGCGCTGGTGCGGGCAGCTGGCTCGAGCGGTCGGCGCCGGCGCGTCGGCCACCCGGTCCATCGATTCGTCCCACAAGCGCGATGGGCTGGCCCTTGGTCTGCTCGCGGTCGCGCTGGTCTGCGCGGTCGGCACCTGGCTGGGGGCCGCCGGTCCGATCGGTGCGCTGGCCGACGACGCCGTCCGCGTCTGGTTCGGGATGCTGGCCTACGTGTTCCCGGTTGCGCTGGTCGTGCTCGCCGTGGTTCTGATGCGCTCCCAGCCCGACCCCGGCCATCGCCCCCGGCGGGTCGCCGGTGGCATCGCCGTCGTGCTCAGCGCGGCCGGCGTGTTGCACGTGCTGCACGCGGCTCGGCTGGATCCCGGCGCGGCTGATTCGACCGGTCAGCGGATGGACGCCGGCGGCACGGTCGGCTGGCTCGTCGGCCAGCCGTTGTACGTCGGGATCACCGCCGTGCCGGCGATCCTCCTGCTGGTTCTGCTGGGCCTGTTCGGCCTGCTGCTCATCCTGGGCATCTCGCTGGCCGACGTGCCCCGGCTCATTCAGGGTGGCTGGCGGGAGTACGGCGGGCATCGGTCGGGCGGGGCCGGCGACGACGACCGGGACCCGCGGAGCGACGACGACCATCCGCTCGATCCGGACGCCCCGCCGGCCGCGCCCCGGCTGCGCCGGCCGGCGCGGCGCCGGCAGGCGGTGGACGCGAACGCCACCGATGGGGCGGAGCCGTCGCACCGCGATGAGGAGCCGCTGACCCGCCCGATCCTGCCCGTCCAGCCGACGCCCCCGCAGGATCCGCCCACCGCCCGGATCTCTCGCTCCCGCACGGCCAAGGCGGCCGGGGTACCGACGCCGCCGGCGAAGGGTGCGGCCGAACCCGCATTCACCGAGACGGCGACGAAGCAACTTCCGGTGCTCACCCCGGGTCCGGCGGGCGGGTACCAGTTGCCGCCGCCCGGCCTGCTGAAGTTGGGGGCGCCGCCGAAGGTTTCCTCGTCCGCCAATGACGACATGATCAACCGGATTACCGGGGTCCTCGAACAGTTCAACATCGATGCGGCGGTGACCGGGTTCACCCGCGGGCCGACGGTCACCCGGTACGAGGTCGAGCTCGGGCCGGGCGTCAAGGTCGAGAAGATCACCGCGCTGACCCGCAACATTGCCTACGCCGCGGCCACCGAGAGTGTGCGGTTGCTGGCGCCGATCCCGGGCAAGTCCGCCGTCGGCATCGAGGTGCCCAACACCGACCGGGAGATGGTGCGGCTGGGTGACGTGCTGGCCGCTCCCGATGCTCGCACCGACCACCATCCGCTGGTGGTCGGACTCGGGAAGGACGTTGAGGGCAACTTCGTCACCGCCAACCTCGCCAAGACCCCGCACCTGTTGGTGGCCGGCGCGACCGGGTCGGGCAAGTCGTCCTTCGTCAACTCGATGCTGGTGTCGCTGCTGGAACGGGCCAGCCCGGAAGAAGTCCGGATGGTCCTGGTCGACCCGAAAATGGTCGAGTTGACTCCTTACGAGGGCATTCCGCACCTCATCACGCCCATCATCACCCAGCCGAAGAAGGCGGCCGCGGCGCTGGCCTGGCTGGTCGAGGAAATGGAGCAGCGGTACCAGGACATGCTGGCGCACGGCGTCCGGCACGTCGACGACTTCAACAAGAAGGTGCGCAACGGGCAAATCGTCACCCCGCCCGGGTCGGAGCGCGTCTACAAGCCCTACCCGTACATCCTGGGCATCATCGATGAGCTGGCCGACCTGATGATGACCGCGCCACGGGACGTCGAGGACGCCATCGTCCGGATCACCCAGAAGGCCCGGGCCGCCGGCATCCACCTGGTGCTGGCCACCCAGCGGCCGTCCGTCGACGTGGTCACCGGTCTGATCAAGACCAACGTGCCGTCCCGGCTGGCCTTTGCCACGTCGTCCCTGACGGACTCGCGGGTCATCCTGGACCAGCCGGGCGCGGAGAAGCTGATCGGCATGGGCGACGGCCTGTACCTGCCGATGGGCGCGTCCAAGCCGGTCCGCATTCAGGGGGCGTACGTCTCTGACGAGGAGATCACCGCGATCGTCGACTTCGTCAAGGAGCAGGCGCAACCGGACTACACCGACGGCGTCACCGTCGCCAAGGCCGATCCGGCCAAGGACGTCGACCCGGACATCGGCGGCGACCTGGATCTGTTGCTGGAGGCGATCAACCTGGTGGTGACCTCGCAGCTGGGCTCCACCTCGATGCTGCAGCGCAAGCTGCGGGTCGGCTTCGCCAAGGCCGGGCGGCTGATGGACCTGATGGAGACTCGCGGCATCGTCGGGCCGTCCGAGGGCTCCAAGGCGCGCGAGGTGCTCATCAAGACGGACGAACTGGACGAGGTCCTGGCGTCGGTGGCCGGGGTGCCGGAGCCGGTTCCGGACGAAATCTGACGAAATCCACCGCAACCGGTCGAATTCTATGATTTCGACCGATTTGCTAGGATTCAGGTGTCGCTTTCCGCCTTTTCCGCGTCGAAACATGAATGTGACGAAACCGATTTATTCTGTGGTCTTTTCGCATGTCCACCGACCGGCGGCCGGATCTGATCGGGTGAATCGCCGCGGGGGTCGGATGGTCACATCGAAGACATTCGTGGGACCCATTCGCCCGATCGGCGCAGGGAGACCGCGATCTGTCACGAAACGCGCACCTTCAGGGCCAATATTTGCTGAGACATCGTTCACAGCCTCATTTGGTGGTGACGCTGGGCGATCAGATCACGTATCGTAGGACCTGCGTCCGCGGGATCGGTATTCCAATGGGGTGGGCCGACCCGGGCAGGCTTTCAGCGTTGTTTGCCTTCCCCCGCGGGACGTCGTCCTTCGGGGGCTCCGGTCCGACGCCGTCCTGGTGTGCCCCGTCATCCTGCCACCAGGGGGATCCAGAATGGCTGAAGCAATCGGGTCCAGAGCGACCCGGGCCGACAACGTTATCGGTTCGACACTCGGTGTCTCCGTTATCGTTCCGACGCGCAACGAGTCCGGCAACATCGCGCCCCTGGTTGAGCAGCTCGACCGGGTGATGGCGCAGTGGTCCGACAGCCCGCTGGCCCGTGCGGGCGCCGAGATCATCTTTGTCGACGACAGCGACGACGAGACGCCCGACGCGATCCGCGCCGCGGCCCAGTCGAGTTCGATGGATGTCCGTTTGCTGCACCGCGAGCCGGGCCGGCGGGAGGGCGGGCTCGGTGGTGCCGTGCTGGCCGGGTTCCGGCTGGCGCGAGGCCAGTGGGCCGTCGTGATGGACGGCGATCTGCAGCATCCCCCCGAGAAGGTGCCGGACTTGGTCGCCGCGGCGATGGCCGGTGACGCCGACGTCGCCTACGGCACCCGTTACACCGGTGGCTACGGCGCCGATGGCCTGGACGGCAAGCTCCGGCAGTCCGTGTCCGCGTGGTCGACCCGCGCGGCGCGGATGTTGTTCCCGCGCCGGCTGCGTGGGGTGACCGATCCGATGAGCGGTTTCTTTGCGTTGCGTCTGGACTCCGTGGACCTGAGCCGCCTCCGGCCGTCCGGCTTCAAGATCCTGCTCGAGGTGTTGACCCGGGGCGGACCGAACGGCGTCGTCGGGGTGCCGTTCGAGTTCCAGCCCCGGCACGACGGTCAGAGCAAGGCGTCGATCCGGGAGGGCCTGACCTACCTTCGCCGGCTGATCAGCCTGCGGCTCGGGGTGTCCGGGCCCAGGCTGGCGCAACTGACCAAGTTCCTGCTGGTCGGTGGCACCGGGGTCGCGGTGAACACGGCCGCGCTGTGGCTGCTCTCGTCGGTGTGGTCGGTGCCGTACCTGCTCGGCTCGGTCCTGGCCACCCAGATCGCGATCGTGTGGAACTTTGTCCTGCTCGAACGGCTGGTCTTCCACGACTCCGGCCGCGGGTTCTTCTCCGGGCTCGCCCGATTCTGGGTGCTGAATATCGTCCTGTTGCCCGTGCAACTCGGTCTGCTGGCCCTGGCCGTCGAGGTTCTCGGAATGCCCACCGTGCCGGCCAATGTCGTCGTGCTGGGCGTCGTGTTCGTCCTCCGTTACCTGTTCACCGCCGGATGGGTGTTCCGCTGGCGCGCCGATCCCCTCGATGTCGTGACGGCGTCCGCGCCGCGCCGCCGCCGGTGGCCGACACGTTCCGCTGCCTGGTTCGCCGCGCGACTGTGCGCGCCCGCGTTGGTGACCCTGCTCGCCTTCCCCGCACTGGTCACCCACGCCGCCGACGTCTTCGGCCAGGGGAACCCGCTGCCGGCCATCACCATGATCGCGATCGTCGTCGCCGCGATCACCCTGGTGGTCGCGCGAGCCACTCCCCGGCCCGACGAGCCGCCGGTCCACGATCGTCAGGTCGATTCGATCCTGGCCCTGGTGTTCGGCGCTCCCTCGGTGTGGCTGACCTTCGGTTGGGCAACGCCGTTGTCGGTCACCGGACCGATCGACGCCCGCCTGCTGTTCGCCGCCACCGGATTCCTGATCGCCGCCTGCCTCATCGTGCTGGGCACCAGGCTGACGGCCCGGATCCGGCTCGCCCTGGCCGCCCCGTTGCTGGGGCTGCTTCCGCTGGCCGGGTTGCCGGCCGCCGGAGAAATCGTCGCGTGGGTGTACGTCGCGGTTGCGGCCGTGATCTCCGCGCGCTGGCTTCGGGGAACCGGGCGCGATCGCGAAGCCGACCTGGCCATGCACCAGCAATTCCTCCCGCCCGTCGCCCCGGGGCTGCCGTTCGTGGTGGCGGCCGGCGCGACGTTCGGCGCGAGTGCCGTTCTTGCCCAGATGGGAGTCCTGACGTGAGCGTGATCGACCGACCTGGCTTCGGCCAGAACGAATCCGGCGAATCGGGGGCCACGTCCTGGACCCCGGTGCCGATGTCGTCCGAGCACGAGCGGGAGATGCTCGAGCGCAGCATCTACGGTCTCAAGCAGGCCGCTCCTCGGATGTCCGCAGACCATGTGGTCAGCACCGGACAGAAGTTGGGTCTGGTGGTGGCCGGCCTGCTGGTGGTGGCCGGTGCCGTGTTCGACCCGATCCTGACGATGCAGATCGCGATCGGGCTGGCGACCGTCGTCTACTCGGCGGCCGTGATCTACCGGGTGGTGCTGGTCAAGGCCGGCTTGGCCGGCACGGACCTGGTGCGGGTGACCGACGAGGAGGCTCGCGCGATCGCGGACGCCGACCTTCCGGTCTACACCGTGCTCGTGCCGGCGTACCGGGAGCCGGAGGTGATCGCGACCGTGATCGAGTCGATGGCCGCGATCGATTACCCGACCGACAAGCTCGACGTCCGACTGCTGCTCGAGGAGGACGACGTCGAGACGATCCGCGTCGCCCGCCGCACCGTCGAAGGCTCGCCGGTGCGGATCGTGCTGGTCCCGGCGGCCGAGCCCAGGACCAAGCCGAAGGCCTGCAACTACGGTCTGCAGTCGGCGCGCGGTGAATTCGTCACGATCTACGACGCGGAGGACAAGCCCGAGCCGCTGCAGTTGCGTCGCGCGGTGGTGGCGTTGGGCCGGCTCGGAGCCGGTTACGCCTGCGTGCAGGCCCGTCTGGGGTACTTCAACTCGCGGCAGAACCTCATTACCCGGTTCTTCACGGTCGAGTACGGGAACTGGTTCCGGTTCCTGCTGCCCGGCCTGGTCTCCGTCGGTGCGCCGATTCCGTTGGGCGGGACGAGCAATCACTTCCGCGCCGGACTGCTGCGGTCCATCGGCGCCTGGGACGCCTACAACGTGACCGAGGACGCGGATCTGGGCATCCGCCTGGCGCGTCTGGGGTACAAGGTCGGTGTGCTCGATTCGGTGACCGACGAGGAGGCCAACTCCGACTTCGTGAACTGGATCAAGCAACGGAGCCGCTGGTACAAGGGGTACCTGCAGACCTGGTTGGTGCACATGCGTGAACCGAGGACGGTGCACCGGGAACTCGGCTGGCGCGGCGCTCTCGGGCTGCACCTGTTCGTCCTCGGAACGCCGTTGACGGCCCTGATCAACCCGATCTTCTGGGCGCTGGCCGTGCTGTGGGCGGTCCAGCAGCCGGCGTGGGTCGCCGAGCTCTTTCCCGCGCAGACGTACTACCTGGCGTTGGCCTGCTTCGTGTTCGGCAACGCAGCGGTCATCTACATGGGCATGCTGACGATCAGCGAACTCAAACGGCCGGATCTGCTGATGGCAGCGTTGCTGGTCCCGCTGTACTGGCTGATGATGAGCGTCGCTGCGGCGAAGGCGACGTACCAGCTCATCGTCAACCCGTCGTACTGGGAGAAGACCTCGCACGGCCTCGCGGCCAACGCGGGCCCGACGCGTCCGGCCGACGAACCGGCCGAGCTCGTCGGCGCGCTGTCCTAGTTGACCGAGCCTGACGACGTCGTCGGAGCCGCGGTCCGGCGTTCCCGGGGACGCCGGACCCACGGGCTGCTTCTGGTCCTCCTGCTGGGCGTCCTGTCCGGGACGACCCTGGTCGCCGCCGCGCGCCCATCGGAGGAGCCGAGAGTGGTCGCCGGGCCGGACGGCCTGGTCCGGGACGGCGAGCGCTGGCCGATGAGAGCGGGCACCGTCTACGGCGGTCTCGACGATCCGGTCGGATCCGTTCAGCGGCTCCGGGACCTCGGGCTGAACACGGTTCGGATCACCGATTTCCTGGACCGGCCCGATCCCAGGCCGGCGGACGCGTACGACGAGGCGGCGTGGCGGCGGGTCGACCAGCTGATCGCCGTGGCGCACGACAGCGGGGTCGCCGTGCTGCTCGATCTCTCGACCTACCGCAATCTCCTGCTTCGAACCGGGATCAATCCGTACACCACGGACTGGACGCCGTTCCTGGCATTCGTGGTCGACCGCGTCAACACCCGCACCGGCGTGCGATACGGCGCCGATCGAACGATCGCGCTGGTCGCATTTGCCGGCGAGCCCGCCGCGATCAACGGCGCCGACAATGTCGTCGGGACGAGCGCCGCGCAGCTGGTCGATTTCTACCGGACCGTCGAACAATTCTGGCACGATCGGGCACCCGATCAATTGTTGACGACCGGCGGCCTGCTGTACCTGGACTGGGATTCGGGGATCGATTGGCAATCGATCATGGAATTACCGCACAACGACGTGTTCACGATTCATCTGTACAGCTCGCCGGACCTGCGGGTGACGATGCCACAGGTCGCGGCGGCGGCCGCGGTGGCCGGACGGCCCTGGCTGGTCGAGGAGTGGGGGGCGAACGCAATGATCGGGGACGATGCGCGGGCGGAACAGTTCTGGACATCGGTGGGCATGGCGATGACCCACGGATCCGCGGGTTTCGGATTCTGGAATGTCGGACCCGGTACGCAGGACACTTTCGACCTCGGTCCGCAAT
Organism: Nakamurella sp.; assembly: GCF_044224575.1. GTDB lineage: Bacteria > Actinomycetota > Actinomycetes > Mycobacteriales > Nakamurellaceae > Nakamurella. Next base: position 326,295 of record NZ_JBGAKE010000002.1, read on the forward strand.
TTCCGCAGGTGTTCCGGTCGATCCGGACCTGGTCCGGGTCGGACGGCTCGTAGACCCACCGGCTCCGGTCGGGCCGGCCCGGCGTCCATCGCCGGTGATGATCTTCACAGCCGGTTCCGATTCTGCCGGAACGAGTTTCAGATAATCTTGAAGATGGTAGCAGTGGCCATTTCCGGCCAATGGATGCCCGCATTGTCGCGGCGAGTGCATCACTGATTCGCGAAGGATGGTTCGGCCGCATGACAATGACCTCGAATGTTCTGACCTCGAATGCCGTCGACGACGGGACCACGACGGCCGCCCCCACGCCCGGCGAGCAGCTGGCGTCCATCGTGAAGGCCTATGACGTGCGTGGCCTGGTCGGCACGCAGCTCACGGCGGCCGGCGCGTTCGCCCTCGGCCACGCCTTCGCCGGCCTGGTGGCGGCGCCGCCACACGGGGCCGGCTGCATTGTCATCGGGCACGACATGCGCGATTCGTCACCCGAACTCGGGGCCGCGTTCGGTTCGGGCGTGCGCTCGGCGGGGCTGGACGTCGAGTTCATCGGGCTCGCCTCCACCGACATGCTGTACCTGGCGTCCGGCCTGCTCGACATGCCCGGTGCGATGTTCACCGCGTCGCACAATCCCGCCCGGTACAACGGGGTGAAGATGTGCCTGGCCGGGGCCAAGCCGATCAGCCTGGACACCGGGCTGGCGACGATCCGCGACGCGGCCGTCGCGCTGCTCGATGAAGGACGCCCGGTGCCGAACCCCGTCGCGGGGTCGCTGCCGGCCCGGCCGATGGTCACCGACTATGCCGACTACCTCCTCGATCTGGTGGATCTGTCCGGGGTCCGGCCGCTGCGCGTCGTGGTCGACGCGGGCAACGGAATGGCCGGTCACACCGTTCCGCCGATCTTCGCCCGGCTGCCGTTCGCCCTCGATCCGCTGTACTTCGAGTTGGACGGAACGTTCCCCAATCACGAGGCGAACCCGTTGGACCCGGCCAATCTGGTCGATCTGCAGGCGCGGGTGCGAGCCACCGGCGCCGATCTCGGTCTGGCTTTCGACGGCGACGCGGATCGCTGCTTCGTCGTCGACGAACGGGGCGAGCCGGTGTCCCCGAGCGCGATCACCGCGCTGGTGGCGGTTCGGGAGCTCGCGCGGCGGCCCGGGTCGACCGTGCTGTACAACCTGATCTCGTCCGCCGCGGTTCCGCAGATCGTGCGCGAGCACGGTGGACGGCCCGTTCGTACTCGAGTGGGGCATTCCTACATCAAGGCCGAGATGGCCCGCACGGGAGCACTGTTCGGTGGGGAACACTCCGCGCACTACTACTTCGCCGACTTTTACGGGGCGGACAGCGGGATGCTGGCCGCGCTTCACGTGTTGGCCGCGCTCGGCCGCTCGGACGCACCACTGTCGGAGTTGACCAGCCAGTACCAGCGGTACGCCGCCTCCGGTGAGATCAACTCGACGGTCGCCGATGTCCGGCCGTGCCTGGCGGCCATCCGCGGCTGGGCGCAGGAGTGCGGCGCCGACGTGGATTCCCTCGATGGTCTGACCGTGACCGTCGACCGGGGCGCCTGGTTCAACGTCCGCCCGAGCAACACCGAGCCGCTACTCCGGCTCAACGTGGAAGCGGAAGACACGGAACGGATGTCGGCCCTGCGGGACGAGATTCTCGGGGTGATCCGGAGCGCCGGGGACACCTCTACGAACGACGGATGGAGCGGATGATGGTGACCGATCAGGTGACGGGCCCGGCCCCCGAGATCGACGCGGTGGTCCTGGTCGGCGGGAAGGGTACCCGGCTCCGCCCCCTCACCCTGTCCGCGGCCAAGCCCATGTTGCCGACGGCCGGAGTTCCGTATCTGGAGCATCTGCTGTCCCGCATCCGCGAGGCCGGCATCCGACACGTGGTGCTGGGCACGTCCTACCGGGCGGAGACGTTCGAGGACTACTTCGGCGACGGTTCCGAGTTCGGTCTCGATCTGGAGTACGTCGTCGAGGAGGAGCCGCTGGGGACCGGCGGAGGGATCCGCAACGTCTACGACCGGTTGCGCCACGACCACGCGATGGTCTTCAACGGCGATGTGCTGTCCGGCGTCGATCTCCGAGCGGTGCTGCAGACCCACCTCGAGCGCCGGGCCGACGTCACGCTGCATCTCGTCCGGGTGCCGGATCCGCGCGCCTTCGGTTGCGTGCCGACCGACGACGAGGGCCGGGTGCTCGGGTTCCTGGAGAAGACCGACGCGCCCCCGACGGACCAGATCAACGCCGGCTGCTACGTGTTTCGCCGGGAGGTGATCGCCGGCATTCCTCAGGGCGTACCCGTGTCGGTCGAGCGTGACACCTTCCCGGCCCTGCTGAGCGCCGGGGCCACGGTCGTCGGCCACGTCGATGCCGGCTACTGGCTCGACCTGGGGACACCGATGGCGTATGTGCAGGGATCCGCCGACCTGGTGGCCGGCGTCGCGCCGACCGCCGCGTTGCCGAAGGCCCAGACGCACGACCTGGACCGGCTGATCCTGACCGGTGCGCAGGTGGACCCGAGCGCGACCGTGGTCGGCGGTTCCACGATCGGTGCCGGCGCCCGGGTGGACGCGCAGGCGTTCGTCCGCGGCTCCGTGGTGATGGATGACGCCCAGATCGGTGCCGGTGCCCGGGTCGAATCGAGTGTGCTCGGCCACGGCACCCGGGTCGGTGCCGGCGCCGTCCTGGTCGGCGTGGTGGTCGGCGACGGCGCCGTGATCGGCGCCGGTTGCGAGTTGCTCGACGGTGCGCGGGTCTGGCCGGGCACCGAGCTGCCGGCCGGCTCGATCCGGTTTTCCGCCGGCGCCTAGCCCCACCGCTGAGCCGGCTGGTCCCAGCGACCGTCGGCGATGGCATGAGTGACCAAGCAGTGTTCCGAAGAGAGCGAGAGCCGCAATGACCACACCGACGATGACCCTGCCGCGCAGGGAAGCGCCCGAGCCTGCCAGGCCTGAGCGACGGCCCGCATCCCGGTTGCTGTCCGAGCCGGTGCTGCTGTTCGCCGTGTCGGCCGTGCTGTACCTGATGGTCGCGGTCTGGCTGGTGCAGCACAACGTTCTCTTCGCGGACGCGATGAGCCGGGTCGGCAATGCCTACTACGTGCTCTACAGCCGTGACCCGCATCTGCCCGCGATCGGCTTCGTGTGGAATCCGTTGCCCTCGCTGCTGCTGGTTCCGTTCCTGCCGCTCAAGCTGTTCGCGCCCTGGCTGGTGTCCTACGGCGTTCTCGGGGCCATCGAGTCGGCGCTGATGATGGCGGGCACGGTGGCCCTGATCGCCGGGTGCCTGCGCAAGCTGAACGTGCCGCGGGTGACCCGGCTGATCCTGACCGGGCTGTTCGCCCTCCAGCCGATGATCATGCTGTATGCCGGCTCGGGGCTGTCCGAGGCCATGATGCTGTTCTTCCTGGCGCTGACCACCAGCTGCCTGATCAGTTGGGTGCAGACGTCCGCGCCCGGGTGCCTGGTCGGAACCGGACTGGCCCTTGGGCTGTGCTACATGACCCGCTACGAGGCGGTGGCGCCCGCCGTGGGCGTGGCGGCCCTGGTGGGGATCGCCAGCTGGGTGCGCGCCCGGGACGACCGTTCCCGTCGGCTGTCCACCGCGGTCAACAATGTCGCGCTGGTCGCCGCACCGTTCGCCTTCGCCTTCGTGTTGTGGTCGTTGATGGCCAAGGTGCTGGTCAACGAATGGCTGCCGACCTTCAGCTCGGTGTACGGCAACTCGGCGCAGGTGACCAGCGGGTCCAAGTCGATCCAGGCGGTGACCGGCTCGACGTGGGCGCAGACGCTGGAGTACATCGGCCGGCAGACCTTCGGGCTGGCCCCGGTCTTCGGCCTGCTGCTGATCGCCACGCTGGTGCTGGCGGTGCGCGCCCGCAGCCTCTCGGCGCTGGTCGCGCCGATCGTGTTCGGTGCGGTGTCGGCGTTCAGCGCGCTCGTGCTGCTGATGGGATCCTCCTTCGGGTGGTTGCGCTTCCAGATCACCGTCATTCCGCTGACCGTCCTGCTGGCCGGCACGGTCGTCGCGCTGTCCGGCGAGCTGGCCCGGAAGCGGGCCGATCGGGTGTCCGCGCTGGAGGTGGCCGCGCCGTCCGAGCCCAGCCCTCGTCACCTGCGGACGCGCACCTTCCGCCCGGTCGAGGTGGGGGTCGCCATCCTGGTGGTCGCCGCGTTGGCGATCTCCGTCCCCGCCCAGTTCCAGATGCTCACCGACACCCGGGCCGGTCTGGCCCGTGAAGAGAGCCCGATGCTGCGGTCGGTGTTCTACCCCGATCTCGCCTCGCACGAGGAGCAGCGGAGCCTGCTGATCTTCAAGACCGAGCGGCAGGTCGCGGAGTACATCGACTCGCTCGACCCCGGGGAGTCCAGCGTGCTCACCGACACCGCCTACGCCTACTCGATCGTCATGGCCAGCCGGCGGCCGACCCAGTTCGTGATCACCTCGGACCTCGACTTCCAGGGCGCCGTTGCCGACCCGGCCGGACACGGCGTGAAGTACCTCCTGGTCCCGGCGCCCGAACTGGGCCCGGCCGACGCGGTCGGGCACCATTGGCCGGGCCTATTCCAGAACGGTGCCGGGATTGCGACAGAGGTCCAGCACTTCCAGGGCGCGTTCTACGGCGACTGGAAGCTGTACCGGGTCAACTGAGCGGCGGCGCCGGCCGGGCCGGCACTCAGCCGGCCGGTCGGGCGGCCACCGACACCCCCGAGACGGTGTGCCGGTCGGTGAGTCCACCGGTGCCCGCGGTGAACCCGATCAGGACCGTCGGCGGCAGCGCGACCGATGACGCCAGCGTCTGCTTGCCGTCGAGTTCGACGGTGAGCTTGCCTTTGGTCACCCGAACCTGGACCCGATGGGTCCCGCCCCGCAGCGTCGGCAGCGGACCGGAGTGCGCCGACCAGATGAGCTGGTCGGCCTGGTCGGGCCGGCGGCCGTTCGCCAGTCCCACGAAACTCGAGCTCGGATCGGCGCCGTTGCGGAAGGTGTCGAATGCCACGGCGTAGCCACCGAGGCCGGACCAGCCGAGGCCGCCGCCCGAGGCGCCCACCAGGCGCCGGCCGGCCGGCCCGGCCGGGTCGATCAGGGCCAGCGTGAGCCCGTCCGCGCCCCCGCCGCCGCCGATCTCGAGGTCGAAGGTGACCTGGATGCTGTCGGAATTCAACGGGACCGGGTAGAACGCCGCTCCCGCCGCGTTGGTCTGGTCGGCCGTGGTCAGCCGAATCTGTTCGCCGTCGATCCGGGCGCTGCCGGTCGTCGTCCATCGTCCGCTCCCGGGGCTGGGCACACCGAAGTAGCGCGACAGGTCAAGGGAGTCCAGGACGGGGTCACCCGGCCCGATGATGAACCGGTCCCCGCCCGACCGGCCGGCGTTGCGCCACTCCCAGGCAACGACACCCACCACCCCCGCGTTGAACTGGTCCCGCAGCTTCGTACCCACGACCCGGGCCCGCGCGTCCACACCGCCGACCTCCTGCGGGTCGACGCCCAACTCGCCGACGAAGATCGGCTTGTTCAGGGCTCGGGCCTGATCCAGCCGCAGCTTCATGCCGTTCCATTGATCGCCGATCAACGACTGGCCGGCCACGTAGTCGTGCATCTCCAGCAGGTCGATACCGGCCGGCGAGTGCACATTCTGATAGCGGGGGCCGGAGGTTCCGCATTGGCCGGTGCCGATCGTGCCGAGGCTGACCAGATGATTGACATCGACGGACTTGATCATCCGGCTCATGTCGTCGGCGAATCCGCGGATGGCCACGGCCGCGGCATCGTCGGTGGCGCTCGGGCAACTCCCGTCGCTGCGCGTGGCCTCGGCCTCGTTGACCAGTTGCCACATCAACACCGTCGGATCGTCCCGGTAACGCTCGACCACGGACCGCACGTAATCCCGGTAGGTCAGGCCGTTCCGCGCGCCCCAACTGCTGGCGACCGTGCTGACGGTGGTGCGGTAACCCTGCTGATACCAGCCGGAATCCAGGGTCTTCCGGATCCCGTCATCCCACGTTCCGTCCTGATCGGCGAAGGTGACGATGACCCGGTACCCGTGCGCCCGGGCGACCGCCAGCGTGTGATCGAAGACGGAGTAATCCAGACCCTTGCCGGTCGGATTGGCCAGCCACTGTCCGAACCAGGCGCGAAAGACGTTCTTTCCCGGCCCCATGGCGGTCAGCGCCTCGTCCAGCGCCGGGCCGACACCCATGGTGTACCAGTAGTTGTTCACGCTGTTGGCGTTGTAGATGTTCAGTCCGGTGAATCGGTAAGGGGCACCGTTGAGCATCAGGTCCTGGCCCGACCTCGTGACGAATCCGGTCACCGCGGGGTTCCCGGGCGCGGCCGCCATGACCTGCGCGGCCGCGGGTCGCGGATCAGCGCCTGCGGCCGTTGCCATGGACATCAGCATGACAAACGCGGTCGCTACCTGGGCCACATTCGATGTGAAGAAGCGCATCATTGCCCTCCGCCCGTTCGGCTCCGGGACCACAGGATTCGCGGATCCAGAAGCACGGATCAGTCGCGTGGTCGCTTGACCACGCCATGTTGACTACAGATAGTAGCCAACAGCTACTGTCAGTGAAGTAGCACGCTGAGTATGAATCCAGATTCCGGTCGGCGCAGCCCGGAACCGAGAATTCACTCAAAGGCGTCCCGCTTCGTGACCGAGCGACGGCCCGGTCCGCGCCGGGTACCGGTCGGGGTGACGGAGCCCGACGCCGCGGCTTCCTCCGATACCGCACAGGGCCGGGTCGTCAGCAGCCCGTGAGAACCGGTGACCTCATCCGGGCGCGGCCGGTCACGGCACCGGGGCGTTCCGCAGATAGGCCAGCACCGCGGCCACCCGGCGGTGGACCGGCGCGTCCGCCAGCGCCAGTTTGGAGAAGATCGCGTTGACGTGCTTCTCCACGGTGGACGCGGACAGGTGCAGCGCGTGCTCGATGCCGGCATTGGTGTGCCCCTGCGCCATCGCGCGCAGCACGTCCAGCTCCCTGGGGGTCAGCGAGGCCAGCGGGGACGCGGCCGCTCGGCTCCGCCGGAGGACGAGGGAGTCGACCACGGCCGGGTCGATCACCGAGCCCCCGAACCGCACCTCGCGCAATGCCCGCACCAGGTCGTCCAGATCCCCGAGCCGGTCCTTGAGCAGGTACGCCAGGCCGGCCGTGCCGTCGCGGAACAGCGCCAGTGCATACGTCTCGTCCGTGTGCTGGGACAGCACCACGACGCCGACGGTGGGGTGCGCGGCACGGATCGCATGCGCGGCGTCGATGCCCTCCATGTGGTGCCCGGGTGGCATCCGGATGTCGGTGAGCGCGACATCCGGCCGCATCCGGTCGACCGCGTCAAGCAACTCCTCGGCAGTGCCGACCGCGGCCAGCACCTCGACCTCGCCCGAGTCCTCCAGGAGTCGGCGGGTGCCCTCGCGCACCAGATAGTTGTCCTCGGCGATGACCACCCGCAACCGATCAGCCATGACCGGTACCGACCGGCAGATGGGCGCAGACCCGGGTGCCCCGGCCGGGTGTCGACTCCACCCGCAGCCGTCCGCCGAGCGCCTCGACGCGATCGCGCAGGTTGGTCAGACCCGTGCCGCCGCCTCCCCGTCCGACGAAGCCGGAGCCGTGATCCGCGATCACGACAGTGAGCTCTCCGTTGCCGTCGGCCAGGTCGACCTCGGTCTCCGGGCCGGTGGCGCCCGCGTGCTTGGCGACGTTCGTCAGCGCCTCGCAGACCACGAAGTACGCGGCACCCTCCACGTCGTCGGGGAAACGGCGGTCCCGCAAGGCATCCGCGCCGGTCACCCGGACCGCGAACGGCAGCCGCGCGGTGCGCGCTTCGACGGCGGCCAGCAGCCCGCCGTCGGACAGCACGGGTGGGTGGATGCCGTGCGCCAGCTCCCGCAGGTCGATGAGCAGATCCTTGATGTCGATGCCGATCTCGGCCAGCGCATCATCGGCCGGGCGGGCCCCCCGGCCGATCTGGTTACGGGCCAGCCGCACCTTCATCATGAGCGCGACGACCTGCTGCTGAACGCCGTCGTGGATGTCCCGTTCGATCCGCCGCCGCTCGGCGTCGGCGGCGGTGACGATCCGGGCCCGTGACCGGTCGAGTTCGGCCAGCCGCCGGGCCAGTTCGGTGGACAGCCGCACGTTGGCGATGGCCGCGGCGGCCTGCCCGGCCAGTGTGGTCAGCAGTTCGCGATCCTGTTCGTCGTAGCCGTCCGGCCGGACTCCGCAGTCGATCCGGCCCACCTGGTCCAAGGCAGGCACGGTGACCGGCGTCGCGTCCGGAAACCGCCGGTGCTCGAGGGGCACCGTCAGACCGACGTCCCCCCGGTCCGAGCCGGCGGTCGCTACCGGCATCCCGGTGACGGCGACCCGGACCCAGGGGGCGCGCAGGCCCTGCTGCACGGTCCGGGCGAGCGTGGGCAGCAGATCGGGGACGGCGGCCGCATGCTCCAGGGACGAACCGAATTCGGTTAGCAACCGGTACCGGTTGACCCGCTCGCCGAAGACCCACCGGTCGGCCAGCCGTTCCAGCCGTCGACGTAACGGCTGGAACGCGAGCGCGGCGAGGATGGTCAACACCACCGCGAGCTGCACCGGGATCTGGTCGCCCAGGGCCAGCCCGGGGGCCACCGCCAACCCGATGTAGACCACCGCGATGAGCCCCACCAACGCCGCGTAGACGACGGACCGCCGGACAATCACGTCGATGTCGAAGAGCCGGTAGCGCAGTACCCCGATGACGATGCTCACCGGCATCGCCAGCATGATGGGGACGTAGCACGCACTCACGATGCGGAACACGGCCGCGTCGTCGGGCACGCCGGCGGCCTGCATGATGACGACGGCGAGCAGGATCGGCATCCCGGCCAGGAGCACGTAGGTGAGGAGCCGCATCCGCCGACGTTGCTGAGCCGGAGCGGTCAGGAACCGGTAGAACAGCACTCCGACGGCGCCCAGACCCAGCAGAATCGGATTGTTCGTGGTCATCAGGAGCGGTCCCAACGGCGCCAGCGCCGGGATGAATACCGGGCTGGGCAGCATGGCCGGCGCGGCCGGTGCGTTGTCCGCGAGATAACCGTCCAGGGGGACGGCCGGATTGGTCAGGATCCAGAGCAGAGGCAGCGCGGGCAGCACCAGAAAGGCACGGACGACCACCCGTTGCCAGGCGCGTTCGACGTCGCCGTCCGGGTAGGTGGCGAACAGCAGCAACGACACCGAGGTGCCGAGCATGTTCACCGTGGCCGAGGCGACATTGACCCAGAACAGCCAGCCGTTCGAATCCGGTCCGGAATAGAGGTAGGCGACGGCGTTTTCGATCAGCGCACCGGTCGCGAAGGTCGCGGCGAGCAGCAGCAATCGCCGGGCCTGCGGGTGGTCGGGACGGCGGTGGGCGAGCCACACGGCGACCAGATAGACCGGCAGGACGGCCACGCAGATCCAGACCAGCGAACCGGCCATCGTGCTGGTGCGCACGAGGAAATCGGTGGCGATCGCGATGGTGAAACAGATGCCGCCGTACGCGACGAGCGCGGTCACCGGCCACCTTCGGGGCGGGGCAACCCGCTCCGCACTCGCCACGCTGCCCGTCGCAGGGGACGCCGTCACGTGATGATGGTCCGCCCTCGCGGGCGTGCCGTCCACGGGGTATCCCGCGGGTGGACCCCGCGGCCAGCCTCCAGGCGGGTCTGCGATGTATCTGCGTTCCGCTCATCGCATCAGATTCATATGGTCGATCTGTCCGATTCGGCCGACGTGGCGACGAGATGGGAGCGCGCGATGCGCGGAGTGTTCGTGGTGGTCGCGAGTCTGCTCGTGGTCGCCGAGGTGATCCAGTTCTACTTCGCGGGCGTCGGTGTTTTCCAGTCCCCGGCCCCGGCGGATGCGTTCCAGCTCCATCAACTCAACGGGCGGATCGTGCTGCCGGTGCTGTGCCTGCTGGTCATCCTCGCCGCCGCACTGGCCCGCGCGCCCGGCCGGCTCATCGGGTTCAGCGCGATCCCGTTCGGGCTGCTTCTCCTGCAGATCGTCTTGTTCCTGCTGGCCGGCCTCACCGGGACGACCCCGGAGAAGACGAATCTGGCCGGGACGATCATCCTGGGTCTGCATGCGGTCAACGGGCTGTGCATCCTGGGGGTGACGATCCTGCTGGTGCGCCGGGCGTCCCGCTTTGCCGCGGCCGGCCGTCCGAAGGTCGCGGCGACCCAGGCCCAGGCCCCGGCCCGGTCCTGACCCGGCCGATGGGGGCCGGCACCCGATGACCGCGCAACCGTGGGCGGCGCTCGACCTGTTGCTCGTCGTCGTCGGCACGGCAGGTTTCTTCGGCGCCGCCGCGCTGACCATGTCCGCCCGCGGATCGACGACCGGCCGGGTCGCCGCCGTGGCGTGCGCCGGCCTGGGCTTCTTCGCGGTCCTGGCTCGGATCGTCGTGGTCGGGTTGCTGGCCCGCCAGGGTTGGTGGTTCGTGGCCGACCGGGTGCTGCTCGCGCTGCCGCTGGCGGTGCTGACCGCAATCGTCGGCGCCGTGACGGCCGGGCCGGTCCTGGTGCGGGCCGGTGAGTGCGGGGACGTTCGTCGGGCGTCGGCCGGGCTGTTCATCGCGGGGTATGGCTCGGCCGCCGGGTTGCTCGTGACGTACCTGGTCGGCTACCCGGTCGACCTCGTCCCCGCCGTGGTGATCGGCTCGCTGGTGGCCGGGGTGGCCGGGCTCACCTGGCTGGGTCTGAGCGGACGCCGGCGACCGGGGTTGACCACCGGCCTGATCGTGCTGGCCCTGGTGCCCGCTCTGGCCGCTGCGGGTTGGGCGTTCTACCGTCACCTGCAGCCGGTCATGGTCGGCGCGGCCGGGAACGGTCACCACGTCGCCGAGGCGGCGACGGCCGGTGACGGGCCGGATCCGGCGGTCTCGTCGGTGGTGTCGGTGGCCGATCTGCGGACCGGGGCCGAGCCCAATCGCCCGGTCCGCCGGTTCACCCTGACCGCCCGGCAACAATCGGTGACCCTGCCGTCCGGTGCCGTCGTGGACGCCTGGACGTTCGGGTCGTTGCCCGGCCCGGAGATCCGGGTCCGGCAGGGCGATCTGATCGAGGTCACGCTGGCGAACACCGACATCGCCGACGGCGTGACCCTGCACTGGCACGGCTACCGGGTGCCGAACGGGGAGGACGGGGTGGCCGGGGTGACCCAGGACGCCGTCCCCCCGGGTGGCTCTTTCACGTACCGATTCGTGGCCGACGACCCGGGTACGTACTGGTACCACGCCCACCAGGTGTCATCGGAAGCGGTGCAGCGCGGACTGTTCGGCGTGCTGATCGTCGATCCCGTCGAGAACGGGCCGGCCCAGGCGTCCGCCGTCGACCTGGTGGTGCCGGTGCACACCTTTGCCGGCATCCCGGTGGTCGGCGACACCGACCGGATGATCATCCGAACCGTGCCATCGGGGTCACCGGTCCGCGTGCGGCTGCTCAACACCGACCCGACACCGCATCGCCTGTCGGTGTCCGGTGTCCCGGTGACCGTGTCCGCCGTCGACGGCACCGAGCTGAACGCGCCGCGCCCGGTGAGCGACCAGGTCCTGCGCATCCCGGCCGGCGGACGGTACGACGTCTTGTTCGACATGCCCGATGGTTCGGTGGGTTTCGGCCTGGAGGGGGCACCGGCGACCGGCCTGTTGGTGGTGCCGACGGTGACCGCCGCCGACGGAGCGGTCCCGTTCGTCGACGGCCCGGACCTCGACCTGCTGGGCTATGGAGAACCGATGGCCGGGAACGGCTTGTCCGGGGCGAACGTGAGCACGGAGGCCACCCTGGTGCTGGACCGGCAGTTCCGGTTCCTGGCCGGCGTGCCGATGCTGGCGCAGACCGTCAACGGTGAGGTCTACCCGTTCGTCCCGGCGATCGCGGTGCGCGAGGGTGACGTGCTCCGGCTGACCGTGGTGAACCGGAGCGGTGAGACCCACCCGATGCACCCGCACGGGCACCGGGTCCAGGTCGAATCCCGCAACGGCGAGCCGGTGCGGGGCAGCCCGCTGTGGCTGGACACCTTTGACGTGCAGCCCGGCGAGGTGTGGACGGTGCTGCTGCGGGCCGACAACCCGGGGATCTGGATGGCGCACTGCCACAACCTGGAGCACGCCACCCAGGGCATGGTCGTCCACCTGACCTACCAGGACGTTTCGACGCCGTACTCGCCGGGCGGTGGCCCGGCGGGCAACCGCCCGGAGTGAGTTCGATGCGGCCGGTTTGCCGGCCTACCTGGCCTTCCCGGTGTGGCTCATCGCGACCGGGCGGGCCTGGTGGCGCGATGCGTCTGCCGCCCGTGGGCCGACCACACCCGCGGCTCGGTCCGTCGGAACGGGCCGGACCCGGGCATGATCAGCCCACTCGAAAGGCCGGATCAGATCAGCCCGAGCGAGCGCACGGCGTCGCGCTCCTCGGCAAGCTCCTTGACCGACGCGTCGATCCGGCCGCGGGAGAACTCGTCGATCTGCAGGCCCTCGACGACCTCCCACGAACCGCCGGACGAGGTCGCCGGCACCCCGGCGATGAGGCCCTGCGGGATGCCGTAGGCGCCGTCGGACACGATCGCCGACGACACCCAGTCGCCGGCCGGGGTACCCAGCACCCAGGAATTGACGTGGTCGATCGCCGCATTGGCGGCGGAGGCGGCCGACGAGGCCCCGCGGGCATCGATGATCGCCGCACCGCGCTTGGCCACGGTCGGGATGAACTCGCCCTCCAGCCAGGCCTGCTCGACCTGCTCGGCGACCGGCTTGCCGTTGACCTCGGCATGGAACAGGTCCGGGTACTGGGACGCGGAATGGTTGCCCCAGATGGTCATCCGGCTGACCTCGGCCACCGGGACCGACAGCTTCTTCGCCACCTGGGTCAGCGCGCGGTTGTGGTCCAGCCGCATCATCGCGGTGAAGCGCTCGGCCGGCACATCGGGGGCGTTGCTCTGCGCGATCAGCGCATTGGTGTTGGCCGGGTTGCCGACCACCAGCACCCGAATGTCATCGGCCGCAACCTCGTTGATCGCCGCGCCCTGCGGCTTGAAGATGCCGCCGTTGGCTTCCAGCAGATCCGCGCGCTCCATCCCCGGGCCGCGCGGGCGGGCGCCGACGAGCAGGCCGATGTTGGCGCCGTCGAACGCCGTTCGCGGAGCATCGCTGATGTTGATGCCGGCCAGCAGCGGGAAGGCGCAGTCGTCCAACTCCATCGCCGTGCCCTCGGCGGCCTTCAGCGCCGGGGTGATCTCCAGCAGATTCAGCACCACCGGGGTGTCCGGGCCGAGCATGGCTCCGGAGGCGATGCGGAACAGCAGCGCGTACCCGATCTGGCCCGCCGCTCCGGTGACCGTGACCGTGACCGGTGCCTTGCTCATGCACAACTCCTTTGCGGTGGCGACCGGGATCGGTCGCCTCAGGGATGGCCTGTGGCCGGAACAATAACGACCGTACTGTGACCGGGGCCCAGGCTCGACCGATCATGTGGTGAGGGTCTCAGCCGGCCGCCGGGTTCCGTTTCGGGGCAGCGCCCGGTCAGGACACCGGGGCGCGGGAGATCTCCGGCGGCAGTGCGGACGCCGACTCCCGGTCCAGCAGGAACAGGGTGCGGGCCCGCCCGGTCGCGCCGGCGACCGGAAGCGCGACCTCGCCCGCCCCACCGAGCGCCAGGGCCACCGCGCCGGCTTTGCCCGCGCCCGCGGTGATGATCCACACCTCGGTGGCGCGACGAATCGCCGGCAGGGTCAGTGAGATCCGGGTCGGCGGAGGCTTGGGGCAGTTGCGAACGGCGACCACGGACCCCGTGTCGTACACCGCGGGCGATTCCGGGAACACCGACGCCACATGACCTTCCGGCCCCATGCCGAGCATCACCAGGTCGATCTCGTCGAACCCGTCGACGATGTCGGCGTAGGCGGCCGCGGCCGCGTCGACGTCGGGGCCGAAGTCGCCGTCCGACGGCGCCATCACGTGCACCCGGGCCGGGTCGACCTTGACGTGTGTGAGCAGCGCCTCGACGGCCTGCCCGGCGTTGCGGTCCGGATCGTCCGACGGCACGAAACGTTCGTCGCCCCAGAGGATCTCCACGCGCGACCAGTCGATGGCGTCGCGGGCGGGGGAGTCGTTGAGGTGGGCCAGGGTGCTGATCCCGACCCCGCCGCCGGTCAGCGCGACCACCGGCACCCGACCGGTCGACTGGATGTCGACCAGCTTGGTGACCAGCCGGGCCGCCGTGGTTGCGGCCAGCAGGTCGGGGGTCTGGTGAATGACGACCTCGGGCACGGCGCTCATTCGGTCACCACGGCGGTGCCGGTCGGGCTCTCCGGGGTCGGCACCGCGTCCGCGGATTCCGGGGCGGGCGCGGGGGCCGGAGCCGGGGCGGGGGCCTTGCGTCGCCGTCGCGCCGCTGGTGCGGCCGGTGCGGTGGTGGCGGGTGCGGCCGGTGCGGTGGTGGCGGGTGCGGCGGCGGCCCGCCGGCGGCGGGGCGGCCGGGCCGGTGCGGCCTCGGCGTCCTTGATGGCGTCCTTGATGGCGTCCTTGATGGCGTCCTTGGTGGCGGCCTTGGCCGTGGTCCGCTTGGGCGCGGTTGCGCGGGCCGGGGCGGCCTTCGCCCGGGCGGCCTTGGCCGGCCCGCCGGCGTTCACCAGGGGCAATCCCTTGCTCAGCACGTCGGCGTAGATGTCGTCGGCATCCAACCGGCGCAGCTCCTCGGACAGGCATTCCCGCAGGGTGCGGCGGGGCAGCGAGATGTGCCGCTCGGGCTGGTTGGCCGCGGTCAGTGCGGCCGTCTTACCCTCCGGCCGGACCAGGCTGATCGGGCCGCTGCGCCGGGTGAGCACGACCGAGTGCACTCCCGGGCCGGCTTTCGCCGGCGCCTTGGTCCGCCTGGTCGGGCAGCGCAGCGCCCAGGCCAGCCAGGCCGCCAGCAGGTCGGTGGAGGGGGAATCGGCCGAACCCGACACCTCCACCTCGGTGACCTTCTCGTGCGGCGGCTGGTCCAGGGTGGCGGCCAGCAGCCCACGCCAGCGGGTGATCCGGGTCCAGGCGATGTCGGTGTCGCCGGGCCGGTAGGTGTCGCGCCGCTTGGCCAGCTGGGCGGTCGGTCGCCGCGCCGAGTTCGCGTCGGTGATCCGCCGGTCGGCGAGCATGCCGATCGGGTCTTCGGCCGGCACCTCCGGCGCCTCGCCCGGCCACCAGACGACGACGGGGGAGTCGGCCAGCAACAGCGGGACGACCACGGACGCGGCATGATCCACCAGCGATCCGTACAGGCGCAGCACGATGACCTCGCTGGCGCCGGCGTCGCCGCCCACCCGAAGTTGCGCATCCAACCGTGGCGACGCCCGTTTGGCCCCCTTGGCGACCACGATCACCCGGCACGGATGCTCGAACGACGCCGCGTTGGCCGCCTCGATCGGGTCCTCGGCCTGTCCGTCCTCGGTGACGATGACCAGCGTGAGCACCCGGGACAGCGCGACCGAGCCGCCCTGATCCCGCAGGTCGACCAGCGCGCGGTTGATCTTGGAGGACGTCGTGCTGGGCAGGTCGATGATCACCGGCGGCTCCCGCGATAGGCATCAGAAAGGTCGAGACCGGACAGCAGCCGGGGACGTTGCCCGCGGGTCACGGTCGCCGCCAGCGGCGGCCGTCCCGGGCCATCATCGCGTCCGCGCTCGGCGGGCCCCAGGACCCCGGCACGTACTGCTCGAGCTTGCCGTTCGACCGGGCCCAGTGCTTCTCGATCGGATCGAGGATCTCCCAGGACAGCTCGACCTCGCGGTCCTGCGGGAACAGCGAGGGCTCGCCGAGCAGCACGTCCAGGATCAGCCGCTCGTAGGCCTCGGGGGAGGCCTCGGTGAACGACTGGCCGTAGGAGAAGTCCATCGAGACGTCGCGGACCTCCATCGCCGGCCCGGGCACCTTCGACCCGAACCGGATCGTCACGCCCTCGTCCGGTTGCACCCGGATGACCAGCATGTTCGACCCGAGTTCCTCGGTGTCCGAGCGGGAGAACGGCAGGTGCGGCGCGCACTTGAAGACCACCGCGATCTCCGAAACGCGTTTGCCCAGCCGTTTGCCGGTGCGCAGGTAGAACGGCACCCCGGCCCAGCGCCGGTTCCCGATCAGCAGCTTGACCGCCGCGTAGGTCTCGGTGGAGGAGTCCGGGTCGATCCCGTCCTCCTCGAGGTAGCCGAGCACCTTGCTCGCCCCCTGCCACCCGCCGGCATACTGGCCGCGGGCGGTACCGGCGGCCAAGTCCTTGGGCAGCTGGACCGCGGACAGGATCTTGACCTTCTCCCGGCGCAGATCGTTGGGCCGGAAGGTGACGGGCTCCTCCATCGCGGTGAGCGCCATCAGTTGCAGCAGGTGGTTCTGGATGACGTCCCGGGCGGCGCCGATGCCGTCGTAGTACCCGGCCCGGCCGCCCACGCCGATGTCCTCGGCCTGGGTGATCTGCACATGGTCGACGTAGTTGTTGTTCCAGATGGGCTCGTACAGCTGGTTGGCGAACCGTAGCGCGAGCAGGTTCTGAACGGTTTCCTTGCCCAGGTAGTGGTCGATCCGGAACACGCTGGACTCCGGGAAGACCTCCCCGACCAGGCTGTTCAGCTCCACTGCCGACTTCAGGTCGTGCCCGAACGGCTTCTCGATGACGACCCGGCGCCATTCTTCGCCGTGCGGTTCACACAGGCCGGACCGCTTGAGCTGCTTGAGCACCACCGGGAACGCGCCCGGCGGGATGGAGAAGTAGAACGCGTGGTTGCCTCCGGTGCCGCGGACCCGGTCCAGGTCCAGCAACGTCTGGGACAGCGTGTCGAAGGCGTCGTCGTCGTCGAACGCGCCCTGGACGAAGCGGAAACCCTGGGCCAGATGCCGCCAGACGTCCTCGGAGAACGGCGTCCGGGAATGCTCGCGGACCGCGTCGTGCACGATCGTGGCGAAGTTCTCGGTGGTCCAGTCGCGCCGGGCGAACCCGACCAGGGCAAAGCCGGGCGGCAGCAAGCCTCGGTTGGCGAGGTCGTAGATCGCCGGCATGAGCTTCTTGCGGGCGAGGTCGCCGGTGACGCCGAAGATCACGATGCCGGACGGCCCCGCGATACGCGGCAGCCGCTTGTCGCGCGGATCCCGC
Source organism: Nakamurella sp. (assembly GCF_044224575.1). Taxonomy (GTDB): domain Bacteria; phylum Actinomycetota; class Actinomycetes; order Mycobacteriales; family Nakamurellaceae; genus Nakamurella. The sequence goes on from NZ_JBGAKE010000002.1 coordinate 343,443, forward strand.
AGCGGATTCGCCGCGGGGGCCGTCCGTCCCTGAGCAGACACCATCGAGGGTGCATTCCTTCCTTGAGGGTCTTCGACCACCGGCCGTCGACCGACCGGAGGATCGGCCCCCGAACGAACCGGGGCCGATCCTCCTGTCGTGACGGCTTACTTCTTGTGCTTGGCCAGCTCCTCGGACACCGAGGCGAGCAGCTCGTCCCAGGCGGCGATGAACTTGTCCACGCCTTCGGTCTCCAGGACGGCGAACACGTCGTCCAGGTCGATGCCGAGCGCCTCGAGGCTGCCGAACACCGACGATGCCTGCGCGTAGGTGCCCTCGATGGTGTTGCCGGTGATCACGCCGTGGTCGGCGACGGCGGCGATCGTCTTCTCCGGGGCGGTGTTGACCGTCTCGGGAGCGACGAGCTCGACGACGTACCGGGTGTCGTCATACTTCGGGTCCTTGACGCCGGTGGACGCCCACAGCGGGCGCTGCTTGTTCGCGCCCTTGGCGGCCAGGGCCTCCCAGCGTTCACCGGTGAAGGTCTGCTCGTAGGCCTGGTACGCCAGCCGGGCGTTGGCGATGGCGGCCTGGCCCTCCAGCGCCTGCGCCTCCGGCGAGCCGAGCGCCTTCAGCCGGTTGTCGATCTCGGTGTCCACCCGGGACACGAAGAATGACGCGACCGAATGGATCTCGGCCAGGTCGTGACCGGCCTCGGCGGCCTGTTCCAGGCCGGCCAGGTAGGCGTCCATGACGGCCTTGTACCTCTCGAGCGAGAAGATCAGCGTGACGTTGACGCTGATGCCCTCGCCGATCACCGCGGTGATCGCGGGCAGGCCGGCGACGGTGGCCGGGATCTTGATCAGCAGGTTCGGCCGGTCGACGATCTTGTGCAGCTCCTTGGCCTGGTCGATCGTGGCCTGCGTCTCGTGCGCCAGCCGCGGGTCGACCTCGATGGAGACCCGGCCGTCGACATGGTGGGTCGCGGCGAAGACGCCGGTGAACAGGTCGCAGGCGTTGCGCACGTCATCGGTGGTGACCTCGCGGACGGTGTCGTCGACGTCGGCGCCGCGGGCGGCCAGCTCGTCCAGCTGCTGCTGGTAGGACGCGCCGTCCTTCAGCGCGGCCTGGAAGATCGACGGGTTGGTGGTGACCCCGCTGATGTGCCAGGTGTCGATCAGGTGCTGCAGGTTGCCGGAGTGGATCCGCTGCCGGGACAGGTCGTCCAGCCACAGGGATACGCCCTGCGCGGTGAGGTCGGCGAGGCGGTCGGCAGAGTTCGTATCGGTGCTCATGGTGTCGTCTTCCTTTCCGCCGGCCCGGGTGGGTCGGCGACGGCGGTCAGTCAGTCGTTCTGGGCGGTGGGGGTGGGGTCGTCCTGCCCGGCGTGGTGCAGGGAGTACGCGTTGGGCGCTCCGCTGGGTCCGCCGCCGGCGGCGGCCGCGGCGAGCGAGGCATGGGCGGCCGCGACTGCTGCATCTGCGGTCAGCCCGAACTCGCGGTACAGCGTCGTGAAGTCGGCCGACGCGCCGTAGTGCTCCAGCGACACCGGCTTGCCGTAGCTGCCCAGCCACCGCCACCACGGTTGGGCGATGGCCGCCTCGACCGACACCCGGGCGGGCACGGAGGACGGCAGCACCGACTGGATGTAGTCGGCGTCCTGGGTCTCGAACCAGTCCAGGCACGGCACCGACACCACCCGGGCGCCGATGCCCTGCGCCTGCAGGGCCTCCCGCGCCGCGACGGCGATCTGCACCTCCGAACCGGAGCCCATCAGGATCACCTTCTGCTGCGCCGATTCGTCCCAGTCGGCCAGCACGTAGGCGCCGCGGGCCACCCCGTCGGCGCTGGTGCCCGCGAGCACAGGGACGGCCTGCCGGGTCAGGATCATCCCGGCCGGGCCACTGAACCAGTCGTGCTGCCGCTCCAGCACCGCCCGCCAGGCGTACGCGGTCTCGTTCGCGTCGGCCGGCCGGACCACGCTCAGCCCGGGAATGGCCCGCAGCGCGGCCAGGTGCTCCACCGGCTGGTGCGTCGGGCCGTCCTCGCCCAGGCCGATCGAGTCGTGCGTCCACACGTAGATCGCCGGCGCGCCCATCAGCGCGGCCAGCCGGACCGCGCCCCGCATGTAGTCGCTGAACTGCAGGAACGTCCCCCCGTACGGGCGGGTCGGGCCGTGCATCACGATGCCGGTCAGGATCGAGCCCATGCCGTGCTCACGGATGCCGAAATGCAGCGTCCGGCCGTAGGGTTGCGCGTTCCAGTGCTTGGTCGCGGCGTCGACCGGGCCGAAGCTGTCCGCGCCCTCCATCGTGGTGTTGTTCGACTCGGCCAGGTCGGCCGACCCGCCCCACAGCTCGGGCAACACCGGCGCCAGCGCGTTCAGCACCTTGCCCGACGCCGCGCGGGTGGCGATGCCCTTGGGGTCAACGTCCCAGGTCGGCAGGCCGTCGGCCCAGCCGGCCGGCAACTCCCGAGCCTGCAGCCGGTCGAACAGCGCCTTGGCCTGCGGGTTCTTCGCCGCCCACGCATCGAAACCGGTCTGCCAGTCCGCTTTCGCGGCGGCGCCCCGGTCGAGCAGGCCGCGGGTGTGCGCGATGACGTCGTCGTCGACCTGGAAGCTGCGGTCCGGGTCGAACCCGAGGATCTCTTTGACCGCGGCCACCTCGGGCGCGCCCAGCGCCGAGCCGTGCGCCTTGCCGGTATTCATCAGGTTCGGCGCCGGGAAGCCGATGATCGTGCGCAGCTCGATGAACGAGGGCTTGTCGGTGACCGCCTTCGCCTTCTCGATCGCCGCCAGGATGCCGGCGACGTTTTCGCCGCCCTCGACCTGCTGGACGTGCCAGCCGTACGCCTCGTACCGGGCGCCGACGTCCTCGGACAACGCGATGTTGACGTCGTCCTCGATCGAGATGTCGTTGTGGTCGTAGATGACGACCAGGTTGCCCAGCTGCTGGCGGCCGGCGATCGAGGACGCCTCGGACGTCACGCCCTCCTCGATATCGCCGTCGGAGGCCAGCACATAGATGAAGTGGTCGAACGGCGACCGGCCGGCCGGCGCGTCCGGATCGAACAGGCCTCGTTCCCGCCGGGCGGCCATCGCCATCCCGACCGCGGACGCCAGGCCCTGGCCCAGCGGGCCGGTGGTGATCTCCACGCCCTTGGTGTGGTGGTACTCCGGGTGACCCGGGGTCAGCGACCCCCAGGTGCGCAGCGCCTCCAGGTCCGCCAGCTCCAGGCCGAAGCCGCCCAGGTACAGCTGCACGTACAAGGTCAACGAGGAATGCCCGCAGGACAGCACGAAACGGTCCCGACCCACCCAGTGCGGATCCGCCGGGTCGTGCCGCATCACCCGTTGGAACAACGAATACGCCGTCGGCGCCAACGACATCGCGGTGCCCGGGTGGCCGTTGCCGACCTTCTGCACCGCATCGGCGGCCAGCACCCGGGCGGTGTCCACCGCGCGCTTGTCCAGCTCGGCCCAGTCGTCGGGGACGTGCGCGGCGGTCAGGGCGGGAATGTCGGCCGCGGCGGCCGAGTCGAGCTGAGCGGTCACGTGGGACTGTCCTCCAAAAGGTCGCGCGCGCGAACCTTCGCGCGTCGCGGTGTCTGTGACGGTGATGACATTCGATTGCGCTGCGGGTCAAGCCTAGTCCTCGGGTATTCGCCGCCGATGTCGTGGTGCGCACGGCCGGTGACGCGGGCGGTGAGCGTGCGAGCCGACACGGGGTCCGGGCAGTTCGGCGACGCTGACGAGGTCCACCTAGGATGAGCGTCTGTCGTCAACCGGCCGGAGTTCTGTTCGCCGCACGAACCCGCGCCGCCGAACCAGAGGAGTCTCGTGGAGGTCGCGTCCGGGTCGGGCCAGGACAGCGAGGTCACGGCCGTCCGGTCCGGGTCGCCGGCCGGCCCCGAGGCGCCGTCGCGGTCGCGGATCGGCCTTCGCGTCGGCGCCTACGTGGCTCTGACCAAGCCGCGGATCATCGAACTGCTGCTGATCACCACCATTCCGGCGATGGTCGCCGCCCAGCGGCAGGTGCCGTCGGTCGGCCTGTTGGTGGCCACTCTGGTCGGCGGCACCCTCGCCGCGGGCAGCGCCAACGCGCTGAACTGCGTGGTGGATGCCGACATCGATGCGGTGATGAAGCGGACGCGATCGCGACCGCTGGCTCGGCACACCGTGACCCCGCGCGCCGCGCTCGTCTTCGGCATCGTGCTGGGGGTCCTCGCCGCGGCCGTCCTGCTGACGTTCACCACGTGGCAGGCGGCGGTCCTGGCCGTCGTGGCCATCCTGTTCTACGTCTTCGTCTACTCGATGTGGCTCAAGCGTCGCACGGCCCAGAACATCGTGTGGGGCGGGCTCGCGGGCTGCATGCCGGTGATCATCGGCTGGTCCGCGGTGACCGGCGACATCGGGTGGCCGGCCTGGGTGTTCTTCGGCGTCATCTTCTTCTGGACACCACCGCACACCTGGGCCCTGGCCATGCGCTATCGGGCCGACTACGCTGCGGCCGGCGTGCCGATGCTGCCGGTGGTCGCCCCGGAGCGCGAGGTCGTGCGGCAGATCGTCCTCTACAGCTGGGCGATGGTGGCCTGCTCGTTCCTGCTGATCCCCGCGTCGTCCTGGATCTACGCGGCGGTGGCGGTGCCGCTGGGGCTGTGGTTCCTGTCGATGGCCCACCTGCTGCACACCCGGGTGCTGCGGGGCGCGCCGGCCAAACCAATGACGCTGTTCCACCTGTCCAACCTGTACCTGACGGGGATCTCGGTGGCCTGGGCGGTCGATGCCGCGGTCGGCCTGCCGGTCGTCGGCTGGCCGGGCTGACGGACCTCGGGCGGACGACATGGGCGACGATCGGACGGCCGGGCTCGGGACCGCCGATGCGCGACACGCCGGGCGGCTACGCCGTTTCGTGGCCGACCATGGCGGCGCGGGGGAGGCCGTCGTCGAGCCGATCGGCCGGGTCGGCGTCCGGATCGTGGTGATCGCGTCCGACGGTGCCTATTGCGATGCGATGGCCGCCTCGGTCGAGGCGGCCGCCGCGGTGTGTGAGCGCGCCGGTGTCGGCGTCGCGGACGGCTGGACCCGCGAACTCACGGCGAGCGTGGCGCCCAGCCCGGCGGACCGGCGGCGGATGGCCGGCACCGGCCGCTGACCGTCGATCGCCGCCATCGGCAACGCCGCGGCCCATCGAAAAGTTCTCCAAAAGACAACGCAGATTGTCGTTGACAACCTGGGTTGTCGCATGTCATTGTTGGTGACGTGGACCTCGGCGAGATGTACGACTACATCGCACTTCTGCTGGCGGACGCCGCCCTGCTACCGGACGACTCCGACAGCGAGGAGGAGTTCGAGCTGGCCAAGATCCGGCTCATCTCCCAGGCCCGGCTGGTCCTCGACATCATCGAGGGGCAGGCCGTGCACGAGCTGCGATCGTCCCTGCCGCAGACCAGTTACTCCGACATCGGCGACGCCCAGGGCATCAGCAAGCAGGCGTCGCGCATCCGGCACACCAAGCTCGAACAGGTGCTCCGGGTGCATCAGCTCGACGGCCGCCGGCACAGCCTGTCCAAGGCTGTCGTGAGCACGAAGCATCGTCGCGCGGCGGCGCCGGTCCGGCAGGCCCGGCGGCGCACTCCACGCGAGCCCTGAGCCCGGCGGTACCGCCACGGGTCGCCGCGTCCGCGGTTCCGTGTCGATCCCGCACACCCATCGGCCGGTCCGATGGGATCCCACCCCATCCCCTGGCGACCGCATACCCGCACACGGGTGGTCGTCGACCCACAGAAAGGCTCCTCGTCATGGCCACCAACACCAGCACCGGTCCGAAGGTCGCCACCACGCACACCGGCGCGTTCTTCGGTGCGGCCGTCGCGTTCCTGGCCGCCACCGGCGTCTGGAACTTCGCCAACATCTGGCTGCTGGGGATCACCGCCCAGGAGCAGTGGATGCTCGCGATGGGCGTGCTCAGTGCCATGTTCGCCACCGTGGTGGTCGCCAAGGTCGTCCGCGACCGCGAGGAGTCCCGGAACCTGGTCAACGAGGTTCGGCAGGCGCGCTACGAGGAGATCCTGGCCAACGCCCCGGCGCCCGGCCTGGGCCACATGTGAGCCATCGGCACCACGGCCGGCCCCGCAGGCGACGAGCAAGGACGGACAGGATGACGGACCGCATCAGGCAGGCCCACCGGCGCGCCCGGCTGCGCCGCGGCCAAGTGGTCTACGCGGCGATGCCGGTCCCCGCCTGGGTACCCGATCCGATCGAGCCGTCGTCCCGGCTCGTTCGGGTGTTCGCCCGGACCCGCGCCGGCCGGCCCGGCCGACTTCAACCCGTGGGCGAGGCGGCGCTGCGCACGGTGTCCGACGGGTCGGCCGTCCGATCCGTGCTGAGCCGGTGAGGACCACGGGACCGGGTGGCCATGGCCACCGCGGCTGCCGCGGCCACCAGCATGGTGGCGCCGAGGACGTGCGCCACCACCAGCACCTCGGGCACGCCCGTCGCGTACTGCACCAGGCCGATCAGGCCCTGCCCGGCCGTGACGCCGATCAGCACGTACGCCCGGTTCAGCAGCCGTCGCGGTGCCTTCACCGCCAGGTAGCCCACGGTCATCGCGACCAGTAGGCCCAGGTAGGCGAACATCAGGTCGGCGTGCAACTGGGCCAGCGCGCGGACCGGGAGATCCAGCCGGGGGGTGGCGTCGTCGCCGCCGTGTGGCCCCGCGGCGGTCACCAGGGTGCCGGCCACGCACAGCGCCACCAGCACCCCGACGGTCGCCCACGTCAGCACCTGCAGTGGGCGCGGGACGGTGGGCACCGGCGGGTCGTCGGTCTCATCCAGCCGCACCAGCACCATGATCGCCACGAACAGCAGCACCAGCGAGACCAGCATGTGCGGGGCGACGGTCCACCAGGCCAGCCCGGTCAGCACCGTGATGCCGCCCCACACCGCCTGGAACACCACCCCGGCCGGCAGCACGGCGGACAGCCCGACCAGCCCCGATCGCCGCGGTTGGGCCCGCAACAGCACCAGGAACAGGCCGAGCGAGGCGACGAGCACGAGGCCGGTCAACGTCCGGTTGCCGAACTCGATGGCCTGGTGGATCGGGGACAGGTCCGCCCGGCTCACCGGGACCAGTGACCCCGGGTGGCACTCGGGCCACGTCGGGCACCCGAGCCCCGAGCCGGTGACCCGGACGGTCGCGCCGGTGACCGCGATCAGCCCGTTGGTGAGCACCGCGGCCCAGGCGAATGCCTTCTGCAACCGGTGCGAAGGGGCGCGACGCCACCAGGGGTCGGGCGCCGGCCGCGGGCCGCCGGACGGCCCGCGCATGAGGTGCGACGAATCGGGCAGTGGATCGGTCATAGCCATCGGAACCACCGTACGGTGGCCGCCCAGCCGATCACGACCCACGCCAGCAGGATCAACAGTGATGTCGCCGACGGTGCCGCACCGTCCATCGCCGCCCGCAGGGCTTGCGACATCGCCCCGGGTGGGGTGAGTTCACCGATCGACCGCAGCACCGCGGGGGCGCGGTCCAGCGGAACAACGACCCCGCCGATCGCCACGAACACCAGCCAGACGAGGTTCGACAGGGCCAGCACGGCCTCGGCGCGCAGCGTGCCGCCGAGCAGCAGGGCCAGGCCGACGCACGCCGCCGCGCCGAGCAGGATGATCGCCAGGCTCCAGAACGGGTTGCCGTGCGGGCGCCAACCCAGGGTGGCCGCGGTGGCCCCGAGCACCACCAGCTGGCCGACCAACACCGCCAGGGTGGCCAGGCACTTGCCGGCCAGCAGTTGGGCCCGCCCCACGCCGGCGGCGGCCAGCCGCTTCAGGACGCCGTACCGGCGGTCGAAGCCGGTGGTGATCGCCTGCGAGGTGAACGCCGAAGAGAAGACCGCGAGCACGACGACCCCGGGCAGCACCGCGTCGATCCGGGGTTCGGGCAGCTCGATCAGCGTGATCGAGGTGCCGCCGATGAGCGCGACCAGGGGAATGATCAGGGCGAGCAGCAGTTGCTCGCCGTTGCGCAGGGTGACCCGCAGCTCCAGTCCCGCGGCGGCGGTGATCCGGCGCCGGGGCGGGGCCGGACGGGGGTCCGGCGAAAAGGTGCCGGGCGGGAACGCCGAGGCGGTCGACTCCGTCATGGGCGGATCTCCCGTCCGGTGAGGTCCAGGTAGACCTCGTCCAGCGAACGCGCATTGACCTGCAGCTCGCCGGGCAGCACCCCGACCCGCGCGCAGAAGGACGTGACCGTCGCGACGGTGGCCGGCACGATCTCGCCCTCGACCAGGTACCGGCCGCTGCTGGTCTCGCGGACCGCGAACCCGTCGGGCAGCGCCAGCCGGAGCAGGTCGAGGTCCAGGCCGGGGGCCGCCGCGAAACGCAGCAGCCGGTGGTCGGCGCCGCCCGTGAGGTCGCTGGGGGCGCCCTGGGCCACCACCCGGCCGTGATCGACGATCACCACCCGGTCGGACAGCAACTCGGCCTCGTCGAGCAGGTGGGTGGTCAGCAGGATCGTCACGCCGTCGGCGCGGGCGGCCCGGAGCAGGTCCCACACCAGGTGCCGGGCCTGCGGGTCCAGGCCGGCGGTCGGCTCGTCCAGGAACACCAGCTCCGGCCGTCCCACCAGCGCCATCGCCAGGCTGAGCCGCTGCACCTGACCACCGGACAGCCGACGGACCGGCGTGCGGGCCGCCGGCTGCAACCCGAGGACCTCCAGCAACCACTCGGTGTCCAGCGGGTTGGCCGAGCACCGGGCGATCACCCCGAGCATCTCACCGGTGCGGGCGGCCGCGTGTGACCCCCCGGCCTGCAACATGACCCCGATCCGCGGCCGCAGCCGGGCGGCCTGCCGCCAGGGATCCAGACCGAGCACCCGGACCGTGCCGCGGTCGGGTTTGGCGAAACCGGTGCAGGCATCCAACGTGCTGGTCTTGCCGGCCCCGTTGGGTCCGAGCATGGTCACCAGCTCGCCGCGGGCGATGCTCAAGGACACCCCGTCAACGGCGCGCAGTGCGCCGAAGGTGCGCACCAGACCGTCGACCTGCAGCACGGGCAGATCCGGATCGGGCCGGGGGAGGGTCACGGTGATCGAGGATAGGTGGCGCCGGCCGCCGACCGGCCATTAGGCCAGGGACCGGGCGACCCGCTCCAGCGCGTCCATGCCTTCCTGCAGGCCGCTTTCCATCCCGCTCTGGATGATCATGTCGCGGACCTGCACGCTGGACACCTCGGTCAGCACGGTCAGCCGGGTGCGCCCGCCCAGATCGGTCAGGGTGTAGATGCAGACGGCCGGGTCCAGGTCGCCGTCCGGGATGCCCTCGAACACCTCGGTGCACACGATCCGTTCGTCCGGCACGATCTCCCGGTACTCGCCGTGGAAGGCGACCTCGAAGCCGCCGTTGGCCGTCATCACGTACCGCCAGCGGCCGCCGACGCGCAGGTCGATCTCCGCGCTGTCGACGGTGCCGCGTTCGCCGGCCCACCACCTCTTGACCAGGTCGGGTTCCACGTGCGCCCGGTACACCAGATGCGCGGGGGCGTTGAAATCGCGGGTGACGAGGATCTGGGTGTCGGCCGGAAGGGTCACCACCGCCGAATGTGTCGTGGTCGCAGTCATTGCCGTTCCTCCTTGGGTTTCTCCGCGCCGGTGGGGTCGTCGCGGAGGTCGTCGAGCACGGAATCGAGCAGGTCGTACCGGGCGGACCAGGTCCGCTCGTAGCGGCGAACCCAGTCGTAGATCGACTTGAGGGGTTCGCTGTCGAGTCGGTAGATGCGCTGCCGACCCTGGTCGTGGACCCGCACCAGGCCCACTTCGCGCAGCACCCGTAGGTGCTTGGACACCAGCGGCTGGGGAATCGCAAGTGCCTCGACCAGGTCGCCGACCGGACGTCCACCACCGGCGAGGACGTCCAGGATCTGCCGGCGACGCGGTTCGGCGACGGCGTTGAACGCGTCGGTGGTTGTTGCCGCCCTGGCCATGCCACCCATCATATTCCGATATGGGCATGTGTTGTCAAGAGTCGCCCCGACGTCGATCGGGGTCGGTTCAGCGAGGCGGCCGGGCGGCCAGGTCCGCCGGCGGGTGCGCGGCCGGTAGGCCGAACCGGCGCAGGCCGTAGAACACAGCGCCGACGACGACAGCGGCCACGATGACGGCCTGCACGATGACGAACACTCCGATGGTCGCTCCGTTCGGCATGATCGTGACCGAGAACAGCACGGTCAGCCAGACGGTCGCGGTGCGCACCCGGGGGTCCGCCGTGGAGGCGGCCAGCGGCAGGGCGGCCCAGAGCAGGTACCAGGGTTGGATCACCGGGGCGAACAGCACGAAGGCGCCCATCGCCATGCCCAGGCCGAAGATCGGGTTGATCCGACGTTGCCAGCACTGCCACATGATCACCGCGGCAATCACGGAACCGATCAGGGTGCCGACCGGCTGCATGACGTCCAGTACGGCCTGGGTGTGGTCGCCCAGGCCGAGCAGCAGCCCGGATTGCCCGGCGATCACCCCAAGGCTGGTCGAGACGGACAGGAACGACCGGACCGTCCCGGGCGCGCCGAGCGCCGCGACCCAGCCGAAGCCAACCCCGGCGATGACGGTGAAGGTCGCAAAAGTGACCATGGCGACCGCGCCCACGAGTAGTCCGATCCGCAGCAGGTCTCGCCACCGCCCGCCCGCGCGCAGGGCCAGCATGATCACCAGGAACGCCAGCGCCATCCCGGCCGTCGCCTTGATCCCCACGCCGAGGGTGATCAGCACGACGCCGCCGACCACCGTCCGTTGCCAGGCGAGGACGATGCCGGCCAGCATCGCACCGAGCATCAGGGCCTCGTTGTGACCGCCGCCGATCAGGTGGAAGAGCACCAGCGGATTCAGCGCGCCCAGCCATAGCGCGGCCACCGGGTCGAAGCCGCAGATCCGGGCCAGCCGGGGCAGCGCCCAGACGATGAGCGCGACCCCGACGAGCTCGATCAGCCGCTGCAGCAGCACGGCCACGATCAGGTTGTCGTGCGCGACGGTGACGACGGCGCGGGCGATGAGCAGGTACACCGGGCCGTACGGGCTGGCCGTGTGCTGCCAGCGCACATCGACCTGGTGCGCGTAGGGGTCGGCGTCGCCCAGCGTGTCGTAGGGGCCGGCCTCGTAGGGATTGAACCCGTTGGCCATCATCGAGCCGATGGCCAGGTAGGAGTACACGTCGCGGGAGAACAGCGGCGGGGTGACCAGCAGCGGCACCGCCCACATGGCCAGGGTGTGCGACAGCTGGCTGCGGGACAGCCGGCGCGGGCGGCCCGGGGCGGCGAGCCGGCCGATCAGCACCCAGCACAGCACGATCAGCCCGATGCCGGTATAGGAGCAGGCCAGGGCGGCCGGTCCGATGCGGGACAGCAGACCGATGATCCGGAGCCCGTCCACCGGGTTGGGAATCGGGGACGCCGAGCCGTAGGACGACCCGGCGCCGAGCATCAGCAGCAACGCGCCGACCGTGCCCCAGCGGCGCAGCCGCGACAACTGGCCGCGTTCCTGCTCGTCGAGGTCGCCGGCCGCATCGTCGGACCCGGTCGCCCCGACCACCCCCACCTCGGACCCAGGACGCACCACGCGGTGAGTCTAAGGAGCGACGATCGGTCCGGGCTCGTCCCGAGGAGCTCCGTGCGCGTCGACGCCGGGTTTGGTGAGGCTGACCTGCGTGTCCGGGGCCACACCAGGCAGTCGACGGCGCTCTTTGATCTCTGCCGGGAAAAAGGTCACAATGTTGTTGTGAAAACCGTCGACCGGCCTGCCGGCACCGCGCATGCGGCCGCGTCGGCCGACCGGGGCGAAGGGCGGACCCGCGAGGCGGTCACCCAACTGCTGTTGTCCGACGGGCCGCTGACCGCCGCCGACCTCGCCGGGCGGCTGGGCATCTCGCCGGCCGCCGTCCGCCGCCACCTGGACCAGCTGATCGCCGAGGGTGCGGTGACCTCCCGCGAGGCGCCCGCGCGGGGGCAGCGTGGACGTGGCCGACCGGCCCGCTCGTACCTGCTCACCGACATCGGGCGGGGACGGCTGCCGCACCAGTACGACGACCTGGCGATCCAGGCGTTGGACTACCTGGAGCAGATCGCCGGACCCGAGTCGGTGACCGAGTTCGCCCGCCGGCGGGCCGAGGCGATCGTCGCGCCGTTCGCGTCCGAGTTGGACAACGCGGCCGACATCTCCGCCCGGGCCGACGTGCTGGCCCGGGCCCTGACCGCGGCCGGGTTCTCCGCGTCGTTGCAGGAGGTCGGCGTCGGCCGGCAACTGTGCCAGCACCACTGCCCGGTGGGCCACGTCGCCGCCGAGTACCCCCAGCTGTGCGAGGAAGAGATGGCGGTCTTCACCCGCGTCCTGGGCTCCTACGCCCAGCGGCTGGCCACCATCGCCCGCGGGGACCCGGTCTGTACGACCTTCATCCCGTTGTCCACGATCCCGCCGCCCAGACCCGCGCCGCCCGACACCCCGTAGCACCCACCGCCGCATCACCTGCGAGGCCCGCCGCCGCCCGGCCTGCAGCGCTTCGATATTCGGAAGGACGTGTTCATGACGACCCCCCTGACCACCGAGTTGGAGCCGGAGCTGAGCCAGTCCCGGCTGGAGCAGGCCGCGACCATCGACTCCATCGGCCGCTACGCCTTCGGCTGGTCCGACACCGACACCGCCGGTGCGTCCGCCCGGCGAGGCCTGAACGAGGACGTCGTCCGCGACATCTCGGGCAAGAAGAACGAGCCCGCGTGGATGCTCGAGCGGCGACTCAAGGCGCTGCAGCTGTTCGACCGGCAGCCGATGCCCACCTGGGGCGCCGATCTGACCGGCATCGACTTCGACAACATCAAGTACTTCGTCCGGTCGACCGAGAAGCAGGCCGCCTCGTGGGAGGACCTGCCCGACGACATCAAGAACACCTACGACCGGCTGGGTATCCCGGAGGCGGAGAAGCAGCGCCTGGTCGCCGGGGTCGCCGCCCAGTACGAGTCCGAGGTCGTCTACCACCAGATCCAGGAGGACCTGGAGCGGCAGGGCGTCATCTTCCTCGACACCGACTCGGGCCTGCGGGAGCACCCGGAGATCTTCGAGAAGTACTTCGGTTCGGTGATCCCGTCCGGTGACAACAAGTTCTCCGCGCTGAACACCGCGGTGTGGTCGGGCGGCTCGTTCGTCTACGTGCCGCCGGGCGTGCACGTGGACATCCCGCTGCAGGCCTACTTCCGGATCAACACCGAGAACATGGGCCAGTTCGAGCGGACGCTGATCATCGTCGACGAGGACGCCTACGTGCACTACGTCGAGGGCTGCACCGCGCCGATCTACAAGTCCGACTCGTTGCACTCCGCGGTCGTGGAGATCATCGTGCGCAAGGGTGGCCGCTGCCGGTACACCACCATCCAGAACTGGTCGAACAACGTCTACAACCTGGTCACCAAGCGGGCGAAGGCGGAGGCCGGCGCGACCATGGAGTGGGTCGACGGCAACATCGGTTCCAAGGTGACCATGAAGTACCCGGCCGTCTGGCTGATGGGCGAGCACGCCAAGGGCGAGGTGCTGTCCATCGCGTTCGCCGGCGAGGGTCAGCACCAGGACACCGGCGCCAAGATGTTGCACCTGGCGCCGCACACGTCGTCGACGATCATCTCCAAGTCGGTCTCCCGCGGCGGCGGCCGCACCTCCTACCGCGGGCTGGTGCAGGTCAACCCGGGCAACCACCACAGCCGCTCGACGGTCAAGTGCGACGCCCTGCTGGTCGACACGCTGTCCCGCACCGACACCTACCCGTACGTCGACGTCCGCGAGGACGACGTGTCGATGGGCCATGAGGCCACCGTGTCCAAGATCAGCGAGGACCAGCTGTTCTACCTGATGAGCCGGGGCCTGACCGAGGACGAGGCGATGGCCATGATCGTCCGCGGCTTCGTCGAGCCCATCGCCCGGGAGCTGCCGATGGAGTACGCCCTCGAGCTGAACCGCCTGATCGAACTGCAAATGGAAGGAGCGGTGGGCTGACGTGAGCGCCAGCGCGCCCGTGGTGAGCGACCGGCTCACCGATCAACACGGCCTGACCGAGCACAGCCATCATGGGTCATCCGCGCAGATCCGGTCGAAGGGTGTCGACTCGCACCTGCACGGCATCGGCTCGGCCGATCCGGCGGCGCACCCGCTGCCATCGGCCAAGAACGAGGTGTGGCGGTTCACCCCGCTGCGCCGCCTCCAGGGTTTGGGCGAGGACCGGGCCTTCGACGGCATCGTCGGTGCGGACAACGAACGCACCGTCGAGGGTCCGGCGGGTATCACCGTCCGGCGCGTCAGCGGCGCGGAAGCGGCGGCGCTCAAAGGTATCTCCGGCAACCTGCCGACCGACCGACCCTCGGCCCGGGCGTGGCAGGCCAGCGACAGCATCCTGCTCATCGACGTCCCCGCGGAGACCGAGTTCCGCGAGCCGCTGATCGTCACCTTCGCCGGCGGCACGGTGGACCGCGCCTTCGCCGGGCACCTCGTCGTCCGGGTCGGCCGGCACGCCAAGGCGCAGGTCGCCATCCTGCACGAAGGCACCCAGCTGCTGAGCGACAACATGGAGATCGTCGTCGGTGACGGCGCCCAGCTCGAGTTCGTCGCCCTGGAGGAGTGGGACTCCCGCGCGGTGCACCTGTCCCACCACCACATCCGGGTCGGCCGGGACGCCACCGTCAAGCACACCGCGCTGACCTTCGGCGGGGATCTCGTGCGGGTCGTCGCCGACGTCGTCTACGACGGGCCCGGCGGCTCCGTCGAGCTCAACGGCCTGTACTTCGCCGACGCCGGCCAGCACCTGGAACACCGGCTGTTCGTCGACCACGCGGTGCCGCACTGCACCTCGCGCGCGCTGTACAAGGGTGCGCTGCAGGGTGAGAAGGCGCGCACCGTCTGGGTCGGTGACGTGCTGATCCGGCGGGCCGCCGAGGGCACCGACACCTACGAGATGAACCGCAACCTCGTCCTCACCGAGGGGGCCCGGGCCGACTCGGTGCCGAACCTGGAGATCGAGACCGGCGACATCGTCGGCGCCGGGCACGCCAGCGCCACCGGCCGGTTCGACGACGAGCAGCTGTTCTACCTGCTCTCCCGGGGCATCCCGGCCGAGGTGGCCAAGCGGCTGGTCGTGCGCGGTTTCTTCGGCGAGGTGCTGCTCAAGATCGGCATCGAATCGGTCCGCGAGCGCACCTCCCAGATCATCGAGCGCGAGCTCGCCATCGCCGGCATCTAAGTCCGAGAAACCTTCAGGAGATAGATCTTTCATGTCCACACTGGATATCCGCGACCTGCACGTGTCGGTGCTGACCGAGGAGGGACCGGTCGAGATCCTGCGCGGGGTCGACCTGACCGTGTCCTCGAACGAGACGCACGCGATCATGGGGCCGAACGGCTCCGGCAAGTCGACCCTGGCCTACTCGCTGGCCGGGCATCCGAAGTACCACGTCACCTCCGGCACCGTCACCCTGGACGGTGAGGACGTGCTGGCCATGACCACCGACGAACGGGCGCGGGCCGGTCTTTTCCTCGCCATGCAGTACCCGGTCGAGGTTCCCGGTGTGTCCACCTCGAACTTCCTGCGGACCGCGGCCACCGCTGTGCGCGGTGAGGCCCCGCCGGTGCGCAAGTGGGTCAAAGAGGTCAAGACCGCGATGAAGGACCTGGAAATCGATCCGGAGTTCGCCGAACGCGCGGTCAACGAGGGCTTCTCGGGCGGCGAAAAGAAGCGGCAGGAGATCCTGCAGCTGACCCTGCTCAAGCCCAGGATCGCGATCCTGGACGAGACCGACTCCGGCCTGGACGTCGACGCGCTGCGGGTCGTCGCCGCCGGCGTCAACCGCTACAAGGAGACCGCCGCCGAGAGCGGTGACGGGGTCGGTGTGCTGCTGATCACTCACTACACCCGGATCCTGCGGTACATCCACCCGGACCGGGTGCATGTGTTCGCCGGTGGTCGAGTCGTGGAGTCCGGCGGGCCTGAGCTGGCCAATGAGCTGGAGGAGAACGGCTACGTCCGGTTCGCCGACCCGGCCGCCGTCTGATTCGGGCGTTCAGGAAAGGCGAGGAGAGATGGCGCAGGAGGTGATCGCGGTGGTGGCCGAGCCGATGACGCAGCAGGTGACCGGGCCGGCGTCGACGGATCTGTCGGCGACGGCCATCGAGCGGATCCGCGCCGACTTCCCGATCCTGGGCCGTACGGTCCGGGACGGAAAGCCGTTGGTGTACCTGGATTCCGGGGCGACGTCACAACGGCCGGAATGCGTCATCAATGCGGAGCAGGAGTACGTCACCGGGCACAACGCCGCCGTGCACCGGGGCGCCCACCAGCTGGCCGAGGAAGCGACCGACTTCTACGAGTCGGCGCGGGAGCGGGTCGGCGCCTTCATCGGCGCGCCCCGCACCGACGAGGTGATCTTCACCAAGAACGCCACCGAATCGCTGAACCTGGTCGCCTACTCGCTGGGCAATGCCGCATATTCCGATGACCCGCAGGCGCGGCGGTTCCGGCTGGGTCCCGGTGACGAGGTCGTCGTCACCGAGATGGAGCACCACGCGAATCTCGTCCCCTGGCAGGAACTCTGCCGCCGGACCGGAGCCACCCTGCGGTGGTTCGGCGTGACCGACGACTTCCGGCTCGACCTGGCGAACCTGAACGAGGTGATCACCCCCCGGACGAAGGTGGTGGCGTTCACCCACCAGTCGAACGTGCTCGGCACGATCAACCCGGTCGACGTGCTGGTCGCCGCCGCGCAGCGGGTCGGCGCGCTGACCGTGCTGGATGCCTGCCAATCGGTGCCGCACCAGCCGGTGGACGTGGCCGCGCTGGGCGTCGACTTCGCGGCGTTCTCCGGGCACAAGATGTTCGGGCCCAGCGGGATCGGCGTGCTGTACGGGCGGTACGAACTGCTCGCGGCCATGCCGCCGTTCCTCACCGGCGGCTCGATGATCGAGCAGGTGTTCATCGACCGGTCCACCTACGCCGCGCCGCCGGCCCGGTTCGAGGCCGGCGTGCCCATGACGTCCCAGGCGGTCGCGCTCGGCGCCGCCGTGGACTACCTGACGGTGATCGGCATGAAGGTCGTCGCCGACCACGAGGCGGCGCTGACCGGTTATGCGCTGCAGGAACTCTCGGCCATCGAGGGCGTGCGGATCATCGGCCCATCGGACACGGTCGATCGTGGGGGAGCGGTGTCGTTCCTGGTCGACGGGGTGCACGCGCACGACGTCGGGCAGATCCTGGACGACGCCGGCGTGCAGGTACGGGTGGGCCATCACTGCGCCTGGCCCCTGCATCGCCGGTTCCGGATCGCCGCGACCGTGCGGGCCTCGTTTGCCCTCTACAACACCGAGTCCGAGGTGGATGCGCTGGTCGCCGGGGTGCGGTCCGCACAGAACTTCTTCGGGGTGAACTGACCGATGCAGATGGAAAAGCTCTACCAGGAAATCATCCTCGACCACTACCGGTCGCCGCACCACTACGGGCTGCGCGAGCCCTTCGGCGCGCAGGTGCACCACGTCAACCCGACCTGCGGCGACGAGGTGACCCTGCGGGTGCACCTGGTGGAGACCGGCGACGAGCCGGTCGTGGCCGACGTCTCGTACGAGGCGCTGGGCTGCTCGATCTCCCAGGCATCCACGTCGGTGCTCACCGACCTGGCCATCGGCCGGTCGCTGCCGGACGTCATGGACGCGCTGGACGACTTCACCGCAATGGTGACCAGCCGGGGCACCATCGACGGCGACGAGGACGTCATCGGCGACGGCATTGCGTTTGCCGGCGTCGCCAAGTACCCGGCCCGGGTGAAATGTGCGCTGCTGGGCTGGATGGCATTCAAGGACGCGGTCTCGCAGACCATGGTGCAGGCCGCGCACGACGACTCGATCACCGCCGGCCAGGAGGGCTGACCCCATGACGAGCAGCACCGAAGATCTGAGCACCGGCCGCGCCGGCCGCGGCGCCGCCGACCTGGACGTGGCGACCGTCGCCGCCGCCGACCCGGCGACCGCCGCGCCGGCGGTGGACACCCAGCTGATCGAGGACCTGGAGGAAGCCCTCAAGGACGTCGTCGATCCCGAACTCGGCATCAACATCGTCGATCTCGGGCTGGTCTACGACCTGTCGGTCGACCCGGACAACACCGCGATCATCGACATGACGCTGACCAGCGCCGCCTGCCCGCTGACCGACATGATCGAGGACCAGGTAGCCGCCGCGCTGACCGGCCCGGAGTCCGGTCTGGTGGACGATTTCCGGATCAATTGGGTCTGGTTGCCGCCGTGGGGTCCGGAGCGGATCACCGAGGACGGCCGCGACCAGATGCGGGCGCTGGGCTTCAACATCTGACTCGCCGAGGGCCCCGTCCGGCGCGAAAATGCCGTGCCCCCGGGCGTGATCGGGTGTTACCTTTCGCCGCCGATGCGCTGGAGAGGAGGCCCCCGATGACCGACGTGCTGTTGATCAACGCCTCCTACCAGGTGCTGTCCAGGATCGACTGGCAGCGGGCCGTCGTCCTGGTCGTCACCGGCGAGGCCGACACCGTCGAGGCGCACCCGGATCGGCTCGTCCGGTCCCAACACCTCACGGTGCCCTGGCCGACGATCGTCCGGCTGCGGGCCTACCGGCATCTGCTGTACCGCACGGTGCCGTCCGCCCGGCCGTCGGCGGCCCAGATCAAGCACCGGGACGGCCGGACCTGCGCCTACTGCGGCGGTCACGGTGACACCGTTGACCACGTGGTCCCGCGGTCGCGTGGCGGCTCGAACGCGTGGGACAACCTGGTCTGCGCCTGCCGCCCGTGCAACAACCGCAAGGCCGACCGCACCCCGGTGGAGGCCGGGATGCGGCTGCGGTGGGCGCCGCGGCCGGTCGAGCCGGGCAGCGCGCAGCACCTGGCTGACCAGCAGCGGGTGTGGGACCTGCTGGCCGCGAGCTGACCGCCCATCTGCCCCCGGCCTCGCCGACTTGAGCCCAACGCATGTTGCGCCCGCCCGACGAACATGCGGATGGCGCACGTCGGCGGCATGAAGCGGGGCCGGACCACCGACGATGAAGGAGGCCGTCATGGCGACCTACGATCTGCCCGCCGTGCCGGGCCACCTGATCGACCCGGCGGCGGATGCACGCGCCGCCTGCCGCGGTCACGATCCCGAGCTGTGGTTCCCGGCGCCGACCCAGGACCGGTCGGTCGCGGTGGGCCTGTGCCGCGGGTGCCCGATCCGGGAATCCTGCGAGCAGTGGGCAATGGCCTCGCTGGCGAGCGGGATCTGGGGCGGTGTGCTGTTCGACCGCGGCCGGCCGGACGGGGCGAACACCAAGTGGCGCAATCCCTATCGGCAGCTTCGCACCGGCCGGGCGAGTTGAGCGCCGGTCCGGCCGCCCGGTTGGCGCCTCACATCCGTACCGGCGGGCGCTGAGCTGTTGGTGACGGCGACGTCACCGGGCTCGGGCATGATCGTCTTCAGTGTTCGGCGATCGGCCGTCCGCGCCGTCCGATCGCCCAGCCACCCGGAGAGGTCAATGTCGCCGACCGCTCGGCGGGCCACCGCGCCCGACGTAGACTCCCACGGTACCGACCGAGACCGCGAGGACATGGCGGGGGTGACCGGGCTGACCGCCAGTGGACCGGCCATCGGATTCGACCCCGAACAACTGGTCGGATTCCGGATCGGCGTCACCGCGCACCGGCGGTCGGCCGACCTGATCGCCGCGCTGGAGCGGCGTGGCGCCGAGGTCCTGCACGCTCCGACCCTGCAGATCGTGCCCGCGGATCGGGACGAGCGGCTGGTCGCCGCCACCGCCGAGGTGATCAAGGCCCGGCCGGACATCCTGCTGGTGACCACCGCGTACGGTCTCAACGGGTGGCTGGAGGCGGCCGACGCGGCCGGGCTCGGCCAGAACCTGCTCGAGGTCCTCGCCCAAGCCCGCATCCTCGTCCGCGGTCCCAAGGCGCGCGGCGCGGTCCGGGCCGGCGGGTTGCGGGACTCCGGGATGAGCGACGAGGAGACCACGGCGTCGCTGGTCGATCAGGTGCTGGCCGAGGGCGCCGACGGTCGGACGGTGGCGATCCAGCTGCACGGATTCGTCGACGACGAGCAACTGACCCGGCTGCGGGCGGCCGGCGCGACGGTCATCACCGTCGCGCCCTACCTGTGGACGGCACCCAGCGAGCCGCAACGGGTCGTCCGGCTGCTCGACGCGATCGTTGCCCGGACCCTCGACGCGGTCACCTTCACCAGCGCCCCGGCCGCGGAAGCGCTGGTGGCCGCGGCCCGCGACCGCGGACTGTTCGAGCCCGTGGTGGCCGCGATGCGGTCGAACGTGGTGCCCTTCGCCGTCGGCCCGGTGACCGCCGCACCCCTGCACGCCGTGGGCGTCATCGCGATCCACCCGGACCGCTACCGGTTGGGCGCGATGGTCCGCACGCTGTGCGAGTACCTGGTCGAGCATCAGGTGCGCCGGCTGCCGACCCGGCACGGCCTGCTGGAGATCCGGGGTCGGAGCGCCGCCCTGGGTCAGGACCGGGTCACCCTGTCCCCGACATCGGTCGCGGTCCTGCGCCTGCTCGCCGACGCGGGCGGCGCAGTCGTGCCCAAAGCCCGGCTGCAGGAGGTACTGGCCGACTCCGATGACGACCACGCGCTCGAGGTCGCGATCGCCCGGCTGCGCCAATCGCTGCCGCGACGCGACCTGGTCGCCACCGTCATCAAGCGCGGCTACCGCCTGGACGTCTGATCGGCCCGGCTCGGGTCGCCGCACCACGTGGTGAGCGCCCGGGCGACGCCGGCCGGCGTCGGCTGGTCGTCGGCCCACGCGACGTAGGCGTCGGGACGGACCAGCATCGTGGGGGCGGCCGCGTCGGCCGGGGCCCGGACGGTGATCCGGTCCGTCCACGGGGCGGCCGGACCGATGTCGGCCCGGGACACCAGGACGAACTGCCCCGACCGGAGCGCGGCGTAGAGCCGGGCCGGCCCCTCCCCGACGAGTTGGAGGTCGGGAACCCGACGGCCGGCGAGCCGATGGCTGCCCCGCGGCGCCGGATAGCTGACCCCGACCCCGGAGATCGCCCCGGTTGCCCGGCGGCCGATCGGCCCGAACCCGAGCAGCGTCCGGGCGATCAGGTTCCGAGCCTGCCGGGCGGGCCGGGCCCGCACCATCGCCATCCGAATGATGAGGCCACTACTGCGTAACACCTGACGCCCGACCGGGTGCCGTTCGGTGTGGTAGCTCTCGAGCAGACCCGTCGCCGCGCGGCCCTGGACGGCGGCGGCCAGCTTCCACCCGAGGTTGGCGGCGTCCTGCAGGCCGACGTTCATGCCCTGCCCGCCGGCCGGCGAATGGACATGGGCGGCGTCGCCGGCCAGGAACACCCGACCGACCCGGTAGCGCGGCACCTGGCGCTCGTCGCTGTGGAACCGCCCGGTCCATCGAGGATCGTGCATGCCGAAGTCGGTGCCCAGCGCGCGTCGGGTGACGTCGCGGATCTCCGCCATCTGCAGCGGGGCATCCTGTGGTCGCTGGTTGCGCCGGTCCCAGGCGAAGACCCGGTACCAACCGTCGCCGAACGGCGCGACGAAGGCGAAGCAGTCGCCGACGCCGTTGGCGGTCAGCACCTGTTCCGGCCGGTCCGCCAGCCGGACGTCGGCCAGCATGATCGACTCGATCACCGACCGACCGGGGAAGGGCTGGCCGATCGCCGGCCGCACCGTGCTGTGCACGCCGTCCGCACCGACCAGGTACGCCGCGTCGATGGCGCTGCCGTCGACGAGATCGGCGTGCACACCGTCGGTGTCCTGATGTAGTCCGGTCACCGCGGCACCGCTGCGGAACGTCACCCCGGCCTGCTCCGCGCGGGTGCGCAGCACACGCTCGACCCGGTGCTGCGGCGTGACGAGCAGGAACGGGTAGCGGCTCGGCAGGGAGCCCAGGTCCAAGTGGACACGATCGAACAGGCGAAGCTCCCGCACCCGCGCGCCCGAGGCGAGGAGTTCGTCGGCGACTCCGCGGGCGTCCAGTTCCTCGAGTGTGCGGGCGTGCACGCCGAACGCGCGCGTCAGGGTGGACTGGTCGGTGCGGCGTTCGACGATCGTCGTCCGGACGCCGGCGGTGGCGAGATCACCGGCGATCAGCAGGCCGGTCGGCCCGGCGCCGACGATCACGACGTCGGTGTCGGTGGTAGGTGGGACGGTCATGGCGGCTCCTCGGGTCGGTGTGCGGTGCTCACCCTCCGGGTGAGCCGGGTGCCCGCGCACCACCCACGGCCCGCGGGCACCCCGGGTACCGGCGTCGATCGCGCCGGCGGAGGGGGTACCGGCCGGCTCCGCTGCGGCGATGTGATCGATGCTGCAAGATCGCCGACATGCCGACCTCGCCGCATTGGACGTCACTGACCGGGACCGATGCCACCTTCGCCAATGAGCTGGGCAGCGTCCAGGTCGTGGACGCCGAGCTATTGCCCATCCTGAGCCGGCTGTCCATCAAGCGGGTGGTGCTGGTGCCCGGCGCCCTGCGCGAACCCCAGTGGAACGTCAACGCCAACCAGCTCGCCTACGTGCTGCGCGGTCAGGTGCTGGTGTCCATCCTGGGCGACCACAACCAGTTCAGTTCCTTCGTGGCCGGGCCGGGTCAGATGTATCACGTCGAGTCCGGTGCGGTGTACCACATCGAGAACGTCGGGGATGCCGAGGCAGAGATCATCATCGCCCTCCGGGCGGAACGGCCGGCGCATTTCTCGTTGCGGGACAGCATGTCTGCGATGACGGACGCAGTGCTGGGCAACACCTACGATCTGCCGGCATCGGCGTTCGACTCGTTCGCCCGCCCGCCGGGTGCACAGATCGTCCGCCGGCAGGGGACCGTCGCGGTCGAGGCGACGCAGCGGCTGCCCAACGCGCACCTGTTCGACACGGAGGGCCAACTCGCCCCGCTCAGCTATGCGTACGGGTCGGCGCACCTGGCCCGCAAGCAGTACTGGGCGGCCCTGCAGGACATCTCCATGTACTCCCTGAGGGTCCGCGAGAACGGGATGCGGGCCCCGCATTGGCATCCGGTGACCGCCGAGATGGGTTATGTAGCAACAGGTCACGCCCGGATGCGGATTCTCGACCCGGACCGGAGCCTGGACGAGTACCTGTTGGCACCGGGCGACGTCTACTTCGTCCCGCGAGCCTATCCGCACCACATCGAGGTCGTCGGCGACGACGAGTTCCACTTCCTGATCTTCTTCGATCAACCGACCCCGGGGGATATCGGCTACCGGGCGACGGCGAGCGCGTTTTCCCGGGAGGTGCTGGCGGCCACCTTCGACGTGCCCGAGCGGCTGTTGCCGGTGTTTCCGTTCACCCCGGCGGACCCCCTGATCGTGCCCCGCAGGAACCCGGTCGACCCGCCGGCCGGAACTCGGGGGACGGCCGAAAATTCGCGATCAACCGATTGAACCTTTCGCGCGGCGCGGTCGTACCCATCAGGCGGTCGCGTGTTCGGTGGTGGCGGGTGGCGGAGGGTCCATCACCACCTGCACGAGTCGACGGCTGTCGGCCTGGGTACACACGCGGGCGGATGACCGGAGGACGGCGTCATCCGGCGACCGCGAGGAGGCCGGCGATGAACAGGTCCAGGAACGGGGCGCGGTCGGCCCCGGCGGCGGGGAGCGGGGGTCACCACCACCTGCTCGGCCAGCCGCACGACCCCGACGAGGAAGGTCCGATCGCCGACGCGGAGGCGGTCGCCGGAGTCATCCGGACCCCGCAGGCGCCCCTGGGACCGCTGGGTCGCCGGTTCGACTGGCATTCCGCGTTCTTCATCGGCGCGTCCGCCGCGGCCGGGGTGGCCCTCACCGTCGGCGCCATCGAGGTGCTGATGCTCGCCGCGCAGACCCTGCTGCTCATCTCGCTCGGCCTGTTCCTGGCCATCGGACTCGAACCGGCCGCGTCGTGGCTGATCAACCATCGCTTTCCGCGCTGGGCCGCGGTGCTGACCGTGCTCGGTGGGTTGCTCCTGATGACCGCCGCCTTCATTGCCGCAGCCATCCCGGCGCTGGTCGACCAGGGTGGCCGGGTGATCACGGCTCTGCCGCAGTACCTCGGCCAGTTCAGTGACTCGAGCACCACGATCGGCCAGCTCAACGAGCGATTCCACATCCAGCAGACGGTGCAACAGGTTCTCGAAGGCGGCGGTCCCGGCCTCGCATCGGGCGTGATCACCGTCGGCGAAGCAATCTTCGGCGCCTTCTCGTCGGCGCTCGTCGTCATGGTGCTGACCGCGTACTTCCTGGCCGACCTGCCCCGGGTACGGGCCACTGTCTACCGCTTCGTACCGGCGCCCCGGCGGCCGCGGGCGGTCCTGCTCGGCGACCAGATCATGGTCAAGGTGGGCGGCTACGTGCTGGGCAACGTGGTGATCTCGGTGATCGCGGCGGTGGTGACCTTCGTCTGGCTGATGGCGTTCGGCATCCCGTACCCGCTGTTGCTGGCGATCCTGTTCGCGCTGCTCGACCTGGTTCCGGTGATCGGCTCGTTGGTCGCCGGTGCGCTGGTCGCGCTGGCCGCCTTCACCGTGTCCGTCCCGGTGGGCATCGCCACCATCGCCTACTTCGTCGCCTACAAGCTGGTCGAGGACTACGTCCTCACGCCCAGGGTGTTCGGCACGGTGCTGCGGCTGCCGGCGCTGGTCACGGTCTGCGCGATCCTGATCGGCGGTGCACTGCTCGGCCTGGTCGGCGCGCTCATCGCCCTGCCGACGGCCGCGGCGATCATGCTGCTGGTCCAGGAGGTGCTGTTTCCCCGGCTCGACCGCGCCGATTCCGGTTCCGGCCGGGCGGGTTCGGTCCGGCCGCAGTAGCGTCGGCCGCGGTCACCACGGGGTGACCGTGCGGGCAGGAGGCCATGATCATGGTCGAACTCGTTCCCGACCTCGGCATCCCGTGCCGGTCGTGTGCCCGTCCGATGTCCCGTCCGCCGATGGGAGCGATTCCACCAAACGGATGATCCTGATCGGCCACGCGCGCGACGCCTCGCGGCCGGTGCTAGCGTCCGACTACCCCAGGTAATCACACGACTGCGGAGTGTTGCAGCATTCCGAGTGGGAGGACATCGATGTCCCTGCGTCCGCCATCCCGCGCGCGCCGAACGGTTTCCGCCCTGGCGACCGTCATCACCGCCGCCGCGCTCGCGATCGCCGGCTCGGTGGTCTCGTCGGGGCCGGCCAGCGCGGCGGATCCCGCCTGGCAGACCGTCTTTCGGGATGACTTCAATGGAACGGGACGGCCCGACCCGAACAAGTGGTTGCTGACCACCGGCACCTCGTACCCGGGCGGGCCGGCCAACTTCGGCACCGGCGAGCTCGAGACGATGACCGACCGGCCGGAGAACGTGGACGTCCGGAACGGCAACCTGTACATCACCCCGCAGCGGGACTCCGCCGGCAACTGGACCTCGGCCCGGGTGGAGTCGGCGGCGTCGACCTTCCGGCCCCCGGCCGGCGGCGTCATGCACGTCGAGAGTCGTTTGCAGATGCCGAATGTCACCGGCACCGAGGCCATGGGCTACTGGCCGGCGTTCTGGATGCTCGGCGGTCCGTACCGGCAGGACCGGTGGTCGTGGCCGGCCATCGGCGAGTTCGACATCATGGAGAACGTCCAGGGGCTGAACTGGACGTACAACGTGTTGCACTGCGGGGTGTGGGCGGGCGGGCCCTGCAACGAGCAGGAGGGCATCAACAACGGCGTGAACAACGCCGGCACGCCCTGCAAGGTCACCACCTGCCAGGCGGGCATGCACACCTACGGGCTGGAATGGGACGACTCCGGACCGGTCGAGCAGCTGCGCTGGTACCTCGACGGTGCCCTGACTTTCACCGTCAACGCCAACCAGGTGCCGGCCGCCACCTGGGCCAGCCTGGCCGACCACGCCGGCTACTTCATCATCCTGAACGTGGCGATGGGTGGGGCGTTCCCGAACAAGCTCGGCGGCGGTCCCACCGCCGGCACCAAGCCCGGCGTCCCGATGGTGGTCGACTACGTCGAGGTGAAGTACGCCAACGGATCCGGGACGCCGCCGACCATCCCGACGACCCCGACGACCTCCACTCCCACGACCTCCACCCCGACGACGTCGACCCCCACGACCTCCACCCCGACCACGTCAACCCCGACCACGTCAACCCCGACCACGTCAACCCCGACCACCGGCGCTCCCGGCGGTTCGGCCGCGCCGTCGAACCTGCGGGTGTCCGGCTCGACGTCCGACAGCCTCACCCTGAGCTGGGACGGGTCGGCCGGCGGTAGCTACGAGGTGCTGCGGTCCGGCATCCGGATCGCCACGGTCACCGGCACCTCCTTCGCCGACCGGGGCCTGCTGCCGAACACGCCGTACGTCTACTCGATCCGCGGCGCCGGGGTGACCACGCCGGAACTGACCAGCCGGCTCGGCGAGGCCACGACGAGTACTCCGACCGCGACGGCCACCTCGACGAACGGCGGGTCCGCGACCGGCGGCCCGGCGAACCTGCGGGTCACCGGCACCACCGGCAGCGCCATCACTCTCGGCTGGGACGGGCCCGCCGCCGCGAGCTACGAGGTGCTGCGGTCGGGGATCCCGATCGCCGCCGTCACCGGCACGTCCTTCACCGACATCGGGCTGTACCCCCACACGCCGTACCTGTACTCGATCCGCGGGAACGGCACGACCACGCCGGAAATCACCGCCCGCATCGGGTAACCCCCGGCGCATCGCGATCGGCTGCCACGCCTCCGCGACCGCACCTGCTGCGGGCCGGTGGCCCACCGGCCCGCAGCCGGGAGCGGCGTCCCGGGTAGGTTCGCCGGTATGGATCCGCGCCTGGCCCGACGCTGCGCGGAGTCCACCGATCCCGCGGACGCGGGCCTGGACGAGGCGACCGAGGGCGCATTCCGCGACGATCTGGAACGAATCCGGTTCTCGCCGTACTTCTCCCGGCTGGCCGCGGTCACCCAGGTGATCTCGCAGGGCGCCGCCGGCCAGGTCGTGCACAACCGGCTCACCCATACCATCAAGGTCACCTCGGTCGCCCGGGCCATCGCGGTAGGCCTGCGCGCCGGGCCGTTCGCCGGCCTGGCCGACGAACTCGGCGGCTGCGACGAGGTCGTGGTGCAGGCCGCGGCCAGCGCGCACGACCTCGGCCACCCGCCGTTCGGCCATCTCGGTGAACGGATCCTGGACCGCATCGCCCGATCCCGGTTCGGCCTGGCCGACGGTTTCGAGGGCAACGCGCAGACGTTCCGCATTCTCACCGAGCTGGACGTGCACGGCGAGTCCGGTGAGGGCCTGAATCTCACCGCGGCGGTGCGGGCCGCCGTGCTCAAGTATCCGTGGGCCCGGCAGCGGTACCCGGACCCGCATCCCAGCGAGCTGGGCCGGCCGCCCCGCGGCGGTGGACCGGGGGAGGAGGGCGGCGGCTCGGCCAAGTACTCCGCCTATGTGCTGGACGTCGGCGAGATGCGCGAAGTCCTGGCCGCCTACCCGAAGATCGGGCCGTTGCGGCAAACGGTCGAATGTTCGGTGATGGACATCGCCGACGACATTGCCTACTCCTTGCACGATCTGGACGACTTTCACCGCGCCGGGGTGCTGCAGCACGCGTCCGTCGCCGCGGAGTTCCGCAGCTGGCTGCGCCGACGGGCGACGCTGACCGACCGCCATCTGTCGGCCCAGGACCGCCGGGCGGGCATCGCCCTCGAGCGGCTCCGCCGCCGCCTGCGGGACCGGGACGAGTGGATCTTCGATGACGAGGCGTTCGCCGTCGCCGTCGGCCGGGTGGCCACCGACCTGCTCGACGGGCTGCTGGCGGTCCCCTTCGATTCGTCCATCGCGGCCGAGCGGGCGATCGGCACCTTCACCCGCAGCTGGATCGCCCACCTGCAGGCCTCGGTCGAGATGAGCGCCGACCCGCCCATCCGGTCCGGACACGTCAGCCTGGGCCGGCAGGCCTGGCACGAGGTGGCCGTCCTCAAGTTCGTGCACCAGCAGTTCGTGCTCGACCGGCCGGACCTGGCGCTGTACCAGCGCGGGCAGGCGCAATCGTTGACCTCGCTGGTGGCCGACCTCGAGTCGTGGCTCACCGACCCGATCGACTCCGGCCGTGCCCCCCGGCGGCTGGTCGACCTGGTGGAGCTGGCCACCGCCGGCTACCGGCGAGTGGCCCGGGAGGAGCCCGAGCTGCTGATCGGACCGACCGGGGAGTCGTTGACCGGCCGGGAGGACATCGTCCGGATCGGCCGCGGCCGCGGCATCATCGACTACGTCGCGTCGTTGACCGACGACCGGGCCGGGGCCGCCGCCCGCACCCTCTCCGGGCTCACCGGCCAGCTGTTCGAGGCCGGGTCCGGGCTGTGACCCGGCGCCGCACGGCGGCCGGCGGCGGCACCGCGGTGGAGGTGCCGCCGGAGCGGCTGGTCGGCTGGATCAACCGGTTCGGCACCCGCAACGGCGGGCTGGCCGAGCTGTCGACCGACGGATCCACCGTGCGGATCCGGGGCGGCGACGGCACTCTCGCCACGATCGAGGTGCCATTCGGGCCCATGGACATCGCCGGCGGCCGATCACCGGCACCGGGCGAATCCGAATCGGGCCCGGGCGGTGAGCGAGACCAACCGGTCGAGGCGCTGCTGGACCACCTGGCGTCGCTCGGTCCGCTCGGGCTGATCCTGGTCCGCGGCGGTGCCCACTCGGTCGGCGTCGCGGTGCATGGTGCTGTCGTCCGGTCGTCCACCGACCGGGCCTACCTGCAGGGGCGCACCGCGGCCGGCGGATGGTCGCAGCAGCGCTTCGCCCGCCGCCGGGGCAACCAGCGGGCCGCGTCGCTCGCCGACGCCGCGGAGACCGCGGCCCGGGTGTTGCTGCCCGAGCAGCTCGCCGGGTTGGTGTCGGGTGGCGATCGGGTCGCGCTCGCCGAAGTGCTGGCCGACCCCCGGCTGGCGCCCTTGGCCGCGCTGCCCACCCGCACGTTCGCCGACGTTCCCGAACCGCGGCGGGCCGTGCTCGACGACGTCGCGACCCGATCGTTGAGCGTGCCGATCATCATCGAGCCCGCGGACCCGTGATATTCCAGATGCCCGAGCGAGCAGCGAGCAGGAGAACCGCAGTGACCGAGTCCGACACCGCCCAGCAGATCATCGCCCGCATCGCCGGTGAACTGAACGCCCAGGCCTGGCAGGTGAAGGCCGCGGTCGACCTGCTCGACGAAGGAGCGACGGTGCCGTTCATCGCCCGGTACCGCAAGGAGGTCACCGGGTCTCTGGACGACGCCCAGCTGCGCGACCTCACCGAGCGCCTGGACTACCTGCGCGAACTCGCGGACCGCAAGAAGGCGGTGCTGGAATCCATTGCCGCGCAGGGCAAACTGACCGACGAACTGGCCGCCTCGATCCGCGACGCGGAGACCAAGGCCCGGGTCGAGGACATCTACCTGCCCTACAAGACCAAGCGGCGGACCAAGGCCCAGATCGCCCGGGAGGCCGGCCTGGAACCGCTGGCCGACGGGCTGCTCGGCGACCCGAGCGTCAACCCACAGGCCGCCGCGGCCGCCTTCGTCGACGCCGGGAAGGGCGTCGCCGATGTCGACGCCGCGCTGGCCGGCGCCCGGGCCATCCTCACCGAGCGGTTCGGGGAGGACGCCGACCTGGTCGGCGAGCTGCGCGAGCTGCTGTGGCGGCGGGGCCGGATGGTCAGCGTCGTGCGGGACGCCAAGCACGCCGACGCCGGCCGGTTCGCCGATTACCACGACTTCTCCGAGCCGCTCGGTTCCCTGCCATCGCACCGCATCCTGGCCCTGTTCCGCGGCGAGCACACCGGGGTGCTGACCGTGACCGTCGACCCCGAGTCCGAACCCGCCGACGGGGTGGTGGCGAGCGAACCGCTGACCGACTACGAGCGGCGGATCGCCGGCGCCTTCGGCGTCGCCGATCGTGGTCGGGCGGCCGACCGGTGGCTGGTCGACACCGTCCGCTGGGCCTGGCGCACCCGGATCTCGGTCTCGCTGGGCATCGACGTCCGAACCCGGCTGCGGCAATCCGCGGAGGCCGACGCCGCCGCCGTGTTCGCCGCCAACCTCAAGGACCTGCTGCTCGCCGCGCCGGCCGGCGGCCGGCCCACCCTGGGCCTGGACCCGGGTTTCCGCACCGGCGTCAAGGTCGCCGTCGTCGACGGCACCGGCAAGGTGCTGGCCATCGACACGATCTACCCGCACCAGCCGGCCAACAAATGGGAGCAGGCCCTCGCGAGCCTGGAGCGGCTGGTCGTGGCGTTCCGGGTGGAACTCGTGGCCATCGGCAACGGCACGGCCTCCCGGGAGACCGACAAGCTGGCCGCTGACCTGGTCACGCGCTGCCCGGGCCTGACCAAGGTGATGGTGTCCGAGGCCGGGGCGTCGGTGTACTCGGCCTCGCCCTACGCGTCGGCGGAACTGCCCGACCTGGACGTGTCGATCCGCGGCGCGGTGTCCATCGCCCGCCGGCTGCAGGACCCGCTGGCCGAGCTGGTGAAGATCGACCCGAAGTCGATCGGCGTCGGCCAATACCAGCACGACATCGCCGAATCGACGCTCACCCGCTCGCTCAACGCCGTCGTCGAGGATTGCGTCAACGCGGTCGGCGTCGAGGTCAACACCGCGTCGGTGCCGCTGCTGTCCCGGGTGTCCGGGGTGACCACCACGCTCGCGGAGAACATCGTCAAGCACCGGGACGTCAACGGGCCGTTCACCTCTCGCCAGGACCTGAAGAATGTGGCCCGCCTCGGGCCCAAGGCCTACGAGCAGTGCGCCGGGTTCCTGCGGATCCGGGGCGGCTCCGACCCGCTGGACTCCTCGGGCGTGCACCCCGAGGCGTACGAGGTGGTCCGGCGCATCCTCGCCCGCACCGGCGGCGACGTGCGCAATCTGGTCGGCAACACCACGGTGCTGCGCACCCTGCGGCCGCAGGAGTTCGTCGACGACACCTTCGGGGTGCCGACCGTCACCGACATCCTGTCCGAATTGGAGAAGCCCGGCCGCGATCCGCGGCCGGCCTTCACCACGGCGACCTTCGCCGACGGGGTGGAGAAGATCGCCGACCTGCGGGTCGGCATGGTGCTGGAGGGAGTGGTCACCAACGTCGCCGCGTTCGGTGCCTTCGTCGACGTCGGCGTGCACCAGGACGGGCTCGTGCACGTCTCGGCAATGTCGCGGACGTTCGTCAGCGACCCCCGGCAGGTCGTGACGTCCGGTCAGGTCGTCAAGGTCAAGGTGATGGCCGTCGACGAGCAACGCAAGCGGATCTCGCTGTCGCTGCGGCTGGACGACGAACCCGGCGCGGCCGCCGGGAAGCCGTCCGGTCCGCGGCAGGGCGGCGGTGATCGGTCGAGCCAGCCGCGCGGCGGGCCGGGCCAACCGCGTCAGGGCGGATCGGCCGGACAGGGCGGAGCGGCCGGACAGGGCGGAGCGGCCGGGCAAGGCGGCCGGGGACAGGGTGGCCGGCCGGGGAACGGCCGTGACCGGTCCGCCGCCGGCGGGTCGATGGCCGATGCCCTCCGCCGGGCCGGGTTCGGCCAGTAACCCCGTCTTACACCCCGCCCGCCGTCGCCCCCCGTCCCCCCGGCCCGCGCGGATCAACGACGCCGGCGCGGCCGAAATCGGCAACTCCGGTCCCACCCGTCACATCCGGGGTGAGTTGATCCGCGCGGTTGTCCCCATCTCCGGGCCGTGGGCGTCCGATGGTGGCCGTCAGGTCCCGGCGGGTCCCGCCGACCGGTAGAATCGACACACGTGATCACCGCGACCGGTCTGGAATTGCGGGCCGGGACTCGGATCCTGCTCGCCGATACGACGCTGCGCGTCCATGCGGGCGACCGCATCGGGCTGGTCGGCCGCAACGGGGCGGGTAAGACCACCTCTTTGCGGGTGCTGGCCGGCGAATCGCTGCCGTACGCCGGCACCGTCACCTCGTCCTCGCCGATCGGTTACCTGCCGCAGGATCCCCGGGAAGGGGATCTCGAGGTCACCGCCAAGAACCGGGTGCTCTCGGCCCGCGGGTTGGACGTGCTGGTGGCCGATCTGGAGAAGGTCCAGATCCGGATGGCCGAGCTCACCGACCCGGACGAACTGGACGCCGCAACCAAGCAGTACGGACGGATCGAGGAGCGGTTCTCGGCCCTCGGCGGGTACGCCGCCGAATCGGAGGCGGCCCGCATCTGCTCCAACCTCGGCCTGCCCGACCGGGTGCTGGAGCAGAAGATGCAGACGCTGTCCGGCGGCCAGCGCCGCCGGGTCGAACTGGCTCGCATCCTGTTCGCGGCACGGGCCGAGGACGGGGCCGGATCAGGCACCATGCTGCTGTTGGACGAGCCGACCAACCATCTGGATGCCGACTCGATCGTCTGGCTGCGCGATTACCTGCGGCTGTTCAACGGCGGCGTCGTGATCATCTCCCACGACGTCGACCTGCTGGCCGCCGTCGTCAACAAGGTCTGGTTCCTGGACGCGGTCCGCGGCGAACTCGACCTGTACAACATGGGCTGGTCCCGTTATCTGGAGGCCCGGTCGACCGATGAGCAGCGCCGCCGCCGGGAGCGGGCCAACGCCGAGAAGAAGGCGTCCGCCCTGATGGCGCAGGCGGCCAAGCTCGGCGCCAAGGCCACCAAGGCGGCCGCCGCCCACCAGATGGTGCGGCGGGCCGAGAAGCTGATGTCCGGCCTGGACGACGTGCGGGTGGCCGACCGGGTGGCCCGGATCCGGTTCCCGCAACCGGCGGCCTGCGGCCGGACCCCGCTGACCGCTCAGAACCTGTCCAAGATCTACGGCTCGCTCGAGGTGTTCACCGGCGTCGACCTGGCCATCGACCGGGGGAGCCGGGTCGTCGTCCTCGGCTTCAACGGGGCCGGTAAGACCACCCTGCTGCGCCTGCTCGGCGGCCGCGAGAAGCCGGACACCGGCGAGGTCGTCCCCGGCCACGGTCTCAAGCTCGGCTACTACGCGCAGGAGCACGAGACCATCGACCCGGACGTGTCCGTCTGGGAGAACACCCGGCACGCCGCCCCCGACGCCGGCGCCCAGGAGCTCCGCAACCTGCTGGGGTCGTTCATGTTCGCCGGTGAGCAGCTCGACCAGCTCGCCGGCACCCTGTCCGGTGGGGAGAAGACCCGGCTCGCGCTGGCCGGCTTGGTGTCCTCCGCCGCCAACGTGTTGCTGCTGGACGAGCCGACCAACAACCTCGACCCGGCCAGCCGGGAACAGGTCCTGGAGGCGCTGCGCTCGTACGCCGGCGCCGTGGTGCTGGTCACCCACGACCCGGGTGCGGTCAGCGCGCTGCAGCCGGAGCGGGTCATCCTGCTGCCGGACGGCACGGAAGACCACTGGTCGCCGGATTACCTGGATCTCGTCGAGTTGGCCTGAGGGCCCGTGCCGGCGGTCACCCGGCACCGGCGGGTGCGGCTCTTCCCCCGCCCGGCGGGTGCGCGGATCGTCGGTCCGTGAGCCGCTCCGGCTCGGTTCCCGGTCGCGGGGGCCTGCCGGGATCGTCCGATTCGGTGTTCGCGTGGCGGGTCGGCGGGTTCTGTTCGATCATGGACCACAGCAACCGCCCGACCGCCGAAATGACCGGGCCTCCAACCGAGGGGTGGCGACGTGGCCACAGAAACGAAGTCAGCAGCGTCAACTGGGTCGAAGACGGCCAAGTCCGTGACGATCAAGAAGGGCGCGCGGATCACCGGCGCCGCCCGGGACAAGCTGGCCGCCGATCTGCGCAAGAAGTACGAGAAGGGCCAGAGCATCCGCGCCCTGGCCGAAGGCACCGGCCGGTCGTACGGCTTCGTGCACCGGCTACTGCTCGACGCGGAGGTGCCGCTGCGAGGCCGGGGCGGCGCCACCCGCACCAAGAAAAAGTGAGCTCGAGCGGCCTGGGAACCGGGACGGTCGCCGGCGTCGATCGCGAAGTGCTCCGTCGCGGTCATGTCGTCCTGCGGATCGACGGCCCGGTAGCCACGGTCTCGTTGGACCGACCGGCCGTGCGCAATGCACAGCTACCCGACACCTGGGTCGCGCTCGCGCATCTGGGTGCGCGGCTGCCCGATGACGTCCGGGTGGTGATCGTGTGTGGCGAGGGCCCGTCGTTCTCCGCGGGTCTGGACCGAACCGCCTTCGCGCCGACGCCGGACTCGTTGCTGGGCACCATCGCCCGGGCGCCCCAGTCTGTCGCGGACGACATGATCGCCGAGTTCCAGTCGGCGTTCACCTGGCTGTCCGACCCGCGATTCGTGTCCATCGCCGCGGTGGCCGGACACGCGGTCGGGGCCGGGTTCCAGCTCGCCCTGGCCTGTGACCTGATCGTGGCGGCCGACGACGCCGAGTTCCGGATGGCCGAGGTCAGCCTGGGCCTGGTGCCCGATCTGAGCGGTACCGGTCGGCTGATCCGTCTGGTCGGGTATCAGCGGGCGTTGGAGATCTGCGCGACGGGCCGGCACGTGCACGCCGACGAGGCGGTGCGGATCGGGCTGGCGCTGTGCAGCGTGCCGCCGGACGAGCTGGACGCCGCGGTCGCCGACCTCGCCGCCGCGCTGGTGGAATCGCCGGCCGATGCGGTCCGAGCGATCAAGGGCCTGCTCGCCGGTGCGTCCGAGCGGACGACCGACGAGCAACTCGCGGCCGAGCGGGCCGCGCAGATCCCGCTGATCGGGCGACTGGCCGCGGCCGCCCAGGCGGCCGGCGATTCCGACGCGGCTCGCTGAGGGCGGGGTGTTCGGGTCCGCGGTAGTGACCGGCGCGGCCGGCGGAATCGGCGCGGCGTTGGCCCGGCGGCTGACCGCCCGCGGAACGTCGGTGGTGCTGGCCGACCTGCCCGGGGCCGCGTTGGCTGAGGTCGCCGCCGACGTCGGTGGGACCGCGGTGCCGACCGATGTGGCCGACCTGGCCGCGGTCCGGTCGCTGGCCGCGGCAGCGCCCGACACCGACCTGGTCTGTCTGAACGCCGGCATCGTCGGGACGCTCGGCGCCCCGTGGGAGGTCCCACCGGCGGATTGGGACGCCGTGTTCGCGGTGAACCTGGGCGGCGTGCTGAACGGTCTGCGGGCGTTCGTGCCGCCGATGCTCGGGTCCGGCCGACCGGGCCACCTGCTGATCACCGCCTCGCTGGCGGGGCTCTGCTCGTTCCCGGGGAACGGGGCGTACGGCCCGTCCAAGCACGCCGTGATCGCCGTCGCCGAGCAGGCGGCGCTGGCCCTGCGGGCCACCGCGATCGGGGTGACCGTGCTGTGCCCGGCGTTGGTGCGCACCGGGATGTCCGAGGTCGGGGCCGACCCGATGGACGTCGCCGACCAGGCGCTGGCCGCGGTCGAGGCGGGGACGTTCCTGGTCACCGACCCGGCGTGGACGTCGGCGGTGACCGGGCGGGCGGCGTCGCTGGTGGCCGGCGAGCAGCCGGCGCCGCCCAGCCCGGACGGCTGAGTGGCCGACCGGATTCATTGCTGGGCCAGCAGCTCCTGCTCCACCTGCGCAGCCCACGGCTCGTCGTCGCCCCGGCGCTCACGGGCCTCGCGGATGAGCCGCAGGTTGTTCGCCGTGGATTCCCGCTCCCACTCCTCGCGAGAAGTCGCCAGCGCGTTGGCCAGCGCCTGGTAGGCGGTCTGCTCGTCCTTGGCCAGCACGGCCAGCTCGAGGCGGGTGGCGAAGTCCCAGTAGTCGGCGTCCGCGGTCGCCAGCCGTCGTTCGACGGCGTAGCGCACGACCGGGAGGACCTGGTGTCGGCGCTCGTCCGGCGGGTCGGCCAGCTCCATCAGGGTCACCGCGTTGATGCCCGGGTAGGCGTCCCGCCAGTCCGCCTCGAACCCGGCGAGGTAGGCGGCGATCGCCCGGTCGAGCAGTCCACGGGCCCGGATCGTCTGACCGGCGCGCTTGGCGCCATCCCACATGTCCTTGTAGACGCGCCCGAGGATGCCGTAGGTCTCGCTGCTCGGACCGCGTTCCTTGATCAGGTCGAGCAGGACGGCTTCCGCTCTGGTCCGCTCGCCGAGCCGGTTCAGTGCCAGGCCCAATTGCTCCTGCACCAGGGCCGTACGGGCCAGTGGGAGGGGCATCCGGTCGGCCAGAGCGACCATCTCGTCGTAACCCTTGACGGCCCGATACGACAGGAACAGGTCGATGATGATCCCGCTCTCCACGTCCTTCGGATTGCCGAGCGCCTCTTCTGCCGCCCGCACCGCCGGCAAACCGTCCGCCCGCGCCTGTGCGAGGCGGTGCTTCCAGGTCGCCGAGTACTGGACCTGATCCCGGAAGACGTCGGTCTTCAATCTCGAGATGTCCGGGAACCCCTCGACAAGTTGGAAGACCGGGCTGTCGACGGCGGCGTTCCGGGCGTCGACCAACCGTTCGGTGATGAGCAGTCCATCGTCAACAGGCTTGGCCGGTACTCCTCTCTGGTCCAAGGTGTAGGACAGGCCGCGGGCGAGGGCAAGGTCGAACGGAAGGAGCGTTCCCCCGGCGAAGATCAGCAGCGTGGTGTGGGGCAGCACCGCATGGCGGACGCCCAGCTCGTAGAACACATTGGCGTTGGCGAAGGTCAGGTCGGCCACGGCATAGGGGCACAGCATCAGCCGCTCGAACATCGGCTTGTGCACGATGCCCCCGGCAAGTTCCTCGTCCGCCCGGATGGGCTCGAGATTGGCGGCCCGTACCGCCGGGGCGATGAGCTGCTGATAGACGTCGTCGAAATTGATCGTGGTACCGCTGGTATCCGCCTTGCGGCCGAAGGGCATCAGCACGAAGCACAACGGAGACTGCACGGGTTCGTCTGTGGTGGACGGATCCATTTCATCTTCTGCTCCAGACAATTTCTGCACCTCTTTCGCTCCGGTCGAGGCAGGCACTTCATATCACCGCTTGCATCGGATGGGAGTCGATATCGAAACTGGTCAATGAAGGTTTGCACTTGAACATGGCATGGCGACGATGCGAGGCTAGATGCGATCCGCAACCACGGTATCGGAATCGTCTGAGCTGATTGCGTGCGGATTCCCTTTGGTGCACTTCACAATTCTTACGAAATCGCGCAGCCCGAATTCACGCGCAATCGAAGTAGCATTGAGGCATAGATAGTTGGCAGCAGCCTCTGTTCCCGTCGGACCCAATCCCGCGCAGATCAACCACTTGCCTGCGATATCGCCATTCTGTGTTACGCGGGCAATTATCCCATAGTCAAACTCGTCGTCGTCGTAGATGTAATCCTTTGAGCGGGCATCAACTCCGACCTTAACGACCTCTTTTCCCGCTTCTCTCTTCGCGACAAAGAGGACACTGCTGTCACCCCTACCATTGTCGGGCGTCTGATAATAGCTCCGAGTGACCAGATTTGTGGTGAGGCCGAAGCAAACCATAGGCGAACCATCTCTGGATCTCAAAGCATCGTCGTCGGGAACGGGCTTGCAATGCGCCCCCTCCTTGCTCAATGCTGCAGCAACGGTGCAAAGGGCACGCAGATCATTCATCGCAGACGGTCTGATGTCGTCGACGTGCTCGCCGCCTGCGCGCTGGCCCGGTTTCGCGAAGCGGGTTGGCGATGATTGGCCGCTACTGCCGTCCATTGAATTGCTGCCGTCATTTTTGGTCGAAATGAAGATAGGAAAGACAAGCGAGATGAGTTCACCCCGTCCGCTATCGCCCAGCAGGTAGCGCAGCGGGCTGGTTTCCGCGAAGGCTCCAGGGACCCCTAGAACGCGCCGATTGACCCTCGCCCAACGCGAACGCACTCTCTTGGCTACTCTCGAATTCTTGGTTCGTGATCCTGTTGCCCTATTTATTACCTTCATCATTCTGTGAAATGATGGACCTGACCACTCGAGGCCCTGGAATTCGGCGAGGGGGCCAGTCAGCTCGCGATTCTCAATCCCTACAAGGAGCGGAATCACTTGGGCACGCTTGAGGCGCTTCGCTATTGCGCCTGCTTCGAAGTTCAGCCACCGGGA
This sequence comes from Nakamurella sp., assembly GCF_044224575.1. Taxonomy (GTDB): domain Bacteria; phylum Actinomycetota; class Actinomycetes; order Mycobacteriales; family Nakamurellaceae; genus Nakamurella. The sequence continues at coordinate 381,404 of NZ_JBGAKE010000002.1, forward strand.
CCTTAGGTTGGCCGGGGTGACGACAAAAATCCCGATATCGGAGCGATCTAAGTGTTCGGCGATGGCAATATTCCACCTAGAGCCCACCCCTGTGTACCTGTCCGCCATGAAAATGGTCGCCTTAGGCACGATCTCGCGTATTGACCGCTTCAGGATGCGAGCAATGCCTCGACTCTGCTCGCCAGACCAACTGATGAAGACTTCGGTCGCCATTCGGTCATCTTACCGGGTAAGGACCCTCTCGTCGCAACTCCTTTCTGACGGATGAAGCCTGGTTGCTGTCGCGGTGCCGCTGAGATTGCTGTCGACATCCGTCTTGCGTACCGATAGTGGTCAACTTGAAGAACTTGGTGTTTCCTTAGGATTTGCACGGATGTGCTCATCCCTCTGATCGGGACGTAGATCCGGTCGGGAGTAGTAGCATAGCCGATGCCAGCAGGCAAGAACGGTGTCCCTCCTGGCAATACTTTGGACCCAACTTGACCTGAGTCTAGGCTGGGAGTGACAGGCTGTTGATGGTCGACAGTTGTGCTTCTGCCCGGAGAGGGGGTACAAGTGATCGGATCGTTCGTTCGGCCCGACGCTAAGGATGAGTCAAACCTTAGCCGTCTGACGGCGGCACATGAGCTGGCCTCGTGCCTGCGTGACTCATTGAGGCGTCAGGACTCCCAAATGCGATCAACACTGGTGCTCAATCCGGTGGAGAACTTCCCGTTTCCAGAAGATATCGCCGTTGCATCAGGATATCTACACGGCCTCTACAACACGGATCAGCAAAGGTCACGTGAGGAACGAATTGGTACCGATATGCAGTTCGCCGGCCGGGGCGATATCACCCGGGACAGCCGTCTGGCCTATTCCGCGTGGGCCCGCGCGCTGGGCGCGGCCGACGCGACCCTTCGGCTCCTGTCCGGTCTGCAGGCCCACGCGGTGCTGTTCATGGGGCTCGCGCGGCCCGGTCAGCGGGTGCTGCAATTGCCGGTCGAGGCGGGCGGCCATGTCGTCGGCAGCCGGATCCTGGAACGGCTCGGACTGGAGGTTACCCAGATGGCCGTCGACGACAAGGCGATGTGCGTCGATCTGGACCGCACCCTCGCGCGGTGCGAAACGGATCCGCCCGACTTCGTGTTCGTCGATCGTAGCGAGGGACTGGTCGTCGAGGACTTCGCACCGCTGACCGGGTCCGGGGCCGTGACGATCTTCGACGCGTCGCAGTACCTGTCGAACATCATCGCCGGTGATCATCCGAATCCCTTCGGTGCCGGCTTCGATCTGCTGGTCTCCAGCGTGCACAAGAACTTTCCCGGTCCGCAGAAGGCGCTGCTGGCGACCCGGGAGGACGACGAGCGGTGGCGTCAGGTGCTCGCCGGCGTGTCGACCTACGTCTCGAACATGCACGTCGCGAACACCTACGCCGCCACGCTCACCCTGGGGCGGGCGGACTGGCTGATGACGTACTCGAAGCGGATGCTGGCCTGCGCGGTGCTGCTGGAGGACCTGCTGATCGAGAACGGGGTACCGGCCGTGGAGCGACCGCGCGACGCCGTGCCCACCCACCACGTCTGGATTCGAGAGGGCAGCCGGGAACGGGCGTTCGCCACCTTCGAAGCGCTGGAGCAGTGCGGGCTGCTGACCAACTACCGGAAGCTGCCGTACTCGCTGGGTTTCGGCCTGCGGCTGGGTCTGAGTGCGGCCGTGCGGGTGGGTCTGCAGGAATCCGACATGCCCAGGCTCGCCGAATTGATCGCGGCCATTCGCCGACAAGGACCGACCGATATGCTGGTGCGGGCCGGTCGAGCGTTCAGCGAAGCCATCTGGCAGCAGGGAGAAGCCGGTACCTGATGGCGGCCGACGATTCCGTTCCGGAGATGGTGGACACCCACTGGGTGCTGGCCGCACCGGGGATCGTCGAGCGGGTATGCCGTCCGCGGCCGGCGTTGCCGCCCGGCTGGGTCAGGGTCCGGGTCGCCTACTGCGGGGTGTGCGGCAGCGATCGCTCCTACTATTCCGGGTCCCGGTCGACCCGGCTGCCCAAGAGTCTGGGGCACGAATGGGTCGGAGTCGTCGAGGCGCTCGGGTCCCGGGTCGGCTCGCTGGCGCCCGGGGATGTCGTCACGACGGATCTGAACTTCCGTTGCGGGACGTGTTCGGCGTGCGTGAGCGGCCATTCGCACCTGTGCGAGCACGGGCAGGTCGGGTTGTTCAGCAATCGCGGATTCGCCGAGCGGCTGGACATCGATGCCGGCTATCTGACGACATGTTCATCGCGGACTCCGGCACCGCACCTCGCGCTGGCCGAGCCACTGTCCTGCGCGATGCATGCCGTCGCGCACGTGCGACCCCGGGACCGGGACCGGGTCCTGCTCGTGGGGGCCGGCGGCCTCGGCCTGTGCGTGGCGTTCCTGCTGCGACACCGGTGGGCGCTGCCGTTCGACGTCGTCGACGCCGACCAGGTTCGGCTGGACCGGCTCGGCCGGGCGGTCACGCCGGTAGGACGGGCGATCACCGCGCCGGCCGGGCACTACGACGTCGTCATCGACGCATCCGGCACCGTCGGCGGCCTGCGGGCCGCGTGCGAGAGTGCCGGCCCCGGAGCCCGGCTGAGCACCATGTCGCACCTGCCGGACGGCACGGACGCCGGTTTCCTCCTTGCCATTCGCACCGACATCACCGTGAGTTTCAGCTATCTCAACGGCGAGCGAGCCAATCTGGGCGCGAGCGTGGAGCTCCTGGAGCAGCACTGGACCCCCGAATGGGATGCGCTGCTGGACATCCGACCGTTGGCCGACCTCTCCGCCGTCCTCGAGTGCGGGGCCGCGCCCGGGTCAGCCAAGGTGATCATCGATGTCGGCGGGACCGGGGCCGATGAGCGCGAGTCGGGTCTGCAGGGATGAGCGCCGGATGTCGCGGAAGTGGTGCGCGCGGGCCCGGACGGCGTCGCCGTCACCCCGGAGCCACGCCGGTAGCACCGACAGATGCCCGTAGGTGTCCAGGTCACCCAGCCGTTGCCGCAAGGCCGAATCGGCCCGGTCGGCCGATTCCGGCGAGCCCCCGGCGAGATCCACGACGACCAGCGCCTGCAGGGCGAAGCAGGAACCCGCAGGGTAGGTGACCTTTTCCGACAGAGTCATCGCGAGGTCGCAGGCGCTCCTGGCCCCGTCGATATCGGGAACCGGCATCCGGGCGAGCGCCACGGCCAGGGCGGCCTGGGCCTTGGCGATCTCGATCTTGCTGTCCAGCCGGCCGTTGAGCTCGATCGCCGATCGTGCGTCCTCGGCCGCAGCGTCGGGGTCGTGCCAGCAGCGTGATTCGGCGAGGTTGGTGCGCAGCTTGGCTGACATGCTCGGCGATTCCTGGGCCTCCAGCAAGGCGCGTTCGTAGCACGACTCGGCGGCGGCGAATTGGAGCGCGAACCGGTAGGCGTGGCCCCGGTGGCGCATCAGCTCGGCCCGGTCGAGAAGCGATCCTGCCTCGAGCAAGTCGTAGGCCTCGGCGAGCAATTGATTGGCCTTGCCGAATGCGCCGTCCATGATCAGCATGTCCGCGTGGTACAGGCGTGCCCGGATGTGATCCCGCCGGGAGGGGTCAAACGGATCCGCTTCGGCGTTGAGCCGGGCGAACTCCTGCCGCGCGAAGGCGTAGTCCCCGCGCAATTCTCCAAGATAAGCCCGCTCGATGTCGAACGACGCGGCATGTCGGCCCAGGACCTGACGTAGCGGTTGCAGGGTGTCCAGCAACTCCAGCCCGCGAACCGGGCCGTCAACGCGCCGGGTCGACAGCGCCGCAAAGTAGCGGGCAACCACTTTGGCGGGTTGTTGAGAGGCTTCGGATTGTCCCGGCAACTGCCTGAGCCCACGCCATTGGCCCGCGTCGTACAGCTGGTAACCGATGTCGATCAGCTGCTCGGTGTCGGTCTGCGGCACGTCCTCCATGGCCTGCCAACCCTCGACCAAGGCGTGGAACAGTTGGGGCATCCACTCGGCCCCGATCTGCGGCAGCTCCCGGGTGCGAACCACCAGGTGCCGGGCTGCGTGACGCAAGGTGTCGGACGTGCGACGGTCGACTCGGCCGGCCTGCCGAACCGCCGTCGTCAGGAGATCGTGTGTCTTGTAGACGCCGCCACCGACCTCCGCCACGAAGAACCAGTCGGCGAAGTCGGCCATGGCCATGGTGCCGGTGGACGGTCCGATCTCGCCGGCGACGTATTCGAACAACGACTCATCGAAGTACTGGACGGCGGCCAGCATCTGGGCGAGCGTGCGGCTCCCGCTCGGCAGATGGTCCAGGAAGTGGTCGACCACGGCCGGCGGCCCGGCGGGCAATCGATCGATCCGCACGTGACCGCGTCGGTGCATCTCTTCGCGGCAGACATGGATCAGGGCACGGACATTGAAGGCCACGTTCCCGGAGGCTTGGATGAGGTGGTCCTCGACCTCGCGGTCCAGGTCGCCCAGGTCCCGGCGGATCATCCGGCGGCACTCCGCCTCCGGCAGCCCACGGAGTTCGATGGACCGCAGCCGGTCACCGAACTGGCCGCCCTCCCAGCCGAGTCGCTCCCGGCCGGCGATCAGGTGCACCCCGGCATCGACGGTCAGCAACAGTCGCTGTAGCCACGGCGCATGATCGGCGATCGTATTCGCCGACTGGCGCTCGTATCCGTCGTAGCAGACGACGACCCGACGGGCGGCGGGATTCCGCATGCGCCGGGCGATGTCGGTGCCGAGCAGCTCGGGCAGGCGCCGGTGCAGCTGGTCCGGTTCCGCGCGCTGTTCATCGATGAGTGCGAACTCGTCGGAACGGTAACCGAGCTGCCTGGTCCTCGGCTTCAGGGAATCGAATACCTGCCGGCCGAAGTCGGCCGGGAGTGGGATCGGATGCGCGTCGGTCGGATCTGGACGCGCGAGGTCAAGTGCGCTGCTCGAATCGGCGGGCAGGTCCGGCAGGCCGGGCCGATCCATGCCGGCCCAGTACCGCACCATTGCGGTGTCGAACAATGGGCAGTCGAAGGTGAGTTGTCCGCGGATCGCCGTGAGCGGCCCGACCGGCGTCGACGACGCCTCGTCGTCCAAGGCCACCCAGACCATGGCGACGGGGCGACGCGAGCGAGTGGCCAGCCGATCCAAAGTCTGCCGGAGAAAGCGGGACTTGCCGATCCCACCGATCCCGAAAACTTCGAACACGACCATCCGGCGCTCCGCGCCGTCGAGGAGGTCGACAGCGTCGTCGACCCGGGCCGACTCCTCGGCGCGGTCGAAGAACGGATCAGTCCCGGGTACGGGCGCCGCCATCAGAGAATCGGTCGTTGTCCGTGATGATCGTTGGGTGGCAGCGGCTCTCATTGCGTCGGTACGCCGCCCCGGCCCGGTCAGGTCCATGACATAGACCCCGTGAGAGCCGGCGACGGCGACCCGGGCGTCGTTCGGGTGCGCCGCGCCCTCGAAGAGGGACCCGTCCACGGCGATCGCGCACTGCGGATCGCCCTGAGCGAGATCGAGTGCGGCCGTCCACACCTGCACGACGCCATCGACGCCGACGCCGATCAGTCGGGAGCCGTCCGCCGCCCAGGCCAGGTCCTGGACGCCGTCCATCTGCCAGCCCAGATCCCGCGGCTGCGGCGCAGTATCGGTGGACCACCAGCGGATCGCGCCGTCGGCGTGGGCCGTCACGATCCGGTCGCCGCGCGGATCCCAATGCACCGCGAGCACGCCCCCGGGATGCTTGCCCAGTCGACGCGGACGGGCATCGATTCCGACGTTCCAAAGGGTCAGCCGCCCCCCGTCGTCCCCGATCGCCAGCATCCGACCGTCCGGCGACCAGGCGATTGCTCGGCTCGATTCGCCCGCTCGGCGGTCGGCGATCGCCGCACCGCCGTCGAAACGCCAGATCTGGACCGTGCCGTCGCCGCCGACGCAGGCCAGCGAGGAGTTCGCCGCCGGTGACCAGGACAGGGCGCGAGTACTTCCGCCCGGAGCCGATAACGCCGTCGTCGGGCCGCCCCCCGTCGAATGGACGTGGATCAGCTCGTCCTCACCGCCGACGGCGAGCGATTGCCCGTCAGGGGACCAGGTCAGCGCCTCGACCTCACCGTGGTCGGTGCCGACGATCATGCCGGCGCCACCCGTGGCCGGCCACAGCGTGACCACGCCCTGCCGGGTTCCGCCGGCCAGCCACCGCCCGTCGCGCGACCACGCCACGGACCGGACCGGATCCCGGCCACTGCCGACGGCGGCATCGTCGGCCGTCGGGTCCACCCGCCACAGGCGAATATCGCCGTCGAGGCCGCCGCTGGCCAGCAGCTCTCCGTGCGGTTGCCAGGCCACGGACGCGACACCACCGCGGTGTCGCCCGAGTCCGATGAACTGTCCCTGCCCGTTGACGCTCCGGAGGCGAACCGTGCCGTCGTCGGCGCCGCTGGCCAGGACCCGATTGTCGGCCGACCAGGCCAGCGCATGGATCGAGCTGTCGATCCTCGCCCGCAGGATGGCATCGCTTCGCCGGTCCACCACCCACATTCGGATTACCCCGTCGTGGCCACCGGTGGTCAGGCGGGTGCCGTTGTCCGACCAGCACAGCGCGAACGCGCCGCCGGGATGCCGGCCCAGCTCGCGCAGTGATCGGGTCGGCCGGGCCGGGGCCCAGAGGACGACGGTTCCGTCGTCGAAGGCACAAGCGAGTTGGTCACTGTGACGAGGTGACCAGGCCAGCGCTCGTACCCAGCCGCGTTGACCGGTCAGCGCGGCCACCTCGCGGCCGGAGCTGTGGTTCCACACGCGTACTCCGTCGTCACTGCCGCCGGCCAGGTGACGACCGTCCGGTGACCAGGCGAGGACCCGGATTCCGAGGGCCTGTCGGCCGAGGCTGATCGGCGGGTCCGCGCCGTTCGGCGACCAGATGTACACGCCGCCGTCATCGTCGCCGAAGGCCAACCGGGTTCCGTTCGGCGCCCAGGCCACGGTCACGATCCAGCCATCCGTGTCCCGCACCGTGGGCGCGGTGCGACCGTCGATCTCCCACACCCGCAGCACACCGTCACCGCCCGTGCTGGCCAGCCGTTGTCCGTCGGCCGACCAGGCGCACGTCTGGACCCTCAATCGATGGGTACCGAGGACCCGTTCCAGGGATCGATCACCCGACTCCGGGCAATCCCATCCCGGCGCATACTCCATCGCGGGTGCGGCCGCTTCCGGTGACGTCCGGCTGAGATACTTCGCCGCATCCGGGCGCGCCATCAGCGTCGCGGCGAGATTCCCTGGACCGGACAGGCGCCGCAACAGGTGGCTCCACCGCCGGAACCAGGCAAGACGATCCTCAGCGAGTGGGTCCTCCAGCAGGGCCAGGTCGTCCAGCACGGCCGGCAACCCCACGATGTCTGCCTTGCGCGCGAGAAACTTTGCGTCGCAGACGGTTCTGGTCAGATCGAGGTGGTCGCCGGCGCGTGACAGGTGCAGCGGCACCCAACGCAACAGGTACTCGGCCTCGTCGGGCAAGGCGGCCCAGCCACCGGACGGGCGGTGCATGGCCAGGAACGCGGCGTGGGTCGCGGCCCATGCCGCAGGTGCCCGAGCGGAGCGAATCGAGTAGTCGCGCAACACATCGTGAACCCGGATGGTCGCGGCTCCGGCGTGGTAGCTCTCGATCAACGACATGCCCAGCAGAGTGCGGGCCAGCGCGCGGACGTCGAGCAACGCCTCCCTCCACCACACTGCAAGCAGCTCCAGTGGGATGTCGACGCCTTCCGGAAAGATGGCGAGCTGGATGAACCGGCCGGCGGCAGTGTCGCCATGGGTTTGCTGAAGCTGGTTCAGGCTGAGTTCCACCGTCGCGGTGATCGCGCGGTCACGATCACCCTGGTCGGCGGTGTCCAGCGCGGCCGGACCACCGGACGCCAGCGTGCGAGCCAGCTCGTCGGCCGCGGCCTCGAGTGGAGCCCCGGCCTTGACCTCGGCCTGGAGGACTCCGTTGACCAGGCCGGCGAGCAGCGGCCAACCACCTGTTCGCGCGGCGAGATCCGCCCAGTCCATCGCGGGATCGTCGAACCCGTGGCTGAGCACTTGCCGGGTGGTGCCCTCCCGGAATGCCTTCACCACGGTCGGTTCGATTCCGTCCGGCAGTACCTGTGGATTCCGCGTGGTGATCAACAGCACCGTCGCCGGTCCGAGCTGCAGGAATGGCGCGAGATCGGCCTTGCGCCACAGGTCGTCGACGATCAACAGGACCCGGCGGTTCGACAGCACCTCGGCCAGGTGCCGGGCCGCGAAGACGGGCGTGGCAAACACCGGGCATTCACTCTGGAAGACCCGGGAAAGGTCGGCGAGCCAGGAGATCAGTTCCTGGTCGGTGGGTTCCTGACCCAGCTCGATACGCAGCACTCCGTCCGGAAACGCGGATCGGAGCCGATGCGCGGACCAGTCGGCCAGGACGGTCTTGCCGAAACCGGGTGGACCCACCAGCGCGGCGACGGCGGGACCGGAAGTCGTGTTCTCGCCGTCGAGTCGATCGACAATTGTCTGCAGGCGGGAGCAGATCTCGGCCAGGGCCGGGCGCTCGACCCGGTTGTCCGGGATCTGGCGAGCCATGAACGGTGTGAGACGTTGACGGGCCGCCGGCCGGGGAATTGTCGGTGGCGGCAACTTGCGTAGCGACTGGCCGATGACGTTGTCCAGCGCGTCCGGGCTCTTGAAGGTCGCGATCACCAGGTCGTCGTCGCACAGGCGTTGTCGGAACGCTTCCTGCCGGTCGGTGTATCTCCAGTTGCCGCGGGCCAGGCCGAATGGCATGTCGTTCTCTTCGGCGAGCAGGAAAACGAGGGTCGGAATTCCCCGGGCGCGGGCCTCCTCGTACTCGAGCTCGGTGTAGGAATGCGTTGGTTCGTCGCGAACGGGACTTCCGTAGCTGAATCCGATGATGCCCACGTAGACGTCGGCCTCGGCCATCCGTTCCCGACACTCATCGGCGGCCGGATTGTTCGATGCCGACCACAGGGACATGTCGCCGGGGACGAACCCCTCACGACTGCAAGCCTTCATCGCTGCCTGAACGTAGGACCCCGAGTGGGGGTACTCGGCGAATTCCGACGTGTGGCTCAGGAAGACCCGACGACTCGTCGACACGAGCCCGACCGTATCGGATCGGTCACATCGGGTCAGGGTCAGGTTCGTCGGACCCTCGTCAGAATGCGACGGTCCAGCCTTCCCGGCTCGCCTGATCCCTGGTGTACGACACCCCGTCGACCTTGGCGCCGGCCGCGTCGACCACCGTGATCAGACCGCCTCCGTTGCCGAGCTGGGTGGGCGGTTGGACCACGATCCGGATCGTCTCACCGGCCGGGACCGACTGGGCCGGCAGTAGCATCCGGTTCTTGAGGCGGTCCAGCAGCGCCCAACCGGTCAGGTCGATCGCATCGGGCCGGGAGTTCAACAAAGTGACCGTCTCGGTCTCGGGGGCCGGCCCCACCGGGTTGATCAACGCGCCCACGATGCTGAGAATGTGGTCGGGTTCGACGACGAGGTCGGTGCCGTGACCGGTGACGTCATCGGTGTGCCAGGCCTGGGATTGGAAGGCCAGGAACACGCCGACCCACTGCTGTGCGCCGGGAAAGTGCAGCATCAGGCCACCGTCCTGCCAGACCCCGTCGTCGGTCGTGAACGGTCCGGAATTGCCCTGGTTCATGTGGATGTCGTGCACGCCGTTGCCGGGCGTGAAGCCGAACACCTTGTCCGGCTTGCCGTTCTCCGGCCCCCAACGCTCGCCGAAGGCATAGATCCGGGCGTCGGGGTCACCGAGCGCGCGGTGCACGTAGTGATCCAGGCTGTCCGCCAGGTCGTTGTCCGGACCGGGTTCGGTGGCCGGCAACGCCCGCAGGGCCGTCCGGTCGAACAGGTTGGCCCGGATGTAGTCGAGCGCGGCGCCGCCGGGAGCCCGGACGATCGCCGTGAAGCCGTCGGGCAACCCGGCCAGGCCCGGCAGCAGGGGGTGGTCGAACTTCTCGTCCGCCAGGAACAACAGCTCCGAGGGAGCGAGCTGTGACAGCACATTGACCGCGACGCGGAAGCGGGTCCCGCCGCCGTCGACCTCTATCTGGTAGTGCGGCGTGTCCTGGCCACCTTCCCGGCGTGCGTCCACCACGCGCCCGACCAGCACCCCGTAGTTCTTCAGCGGCATCGCGACCCCCGTGTCCTGACCTCTGCGTCGACCAGGTCGGCCCCGGGCAACGCCGGCGTGACCCCCGCCACACCCCATGTCGGTCAATGGTGGGCGCGGCGGCGCCGAACCGGCAACCGGATATTTCGGGCAAGCGCGGTCGATCCGGCAGGCCGCCTCGTCTGCGCGGATCAACTGACACGGAATGTGGCGGAAGGGACAGAAGCGAACGTCTTCGGCCGCGCCGGCGCAGATGATCCGCGCGATCAGGGTTGGTGTGGAGTCAGCCCTGCCGGACCGACACTTCGACCAGGTCGAGCACCCGATCCAACCGGTCGGCCGGCAACCCGGCGGCCAAATGCGCGGTCAACCCTTCCATGACCAGCTCGAGATAGCCGGCCACCTGGTCGATCTCGGCATCGGCTCGGAGCGCGCCGAGCTGCCGCTGATGCCGCAGCCGGTCCCGGACCGCCGACTCCAGCGAGGCCTGCTGCGGCTGCCAGGCCGCCCGGAACGCCGGGTCGGTGCGCAGCCGGCGGGCGACCTCCAGCTGCGTGCCGATCCGCTTGGCGTCCGGCGCGGCGACCATCTCCCGCATCACCTGCACCAGGCCGTGCTCGGCGACGGTGTGCCGCATGGCCGCCGCGTCCTGCTCGGCGACGGCCAGGAACAGCGCCTCCTTGTCGGCGAAGTGGTGGAAGATCGCCCCGCGGGACAGGCCGATCTCCTCCTCCAGCACCCGCACCGTCGCGCCCTCGTAACCGTGCCGGGCGAAACAGGCGCGGGCGCCGTCGAGGATCTGCTGCCGCCGGGCCTGCAGGCGATCGGGACTGACCCTGGGCACCGGGTGGGTCAGGCCGAGCCGGCGCGCAGGCTCCGCAGCACGTACTGCATGATGCCGCCGTTGCGGTAGTAGTCGGCCTCGCCGGGGGTGTCGATCCGGACCTTGGCGTCGAACGTCACCGACGGCGCGTCGGCGCCCGGCTTGGTCGCCGTGACCGTCACCGTCCGCGGGGTCCGGCCCTCGTTCAGTTCGGTGATCCCCGAGATGTCGAAGGTCTCGTCCCCGACCAGGCCGAGCGACTTGGCCGACTCACCCTCCGGGAACTGCAGCGGGATGACGCCCATGCCGATCAGGTTCGACCGGTGGATCCGCTCGAACGACTCGGTGATGACCGCGCGCACCCCGAGCAGCGCGGTGCCCTTGGCTGCCCAGTCGCGCGAGCTGCCGGAGCCGTACTCCTTTCCGCCCAGCACGACCAGCGGGATGCCGGCCGCCTGGTAGTTCTGCGATGCGTCGTAGATGAATGCCTGGGGCGCACCGTCCTGGGTGAAGTCGCGGGTGTAGCCGCCCTGCACGTCGTCCAGGAGCTGGTTGCGCAACCGGATGTTGGCGAATGTCCCGCGGATCATCACCTCGTGGTTGCCGCGGCGGGAGCCGTAGGAATTGAAGTCCTTGCGGGTGATGCCGTGTTCGGTCAGATACTGACCGGCCGGGGTGTCGGCCTTGATCGCGCCCGCCGGCGAGATGTGATCGGTCGTGACACTGTCGCCCAGTTTCGCCAGCACGCGGGCCCCGCTGATGTCGGTGACCGGCGCCGGCTCGGCCGGCATCCCGTCGAAGTACGGGGGCTTGCGGACGTAGGTCGATTCGGAATCCCACTCGAAGGTCTTGCCCTCGGGCGTGGGCAACGACTTCCACCGTTCCCCGCCGTCGAACACGTCGGCGTAGCTGGCGGCGAACATCTGCTGGTTGATGGCCGCGCCGATCGTCTCCTGGATCTCCTGCGGGGTCGGCCAGATGTCCTTCAGAAACACCTCGTTGCCGTCGGAATCGCGACCAAGCGGCTGCTCGTCGAAGTCGAAGTCCATCGTGCCCGCCAGCGCGTAGGCGATGACCAGCGGGGGAGAGGCCAGGTAGTTCATCTTGACGTCAGGATTGATCCGGCCCTCGAAGTTCCGGTTGCCGGAGAGCACGGAGACGACGGTCAGGTCCGCCTCGTTCACCGCGGCGGAAATGTCATCGGGCAGCGGGCCCGAGTTGCCGATACAGGTGGTGCACCCGTAGCCGACCAGGTTGTAGCCGAGCTTCTCCAGGTAGGGCCACAGGCCCGCCTTGTTGTAGTAGTCGGTGACGACCTGCGAGCCCGGTGCCATGGTCGTCTTCACCCACGGTTTGACCGTCAGGCCCTTGTTCACCGCATTGCGGGCCAGCAGCGCGGCGCCGAGCATGACCGACGGGTTGGAGGTGTTGGTGCAGGAGGTGATCGCGGCGATCACGACGGCGCCGTGATCCAGTTCGAAGGTGCCGAACTCGGCGGACTCGACCAGAGTCGGTTTGGACGGCCGGCCGCTGGCGCCGTTGGCCGCGGAATGCAGTGCGGCGACGACCGCCTCGTTGGCGTCCTCCTCGGCATGGACGGCGCTGACCGACGCCGGATCGCTGGCCGGGAAGGACTCCTCGACGGCCTCGTCCAGCTTGGTCTCCGGGGCCGCCGCGCCGTTGACGACGTAGTCGTGCACGGCCTTGCGGAACGAGCCCTTGGCGTCGGACAGCGCGATCCGGTCCTGCGGTCGCTTCGGGCCGGCGATGGATGGCACCACCGTCGACAGGTCCAGCTCGAGATACTCGGAGAAGGCCGGCTCGGACGATGGATCGTGCCACAGGCCCTGGGCCTTGGCGTACGCCTCGACCAGGGCGACCTGCTCGGCCGGCCGGCCGGTCAGCGTGAGGTAATCAGTGGTCTCCGAGTCGATCGGGAACATCGCGGCGGTGGAGCCGAACTCGGGACTCATGTTGCCGATGGTGGCCCGGTTGGCCAGCGGCACCTGGCCGACACCGGCCCCGTAGAACTCGACGAACTTCCCGACGACGCCGTGCTTGCGCAGCATTTCGGTGATGGTCAGCACGACGTCGGTGGCGGTGACGCCGGTGGGGATCTCGCCGGTCAGCTTGAACCCGACGACGCGCGGGATGAGCATGGAGACGGGCTGGCCGAGCATGGCGGCCTCCGCTTCGATGCCGCCGACGCCCCAGCCGAGCACACCGATGCCGTTCACCATGGTGGTGTGCGAGTCGGTGCCGACGCACGAATCCGGGTAGGCGATCCCGTTCCGGTACATGACCACCCGGGCCAGGTGCTCGATATTGACCTGGTGCACGATGCCGGTGCCCGGCGGGACGACCTTGAACTCGTCGAACGCGGTCTGCCCCCAGCGCAGGAACTGGTAACGCTCGCGGTTGCGCTGGTACTCCAACTCGACGTTGCGTTCGAACGCGTCGGCCCGGCCGAAGACGTCGGCGATGACGGAGTGGTCGATGACCATCTCGGCGGGCGCCAGCGGGTTGATCTTGTCCGGGTCGCCGCCCAGGTCGGCCATCGCCTCCCGCATGGTGGCCAGGTCGACCACGCAGGGCACGCCGGTGAAGTCCTGCATGATGACGCGGGCCGGGGTGAATTGGATCTCCACGTCCGGTTCGGCGCTCGGATCCCAGTTGGCCAGTGCGCGGATGTGGTCCGCGGTGATGTTCGCGCCGTCCTCGGTCCGGATCAGGTTCTCCAGCAGCACCTTCAGGGAGAACGGCAACCTGGCCGCGTTCTCCAGACCCGCCAGATCGGTGATCCGGTAGATGTCGTAGCTCTGGTCACCGACGGTCAGGGTGTCCTTGGCGGCGAAGCTGTCCTTGCTGGGGGCAGGCACGAAACTCTCCTTGCTGGCGGCGGTACGGCTACCGGGCGGCGGCGGGCGCGCCCGGCGGCGGTGCGGGCGGTCCGAGGCCATTGTTTCCCGTCGCCACCCGGGCCGGCTCGCGACCCCCGGGCCCGGCGCCGGGACGGCACGGCCTCGTCTCCAAACAGTACGCTTGTCCTGCTATAGATCGCAAACGGCATCGGTGTGGCGCCGCCGGTCGGGACAGCCTGCCGCAGTTTCGTTGCCGCCGTGTTGCGCCGCGCCCTCGCCGACTTGCGCGACACGCATGTTCCACCCCGAACCTGGGTACGGCGCACGTCGGCGCAGGGGTGGGATGCCGAAAGGCCCCGGGCGACTGGCGCCCGGGGCCCTTCGAGGATGCCGGCGGTGCCGGCGGTGCGATCAGTTGCCGGCGAGGGTCGCCAGGTACTCGACGTCGCCCGGCTCCAGGCCCTTGAGGACCGAGGTGAAGATGTCACCGAAGGAGCGGACCGGCGAGACGTACCACTTGCCGTCCACCTCGGTGGTGACCAGGCCCAGGCCGATGAGCTGCTTGAACTCGCGCTTGATGATGTCCAGGCCCTGCTGATCCAGGGAGGACGCATCCGCGTACTGGGCGATGTAGGTGTCGATCGTCGAGTCGTCGATCGTCAGGGTCTGGCCCTCCGCGGTGACGGTCAGCGAGCCGGCCGACGGGTCACGCTCGATCGACGCGGTCTGGCCGTCGATGGTCAGGTCGAGCGACTTGATCGACACCTTCTTGCCGCCGGTGACGTCGGAGACGTCCCAGGTGACGTTGTCGATGGTGAAGCCCAGGTCCTGCATGTCGCTGCCGGCGCTGCCGGCCTGGTCCAGGATGAGCTGGCCGTAGTCGTGCAGGGCACCCATCTCGTCGGGCGGGGTGACGGCGATGATGGTCTTCAGGTCACCCTTGGTGGCGGCATCGATGAGCGTGTTGACCGCGTCCTCGGGGCTGTCCGAGCCCTGCGCCGCGATGGCGTCGGCGGCGGTCGGGTTGGGCAGGCCGGCGGCATGCGTGGCGTTGTCGGCGATGGAGTAGAAGAAGCTGACGTACCACTTGCCGTCGCGCTGGACGGTGGCGACCCGGAACGGCTCGCCGCCGTTCTTGGCGACCTCGTCGGCGATGTTCACCGTCTGCGACTGCGGCTGTACCTGGTCGAGCTCCGATCCGAACGTGCTCTTGAACGAGTCCGACAGCGGCAAGTCACTCGCGTTGCTCTCGACCGTGATGGTGCCGGCATTGAGCTTGACGATTTGCAGGTGGTCGTTGATCACCTCGGGGTCGCCGGCGAAGCCCAGGTCCTTGACCGTGATCTTGGTACCGGTGAGGGTGTCGACCGATGCGTCCGACTTCAGCACCTCGAGGCGCTTGAGTTCGCCGATGATGTCGGTGTTCAGGTCGGTGAACAGGGACGCCTCGGCCGGATCGAGCTGGTCGGCCAGGCCGATCGGGTCCGAGTTGCTCAGGGTCGAGAACAGCGCCGTGACGGACTGCTCCGGTGTGCTCTGCCCGGTATCGCCACCACCCGCAGCCGTGCTGTTCTGATTGCGGAACGCGAAGAACCACACGCCGGCAGCGGCGACGAGGGCGACCACCACGACCAGCGCGATGATCAGCGGGGCCTTGCTCTTCTTCGGCGGCTCGGCGCCGGACGGACCCTGCACGTTCCACGGCTGACCGGGCCCGCCGGGCCCGCCGGGCCCCTGCGGCGGAAAGGTCTGGGTGGGCGGCTGCTGCCAGCCCTGCGGTCCCGTCGGCGGCGGCTGCTGCCACCCCTGCGGTCCGGCCGGCGGCTGCTGCCAGCCTTGCGGTCCGCTCGGCGGGCCGGCGTAGCCGCCGCCCTGCTGCGGCGGGTTGCCGCCCGGCCCCGGCTGCGGCCACCCCTGGGGCCCGTTCGGAGGCTGCCATCCCGGTGGTGGCCCGCCCGCCGGCCGACCCTGAGCGGGACCTTGAGGTCCGCCGTGCTCGCTCATTACGCGTGCATCCCTTCTATGAGCCTGTCCGGAGATTCGTCAGCCGGAAGGATCTGACATCGGTGTCGACGCACCGGGGACATCCGATCCCGGTTCCGCCGGTACATGGTGGACGATCGCGACGCGACCGGTCCGAGCGTGCCCGGCCCGGTCAGGGCCGCAGGTTCAGGAGCATCCGGCGCACTCGTTCGGACATCCCCCGAACCCATGACGATGTGACGTGGGTCTCAGTCATTTGGTTGCACCCCCCGCTCATCATCATGACGCAACTAGGCCGACAGATCGACCGTCTCTGCGGCGGATGGGTGAACTGTTACCGAAAATCAAGCACGCGCCGCCACCGATCAGGAGAAGGCCACCGGCGGCCATCACGCTCGGTCCGAGCGGGTCCAGGCGCACCGTCAGGCCCACCTTGCCCAGCGCGAGCGCCAGTATGCCCAGCGACAGCACGGACATGACGAGCCCGATCAGGATCGAGAAGGCGCCGGCCCATCGCCACCACCGGAACGCCGCGGCGATGACCGGCACGAAGCACAGTGCTGCGATCAATGGCAAGGAGGCCAGTGCCGCGGCCACCGGTCCGCTGCCGGCGATGCCGAGCCGGTCGACGACCCCCGCGATCGCGTAGATCGACCGGGACACCGCGCCCGAGATGACCCACGGCAGGAAGGAGCCGGCGAGGGCCAGGGCAAGGCCCGCGCCGGCGAGCCAACACTGCGCGATTCGCCATTGCAGGAGGCGGTGTCGTGCCTCCGGCTGCTCGGTCGCGGCGTCGAACTGGGCCATCGGACCAGTCTCCCGGACGCGACGAGCTGCCCCCTGCGCGGGGGACGGGTGACAATTCAGCTGCCGTTATGGGGAATAATGTCCGGTTTGCGGATTCTGTGACTCAAGTGTTTGCCGTGACCACTGGTCAATAGGGGGATGGAAGTGGCATGGTGCTCCTGGCGTGTCGTCTTGACAGTTGTCGCCGGATCCGTCCGGCCTAAGGTGTCGCCGTTGATCGCGGCCATCATGAGGGAGGTGTGACGTCGTGCCGGTGCGTGCTCGCCCGCAGGTTGCCTGGCGTCCCCATAGCCGGTCGACGGGTGCCCATCTCATCACGGCGTTCGGTCACCGGTCGGGTGCGCTCCGGCTCACCGTGGCCGCCGCCCTGGTTGCCGGGCTGCTGCTCGGCAGCGCGATGCCCACCGACGCCGTGCCGCCCCCACCGGACAATCCGTCCGACGGGCAGATCCAGCAGAGTCAGAACGACGCCGCGGCCTCCGCCGCCGAGGTCGGCCGGTTGGCCGGCCTGGTCGCCCAGACCGAGGGCGAGATCCAGCGGCTGCAGAATGACATGGAGATGAAGGCCGAGCTGGCCAACAAGGCCCGGGTGGACCTCGATGTCGCAGAATCCGACGCCGCGGCGGCAGCATCGGCCGCCCAACACGCGCGGGATGAGGTGACCGGCGCCGACCAGGCGGTCACCGAGGCCAAGGAGAAGGCCGCAGCCTTCGCGGCCGCCTCGTTCCGGCAGGGTTCCGTGCTCGGCTCGCTGTCCGCGTACTGGGACGCCGGCAGCGCCGGCGAGATCCTGCAGCGCCAGGAGTTGCTCGGCCAGATGTCGGGCTCGCAGCTCAACGCCATGAGCAACCTGGAAGCCACCCGCACGCACAAGGCCAACCTGGATTCCGCCGCCCGCGCGGCATCGGACGCGGCGAACGCCGCCCGGGCCCGGGCCGACGAGGCCCGGGTTGCCGCCGACCAGGCCCGGCAGGATGCGGCCGACGCGCTGCAGTCGGGCCAGGACCAGCTCGCCTCCCTGCAGGCCCGTCACGACCAGCAGCAGAACGACTACCAGGCGGCGCTGGCCACCGTCGCCGGCCTGCAGAACCAACGCGACCAGTACAACCAGTGGCTGGCCCAGAAGCAGGCCGAGGAAGAGGCCGCCCGCAAGGCTGCCGAGGAAGCGGCGCGGCAGGCGGCCGAGGCGGCTGCCCGGCAGGCGGCGGAGGAAGCGGCCCGGCAGGAGGCCGCCCGGCAGGCCGCGGCGGCCCAGGCGGCGGCCGACGCCGCTGCCGCGCAGGCCGCCGCGGAGGCGGAGGCGGAGCGCCAGTCCGCCGCCCAGGAGGCCGCGAACCAGGCTGCCCGCGCGGCGCAGGAAGCGGCCAACAACAGCGCGGGACCGGTGTTCGCGACGTGTGACGACGCGCGCGCGGCCGGCCGCGGACCGATCCCGCGCGACGACCCGGCCTACCGGTCCGAACTCGACCCGAACAACAACGGCATGGCCTGCGACGGCGGCTCGTCCGGCTCCGGTGGGCAGGCCAGCTCCGAACCCTTCTATGCGAACTGCGACGACGCCCGGGCCGCCGGCGTGGCCCCGATCAACCGCGGGTCGGCCGGGTACCGGGCTGCCCTCGATCCCAACAACAACGGGATTGCCTGCGAGGGCACGGTGGCGGCGGCGCAGGCCGTGTCCTACTCCTCGTCCACGTCCTCGTCGTCGGGGAACTCGTCGTCGCGGGGTCAGCAGGTGGTCAACGCCGCGATGCAGTGGCTGGGCACCACCTACGCCTGGGGCGGCGGCGACTACGACGGGCCGACGCTGGGCATCCGGGACGGCGGGGTGGCCGACCGGTACGGCGACTACAAGAAGGTCGGCTTCGACTGCTCCGGCCTGGCGCTCTACGCGTGGGCGCAGGTGGGTGTGTACCTGCCGCACTACTCCGTCTACCAGTACACCGGCCAGTCGAACAAGATCTCGCGCGGCAACCTGCAGCCGGGTGACCTGGTGTTCTTCGCCAACAACACGTCCAGCCCGAGCACGATCCACCACGTTGCCATCTGGATCGGCAACAACCAGATCGTCGAGGCGCCGAATTCGGGCAGCTACGTGAAGATCTCCACCATGTACTGGGACGGCTACATCGGCGCGGTGCGGCCCGGCTGACGGCGACCGCCCAGCCAGGTCACCCCGACCGCCGGACGATAATCCTGGGCGTGACGAATCGGCCGGCGGCAGCCATCGTGTTGGCCGGCGGGGGCGGCCGCCGGCTCGGCGGCGTCGACAAGCCGGCCCTGCGGATCGGTGACCGGACCCTGCTCGAGGTCGCACTCGGTGCGGTCGACGGGGTGCCGACGGTGCTGGTCGGGCCGGCCCGCGCGGTGCCGGCGGGGGTCGTCGTCGTCCGGGAGGACCCACCCGGCGGCGGCCCGGCCGCGGCCGTCGCCGCCGGCGTCGCCGGGCTCCCCGGCGATCTGCCGCCGGACGCCCCGGTGGCCGTGCTCGCCGCAGATCTGCCGGCGCTCGATGTCGCCGCGATCAGCCGGCTGTGTGCGGCGCTCAGCAGCCGCTCGGCCGGTCAGCACGGCGCGGTGCTGGTCGACGGGCAGGGGAGGCGGCAGTGGCTGATCGGCGTCTGGCGTCTCGGCCCGCTGGCCGCCGCGGTGCGGCAGCGCACCGACTGGCACGGTGCATCGCTGCGGGAATTGCTCGGCCCGCTGCACCCCACCGAGGTGCGCGGGTACGAGGCCGCCGCCGACGACGTGGACACCCCCGATGACCTGCGCAGGCTGGGCGAGGTCGATGGGGATCGGCTGTGAATCCGAGGGCCGGGCAATTCACCACCGGCCGATCCGGAGAATGGCAGTCTGGTGAGGGCATCCGCACGCCCGGACGTCCGCGACACAGGAGGACCGTTGACCGAGGCTTGCCGAGCGAATCATGAACACTCATCGGCGATCGATTCGAGGCGACCGAGCTTGCGATGTCGCCGACCGGAGGAGGCGCGATGAGCACTGATCCGTCGAGTGGGGGGACCGCCGGCCCGCCTTCGGGCGTGCCCGGAGGGCCGACGCACCAGCCACCGCACGGCCCCACCGGTCAGCCGACCGGACCGGGCGGACCGGCCGGACCGGCCGGCAACCACCGGCCGGCGGCGCCCGGCCGCCCGATCGGCCAGTCCCTGCCCGCCACGGATGCCGCCCTGCTCGAGCGGACCGTGTTCGAGGTCAAGCGGATCATCGTGGGCCAGGACCGGCTGGTGGAGCGAATGCTCGTGGGGCTGCTGGCCAAGGGTCACCTGCTGATCGAGGGCGTCCCCGGCGTGGCCAAGACGCTGGCCGTGGAGACCTTCGCCCGGGTCGTCGGCGGCACGTTCAACCGCATCCAATTCACTCCCGACCTGGTGCCCTCCGACCTGCTCGGCACCCGCATCTACCGGGTCGGGCGCGAGCAGTTCGACATCGAACTCGGCCCGGTGGTGGCGAACTTCGTGCTCACCGACGAGATCAACCGGGCCCCGGCCAAGGTGCAGTCCGCGCTGCTGGAGGTGATGGCCGAGCGGCACGTGTCGATCGGCGGCAAGACCTTCCCGATGCCCGACCCGTTCCTCGTGCTGGCCACCCAGAACCCCATCGAGAACGAGGGCGTCTACCCGCTGCCCGAGGCGCAGCGGGACCGATTTCTGTTCAAGCTGCTCGTCGACTACCCCTCGCCCGACGAGGAACGCGAGATCGTCTACCGGATGGGCGTCACCCCGCCCACGCCCAACCAGGTGCTGCCGATCAACGAACTGGCCCGGCTGCAGCAGGTGGCGGCGACCGTCTTCGTGCATCACGCGCTGGTCGACTACGTCGTCCGGCTGGTGTTCGCCACCCGCACCCCGGCCGAGCACGGACTGGCCGACGTCGCCGGCTGGCTCTCCTACGGCGCCTCCCCCCGGGCGTCGCTGGGCATCATTGCCGCCGCACGGGCGCTGGCCCTGCTGCGCGGCCGTGACTTCGTCGTCCCGCAGGACGTCATCGACGTCGCCGCCGACGTGCTGCGGCATCGGCTCGTGCTGTCCTACGACGCGCTGGCCGACGGCGTGCCGGTCGAGGCGGTGCTCACCCGGCTGCTTCAGGCCATCCCGTTGCCGCAGGTCAGCCCCTACGTGCACGCGGGCCCGGTGCCGGTGACCGCCTGATGGCCCCGTCCGGGATCCCGCCGAATCCGGGGGCGCCGCCGCGGACCGCCGACCCCACCCGGCTGGACGCCGCCCTGAGCACGTTGGAGTTGACGGTCCGCCGGCGGCTCGACGGACTGCTGCAGGGCAATCACCTGGGTCTGGTGCCCGGACCCGGTACCGAACCCGGCGACGCCCGGCCCTACTACCCGGGTGACGACGTGCGCCGGATGGACTGGTCGGTGACCGCCCGCACCACCGAGCCGCACATCCGGCAGACCGTCGCCGACCGGGAGTTGGAGACCTGGCTGGTGGCGGATCTGTCCGCATCCCTGGACTTCGGCACCGTCGGCTGCGAGAAGCGGGACCTGGTGGTGGCCGCGGCGGCCGCGATCGGCCACCTCACCCGCGGCGGCGGCAACCGGATCGGCGCGATAGTGGCGTCCGGGTCCGAACTCTCGCGCGTACCGGCCCGCGGCGGCCGGCCGCACCTCGAGCACCTGCTGCGCACCCTGGCCAGCAATCCGCGGGCGACGCCGGGGGACCGGGGCGACCTGCGGACCGCGCTGGAGCAGCTGCGCCGCCCGCCGCGCCGGCGCGGGCTCGCCGTGGTCATCTCCGACTTCATCGGCCCCGTCGACTGGGAACGCCCACTGCGCGGGCTGTCCGCGCGGCACGACCTGCTCGCCGTCGAGATCATCGACCCGCGCGACCTGGAGCTGCCCGCGGTCGGCCTCGTCACCCTGGTCGATCCGGAAACCGGCCGCACCAAGGAGGTCTCGACCTCCTCCGCGCTTCGCGCGGCGTTCGCCAAGGCCGCCGCCGAGCACCGCGCCGAGGTGGCGTCCGCCCTGCGCCGGGCCGGGGCGGCCCAGCTCACGTTGCGGACCGACGGCGACTGGATCGCCGACGTGCTGCGCTTCATCGTCGGCCGCAAGCGCGGCTGGACCGGGGCCGCGGCCCCCGGCACCCCGAACCGGACGCCGCGCGGCGGGGAGGCGTGGCAGTAGTGGACTTCGCATCCCCTTGGTGGCTGGCCGCGGGTCTGGTCGTGCTCGCCCTGGGCATCGGCTACCTGATCGCCCAGCGCCGCCGTCGGCGCAACACCGTCAAGTTCGCCAACCTGGAACTGCTGGACAAGGTCGCGCCGAAGCGGCCGGGCTGGTGGCGGCACATCCCGACCGCCCTCGTCCTGGTCGGACTGCTGCTGCTCACCGTCGCGCTGGCCGGCCCGACCGCCGACGCCAAGGAGCCACGCAACCGGGCCGTCGTCATGCTCGACATCGACGTGTCGCTGTCCATGGAGGCCACCGACGTCGCACCCAACCGGCTCGACGCGGCCAAGGAGGCCGCGCACTCGTTCGTCGACGAGCTGACGCCGGGCGTGAACCTGGGCATCGTGTCGTTCGCCGG
Organism: Nakamurella sp.; assembly: GCF_044224575.1. GTDB lineage: Bacteria > Actinomycetota > Actinomycetes > Mycobacteriales > Nakamurellaceae > Nakamurella. Next base: position 403,576 of record NZ_JBGAKE010000002.1, read on the forward strand.
GATCGCCACCGTGCTGGTCAGCCCGACCACCGACCGCACCGTCGCGCACCAGGCCATCGACGGGCTCAAGCTCGACGAACGCACCGCCACCGGCGAGGCGATCATCTCCAGCCTGCAGACCATCGACCTGTTCTCGAAAACCCTCCCGACCGACGGCACCGACACGGGGCCGCCGCCCGCCCGGATCGTCCTGATGACGGACGGCAAGCGGACCGTCGGGCGGACCGAGCAGGACGCCGCCCAACGAGCGGCCGCCGCGAAGGTGCCGGTCTCGGTGATCGCGTTCGGCACCGACAACGGGTCGATCACCGTCAACGACGAGGTCATCCCGGTCCCGCTGGACACCGAGGCCATGCAGCAGATCGCGCAGGTCTCCGGCGGTGACTTCCACCAGGCGGCCACCGCCGACGAGCTCAAGTCGATCTATGCCCAGTTGGGTGAGCAGATCGGCTACGAGACCAAGCAGCAGGACGTGTCCAAGCCCTGGCTCATCGCCGGCACCATGCTGGTCGTCCTCGGATCGGCCGCGGCCCTGGTGATCACCGCCCGGATTCCCTGACGCGCTGGCGGCGCGCCGGGCCCGACCGCCCGCGGCCCGATAGGGTCTGACCCGGCAGCGGGACGGATTGCCCGATCCTCCGTCCGGCGGCCGACGATGCAGTCCGGGAACGAAGGGATCGACGTGGCAGCAGAACCCCCAGCGGCACCCGCGACGGGGCGCTCGGCGTTGGTGACCGGTGGCAACCGGGGGATCGGGCTGGCCATCGCCCGCGCCCTGGCCGCCGCGGGCCACCGGGTGACGGTGACCCATCGCAGCGGCGAACCACCGGCCGGGCTGGCCGGGGTGATCTGCGACGTGACCGACGCCGCCAGCATCGATGCCGCCTTCACCGCGGTGGAGGCCGAGCAGGGACCGGTGGAGATTCTGGTTGCGAATGCCGGCATCACCGACGACACCCTGCTGCTGCGGATGACCGAGGACACCTTCAGCTCGGTGATCGACGCCAACCTGACCGGGGCCTACCGGGTGGCCAAGCGGGCCGCGACCGGCATGTTGCGCAAGCGCTGGGGCCGGATGATCTTCATCTCGTCGGTGGTGGGCATGTCCGGCGGCGCCGGCCAGGCCAACTACGCCTCGTCCAAGGCCGGCCTCGTCGGCCTGGCCCGGTCCATCGCCCGCGAGCTCGGTTCGCGGAACATCACCGCCAACGTGATCGCCCCCGGCTTCGTGGACACCGACATGACCCAGGCGCTGCCGGAGGCCCGTCGCGCCGAGATCGTCGCACAGGTACCGCTGAAGCGTTACGCCGCGCCCGACGAGGTCGCGGCCGCGGTCGCGTTCCTCGCGTCCGACCAGGCCGCCTACATCACCGGCGCGGTGCTGCCGGTGGACGGCGGCCTGGGCATGGGCCACTGACGACCACGCCGAACCCCGGATTCCCGCACCCATCCTGCCCGCACCAAACCGGAGGACACACTTCATGGGCGACCACCTCGGCAGCGGCCTGCTGGCCGGCAAGAACCTGTTGATCACCGGCATCATCACCGAGGCCTCGATGGCCTTCCACACGGCCCGGTTGGCCCAGCAGCAGGGTGCCAACGTGGTGCTCACCGGGTACGGCCGGCTCTCGCTGGTGGAGCGGATCGCCAAGCGGCTGCCCGAACCGGCACCGGTGGTCGAGTTGGACGTGACCGACAAGTCCCAGCTCGATTCCCTCGCCGACCGCGTCGGCGAGCACGTCGACCGGCTCGACGGCGTTCTGCATTCGATCGGGTTCGCCCCGGCCACCGCGCTCGGCGGCGACTTCCTGGACTGCCCGTGGGAGGACGTCGCGACGACCGTGCACACCTCGGCCTACTCGCTCAAGTCACTGGCCGTGGCGTCGCTGCCGCTGATGACCGACGGCGGGAGCATCGTCGGCCTCGACTTCGACGCCCGGCAGGCGTGGCCGGCCTACGACTGGATGGGCGTGGCCAAGGCCGCGCTGGAGTCGGTGACCCGCTACCTGGCCCGCGATCTCGGCCCGCGGGGGATCCGGGTCAACCTGGTGTCGGCCGGCCCGATCAAGACCATCGCGGCCAAGTCGATCCCCGGTTTCTCCGACCTGGAGGACGGCTGGACCGGCCGGGCCCCGTTGGGCTGGGACACCTCCGATCCCACCCCGGTGGCCCGGGCCGCGGTCGCGTTGCTGTCGGACCTGTTCCCGGCGACCAGCGGGTCGATGGTGATGGTCGACGGCGGCTTCCACGCGGTCGGCTTCGGCAAGAAGGAGATCGGCCAGGAGGCCGGCTGACCCGTGCGGGTGGGCCGGCCCGTCCGGCCTCGTCCGAGTGTGCAGAAGGTGCCCCTATTCGCTGGGGATGGGGGCACTTTCTGCACACTCGGGAGGGTTCAGCGGCTTTCGCGCAGCCGGGTGCCGGCCAGGGCATGGACACCGGCGGCCACGGCCGCCCGGCGCGCCTCGCGGATGGCAATGGCCAGCGGCCGCAACGCGTCATCGACGGCGGCCATCTGGTAGAGGTTCACCGCGTTGGTGTCGTGGCTGTCGGCGACGGTGAGCAGCGCCTGCAGCGAGATCGAGGTGGCCAGCAGCGACGACGCGACCCGCGGCATCGCCGGCGGCGTCGCCACCGCCTCGGCGAGCATCAGCTGGCGGACGCGTTCCCGGGCGCCGTCGGACTGCCGCGCGACGTCCATCCCCGTCAGACTCCGGGTGGCCCGGGCAACCTCGTCGTCCAACCGGTCGTGGGCCTGCGCCACGCCGTCCGCGGGATGCCGGGCATGGTTGCCGAAAACCCGCCAGTGGCCGTTCACCGGCACCACCGCCAGCGACGAGCCGGTCAGCGTGACCGCGGCCCCGGCGTCCAGCGCCGCGATCGTCAGTTCGCCGGAGGTCGGCAGGCCCCGCAGGTCGCCCGGGTAGGGGAGCAGCAGTTCGGCATCGCCACCGGCCCGCAGCAACGGCAGCAGCGCCGCGGACCCCGCGGTCGGGCTACCCGGGCCGGGCAGGCCCGTCATCACCGCGATCTCGTCGGTCGCTGCGCGGACGCCGGCCCGCTGATCGGCCCCGTCGATCGCGGTCAGCACGTCGTCCGGGCTGGACCCACCGCGCCAGGCGGCCGACCACAACGCGAGCGTGGTGGCCGCACGGACGGCTCCGGACATCGACACGAGCGCCACCGTACGTCACGCATGCGACGTCCGCGTTGCGTGCCGTCCACCGGTCGTACCCGGTCGCTCGGGCCGACTCCGGTCGCTCCGGCCCGCTGTTGACTTATTGCACTAGGGAAGTAGTGTAATGCCCATGATCGAGTTCCGGATCGACCGCCGATCGGGACTGCCGACCTACCTGCAGATCGTGGACCAGGTCCGGCAGGCCCTGGTCCTGGGCCGGCTCGGCGTCGGGGACAAGTTGCCGACGGCCCGCGAGGTCGTCGCCAGCACGGCGATCAACCCCAACACGGTGCTCAAGGCCTACCGCGAGCTCGAGCGCGAGGGCCTGGTGCAGGGCCGGGTGGGCGCCGGCACGTTCGTGCTGCGCGGGCTGGCCCGGGCCGAGGTCGGAGTCGATTCCCCGCTCGGGGCCGAGCTGACCGGGTGGCTGGGCCGGGCGCGGGGTGCCGGGCTGGCCCGGCACGAGGTGGAGGCACTGGTGAAGGCGTTGCTGGACAGGACATATGGAGGCGGGGATGAGTGAACAACCGATCATGCAGGTGCACGACGCCGGCGTTCGCTACCGGCGGGGGTGGGCGCTGCGGTATTGCTCGTTCGAGCTGCGGCCGGGCGCGATCACCGCGTTGGTCGGCCCGAACGGCGCGGGGAAGAGCACGCTCCTGCTGGCGACCGCGGGGCTGGTCGGGCTGACCGAGGGCCAGATCTCGGTACTCGGCCGGGCGGTCGGGTCGTCGCCGGCCCACCCGGACCTCGGCTTCCTGGCCCAGGACAAGCCGCTGTACCGGCAGTTCACGGTGGCGACCATGCTGGACGTCGGCCGGCACCTGAACGCCCGCTGGGATCGTGGGCTGGCCGAAAGGCTCTGCGACGAGGCGGCTCTGGACCGTCGGGCGAGGGTCCGCACGCTGTCCGGCGGGCAGCGGGCCCGGTTGGCGCTGGCGCTGGTGCTGGCCCGGCGCCCGTCCCTGCTTCTGCTCGACGAACCGCTGGCCAACCTCGACCCGCTGGCCCGGCTCCAGGTGCAGCAGACACTGCTGGCGCAGGCCGCGGACACCGGGATGACGGTGCTGCTGTCCTCCCACATCCTGAGCGAGATCGAGGACGCGTGCGACGATCTCGCACTGCTCGCCGGTGGCCGGATCACCCTGCACGGGCCGATCGAGGAAGTTCTCGCCCGGCATGTGTTGCTCACCGGACCGGGTGGCGACGAGGCCGGGTTGGCCGCCGTGGCGGCGGGCGCGGTCGAGATCCGCCGGGCCCCCCGCCAGCTCACCGTGCTGGTGGACGGGCGGCCGCCCGTGGTTCCCGAGGGGTGGACCACGGCGGCGCCGACGCTGGAGGAAGTGGTGGTCGCCCGCCTGCGCGCCGCCGCCCCGGATCGGCCGGCGGCGGCGTGATCACCGAACCGATCGCCGCGGCGCGTGAGCTCGCCGGACGTGGCCCGAGGGGCATGTGGTGGGTGGCGTGGCGGCAGCACCGGCTCGCGGTGCTGGTGTCGCTGTCCGCAGCCGCGGTGCTGGCCGGGGCCTACCTGATCTTCGGGCTGACGTTCCGGTCCGCGTTGGCCACCGCCGACCTGACCCCGCAGTTCTGCGAGGATCAGTGGGGTTCGTCGTACGACGGCTGCGCGGGCGCCTGGGCCCGCGTCACCGGCTACGGAACCGCCTGGGCGGTGCTGCGGGTGCCGATGCTGGTCCTGCCGGTGCTCGTCGGCGTGCTGGTGGGTGCGACGGTGGTCGGCGCCGACCGGGAGCGCGGCACCCAGGTGTTCGCGCTGACCCAGTCGGTGGGGCGGACCCGCTGGTACCTGACCAAGTGCCTGGTCGCCGGCGGGCCGCCGGTCCTCGCGCTGCTGGCGGTCGGGCTGCTCGGCAGGTGGGCAGGCGACGCCGGGCAACTGGTGTTCAGCTGGATGGCCGTGCCCGACTTCCAGACCGCGGGCATCACGCCGGCGGCGTTCGCGCTGCTGGCCTTCGGCCTCGCGGTTCCGGCCGGGGTGTTCCTGCGCAGCACCATCGCGGCGGTCGCGCTGTCCGCCACCGTGGCGGCGGTGCTGGTGGTCGGCATCGGGTACACCATCTACACCGATCTGGTCCCGCACGACCGGATCGTGTACGCCGCCGACCGCACCGGATGGATGCCGATGACGGACGGCTCGCTGTACCTGGACGACGGGTTCCTGGACGCCGAGGGCAACACGGATGCCGGCCATGGCCTGTCCTGCTCGCTGTACGGGCCGGGTACGGCACCGGGCGATCGCCCGGACTCCGACCAGGTCGACGCACTGTGGCAGCAATGCCTCGACCGCGCCGGCATCGTCGCCCGGTACACCGACTACCTCGACCCCGGACGCGGCGGGCTGTTGATGCTGGTGGTCGGCGCGATCTGCGCCGTCCTCGCCGCGGCGGGCCTGACGCTGGGCTGGATGCGGGTGCGGCGTCGGGTGCTCTGAGCGGTCCCGCGGGCTCGCCCGGGCGGGCCGCGTGGATCGGGGCCGGTCGACGCTGATCAACTCGGCGCCGGAACGGGCATCTCGGGCGCAGGCCGCCGAGATGAACGGCGGTCGGCCCCATAGGGGCCGTCCCCTCGGGCTGAAACCATGTGCGGCTGGGGCCTCGCGCCCCCGGGCCGGCTGCGCTGGTCTGTGAGTGTTGGTGGGCCGGTTCTGGTGGATCAAGAGCCAGGATTCGGGGTTGGTGTTCGGGATTGGCTCGGCGCTGATTCGGCCACTTCTGTGTGCCTTCATTTGGACGTGTCGTCCCGGCGCCGACGCCGGCCTGCTCACCTGTTGGCCTGATTAGAAGCCTGTCCCTGGTTCCCCGTTCAGGCGGGGAACTGGGTGACCCGTCACAGATGTGCCGTGGGTGGGTCCTCCAGGCCGGCGTCGACTTGTTGACCCGAG
>NZ_JBGAKE010000003.1:0-392302 GCF_044224575.1 Nakamurella sp.
GTTCCCGCGGGAACGTTCCACCCCGCACCCACCGCGACGTTCCCGCGGGAACGCCCACCATGTTCAGTGCTGGCCCCGCAAGCCCGGCCAACCAGGGTTCGGGCACCCGACCGGACGGGGCCAGTGGCGCGGGGCCGGTCCACTTACGCCGGTGGTGCGCCACTCGCCGGCCGCGACGTTCCCGCAAGAACGCCCGGGAACTGTCGCCCCGGCCGGCCGGGGCCAGTGGCGCAGGGCCGGTCTACTTACGCCGGTGGTGCGCCACTCGCCGACGACGGTCGACTCCGCGGAACGTCCGACGCGATTCGGGCCGTTCGTACCGGCCTAATCAGGCCATTGCCGATGGCGCCCGGTCACTGACGCGTTCGTGAGTCACCACCGAAGATTTATCGATTTCGCCCGTCGCGGACGGGACCCCGATCAGCAGTCGGCGCAGCACAACTGATCGTCCGGACGGGCCTGCGCCGCCGGATCTGGGGTGAGTGTCGGCCCGGCCGGTGCCGTGGGTGCGTCTTGGGCGATCGGTCCGGTGGCCTGGTCCCCGGCACCGTCCGCGGGGGCATCGTGGCCGGCAGCGACGACCTCGCCGGGCGCCGCGTCAATCGCCACCGCCGACTCCGGCTGCCGCGGTTGCCGGAGCGCGAACCAGGACACCACCGCGATCACCACGGCGATCACCGTGGCCACCGCGCTGACCACCTGCAGGCCGGTGACGAACGCGTTCGCCGCCGCGTCGAACACCGCCGCCCCCTCGGCCGGCGGCAACGTCGAGGAGACCACCACCGCTCCACCCAGGGTGTCCCTCGCCGCGTCGGCCACCTGCGTCGGCAGCCCGGCCGGCAGGTCGGCGGCGAGCTGCGACCGGTAGATCGCCACCCCGACGCTGCCCAGGATCGCGATGCCCAGCGCGCCGCCCAGTTCGGCCGCGGTCTCCGAGATCCCCGAGGCGGCGCCGGCCTTCTCCGGCGGCGCGGTGCCCACGATCAGCTCGGTGGTCAGCCCGAACACCGGCCCCAGCCCGACCGAGATGATCACCGACGACGTCACGATCACCCACAGCCCGTCGCTCACACCGATCTGGGTGAGCAACCCCAGGCCGACCGCGGTCAACCCCAACCCGACCGCGATGACCAGCGCGGGCTGGACGCGTCGCACGATCCGCGGGCCCAGTTGCGAGCCGAGGATGAACCCGGCGGCGGACGGCAGTGACCACAGTCCGGACTGCAGCGGCGACAGGCCGAGGATCAGCTGCAGGTACTGGGCCAGGAACAGGAAGTAGCCGACCGAGATGAACACGGCCAGGAAGTTGACGGCCAACGCGGTGCGGAACGAGGAGATCCGGAACAGGCCGACGTCGATCATCGGGTCGGCCAGCCGCCGTTGCCGCCGCACCCACAGCCAGCCGACCACCAGGCCTGCGAGGATCAGCGTGATCGGCAGCCAGGACACGCCGTCCTGGGCGATCTCCTTCAGCCCGAAGATGACCGCCAGGACCGCTGTGATCGACATGCCGACCGAGCGCAGATCGAGCCGGCCGGCGTTGGGATCCTTGTATTCGGGCAGCAGCACCGGCGCGAGGATGAGCAGGGCGACCATGACCGGCAGGGCGAGCAGGAAGACCGCGCCCCACCAGAAGTGCTCGAGGACGAGGCCGCCGAGCACCGGCCCGATCGCACTGCCGGCGGAGAACGCGCCGATCCAGACACCGATCGCCACCGACCGCTGCCGCGGGTCGGCGAACATGTGGAAGATCAGCGACAGCGTGGACGGAGCCAGCGTCGCGCCGGCCAGTCCGAGCAGCGCCCGGGAGACGATCAGCATCTCCGGTGTCGTCGAGAACGCGGCCAGGATGGAGGTCAGCCCGAACGCGGCGGCCCCGATCATCAGCAGCTTGCGCCGGCCGATCCGATCGCCGAGGGTGCCCATCGTGACCAGCGCGCCGGCCACCATGAACCCGTACACGTCGATGATCCAGAGCAGCTGTGCGCTGGACGGGGCCAGTTGCTCGCTGATCTGCGGCAGCGCCAGGTGCAGGACGGTCAGGTCCATGACGTACATCAGGCAGGCCAGCGCCAGCACGGACAGGCCGACCCAGTCGCCGGTGGTGGCTCGCCGATGGGCGGGTGTGCCCACCGCCTCCGCTGCGCTCATCGCCTGGTCCTTTCACCGTTCCCGTGCCCGCCGGCCGTGTCGAGGGTTTGACGGCCGGTCCACGGAGAACTCATCGGTTCGGGGTCCGGTCGCGGTACTCATCCGGATCAACCAAGCACAGGGGTCTGACAGTCCAGGGACGAAGGAGAAGACGTGAGCTCACTGAACGGCTCCACCGTGGTACCGATTCGTCGGCCGGCCACGGGTGGCGACCGGGTCCGCACCACTGCTCTGTTGGCCGCGACGGCCGCGCAGGTGGTGATCCCGGCGATCGGGCCGCTGCTGGGCCAGCGTCCGGTCGGCGAGGTCTCGAAGGACACGCCGAGCATCGTCACCCCGCCGGACTGGGCCTTCGGGGTCTGGGGCCCGATCTTCACCGGGTCCGCCGCGACCGCCGTGGTGCAGGCGCTGCCGACGCAGCGGACGGCGCCCGCGTCCCGGCAGGCCGGTTGGTGGCTGGCCGCGGCGGCCGCCGGCAACGCCCTCTGGGAGTGGGTGGCGCAGTCGGGCCGGTACCGGGCGACCCCGCCGATCCTGTGGGGCATCGTCGCCGCCGCCGGGGCCGCGCACGTCGCGCTGCAGCGGGTCGAGCCGACCGGCCAGGCCCGGCTGGCCACCGGCAGCAACGGGATGCTGCTGGGCTGGACGAGTCTGGCCGCGTCGATCAACACCGCGGACGTGCTGTTGAGCGCACTGCAGATCGACCCGGACAGCCGGCGGGGCCGGCTGGTCTCGCTCGGCCTGGTCGGCGGCGCGGCGGCCGGTGTCACCGCGGCCGTGGCGGCGAGCCGGCGCGGGGCCGCGGCGGTGGCGTCGACGACGACCTGGGGTCTGTCCACGCTGGCCGCCAACACTCCGCGGACGGCGGTACGAACCACCGGCTGGGCGGCGGTGTCGGGTGTGGCCGGCGGGTTGCTGACCCGGATCGCCAAGACCAAGCGGGTGCTGGACCTGCTCGGCTGAGCTGCACCGAGGCCGGGCGCCCGCGCGGATCAACTCCGCCGGCGCGGATCAACCGACGCCGATTGTGACGGGTGGGACGCGAGTCGACGACTTCGGCCGCGCCGGCGTTGATGATCCGCGCGGCAGGAGTGGCGGGGCAGGCTCAGCCCGGGAGGTCGCGGAGATTCGTCACCGCCGGGCCGGCCGGCGGTTCGGGCACACTTGATGGGTTGTGCCCCGTCCGGCCGGCCCACCGCGGCCGGGCGAGCCGAACCCAGTTGTGAAGGAACCGCCCGTGACCGACGGACCGCTGATCGTCCAGTCCGACAAGACGCTGCTGCTCGAGGTGTCCCATCCGGACGCCCCGGCCGCGCGCGCCAACATCGCGCCGTTCGCCGAGCTCGAACGGTCCCCCGAGCACGTGCACACCTACCGCATCACCCCGCTGGCCCTGTGGAACGCGCGGGCCGCCGGGCACGACGCCGAGCAGGTGGTGGACGCGCTGGTTCGCTGGTCCCGGTTCCCGGTGCCGCAGGCGCTGCTGGTCGACGTCGTGGACACGATGAGCCGGTACGGCCGGCTGGTGCTGCAAACCCACCCGGCGCACGGGCTGATCCTGTATGCCCGCGACCGGGCGGTGCTCGAAGAGATCATGCGGCACAAGAAGATCTCGCCGATGCTGGGCGCCCGCATCGACCAGGACACGGTCGTCGTGCACCCGTCGCAGCGCGGTCACCTCAAGCAGCAGTTGCTCAAGGTCGGCTGGCCGGCCGAGGACGAGGCCGGTTACGTCGACGGCGAGGCTCATCCGATCAGCCTGGACACCAGCGATTGGGAGCTGCGCTCGTACCAGGCCGAGGCCGTCGACGGGTTCTGGGACGGCGGATCCGGCGTGGTGGTGCTGCCCTGCGGCGCCGGCAAGACGCTGGTCGGGGCGGCCGCGATGGCCAAGGCTCAGGCGACCACGCTGATCCTGGTCACCAACACGGTCGCCGGGCGGCAATGGAAGCGGGAGCTGCTGCACCGGACGAGCCTGACCGAGGAGGAGATCGGCGAGTACTCCGGCGAACGCAAGGAGATCCGGCCCGTCACGATCGCCACCTACCAGGTGATGACCCGCAAGTCCGGCGGCCAGTACCGGCACCTGGACCTGTTCGATTCCCGGGACTGGGGCCTGGTGATCTACGACGAGGTGCACCTGCTGCCGGCCCCGGTGTTCCGGATGACGGCCGACCTGCAGTCCCGGCGTCGCCTCGGGTTGACCGCCACCCTGGTCCGGGAGGACGGCCGGGAGGGCGACGTGTTCTCGCTCATCGGGCCCAAGCGGTACGACGCTCCCTGGAAGGACATCGAGTCCCAGGGCTGGATCGCGCCGGCCGAGTGCACCGAGGTCCGGGTCACCCTCACCGATCACGAGCGCCTGGTCTACGCCACCGCGGAGCCGGAGGAGCGGTACAAGATCGCCTCCACCGCCCGAACCAAACTGCCGGTGGTGCGCAGCGTGCTGGATCGGCATCCCGGCGAACCCACGCTGGTCATCGGGGCCTATCTGGACCAGCTCGAGGAGCTCGGCGAGGAATTGCAGGCGCCGATCATCCAGGGTTCCACTCGCACCGCCGAACGGGAGCGGCTGTTCGACGCGTTCCGCTCCGGTGAGATCAGGACACTGGTGGTGTCCAAGGTCGCCAACTTCTCCATCGACCTGCCCGACGCGACCGTCGCCATCCAGGTGTCGGGCACATTCGGCTCCCGGCAGGAGGAGGCGCAACGGCTGGGCCGTTTGCTGCGCCCCAAGGGTGACGGCCGGCAGGCGCACTTCTACTCGATCGTGTCGCGGGACACCCTGGACACCGACTACGCCGCGCACCGGCAGCGGTTCCTGGCCGAGCAGGGGTACGCCTACCGGATCGTCGACGCCGACGACCTGCTGGGTCCGCCGGTTCCTGGTTCCCCGGAGTAAGGGGCCACCGCCGGTCCGGACCCACGGTTCGGCACGGCCCGACGTCGCGGGTGGGCCGTCCCGGCGGCCCGAGATATCGGACCCCTGCGGGATGTTCGACCGCATCGCCGGGCCGGCGGACCCGGGTCGACCCCGGCGGTCAGCCCTGCGCCACCCAGTCGATCGCCTCCTCGCTCTCGCCGAGACCGAACAGCCTCAGTTGTCCCGGCACCATCCAGGCGAACGCCTTGACCAGGTCGGCGTAGGCCCGGTGGTCGGTGACGAACGCGCCCCGCTTCCAGGCATGCAGATGGGCGATGCCCAGCCGCAGGTCCTCGAAGCCGGCGCCCACGCTGTAGCCGGTGAACCGGTCGCCCAACACGTACACGAGCCGTACGCCGCCGGACGCGGCGGCTGCGTCGACGGCGGGAATGAGCACCTTCTCGTAGTCGGCGGCGTGCACCTCGCCGACCGCCTCGAACCCGATGACGCCATCCGGCAGGTTGTCCAGCTTCTCGATCATGGCCTCACCCTGGCACGGCAATCCCGCCGGCGCAGCGGCCGTCTGTTTGACTGGCCGGCGTGGACACCTACACCGTCGCCGATCACCTTGTCGACCGGCTGGCCGAGCTCGGCGTCGACCGGGTCTTCGGGGTGCCCGGCGACTACAGCCTCGGTCTGCTCGACCACGTCGTGCACCACCCGTCGGTCCGCTGGACGGGAACCACCAACGAGCTCAACGCCGGGTACGCCGCCGACGGGTACGCCCGTCTGCGCGGAATGGGCGCACTGTGCACGACTTTCGGTGTCGGCGAGTTGAGCGCGATCAACGCGATCGCCGGCAGCTTTGCCGAACACGTGCCGGTCGTGCACGTGGTGGGCGCTCCGGCGCTGGTCAAGCAGGCCCAGCACCGGCCGGTGCACCACACCCTGGGCGACGGCGAGTTCGGCCATTTCGCCGCGATGCACGCCGACATCACCTGCGCGCGGGCCACCCTCACCGCGGCGAACGCGATCGCCGAGATCGACCGGATGCTCGCCGCGGTGCGCGACGAGCGATTGCCGGGCTACCTGGTGGTGCCCGCGGACGTGGCCGAGGCACCGGCCGAGCGGTCGACCGCGCCGCTGCCGCCGCCGGTGGCCGGTACCGACCCCGAGGCGCTCGCCGGCTTCACCGACGCGGCCCGCCGGCTGCTCGACGGGGCCGCCGACCAGGGCGAGATCGGCGTCCTCGCCGGACTCCTCGTCCACCGCTTCGGCGCCGGCGGTGCACTGGGCGACGTGCTGGCTACCGGGGTTCCGCACGCCGTCACCCCCTGGGCGAAGAGCCTGGTCGACGAGTCGGCACCCGGGTTCGCCGGCACCTACTCGGGTGCCGCGGGGAGCACCGAGACGACCCGGCGGGTGGTCGAGGACGCCGCCGCGCTCATCCTGGCCGGCGTGCAGTTCACCGACCTGAATTCCGGCCTGTTCACCCAGCGGATCACCCGGTCCCGGACGATCGAGGTGGGTGCCCGGTCCGCGTCCGTCGGGTCCGCCGTCTTCGCCCCGATCGACCTGGCCGACGCCATCGCGGCGCTGGCCCCGCTGGTCGCGGCCCGTCCCGCGGCGACCCCGGTCGCGGCGCCGCCGGTCGACCCGGGCGGGCCGGCCCCGGACGGTGACCCGCTGAGCCAGGCCGTCCTGTGGCAGGAGGTGGCCGATCAGCTGCGGGCCGGCGACATCGTGCTGGCCGACCAGGGCACGTCGTTCTACGGCATGGCCCCGCATCCCATCCCGGCCGGCATCACGTTCGTCGGGCAGCCGTTGTGGGCCTCGATCGGCTACACGCTGCCGGCGCTGATCGGTGCGTGCACCGCGGCGCCGGGGCGGCGGGGCGTGTTGCTCGTCGGTGACGGCGCCGCTCAGATGACGGCGACCGAGCTGTCGACCGTGCTGCGTCTGGACCTGTCGGTGGTCGTGCTGGTCGTCGACAACGACGGGTACACGATCGAACGGGCCATCCATGGTCCGGACGAGCCGTACAACGACATCGTCCGGTGGGACTGGACCGCTCTTCCGGCCGCGTTCGGCCGGGCCGATGCGACGGCGATCCGCGTCGAGACCGTCGGCGAACTGCGGGCGGCCCTGGCCGGCGCGGCCGGTTTCACGCTGATCCAGGCGGTGGTGCCGCGCGATGACGTGCCGGATCTGCTCGCCACCCTCACCCGCGTCCTGGGCGGGGCGCAGAAGTGACGGGCGTCCTGACCGAGGACGAGGCCCTCGAACTCCTTGCCTACCTGGTCACCAGTGCCCGGACCCAGGTCGACGAGGCCGCCGAGTACGGACCGCTGCGTCTGCTGACCGCCGCCCGGCGCCTCGGCGAGGCGATCGCCGCCCGCGCCTCCGACCCCACCGCCGAGTTCGTCGCCGGGCCACTCACCGCCCTGCCGGAGTTGGCCGTACCCAAGGCCGGCCGCGAGGAGTACGTCGCCCGGCTCGACCAGGTCTGCCGGGATCTCGCCACGCTGCTGTCCGACCGGTTCGCCTCATGAGCGAGGCTTGCCGAGCGAACCAGAACTTCCCGCAGCGGCGCCGCGCCGGCGCGACCGAGCGGGCGAGGTCGCACCGGGAGGCGCCGCTGTGAGCGAGGCTTGCCGAGCGAACCAAAGCTTCCCGCAGCGGCGCCGCGCCGGCGCGACCGAGCGGGCGAGGTCGCACCGGGAGGCGCCGCTGTGACCGAGGCCGACCGAACGAGCGCTGCTGCCCCCAACGAGGTGCTGGCCGCCATCCGGAGCAGGCGGGTCGTCCGCTCGATGAGCGACCGACCGGTGGCCCGGGCCGACCTGGAGACGATCCTGGACGCCGGCCGGTGGGCGCCGAGCGCCGGGAACCGGCACCTGCAACGGTTTGTCGCCACGGATCACCCCGGAACGCTGCGAGTACTGCGGATGCTGTCGCCGGGCATGATCGCCCGCCCGGCCGCGGCGATCGTCATCTGCACCGATGGGGCACTGGCCGTGGACTTCGGTTTCCGGCCGGACGTCCCCGGGCCATGGATCGACGTCGGCACCGCGGCCGCGACGCTGATGCTCGCGGCACACGCGATCGGGGTGGGCGCGGGGCCGGTGACGTCGTTCAGCAAGGCGGCGGTGGCAACGGCGCTGGGGCTGCCCGACGGGCTGCAACCGGACCTGATCGTCTGCCTGGGCTACCCGGCGCCCGGGGGTCCGGGGCCGATGCGACGAGGCCGGCGGGTGACCTGGCAGGACCTCACGACTTTCGTACCCTGAGGCCATGACGGACCTCGACGCGGCGGCCACCCTCTGGGACCCGGACCCCGGCTACCTGAACACCTCTTCGTTCGGTCTGCCCCCGCGGCCGGCCTGGGACGCGTTGCAGCAGGCCCTGTCCGACTGGCGAACCGGCCGGACGAGCTGGGAGGGGTGGGCGACCGCCGTCGACGAGGCCCGCACGCTGTTCGCCGGCCTGGTCGGCGCGACGACGGCGACCGTGGCCACCGGCGCTTCCGTGTCGCAACTGCTGGCTCCGATCGGCGCGGCCATCGCCGATCGGGCCACGGTGCTGGTGCCGGACATCGAGTTCACCTCGAACGTGTTCCCGTGGGCGGTGCACGCGGACCGCGGGGTCACGGTGCGGACGGCGCCGGTGGACCGGTTCGTCGAGGCCGTCACGGCCGACGTGGACGTCGTTGCGTGGTCGGCGGTGCAGTCGGCGACCGGTGAGGTGGCCGACACCGCCGCCATTTCCGCGGCCGCCCGCGCGGTCGGCGCGGTGACGGTCGTCGACGCGACCCAGGCCGCCGGTTGGCTGCCCGTCCACGCGGGTGCCGTCGACGTGCTGGTCGTCACCGCGTACAAGTGGCTGTGCAGCCCGCGCGGCACCGGCTTCCTGGTGCTCGATCCGGACCTGCCCGCGCGTCACCCGGCTGTGGCGAAGCGATTGAAGCCGTTGGCCGCCAATTGGTTTGCCGGCGAGTCCGTGCACGACTCGTATTACGGGTTGCCGCTGCGGCTGGCCGGCGACGCCCGCCGGTTCGACATCTCGCCGGCCTGGCACTGCTGGGTCGGCACCGCCCCGGCGCTGCGCGTGCTCACGGATGTCGGGGTGGCCGCGATCGGTGCGCATAACGTGGGCCTGGCGAACGAGTTTCTCGCCGCGATGGATCAGCCGCCGTCGAACTCGGCGATCGTCAGCGTGCCCGCGGACGACGCCGCGATCCAGCGGTTGCAGGCCGCAGGGGTGCAGTTCGGCGTGCGAACCGGCCGGGTGCGGGTGGCGTTCCACCTGTATTCGACCGCCGCCGACGTCGAGCTGGCGGTGCGGGCGTTGCGGGGCTGAGGTGGGGGCTCAGGAGAGGAGCTCGTAGGCAACCGTCAGCCGGCCGCCGAACCGCGGCGCGTGCATCGCCGCGAACCCGCGCAGCATGCCGTCCACGTCCGGGGCGCTCTCGCCCAGTCCCTCCAGATAGCGGCGGTGCGCGTGCAGCGAGGCCACGCTCGCCTCGATGGTGTCGGTGACGTCGACCGCGTGGGACGCGCGCGGGGACATGCCCAGTGCCGTGTACCTGACCTTCCACGGCTCCAGGCCTTCGTCCAGCAGTTCCCGGAAGACCCAGCGATTGCCCGCGTCCCGCACCCCGTCGACCGCGGCCAGGCCGACCGCCCGGTGGTCGGCGTAGTCGATGCCACCCCAGGCCGGCCGCGGGTCGGGGTTGGACGTGACCACCAGATCCGGCCGCCGGCGCCGGATAGCCCGGGCGATGTCCCGGCGCAGCGGCAGCCCGTACTCGACGACACCGTCGGGGTAGCCGAGGAACTCGACGGTCTCGACACCGACCTCGGCCGCCCCGGCCCGCTCCTCGGCCTCGCGCAGCGGGCCGCATTCGGCCGGGTCCAGCCCGTCGATGCCGGCCTCGCCCGAGGTGATCAGCAGGTAGGTGACCGTCTTGCCGGCCCGGGTCCAGGCCGCGACGGCGCCGGCCGTGCCGTACTCCAGATCGTCCGGGTGGGCCGCGATGCACAGCGCGGTCTGCCAGTCGTCGGGAAAGGGTTCGAGCTGGGGAAGGGGGTCGGTCACCCCCGCAGTCTCCCCCATCCGGTCCCCCGCGGCACCTGGCACAATCAACCATCCGCATTCGTTTCCCGGTCGACAAGGAGCCCGCATGGCTGCACCCGGCCGCCGTCGCCGCTGGCCGTGGGTCGTCGGCGCCGGGATCGTGCTCCTCGCCGGCGCCGCCTTCACCTTCCTGACCAGCCCGCGCAGCGACACCGATTTCGTCGGGGTCGCCGACACTCTCTGCAAGGAACTGCGGATCGACCGGCTGTCGGCCGTGGCCGGCCTCGCGCTCACCCAGTCGGCCGATCCCCCGGACTCGGCCAGCTGCACCCTCGTCGGCGAGGTGCCGGGCGACGGCACGGTGCCGGACGGCCAGACCTTCCTGCGGTTCGCAATGGCGACGGGGAACAACGTGGACCAGACCGGTGGCTCGCTGTTCAATTCCGGCGGCATCGACGGCGTCGGTTGGAAGGAGGTGATCGACCAGGACGGGTTCTACTCGGCCAAGATCATCTCGCTGCCGGGCAACAAGTCGGCCTCGGTCACCATCACGTCCGCGCAGAGCAACTTCGGGAACGCCGCGCTGGCCGTCGCGCTGCTGAACGAGTGGCTGGTGTGACCGTCCGACCAGGGTCGAAAGACCCTTCCCGACGGTTCGTTTCGGTCTGACGGCGACGCAGATCCGGCCGTAGCGTCGCGAACCGTGAGCGCAACCGTGCACCCCACCACCGTCCCGACGAAAGCGGCCGTCCCGGCATCGATGTGGGTCGGCGCCGGCATGGCCCTGGCCGCGTTCGGCGCCAGCGTGTACTTCTTCGAGATCGTGGGATACCAGGCGTCGTCACTGTGCTGGCTCAACCGCATGTTGATGCTGGCGCTGTTCCTCGTCATCGGCACCGGGATCGTCAGCCGGGACACCGGCGCCTGGCGGTACACCGTGCCATTCCTGGTGATCGGGCTGCCGGTGGCCCTGTTCCAGCAACTGGTGCACTGGAACGTGATTCCGCTCGGCATTCAACAATGCGGGACGTCCTTCGTCTGCACCACCAAGTTCTTCAACCTGTTCGGCTTCATCAGCCAGGCCACCCTCTGCCTGGTCGCGTTCGTGGTGGTGACTGCCGCGATGGCCGCCCTCGCCGCCCGCGACCGCGCGGCCCGTCCCGCACCGGCCTCCCCCACCCCTCACCGCTGAACCTCCCCGGGGCCGGCCCTGCCCGTCCGCCTCGGCCGCGCGGATCAAGTAGGTCAGCGCGGATGAATTGGTTGACTTCGGCCCCACCCGTCACATTTCCCGTCAGTTGATCCGCGCGGATGTCCACAACCACCCCTGTCGATCACCGCGCGGACGAAGTCGTCGACTCCTGTCCCACCAGCACCATTTCGCGCCAGTTGATCCGCGCCGGCGTAGTTGATCCGCGCGGGCAGGCTGGCCCCGGGGGTGGCGGGTCGTCCGTAGGATGGCCCGGCATCCTCGGAGGGAGCGGCCGTGCCCGTGATCGACCTGAACAGCGACGTCGGCGAGTCCTTCGGGCGCTGGACGCTCGGCGACGACGCCGCGCTGATGCCGTTGATCACCAGCGCGAACGTGGCCTGCGGGTTCCACGCCGGGGATCCGCGGACGCTGCAGGCCACCTGTGCGGCGGCCGTGGACCACGGGGTGACGGTCGGCGCGCAGGTCGGCTACCGCGATCTGGCCGGGTTCGGCCGGCGGTTCATCGACGTCGAACCGGCCGACCTGATCGCCGACGTCATCTACCAGATCGGTGCGCTGCAGGCCCTGGCCGGCGCGGCCGGCACCGTGGTCCGGTACGTGAAGCCGCACGGCGCCCTCTACAACGCGGTCGTGCATCACCGGGAGCAGGCCATCGCGGTGGTCGAGGCCGTGCGGGTGGTCGACCCGTCGCTGGCGCTGGTCGGGCTGCCCGGGTCGGCCATCCTGGAACTGGCCGCGGCGGCCGGGTTGCGGACGGTTCGGGAGGCGTTCGCCGATCGCGCCTACACCCCGCAGGGCACCCTGATCTCCCGCCGCGAGCCGGGCGCCACCCTGCACGACCCGGACCTGGTGGCGGCGCGGATGGTGCGTCTGGTGACCGACGGGGTGATTGCCGCCGCCGACGGGACCGACGTCGCCGTGGCCGCCGACAGCATCTGCGTGCACGGCGACGGCCCCGGGGCGGTCGACCTGGCCCGCCGGGTCCGGGCCGCGCTGGAGGCGGCCGGCGTCACGGTCGGGGCGTTCGCATGAATGCGGACCGGGCGCGGCGCTCCTGGCGGATCGAGGGCGCAGTTGCGGTCCTTCCCCGGGCCGCGAAAGGACCGAAACCGGCCCCTCGATCGCGGGGCCGGGGATGATGCCGCGGCTGCGCCGGGCCGGCGACCGGGCGCTGCTGCTGGAGACCGGTGATCCGGCCGGCACGATCGCGGTCGCCGCCGCGCTGGCCGCGGCAAGTCTCGACGAGGTCGAGGAGCTCGTTCCGGCCGCCGCCACCGTGCTGGTCCGGGTCGCCCGCGGCGCCGACCTGACCGCCCTGGGCCGGCGCGTGCTCGCCGCGGCCGACGGCGCGACGGCCGTCGGCGGGACAACCGGCGGCGCGCACGCGGGCCCCGGTGCGACCGCGCCGGACGAGCTGGTGATCCCGGTCGTCTACGACGGGCCCGACCTGGCCGAAGTCGCCGCCAGCACCGGGTTGACCGCAGCCGAGGTGATCGCCGCCCACGCCGGAACGCCGTGGCAGGCCGCCTTCGTCGGCTTCGCTCCGGGGTTCGCCTACCTGATCGGCGGTGACCCGCGACTGCAGGTGGCCCGCCACTCGCAGTCGCGACCCCGGGTGCCCGCCGGGTCGGTCGCGCTGGCCGGCGAGTACTCCGCGGTCTACCCCCGGGAGTCGCCCGGCGGCTGGCAGCTGATCGGCCGCACCACCGCGACGCTCTGGGACGAGACGGCGGAGCCCGCCGCCGCCATCCGGCCGGGCCGCCAAGTCCGCTTCCAGGACGCAGGAGCCCGACCATGACGGCCCGGCCGCGCACGACCGCAGGGTCGGTCGCGGCGCTGACCGTCGTGCGACCCGGGCCGCTGGCGCTGCTGCAGGACGCCGGCCGGTTCGGGCACGCCGCCGACGGCGTCGGGCGATCGGGGCCGGCCGACCGGGCCGCCCACGCCCGAGCCAACCGACTGGTCGGCAACGACACGGGCGCCACCGCCGTCGAGGTCACCCTGGGCGGCCTGGCGATCCGGGCCGAGATCGAGGTGACGGTGGCAATCACTGGCGCCCCGGCCCCGGCCGACGTCGACGGCCACCCGGTGGCCCACGACACGCCGCTGCTCCTGACGACGGGAAAGACGTTGCGGCTGCGGGCCCCTCGCACGGGTCTGCGCAGCTACCTCGCGGTGGCCGGGGGTATCGACGTGCCGGTGACGCTCGGCTCGGCCAGCACGGACACCCTTGCCGGGCTGGGTCCACCCCCGCTGGCCGCGGGTGCCCGGCTCCCGGTCGGGACCAACCGCGGCGCCGGGAATCTACCCACGGCAACCCCGCTTGGCGACCCGGTGACGGTGCTACGGGTGCTGTTCGGGCCCCGGGACGACTGGTTCACCGACCCGGCCGCGCTGACCACCGGGGAGTGGCAGGTCTCCCCGCAGAGCAACCGGGTCGGGCTGAGGTTGTCCCGGCCGGACGGCGGCGGCCCGACCCTGGACCGGGCGCGTCCGGGCGAACTGCCCAGTGAGGGGCTGGTTCTCGGGGCCATCCAGGTGCCACCCAGCGGGCAGCCGGTGCTGTTCCTGGCCGACCATCCGCTCACCGGCGGCTACCCGGTGGCGGCCGTGGTCGTCGACGCCGACATCGACCGGGCCGGGCAGCTGCGTCCCGGGCAGCGGTTGCGCTTCGTCCCGGCCTGATCGTCCCGGCCTGGTCGCGACACCCCGCGACCGGTTTGCGCAACTTTGCTCGAGATGGACGTGAAGTGGACGATCGCGGCGTGTTCGCTGGCCGCCAGCTACGGGTGCGCGTGCCGGACGGTCTCGACGCCGTGGGCGAGCAGGGTAGCCCCGCCGGTGACGACGGCCGTGCGACCGGACAGGTCGGGCATGCTGGGACCTCCGTTCCACATCCACCGCACCCGCTGTCGCGGGTGGTGGCTCGGAACGCCAGGTCCGGGTGCAGGTCAGGGACTAACCGTGCGCGGTGGTCGTCCGCGGAACGCGACCACGGTCTCGGGCCCGGCATCGAACAGCCGGGGACTCACCCGCTGCCACCGTGCACGGGTCGGGCGTTCGCCGGAGGTTCGCCGACCTCACTGACGGTGTGGCCGCTGCAGGCCGTCGCGGTGACGCCGGCCCGCTCGATGCGCGAGACGATGAACCATCGCATCGCGTCGCGCAGCCGGCACCACCCGACGAGGTACCACTGGCCGTTCGCGGCGGCGAACAGCACCGGCTCGACGTCGCGAGTGGACGCGGCACCCGCCCGGGACACGTAGCGGATGCGCACCACCCGCTGCTCGGCCATGGCCTCCTCCAGCGCGGACCTGATCGCTCGGGACGGGGTGGGAGCCGCGTTGACCCAGACCCGGCCGGCCAACTCGTCGGCCTTGGCCCGGGTGCCGGGATCGAGGACGTCCAGGATCTTGCGGACACCGGCGGCGGCCAGGTCGGCGTAGGGAGCATCGGCGGCGGCGGACACCGCCGCCATCAGGGCCACGGCCTGGGACGGGGAGAGGCTGACCGGCGGCAGGGACGCGCCGGTCGCCAGTCCGTAGCCGCCGCCGGGACCCGGCCGTGACCAGATTGGCGCGCCACTGTTCTCCAGCGCGTCGAGGTCCCGCTTGATCGTCCGGACCGAGACGCCGAAGTCACTGGCCAGACGCTCGGCCGAGCAGCCCCGTGCGCCGCTGCGACGCAGCGCCTCCGACACGGCGTGCAACCGCTCCGTTCGCTTCACCGTTTCCACCCCTCACCCGATTGGTGACGCAGATGGTGACACACAGCTGTCCGTCGGGAGGGCGAGAATCGGGGCATGAACAGCGCGCCGAAGCAGCCGACCATCGTCCTCATCGCCGGCCATTGGCTGGGCGCGTGGGCCTGGGACGGGGTGATCGAACACCTGGCGACCGGCGGTTCCCGGGCGGTCGCGATGACCCTGCCCGGCCTCGATGCCAGCGACCCGGAGCGGGCCACCAGGACCCTTCACGATCAGGCCGCTGCCATCATCGACCTCATCGGTCAACCGGAAATCGGCAGCGAGGCAGTTGTTCTCGTCGCCCACAGCGGGGCCAACGGCCCCGTCAGCCTCGTCCTGGACCGGCATCCCGAGCTGGTCCGGCGGGTGGTGTGGGTCGACTCCGGGCCGGTGACGGCCGGCACCAGCTTCGCCTCGGACCTGCCGGAAGACATGGTGGAACTCCCGCTCCCGCCCTTCGACGTCCTCAGCGCGCAGGCCAGCCTCGATGGCCTGAGCCCGGCCGACCTCGACCGGTTCCGCGCGAAGGCGGTCCCGGAGCCTGGCGCGGTGCTGCGTCAGCCCGTCGAGCTCACCAACGCGGCCCGCCTCGCGGTCCCCACCACCCTGGTGTGCTGCTCGCTGCCGAGCGCGCAGGTACTGGAGCTGGCCCGCGCCGGACATCCGATGTTCGCTGCGCTGGCGGAGTTCGACGATCTGGACGTCGTCGACCTCCCCACCGGGCATTGGCCCATGTGGAGTCGGCCCCGCGACCTGGCGCAGGTCATCGAATCCGCGGCCTTCCGGACCAGCTGAACGGGACCTTGGGCACTCCAGGACGGCGGTTCCGGCGCCGGGCCAGTGCCCGACTGCGTAGGCCGGGGCGCGTCCCTCCAGGGTCGCGACGAGGTGCTCGAACAGGGCGGCCGCCCGCGGGCCGGACCGGCCGGCCGGCAACAGGTCCTGGGGCAGCCCGGGGGTCGCAGAACGGGCGTCGACGACGGGCATCGACGACGTGCAGTCAGGTGGCGAACGCGTACGCCGGGGTGATCGTCCGTCGATCCCGTCGAGATCCCAGCTCTGGGCCAGCAGCTCGCGCCGGTCATGGCCGGCGACGTGAGCGCCGGCGAACGCCGCGCTGTGCTCGGCGAGGTCGTGTTCGGCGATGGCCCGCTCGGCGGCGGGCAGCATCCGGGCCGGGGCGATCCGGGTCGCCGTTCCGGGGTTTGCCGAACCCCAGTGCGGTCAGGTGAGACCGCAACTGCTGTCGTCGGCTGCGCATCGACTCGGGGACGGAGAGGTCACGGTGCACCACCCGTCGTCCAGCGCGGCGGGTTGCCGGGCGGGCCAGATGATCTCGTCGCCCTTGGGCGAGCACGTGGAGCGCGTGCGGGATGATCGCGTCGCCGCCGTCACGATTCTCGAGTCGCGGTGATCAGGTCCGACTCTGCCCGCGGCGCACCGCGATCGTCGTCCACCGGCGCATCCGCGCGGCCACCCCGGCGAAGGCGAGCACGATCAGCGCCGTCGTGGCCGGCCCGAACACGGTGGTGATCGATTGACCCACCGTCGCCACGGTGATCAGGCCGGTGCCCGGCACCCATGCGGCCGGGACGGTGTCGCCCGGCGCCGGCAACGGCGCGGACGATCCGCCGCGGAAGACCAGGGTCGAGTCCCCGGCGCGCTCGACGCCCTGGTCGTCGACCCAGGTCACGGTGTAGCGCTGGAACCAGGAGTTACTCGTCGACGATCCCGGCGAGCGAGCGGACGACCGCGTCGCGGAGAGATCGAGCACGGTGGCCGTCACCGGCTCGGTGCGGCCCACCAACCGGGCGGCATCGGCGGGGAAAATCACGGCGGTGATGGCCACGACCGCGAACAGGGCCAGGACGCCGAACAGGACGGCCCGCCGGCGTGATGGCCGCCGGCGGACAGATGGTTGCTCGGTTGTCATCAGCGGTCTCCCACGGTCGTCGGCAGTCGGCGCGCAGAGGAGTCGAGGCGGAGCCGGGCGATACCGATCAGGGACGGGCCACCACGATGCCGGCCCCGGCACCGGGCCCATCCATCGCCATCAGCGCGTCGACCGCGCCGGTCAGGTCGACGACCGACCCCACCAGCTCGGCCGGCCGCAGCCGACCGTCGGCGACCAGGTCGAGCATCGGCGGGTAGTCCGCGGCGGCCATCCCGTGCGAGCCGACCACGGTGAGCTCCCAGGCGATCACCCGGTCCCAGGGCAATGGGGCCCGGGCGGCGGCGCCCAGCATGAGGCCGACCTGGACGTGCGTGCCGCGCCTGCGCAGGCTGCGCACCGCGGCGTCGGCCGTGGCCGGGGCGCCCAGCGCGTCCAGGCTGACGTGCGCACCGCCATCGGTGGCGTCGATCACCGCCGCCACCGGGTCGGCCGACCGGACCGTCACCGCGGCGCCCAACTCGGTCGCCCGGGTCAGCGCGTTCGGGGAGAGATCGACCGCCGTCACCCGGGCCCCGAGGGCAACGGCGATCATCACCGCCGACAGCCCGACGCCGCCACAGCCGAAGACGGCAACCTCGCGGCCCGGGCCGACGCCTCCGTGCACGGTCAGCGCCCGCCAGGCGGTGGCGAACCGGCAGCCGAGGGCGGCGGCGGTCACCATGTCGACCCCGTCCGGCAGCGGGACCAGGTTGAAGCCGGCCGCCCGCACCACCACGTACTGCGCGTACGAGCCCGGATGGGTGAAGCCGGGCTGGGTCTGGTCCGGGCAGACCGCGGCCTCACCGGACGCGCACCAGGCACACCGGCCGCAGCCGTTGACGAACGGGGCGGTCACCCGGGTGCCGACTGCGACGTCGGTGACCTGGGAGCCGATCTCGACCACGGTGCCGGCGAACTCGTGACCGGGCGTGTGCGGCAACGGCACCGGGTCGTGCCCGCGCCAGGCGTGCCAGTCGGACCGGCAGACGCCGGTGGCCTCGACCCGCAGGACCGCGCCGTCGGCGGGGCACGACGGCACCTCCACCCGCTCGATCCGGGGGCGCCCGCCGACCTCGCGGTACACCACCGCGTCCATGAAAACAGTTCTCATTTCATCACTCTCCGCTACCGAGTGCACACATCATGCTCACGCAACGACCATCCGTTTGCCAGACACGGACTTGGGGCAAGTCCCTAGTGTGGAAATGGCAACGTGACCTGACCGTGACCAACGGCTTGTCACTCCACCTCAACGAAGAGGAGACCGCATGTCGAGCAACCGCGCCGTGACCTATCAGGGTCCGATGAAGGTGGCCGTCCAGGACATCGAGTACCCGACGTTCGAATTGCGCGACGGCCCCGGGGTCAACCCGCTCAACGTGGGCCGCAAGGTGCCGCACGGCGCCATTCTCAAGGTGGTCACCACCAACATCTGCGGTTCCGACCAGCATATGGTCCGCGGTCGCACCACTGCCCCCGAGGGCCTGGTCCTGGGGCACGAGATCACCGGTGAGGTGATCGAGACCGGGCCCGGCGTCGAGTTCATCCAGGTCGGCGACATCTGCTCGGTGCCCTTCAACATCGCCTGTGGTCGCTGCAAGAACTGCAAGGAGGGCAAGACCGGCATCTGCCTGAACGTCAACCCCGACCGGCCGGGCTCGGCCTACGGCTACGTCGACATGGGCGGGTGGGTCGGCGGCCAGGCCGAGTACGTACTGGTGCCCTACGCCGACTGGAACCTGCTCAAGTTCCCGGATCGGGACCAGGCCCTGGAGAAGATCCTTGACCTGACCATGCTCTCGGACATCTTCCCCACCGGATATCACGGGGCCTATACCGCCGGTGCCACCACCGGGTCGACGGTGTACGTGGCCGGGGCCGGCCCGGTCGGCCTGGCCGCCGCGGTCTCCGCCCAGCTCCTCGGCGCGGCCGTGGTGATCGTCGGCGATCTGAACGAGGAACGGCTGGCCAAGGCCCGGTCGATCGGCTGCGAGACGGTGGACGTGTCCAAGGGCGATCCGAAGGACCAGATCGAGCAGATTCTCGGTGTGCCCGAGGTCGACTGTGCCGTCGACGCC
This sequence comes from Nakamurella sp., assembly GCF_044224575.1. Classification (GTDB taxonomy): domain Bacteria; phylum Actinomycetota; class Actinomycetes; order Mycobacteriales; family Nakamurellaceae; genus Nakamurella. The sequence goes on from NZ_JBGAKE010000003.1 coordinate 19,060, forward strand.
GTCGGTTTCGAGGCCCGTGGGCACGGCAAGGACGCGAGCCACGAGGCGCCGGCCACCGTCCTGAACTCGATCATGGACCTGACCGCCGCCGGCGGCGCGCTCGGCATTCCGGGCCTGTACGTGACCGGCGACCCGGGCGCCGTCGACGATGCCGCCAAAGTCGGGTCGCTGTCCATCCGGCTGGGACTTGGCTGGGCCAAGTCACTCTCGTTCACCACCGGTCAGTGCCCGGTGATGAAGTACCACCGCGGCCTGATGAACGCGATCCTGCATGACAAGGTCAAGATCGGAGACGCGGTGAACGCCACCGTCATCGGCCTGGACCAGGCGCCCAAGGGCTACGCCGAGTTCGACTCCGGTGTCGCCCGCAAGTACGTCATCGACCCGCACAACACCACCGGCAAGGTCAGCGCCAACTGACCTCGCCGGCCGTCTGCTTCGCTGATCAGAGCCGGGTTCGATCGGGCATGTCCGGCCCGTCGGCCCGGCTTTGATCAGCGAGCCCGGGGTGGGGCCGGCGCATCCGGCCGGCCCGTAACCCGATCGCCAGTCCGCCGATCACCACCGAAATCCCTAGCCACACAACAGGTCCCGGCAGACTGCGACCGAGAACGGCACCGCCGAGGGCGGCCGAGACCGGCGCTATGCCGGTGAGCAGGCCCGCCGGCCCCGGGCCCAGCCGGCCCACCGCGGCATACCAGAGCACGAAGGCCACCGCAGTGACCGCGACGGCCAGCCAGGCGGACGCGGCCCACTGTTGAGCAGTCAGCTCCGCCACCGCGGCCGGCCCTTCCACGACCAGGCCAAGGACGGCGAACATTGCCGCGCCGAGCCAGACGGCGTGCAGCGACACCCCCAACGCGCCGTGCCGGCCCAGGACCGGCAGGGCGAACAGCGTGAAGCCGCACTCGCAGGCCAGCGCGACGGCCGCCCAGCCCAGGCCGGCCGCGTCGCTACGGCCCGCGCCCTCGACAAGTGCGCAGCCCGCGGTCACCACTACCGCGGCGGCCAGCACCGGCCCGGCCGGCCGATGCCGCTGGGCCAACGGCCCGAGCACACCGAGAAAGACCGGTGCGCAGGCCACCGCAACGGCAATCACCGCCGGTTCGGCGTGCTCGACGCCCCGGACCACGGCGATGTTGAACACCACCAGACCGGACACGGCCACCCCGGCCAGCCAGAGCCATTCCCGGCCGCGCGGACGCACCGCCGGGCGGCCCGCGGCCCGGCCGATCGCCAGCAACAGCAGCGCGGCCAGGGCGTACCGCGCCGCCTGCGCGGTGAACAGGGGGGCGTCGATCAGCAGCCCCGACACCACCACACTGCTGCCGACCAGCGCCATCCCGGTCGCCCCGGCAGCCACCGCCCGTCGATCGGTCGGACTGTCCGTCGTCATCACCGTCCCAGCCTGAGCCGATAATGGACCGGTGAACAGATCCAAGACAGCCGATGATGACAGGTCCATGGGCGGCACCGACTTCCTGGGCCTGCGCATCGGGCACGCGCCACCCGGCGCGATGTCGGGGTGGCTGGCCGCCCGGATCCGGGCGGCGGTGCGGGACGGGCGGCTGCGTCCGGGCGATCGACTGCCGGCCAGCCGCACCCTGGCGGCCGATCTGCAGGTCTCCCGCGGGGTCGTCACCGAGTCGTACCGGCGGCTCCTGGACGACGGCGTCGTCGTCACCCGCGGCCCCGGCGGCACCGTGGTCGCGCCGAGCGACGCCGGGTGGGACCGCGGTCCGTCCGCCCCGATCCCGGCGGCCGCCCCGGACGCCGCGGCGCCCGGGGCCCGGCCGGCGGCCGGGTCGGGGGCCACGGCAGCCGGGCCGGGGGCAACGGCAGCCGGGTCGGGCGCAACGGTCGCCGGGTCGGGCGCGACGGTCGCCGGGTCGGGCGCAACGGTCGCCGGGTCGGGCGCAACGGCCGGATCGGGCGCGACGGTCGCCGGGTTCGGCTTCGATGCCCCGGTCGGCGCCGACGTGTTCACCGCGCTGCGCACCCGGCCGTGCCGGTACGACCTGTCCCCCGGCCTGCCCGACCTGAGCGCGTTCCCGCGCGCCGCCTGGCTGCGCAGCGAACGGACCGCGCTGGGCGGGCTGTCCGCGCCGTCCCTGGGCTACGGAGACCCGGCCGGGGCGCCGCCGTTCCGCCGGGCCGTCGCGGGTTGGCTGGCCCGCTACCGCGGCATCACCGTCGATCCCGACCGGATCGTGATCGTCGCCGGCGTCGCCCAGGCGCTGGCGCTGCTGTGCCGCGTGCTGGCCCGGCGTGAACTCGGCGACATCGCGGTCGAGGACCCGGGTTCGCGGGGCGCGCGTCAGCAGCTGACGGATTGGGGGGCGCGAACCGTCCCGATCCCGGTCGACGACCAGGGGCTTCGGGTGGACCGGCTGGCCGCGTCCGGCGCCCCCACCGTGCTGGTCTCCCCGGCCCACCAGTTTCCGATGGGCGTGGTGCTCTCCGGGACCCGCCGGCGCGAGCTGGCGCGGTGGGCGGATGCCGGCGGCCTGATCATCGAGGACGACTACGACGCCGAGCACCGGTACGACCGGCCGCCGGTCGACGCGGTCAAAGCGGCCCGGCCGGATCGCACCTGCTACGCCGGCAGCGTGTCCAAGATCCTCGCGCCGGCGCTCCGCATCGGCTGGCTGGTGCCGCCGGCCGGGCTGTACGCGGAGGTCGTCGCCGCCAAGCAGCAGGCCGACCTGGGCAGCCCGGTGCTCGCCCAACTGGTCCTGGCCGACCTGATGGAGTCGGGCCAGCTGGAGGCCCACCTGCGGGCGGTTCGTCGCCGCCAGCGCCGCCGGCGGGACGCGATGATCGCGGGGCTGCGCCGTCATCTGCCGGACGCGACGGTGCACGGGGCGGCCGCCGGGCTGCACCTGACCGTTACCTTCGACGAACCGCGCGATCGGTCGATGGACGACATCACGCTGGCGACGCGGGCCCTGGCCGCCGGCGTCAAGGTGCAGCCGTTGTCCTGGCACCGGGTCCGGCCCGGGCCGCCGGGGCTGGTGCTCGGCTACGCGGCCGCCTCGACGGGGCACATCGAGGAGGCGATGATCGCGCTCGCCTCGGTCGTCGGCAGCCGGGGGCGTTGAGCCGGGTCAATCGTGGCGGTGGGCCGGGCAGGGTGCGGCGTCGGGCCGCAGACCACCGGTCCGCTGATCAATGTCCGACTGAACCCGACAATTCGACCCAGGTTCTGGGACCTGGATCAGCGAACCTCCGACTGAGGCTCGGCGGCTCATCCGGCGATGATCGGCCAGTTATCCACATTCCAATCGGAACCAGGTTGACCGGCCATTTCCGGTGGTAGCTTCATCGCATTGGTTCGAATCGACGAGGGAGGTGCCGGTGACAATCCAAGGACCGATCGGCGGTCGTGGCCAACTCGGCTACGACTCGGCGGCCATGCGCAGCGGACCGTCCCCGATGGACACCGCAACCGCCAAAGTCTGCGCCCTGCTCAATTCCATTCCAGTCGATCCGGGCCGAGGTCGACGGCCTGGCCGCGACATGGCGGGCTCCAACGTCGCCTTCACCACCGTCCTCAGTCGGTGGGCCACCCGCGCGTCCGTCACCAACGCCGCACGTCAAGGCATGCGTGACACGCTCGCCGGAGCCGACACCCGGTACACCCGGACGGAGCCGACGCCCGGTACACCCGGACGGAGCAGGCCCAGGTCGACCAGTACGCCGACGGCCAATTCCATCTGATTTCGCCCCCCTTACCGGCGGTCGTAGAAACGATCGACCGCCGCATTTATCGACCCTTTCCCTGAATGGACGGTTCAATGACGGCAGCCGGCGGACCAATTCACCTGAGCTTTCCGGCAATGCAGACGGCTGAGGATTCATTGACACGCCAATTGACCGGGCTGCGCAGCCGGCCGGCGCAGCTCGCCGGCCACCGGCAACCGCTCGTGCACAGTTGGCGCAGCGAGGCCCAGGCCGCCTACCTCGTCCACAGCCAGGGCTGGGAAGCGGCGGCCGACGACCTGGCGTCGATGCTCGCCGCGATCATCTCGGCGCTGGGCAGCACGTCGGCCGACTACCTGGCCACCGAGGGCCGGATCGCCGCGGCCTTCAGCTGACCCCCACCCTCGGCGCAGCGCAGGACCGCCGCCGACCGCGTCCTCACGGATTCGGCGCGGTCGCCGTCGCCGCGTGGCAGGATCGGGCCCGACCAGGGCCGGTGGTCCGGCCACGGGCGGGACCACTTCGGGAGCATGTGCCGTGACCACTGCGGTTTTCCGCCGGCCGCCACGCCGGGAACCACCGGCCGTGACGGTCGGCGAGGCCGATGTCCGGCCTGCCCCCACGTTGCCCGCCCGGCAGGGCGGCGGGATGGGCGCCGTCCTGGTCCTGCTGCCCGCGTTGGCCGGCTTCGGCGCGATGGCGCTCATCTTCGCCTCCGGTGGTTCCGGTCTGCACATGGCGGCGGGCGTGCTGTTCGGGGTCTCCATGGTCGCCGTCGCGGCCGGTCAGCTGATCCGGGTCGGCGGCGACCGGTCCCGGAAGATCGCCGGCGCCCGGCGCGACTACTTCCGGCATCTCGCCCGGGTCCGCGATCAGGCCCGGGCGGCCGCGACCGCCCAGCGGCAGGCGTTGACGTGGATCCATCCGGCTCCCGATGCGCTGGCCTCGCTGGCCCGCACCAGCCGGCTCTGGGAGCGCCGCCCCACCGATCCGGACTTCGCCGCCACCCGCATCGCCGTCGGCGATCAGGAACTGTCGATGATCCTGCCACCCGCCGACGGGCGGCCGGCCGACGACGTCGACCCGGTGGCGGCGGTCGCCCGCGAACGCCTCCTGCGGATCCATCGGACAGTGCCCGCGCTTCCGGTGGCGCTCTCGTTGCGGTCCTTCTCCGTCGTTCGGTTCGAGGGCAACCTGCCGGCCGCCCGGCGAATGGCCGCCGCGCTGCTGCTGCAGGCCGTCTGCTGGCACGCGCCGACCGAACTGCGGTTGGCGGTGTGCCTTCCGCCCGGGTCCGGACCGGACCGGGCCCGCTCCTGGGACTGGCTCAAGTGGGTGCCGCACCTGGCCGACCCCGCCGGGTCACCGACCCGTCCGCCGGTGCTGGCGGTCGCCGACAGCCTTCCGGCGCTCGAGGCCATCCTGGCCGACGAACTCGCCGGCCGACCCTGGGCCGAGGTGGGCGCCGGTCCGCTCGCCGATCGCAGCCATCTCGTGGTGCTGGTCGACGGCGGCTCCGGGGCGGCGCGGGCCGGCGGCCAGCTCGACGGGCCGCAGGGGCTGCTGGGGGTCACCGTCCTGCAGATCGGCGGGGACGGCGACCTACCCGTCGGGCGGAGCCTGCGATTGCGGGTGACCGACACCGACGTGCAGACCGTGACGGTCGACCGGATCGGCCATGAACTCACCGGGTACGTCGGCATCCCGGACCAGGTGACGCCCGCGGTCGCGGCGGCCACCTGCCGGCACCTGACCGACCTGCGCCCGCCCGGCAACGGCCCGGCCGAGCCGATGACGGCCGCCACCGGTCTGGCCGATCTGCTCGGCGTGGCGAACGTGCGCACGCTGGATCCGGCGGTCAGCTGGCAGCCCCGGCCGGCGCGGGATCGCCTGCGCGTGGCGATCGGCGTGGGCAGCAGCGGACAACCGGTCGACCTCGACCTCAAGGAGGCCGCCGAGGGCGGCATGGGTCCGCACGGCCTGGTCGTCGGCGCCACCGGGTCGGGCAAGTCGGAGCTGCTGCGCACCCTGGTCCTCGGACTGGCCATCACCCACCCGCCGGACCTGCTGAACTTCGTGCTCGTCGACTTCAAGGGGGGCGCCACCTTCACCCGGCTGGACGCCCTGCCCCACACGTCCGCGGTGATCACCAACCTCCATGATCATCTCGACCTGGTCGACCGGATGTCCGATGCCCTGGCGGGTGAGCTGGCCCGGCGGATGGAACTGCTCCGGGCCGCCGGCGACTTCGCCTCGCTGCGCGACTACGACCGGGCCCGGGCCGACACCCGCCCCGATCTGACCGCCGTGCCCTCGTTGCTGGTGGTCGTCGACGAGTTCAGCGAGTTGCTGACCGCGAAACCGGAATTCCTGGACGTCTTCATGACGATCGGGCGGGTCGGCCGGTCGTTGGGCGTGCACCTGCTGCTCGCGTCCCAGCGGCTCGAGGAGGGGCGGCTCCGCGGTCTCGACACCCACCTGTCGTACCGGATCGGGCTGAAGACGTTCTCGGCGGCGGAATCCCGCGTCGTGCTCGGCGTCGACGATGCGTACCGGCTGCCCACCGCCCCCGGGAACGGGTACCTCCGGTTCGACACGAGTGAGTTGGTGCGGTTCAAGGCCGCGTTCGTGTCGGGCCCGGTCCGCGACCGGCGAACCGAGCCGGCGGCCGTGGCCCGACCGGAGCCGCAGGTGTTCCGGTTGTCATCGGCGGTTCCGATCGACACCGTCGCCGGGGCGGCCGGGGCGGTGGCCGGCCCCGCCCCCGGCGAGGTGGTCGTGCCGGGCGAACCGGACCGGAGCCCCGCGAGCCCGGCCGGCACCGTGCTGGAGATCGGCGTGTCCCGGCTGGCCGGGGCCGGGGTGCCGGCCCACGAGGTCTGGCTGCCGCCGCTGCAGGATCCGCCGTCGCTGGACCTGCTGTTGCCGGCATCGCCGCGCCAGCCCGGTGCCGGGTTCGGCCGGGTCCCGCTGGGCTGGGTGGACCGGCCGTTCGAACAGACCCGCGGCGTCCTCGAGCTGGACCTGGCCGGGGCGGCAGGACACGTCGCGATCGTCGGCGCGCCGCAGAGCGGCAAGTCGACCGCGCTGCGCACCCTGGTCTGCGCCCTGGCGCTCACCCACGGTCCCGGTGAACTGTCGATGTACTGCCTGGACCTGGGCGGCGGTTCCCTCGCCGCCCTGGCCGGGCTGCCGCAGGTCGGCGCGGTGGCCGGCCGCCTGCAGCCGGACCTGGTCCGGCGCACGGTGTCCATGGTCGAACGGGTGCTCGGTGAGCGGGAGGCGGCGTTCGCCGCCACCGGGGTCTCGTCGGTGGCCGACTGGCGCCGGCGCGCGGCGGCGGCCCGGACCGGCGACCTGGATCCGGGCGGGTACGGGGACCTCATCCTGGTCATCGACGGGTGGGGCGCGGTGCGGGAGGCGTTCGAGCCGCTCGAATCGCGGCTGATGTCGATCGCGGCCAGCGGGCTGAATTACGGGGTCCATCTGGTCATCACCGCGACCCGCTGGCCGGAGATCCGGCCGGCGCTCAAGGACCTGATCGGCACCCGGGTCGAGCTCCGGCTGGGCGACCCGCTGGACTCCGATGTCCACTCCCGCCTCGCCGCCGCCGTGCCGGTGGACCGGCCGGGACGGGGCCTGAACCGCGACGGCCTGCACCTGCTGACCGCGGTCCCCCGGGTCGACGGCCGCACCACCACAGCGGACCTGCCCGCCGCGACCGCCCGGCTGATCGAGCTGGTGCGGGGCCGTTGGCCGGGCCGGGCCCCCGGGGTGCGGGTGCTGCCGGCCACGGTGCGCCCGGCCGATCTGCCGGCGCAGCCGGATCGCGCCGGGGGCGTCGTGCTGGGCCTGGACGAGAACCTGCGCCCGGTCCGCTGGGATCCGTTCGCCGACCGGCATCTGCTGGTGTTCGGGGAGGAGCAGACGGGCAAGTCGACGCTGCTGCTCCGGTTGATCCGCGAACTGTCCGCGGACGACGGACTCGACGATGCCCGGTTCATCGTGTTCGACCCGGACCGCCGGCTGCAGAACCTGCCCTTCCGGCCGGACCAGTTGATCGCGTCGGCGGCCACCGGGCGGGACGCGGCGGGGATCGTCTCGGCCAACGCGCAGCGGCTGGCCGCCCGGCTGCCCCCGCCCGGGACGCCGATCGGCGAGGTTGCCTCCCGCGCCTGGTGGGGGTCGCCCGCCGACATCTACCTGATCGTGGACAACTACGAACGGCTGGCCGGGGCGGCGCCGCTGACCCCGCTCGTGCCGCTGCTGGACCACGCCGCCGACATCGGATTGCACCTGATCGTCGCCCGGCAGGCCCGGGGCGCCGCCCGCGCTGTGTACGACTCCATCTACGCCACACTGAAGGACGCGGGGAGCCCGGCCCTGCTGCTGTCCGGGCCCGAATCGGAGGGCACGGTCATCGGTCGCAGCAAGATGACGTCCCGGCCACCGGGGCGGGGCGTGTGGGTGCCGCGGCGCGGTGACGAGGTCGTCGTGCAGACCGTCCTGGAGCCGGCCGCGGCCGGGTGGGATCGGCGGGGCTCATGACCGAGCCGACACCCCCGCCGCCGGTCACCGCAGCGCCGTCCGACACCGACCACCGCAGCCACCGGACGTCGAACCGTCCGGTCGGTCCCGCCGGGACGGACGCGCTTTCGGCGCAGCCGGGTGCCCCGGCCGAGCACCCGCTGCAGCCGGACTCCCCGGTCGAGCACCCGGCGCAGCCTGGCGTCTCGGCCGAGTTGTCGGCGCGGCCCGACCCCCGGGCCCAGCGGGACGGGCACCCGGCGCCCGAGCCGCCCGGCGGTCCCGGCGACTCCCGGCGGCCGTTGCTGATGGATCCCGCGGGAACCCGGCCGAGCGGCTTCGCTCCGCCGACCGCGCCGGCCGGCCTGACCACCTCGGTGGAGCCGGCCGATCCGGTGGCCGACCGGGCCCCGATCCACTCGCCCGCCCGGCGCCTGCCGGCCAGCCCGTGGGCGCCGGGCGCCGCCGCCCAGGCCCGGCCGGGGCGGCCGCACACCCCGTCGGTGCTCGCCGGTCCCACGCCGACCGGGCCCCCGGTCGGTCAGCGATCGGCGACGCTCGAGACGGTGCGATCCGAATCGGCGTTCGGTCCCGCCAGCCGCATCGTGACGGTCAGCGTCCGGACCCCGTCGTCCCGGATCGACCTCGCCCTGCCGGACCGGACGACCATGGCCGAGGTCCTGGAGACCGTGCTGGAGCTGGCGCCGCGATCGCTGCGCGAGCAGGCCATGGCGCACGGCGGCTGGATTCTGCGCACCGCGGCCGGTCGGCCGCTGCCCGGGTCGAGCACCCTGCTGGACGAGGGCGTCGCCAGTGGCGCGACGGTGTACCTGGCGGGCGCGGACACCGCCGAACCGGCGGTCGTGCACGACGATGTGGCCGACGCGATCGCCGATGAGGTGCGGACGGGCACCGCGGCCTGGACGGCCGGCGCCGGCCGGGCCGTCGCCCTGGGCAGCTGTGCGGCGTTCGGCGTTCTGGCCATCCTGGCCACGCTCGCCCTCGGACCGCCCTGGGTGGCGCCGGCGGTGTCCCTGGCCGGCCTCGCCGTGGCCGCCCAGGTGATTGCCGGACTGCTGGCCCGGCGCCGGGGCGACAACGGAGCCGCGCTGACGATCGGCCTGCTGTCCGTGCCGGCCGGGGCGGCGGCCGCCACCGTCGCCACCGCCGGATCGGACCCCCTGACCTCGCTCGGCCCGCTGCCCTGGCTGGCGGGGACGCTGACCGCCGGCGTGCTCGCCGGCACCGCGACGGCGGCCGTCGGGTCGCACCGGGTCGCGTTCGGCGCCGTGATCACCTCGGCCGGTTTGCTGGCCGCAGCCGGTGCGCTCGGCGCCGGGTTCGGTCTCGGCGCGTTCGGCGCGGCGGCCCTGGTCTGCGGGCTCGCGGTCTGCCTGATGCCGGCGGTGCCGAGCCTGTCGCTGCGGTTGGCGGCCTTCGATGCCGATCCGCTGCCGGTCTCGCCCCAGGAACTGGGCGCGGCGGCCCGCCGGCCCGCCGACGGCGGCGACGCCCGGATCCGCACCCGTCGCGCGGTACACCTGCTCACCGCGCTGCTGCATGGCCTGGCGTGGCCGACGCTCGCCGCCGGGGTCGTGCTGGCTCTCGGCGATGCCCCGGCCGGGTCCGCGCTGGCCGCGGTCGTCGGGCTGGCCATGCTGCTGCGCGCCCGGCTGTTCCGCACGGTCGGGCAGCGGCTTCCGCTCCTGCTGTGCGGGGTGGGTTGCCTGCTCGCGGTGCCCACCGGTGTGGTCATCCACGCGGAGTCCACGCTGACCGTCGTCCTGATGATCGCGGTCGCGATGGCCGGCGCGGTGGGCGCGGCGACGATCGCCGGCCGGCGGACCCCCCGCACCCCGGCGATGGCGCGCGCGGCGGAAATCGGCGATCTGCTGCTGACGATCGCGGTCATCCCGCTGGTCGCGGCCGTGCTCGGCGCCTTCGCCTTCGTCCGCGGGCTCGGCGGCTGAGTCGATGACGACCGGCAGGACAGCGGGCGGGCACCGGGAATGACGGCCGATACCCGGGACGAGCTCGCCGCCCACCGGTTCCGCAGCCGACGGATGCGGTCGGCCCTGCTCACCGGTGATCCGGACGGGTCGGGCGCGCCGCTGTCCCGGCTCGGCGCCGGGGTGTACGGGGGCATCCTGGTCACCGTGCTGCTGCTGGCGGTCGCCGGGATCGACGGGGTTCTGCGACCGGGAGGTTCGACGGCCTGGCAGGAATCGGGAGCGTTCATCGTCGACGACGACACCGGCGCCCGGTACGTCTTCCTGGACGGCGCGCTGCACCCGATGCTGAACTACGCCTCGGCCAAGCTGCTGCTCGGCGACGGCCTGCACGTCGTCACGGTCTCCGGGTCCTCCCTCGACTCCGCCGTCCGCGGTCCCATGCTCGGCATCCCGATGGCGCCGGACTCGTTGCCGGACGCGACGCAGATCGTCGGGCCGGCCTGGTCGGTGTGTGCGGTGGGTCGGGCGGCCGACGGCGACCGGCTGAGCACGCAGATCCGGCCGGGGGTCACCGCCGCCGGCGCCCCGCTCGACAGCGGCCACGGCCTGCTGGTGCGGACCGAACAGGGCCGAAGCTCCATGCTCTGGTCGGGGTCGGCCTATCCGATTGCCGATGAGTGGTTGCCGGCGTTGGGCTACCACGACGCCGCCCCGCTGCTGGTGGACGAGACGTTCGTGGCCGCGCTGCCCGCCGGCCGGCCGCTGGCCCCACCCGACATTGCGGGGCTGGGCGAACCCGGGCCGCCGCTGCCGGGGTCGAGCCAGCCGACCACCGTCGGCACGATCTACGCGGACCGCACCAACGCGTCCTACGTGATGACCCGGGACGGGCTGGCATCGTTGACGCCGTTGCAGGTGCAGCTGCTGCTGGCCGATCCGGCGCTGGCCGGTGCCTATGCCGGCAGCGACCCGACCCCGCTCAAGGTCACCCAGGCGCAGGTCACCGAGGCTGCCCCGAAGCCGCTCCCCGACCCGGTGGCCCCGTCGACATCCGTTCCTACCGGCGGGACGTCGGCCGCGCCCGGGCCATCGAGCTCGGCCTCGACCCCGTCGTCGGACCCGACCTCGACGCCGGCGCCGTCATCGCCCGCTCCCGCCCCCACGACAGCGCCCACGCCGGCCGACCCGGCCCCCGGGGAACAGCAGTTCTGCGCCCGGTACACCGGGGGATCGGCGCCCGACCTGGCCATCGGACCGGCCGAACCGGCGCCGGGCGGCACCAACGGTCCGGTCCGGCTCGCCCCCGGCCAGGGCTCGCTGATCGCCCCGCTCCCGGGCCCGGAGGGCACCGGAGGCCCGATCGCCCTGGTCACCGACGCGGGCATCCGGTATCCGCTGGCCGATCAACGCGCCCTCGAGTCCATCGGCCTGGCCGGGTCGCCCATTGCGCAGCTCCCGCCGGCGCTGATTGCCGCCATGCCCGTCGGACCAACCCTGGACCGCGCCGCCGCCGCCGCGCCGGCCGGCTGAACCGGCCGGCTGACCGGGCCAGGCCGCCGGCGCCGGGTTTCTCAGCCGGCGCCGGGCCGCCATGGCTCGTGCGTGTGCGCCAGCCAGACGTGCGCGGGGTTCAGGGCCCGCACCAGTCGCTGACCCTCGGTGCGCGGTTCATCGAGTTCGCCGAACCACACGGCCACGTCGCCGGCGATGACGACCGGACGCCCGCCGGCGTCGACCGGATCGATCACCACCACCTGGGTGCCGGGAGTGTGGCCCGGGGCCGGGACGAGGCGAACCCCGGGCAGCAGTTCGAACTCGCCGTCGACCGGCACGTAGCGCACCTCCGGCGGATCGACCCACTCGTGGATGGTGTAGTCGTCCTGACCGCGCGCGTCGTCGAGTTCGCGACGCTGGACGTAGATCGGCCGCCCGGTGAAAAGGTGGTTGCCGCCGCAATGGTCGAAGTGCAGGTGGGTGTTGACGACCAGGTCGATGCCGGCGGGATCGACGTCCTGCCGGTGCCACGGCCGCAACCGCGGATCCATGTCGGCGACCGCCGGATGCAGTTCCTTGATCCCGGTGTCGACCAGCACCCGCCCGTCGGGGTGGTCGATGACGTGGGCGTAGACCGGCATCCGCTCGCCCTCCACGAACAGATCGGCGACGAGGACCGGCGTGACGGTGACGGTCGCGTTCATCGTGCACCCACGGTCGCCCCGAGCGTGGCGGGCAGGTCGAAGAGCCGGACCACTGCGCGGTCGACCGTGATGATCTCGCTGACGAACCCGTCCGGATCGCGCAGCACGTCGGGGGCCGGCGGGTCGTATGCGGGGTCGTGCAGGTGCGGTTCGCGGCGGTGCGGCTCGACTCGGGCACCGAATCCCCGTTCGTTCAGGGGCCGGAGTTCGTCGGTCATGATGTCCATGGTGAGTGTGACTGCGGCCGGCCGGCCAACTCATCGCCCGGCCGGGACCGCTGCGTGTTCCGAAACGGGCCCAACGCCTCTGGGCGGCCCGGGGGCCGGAGCGAATGATCGGTATGGGTCGGGTCTCGTCGGAGAGGTCGCCGGTCATGAAGACACGTGGTGCTCGTCGGTTCATCGGTGCGGTGCTGGGCGTTGTCGTGGTGCTCTCGGCGGCGGCCTGCGGCGCGTCGCCGGGCACCCCGATGCCCGCAGGCTCACCCGCCGACCCCACCACATCGGCATCGCCGACACCGGGGCCGACGACGAGCCCACCGGCACCGACCCAACCGTCCACCGCTGAGTCGACCCCGCCGACCACAGCCGGTGACGAGACCGGCGGGAGTCCGGACGGGCAGCAAGACGGGACCATCGACGGGCAGGAGGACACCGCAACGGCCGGCACCGCCGCCCAGGCGCTGGCGCCCTTCTTCGCCGCCGTCGACGAGATCGACGGGCGGCTCCAGGCCGCGGCCACGGCGGTCAACGCCGGGCTCGGGGATCAGGACGTGACCTTCGACCGGTCGACGGTCGACCTGGTGGACGCCGCCGCTCCGTGGCCGGCCGCGGACGCGATCCCGGCCGGTCTCGATCCGGCCACCGAGCAGTCCGTCCTGCTCGTGTACAGCGACCTGGTCTCCCGCTTCGGCGCGCTGCGCGGCGGCGACTGCCTGCAGGTGGGGACGGTGCCCCGGGCCTCGCTCAACGCCGACTGCTTCGTGCGCGGCCACGCGGCGAAGGTTCGGATGCCCGGCGATGTCCAGGCCGCGCACACCGTGGCCGCGGCATCGATGCTCGGCACACCGGGTCCCGGTTCACCCGAGGCCGCCGAGGTGCTGCTGCGCATCGAGTACATCAACAAGGCCAACCTCGGCTGCGGCACGATGGGTGGCTTCATCGCCACCGACCCCATCCCCGTCGAGTGGGCGAGCGAACCTTCGGGCGACCCCACCCGGCCGCCGACCGACGGCAAGGTCAACGGCGTCCGGTTCCGGGCCGCCTTCGACGAGTCGGCCGGATGGAGCATCGAACTCCTGGCCTGCTGATCCGCGTCCCGGCCGACGCCCGGCAGGATCCGTCAGCCCGGCCCGCCGGGGTGCGCGAGGTCGTAGGCCCGCGAGAGCTTCTTCGGCACCACCAGGCGCCAGGCGTCGACGACGAGTTCGCGCGCCTCGCGTGGGTCCAGCGCCGCCAGATTGGCGTGGACCCAGTTGAAGCGCAGGTCGGACGCGGAGGGCAGGGCGAACGTGTGCGGCTCGCTGGCGACCAGCGCAGTCCGCTCGTCCCGGGGGAACGCGAACCCCATCACGCGCTCGTCGAGTGAGAACGCCACGTAGACGATCGACCCCACCCGGAACTTCAGCCGGTCCCGCACCCAGACCTCATACGACCGCTCCAGCTCACGGCCCAGCGATCGGACATCCTCGACCACCGCCATAATTGCCCCTTTCCCGGTCGGGTGTACCGGGTTGACCGCGCCACGGGCAGCCGTTCATCGCTGCGTCTCCAGGGATCGGGACTTCACCGGAACAAGCGAGATCCGGCCACACCCGACCCCGGACCTGGGCGGGCCGACGCCGGACCGCGCACTGCCTCCGCGGCATGTCGCCACGAAAGCTGCGCGCTACCGCCCTACCGCCCGGCCAGTTCGGCCACCAGTGGGGCGAACGCGTCCGCCGCGTTGGCGCCGAACACGACGTAGGAGACGCCGGTTTCTTCCCGACGCCGGCGCAGCTCGTCGGCGGCCGCGGCCGGGTCGGGCGGGAGGCAGGCGAGGGAATCGGCCGCGCGCAACGCGGAGGTATCCGTCTCCGGCGGGGCCATGAACGCCGAGACGGAGTCCCCGACCACCGGGATGTGCATGGAGAGCTCGACGTCACGGGTGGCCCGGAAGTCCAGCATTCGCTGCACCACGGTGACCCGCGGCTCGTCCGGCGCCATCGCGAAGGTGACGGTGTCCGCGATCTCAGCCGCCAGCGCCCGAGCCTTCGGCCCGATCACCGCCATCGCCACCGGCGTGCGAACTCGCTCGCCGTCGAGCTCGCGCAGCGCCAGGACGGTGTCGCGCACCTGGTCCAGCCGCCGCCCCGGCGTCGGCGCGGGCAGCCCCCGTTCCCGGAGCTCGTCCTCGATGCCGGGCCGGCCGACCCCGATGCCCATCTCGAAGCGACCCTCCGTCAGCACCGTCAGCGAATGCGCTTCCCACGCGGCGAGCCACGGCGCCCGCAGCGGTGCGGCGTAGACCCAGGTGCCCACCCGCACGTCGGCGATCGTCGCCGCGACGGCGAGCGCCGGACCGGGCGACGGCTGCAACCGCGGGAAGTCGGGCATCAACACCGTCGAATAGCCGTGACCCGCGATGCGGCGCACCCGTTCACGCCAGGTCGGCAGGTCCGGCATGAACGGGGCCACGATGCCGAAGCGAAACGGTCGCGGCCGGCCGGCCGCCGAATCGATCATGTGCTCTCCCACCGTCAGGGGCCCGACCTCGTCCGGGCCGCTACCTCTACGACGAACGGGGCCGACCAGATCCGACACGTCCGTCGGGCCGGGAAACCCGCTGCCGTCCACTGCAAGATCCTCTGAGTGCGACTCACTCGCCCGGGCGCGCACAGGTCGGCGCGGGCGCGACGTCGGCAGGATAGCGTTCCGTGCATGGCTTCCGACGGCGGCAGTGCGCCGAACGAGACCGGCGCCCCCGCGGCTCCGACGACATCCGACGCTCCGACGACATCCGACGTCACTCCGGGGAATGACGTCCCGTCGGGGGTGGCCGTCGCGCCGTCGGCGAAGCAGGCGGCCCCGGCACCGGCACCGGCACCGGCACCGGCACCGGCACCGGCACCGAATCAGGCAATCTCGTCGCCGGCCACCCGGGCGGCGACGACCACCCGGGCGGCAACGACTGCGGCGACCAAGAATCCCGCGACCAAGAATCCGGCGGCCCAGGGCGCGACCAAGCCGGCGGCCCAAGGCGCGACCAGGCCGGCCGCCCAGGGCGCGACCGAGCCGGCCGCCGAGCCACGGCCGACCCCGACCTGGCTGCGGCTACTCAAGCGGCTTCCGTTCACCTCCGCCTACGTCGTCATCACGCTCGTCCTGGCGATCGTCTTCGGCACGCTCTGGACCTCGATCGAGGACAAGTCGTTCTACGGGGACGTCGCCTTCGGGCTGCCCGCCTTCCAGGACGGCCGGTGGCTCACCCTCATCTGGGGCATGTTCTTCGCCCTCGATCCGTTCTTCTACGTCTACGTGGCCGGCGCGTTCGCGATCATCACCGGCTTCTCCGAATGGCGCCTGGGCACGGCCCGGACCGTCGTCATCTGCGTGGCCTATCAGTGGGGTGCGGTACTGCTCACCGCACTGTTCTTCCTCACCTTCAAGGGCACCGGCTGGGAGTGGGTGCAACAGCGGGCCACCGAGACCGACGTGGGTTTCTCCGCCGGCATGCTGGCCGCGGCGAGCGTGGCCAGTGCCACCGTGCGCCCCCCATGGCGGCTGCGGATGCGGCTGGCCATCTGGGGATACGTGCTGTTCTCGGTGTTGTTCGTCGGCCAGATGGCCGACGCCGAGCACTTCGTCGCCGTCGTGCTGAGCATGCCGTTCTCCACCCGGCTCGCCGGACCGACCGCGTTACGCGCCCGGGCCTTGCCCACCCGGCACGAGCTGCGCCTGCTGGCCGCGATCGGCGCGCTGGTCATCACCGTGCTGACCCTGCTGGCCAATTTCCTGCCCGACCGGCTCACCCCGTTCGGCCAGACCGACGACGCCCCCGAGACCTGGTGGGTGCTCATCATCGAGGTGGCGCTGTTCCTGCTGGTGGCCAACGGGCTGCGCCGCGGCTACCGCTGGGCCTGGTGGGTGACCGTCGTCCTGTGCAGCCTGATCGTGGTGTTCGCGATCCTGGTCGCCCTGATCGCGGTCCTGCTGGCCCTGGATCCGGACGCGGGCGACCTGGACATCGACAACGGCCTGCCGGAGTTCTTCGCCCAGTCGTTGCTCTACCTGGTGTACCTGGTCCTGCTGATCGGCGGCCGGGGCGCGTTCCGGGTGCCCCGGCGCAGCAAGCGCCGGCTGGCCTCCGGCACGTCGCACGCCGACACCGCCAAGGAGCTGCTGCGCCGCTGGGGCGGCGACACGATCTCCTGGATGACCACCTGGCCGGAGAACCGGCACATGATCACCGCCGACGGGCAGGGCTACCTGGCGTTCCGCAAGCATGCCGGGGTGGCCGTCGCGCTGGGCGACCCGGTCGGCCCGCCCGGCTCGACGGCCGGAATCATCGATGACTTCGTGGCGATGTGCGACAAGGCGGCGCTGGTGCCCTACATCTTCAGTTGTGGCCGGGACACCGTCGGGGCCACCACCGCCCTCGGCTGGTCGGCGGCGCAGGTCGCCGAGGACAACCTGATCGATCTGCCGACCCTGGAGTTCAAGGGCAAGAAGTGGCAGGACATCCGGACGGCATTGAACAAGGCGCCCAAGGAGGGCGTGACGTTCCGCATGGTCACCCTGGCCGACGAACCGTGGTCGATGGTGCGGCAGGTCGAGGAACTGTCCCAGCAGTGGCTCGGCGACAAGGAACTGCCCGAGATGGGCTTCACGTTGGGTGGCGTCACCGAGGCGCTGGACCGCGAGGTGAAGGTCGGCCTGGCCGTCGGCGCGGACGGCAAACTGCACGGCGTGACGTCCTGGATGCCGGTGTACGGGCCGGGCGGGCACGTGCGGGGCTGGACGCTGGACCTGATGCGGCGCGCGGACGGCTCGTTCCGGGCGACCATGGAGTTCCTGATCGCCTCGTCGTGCCAGTGGTTCAAGGCCGACGGAGCCGATTTCGTGTCGCTGTCCGGCGCCCCGCTGGCCCGTTCGGCGGCGGACACCGACGGTGAGTCCCCGGTGGAGAAGTTCCTGGACACCCTGGGCGAACAACTGGAGCCGGTGTACGGCTTCCGGTCGCTGCACGCGTTCAAGGGCAAGTTCCAGCCGCGGTTCGAGCCGATGTACATGACGTTCCGGGACGAGGGCGACCTGCCCCGGATCGGCATCGCGATCACCCGCGCCTACCTGCCCACCGCCGGCCTGCGGGACATGATCTCCGTCGTCAAGCAGTAGCCGGCCCCGGTTCGCCGATCATTCCCGCGCCGAACCGGACAGCACCCACCCGCCGGCCCGGCTTCGATCGGCGCCGGGGGGCGGCACCGCCACGCTGAGCGCGGCCGGCGGTTGCTCCGGGTGCGGCTGCAGGTCGACCCGGCGGGTGCCGCAGCCGGCGCAGTGCACGTACCGCAGCAGGCCGAGCGATGTCCGGTGGGCCGACTCGGTCTCCCACGCGTGCTCGTGCGCCCGCGCGGAGCAGCAATCCCGGAGGGTCAGGGTTTGGTCGTCGATGCTCATGACGACCACCATGCTGTAATGGTCTTGTGCATCTCAACCCTTACGGCGAGTACGCGGTGCTGCTCGCGGCCTCGCTGGTCAACGACTGGCCGGCCGACCGGGCCGGGATCGTCGCCCGGACCCGCGAGTTCGGCATGACCATGGACTTCCGCACCGAAGCAGGCGACCACGCGCGGACCCGCCGGGTGCTGGACGAGTGGTTGCCCGTCGTGGATGCCGACGGCCCGAAGCGGCGCGCCGAACTGCTCAACGCGCAGATGGCCGCCGTCGCCGCCTATCCGCGGCTGACCGACCACGACGACGAGGGCTGGCACCTGCACTACCGCGACGACGACCGACCCTTGCCGGACGTGCTGGCCGCGGTCATCAGCGTCGGCACCGCGCTGCACCTGACCACCCGCGGCATGCACCGCCTCGGGCGCTGCGCGGCCGGGGAGTTCGCCGGCGATCCGTGCACGGCGGTGGTCGTCGACGTCACCCGCAACGGGCGCCAGCGCTACTGCTCGGTGCGCTGTGCCAACCGGGCCGCCGTCCGCCGGCACCGGTCGCGGGCCGCCAGATCCTCGCCCACGGTCACCGATTCCCGCGGAACTTCGGACGGTCTGGGGCCGGCGTAGTTTCCGCAGACCGCCTCGCTCCGGCCCCGCAGACCCCCCGCAGACCGCCCCGCCCCGCTCCGGCCCGCCTGAATCAGCGCTTCCGGCGCCGCAGGGACGCCAGGGACAGCCGCGCCCGCCAGCGCCGCCAGAAGCCCAGCCCGCCCAACAGCTCGGCACTGCGGTCGTCCACCTCCCGCCAGTAGCGGCGGGCCCGGTCGTCATCGATGGGGGTAGGTGAGAACTGGGCCGCGTCGGCGGCCGGAGCGAGCCAGTCCAGCTGCAGCACGCCGGCGCCGGCCAGCTCGCGGGCGACCTCGGACCGGGTCTGCCAGGGCACCGGCCGGTACCCGGCGTCCGTCGCGGTGTCCACCAGCTCCAGCCACCCGCCGGTGATCCGATCGGCCGGCCGGGCCGCGGCCAGCCGGCGCCGGCGGCGCCGGGCCTTGATCGCCAGGATGGCCAGGATCGGCGCTGCGACCAGGGCGACCACCAGCAGGGTCCACCCCAGCATCGCCACCACCAGCGCGGGCATGAACGAGTCGCCGGGCGCCGCCTCGGGCGGCGGCGCATCTTCCGGATGCTGGTCGGCCGACTCGTTGTCCACCGTGTCCGGCGGCACCTGGGGCAGCGCCGGCGGCACCTCGACGGCCACCTCCCGGCGCTCGGTCTGCGCCCGTTCCTGGGTGTCGGTGACCGGCTTGTCCGCCGGCGGGGTCGGGTCGAACGGCACCCAGCCGAAGCCCTCGAACGGCACCTCCACCCACGCGGTGAGGTCGCTGCCGCGCAGCTCGGTGGCCCCGCCGGCCGGCGCGGACGGGGCGAAGCCGACCACCACCCGCGCGGGGATGCCGATCGACCGGACCATCAGGGCCATCAGCGCGGCGTACTGCTCCTGGTCGCCGATCATCGGACCCGTCCCGACCATCGAGGTCAACCGGTCCAGGCCGTGCCCGGCCGGCGAGACGGGTTCGCCGGTCGCGCCGTGGCTGAAGAAGCCGTCCGCCACCAGACCGGCGCGGATCGCCTCCACCCGCTGCCCTGGTGTCGTGGCCCCGGCGATGTAGCGATCCGTGGCCGATCGCACCAGGTCCGGCACCGCCGGTCCGGGCGGCATCGCGACCGCCTGCGGGCGCGCCGCGGCCAGCACGTCCGGGGCGTACTGGGCCGGGACCGCGGCGACCACGTCGTAGCCGTCCCCGGTCTGCCAGCCACCGGGCATCAGGCCCGTCGTTGCGGTCGCGGAATACCGCAGGTCGGCGCTCAGCTCGTCGGTCCGGGCGCCGGTGAAGCGGAGATCGACGACCGGGCCCGGCAACGGCAGGAACGGGCCCCGGTAGCCGGCCACCCGCACCGTGACGGGTACCTGGGCGGTGTTCGCCGGGGCCGGCCGCTCCGGCCCGATCCGGACGAACGGTCCGCTCAGGTCGCTGATCCGGAACTGTCGCCCGTCGTAGTCGTCAAGCGCGGCCAGCCGCAGCCGGGCCCCGGTCGGCAACCCCTGCACGACGAGCTGCACGTCGTCGGCCCGGTCCTTGGTATAGCTGCGGAACAGGGCGAGCGGGCTGTCGAAGACGGTCGGATCGATCGGCGCCTGGACCACCGCGCGCAGCGCCGCGCGGTCGGTCGACCCATCGAGCGCCACCGCGGCACTCGCACCGGCGGCGACCGCGAGGATCGTGCCGGCGACGACGGCGCGGCGCAGGCCCAGCACGCCGTCGGCGCCGGACACCCGATCCTGGGCGAGCTGGCCGGCGGCCAGTCGTTCGGCCCGCCGAGCGCGGCGGCCCCCGATCCACACCACCCAGCTCAGGCCGGCCACCAGCAGGCCCGTGCCGACCAGGACGACCGTCCCGGGGTTCACGGCGATGTCCCCGAACAGGGCGAAAACGACGGCGGCGGCCGCCGGCCCCACCAGCGCGACCGCGGGATGGCGGGTGCCGACCAGCACCCCGGCCACGGTCGCCGCCACAGCCGCGATGAGCAGGGGCGGCACGAGCAGGGCGCCGGAGACACCCGTCGGGGTGGCCACGGTCAGCAGGTCCCGCCATCCGTCGAGCGACCCGCGACCGAGCGTGGCCACGGCCTCGCTCGCGGGCAACACACCGAGCACCCGGTCCTGCGGGGCGACGACGACCGCGCCCAGCACCACCACCCCGAGCGGGATCACCGGAACGGCGAGCCAGCCGGGCAACGACCACCGCTGCAGGACGGCGAAGACCGCGGCCGGCACGGCGGCGCCCACGGCCGCCGCCACCACCGGCGCCGCCGACCCGTACGCCGGCACCAGCAGCAACGAGCCGAGCACCACCAGCCCGGCCAGCACGGCGAGATCGGCGGCGCGCCACCAGCGGCCCGTGCCCGCCACGCTGCGGGCCCGGCGCGGCCCGCGGACCCGCCCGCTCATGCCGTCGCCCCGCGCAGCACCAGCGGCAGCTGGGCGACGTCCTCGACGGTCGCGACCGCGCCGCCGGCCAGCCGGCCGAGCACCGCCGGATGCGGCGAATCCGGCACCCGCGCCCGCACCGCGAGCACGGTCGCTCCCGGCGGCCGCAACCGTGCGGCGGCCCGCAGCCGCGCTGCGTCGACCGTCGACCCGAACACCAGCACCAGCAGGGACGCCCGCGGATGCCGGCGGGCCATCCGCCGGGTCATGGCCAGCAGGTCGGACATGCCCGGCACCGGGTGGACCGGGCTGAACTGGTCGAGCACCCCGTCGGCGCTCGCACCGCGGACCGACGACCCGGCGGCGTCGACCACGACGTCACGACGGCGGCGCACCAGTTCGGCGACGATCGACGCGGCGCAGCTGACGGCGATCTCGAACTCCGCACAGGTGTCCGGGTCGGCGGCCCCGGGCGGGTCGGCCCGGAAGTCGTCCGGATTGCCGGCCAGCACCACGGCGACCAGCGACCGCTGGGTCTGCAGGAACTCCCGGACCTGCAGGGTGCCGCTGCGGGCGGTCGCCTTCCAGTGGATGAAACGCCGGTCGTCGCCCGGCACGTACTCGCGCAGGGTATGGAAGGACAGGTCGCTGGCGGTCCGGACGGTCGACTCCTCGCCCTCCAGGTCGCGGGTCTGACCGGGCAACGCGTCGGGCAACCGGACGGTCCGCGGATGCACGAACACCTGCTCACGGACCGGCCACTGGACGACCCGGCGGATCAGCCCGAACACATCGCCCCGGACCGCGCGAGCCGGCCCCAGCTCGACGACGGCGCGCCGGTGGGTGGGCAGCGGGATCGCGACCGGGTGGGTGGCCCCACCGGGCAGCGACGGCACCCGGACCTGGGCCGGCAGGCCGTCGACATCCAACTCCAACCGCAGCGGCAACATGCGCCGGGCGGACACGTTGCGAACGCCGACCCGGACGACGGCCGGCTCGCCGACCACGAACCGGGTCCGGGCCAGGTCGAGGTCGATCGCCACCGGCGACCGGCCCAGCGCCATCGCCACCGCGACGAGCAGCACCACGGACAGCCCGGCCGCCAGGCCGATCCATTCCCGCCAGCCCGTCGCCGCGCCGAGGACGGCGGCCGCCACCGCCACCGCGGCGGCCACCCGGCCCCGCCGGGTCACCGCGCGCCAGGCCCCGACCAGGTGCCGGCCGGCGTCGGCGCCGCGACCCGGCGCCGGGTCCGCCCCGCCCACCCCGGGGAGGCTCCGATCGTCCGGCGGGGCCGGAAGGTCCCCAGGCAGCGGGGTTGCTCGGGTCATCCCGCCCCCCGCGGCGGCGCAACGGCGTGCAGGACCTCGGTCACCACGGCGGCCGCGGTGAGCCCGCCGTACTCGGCCTCCGGGTCGATGGAGATGCGATGGGCGAGCACCGGCTCGGCGAGCGCCTTGACGTCGTCCGGGACCACGAAGTGCCGGCCCCGGGACGCAGCCAACGTGCGGGAGGTGCGCAGCAGCGCGATCGCGCCGCGCTGCGAGACGCCCAGCGTCACCCCGTCGGCGACCCGGGATGCCTGCACCAGCTGGGTGATGTACCGCAGGATCGAGGTGTCGACGTAGACCCGGGACGCCTGGTCGACCAGATCGCCGACGGCCGCCGGGTTCAGCATCGGCCGCACGGCGGGCCGGTCCGCGCGGGTGCCGACCGCGGCCAGGATCGCCACCGCGGCATCCTCGTCGGGGTGGCCGACCGAGGTGCGGATCTGGAACCGGTCCAGCTGCGCCTCGGGCAGCCGGTAGGTGCCGGCCTGTTCGATCGGGTTCTGGGTGCCGATCACCATGAACGGCGCGCCGACCGGTCGGGTCACCCCATCGACGGTCACCGCCGACTCCTCCATCACCTCGAGCAGGGCCGACTGGGTCTTCGGGGAGGCCCGGTTGATCTCGTCGGCCAGCACGATAGAGGCGAACACCGGCCCGGGATGGAACACGAACGCGCCGACGGACTGGTCCCAGATCGTCACGCCGGTCACGTCCGACGGCAGCAGGTCGGGCGTGAACTGGATCCGGGCACTGGTCCCGTTGACCGTGGTCGCGAGCGCCTTGGCCAATGTCGTCTTGCCGGTGCCGGGAACGTCCTCCAACAGCAGGTGCCCCTCGGACAGCAGACAGATGAGAGCGAGCCGGATGGCGTCCGGCTTGCCGACCAGAACCTCGCCGATGGCCCCCACAACGGCATCGAACAGGCCGGCGAACTGGCTGGCGTCGGTCGCCTCCAGCACCGGCGGCTCGGGGGGTCCGGACACTTGTACTGCCTGCACGCGGGTTCCTTCTAACATGTCGGAATTTTCGAGTCAGGGTTGAGGAACACCGGCTTGCGGTACCAGTTGCGATCCTTGTCCTGATACCACACGTTCACCTGCTTGGGGCTGGTCACCGGGTTGCCCGCGGGGAATTCGGGATACCCCGGGCCCGCCTGCACGCAGAGCAGGTCGGCCGGGTTCGGCGCTTCCACCCAGGTGCCCGGCGAACAGGTGGCCTGGGTGCGCCACTCGCCCCCGTACGGAGCGGGCACCGCGCAGGTGCCGGTCAGCGGGGTGAGCGCCTGGGTGGCGATGGTGAACAGGTTCGCGGTCGACCCGGTGGCGGTCGCGTCCTTGCATTCCTGGGTCGCGCCCGAGCCCACGCAGTACCGCACGGTGGCGGTGACCTTCGTGCCGTAGCCCAGGTCGTCGCGCCATGGGGCGGTCGCCGGTGCGATGTCGGCGCCGTTGATCGTCACCGTCTGGGACACGACGTCGCGCCCATTGCCACCGGGGAAGGTCCAGTCGACCTGGACGGTGCTGCCCCACTTGTCGGGCAGCGTCACGGTGACCTTCGGCGCGCTCAACGGACCGGCCGGTGTTCCCGACCCGGCCGCACTGGCCGGGCCGCACCGCACCTCGTCGGCAAACCCGGACTCACCGTTGCAGGCCCGTACCTCGACCTGGTACGTGGTGCCGTTGGCCAGGGACGGGATCGTGGTCGACGTCGCCGGACCGACGCCGCGCCAGGTTCCGCCGTCCACCCGGTACTGGTAGTCGGCGACCGGCCGGCCGGGCGAGTCGGCCGGGTTCCAGGTGGCGGCCAGGGACGAGTCGCCGCCGGTCACCGCGAGGCCGGTCACCTGTGCGGGTCGGCCGAACGGGGCGACCGTGCCGGTGGCCGGCGGCCCCTCGCCGCGGCCGTTGCGGGCCGTCACCGAGACCGTCACCGGGTCGTTGCCGTCGAGCGGCACGAACGCCGACCGCCCGTTGCCGTCCCCGGACCCGGCGTCGGCCCCGTTCACCGTGAGCCGGTACGACGCGACGGGCTCGCCACCGTCGTCGCCCGGCGGTCCCCAGGTGACCTGCACGCCCCGGCGACCGGGGTCGTAGACGAACTGGGTGGACAGGTCGGACGGGGCCGACGGCACGCCGGAGGGCACCATGGCCTCGCTCGGGGCCGACCAGTCGGAAAATCCCTGCTGGTTCGCGGCCCGCACCTGGAACCGGTAGCTGCCGGACGAGTCGAGGCCGGTCAGCACCGCCGGGCTGGTGGCGGGGTCGATCACCTGCACCACGTCGTTCCCCCGCAGCACCTGCAACGACATGACCGACACCGGGGTGAAGTCGCCGGTCGGCGTCGAGAAGCTGACGGAGATCTGGCCGCGGGCGACGTACTGGGCCACCGGGGCCGCCGGAACCGTGGGGGCGACGTCCGGAATGATCACCGCGGACGGCGCGGACGGCGCGGACTCGCCGACCGAGTTGGTCGCGCTCACCACGAAGACGTACGCCTGGCCGGGGGTCAGCCCGCCGATCACACAGGAGCTGTCCGAACCCGGGCAGGCCTGGCGGATCCCGCCACCGGACACCGTGTAGTTCTGCACGGGCGCCCCGTTGGCGTCGGCCGGTTCCCATTGCAGCTGCACGCTGCGGGCGGTCACCGTGCCGGGCACGGCGGCCGGCACCCCGGGGGCGCTCGGCCGGTCCTGGATCTGCACCCGCAGCGTCGCGGTGACCTGGCGGTCGGGATCCTTCGTGCCGTCCAGCACGTCCGCCGCCACCGCGATCTCGCCGACGAAACCGGCGGCCGGGGTGAGCGAGACGGTGCCGCCCGACACGGTCGGCCCGGAGCCGATACCCGCGGCGCCGTCGAGCACTCGAACCCCGGTGACGGTCAGCCCGAGACCGACCGGATCGTCGCTGCCCGTGAGCATGTCGACGGACACCGGCGCGCCCCCACGCCCCTGCCCGACCTGCTGGTCGACCACGGTGGGCAGCGGCTTGGTCGAACCGGTCACCGTCACGGTGAGCGTGCCCCGGCCGTTCTTGCCGTCGCCGTCGGTGACGTCCATCGGCAGGTCCACCCGGGTGCCCCGGGGCACGTCGGCCGCGGCGGTGACGGTGACGGCGCCGCCCCGGACCGCGGTGGTCACCCCGGACCCACCCGGGTCGACTCCCCAGCTGACGCTGCTCGCCTGCCGGTCGTCATGGGTGGTGGTCAGCGCGGCGAGGTCGACGGTGACGGAGGTGCCGGCCTCCACCGGCACCGTCGTCGAGTCGAGTTTCGGCGGCGGGATCAGCCGCGGCTCGATCCGCACCGGGATGCCCAGGACCACCGGTGGCCCGGTGCCGGCGGTGATCGGCACGTACACCGCGGCCGAGCCACCGGCGGTGGACGGCGCGGACAGCGTCAGCGTGGTGGCCGAGGTGCGCACCACGGTGCCCTGGGTGGCCCGGAGCGGCGGGTCCGACGCGATCGTCACCGGGTCCTGACCGGCGCCGCCGACCGTCACGTAGTCGCCGATCGTCACGTCCACGCTCAGTCCGGCGTCCAGCGCGATGGGCCCGACGCCGGCCCGCAACTGGGGTCCCACCAGCTGGGCGCGCGGTGGCACCACGATGAACGCGCCGGCCTGTCCGCCGTTGGCGTCGGCCACCCGGTAGGCGACGATCTGCCGGACCGGCGACATGGTCACCCGGATGGTGCGTCCGTCGACCAGGCTGGCGTTCCCCGCGGACAGCGGGTCGACCGACACGGCCAGCCGGTCGGACCGTCCGCTCCGGTTGGTCACCGACCCCCGCAGGTCGACGTCGACGGTGTCGGTGTCGGCGGTGAGGTCGGCGGGTTGGACGAACACGTCCTTGGCGATGGGGTCGGGCATCGGTGCGTCCGGGGACACGGTCACCCGCACGGTTCCGGTGGCGGTCAACCCCTTGGTGTTGACCACGGTGTAGCGCAGCGTGCCAACGGTCGGCTCGACGGGTGCGGTGAGGATGAAGCTCTGCTCCTCGACCTGGACGTCCAGACCGTCGGTGACGGTGTACGCCGGGTCGGCCAGTCGCACGGGCTGCCCACCCGGGTCGACCACCGCGGCCAGCGGGTCGATCCGGATGCTGCCCCCGGGCCGGACCGAGGCGGCCAGATCCGGCGCGACCGGCGGCCGGGCCGCGTCGGACGGCGCGACGACGAGGACGGTGAGCTCGCCGGTCACCGTGCCCCCGCTCGGATCGGCCGCCACGTAGCGGATCCGGTCGACCCCGGGCGTGGCGAACGCGGTGTAGGACAGCGTGTCGGCACCGGTCACCCGGACATCGCCGAGCGGGGCCTCGGGTTGCTCGATCGAGCGCAGGGTGACCCAGTCGCCGTCCGGATCGATCCCGGCCAGCGGCACCGACACGCTGATGGCGCTGCCGGCAAAGACCCGCGCGGTCGCCGGTGGCGGGGAATCGGGGGGTCGGTTGCGCGAGGGGTCGGCGGCCGTCACGGTGATCGTGACCGTGCCGGCCGCCTGGGCCGGCGCCAGCGCGGTCCCCGTTCCGGACGACGCCGTGTAGCCGAAGGAGAGCTGGCCCGGCGCGGAGTCCGCGGGGGCCAGGTACCGGATCGAGTCGGCGGTGACGAACACCGGCCCGGGCAGCGCGCCCAGCTGCGTCGGGTCGACCTTCACACTGACCGGGGAACCGTCCTGGCTGGTGGTGAACGCCGCGATCGGGATGGTGACCGCGTCGCCCGCACGCACCGTCGCCTGCGCCGGGTCGGCGAGCGGCGGCGGCGCCACCCGCGGCGCCGGCACCGGCACCACCCGGATCAGACCGGTCGGTGTGGTGGCCCCGTCGAACACCGTGTACGTCAGCTCCACCGGCTGGCGCAGCGGCCGGGTCGCGCTGATCCGCACCAGCCGCAGGTCGACGACGGCCGCCGCCAGGGTTGTCCCGGCCGTCTCCTGCACCTCGCGGACCGCCAACCCGCGCCCCCCCGGATCACTGTCGTTGGCGGTGGGATCGAGCACCGTTTCGCCTCCGGCCGGCAGGTACGCGATGTCCAGCATCGGCACCGCGGAGGCCTCGCCGGCGGACCCTGGGTCGCCGGCGACGTCGACCCGCAGGACGCCGGTGGTGCCGCGCCCTCCGGCATTGGCCTCGAAGGTGAAGTAGAAGCTGCCCGGCTCGGTGGCGCTCACCGACACCGAACCGGTCCGCCGGTCCAGCACGGCGGTGGTCGACTCACTGCCCGGCTCGGGCTGGACGGCGTCGATCACGACGGGGTCGGACGATCCGCTGACCACACTGCGGCGAAGGTTCACCACCGCCGGGGTGCCCGGCACGGTGCGACCGTAGGCCGGGTAGATGACCGGCGCACTGGAGCCGGTCGGCACGACCGACACGGTGAGCGTCCCGGTGGCCTGCTCGACGCCGTCGGAGACGACGAACTCGACCGGCACATCGCTACCGGACCCGCCACCGGTATTGCGGTAGGAGATGGTCCCGTCCGGCCGGAAGGACACCACGTCGGCGGTGTCGGTGGCGGCGGAGATGAGAAAGAGGTCATCTCCGGCCGGCGAAACCATGTCGTCCAGCACGTTGTACGACACGGTGCCGTCGACCTCGGCGGTGGCCGCCGACCGGCGGACCCGTTCCGCCGGGGTGGTCACCGCGGCGGGCACCACGCCGACGGTGACCCGGGCGGTGGCGGTCCCGCCGCGCCCGTTGCCCACCGTGTACTCGAGTCCGGGCACCGTCGTGGCGGTCGGGCTGACCGTGATCTGGATCGCCGACCCGTTCCCGACCACGGCGACCGTGCCGACCTCGGGCGGCAGCGGGCTGACCGACTCGATGACCACGCTGGTGCAGTCGATGCCGGGGTCGTTGTCCAGCACCCGGAGCACGGTGGCCCGGCCCGCGCGCACGCCGAACTCGTCGTCGACCGCCTGCGGCTCGCCGACCGGCACCGCGGTGCAGTCCGGCGGCAGCTGGGGCAGGTCATCGGAGCTGGTCGGGTCCTCGACCGTGGTGGTCTGGTCCGCCGGGCCATCGGGGGGAGCGACGTCCGCCCAGTTGTCCACCGGTCGGAATCCGTCGCTGGCGATCCAGGACCGGCCCGAGGTGGTGTCGGTGAGGACCACCGCGTCGCCCCGGGCCTGCATGGTCAGGGTCGGGTCGGCCGACGCACCGGTGAGGCTGACCGGGGCGGCGGCCGTACCGTCCGCGCAGCCGGCCACGCCGGTGATCGTCGACCCGGATACCCAGGCGGCGTACCGACAACCGGCTTCGGTGACGGGCGGCACCGGACGGCCCGCCGCCGCGTCGAGGGACCGGACCGTCCCGTCGGCCAGGTCGACCGCCTGGAGTCCGGTCGAGGATGCGATCAGCACCTCCGCGGCGGCCGGGCCGGAATCCTGCAGGACCGCGTCCGCCGGCAGCGTCACGGAGAGCCGGCGACCCTCCACCCGGAGCGACCGGTCGGCCCGGTCGAGCACGACCGGCGAGTCACCGACGGTAGTGAGCTGGATGTCGCCGATGCGGCCGGACGTCGAGGTACCCGCCGGGTTGCCGGTCACCGGGTTGCCGAGCGACAGCGGCCCGTCGGCGAGGGGGATGGCGGCCGGCGTGGTCGATGGTCCGGGGCCGGGATCGACCCGGACGATCTCCGACGAGCCCGGCCGGGTGGCGAACACCGTTCCCGAGGTGCTGACGGCGACGACCGGCCGGGTGCCGATGGTGGCCACCGGCGACGCGGACCGGGCATCGACCGAGGACAGGTCCGGGCTGGGCCCGCCCCCGGAGGTCGTGCCCACCCACAGGCTGCCGTCGGCCCGATCGGCCACCGCGATCGTCCCCGAACGCAGCACGATCACCGGGTCGTCGGGGACCCCGACCCGGGCGCCGAAGGTCACCGTCGCGGTATCCAGCAGTTGGATCTCGTCCTTGCCCGAGTCGACCACCAGCACCGGATCGGCCGGGTCGCCGGCCGGGTCCTGGATCACCGTCGACGCGCCGCGCAGCGCCGTGGCCGAATCGAGCTCGCCGATGCCGGTGTTGACCCGACCCACCAGGAGCCGGGCGTCGTTGACCACCCACACCGACCGGTCCACCGGTTGGGGTGGCACCTGCGCAAATCCTGGTCGCTGCCAGGCCAGGACCGCGCCCGCGACAAGCAGCAGCGAACACGCCACGGCCACGGCGGCGACGACCGGGTGCCGGCGACCGGGCAGCCGCAAGCGATCACCCACCGTTCGCCTCCCGGATCCCCGTCGCATGCCGCCAATCGAAGCCCTGCCGATCCGCGAAACCCGGCGACCGCCCGGCTCACATGATGCCATCCAAACGGGTCTACGTCATCACCGCCTGCCACCGGACCGACGATCAGACGGTCAAGATGTCTCGTTCTGACGACCGGAGGCCGCATGCCGTTGATCCAACGGCGCACGACGCCCGACCGATCGTCACGTGGCGTAGCGGTGATGATCAACCCTTGCGTTCGACGAAATTATCCCCGACCGCTGGTCCCCCGGACAGGGATGTGGACAACTTCCCACCCGCTGCCGAGCGATTCCGGACTGCTTTCCACGGGCCCGGCCGTGCAAGGCTGGCCCGGTGATCCAACGTCCCTGCCGTGTCCGGCGGCTCCCCGTGGCGATCGTGGCGGGCGCGCTGCTGGTCGGCGCGGCCGCCGGATGCACCTCAACGCTGGACCGGCCGACGTTGCCGTCGGCGGGGGCCACCGATCTGCGGGCCGGGACGACCGCGACGACCACCGCGGTGTCCATCACTCCCGTCACGCCCGACGGTCTGCTCGCCGGCCCCGGCGTCACCGACGGCGCGATCAGCCTGGGCGTGCTGGCCGAGCCCGGCCGGGACCGCGGCTTCACCGACGGCGTCCGGCTCTGGCAGCGGTCGGTCAACACGACCGGCGGCCTGTGCGGGCGGACCATCGAGCTCCGGGTGAACGGAGCCGACGGGATCCCGGACGACCCCGCCGCGGCCTATGCCGCCGTCGGCACCTCCGTGCTCGGCCTGCTGACTCCGCCGTTCGGGACGACGACCGGGACGGCGTCCACGGGGTCGACCGTGGCCTCCGGGGCCGGCACCCCGACCGGCACCTCGCCGGAGACCTCGTCCGCCGGCGCGCCGTCGGGCCCGGCGGCGGGTTCGGGCGGAACCGCATCCGGCGCGGACGATTCGGCATCCGGCTCCGACACCGCGGCATCGGGCTCGGCGGCCGTGTCGGCGGCCGTCTCGACCGGACCCGGCCCGACCGGGGCCGGCGCCGCGAACGACGGCGACGCGATCCTGGCCGCCTCGATCGCGGCCGACCAGATTCCCGCGGTCACCCCGAGCGGCACATCCGCCCGACTCGGGCCGACCCGACCGATCGTGGCCGGGGCGACCGCGGACATCCTCGCCATCAACGGCCTGGAATACCTGCTGCGGACCGGGACACTGCACACGGGGGACGTCGTCGGTGTGCTGCCCGACGGATCGGCCACCGCGCAGAACGCGCTGCGCGGTGCCCGATGGTGGGCGCAGCAGAACGGTCTCGACCTGAACCTGCGTGATCCGGGCGCCGACCCGGAGTCGTGGCCGCCGGCGAGTGTCGTGCTGGCGCCGGTCGGACCGGCCACCGTGGCCACGCTGGTCACCCGCGATCCGGGGACGCCCGTGCTGACCCTGGCCGACGGGTTCGACCCGGGCTCGTGGCCCGCGGACGCCGTCACCGGGGCCGCCGGCCGCGTCTACGTCACAACCCCGGCGCCGGCCTACGGATCGGACTACCCGGCCGCCGTCGCGGTCTCGTCGATGGCCGCGGCCGGCGGATCGACCGATCCCGGCGTCCGGACGCTCGACGGCTACGCCACCGGGACCACCTGGGGCCGGCTGATCGGCGAAGCCTGCGCCGACCGGTCGCTCACCCGGACCGGGATCTGGACCGCGGCGGGCACCGTGGGGCCCGCCCAGCCGACGTCCCTGTTCGGCGCATCCGATCCCGGCCTGGTGGTGCAGTCGGCCCTCCCGGCCACCCGGGTGTCCTCGATCTCCGTGGCCGACGCCGCCGCACCAGCGGGCCTGCGCTCGCTCACCGCACTGGAATCGGCGCCGGGCATCGACGAGTACCGACCCTGATCGGACTCGGGGGTGGGGCCGGGTCCGATCCGGGGTGCGTCCCCGATCCGTTTCGTCGGCGGGCGGCGAAGACTCGTGGCATGACCACACCGGAACGTCCCTATCGCCGCCTGACCCTGTCCACCTCCGACAAGATGATCGGCGGGGTCTGCGGCGGCATCGCCGCCTACTTCAACGTCGACCCGACGCTGATCCGCCTGATCGCCGTCGTGCTCGCCCTCCTCGGCGGCGGCGGCGTCCTCGCCTACCTGCTCGCCTGGATCGTCATTCCCAAGCCCGGCCCGGCGGCCTCCTGACCGCGCGGATCAACTTCGCCGGCGCGGATGAACTCACCCCGAATGTGAACCGTGGGACACAAGTCGACGATTTCATCCGCGCGGCGATCCACCCCGGGCCGGCCGCAGCGAGCACCCGCACCGCACCGCACCGCACCGCACCGGGCAGAGCAGAGGTCTCGCCCGCGCCGGTCGCCCGACGCCGGTAGCCTGCCGACCATGACGGTGCCCTCCTCCGACCAGACCCTGCCCGACGGCGTGTGGGTCACCACCGGCCGCGGTGGCCTGCCCGTCGTGCGGGTCGACGTACCGGCCTGCACCGGCGAGGTCTACCTGCACGGCGCACACGTCACGTCCTGGCGGCCGTTGGGCGCGGAGGTGCTCTGGGTCAGCGAAGCCGCCGTCTACCAGCCGGGCAAGGCGATCCGCGGCGGCGTGCCGATCTGCTTCCCCTGGTTCGCCGATGGTCCCGGCGGCACTTCCACGCCGGCGCACGGGTTCGCCCGCACCACCGAATGGGGCCTCGTCGGCGCCACCACCGACGGCCAATGGGTCGAGGTGATCCTCGCGCTCAGCGACTCGCCGGCCACCCGCGAGCTCTGGCCGCACTCGTTCACCTGCGACTACCGGGTGCGGATGGGCGAGAACGAACTCGCGTTGCTGCTCACCGTCACCAACACCGGGGACGAACCGTTCCTCTACGAGGAAGCGCTGCACACCTACTTCGGGGTCACCGACATCCGCTCCACCCAGGTCGACGGCCTGGTGGGGGCGAGCTACCTGGACATGGTGCCGGGCGCCGATCGCGGTCCGCACGTGCTCGACGGACCGATCACCTTCGCCGGCGAGGTCGACCGCACGTTCCAGGGCACCGGCGCCACCGCGGTGATCCGCGACGGCGACCGCGCCGTGACCATCGCCCGGGACGGATCGGACAGCGCGATCGTCTGGAATCCCTGGATCGACAAGGCCGCGGCCATGGGTGACTTCGGTGACGACGAGTGGAGCGGCATGGTCTGCGTGGAGACGGCCAACGCCAAGGCCGACGCGCTCACGCTGGAGCCCGGCGCCCAGCACACGATGACCGCCTACATCTCCGTCTGACCCGACCGGCCCGCCAACGAGGGCCCACCTCCCGGGCCGGGCCGACAACCGAGGCGGTCACGGAATCCGGCCGCAGGTCAGGCCGCCGCCTGCCGGCGACGCCAGAGGCCCAGGGTGAGCAAGCCCGGCACCAGCGGCAGCAGGAGCGTCGCGGCCCGCCAGATGACCAGCGCGGCCACCAGGTCGGCTGGGTCGGCCACCCCCTCGGCGTTGATCAGCACGATCAGGCTGGCATCGAGCACGCCGAGGCCGGCGAACGGGAAGATCGTCAGTGGGTACAGCGTGAACATCGCGGCCAGCACGGCCAGGTAGCCGACGTACTCGCCGGGAATCCCGACGAACCGCAGGCAGACGATCACCACGATCGAGTCGACCAGGATGAAGCCGAGCATCGTCGGGGTCGCCCGGGCCATCCGGGAGACGATCCCGGACGACGACTCCTTCTGGAACCGCACGACCGCGGCCGCCCATGCGTCGGGGTCGACCGTCGGCCGCAGCCGCTTGACCACCCGGGCGGCGACCCGCCCGACATTGCCGGCCGCCGTCTCCCCCCTCGAGATCATCACCATCGCCCAGACCAGCAGTCCGGCCGCGGCGAGCCCGCCGACGGCCATCCAGATCTGGATTCCCTCCAGCGGCAGCACGAACAGGGTCAGCACGAGACCGATGAGCGGCGCGACGAACCGGGCCAGGTAGAAGACGATCGTGTCGAGCACGAGCGCGGCCGCTCCCCGGGTCGTCTCGACGCCGAACGACTTGAGCATGGACAGCCGCAGCACCGTGTCCGCGGGCGGCGGGGTGAACGTCTGGATCAGGGTGCCGGACAGCGCCGTCTGCAACGCATGCGGCAGGGACAGTCCGGGGACCAGGATCGGCAGGGTGGAGGCGTTGACGGTCTGCCGGACCGCGACGACCAGGACGACGACGCCGATCTCCCACCAGGTGAGCCGGCCCAGCGCGTCACCGACCTGGCTCCAGTCGACGGCCCGCAGGGCCTGCACCGCCAGATAGATGCCGACGACGACCAGCCCGATCTTGGCCAGCAGCACCAGGACCCGGCGCCACCGCGCCCGCTGCTCGGCCTGCGGGGTGGCCGTCGGACGGTCCGTATCACTCACAAGGATCATCCTTGCCGATCAGGACACCCGGCCCGGACCCATGCGGGTGTGACGCCGGCGGCCGGCCGTGCTCGCAACCGGCGCCATCGGCCTGGGCACCTGCGGAAGGTCGGCCGGTCTCAGCCCGGCAGATGCTCCGCGGAGAGCGGGACGCTGCGCCGGCCGGTCACCGCCGCCATGGCCACCTCTCGCCCGGGTCGCGCGCGCAACCCGTACCCCAGCCTGGCCGCCACCGCCGCGCTCGGGCCGTCGAGCAGGTCGCCGACCGCCGCACCGATCTCCTCGGGCGACGCCGCGTTCGGGTCCAAGGCCAGCCCCACCCCGGCCTCGACGACCGCGGCCGCCCCGGCGAACTGGTCGGTGGAGAACGGCAGCACCAGCATCGGTACCCCGGCGGTCAACGCCTCGGTGACGCTGTTGTTGCCGCCGTGCGTGACGGCCACCGCGGTGTGTTCGAGCAGGGCGACCTGCGGCAGGAACTCGCGCACCAGCCAGGACGCGGGCAGGTCCCCCAGGACGGCCGGGTCGGCGGACCCGACGGCCAGGGCCACCCGCACCGGCAGCGCGCGCAGGGCATCCGCCACCCGGGCCAGCACATCGGCCCGGACCGAGAGGAAGCTGCCGAAGCTGACGTACACCACCGGCGTCGACGGATCGGCGGCCAGCCAGCCGGCGACGTCCGGTGGCGCCGGCTGGTCCCGGACGGCCGAGCCGAGGAAGGCGTGCGGGGGCAGCAGCGGGGTCCGCGCCGGGTCGTGCAGCGCCGCCGGGTAGTTCAGCAGGACCTGGTCGCCGTGTTCGGTGAACGCGTCGTCCGACGGCCCCAGCCGGGGCGCCAACACCTCCAGCGCGGCGTTCCACTCGGCAGTGAACGCGCCTCGCACCTGTTCACAGCGCCGGTGCAGGGCAGCCAAACCCTCCGGGTCCGGGGTGAACGCGGCCGGCCAGGCCGGTGGGTAGCCGTACACCTCGGCGCCGACGGGCAGCGCGCTGGGATGCCCGAGCACGACGTCCGCGTGCGGGACCCCGGCCGCCACCAGCGCCAGCCGGGCGCTGAATGCCAGGTGGTCCACGATGATGTGGTCGGGACGGACGTCGTCGACGACGGCAAGCACCCGGCGCGCCGTGTCCACCGGTTCCCACAGCAGGTCGTTGCGGCGGGCGTCGGCCTGGTACCGCAACGTCGGCACCATGCCGTGCCGGGTGGCCGCGAAGAAGCCGCGCAACGCGTCGTCCTCGCCGGCGACCTGTTCCTGGGCGCGAATCACCCCCGGGTTGGAGCCGCGACCCAACCGCAGGTCGGTGCGGACGAAGCCGAAATCGGCGGTCAACCCGGCGGTAGCCGGGCCGCTGGCCACCACCACCCGTTCCCCGGCGTCGCGCCAGGCCGTGGCCAGCGTCGCCAGCGGTAGCAGATGGGAGGCGTAGTCCGGGCTGATCACAAGCAGCGTCACGGCCCGATCACCCGGCCACCGGCGCGCCGACGCCGGCGTAGACACCGGACAGGGTGCGCGCCATCACCGTCAGGGTGAACCGTTCGTGGACCATCTCGCGGGCCTGCGCCGCCCGTTGCTCGGCCCCGGGGCGCGCGGTCAGTTCCAGGGCACCGGCCAGGCCGTCGGCCACGGCCCGCGGCGAGCGGGTGTCGACCAGGAACCCGGTGACGCCGTCCTCGATGTAGGTGGCCGGGCCGCCGTGGTCCGGGGCGACGACCGGTAGCCCGGTCGCCATGGCCTCGACCAGGGCCAGCCCGAACTCCTCTTTCAGGCTGCCGCACACGTAGACACCGCCGGGCGCGACGACGCCGGGCAGGCCCAGGTGGGCCGCGGCCATCCACCGGGCGACCACATCGTTGGGCCGGTGCCCGGGCAGCATCACGCCCCCCGCGGCCGCCGGGTGGCGGGCGATCACCCCGGCGATCAGGTCCAGCTGTTCCCGCTCGTCGACCGAGGGCTCGACCAGGTCACCGCCGACGATCAGCAGGTTGCATCGCTGCGGCAGGGTCGGGTCGGCCGCCCACGCCTCGACGACCGTCGCCATGCCCTTGACCCGGTGCAGGCGTCCGACGCTGATCGCCAGCGGCAGGCCTCGCCGGTGCTCGGGCAGTGCGTCGATCAGCGCGGTCAGCTCGGTCACCGCCCGGTCGCAACCGGCCCGCACGTCGTCCAGGGCCCGGGCGGTCACGGCGATGTCGATGCCCTCCGGAACCACGGAGTAGCTGCCCGGCCCCCCATAGCGAACGGTCGTGCCGCCGGCCGGCCCGGCCGCGGCATCGTCGGCGGGATCGATGTCCAGGCCCAGCAGATCGCGCAGCTGCGCCCGCAGGTTCGGCCGGGGGAAGAGCACCCGGTGTTGTGCCCCGGCGGCCAGCCGGGCGACCAGGTCGGTGCGGAACCAGTAGTGCTCCCGTTCGTCGACCGCGCCGAAGGTGGCCCGGGTCAGCGCGCCGGTCATGTCCAGCGCGTGGATGACGGCGTGCGGGTCGGGCGCGAGGGTGAAGACCGTCGGGATGCCGAGCCGGGCGGCGACCGCGGCGGCGGCCATGCTGCCCACGTCGGCCATCCGCAGGTGCAGCACGTCGACCCGCCCGTTGGCGGTCAGCGCCCGCCGGATCCCCCGTTCGGCGGCGACCGCCAGCGGCCAGGCGTTGGCCGCGTCGGTCGGCTCGGCCAACAGCGGAACCGGTGCCAGCGTGTGGGCGTCGGCCGGCTCGTCGAGGGCCGCGACGGCCGCATCGACCGAACCGCGGGACAGGGTCAGCACCCGGTCGATGCCCGGCTCGCCGGCCAGCGCGTCGCCGAGCCGGACCAGCATGGTGGCGATCCCGCCGTTGTCACCGGCGCCCGCCCGGCTGAGCTCGCGGTCGAGGTCGGCGTGCAGGAACAGCTGGGCGACCGCCAGACCCGACCGCCGGGTGACCCGCTCGTCCGGCGGGCCGGCCAGGTCGAACGCCGCCAGCCGGGCGACGCCGGCCAGCTCGCCCGATCCCGCGGCGAGCCGGGCGACCGCATCGTTGACGGCGGGGTCGCCGGACCGGTCGCCCAGCGCGGCGACCGCCGCCTGCCGGGGACGCAACGGTTCGGATTCGTCGGCGGCGATCCGCAGCAGCGCGGCGGTTGAGATCGGGCCCGGCACCAGGCCCATCGTGTCGATCAGCCGCGCCCGCCCGGCCGCGTCGTCGCGGGACAGCAGCGCGCCCTCCAGGGCCAGCGCGATGTGGTCCGGGGCGACCTGCGCCCAGCGGCGCAGCG
This sequence comes from Nakamurella sp., assembly GCF_044224575.1. Classification (GTDB taxonomy): domain Bacteria; phylum Actinomycetota; class Actinomycetes; order Mycobacteriales; family Nakamurellaceae; genus Nakamurella. The sequence continues at coordinate 56,261 of NZ_JBGAKE010000003.1, forward strand.
CCCGCTGGTTGATGACGGTGGCGAAGCCGCCCGCGGCGACGCCGGCGACCAACCGGCCGATCGCGTCCAGCCGCGGCACCCGGGAGCCCAGGGCCCAGGCCGCGTGCTCGCGCAGGAAGGTCCGCGGGTCGGACAGCAGGACGGACAGCCGCGCGGCCGCGCCGTCGTCGAACACCGCGCCGAGCCCGTGCACGGCCGCGATCGCGGTCAGCTGGTCGTCGGTGTCCTCGATCACGCGGCCGAGCACCGTCACCGCGAACGGGCCGCCGTCGCGACCGGCGGCCTCCGTCAGGGCATCGGACGATCGGATCGCGTCGAGCAGGAACGGGGCGTCCCGCACCTGGGCGAGCGCGTCCGTCAAGGAAAGGGACATCAACGGCATGGGGTGATCTCTTTTCGGCTACGCGGACTACGGCGTGGTTCCGCCGGTACGCCGCACGCTCGCCGGTACCCACGGCGCGGGAAATTCACACCCGTCGGGCGCCCGGCACCATGCACTACCGGTCGTCCTTCCCGGCCGGATGCGGGCCGCCGGGCGGCGCACCGGCGCCCTCGATCGGACGGCCCCACCCCGTCCAGCCGGGCGGAGCCCGCGGCCCGGGCCGGTAGGGTCCGGCTGCCGGTGCGGGCCGGTGACCGCACGGAACGAAGGGGGCCGCGCATGCCCGAGATCGCCTGGTCGGACGGCCGCTGGACGCATCCACCGGCGGCGAGCGTCGAGCGCGACGGCGACCTGCTGGTCACCGCGGTGGAGGGCAGCGACGCCTGGCGGATCACCTCGTACGGCTTCGTGCACGACAGCGAGCACGCGCTGCTCGCGCCGTTCCCGGACGGCAGCGCCGTCGAGGTCGAGTTCACCGCGGCGTTCAGCGATCAGTTCGACCAGGCGGGCGTGTTCGTCCGGGTCGGCGCCGAACGCTGGATCAAGGCCGGGGTGGAGTTCGCGGACGGCCGCTGCCAGCTGGGCGCGGTGGTGACCGACGGTCTCTCGGACTGGTCGCTGGCCCCGGTGCCGGCCTGGGTCGACCGTCGGGTCACGGTCCGGGTCAGCCGGGACGGCACCGCGGTCACCGTCCGGGCCGGGCTCAGCGGAGAGGACCTGCAGCTGGTCCGGGTGGCGCCGTTCGCGGCCGAGCTCGATGCCCAGGCCGGTCCGCTGGTCTGCGCACCCACCCGGTCCGGCCTGCAGGTGCCGTTGCACCGCTGGCGGACCACCGAATCGGACGCCGGCCTGCACCCCTGATGGTGCGGGCCGCCCGGCCGGATCGCCCGGGTGCACCTCCGTTGCGCATCGGGGGCCCGGATGCGCAACCGCGGTTCAGCCGGGCGAGCCGGTCAGCCCCGGCGCCGTGGCTCAGCTCCGGCGCCGCCGGTCAGGTCTGCCGCTCCCGGTCAGTTCTCGTCGCCGTGGGAGCTCCGGCGCCGTCGGTCAGTTCTCGACGAGCCGCCAGCCGGACGGGCCGTTCTCCACGACCAGGTCGGCCCGGGCCGCGCCCTCGTCGATGAGCGCCGCGTTCGGCTCGTCGACGGTCAGCGCCCAGTCCCGCGCGGCGTCGGGCGTCTTGCCGAACTCGATGTGCCGGGCCACCAACCGGTCCTGCCGCACCGCCGGGTCGACGGCGACGTACCAGACCTCGTCCAGCTTCCCGCGAGCCGCGCACCAGGATGGGGTGTCCAGCAGCAGGTAGTTGCCCTCGGTGACGATCAGCCGGGCCGCCGGCGGGACCACCAGCGCGGCCGCCAGCGGCTGCTCCAGCTCCCGCTCGAACCCCGGGACGTAGATCCACTGGTCCGGGGCCGACCGGATCCGGCCCAGCAGGTGGGCGTACCCGTCGGCGTCGAACGTGTCCGGCGCGCCCTTGCGGTCCAGGGACCCGAGCCGGCGCAGCTGCGCGTCGGCCAGGTGATACCCGTCCATCGGCACGTGCGCCACCCAGTCGTCGCCGTGGCGCGACCGCAGGGTCGCCAGCAGCTGCTCGGCCAGCGTGCTCTTGCCCGAGCCGGGCGCACCGACGATGCCCAGGATCGCCCGGCCGCCCTCGGGGACCAGGGCGGCCGCCCGATCGGCCAGGCCGAGCAACCCGGCCGGGCCGTCGGCCGGCACCGAGGACGGCGTGGTGGACAGGGGGTTCGACGGCGCGGCGGTCGGGGTCGAGGTCACCGGACGCTCGCCGTCCGGGCCCGGGTCGGCCCGCCCGCCATGGACCCCCGCGTGACGACCGGATCGAACCCGTGGTCGCGCCGGCTGGAGCAGCGGTGATCCTCGCCGATGGGCACGGAGCCGAGTCGGTCGTCGACCTCCTTCACCGGTGTCACGACATCGTCCTCGATGGTCATCCGATGCGTGCCGAGAAGGCTCACGACGTGGTCCGAGCCGATGTCGTCGGCCCGGACCAGCGCGTCGCGGGCGGTGTTGACCACGTTCACCTCATACCCGTTGCAGATCCTCAACCCGAGGGCGTCGCGCGGCGGGGCGGCCTCGGCGGCGCGCTCACGCAGCCCGCCGACGAACATTGTCACGGCCGCGGGTGGTCGGCGGTGCGCCGGCCTTGCCGGACGCGCTGGAACGCGCGCCGGTCAGCACCCGTGCCGCCGATGCCGTGGTCGTCGTCATGAACGTTTCTTTCGCCGGATGGGGCGCTGGGCGGCAATGGCACGGTGGGTGACGAGGAATCGGGTCAGTCGGTCTCGGCGGCAACGTCGTCGGCCCGGGCCCGGTGACAAACGCGGTGATCTCGTCGCCGTCAGTGGCGGCGGTGCGCCGGCCGGCCACGCACCGGCCCGGCCGGCATCACCCAGACCTCGCCGCTCGTCACGGGCTACAGCTGATCCTGCCCGGCGACGCCCCGGTCGGCCACGTGCGGCGTCCAGGCCGTGCCGTCCCAGTATCGGACCTCGTGCCGGCCGGCCGGGTCGGCATGCCAACCGGACGGCACCCGAATCGGCATCGCGGCCGGCGCCGCCGGGACCGAGCCCGGGGCGACCAGGCCGGGGGCGGCGGGGCCGGCTGCGGGCCGGGCGGCCGGCAGATCGAACCGGACCCAGGCCCGCGCGGCGGTGCCGAACAGCAGGCCGAGCATGACGACCGGCAGCGCGGCCATCATCAGCGCCATCATCTGCAGCTGACGGACGTAGTCGAACTCGATGGCCCACCACACCGACAGCAGGATCGAGGCGGACGCTCCCACGGTGATCGCCAGCGCCTTGCCCCGCAGCACGACCAGGCCGCCGACGATCAGCAGCGCGGCGCTCGCCAGCCCGAGCAGGGCCAGGACGGTCAGCGACGACCCCACGGCCGTGCGCCGCAGGCCGAACTCGGCCAGCTGGCCCGCACCCTGGAAGCTCATCAGCGCGCCGATCGCGTTGAACCCGGCCTGCACGAAGCCGAGCACGGCGATCGCCCGGACCGACCCCGGCCGAGTTGACCCGACCGGAGCGGTGCCGGGGGCCGGCCCGGCGGCCGGAGCGGATGCGGTGGTCGCGCCGACCCCGGGCGCGGGCGCCGGACCGACGCCCGGGGCCACCGCCCGGTCGGTGCCCGGTTCGACGGTGGGCGGCCGCTCGGAGTAGTTCGCGGTCATTGGTGTGTCCCTTCGCAGGGCCCCGGCCGGGGCCGATCACACCCGAGCCTGGCCGGCACCGATCAAGCCGCACTCAGATCCGGCTCAGCCGGGCCGCCCACGCCCGCCCGTCCGCCCGTCCGCCCGTCCGCCCGTCCGCCCGTCCGCCCGTCCGCCCGCGAGTGTGCAGAAGGTGCCCGTTCCTCGCGCGAATAGGGGCACTTCCTGCACACTCGGCAGCCCCGGGAACGCGGGCACCCGACGTGCGGCCGGACCCGCGACCCGCACTCACCTCGCGACCCGCACCCGCCCCCCGCGGCCCGCACTCACCTCGCGACCCGCACCCGCCCCCCGCGGCCCGCACCCGCACCGCGACCCGCGGAACGCCGAAGGGCGGCCCCTCGCGGGACCGCCCTCCGGATGGAACAGGTGATGCAGAAAGCAGGACTCAGAAGTCCATGTCCCCGCCGGGCATGCCGCCGCCGGCCGGGGCCGAGGCCTTCTCCGGCTTGTCCGCGACCACGGCTTCGGTGGTCAGGAACAGCGCGGCGATGGACGCGGCGTTCTGCAGCGCGGACCGGGTGACCTTGGCCGGGTCGATGATGCCGGCCTTGATCAGGTCCTTGTACTCGCCGGTGGAGGCGTCCAGACCCTGGCCCGCGGGCAGGTGCTTGACCTTGTCGGCAACGACGCCGCCCTCGAGGCCGGCGTTGATGGCGATCTGCTTCAGCGGCGCCTCGACGGCCACCCGCACGATGTTCGCGCCGGTCGCCTCGTCGCCCGTCAGCTCCAGACCCTCGAACGCCTTGATCGCGGCCTGCAGCAGGGCCACGCCGCCACCGGCGACGATGCCTTCCTCGACGGCGGCCTTGGCGTTGCGCACCGCGTCCTCGATGCGGTGCTTGCGCTCCTTGAGCTCCACCTCGGTGGCAGCCCCGGCCTTGATCACCGCAACGCCGCCGGCCAGCTTGGCCAGCCGCTCCTGCAGCTTCTCGCGGTCGTAGTCGGAGTCGCTCTTCTCGATCTCCGAGCGGATCTGCGCGACCCGGCCGGCGATCTGCTCGGCGTCACCGGCACCGTCGACGATGGTGGTCTCGTCCTTGGTGACGACAACCTTGCGGGCGGTGCCCAGCAGCGCGATGTCGGTGTTCTCCAGCTTGAGGCCGACGTCCTCGCTGATGACCTGGCCACCGGTGAGGATGGCGATGTCCTGCAGCATGGCCTTGCGGCGGTCGCCGAAGCCCGGGGCCTTGACGGCGACGGACTTGAAGGTGCCACGGATCTTGTTGACGACCAGGGTCGCCAGGGCCTCGCCGTCGACGTCCTCGGCGATGATCAGCAGCGGCTTGCCGGACTGGATGATCTTCTCCAGCAGCGGCAGCAGGTCCTTGACGGTCGAGATCTTCGAGCCGTACAGCAGGATGTAGGGGTCGTCCAGGACGGCCTCCTGACGCTCCTGGTCGGTGGCGAAGTACAGCGAGGTGTACCCCTTGTCGAAGCGCATGCCCTCGGTGAGCTCGAGCTCCAGGCCGAAGGTGTTGCTCTCCTCGACGGTGATGACACCTTCCTTGCCGACCTTGTCCATCGCCTCGGCGATGAGCTCGCCGATGGAGGAGTCGGCCGCGGAGATGGACGCGGTGGCCGCGATCTGCTCCTTGGTCTCGACCTCCTTGGCATCCTCGAGCAGCTGGGCGGAGACGGCTTCCACCGCCTTTTCAATGCCCTTCTTCAGCGCCATCGGGTTCGCACCCGCGGCCACGTTGCGCAGACCCTCGCGGACCAGCGCCTGGGCCAGGACGGTCGCGGTGGTGGTGCCGTCACCGGCGACATCGTCGGTCTTCTTGGCAACTTCCTTGACGAGCTCGGCACCGATCTTCTCGTACGGGTCCTCGAGCTCGATCTCCTTGGCGATCGACACACCATCGTTGGTGATGGTGGGCGCGCCCCACTTCTTCTCCAGGACGACGTTGCGGCCGCGCGGGCCCAACGTGACCTTCACGGCGTCGGCGAGAATGTTCATTCCCCGCTCGAGACCGCGACGCGCTTCCTCGTCGAAAGCGATCAGCTTGGCCATGTGGTGTTGTTCCTCCGGATTCGCCACACCCTGGGAGCCGGTCGGGCCCCACCGGTGCGGACAGCAGCATCGGGATCGTGCAACGGCCGGCATCGGCGCCCGCGACGGACGGACCCCCGGCACCCGGAGACCCTCACCCCACCGACCTGGCACTCGGCTATGACGAGTGCCAATCCAGGTTTAGCACTCGACCGGCCCGAGTGCAAGGAGATCGATCACCGACCACCCCCGCGGGCGGCGGGACCCGGCCCGGACTGGTTAGGTCGAACCATGGCTGAAGCCGACGCCGCCGGACCGCTCGAATTGCGGGTGCTGACCGGGCCGAACTTGTACTTCCCCCGCCCCGCGGTCAAGCTGACCCTGGACGCGTCGGGGGTGCAGGCGGCCGATCCGGGGCGGGTGGTGGCCTGGCAACGAGCGCTGGGCGTGCGCGAGCCGACGGTGGGCCTGCCCCACTCCCCGGCCCGATCCGTCGCCGCGGCCGAACTGGCCGCGGCGATCGTGCGGCGGGCCGCCGGCCGGTTGCGCACCCGGGTCGCCGCGGTGGGCCGGCCGGGTGATGACGACACCGTCGTGGTCGCCTACCCGTTCCGGCACCGCGGGACGGCCGAGCTGTTCGGAGCCGCCGTCGCCGGGGCCTTCGACGCGATCACCCGGCACGAGGAGGATCCCGCGGCCGCCCTGGACCGCGTGCGCGATCGGCTGGCCGGGCACGATCCCGGGGAAACCGTCGCCCCGCTGCGTCCGTCGATCCCGGTCATCGCGGTGACCGGGACCAACGGCAAGACCACCACGACGAGGTTGATCGCGCACCTGGTCAAGTCCGGGGGGCGCACGCCCGGCTGGTCCTCCACCGACGGCATCTTCATCGACGGCGTCGAGGTGGAGACCGGCGACTGGTCCGGCCCGGGGGGCGCCGGGCGGGTGCTCGAGGACCCATCCGTGCAGGTCGCGGTCACCGAGACGGCCCGCGGCGGCATCCTGCTGCGCGGCGTCGGCACCGCCGTCAATGACGTCTCGGTGGTCACCAACATCAGCGCCGACCACCTGGGCCTGCTCGGCGTGCACACCCTGGAGCAGCTGGCCGAGGTCAAATCGGTCATCGTGCGGATCACCCGACCGGGCGGCTGGACGGTGCTGAACGCCGACGACCCGCTGGTCCGGGCGATGCGCTCGGTGTCCCGGGCCAAGCCCTGGTTCTACTCGCCCGACCCGGACAATCCGTACCTGGACGACGCCCTGGACGCCGGCGGCCGGGCCATCACGGTGCTGGACGGCAAGATCGTCATCCTGGGCCGCGGGCACGACCCGACCGAGGTGATCGAGCTGGCCGACGTGCCGGTGACGCTGGCCGGGGCGTCGACGGTGAACACGGCGAACGCGCTGGCCGCGACGGCCGCCGCGATCGCCATCGGGGTGCCGCTGGACGCCGTCCGGCGGGGCCTGCGGACGTTCACCACCGGAGCCGAGCACAACGCCGGCCGGCTCAACGTCTATGCCGTCGGCGGCACCGCGATCGTGCTGGACCTGGCCCACAACGAGGCGTCGCTGGCGTCGCTGCTCGCGGTGGCCGAGGCGCTGCGCTTCGATGGCGGCGAGCTCGCGGTCGTCCTCGGTACCGCCGGCGACCGCCCCGACGAGGCGATTCACGCGATGGGCGCGATCGCCGCCCGGGCCGCCGACCGGCTCCTGGTCGCCGGCCGGACGAAGTACGGCCGGGGTCGGCCGGACGGCGAGATGGAGGCTATCTGGCGGGCCGGCGCGGCCGAGGTCGGCGTCCTGGACATCGCCCAGTCGCCCGACGAACTCAGCGGGCTGACCACGATGCTGGACGCCGCTCCGGCGCTGCCCGAAGGGTCCTGCATCGCGGTATGCGCACTGGAGCAGCGTCGGGAGATGGTCGACGAGATCGTCCGGCGGGGGGGCGCGGAGCTGACGCCGGCCCAGGTGGCGGATCGAGTTCGAGGGGCCGCCGGCTGACCCGCGCGTGGCGCGGCCCTGCGTGGCGCCCGCCCATCCCCATCGAGGTGCCGCATTCCACCCTGCTCACCCGCCCCGACGGGGCCGAAACCGGCACGTCGACAGGGTCCCCGAGCCCGGGCCGGGGCTTCAACGCTGGCGGGGTACCCCCACGTAGATCCGGTGTGCGGCATCCCTGAGCAGCTGGCCGTGCACGGCGTCGACATGATCGGCGACCGCCGCCGCCGACGAACCCATCCGCGGCGGGCTGAACCGGCCGTGATGCACCCGATCACCAGGACCGGTGATCATCCAATCGACCGAACGACTCGGCCCGACCTCGGACAGATGGCGGACCAGCGCCGCGGCGGCTCCATCTGGCGTGTCGGTGACCGTATCGAGTCCGGCCGTGCTGCAAAGTGAATACTGCACAGAACTCATTCGCATCCTCCCCAACAGGCACGGCGGCAACGTCGGCGCCCAGCAGACCGTACCTCAGCCGACCGCGCCAGGATCCTCGAAAACGGGTGATATTCCAGCGGTTCTCGGTGACGCGATGCAATTCACGAGGTCAGGCAGGATGAGTCATATGCGCACGGTGGAACAACACGCCCGGATCATCGCGGATCTGCTCCGACCGACCCCGGTGGAGTCGACGCCGTTGGCCCAGGCCCGCGGTCTGGTGCTCGATGCGGACCTCCGCGCGCCGCTGGATCTGCCGCCGTTCGCCAACTCGGCGATGGACGGTTACGCCGTTCGCGCGGCCGACCTGACCGCCTTCCCGGTCACGCTGCCGGTGAGCCAGGACATCCCCGCCGGCCGCACCGACGTCGCGCCGCTGACGCCGGGGACCGCGGCCCGGATCATGACCGGCGCCCCGCTGCCACCCGGCGCCGATGTGATCGTGCAGGTGGAGCGGACCGACGGCGGCGCCGAGCGGGTGCGGATCGACAGCGCCCCGGCGCCCGGCACGCACATCCGTGGGATCGGCGAGGACGTGCGCCACGGTGATGTGGTGCTGGCCGCCGGAACGGTGATCGGCGCCCCGCAGATCGGCGTGGCCGCGGCCCTCGGCCACTCTCACCTGCCCGTGCGCCGACCGCTGCGCGCCCTGGTGCTCTCGACCGGCACCGAACTCGTCGCTCCGGGCCACCCCCTGCAGCCCGGACAGATCTACGAGTCGAACGCGCCCATGCTGGCCGCGGCCCTGGCGGCGATCGGCGCCGTCCCGACGATCGAGCATTTCGTCGCCGACGATGTGATTGCGCTGCGGGCCGGCCTGGACCGGGCGAGCGCGGGCCAGGACCTGATCATCACCTCCGGCGGGGTGTCCGCCGGCGCCTACGAGGTGGTCAAGGACGCGCTGACCGGGCAGGGCATCGAGTTCGCCAAGGTCGCGATGCAGCCCGGCATGCCGCAGGGCGCCGGGCGCTACCGGGACGTCGCGATGGTGACGCTGCCGGGCAACCCGGTCAGCTCGTACGTCTCGTTCGAGGTGTTCCTGCGGCCGGCCATCCGGGCCGCCATGGGGCACCCGGACATCACCCGGCCCACCGTCTCGGCGCCGCTGAGCGCGCCGCTGGACTCACCGGCCGGCAAGCGCCAGTTTCGCCGCGGCCAGCTCGACACGGTGAACGGCACCGTCGCCGCCTGGGGCGGACCCGGCTCGCATCTGCTGGCGTGGCTGGCCGGCGCCGACTGCATGCTCGTCATCCCCGAGGACGTCACCCATCTGGACGCCGGCGATCAGGTCGAGGTCTGGTTGCTGGGCTGAACGCGCGAACGGGTCAGCCGACCCGCAGCCCGACCAGCACCATCCGGTGGTCGCTGCCGCCGCCGGCCAGGACCTGATCGCTGACCGGTGTCACACCCTTGGCCAGGACGTGATCGGGCCGGGTCAGCGGGAACTGGGCCGGCCAGGTGAAGCCGAACCCACCGGCGGCCTTCTGCCGGGAGTCGGTCATCAGGTCGGTCAACGGGGTGAGCGCCGGATCCGTTCCGGCGGTGTTCAGGTCACCCAGCACCAGGACGCGGGCGGCGGGGTCGGCCGCCACCCGGGCGGCGAGCTCGTCGATCGCACGGTCCCGCACGTCGGTGTACCCCGGGCGCACGGACGGCAGGTGGACGGCGTAGACGGCGATGTCGCCGTCGGGATGGTGCACGACGGTGCGGAACGCGCGCGCCCAGCTGAGGCTGAGGTCCAGCGGCTCCGGTTCGTCCATCGACCATTGCGACCACAGACCGACGGTGCTGACCCGCACGTGGTCGGCGTAGGCGGCGTCGAGTTGGCTGATCGCCCCGTCGGCGGCCGACGTGATCTCCTGGGCCGCCACCAGGCCGGCGCCGGTGCCCAGCAGGCCGCGGATCGCCACGGCGGGGTCGGGGTTGGCCGCGCCGATGTTCTGGGTGGCGACCAGGATGTCGGCGCTGGCCGCGTTCCGGGTGGGCATCAGCTGGGGCACGAAGGTGATGGACCAGACCATCGCGGCGATGATCACCGCGGAACCCGCCCACCAGCTCCGGCGAATCACCGCGGCCGCGCCCAGGAGCACGATGGGCACCGCGGTCCACGGCAGGAAGCTCGTCCAGGCCGCGCCGGCGCCGTCCAGCGACGGGATGTCGGGGGCGAACAGGATGCCCAGCGCCAGGATGACCGCGGCGACCATCACCCCGAGCCCGCGCAGGGATCGTCGAGAGCCGGCCGAGCGACCGGGACCACCCGAATCCCCGCGGACAGCGGGAAGCCGGGTGGTGGTCGAAGATGGGGACGTGCTCGTCGGGCTCACGGAGTGAGGACGCACGGGGACGCCAGTTGGTTGAGCGTGCAACTTGTTGCAGTGGCCGGAGGACGTCGAGTGAACACGGTGGGCGGGCGGGTCCAGAACCGCCGGGCGAATCATCGGTGCAGCAGCCGGCGCCCTGAGTGTTGCCGAGCCGGTGCCGTCGCCCCGGGGGTGGCGGCATGAGTGGGGGCAGCAAGTCGGTGGCGCCGGGCGAATCCGAGAACGACAACGAGGGCCTGCCGACCTTCAGCTCCCGGGACTGGGTGGCCACGGCCGCCGAGCTGGCGCAGCGGCGCCCGGACGTGGCGATCGTCGGCGCGCCGATGGACATCAACACCACCTACCGGCCGGGCGCCCGCTTCGGCCCGAAGTACGTGCGGTCCAACGCCTACGACCCCGGCACGTACCACCTCGACCTGGGCCTGGACATCTTCGAGTGGCTGGACGTGGTCGACGCCGGCAATGCCTACTGCCCGCACGGCCAGTCGGCCCGATCGCAACGCAACATCGAGGCCAAGGTCACCGACGTGCTGCGGGCCGACGCCTTCCCGATGATCATCGGGGGCGACCATTCGATCACCTACCCGTGCGCGACCGCGGTCGCCCGCAAGTACGGATGGGGCAAGGTCGGGCTGCTGCACTTCGACGCGCACGCCGACACCGCCGACTCGATCGAGGGACACCTGCACTCGCACGGCACCCCGATGCGCCGGCTCATCGAGTCCGGCGCGATCCGCGGCCGCAACTTCGTCCAGGTCGGGCTGCGCGGCTACTGGCCGCCACCGGAGGTCTTCGACTGGATGCGCGAGCAGGAGATGACCTGGCATCTCATGCACGACGTGTGGGACCGCGGGATGCGGCCGGTGATCGCCGACGCGATCGCCCGGGCCGGCGACGGCTGCGACTGGCTGTACCTGTCGGTGGACATCGACGTGCTCGACCCCGGGTTCGCGCCCGGCACCGGCACTCCCGAGCCCGGCGGGATGAACCCGGCCGACCTGCTGCGGGCGGTGCGGCAGATCGCCCTGGAAACCCCGCTGGTGGCGATGGACGTCGTCGAGGTGTCGCCGCCCTACGACCACGCCGACAACACGGTCAACAACGCGCACCGGGTGATCCTGGAGGCGCTCGGCGCGCTGGCCACCAAGAAGCGGGAGCAGGCGGGCGGCGAGGTCACCCGCCCCGGCGCCCGCCCGGACCCGGCCCGGCTGCGGTACCCGATCGAGCCCACCGAATGGTCGCGACCCGGCGACGGGACCAACACCTACACCGATGAGGACGCCCACCTGCAGGGCCATCACGACGACCACGCCTGACGCCGCCAGTTCTGGGACTCACCCCCATGGGGGCGGGTCGCCGCAGAGCCGGCCGCGCGGCATGCGCGGCCGGCCCGGTCGCGGGCGACTCAGCAGGCGTAGCCGAAGTAGCCCTGGGATTCCCACGGGTAGATGCTCAACCGGAAGCCGGAGCACCAGCCGCGGTTCGCGTCCTGCTGGGCGAACCAGCGGTGCGCGACCACCGGACGGTGTGGGCGATCGTGAGCCGGTAGTCGACCCACGCCGGGAGCCCCGGGGCCGAGCCGTTCGCCATCGCTCTCGTCTCCGCCCTGGACGGGTAGGACGGCCCTGAGCAGTCCAACTCCTGCGTCGCCGTCCCCTGCTTCCAGGGCACTCCTTCGGTGTTCGATGGTGGCCTTGCAAGCTCGGCCAACTGGGACCACCGGCCGCCACCGCCACTCGCGGTCGTTTCGCCAGCTGCGCCGCCGCAACCGCCGGTGTCGCGGCAACGGCGCCGATCCCCCTCGACAAGGCCCCGGCCGCCGCGGTGGACGTGGCCAGCAACCCTCCGATCAGCCACAGCACCACCGCCATCCGGGCTGCCAGTTGCACCGTGCCGCGGACGCTTCGTGGCTCACCACGCACCGGCCCGCCGGCGGGGCCGGACGGTGGCCGGCACCTGCGCTCGCGCCGATGTCAATGAGTCGGTCATGGCCGATCTCCATGTTGATCCCCCCGGATCGGTTGCGGCCGACGACGCCGATCGTCGCCGGCGGTGCGGCAGGCGGCGGTGGACGCCACCCCCCGGTGGCCCCGCGGTCCCCCCGGCTGGTCCCCCTGGACGTGCCGCCTGCGGTGCCGCGTCCACCGCCGCCTGCCGACCACGATCGTCGGGCCACTGCCGGTTCGTCATGTCCCCGAAGATCGGGACAGCCGCGATCGGGACGAACGGGTGACAATGGTCCGGTGACCACGGTGGGGGGCGCCGGCGGTCGGTCGGGCTCTCCCGGCGGCGGACCCGCGGGCCGGTCTTGGGCGACCTGGTTCGAGCGCGCGTTGGGGCTGGTCTATGCGCTCGTCGTCGTCATCGACGTGGTGATCTCGACCGACTACATCAGGGCCACCGTCGCGGCGACTTCCCCGACCGGCACGGCGGCGGTGGTGCTCGGCACGGCCACCCTGCTCGGGTCGGCGGCGATGATTGCCGCAGGTTCCCGCGCGCCCTGGATCGCCTATTCGACCGTCACCCTCATGCTGGTCGCGCAGTTCGTGGTCGTCGCGTCCGTCACCGACCCGTCGGCGATGCCGCCGGTCTGGTGGTCGTGGCAGCTGGCGGTCCCCACGTTCGTGCTGGTCGTCGCGCTGCTGCCGCCGCGGCCGGCAACGGTGGTGGTGGCGCTCGCCGGCGCCGGGTACCTGGCCGTCCGGACGTCACCGGCCACCGGGGCGACCGCCGGGTGGCACAGCGCCGGTTCCGAACTGCTGCTGGGCCTGGTGTTCGTCGCGCTGACGGCGGTCTTCGTGCCCGCCTGGCGGCGGACTGCCGCGATCGCCGACGACGCGGCCCGTACCCAACAGCGGGTGTTCGCGGCGACCGAGGGCGCCCGGGCGACCGAGCGGCAGGACCGCGTGGCGTCCCGGCTGCTGCACGACGAGGTGATCCACGCCCTCCGCGCGGTCGCGCTGCCGGCCGGAGCCATCGAGCCCCATCGGATCCGACAGATGGCCGGCCAGGCAGCAGATCTGCTCCGCGACGCCACAGCGACCCCGACCCCGGCGGGCGAGTCTGCCGACCTGGTCACCGCACTCCGGGAGCTGGCCGACGGTGCCGGGATCCGGGTCGATCTGCGGCCCAGCGGCCGCGACCAGCTGCCCGAGCGGGTGGTCACCGCCCTGGTCGGCGCGGTCGGCGAGGCGCTGCGCAACGCCGAATTGCACTCCGGGGCCGATGTGGTGACGATCGACGCCGACCTGGACGACGACGGCGTGCGGATCCACGTCGTCGACAACGGACGCGGGTTCGACCCGGCGGCGGTGCCCGACGGCCGGATGGGTTACCGGCAGTCGATCGTGGGTCGGGTGACGGAGGTCGGCGGGTCGGCGTCGGTGACCTCGGCCGTGGACGCCGGCACCTCGGTCGTCCTGGCCTGGCGGGTGCCCGACGCCCCCGGCCTCGCCTCGCACCGGCTGGCCGACCTCGCCGGGACCCGCAACGCCATCGTGCTCGGCGCCACCATGCCGATCCTGGGCTTCGTCGTCATCCAGGCCGGCCTGCGCTACCGGATGCTCGCCGATCCGTGGCCGGCTCTGCTGGCCGTCGCGATCATGTCCGCGTTGACCGTCACCACGGCCCGGCGGGTCGTCCACCACCCGATGACCGCTCGCCGGTCGGCCGCACTGGTCACCACGGCCACGCTCACCCCGGTGGCCGGCGGCATCGCCCTGCTGCCCGCCGACGACGTTGCCCTTGCCTACTTCGCCGCCGGTGCGGGCGCGCCGGCGCTGGCGCTGGTGTCCATGTTCCGGCCGGCCCGGGAATCGATCGTCGGCGCGGTCGTGGCGACCGCGGTGACCGTCGGCATGGTGCTTCGGCTCGACGCCGGCGGCGGCTACCTGCTGCCGGGACTGCCCGCGATCATGTCCAACGCGCTGGGGGTGGCCTGCCTGCTCGGCGGGCGGCTGACGATCGACCGGATCGCCAGGTCGATCCAACGGAGCGAGGAGATGGAACGGCACGCGCACGCCGCCGGTGTCCAGCTCCGGGTCGCGCGGGATGTCATGGCCGCCCGGCTGGGCCGCGTGCGGGAGTGGGTGCTGCCGTTCCTGACCGCGGTCGACGACGGGCGACTGCCCCTGGGCGTGGCCGACACCCGGCGTGAGGCGAGCACGCTCGAGGCCGCGGTGCGCGACGACATCCGGCTCGGCGCGCTGATCGACGACGACACGCGTGGGCTGATCGCCCGCACCCGGCTGGCCGGCCGCACCGTGGAGATCATCGCCGACTCGGACCTGCCCACCGACCTGCCGGACGGGCTGGTCACCGGTCTGCTGTCCGCCGCCCTGGCCGGCGATGCGGCACCGGTCCGCACCGTGCTGACCGTGACCGGGGCACCTGCCCGCCAGGTCAGCCTGATGGTCAGCCCCGCGCCGGCCGGCCCGCGGCTGGCCGCATCGGCCGAGCGACTCCGCGCCCGGCTGCTGTCCGGTCCCGACTTCCTGCTCGTGATCGTGGACCTCGCGACCACCGCACGATCGGTGGTGTCACCACAGGCGGGGACTTCCACTCGGGCCACCGCGGGGATTGGCTGAGCCGGTGAGGCAACGATGAGCATTGATGGTGCGGTCGACGCGCCCCTGCTGATCGCGGCGGTCGACGACCACCCATTCGTCCTCAAGGGCATCCTGTGGACGGTTCGGGAGCACGCCCCGTGGATCGAGGTGATCGCCACCGCCGCCGACGTCGCGGAACTGCTCGCGGCCGGCGGCGGCGCGGCCGACGTGGTGCTGCTGGACCTGGATCTCGGGGTGCCCGCCGACGAGGCCGACCCGACGGCCAACGTCCGGGCCATCCGGGAGGCCGGCCCGCAGGTGCTCATCCTGACCGCAGAAGAACGGCCGGTACCCGTCCGCCGGGCGATCGCCGCCGGCGCGGTGGGGCTGGTGCTCAAGTCGGACCCCGAGCACCTGCTGATCGACGCGCTGCGCTTGGCCCGCACCGGGGAACTCGCCGTGTCCAGCCGGCTCGCGCACGCGTTGCTGACCGACGAGACGTTGATCGGCCACCTGGCCCCGCGGGAGATCCAGGTGTTCGAGCTACTGGCCCAGGGCGTGGGCCGGGCCGACATCGGCCGGCTGATGGACCCGCCCGCCGCCACCTCGACGGTCGACACCTATCTCAAGCGGGCGGCCCGTACCTACCGCTCGCTCGGCCGGTCCACCTACAACGCCTACGAGACGTTGCAGCACGTGATCCGGGACGGGCACGTCGACGGTCCGGGACGGGAACGCCCCGGGAGCTGATCCTCCTCACCGGGCTCGCCGCCCGGCGCCGGTGGGGCGATCCGGGGGAACCCTGATCCGGCCCGGGCCCTGCTGCGGTTACGTTCATCCGATGAGCACACTTGACGACTGGATCGCCCAGGTCAGCACCGCGTTGGACCTGCCGGCGGATTCGATACCCACCGACCGCCGCGACGCCCTGCTGGATCTGACCCGCGACGTCGCCCATGGGGTGGCCCGCGTCGCCGGGCCGCTGACCTGCTACCTGGTCGGCGTGGCGGTCGGTCGCGGGGCCGATCCCGAGCAGGCTCTGGCCACCCTGAGCACCCTGACCGGCACCGTCGAGCGGACCAAGGAGTAACCCAATGGGTTGGCTGTCGTGGATCGTCTTCGGCGCCCTCGCCGGGTGGATCGCCTCGCTGGTGGTCCGGGACCGCCGGGGCTGCATCATGAACGTCATCGTCGGCATCCTGGGTGCGGTGCTGGCCGGCTTCATCTACCAGTGGACCACCGGCAAGGCCTGGACCTACGAGTGGAGCTGGTCCAGCTTCGGGGTGGCCTGCCTGGGCGCGATCGGCCTGCTGCTGATCATCAATCTGATCACCGGGACCAGTCGCAGCCGCAGCTGAGCCGCGGGCTGCCCACCGGCCCGGGAACGTTCCGTGTCCGCGGAGTCTCCGGTCGCCTGAGGCGGATGCTCCCCGGGACAGCGGTATCAGCCGGTTCGTCGCGCCCGAGGCTCAGCCCTGGACGGCGCGGGCCGGGGTGACCCGGATGACGACCCGCTCGTCGCGGACCATCGCCTCGCGGTACTCGTTCCAGTCCGGATGCTCGCCGCGGATGGCGCGGTAGACGTCGACCAGCAGGTCGAGCGCGGCCGGCTGGTCGACGATCTCCGCGGTGCCGTCGATCTGCACCCAGCCGCCGTAGAACTCCTCTTTGAGCACCAGCAGCGACACCGCCGGGTTGCGGCGCAGGTTACGCACCTTGGCCAGCATGGCCCGGCTGGAGATGCAGATCAGGCCGTCGACGACGCCGGCGTTGACGGCCGACATCTGCGGGCTGCCGTCCTTGCGACGGGTGGACAGCACGGTGCGGTCATGGGTCCGGACGAAGTCGATCGCGTCGCTGATGTCCACGCGGACTATCGTCGCCGATCGGGCCGCGCGGTGCCCGGTCGGCCGCCCCTGGCGCCGGCGGAGCGAGCTCGCGGATGGGCCCGGGACGGCACCGCGCTGCGGTCGTCGGCCCGCGGGATCGGCGGGCGGCGTCGGCGGACCGGGCGTCGGGGACGACGACCGCGAACGGGACGGGAGGCCGGTGTGGACTTCGGCACTCTCGCGTTGATCGTCGCGGCCGGTCTGCTGGGGCCGCTGTTGTCGACCCGGCAGAACTGGCACCTCCCGACGGTGGTCGGCACGCTGCTGGCCGGTGTGCTGCTCGGCCGCACCGGCTTGCAGGCCCTGGACACCACCGATCCGACGTTCACCTTCCTGGCCGATATCGGGTTCGCACTGGTCATGTTCGTCGCCGGATCGCATGTGCCGGTGCGCGACCCGCGGTTGCGGCACGGCATCGGCCCGGGCCTGGCCCGGGCGGCGCTGGTCGGCGTCGTCGCCGGCGCGGCCGGGCTGGGGTTGGCCGCGGCGTTCGGCACCGGCAACGGTGCGATCTACGCCGTGCTGATGGCGTCGTCGTCGGCGGCGATCGTGCTGCCGATCGTTGATTCGCTGGAGTTGACCGGCCCGCCGGTCCTGCAGCTGCTACCCCAGGTGGCCGTCGCCGACGCGGCCTGCATCGTCGCCCTGCCGCTGGTCATCGACCCGGCCCGGGCCGGGCGGGCCGGGTTGGGAGCACTGGCCGTCATCGCCTTCGCGGTCGTGGTGTTCGCGGCCCTGTGGTGGGGCGAACGGTCCGGCCTGCGGCGGCGGCTGCACCGGGTCTCCGAGGAGCGCAAGTTCGCGCTCGAGCTGCGGTTCAGCCTGCTCGCGCTGTTCGCGTTGGCCGCGGTGGCGACCTGGTCGCACGTGTCGGTGATGCTCGCCGGGTTCGCGCTCGGCCTGGCGGTGGCCGCCATCGGTCGGCCGCGCCGGCTGGCCCGGCAGCTGTTCGCCATCAGCGACGGCTTCTTCGCGCCGCTGTTCTTCGTCTGGCTGGGCGCATCCTTGAATGTGCGGGATCTCGGCGAGCATCCGAGCCTGATCCTGCTGGGCGTGCTGCTCGGGGTGGGCGCGCTGCTGGTCCATCTGACCGGTGTGCTGACCCGGCAGCCGGTGTCGATGGCCGCGCTGTCCTGCGCCCAGATGGGCGTGCCGGTTGCCGCGGCCACGCTGGCCACCCAGCTCGGGCTGCTCGGACCGGGCGAGGCACCGGCGATGATCCTCGGCGCGCTGATCACCGTCGGCGTCTCGGTGCTGGCCGGCGGGGCCGCCGCCCGGCGGCAGGCCCGCGAGCCGGCGGTCACGCCTCCGCCGACCTGATCCGGCCCCGCCCGGTTCGGCGGCCGCCCGGTTCGGCCCCGCCCGGTTCGGCCCCGCCCGGTTCGGCCCCGCCCGGTTCGGCGTCCGGGCGGTTCGGCGTCCGGGCGGTTCGGCTTGGCTCGGGTAAGGCTCGGCTCCTGCTCGGCAGGGCCAGGGGTTCGGCGGCACGGCCGGATCCGGGTGCGGAAGATCCGCCGCTCCCGGGCCCGCCGGACCTCCGCGGCCGGCCGAGGACCCGAGGTGTCCTTTCCCGGACGGCGGGGCCGTGATGGACTGCCCGGATGACCGCGCCCCGCGCCCGCGCCTTCGCCCAGGTCGACGTGTTCTCCGAGACCCCGCTGCGGGGAAACCCGGTGGCGGTCGTGCTGGACGCGGCCGGACTGTCCGACCAGACCATGGCCGCGTTCGCGCGATGGACCAACCTCTCGGAGACGGCCTTCCTGTTACCGGGCGGGCCCGACGCCGACTACCGGTGGCGGGTCTTCACACCGGAGCGGGAACTGCCGTTCGCCGGGCATCCGACGTTGGGATCGGCGCACGCCTGGCTGGAGCACGGCGGGGTGCCCCGCACTGCGGGACGGGTGGTGCAGGACTGTGCCGCCGGGCTGGTCGAACTCACCCTGACCGACGGCCGGTTCGCGTTCGCCGCACCGCCGACCGTCCGCTCCGGGCCGGTCGAGGACGCCCTGCTGGCCGACGTCGGCCGCGCGCTGGGCGTCGATCGGGCCGAGGTCCTCGACCATCAGTGGGTGGACAACGGCCCCGGCTGGCTCGCGGTGCGGCTGGCCTCGGCGGAGCGGGTGCTGGCGCTGGAGCCCGACTTCACCGATCTGCCGGACATCATGGTCGGCGTGCTCGGCGACCACCCGGCCGGATCGCCGCACCTGTTCGAGATCCGCGGCTTCGCCGTCGGGGCCGGCATCGTGGAGGATCCGGTCACCGGCAGCCTGAACGCGTCCGTCGCGCAGTGGCTGATCGGCACCGGTCAGGCGCCCACGAGCTACACCGCGACCCAGGGCACCCGGCTGGGCCGGGCCGGTGTGGTGCACATCGACGCGGGCACCGGTTCGGCCGGCGACGACACGGTCTGGGTGGGCGGCACCTGCACCACCGTGATCCGGGGCACCGTCACGCTGTAGCCGCCGGGTCCCGGCCGCTGTCTCTCAGCCCCTTCCCTTCTGCCGGTCGTACCCTTGCGCCGGCGGCGAGCCCGTCGTTGACGACGGCCCACCCTCCCCTGCGCCGGCCCGGTCCAACCTTGCGCCAGGTTGGCCTCCCCTTGTCGCCGGGCAGGGCCTCCCTAGCGCCGACTCGCCGGACATACAGGTTCCCCGGCCCGATGAGCATGCGTGTCTGGCGAGTCGGCCTAGGAAAAGGGGCGGCGCGGTCAAGGCAGCAGGGGCCGAGCCAGCCGGCGCGGGTGGGGCGCCGGTCAACGCCGCCCGAGCAGACCCACCGCCCGGAGCTTGGCCGCCAGCCCGTGTCCGTCCCGAGCGGCGACGACGGGAACGGCCGCCATCGCGGGCCGGTGCACGGACGGCGTCGTCGTCAATGCCTGCTGGGCGGCGGTGAGCTGGCGGATCGCGATTCCGACGACCCGGTCCGGTCGCTCGGCGGCGAACCCGTCGTAGATCTCCGGGTCGTGCTGGCCGTCGTCGCCGACCAGCAGCCAGCCCACGGCCGGTAGGTCCTGCGCCAGCTGCCGCAGCGCGGCCTCCTTGTGCCGGCGGCCCGACCGCACCCACCCGGTGTTCGTCGGGCCCCAGTCGGTGAGCAGCAGCGGCCCGTCGGGAAAGCCGTGCCGGGCCAGGAAGCGGGTCAGGGTCGGCGCGACGTTCCAGGCGCCGGTGGACAGATACACCACCGGGGCGCCGGGATGATCGGCCAGCAGCCGCGCATACAGGTCGGCCATCCCGCGGACGGCGACGCGAGCAGATTCGCGGAGTACGAACGTGTTCCAGGCGGCCAGCAGCGGTCGGGGCAGGTGCGTGATCATCACGGTGTCGTCGATGTCGCTGACGATGCCGACCGTCGGGCCGTCCCCGACGATCAGCACCCGCAGCTCGCTCGGCCGGCCGTGGTCGACCTCGATCGGCAGGTCGTGCCAGCCGGGCGCGAATCCGGCGCCGGCCGGAGCGGCGATCACCGCATCCACATAGCCTCGCCGGTTGCCGACGAGATGGTGGGTGCGCCCGTCCGCCCGGACCCGGACATGGGCGTCCGGCACCGGCGTGGTCAGGAACCGGCGCCAGCCCCGGGTCGCCCGCTGCCGCGCCTCGGCGGTCCGGATGTCCTCGGGCGGGCCGTCCGGCGGGGCCAGCAGGATGCGGGCGAGCACCCGCACCTGCCGGGTCGACCCGTAGCCGGTGTACGCCACGATCCGCGGCCGCCAGCCGCGGCGTCGGAACAACCGGTTCCGGACGGCATTGACCACGTCGTCGATCCGGGCCGCGACGTGCCGGTCGGAGGGATCCATCCGTCGAACCTGCCGCATCGACCGGATCGGCGCCTGTCCGGATCCCGGGGGCGCCGCGACATCGGATGGGCCCGACCGGTACTCGCCCGGCACCGTCACGACCCGGCACCGTCACAACCCGGCAACGTCGGACTGCGAACGTGAGCCACGTTCGTCCCGCCGACCGCTGGGAGACCGTGATGGTCGCTTCGCCCGAGTCCACCCCGTCATCAACCCCAGCACCGGCCGAATCAGCCGAATCGGCTGAATCGACCGCATATCTCGCCAAACGCACCCTACGCACCGGCACCGCCGGGTGGGTGCTGCTGGCCGGTCTCGGGGTCAGCTACGTCATCTCCGGGGACTACTCCGGCTGGAACTTCGGCCTGGCCCAGGGCGGCTTCGGCGGCCTGCTGATCGCCGCGGTCGTCATCGCCGGCATGTACCTGGCGATGGTGCTGGGCATGGCCGAGCTGTCGTCGGCGCTGCCCGCGGCCGGTGGTGGGTACACGTTCGCCCGGCGGGCGCTGGGGCCATGGGGCGGGTTCGCCACCGGCACCGCGATCCTGCTGGAATACGCGATCGCGCCGGCCGCGATCGCCACCTTCATCGGCGCGTACGTCGAGTCACTCGGCCTGTTCGGCATCACCGACGGCTGGTGGGTGTACCTGGCCGCGTACGCGCTGTTCATCGGCGTGCACCTGGCCGGCGTCGGCGAGGCGCTCAAGGTCATGTTCGTCATCACCGCGATCGCCGTGGTCGGCCTGGTGATCTTCGCGATCGCCGCCGTCGGCGACTTCGACCCCGCGAACCTCACCGACATCGTGCCCACCGAGGCCGCCGGGGCGAGCAGTTTCCTGCCGTTCGGCTACCTGGGCATCTGGGCCGCGGTGCCGTTCGCCATCTGGTTCTTCCTGGCCGTCGAGGGGGTTCCGCTGGCCGCGGAGGAGGCCGCCGACCCGGCCCGCAACGTGCCGCGCGGGATCATCGCCGCGATGTCGATCCTGATGGTCAGCGGCGCCATCGTGCTGGTGCTGGTCCCCGGCATCGGGGGCGCGGCGGCGATGTCCGAGTCGGGCAATCCGCTGGTCGAAGCCCTGGGCGGGTCGGCCGCGGCGACGATCGTCAACTACATCGGCCTGGCCGGGCTGGTCGCCTCGTTCTTCTCGATCATCTACGCCTACTCCCGGCAGCTGTTCGCGCTGTCCCGGGCCGGCTACCTGCCCCGGGCGCTGTCGGTGACCAACCGCCGCAAGGCCCCGACGCTGGCGCTGATCGTGCCCGGCGCCATCGGCTTCCTGTTGTCCTTGACCGGGCAGGGGGCGATGCTGCTGAACATGGCCGTGTTCGGCGCTGCGGTGAGCTACGTGCTGATGATGATCAGCCACATCGTGCTGCGCGTCCGCGAGCCCGACATGCCGCGGCCGTACCGCACCCCGGGCGGCGTCGTGACGACCGGCTTCGCGCTGGTGATTGCCGTGCTGGCGGTGATCGCGACGTTCCTGGTGGACAGCGTCGCATCGCTGTGCTGCCTGGCTGTCCTCGCCGCGTTCCTGGCCTACTTCGGCTTCTACAGCCGCCATCATCTGGTCGCCAACTCGCCGGACGAGGAGTTCGCCGCCCTCGCCGCCGCGGAGGACGACGTGACGGTGACCCGGGACGACCCGACCAGGATGGAGACCACGTGACGGTCTACCGGCAGGCGCTGGCCGGCCATCACTACGAGTTCGACGGCATCGTCGATCTGCTGGCCCGGGCCACGCCGCAACGCAGCGGGGACGAGCTCGCCGGCTGCGCCGCCCAGACCGACGCCGAGAGGGCGGCGGCCCAGTGGGCGCTGGCCGACGTCGACCTGGCCACCTTCCTGGAGCACCCGGCGGTCCCGTACGAGACCGACGACGTCACCCGGCTCATCCTGGACCGGCACGATCCGGTCGCGTTCGCGCCCGTCGCGTCATTGACCGTCGGCGAGTTCCGCGATCGGCTGCTGGCGTTGGCCGCCGCTCCCACCGCCGCCACGGACCTCACTGCACTGGCGTCCGGCCTGACCCCGGAGATGGTGGCCGCGGTCAGCAAGCTGATGCGCAACGCCGACCTGATGTCGGTGGCCAAGGCGGCGCAGGTGACCGCCGCGTTCCGCAGCACCGTCGGGCTGCCGGGCCGGCTGGCCACCCGGCTGCAACCCAACCACCCGACCGACGACGCCCGCGGGGTCGCCGCCGCCGTCCTCGACGGGCTGCTGCTGGGCTCCGGGGACGCCGTCATCGGCATCAACCCGGCCACCGACTCGCCGGCCACGGTGACCGAACTGCTGCACCTGCTGGACGACATCCGCGCCCGATTCGACATTCCCACCCAGTCCTGCGTTTTGACCCACGTCACGACGACGATGGATCTGATCGAGCGGGGCGCGCCGGTCGACCTGGTCTTCCAGTCGATCGCCGGCACCCAGGGCGGCAACGCCTCGTTCGGGGTCGAGCTGGGCATGCTGGGCGACGCCCGGGCGGCCGCGCTGGAGCTGCGCCGCGGCACCGTCGGCGAGAACGTCATGTACTTCGAAACCGGCCAGGGATCGGCGCTGTCGGCCGGCGCGCACCTGGGCACCGACGGCAAGCCGGTCGACCAGCAGACTCTCGAGGTCCGCGCGTACGGTGTCGCCCGGGAGTTCGCGCCGCTGCTGGTGAACACCGTCGTCGGGTTCATCGGGCCGGAGTATCTCTACGACGGCAAGCAGATCATCCGGGCCGGGCTCGAGGACTACTTCTGCGGCAAGCTGCTCGGCCTGCCGATGGGCGTCGACGTCTGCTACACCAACCACGCCGAGGCCGACCAGGACGACATGGACAGCCTGCTGGTGCTGCTCGCCGCCGCCGGGGTGGCGTTCGTCATCGCGGTGCCGGGGGCCGACGACGTCATGCTCGGCTACCAGAGCCTGGCCTTCCACGACGTGCTCAGTGCCCGTGCGATGCTCGGCCTGCGCCCGGCCCCCGAGTTCGAGACCTGGCTGTCCGCGGTCGGTCTGGACGACGGGCAGGGCCGGATCCGGCCGATCGACCCGGCCGGATCGGCCCTGCGCCAGCTGACGGTGACCCGATGAGCGAGCCGCTTGCGACCACACCGAGCGACCCGACGGGCACCGACCCGGTGCCGGGCTTCTGGGATCCGCTGCGGACCACCACGCCGTCCCGGATCGGCCTGAACCGCACCGGTGACGCGGTGACCACCCGGCACCTGCTGGAGTTCCGCGCCGCCCACGCCGCCGCCCGGGACGCGGTGCACGAGCCCCTGGACGTGCCCGGCCTGGCCGCGGCGGTGACCGCCGTGGGGCTGGGTGAGCCTGCGGTGGTCACCAGCCGGGCGGCCGGGCGCAGCGAGTACCTGCGGCGCCCGGACTTCGGCCGCCGGCCGGCGTCGCTGGAACCGCTCGACCCGCTGCCCCGCGGGCGGGACATCGGCATCGTGCTGGCCGACGGGCTGTCCGCGCGGGCCATGGCCGAGCACGGCGCCCCGCTGCTGCAGGCCCTGGTCGACGCGTTCGCCGGCCGGTGGAGCGTGGCCCCGCCGGTCATCGCGACGCAGGCCCGCGTCGCGCTGGGCGATCACATCGGGACCGCGTTGGGCGTCGGCACCCTGCTGGTGATCATCGGTGAACGGCCCGGCTTGTCCGTCGCCGACAGCCTGGGCATCTACCTGACCCAGGCGCCGCGGGTCGGGCTGACCGACGCCGACCGCAACTGCATCTCCAACATCCACCCGCCCGGCGGTCTGGGGTACGCCGAGGCCGCGCGGGTCACCGTCGGGCTGGTCGAGGGCGCGCGGGCGCTGGGCCGCTCCGGGGTGACGCTCAAGGACACCTCCCGGCCGGCCCTCGACGGCAACGCCCGGTCGGCGTTGGACTGACACCGCGCCCGGCCGGCCCTGAGTGACGCACCTCCCGGGGGGCGGTGGACGGCGGCGCCCGCTCCGTCCTGGATTGACCCCCCGCTGACCTCGCTCCTCGGACCCCGCTCCTCAGCGCGAGGACCGGCGAACCGGCCCGCCGACTTCCACCCGCCGGAATCGGCGCCGTCCGGAAGGCAGGGCCGGACGACCGAACGCAGGATGGATCATGGTCCGGTCGCTGTCGCGGCCGGCGGCTGCCCGCCCGCATCCATCCCGAGGAGCCCGCATGCCCGACCCGCGCGATCTGCCGGACTACTCCGAGGCCGATCTGACGGTCGGCCATCAGAAGGAGTACGCCGCCGGCGTCAAGGCGGTCGGCATCTCGCTGAAGCGCGCGCTGGCGCACATGGGGCCGGTGCGCACGGCCCGGACGCTGAGCAAGCTCAACCAGGCCGAGGGCTTCGACTGCATGAGCTGCGCCTGGCCCGATCCGGAGGTCGGCCACCGGCACACCGCCGAGTTCTGCGAGAACGGGGCCAAGGCGGTCGCCGAGGAGGCCACCACCGCCCGGGCCACCCCGGAGTTCTTCGCCGCGCACAGCATCGCCGAGCTGGACGCCCGCTCCGAATGGTGGCTCGGCCAGCAGGGCCGGCTGACCCACCCGATGGTCAAACGACCCGGCGCCACCCACTACACGCCCATCGAGTGGGGCGAGGCGTTCACCCTCATCGGCGACGAGCTGAACGCGCTCGGTAGCCCGCACGAGGCCGCCTTCTACACCTCGGGCCGGGCGTCGAACGAGAGCGCCTTCGCCTACCAGCTGTTCGTGCGCGCGTTCGGCACGAACAACCTGCCCGACTGCTCCAACATGTGCCACGAATCGACCAGCGTCGGCCTGGCCGAGTCCATCGGCATCGGCAAGGCCTCGGTCAGCATGGAGGACGTCTACCGCGCCCAGCTGATCATCGTGGCCGGCCAGAACCCCGGCACCAACCACCCGCGCATGCTCTCCGCACTGGAGATCGCCAAGCGCAACGGCGCCACCATCGTCTCGATCAACCCGCTGCGAGAGGCCGGCCTGACCCGGTTCAAGAACCCGCAGCGGCCGTCCGGCGTCGCCGGGGACGGCACCAGGATCGCCGACCTGCACCTGCCGATCAAGGTCAACGGTGACCAGGCATTGTTCCAGGCGCTCGGGTCGCTGCTGGTGCAGTGGGACGCGCTGGACCACGACTTCATCGCCACCCATACCACCGGGTTCGAGGCCTGGAAGGCCCACGTCGGCGCCATCGACTGGGACCGGGTGACCGCCGTGACCGGGCTGACCCGGGCGCAGATCACCGCACTCGGGCAGCTGCTGCGCGACTCGTCGGCCACGGTGTTCTGCTGGGCGATGGGTCTGACCCAGCACCGCAACGGGGTGGCGACCATCCGCGACGTCTGCAACCTGGCGTTCGCGCAGGGCAACATCGGCAAGCCCGGGGCCGGCCTGTTCCCGGTCCGCGGGCACTCCAACGTGCAGGGCGACCGGACCATGGGCATCTGGGAACGACCCCCGCAGAACTTCCTCGACGCCCTGCAACTCGAGTTCGGCTTCGACCCGCCCCGCGCGCACGGGCTGGACGCGGTCGACTCGATCCGGGCGCTGCGTGACGGTCAAGCGCACGTGCTCATCGGACTCGGCGGCAACTTCGTGCAGGCCGCACCGGACACCGAGGTGGTCATCGAGGCCATGCAACGGGCCCGGCTGACCGTGCACATCTCGACGAAACTGAACCGCTCCCATCTGGTCTGCGGGCGGACCGCGCTGATCCTGCCCACGAAGGGGCGGACCGAGAAGGACGTCCAGGCCTCCGGCGAGCAGTGGATCTCGGTCGAGGATTCCACCTGCGCCGTGCACGCGTCCCGGGGCCCGCTCAAGCCGGCCAGCCCGCACCTGAAGTCGGAGGTCGACATCGTCTGCCGGATGGCCCAGGCCACCCTCGGCGACCGGTATGGGATCAACTGGACGGCGATGCGGGAGGACTACGGCGTCATCCGCAGTCACATCTCCCGGGTGGTCGCCGGGTGCGAGGCCTACGAGGTGAACGTGCGCCGGCCCGGCGGCTTTGTCATGCCGCACCCGCCCCGGGACAGCCGCACCTTTCCCACCCGGTCCGGGCGGGCCGAGTTCGCCGTCTCCACGATCGAGGCGATCCAGGCGCCGCCCGGCCATCTGGTCCTGCAGACCCTGCGCAGCCACGATCAGTGCAACACCACGATCTACGGGCTGTCCGACCGTTATCGGGGCATCGAGGGCGGCCGGAAGGTGATCTTCCTGAACAAGGCCGACATCGCCGCCGGCGGGTTCGCCGACGGCCAGCTCGTCGACATCGAGACGCACTGGCCCGACGACGAGGTGGTCCGCTGCGTGCGCGCGTTCCGGATCGTCTGCTACGACACGCCGGCCGGGTCCGCGGCGGCCTACTACCCGGAGACCAGCCCGCTGATCCCGCTGGACTCGACCGCGTTGGAGAGCAACACCCCGACGTCCAAGTCGGTCATCGTGCGGCTGATGCCGGCCGGTCAGGGTCACCAGCACCGGGTCGCCGACGCCAGCCAGGACGCGACCGGTTCCGACTGGTCGCACAAGTGGGAACCGGACGTGGAGGAGCACCTGTCCTGACCGTGGGGATGTCAGGCGGCCCGCGCGCCCGGCCGCCGGTCCGCCCGCACCGTCACCGCCCGGTCGGACCGACCCGGTCGATCAGGTCGGTGACGTCGATCTGGGTGCCGATGAAGTGGGTAACCCGGCCGCTTGACGGATCCCGGATCGGCGAGATCGACACCCGGTTCCAGAACGGGGTTCCGTCCCGACGGTAGTTTCGGATCACCGCGGTGGTGTCCCGGTGCCGGCGCAGCCCGTCGGCCAACCGGGCGACCTCCGTCCGGTCGGTCTCCGGGCCCTGCAGGAAACGGCAATTGCGGCCGAGGATGTCGGCCGCCAGGTATCCGGTCAACCGCAGGAACGATTCGTTGGCGTAGACCAGCGGATGGTCGTCGCCGCTGCCGGAGATGGTGATCCCCTGCACCGCGCCGCTGGCCGCCACCGCCCGCAGCAGCACGTTCGGCAGCGCGGCGGAGGAAAAGGGGATGTCCGGAACCGACCCACTGAGCATGATCGGAGTATGCCTGCCTCCTCCATCGGCCTCCGCCGGCTGACCCCCGACGATTTCGGCCGGCTGGCCGGCTGGCTCGCGCAGCCGCACGTGCACCGGTGGTGGTTCCACGAGTTCACCCCCGAAGCGGTCGAGCGCGACTTCGGCCCCTCCGCCCGCGGCGAGGAGCCCAACGAGGACCTGCTGGCCCTGCTCGACGGACGTCCGGTGGGCCTGGTGCAGCGTTGCTTCTGGCACGACTACCCCGAGTACGTGGACGAGATCGCGCACATCCTGACCGTCCCCGCGGACGCGGTGACGATCGACTACCTGATCGGTGAACTCGCCGACACCGGCCACGGGCTCGGGCCGGCGATCATCGGCGCGGTGCTCGCCGATACCTGGGCCGCCCTTCCGCGGGCCCGCTGCGTCATCGTGCCGGTGGCGTCGGGCAATCGCGCCTCCTGGCGGGCCCTGGAGAAGGCCGGCTTTACCCGGGTCGGCGCGGGTGAGCTACCGCCGGACAACCCGATCGACCCGCCCGAGCATGTGGTCTATCGCATCGACCGGCCCTGACCCGCTGCCCGCACCCCCCGGATTCGTGTTGATCATGGGCGGGCGGCCGTTCCGCGGCACGTGAAGCGGCCGCCATCCCATGATCAACAGCAGGTGGGTCGGCTCAGTCGTCGGTCGGCTGGGCCCGCTTGGCCAGCACCTGCAACTCGTCCCAGACGGCACGGGCCCGGTCGACGCAGACGACGACCAGATCCCCGGGGTTGGCCCATTCGACGGCGGCCCGGGTGGACTCGATCTCGTCCAGCACGGTCTCGATCTGCTTGACCCGGCCGCCCTCGGCCTGCGCCTCACGCGCGCCCTGCACGATCAGCGCGGCGGTCTCGCCGCGCTGCCGGCCGCGCAGCCGGTCGTCCTCCCGGACGATGATCCGGTCGAAGTGCTTGGCCGCCTGCCGGCCGAGGTCGACCATGTCCTGGTCGCGCCGGTCGCCGGCGGTGGCGATCACCCCGATCCGCTGCGGGCGCTCCAGAACGGAGTCGTCGTCGAAGAACCGGTCGACGAAGTCGCCGAGCGCGACCATCGCCGGCGCGTTGTGGCAGTAGTCGACGATCACCTTGATGCCGCGCACCTCGGTCATGTTCATCCGGCCCGGCGCCGAGTAGTAGGACGGGGTGAACGAGCGCAGCCCACCGCGGATGTCGCCCAGGTGCGCCCCCGCGCAGTAGGCCGCGGCCGCCGCGGCCATGGCGTTCTGCACGTTGAACATGGCCTTGCCGCCGAACGTCGCCGGCACGAGATGCGTGTAGGCCAGCGGCATCCGGCGCCGGCCGTGCACGAGCACGATGAGGTCGCCCAGGTCGGATCGTTCCAGGATCACCGCCTTGCCACCCCGCCGGCAGTGGTCGGAGATCATCCGGTTGTCCGGTTCGATCGAGAACCACACCACCTCACCGGAACATGCCCGGCGCATGTTCGCCACCAGCGGGTCGTCGGCGTTCAGCACCGCCGCCCCGTTCTTCGGGACCGCCTCCACGATCACCTGTTTCACCTGGGCGAGCTGCTCGACGGTGTCGATCCCGCGCAGCCCCAGGTGGTCCGGGGCCACGTTCAGCACGACCGCGACGTCGTTGCGCGGGTAGCCGAGGCCCTCGCGCAGGATGCCGCCCCGGGCCACCTCGAACACCGCGAAATCGACCCGCGGGTTCTGCAGCACCATCCGCGCCGACCGCGGGCCGGACGCGTCGGACCGGATGACCAGCCGGTCGTCGATGACGACGCCGTCGGTGGACGTCATGCCCACCTTGCGGCCCGTCGACTTGAAGATGTGCCCGATCATCCGGCTGCAGGTGGTCTTGCCGTTCGTGCCGGTCACCGCAACGATCGGGATCCGGGCATTGCTGCCGGGCGGGAACATCAGGTCGACAACGGGTTTCGCGACGTACTGCGGGTCCCCGATGGTCGGGTGGGTGTGCATGCGGAAGCCGGGCGCCGCGTTGACCTCGCAGATCGCGCCGCCGGTCTCGCGCACCGGCTGGGTGATGTCCGGGCAGAGGAAGTCGATGCCGGCGATGTCCAGCCCGACCACCCGGGCCGCCTCCTCGGCGATGTCCACGTTGTCCGGATGCGCCTCGAAGGTGCGGTCGATGGAGATGCCGCCGGTCGACATGTTGCCGGTGAGGGCGAGTTTGACCATCTCCCCGCGCGGCGGGACGTCGGTCATCTCGTACCCCTGCGCGCGGACCAGTTCGATCGCGGCGTCGTTCACCTCGATCCGGGTGAGCACCTTCTCGTGCCCGACACCGCGCCGCGGGTCGGCATTGGTCGCCTCCACCAGCGCGGCAACCGATTTCGCGCCGTCGCCGATGACGTGCGCGGGCACCCGCTCGGCGATCGCGATCATCTGCCCGCCGATCACCAGCACCCGGTAGTCCTTGCCGGCGATGTACGACTCGACCAGCACGTAACCCCGCCGGGACTGGTCGTAAGCCTCGTCGAAGGCGCCCCGGACGGCGGCCTCGTCGGCCAGATTGATCGCGACGCCGCGGCCGTGATTGCCGTCCAGCGGCTTGACCACGACGGGATAGCCGATGCGGCGGGCGATCCGCACCGCGTCGTCGGCGCGGCGGACCACCTCGGAGGCCGGCACGGGCAACCCGGCGGCGGCCAGCAGCCGGTTGGTCAGCTCCTTGTCGGAGGCGATGTCCACGGCCAGCGACGACGTCAACGACGTCATGGTGGCCCGGATCCGCTGCTGGTTCACCCCGTAGCCCAGCTGCACCAGGGAACCGGAATTCAGCCGCTGAAAGGGGATGTCGCGGGCGATTGCCTCGTCGAGGATGGCCTGGGTGGATGGCCCGAAGGCGACCCGTTGGCAGGTGCGCAGGAACGCGTCGTGCTCGGCGGCGAAGTCGAAATCGTCGTCGACGATCTCGTTGTCCGGGATCAGGTGATTGACCAGACGGACCGCGAGCCGGCCGGACAGCGTGCCGACGGTGTCGTCCAGATAGCCGTAGATGACGTTGTAGACGCCGTCCTCGCCGGTGGACCGGGTCTTGCCGCGGGTGATCTCATGACCGGCGGTCCGCTGCAGCTCCAGCGCGACATGCTCGACGACGTGGCCGGCCCAGGTGCCTTCGACGAGCCGCTCGACGAACCCGCCGTCCCGGCCCCGCGAGCACTGGTGGTCGTGCAGCCCGGGCAACAGGTCGATCAGGGACTCGGTGAACCCGGGCAGCGTATCGGTCGGCCGCTGCTCGAGCCGGCCGATGTCGACCACCAGGTGGACCGCCGGTTCGTACGACCAGTAGTTGGGTCCCCGGTAGACCCGGGTCTCCCGGACGGTGATGTCCGGTTCCCCGTTGCCCGGGACGACCTTCTGTGCCGCTGCCGACGTGGCCACCGCAGCCCCTTCCACCGAACTGTTCGGGAGTTGCTGCGCATTCTTTCAGCCGCGCTGCCGGCGCGCCGGGCAGCCGGTCAAGCCGCCTCCCGCCGGTGCCGGCCACCCACCGGCGTGGGCGCCGGGGGCCGGTGGGCCACCACCTTCCGCACCGCATCGACGGCCCGGTCCACGTCGGCGTTCGAGTTGTAGAGGTAGAAGCTGAGGCGGCAGCTGGCCGGCGGGTCCAGCCCGAGATCGTGATGGGCCAGGGTGGCGCAATGGCAGCCGGCCCGTGACTCCACGCCGTGCCGGTTCAGCTCGGCGGCCAGCTCGAACGGGCTCCACCCCGCCACGGTGAACGCCACCAGCGGCGAACGCGGCGTCCCCGGCGGCCCGCCGAGCATCCGCAGCCCGGGCACGCCGCTCAGGCCGTCCATCGCCCGTCGGGTCAGGTGCGCCGTGTGCTCGCCGATCCGGTCCATCGTCCGGCGGACGACCGGTCCGGGCACCGGGTCCTCGCTCCGAAAGTGCATCCGGGTCGGGTCGCCGCCCACCAGGTCCACCGCCAGCCGCAGGGCCTGCGCGGACACGATGACGCCGAGGATGTTCGGCGTGCCCGCCGAGTACTTCCAGGGCAGCCCGTTGTAGCCGACCGCGTCGGGGGTGACCTGCCCGTCGGCGATCATGTCGCCGCCGTACAGGAACGGCAGGGACTGTTCCAGCAGGTGTTCCTTGGCGTAGAGCACACCGACACCGAACGGGGCCAGCAGCTTGTGGAACGAGAACGCCAGGTAGTCCACGTCCAACGCCTGCACGTCGACGAACGAACTGGGTACCAGCTGCGCACCGTCGACCAGGAGCCGGGCCCGGCGCTCCCCCGTCGGCTGCGGGTAGCCCCCGGCATCCGCGATGGCCCGCACGATCGGCAGTGGCGGCTTGCTGCCCAGGAAGTTCGAGGCGCCGCTGCAGCAGACCAGCTTGGTTCGCGCATCCACCAGGGAGGCCAGGTGATCCAGATCGAGTTCGCCCGTTCGGTGGTCGAACCGGGCGATCCGAAGCTCTACCCGGCGACCGAATCGTGGCAGGATCTCCCGACACAACCCATGCCAGGGCACGTAGTTCGAATTGTGTTCGAGCATCGTGGTCACCACGTTGTCGCCGTCGCGGAACTCGGTGAGCAGCGAGTACATGACGGCGTTGATCGCCTCGGTGGTGTTGCGGTAGGTGGCGATCGACCGCCGGCTCGGGGCGCCCAGCCACCCGGCGATCGTGTCGTAGGACGATTCGAACCGGTCGGTCGTGTACCTGGAGGCGTCCGACTGGCCGCGGTGCACGTTCTCGTAGAACGGGGTCAGGCTGCGGTACAGATCCAGCAACTGTCGCGGCGGCTGGGTGCTGGCGGCGTTGTTCGTCACCACCCGCCCGCTGCGGTCGAAGTCGAACTGCTCCCGGATACGTGCGATGTCCGGTTCGGTCAGGTCCATGCCGACTCCGGAGCCGGGTCGAGCTGACATTGATACCGGCGGCGGGTGTCCCATGCAGGTCCCTACGCCGGCCGCCCCGCTTCGGTTCTCGCCCACCGGCGCGGGCCGATCGGGCGGGCCGATCGGGCGGACCGATCGGGCGGACCGGCCGACCCGCTGTTGATCATGGCGAACTCTGCTCCGAAATCGGCGTGTCGCCGGCGAGTCGCACAGACAACGCCATGATCAACTCGCGGAAGCCGGTCACCGCGCGCCTGCTGCCCGACCCGGCGGTGCGCGCAGATCATGTGGGCGAGTCCGGCGCGGCTCTTCGGTTTCCCCACCGGACACCGGTCAAGCTGACCGGATGTCCTTGGAGATCGAGCTGACCTTCTGGCAGTGGGTGCTGGCCATCGTCTTCGTGCTCGGGGTCGGCTTCGTCACCGGGCGGATCCTCGGCATCCACCGAGGGTTCCTGCGGGCCACGCTGGCCGGGATCGTCGGCTCGTTCATCGGTCTGGTCCTGGCGACGGCCGTGCTCGGTGACCGGCTGAACGACCAGGACATCGCCCCCACCCTGCTGCTGACCACCTTTGGCTTCGCCCTGCTCGTCACCATGATCATCTCGGTGACCCTGGAGGCGGTGCTGCGACCCCGCCGCCGAGGCCGCCGGGTGTCCTGGCGCACCCGGTTCCGGGCGTTCTCCACCGTGGGCGGCCGACTGTTCGAGGTGACCCGGATCGCCCGCCGGCACGGCCTGGTCGGTCGCCGGCTGGTCTCCCGGTCGGCGTTGACCAGCCCCGAGGGCGGTCGCCGGATCCGCGGCTTCCTGGAGGACTGCGGCGGCGTGTTCATCAAGTTCGGGCAGATCGCGTCCACCCGGGCCGACCTCATCCCGCCCGCGGTGATCGTCGAACTGTCCGACCTGCAGGCCAACGTGAAGAAGGTGCCGAGCGAGCAGATCCGGGCGGCGATCGAGAGCGAGCTGGCCCAACCGATCGACGAGACGTTCGCCCGGTTCGACGACGAGCCGCTCGCGGCCGCGTCCATCGGCCAGACCCACACCGCCGCGCTCCCCGACGGCCGACCCGTGGTGGTCAAGGTCCGCCGACCCGGCGTCGAGGTCGGGGTGGCCCGCGACTCGGCGGTGCTGCGCTGGGCGACCCGGCAACTCAGCCGGCGGTCGGAGGCGGCCCGATCGCTGGGGTTACAGGCGATCTCGGACGAGCTCATCCGGTCGGTCGAGCAGGAACTCAACTACGTGCACGAGGCCGCCAACGCCAAGGCGCTGAGCGTGGTGCCGACGGCGGGGGTGCAGATCCCGCCGGTGGTCTCTTCGCTGAGCACCGAGGGCGTGCTGGTGATCAGCCGGGTCGCCGGGGTGCCGGTGTCCGACACCGGCGCGGTGGACCGGTGTGGCGTGCCCCGCACCGTGCTGGCCGACCGGCTGCTGTCGTCGTTCCTGAACCAGGTCATGGTCGCCGGGGTGTTCCACGCCGACCCGCACCCGGGCAACATCCTGATCGACGGCGAGGGCACGCTCTGGCTGATCGACTTCGGCGCCGTCGGGTTGATCGACCCGGTGACGATGGAGGCGCTCCAGCTGATGGTCGGCGGGCTGGCCACCCATCAGCCGGCGCTGATCGCCCGCGGGCTGCGCTCGATGTCCGGTTCGGCCGGCGAATCGCTGGACACCCAGGCCCTCGAGGCCGAACTCAGCCGCCTGCTGTCCGAGCAGATGCACGCCGGCGGGTTCGACCCGCGCAGCCTGCAGCAGATCATCGGCGTGATGCGCACCCACGACCTGCCTGTCCCCTCGACGCTGACCCTGCTGGCCCGGGCGTTGCTCACCCTGGAGGGCACCCTGCGGGTGATCGACCCGGGGATGGATCTGGCCGTCGCCGCCCAGTCCCAGCTCGGGGCCTCCGTCGACGCCCAGGCCGCGGACCCGAAAGACGTCGCCCAGAAGGAGTTGCTACGCAACCTGCCCTCCTTCCGCGCGTTGCCGGGGCTCACCGAGGACATCGCCCTGCAGCTGCGGGCCGGCCGGGTGCGGCTGCAGGTGGACGCGTTCGCCGGGGACAGCCAGACGAACCTGACCCGCTGGATCGATCAGCTGCTGTTCGCGGTGGTGGCCGCGGTGGGCCTGATCTCGTCCACCCTGATGCTCGTCGGCGTCGCGGTGTCCAACGAGGCCCGGGAGACCGCCGCCCTGTCCGCCGTCGGCTACATCGGGCTGATCATCTCGTCGGTGATGCTGATGCGCGTCGTCGCGCAGATCCTGCGGCGGGACGGCGAACAGGCGCGCTGACCCGGTCGCACACTCGGGCCGCCCCGACGCGAGGCTGCCGAGTTGCCACCCCGACGCGGGCCCGCCGAGTTTCCGGACCGCCGAGTTTCCACAGTGGGCCCTTCCCCGGCGCGGAGGAGGGCCGAAGGTGGCAAGTCGAGCGGCTTCCGGCCGCCGGGTCGGGACCGGGCCGCGATGTGGTGGCGGCGGGGCCGTGGTGTCGTGGCCGGCCTTGCGCCGGGCTGAACTGCCCGCGTCAGCCGATCGGCGTCGTCACCGAGCCCACACCCGCCACCGCCACCTCGACGACGTCACCCGGCACCGCGTACCGCGGCGGGGTGCGCTTGAACCCGACGCCGTCCGGCGTGCCGGTGGCGATGACGTCACCCGGGTTCAGGGTCATCACCTCGGACAGGTAGGCGAGCAGCTCACCTACGCCGAACACCATGTCGGCGGTGCTGCCGTCCTGCATCGTCTCGCCGTTGACGACGGTGGTCAGCCGCCAGCCGTCGCCCGGGTCGCCGGTTTCGTCGGCGGTGACGATCTCGGAGATCGGCCCGCTCGCGTCGGCGTTCTTGCCGACCGTCCACAGCCGGGAGTGCAGCTGATGGGTACGGGCGGACAGGTCGTTGAATGCGGCGTAGCCGAGCACCCCGGCCAGCGCCTGCGCCGGCGTCACGCGCTTGAGCGGCCGGCCGACAACGGCGGCCAACTCCACCTCCCAGTCCCACCCCGGCTCGCCCGCCGGCACCGGCGCGGTGACGCCCGAGGTGATCAGTGAGGCCGTCCAGCGGCCGAAGATCGCCGGGTGCTCGGGCACCCGCATCCCGGCCTCGTCGGCGTGCATGCGGTAGTTCAGCCCGACGCACAGCACCCGGGCGGCCGGCGGGACGGCCGGCACCTCGACGACCGAGGCGCGGTCCACCGACCCGCCGGCCAGCGCCGCCGCCGCGTCCAGCGACCCGGCCAGGTCGTCATAGAACTCACGCACCTCGGCCACCGGCGCGAGGGTCTGGTCCGCGAACAGCCGGGCCACGGTCACGGTGCGACCGTCCCGCATCCCGGTGAACTTCATGGTGGGTATCCCGCTCAGGAGCTGGCCGGCCGCCGGCGAAGCTCGGCGACGGTCTCGTGGGCGCCCTCGACCGCGATCCGCCGGGTGTCCGGCCGCACCCCCGCCGGCACCTCCCCGGGCCGGGTGACGGCCGGCGGGCCGGCGGCGTCCGGCAGGCCGGGAGCGGTCACCAGCCGCCGCGTGACCAGGTCGAACACGGCACCGCGCGGCAGCGAGTGCAGGCGTACGTCGGAGATCATCAGCGGCTGGGTGCCGGTCGCGGTGTACGCCGTGGTCAGCGCCGCCGATCCGTCCATCACCGTGACGACGCCGCGGCCCTTGACCTCCAGCCGTCCGCCCGGTCCGATGATCGCCGCAGTGTCCTCGTCGACCCCGATGCCCAGCTGGGCGGGGTTCCCGGCGACCAGCGCGAGCAGCCGGCCGAACCGGTTCCGTTGGGTGAAGTGCTGGTCGACGATCGCGCCCGGCAGCAGCCCCAGCCCCTCGGACACCTGACTCATCCGGAACTTCGGCGTCGCACCGCCGCTGCCGAACGAGACCATATGGGTGGACAGGATGCTCGCGCCGGCGGACGTGCCGGCCACCAGCGCGCCGCGCCGGTGGGCCGCGCGGATAGCGTCGCCGAGCGGGGTGCCGACCACGATCGCGGCCAGCTTGACCTGATTTCCGCCGGTCATGAACACCGCGGTGCGGTCGTTCACCGCCTCGATCAGATCCGCGGAC
Organism: Nakamurella sp.; assembly: GCF_044224575.1. Lineage (GTDB taxonomy): Bacteria > Actinomycetota > Actinomycetes > Mycobacteriales > Nakamurellaceae > Nakamurella. The sequence goes on from NZ_JBGAKE010000003.1 coordinate 92,815, forward strand.
GCGGCCTGGGTGCGGCTTTCCGGCCGGATGCCGATCACGTCGGTCACCCCGAGCGAGGTGAAGATCTGCAGGTAGGCGTGAGTGATCTCGTCACCCAACGAGGAGGCCGTGGAGATCACCACGATCCGGGCCCCGGTTCCGCCGGCCAGCCGCACCACCTCACGCAGCACGGTCATCCGGCCGACCTTGTCCTCGGCGCCGCCGATGGGCATGACGACGCCTGCGGGACGTGCCGCAGCGGCGGCCTCCGGGTGGGCGGTCATCCGGAACACGGTAGTGCAGGCACGATGGTGACCGCTGCGGTCCAGCGGGAACGGCGGCGTGAAGAGAGAGTTACCCGCCCTTCGATGCGGCGAAACGCCTTGCCATCGCGTCGTTCTTCACAGGCCGCAAACCGCCCATCCGGCCGGCACCGTTGCTAGCGTCGACCTCGGGTTCAAGGGGGATCCCCGCTTCGTACGGGCCGCGCGTTTCGCGCATGTTCACCTGCCCGTCCCCGAGCGCACGGTCCGACCGACAGGTCGGGCATTCACGGTAGAGCCGGACATCACCGGCCACCCCACATCCAAGGCACCACCCAAGGAGATCCAATGACCACGTACGCGGACGCCACCGACAAGACCGTCGACACGTTCAAGCAGGGCGCCCGGGCGATGACCGATCGTCTGGACTTCCTGGCCACCATGCCCTCCCTCGATTTCGTCGAGCCGGTCGAGCGCTACTTCGACTACCTGCAGAAGGCTGTCGATCTCAACCGCGAGATGCTCGTCCGCTGGGCCGAGCTGGCCTCGCAGATGTCCGGCACCCTGCGTGACGAGGCCGTCAAGGCCGGCCACGCGCTGGAGGACAAGGTCGAGGAGCTGGCCGACAAGACCGGCGAGCTGGCCATCAAGGGCAAGGACATGGCCGACCAGGCCGCCGACCAGGCCGGACAGGTCGTCGACGAGGCCGTCGAGAAGGGCAAGGAGACGGCCGAGAAGGCGACCGGCAAGGCCAAGGAGCTGGCCGACGACGCCACCGACACGGCCGAGGAGGTCACCGACGAGGCGACCGACACCGCCGATGACCTCGCCGACGACGCCGCCGAGACCGCGCAGAAGACCACCAGCCGCACCCGCCGCCGGTAATTCCCCGCGCTTGGTCTTTCCCGCGCGGATCAACGGCCCGCGTGAATCAACGCCCCGCGTGACCTGACCGCGGAACATCGACCGGCCTGAGGCCGGTCGATGTTCCGCAGGCACGGCCCGCGCGTGGCTGCTCGACCCGACAAGCCGGGCCGCTCAGCCCGTCGGCGTCAGGACGGCGATCTGCCATTCACCCGTCGGGTGGCGCACCAGCTGATAGACGAAGTGCTCGCGCACCTGGCCGCCGTAGCGCCAGTCGACCTTCACCCAGGCGCTGTGGTCGGCCGCGGCGATCACCTCCAGCTCCGGTACGGCCTCGGTGACACCGTCGTACTGGCCCCAGTTGCCGGCGAAGAACCGGCGGGTCAGCTCGGGGTCGTCGACGACCAGGGACTGGCCGGGGAACAGGATCAGCCCGGGTACCGCGTACATGGTCGCGATCGTGTCCTCGTCCCGGTCGAGCAGCGCGGTGGCGTAACGCTGGAAGAAGGCGACGACGGTCGGGTCGGTATCCATGACCACGACGGTAGGGACCAACCAGGACACGCTGGTGTCTTGGTAACGTCCCGCTGTGTCGCCCCGACCCGATCTGGCCGCCGAGTCCCGGGACAGCCACCTGACATTGCGCCGGGTGGAACGTCAACACGCCATCCTGGATCGCCTGCTGGACGCTGCCGAACCGCTGACCGCGCCGCGGCTGGCCGCCGAGCTCGGCGTCTCCCAGCGCACCGTCGTCCGCGACCTGCGCCGGCTGCGGGAGTCCGGGGTGCCATTGACCGTGTCGACCGGCCCGCACGGCGGCGTCCGGATGAGTCGGCGGGGATCGCTGCCGGCGATCCAATTCGACCGGGCGGAGGTCGGGGCGTTGATCGCCGCGCTGGTCGCGCTCGGGCCGACCGCCACTGACTCGGCGGCGTCGGCGATGCGCAAGCTCACCGGGGCGATCGGGTCGTAGCCTCCACGCCGGAGCCGGTGAGCGGACCGGGAGCGGCGGCGAGCCGCGACACCAGGTCCGCATCGGCTTGTCACCCGGATCCCTAGCCGACGACCGCCCGCGTCAACCTGCCTGCGGAACATCCACCGGCCGGACGCCGGCCGATAGTCCGCAGGCACGGCCGACGGTCCGCCCGCGCCGATCATCGGGAAACGGCCGGGCGCACCCGTCCTGGGCCGATCAGCGGGCCCCGGCGAGCACCGGCCAGGTCGGCGGCAGTCCGATCTGCGGATGGGCGGATCGGGCCGACAGCCGGGCCGAGGTCGGCAGGAATGGGTTCGGGTTCGCCGCGCATCGGGTGTCCGGCGCGGGCAGCGCGCCGTCCACCAGATAGGCGACCACGGCGTCGCTGACGCACGCCGACCGGCCGAAGGCGGTGTGCCCCCAGCCCTCGTAGGTCAGCAGCCGGCTGTTGCGCAGCAGCCGGGCACTGGCCTGCGCACCCGCGTAGTCGGTGGCCGGGTCGAACCGGTTGCCGACGATGAGCATCGGGTTCGCGGTCCGGGTGGACCAGGGCCCGGTGTAACGGTCCTGGTTGACCGGCCAGGCCGCACATCCGGCGACTCCCCACCACCATGCCGGTCCGAAGCGGGAGCCGGCCGCGGCGAACCGGTCGCCGGCCCGCCACTGCTGATAGCCCTTCGGGTATTCCGCGTCCGCGCAATGGTTCCCGAAGAAGGCGTCGAGACCGTTGAAGTGGTAGGGCTTCTGCTCGTCGGCGGCCACACCCAAGCGAACCAGGAGAGCCTGCTGGCCGTCGGCAACGGCCGACCGGTCGACGTCACCCTCGGCAAGTGCCAGATCGGCCACCTGGTCCAGCAAGAAGGCGAAACCGTCTTCCCCCGACCAGACCTCGGGCGCGTACAGGGCCGACAGCGTCACGGCGATCAGGCCGTCATAGCTAGCCCGCTGACCGTCCGTGAGATCCACGGGATGCTCGCGGAGCGACTTCGCCAGCCGTTCCCAGCGCGACGCCGATCCCTCGGCTGTGTGGAAGGGGCATCCGTCGCCGGCGTCGTCACACAACCGCAGGAACTCGTCCAGCACCAACTGGGTGGCCACCCGGTCCGATTCGATCTGCCGCCCGCTCGCGAACAGCCGCGGGTCGAGGACGCCGTCGATCACCAGGCGACCGACGTTGCGGCCGAACAGGTTCGCGTACGTGGTACCGATGTAGCTGCCGTAGGAGAAGCCGAGATAGTTGAGCCGGCGGTCACCCACGGCCGCGCGCAGCCGGTCGAGGTCGCGGGCCACATCGGCGGTGCTCATGTGCGCGACGATCGGCTGACCACTCGCCGAACAGCGTCGCCCGTAGTCCCACCACAGGTCGAAGAACGGACGGAACTGGTCCCGCTCATAGGGAAACACCGGCTGACTATTGAGAAAGTCGGCGGCCGCGTCGTTGTCGGCGAAACACCGGATCGGTGCGGTCCCGCCGACCCCACGCGGATCGAATCCGACCACGTCGTACCGGCCGCCCAACATCTCACCCAGATAGCTGCCGAACCCGTTTCGCACCATGTCGGCCCCGGACCCGCCGGGGCCACCGGGGTTGACGAACACCGTGCCGATCCGCTGGTCCGGGTTCGTCGCCGGTACCCGGGTGAGCGCGACGTCGACCGTGCCGGAACGGGGCCGGTCGTAGTCCAGCGGCACGGTCAACGAGCCGCACTGCACCGCGGGATCGACGAACTCCGGATCGACGGACGCATCAATCGGGCACGCTGTCCAGGAGATCGGCGGTCCGTTCGGCCGGTCGGGGGGATGGACGGCGCCACCGGAGGACACCGGCGCGATCGACAGCGACAGCACCGCGACCATCGCGGCCACGAATCCGGTGCGCATGGCGCGACGCGTCATTCAAACCCCCTCGATCACCACACGGTTCGCCCCGCGCAGCATTGACCAGAAATCCCCGACGCATTGCCAACCTAGTACCGGGAAGCACATTTCCGCGCGGCGTTTTCGGCACCGGCGTCACCGGCCCATCAGTCGATTAGTTTTGCCAACGAATAGATGTCGGGACCGGCCGCCGGCCGGTCGCGACCATTCCACCCAACTCGTCGTCGACGAGGATCCGGGGATTCAGGTCATGGCGGGCCAACTCACGGACGACGGTGCCCTGCTGCGTCCGGCCCACCTCCACCAGCACCAGACCGCCCGGGGCGAGCCACTCCGGTGCGCCGGCGATCACCCGGCGCAGGATGTCGGTGCCGTCCGGCCCGCCGTCCAGCGCGGCGGCCGGTTCGTGATCCCGGGCCTCCGGCGGCATCAGCGCGATCGCGCCGGTCGGCACGTACGGGGCGTTGGCCACGAGCACGTCGACCCGCCCGCGCAACCGGTCCGGGAGCGCCGCGAACAGATCACCCCGGACGACGGTGCCGCCGACGGTCGCCACGTTGCGCTCCGCGCACCGCGTCGCGACTGGATCCAGGTCGGTCGCGGCCAATTCGATCTCCGGCACGGCCGCGGCGATGGCCACCCCGATCGCGCCGCACCCGCAGCACAGGTCCACCACCACCGGTCCCCGCCCGGCGGGCGGCGCCGGCCGACCGTCGGTCGCCCGCGCCAGATGCGCCACCGCCTCCCGCACCAGCAATTCGCTGCGTCGTCGCGGGACGAACACCCCCACATCCACCTCGACCCGCCGGCCGGCGAACTCCACCCAGCCGACGACGTGCTCGAGCGGAAGCCCGGCCACCCGTTGCCGCAGCATCTGCGCCAGCTCGGCCGGCGACGTCGCGGCCTCGACCAGGACGGCGGCCTCGTCCTCGGCGAACACGCACCCGGCCGCCCGCAGCCGCGCCACCAGCCAGCCGGGGGGCGTTGGACCGGACCCCGACCCCGGGTACATCCCTGGAACGGTCATCGACCGCATCATCAACCATCCGGCACCCGATCGTGCACCGCGGGAGGACCGATGTCCGTTTCACTCTCGAGTTCACTCAAGGGCGGGCGAGTGGCCATCCTGGCCACCGACGGCGCCGAACGGGTGGAGTTCGACAACCCCGCGACGCCCTGACCACCCACGGTCCCCGGACCGACTTGAGGAACGCGGCGCCACCGTCGTGGACCAGGAGGCCGCGATGGACGGCATTCTGATCACCTGTCGCAACCCCGATGACCTCCCCTCCTTCTGCGCCGCCCTCGTCGACGCCCTGCGGAGCTGACGACGTCGATCGTCCCGGCCGGCCGGAGTGACCGACGGTTCCCTTCACTCCGGGTTACGATCCACCACGGAGCGTCGCAGAACGTCGCCCCCAGGTGACACTGGAGTCGGCGACCGGCCCACCGTGGGGGGTACCGGAGGGGGATCACAATCGGTGGGGTTCGATTCAGCGATGCACAACAGGTTCAACGACAGGACGGCGGCGACGATCGCGATGCGGGTCGGCACGGGGGCGGTGACCCGATGAAGGCATTGGTCGTCGGCGGGGCCGGCTACATCGGCTCGGTGGTCACCCGGCTGATGATCGCCGAAGGTCACGACGCCGTCGTGCTGGACGACTGCTCCACCGGGCATGCCGATTCCGTGCCCGCCGGGGTCGAGTTGGTCCGGGCCGACATCGGCGACGCCAGCGGCGTGCTGGCCGGCGGCGGCTTCGACGCTGTACTGCACTTCGCGGCGAAGTCGCTGGTCGGCGAGTCGGTGGTGAAGCCATCGCTGTACTGGCGGACCAACGTCAACGGCACCCGGGCGCTGCTCGACGCGATCGCCGAGCATGGCGTTCCCACCCTGGTGTTCTCGTCCACCGCGGCCACCTACGGGGAGCCCGAGGCCGTGCCGATCACCGAGGACGCGCCGGCCCGGCCGGGCAACACCTACGGCGCGACCAAGCTGGCGGTGGACATGATGATCACCGGCGAGTGCGCCGCGACGCCGCTCGGCGCGGTCTCGTTGCGTTATTTCAACGTGGCCGGAGCCGCCCTGGGAGCCGGGGAACGGCACGCGGTGGAGACCCATCTGATCCCCAACGCGCTCGGCGCGGTGGCCGGCACCAAGGACCCGTTGACGGTGTTCGGGGACGACTGGCCAACCCCGGACGGCACCCCCATCCGCGACTACGTGCACGTGCTGGACCTGGCCCGCGCCCACGTCCTGGCTCTCGGCGCCGCCCGCCCCGGGGAGCACCTGATCTGCAACCTTGGCAGCGGCGACGGGTACTCGGTCAAGGAGGTGCTCACCGCCATCGAGCAGGTCGCGGGCCGGCCGGTGCCGCACGCGGTCGGCCCGCGCCGGGCCGGCGACCCGACCCGATTGATCGCCTCGAACGCGCGCGCCCGGGAGCGGCTCGGCTGGACTCCGACGCTGGGCCTGCAGGACATGGTCGCGGACGCCTGGCAGTTCGAGACCACCGGCGGCACCATCCGGTAGCCGGGTTCCGGCCGGCGCCGAGGACAATCACCGACATCGTTGTCTTAACTCGGCAAAGAATGACAGATTCCCCCGACCGGCCCACACCGCTGCGGCAGAACCGGATGTGGCGGCGGCGCCCAGTGATCGCCGGTCGATAGATTTCACCCGGCCCTGCCGGACCAGCCCAGAATCGGACGCAGGCCGTCGTCACCCTCCGCGTCCCCATCGGGCGCCGAGGGTGCCGGATCCGAGTGATTGCGCGCGCCCCCGACGAATGATCCCGAGTAGTTTCCGGGCCGGGCGTTGCACTTCCGCGGCGCCCGGTTGGGGGTGCAGCGTGAACGCTCTGGTCCTTCGCAGTGCCATCGTGGCGGCATTGGGTGGCCTCATCTTCGGGTTCGACACGGCCGTCATCTCGGGCACCACGGGTGCCCTGGAAGACAAGTTCGGCATCAGCGGATTCATGCTCGGATTCACCGTGGCCACGGCCCTGATCGGCACGATCGTCGGCGCCCTGGGTGCCGGCAAACCGGTGGACCGGTACGGCCGCAAGAAGGTGCTGATCGCCATCGGCATTCTCTACGTGGTCGGCGCCCTCGGCAGCGCGCTGTCCGACAACCTTGTCATCTTCATGATCTTCCGGTTCGTCGGGGGCGTCGGGGTCGGTGCCGCCTCGGTGACCGCGCCCATCTACACCGCGGAGGTCTCACCGCCCGCGCATCGAGGCCGGCTGGTCGGCCTGGTCCAGTTCAACATCGTGCTGGGCATCCTGCTCGCCTACATGTCGAACTACGTCATCGCCCAGCTGGTGCCGTCGGACACCGCCTGGCGCTGGATGTTCGGCGTGATGGCCATTCCCGCGGTGATCTTCCTGGCCCTGCTGCCGTCCGTGCCGGAGAGCCCGCGCTGGCTGATGTCGGTCGGCCGGCAGGACGAGGGGGTGGCGAACATCCGCCGGCTGACCTCGTCGGAGGCGGAGGCCAAGTTCGAGATCGACGAGGTCACCACCTCGCTCCGGGCGGCCGAGAAAGCGCCCAAGGTGGCGTTCTTCACCCGGGGGCATCGCAAGGTCATCCTGCTGGCCTTCGCGATCGCCGCGTTCAACCAGCTCTCCGGTATCAACGCGGTGCTCTACTACGCGCCCGAGGTGTTCCGGATGGCCGGCGCCGGCGAGAACGCCGCCTTCCTGGAGAGCGTCGCGGTCGGCCTGGTCAACCTGATCGCCACCATGGCCGCACTGACCGTCATCGACAAGCTCGGCCGCCGCAAGCTCATGCTCGTCGGGTCGATCGGCTACCTGGTCAGCCTCGGCGGGCTGGCCGCCATCTTCTACCTCTACAGCGGGAACTTCAGCGGATTCTCCAGCGTGCTGGTGCTGGTCGGCCTCATGGTGTTCATCGCGGCCCACGCCTTCGGCCAGGGCGCGGTCATCTGGGTCTTCATCTCGGAGATCTTCCCGAACCGGATCCGCGGACGCGGGCAGTCGTTCGGCAGCCTGACCCACTGGGTCTTCGCGGCCATCGTGTCCTGGACGTTCCCCGGCATCGCCGGGGCGCTGGGTGGCGGCACCGCCTTCCTGATCTTCGGCATCTGCATGGTCGGCCAGCTCATCTGGGTGATCAAGGTGATGCCGGAGACCAAGGGGATCCCGTTGGAGGAGATGGAAGCGCAGCTGGGCCTGGTGCACGACCCGAACGACGTCGGGCCGAGTCGGCCGATCATGGGGCACTGACCGCTCGGGGCGCCGGCCGGCGCGGCTATCGTCGGCTGATGATCCGGTGGCGGGCGGCAGTGGCCATGGGCGCCCTGCTGCTCCCCGCCGGCGCCGTGGCTGGATGTGGCGCCGCCACCGCGGGCTCGGCGATCGTCAACTCCGCCGCCGCGATCCCCTCGCCCGTCCCGGCGGTGACCACTCCGCCGTCGGGGGCCGGGCCCGGCCCGGCCCGATCATCGGCCGCCGGCCCGCCCTCGGTGGTGACCACCACCGTGACCGCGGTGACCACGATGACCACCGCGGCGACCACCCCGTCCCCGCCGACGGCCACCGCGCCCGCCGCGCCGCCGACCGACCTGGCCGGCGAGGTACACGGATTCATCACCGCCGTCGACGTGCCCAACGCCACCCTGACCGTCGACAAGATCGACTGGTTCACCGGCGCCGCCGCCCAACAGGCCTGCGCCGCGGACGGGGTCACGGACACCAGCAACAATTGGTGCACCGGGTACTACTGGCGCAATCGGAACCCGGCGCTGCGCACCGTGGCGGTCAGCCCGGACGCGACGATCACCGTGCTCGACGGATCGGCGTCCGTGCCGGGGTCGCTGGCCCGGGTCGCGCAGCGGATCGGCCAGGCGCACTCGACGTACCTGCTGGTCGTCACCGACGGCCGGGTGACCGAGGTACACGAGTCCTACGCGCCGTGACCGGCCGTCCACCTCAGCTCGTTCGGGCTCCGGCCAGCTGTTCCCGGACCGCCGCGGCCAGCCGGTCCGGCGGGGTGCCGGCCGGGAAGACCGCCACCACCACATCCGTCGCCGCCACCGGCGCATCGACCACCGGCCCGACCCCGTGCTGAGCCCGCACCCGGTCGAGCTCGAGGCTCAGCTCCCGCTCGTCCACCGGCTCGGGCGAACGCAGCAGCAGCCGCAGCTCGTAGTTGTGGGTGGCGATGACGGCGGCGGCGAACCGGATCGAATGCAGCGGCGGCTCCTCCGGCAGCCGCCGGCGCAGATAGCTGACGAACAGCCGCTCGTACCGGCTGGAGGTCACGAGTTCGCGGTCGCGCAGCTCGGGCGTCTGGCGGACCACCCGGTCGCGCAGCTGGACCACCGGCAGCCGGTCCCGGAAGCGGCGGAACACCATCGTCGCCGCCTCGCACACCGCCCGGTACGGGTCCGGATGCTCCCGGGCGAAGAACTCGGCGATCGACTCCAGCAACTCGTCGTGATCGGCGAAGATCACGTCCTCCTTCGACCGGAAGTGCCGGAAGAACGTGCTCCGGGAGACCCCCGCGGCCGCGGCGATGGCCGTCGCCGAGGTGGCTTGAAAGCCGTGTTCGGCGAACATGCGCACCGCCACGTCCGCCACCGCCACCCGCGGCAGGGCGGCCGCCCGGGAGGCCGGGACGTCGTCGTCGGGGGCCGCACTCACATCCCGAACCTACCCGCCCGTGGGACTCGGTCTCACGTCCTCGACGTCCTCTGCAGCGCGAACCTGGTCGCCGGGATCATGGCCACCCAGCAGATCGCGGCGGCGATCAGGCCGAAAAAGGCCGCGCCGATACTCACCACGAACGCGGCCATGGCCACCAGCGACCCCACCGTGAAGCCCTTGACCTGCTCGGTCGTCAGGTCGGGGCGCAGCAGATCGTGCGTCCGGGCATAGGTCCACATGAGCACCAGGGCCAGGCTCGTCGCCGTCAACGACGCCGCGTAGAACACCACCTCCAGGTGGTGTTCGTCCCGTACGGCGCCCAGCACCGCCGTCGGGAACGGCATGAAGGTCACCGTGAGCAGGCAGAACAGGTTCATCCAGAGCAGTCCGCCGTTGTAGGACCCGATCAACCGGTACATCCGGTGGTGCGCCATCCAGAACTGACCGATCACCAGGAAGCTGATCAGGAAGCTGAGGATGTGCGGCCACAGCTCGCCGATCACGTGCAGCAGCTGCGCGTCCTCCTCGGGCGCCTCGAACTCGGCCGCGATCGGCAGCACGAGCAGGGTGATGACGATCGCGTAGACCGCGTCGCTGAAGAAGACGATCCGTTCAAACCCGAGCGAGGTCTCGGCTGGCGTGTCAGGCACGTGGCTCTCCGCTGGCTGGCATGGCACGGATGGGTCAGCACAAAACTCTGACACATCCGGGGCGACGAGGATCGACGCGGTTGTCCGACACCGCGTCGGTGCCGCCATCGCGACCCGCACCTGGGCTAACGTGGTGCGCATCCGAAACGTCGGGCGGAACTTCTCCTCGCAGCGTCCCCGATGGCGAAAGGGCAGGCGAACTCCCCGCAATGGCCGACAAGCGACCCGGCTCCCACATGGTCGGGCTGATCCGTTCGACGATTCCGCCGATCCATCCCGGCGGCCGGCCGATCGTGGTGGGCGCGGCCGCGGCGACCCTCGCCGGCCGGCTCCTGCTGCGGTCGCTCGGCCTGCGCCGGGCCGGCCGGCTGGTCACCACGGTCGGCCTGAGCGCGACCGCCGGCTCCGCGGCGTTCTTCCGCGCGCCGGCGCGGGTCCGCCCCGAGGGCGGCGGGCTGGTCGTGGCGCCCGCCGACGGGCTGGTCAGCCTGATCACCGACGCGCCGCCGCCCCCCGAACTGGGTCTGGATCCCACGCCCCTGGTCCGGGTGTCGATCTTCCTGTCGATCTTCGACGTGCACATCCAGCGCATTCCCATCGACGGCGTGATCCGCGAGGTCGCCTACCGGCCGGGGGCCTTCCTGTCCGCTGACCTGGACAAGGCCTCGGACGACAACGAACGCAACACCCTGCTCATCGACCCGGCCGATTCCTCGGTGGCCGGTCCGGTGGCCGTCACCCAGATCGCCGGGCTGGTCGCCCGCCGGATCGTGTGCGACGTCCGGGCCGGCCAAGCGGTCACCGCCGGCGAGACCTACGGCCTGATCCGGTTCGGATCCCGGTTGGACACCTACCTCCCCCCGGGCACCCGGCCGCTGGTGCGGCTCGGTCAGCGGGCGGTCGGCGGCGAGACCGTGCTGGCCGACCTCACCGGCACCGTCGAAGACCGCGGCTGATGGGCGGCGTCCCCGGCGTCCGGTTCCTGCCCAATGCCATCACCGTGATGGCCCTGTGCGCCGGGCTGACCTCGGTCGCGTTCGCGATGAGCGGGCAATGGCGACTGGCCGTCGGCGCGATCGGCGCGGCCGCGGTGCTGGACTCGCTGGACGGTCCGGCCGCCCGCTGGCTCCGCTCGCAGAGCCGGGTCGGCGCCGAGCTGGACTCGCTGTCGGACTGCATCTCGTTCGGCGTCGCCCCGGCGCTGGTGATGTACGTGTGGCTGCTGCGGGACGAGGGCCAGGGCTACGGCTGGGTGGTCTGCCTGCTGTTCGCGGTCTGCGCGGCGCTGCGGCTGGCCCGGTTCAACTCGCTGCTCGACGACGAGCCGAAGCCGTGGGCCAAGGGCTTCTTCACCGGGGTGCCGACCCCGGCCGGCGGGCTGATCGTCACCGCCCCCCTGCTGCTGACCAACCGGCTGGGCACGGACGGCCCGTGGGCGCTGCCCTGGGTGGTCTCGATCTGGATCGTCATGATCGGCCTGCTGATGGTGTCCCGGGTGCCCACCATCGCGCTCAAGTCGGTGCGGATGCCGCCCCAGTTGATCGTGCCGATGCTGATCCTGCTGGTCCTCGGGGTCGCCGCGCTGTTCTACGAGCCGGAACTCGTCACGGTGATCGGCATGGTCGTGTACCTGCTGCACATCCCCTACGCGGTCTGGAAGTACGACCACCTCCGGCGCCACCCGGAACTGTGGCGGACGACCGGCGCCCGGGCCCGGCGGTCCAGCCGCCGGGTGCGGATGCGGATGCCCCGCCGGCAGCGGGTCGCCGGCCGGCTGCCCGACGGGTCACCGGCGCCCCACCAGCAGGGAACCCGGCGGCGGCCGCGCAGCGCCTGGCGCCGGCTGCCCTGAGCGCTCCACCCTGCTCTGGGCGGTCCGACTGCCCGCGGCGGTCCGACTGCCCGCGGCGGTCCGCCGGGTCGCCGGGGCGTCAGCCGGCCCCGGGGCTCAGACGTCGAAGCCGAGGCGGCGGGCCGAGCGAGTCTTCTGCCGGCTGGTCCGCAACCGCCGCAGCCGGCGCACCAGCAGCGGATCCTCGGCCAGCGCCGCCGGGTTGTCGATGATCTCGTTCAGCACCTGGTAGTACCTGGTCGGCGACAGGTCGAACCGTTCCTTGATCGCCTGTTCCTTGGCGCCGGCGTACTGCCACCACATTCGCTCGAACGCCAGGATGTCCCGGTCGCGACGACCGAGGGCGGCTCCGGCCTCGGGGGCTCGGTCGCCGTTCGGCTGCGGCACGGCAGCGCTATCCACGTCGGGGTCCTCCCGGATCAAGACCATCTCGGCAGCCGAAAGCACGCGGCTGCCATTCCGGGCTCAATTCCAACACGGCGGGCCCGGCCGGCCGTGGCGCTCGGCCGGGCGTGTCTGATCAGCCGGCCGGCGGTGCGGCCGCCGTCCCGGTCCCCGCGGATGCTCGCGTCGATGCAGCGGTGGTCGGCGCGCTGGTGGCCGGCGTGGTGGCCGACGCCGTCGTGGACGTGGTCGCCGACGAGGTCGGCGAGCTCGAGGTCGCCGACGAACTGGTGCCCGGCGCCGACGAGGACGTCGTGGTGGGCGGCGCCGTGGTCGTCTCGGTGACCGTGGTCCGACTGGACGACGACGGAGCGTCCTGCGGTCCGGTTCCGCGGTTGCCACCCAGCACCGAGAAGCCGCTGTTGCCGCCCGAGATCGGCGCGCCCTTGACCGCCTCGACGACGGTGACCGCGCCGAGCGCGGCGGCGAAGACGGCGGCCGAGGCGATCAGCCCGACCAGCAGCCAGCGCAACCGGCCCGGTCGCGACCACCAGCCGCGGCGCCGCGACGTCGGACCACCGGTCGTCCCGGTGGCCGGGCCCGGCCGGGCCGGCGCCGCGTGCTCGATCTCGACCCGCCTGGTCACCGCGGTCAGCAGCACGGTGTCGGCCGCATCGGCGGGCGAGCCGGCACCCACCCGGACGTGGTGCACGGTCTTCGTCACCGTGCGACGGGTGAGGAGCAGGGAGTGGCCGATGACGGCACTGCCGACCACCGAGACGACGGACGCGATCGCGGCGCCGACGATCGTCCCGGCCACCCCCAGTTGCGCACCGATGAACGCGGCGATGACCGCGGCCGACATGCTGGCGGTGACCTGGGTGGCGGTCAGCGCGAACTTCGGGGCATCGGCGTCAGTGGAGTCATCATCCGATCCGTCGATGCCCGGGCTCGCGTCGACGAGGGCCGCGGTCGTCGCCGGGGATCGCACCGCGGCATGGGGGTAGGGCTGCGGCCGGTAGGGCGCGGCCAGTGGTGCGCGGGTCGGCGGCGCGACCGCCGCCCGGCGGATCGCCGGGGTGGTCAGCCGGACCGTCCGGTCGTCGGTATCGCCGGGCAGCTCGTGGAATGTGGGTGTCGGGGTGGTCCGTGGCGCGGGGGTTTGCATGGGTATCGGTTTCGTGTCGGGTTTCTCGGGTGGTGCGGGGACAGCGACCTGACGGGCAGGCCGTTGGTGGACGCGTCCGCCGCCCGATCCGTTGAAAACGGGTGGGTTGTCTCACGTCCCCACCCATCGGCGCACGGTTCCGGTCGGCGGAGAGCGTCGCCGAGGGGGCCCTGCGGAACAACGGCCGGTGTCGGGCCGGCGGATGTTCCGCAGGCGGGCGAACGCCCGGCCGTCCGGCACCGAACCCGGTTCAGTGCCCCGGTTCAGCACCCGGGGCGTCGCCGCCCGTGCCCGGTGACCGCTTCGAACGCCTTGGCGACGGCCAGCAGCGCCCGCTCGCCGCGGTGCCGGCCGACGATCTGCAGGCCCAGCGGGGTCCCGGCCGCGCTGAACCCGCCGGGGACGGAGATGGCCGGATGCCCGGTGACGGTGATGTGACAGACCGCCCGCATCCACCCCAGGTAGTCCGGCTGCGGCACCCCGGCGACCACCTCGGGGTACTGCACGTCGACGGAGAACGCGGGCAGCGGCGCGACCGGCAGCAGCAGGGCGTCGAAGTCGTCCAGGAACTCGCGCATCCGGTGGAACAGCGTCGTGCGCAGCACGGTCGCCCGCCCCACCTGCGGCCCGGTGAGCGGCCGGCCCGCCCGCATGTTCGCCAGCAGGCTGGGCCGGACCAGGTCGGACCCGGCGTCCAACTCGGCCCCCAGGGTGGCCTCGAACTGCCAGGCGCGCAGCGTGCGGAAGCACTCGTCGGCGCCCGCGAGATCCGGGCAGCCCTCCTCGACCAGCGCCCCGTGCGTCTCGCAGGCGGCGGCCGCCGCCCGCACCATCGCCGCCACCTGCGGCTCCACCTCGATCAGCCCGCCCAGGTCCGGGGAGAACGCGATCCGGGCGCCGGCCAGCCCGCCGTCGGGCACGACGTCGAACGACGAGCCCGGTTCCTCCAGGGAGATCGGCGACCGGCCGTCCGGACCGGCCAGCACCGACAGCAGCAGGGCCAGGTCGTCGACCGTACGGGCCATCGGGCCCGAGACGGACAACCCGATGAATCCATCAGCGGCCGGGTACATCGGGACCCGCCCGGCGGTCGGCCGCAGCCCGACCACATTGCAGTAGCCGGCCGGCAGCCGCAGCGACCCGCCCATGTCGTTGCCGTCGGCCAAGGGGTGGAGCCCGGCGGCGAGCGCGGCGGCCGCTCCGCCCGACGAGCCGCCGGCCGTCACGGCCAGGTCGTAGGGGTTGCGGGTGATGCCGAAAACCTCGTTGAAGGTGTGTCCGCCGGCGGCGAACTCCGGGATGTTCGTCTTGCCGATGGTCACCACGCCGGCCGCGCGGAGCCGCTCGATCACCAGGTCGTCGGTGTCGGGCACCAGGTCGGCCCGCAGCCGGGAGCCGAAGGTGGTGCGGATCCCGGCGGTCAGGTGGTTGTCCTTGTGCGCCATGGGCAGGCCGTGCAGCGGTCCGGCGAACTTGCCGTGGGCGGCCAGCTGGTCCAGCTCGTGGGCCCGGGCGAAGGCGAGCTCCGGGGTGAGGGTGACGATCGCGTTGATCGCCGGGTTGACGGCCTCGACTCGGTCCAGGTGCGCCTGCAGCAATTCGCGCGCGCTGAGCTGCCGGGTGCGCAGCAGAGCGACCTGCCGGCGCGCATCGAGGTAGTGCAGGTCGTCGGTCATCATGGTCATCTTGCGCGACCGCTTCACCGATGCCCAGCCTGGGAGTTCCCGATCCGGATGAAAGGGGCGACATGACCGAACGCGCCACCGCGGCTTCCCTGCGCCTCGTGCTGATCAGCATGACGCTGGCCAACGCGATGATCCTGGTCGACCAGACCGCGGTGCCGCTGATCCTGCCGAGCGTGATGAACACATTCCACATCGGGTCCGCGCTCGCGCAGTGGGTGCTCAACGCGAGCCTGCTGCCACTGGCCGGCCTACTGGTGCTCGGCGGACGGTTGGGCGACCTGCTCGGGCGGCGGCGGATCTTCCTGCTCGGGGCCGCGCTGTTCGGCGGCGCCTCGGCCGTCGCCGGGTTGGCGCCCGAATTCTGGATCCTGCTCCTTGCCCGGGTGCTGCAGGGGTGCGGCGGCGCGTTGATGCTCCCCGCCACCGTCGCGATCATCAGCTCGGAGTACCCGCCGGCGGACCGCGGGCGAGCGCTGGGCGCGATGGGCGGCACCGCGGCGATCGCCGGTGCCCTGGGCCCGACCATCGGCGGCACGCTCACCTCGCTGCTCAGCTGGCGCGCGGTGCTGCTGATCAACCTGCCGCTGCTGCTGCTCGTCGTCTGGTTCACCCTGCGCGCCGTGCCGGCCGACAAGAAGACGAACGGCAAGGTGCACGTGGACCTCACCGGCGCCCTGCTGCTGTGCGTGACCCTGGTCGGTGTCGTCTTCGGCCTGTCCCAGACCGCGGTCTGGCCGGTCGGCAGCCCGGGGGTCTGGCTGCCGGTGGTGGTCGGCGCCGGCGCGGGGGTGCTGTTCGTCCTGCGGGAACGCCGGGCGCACAACCCGCTGATGAGTTTCGCGCTGCTCGGCCGGCACCGGAACTACCTCGGCGCGACCGTCAGCCAGGGCCTGGCCGGGATGGCGGAGATGGGGTTGGGCCTGATCTTCCCGCTGCTGCTCATCCTGAATTTGAAGATGGATCCCGTTCTGGCCGGTCTCGCCCTCATCCCGACCACCCTGCCGATGGTGCTGCTGGCCCCGCTCACCGGCCGCTGGTACGACCGGTCGGGCGGCCGCGCCCCGATGACCTGGGGCTTCCTGATCCTGGCCCTGTCCGGGGTGCTGCTGGCGGTCGCCGTGCCGATGCAGAGCTACCTGTGGCTGCTGCCCGGGTTGCTCGCGTACGGCAGCGGGTTGGCCATCGTGCTGTCCGTCAACGACCCGGTCTCGGTGGACAGCGTGCCGGAAGCAGACGAGGGTCAGGCGTCCGGCGTGTCGGCGACCGCGGAGCAGGGCGGCGGCGCCCTGGGCATCGCCGTGCTGTACGCGGTGTTCCACCAGACCTTCCTGGCTCGGCTGTTCCCCGACATGGACGCCGCCCCGGGGCCCGATCTGGATATGGAGACCGTCGGCAGACTCAAGGACATCATGATCGGCGAGGAGCAGACCGGCCTGCGGGAATCGGACTTCGGCGACTACGTGCAGAGCTACCTGATCCCCGCCCGGGAGGCGTCGACCGTCGGTTACGCCGTCACGTTCCTGGTGGTCAGCGGGCTGGCGCTGGTCGGCGCCGCGGCCGCGTGGTGGTTGGTCCGCCGGCCCCCGGTGCCGGCGGCGCCGGATGCCGGTCCGGCCCCGGCCTGAAGGGTGTTGGATCGAGGGGATCGAGCGTTCACCGAGGAGGGCTCATGGTCACCGTTGCGTCCTACGCGTCGGGCACGTCCGACGTGCCGTTGCTGGGCGACACCATCGGCGCCGTGCTGGACCGGGTCGCTGCGGCTCAACCCGCCGCCGAAGCACTGGTCGACGTGCCGACCGGACGCCGGTGGACCTACGCACAGCTGCGGGACGCCGCCGACGACGTCGCGCTGGGCCTGCTCGCCGCCGGGGTCCGGCGCGGGGACCGGGTCGGCATCTGGGCGCCGAACCAGGCCGAGTGGACGCTGGTGCAGTTCGGCACGGCCCGGATCGGCGTCATCCTGGTCACCATCAACCCGGCCTACCGGGCGCACGAACTGGAATACGTGCTGAGGCAGGCCGGCGTCAGCCTGCTGGTGGCCGCACCGTCGTTCAAGGACGCGAACTATGCCGCCATGATCGACCAGGTTCGGCCGAACTGTCCGGACCTGCGGACCGTGGTGCTGCTCGGCCGGCCGGAGTGGGACGCCCTGCTCGCCGCGGGCCGGCGCGGCGACCGGTCCGCGCTGGCCGGAATCGCCGCGGAGCTGTCCGCCGACGACCCGATCAACATCCAGTACACGTCCGGGACGACCGGATTCCCCAAGGGCGCCACGCTGTCCCACCACAACATCGTCAACAACGGGTATTTCGTCGGCCGGCTGTGCGGGTACACCGCCGACGACCGGGTGTGCATCCCGGTGCCGTTCTACCACTGCTTCGGCATGGTGATGGGCAACCTGGGCGCCGTGACGAACGGCGCGACGATGGTGATCCCGGGCCCCGGGTTCGACCCCGCGGCCACGCTGCACGCGGTGGCCGAGCAGCGGTGCACCTCGCTCTACGGGGTCCCGACGATGTTCATCGCCGAGCTCAACCACCCGGACGTCGAGTCCTACGACCTGAGCTCGCTGCGCACCGGAATCATGGCCGGGTCGCCCTGCCCGGTCGAGGTGATGAAGCAGGTGGTCGAGCGGATGGGGATGACCGAGGTGACCATCTGCTACGGCATGACCGAGACGTCACCGGTGTCCACCCAGACCCGCGCCGACGACACCCTGGACCGGCGAGTCTCCACCGTCGGCCGGGTGCACCCACACGTCGAGGTGAAGATCGTCGACCCGGCCACCGGCCGCACCCTGCCCCGCGGTGAGCCGGGCGAGCTGTGCACCCGGGGTTACTCGGTGATGCTCGGCTACTGGGACCAGCCCGACAAGACGGCCGAGGCGATCGACGCCGCCCGCTGGATGCACACCGGCGACCTGGGCGTGATGGACGAGCAGGGGTACCTCAACATCACCGGCCGGATCAAGGATCTGGTGATCCGGGGCGGCGAGAACGTCTACCCCCGGGAGATCGAGGAATTCCTCTACACCCATCCGGACATCCTGGACGCGCAGGTGATCGGCGTCCCGGACGAGCGGTACGGCGAGGAGCTCTGCGTGTGGGTCAAGCTCCGGGCGGGCGCCGAACCGTTGACCGCCGAGGGGATCCGGGAGTTCGCGACGGGAAAGCTGGCCCGCTACAAAATCCCCCGGTACGTCCTGCTGGTCGACGACTTCCCGATGACCGTCACCGGCAAGATCCGCAAGATCGAGATGCGTGAGAAGTCCGTGGAGCTGCTTGACCTCGGGGGCGCCGCGGCGATCCGCAACGCATAGCGGGCGGGCGGGCGAGCCCGCCCGCCCTCGCGCCCGCCCCCCACCCGCGCACCCCTGACCCCCTGACCCCCTGACCGCGCGGATCAACTCCGCCGGCGCGGATCAACTCACCCGAAATGTGACCGGTGAGCCAGGAGTTGCCGATTTCAGCCGCGCGCCGGGGTGGACGGCAACGCCGACGCCGGAGCGTCACGCACCAACCGCGCCCCCTTACTGGCGCACCCCTACCCCCTGGCACGCTGCTGCGCAGGTTGCTCGGGCATGCTCGGCCGGATCCTCACCGGGACGCCGGTGACCGGCCGCCTCCCTTCGCCGACTTGCCTCATATGCAGGTTCGGGATCGATTCAGAACATGCATATGGCGCAAGTCGGCGGAATCGAGGGGTGGGCGGGCGGCACGTCAGCCGGCGGGCGGCCGGTCCGGCCCCGGCGGCCCGGCGAACGCCTGCGCCAGGCCAAGCCACTGGTCCGCGTCTTCGGTCGTTGCGGTCAGCGACAGGTCGGCGCGGTGCCGCCGGCGGGTGACCAGCAGGCAGAAATCCAGCGCCGGTCCGGTGACATCCGGCGCCCGGTCGTCCGGCCCCCAGGTCCAGATCGACCCGTTCGGCGCGGTCAGCTCCACCCGGAACGGCTCGGCCGGCGGCGTGCGGCCGTGCACGCCGAACGCGTGATCGCGAGTGATGACACCCAGGTGCGCGACGTGCCGCAGCCGGCCGGTGGGCACCCGGTCGACCCCGAGCGCGTCGGCGACATCCTGGCCGTGCGCCCAGGTCTCCATGATCCGGGCGGTGGCCATCGAGGTCGGGCTCATCGTCGTGCCGATCCACGGCAGGCGAACCGGCCCGGCCGCGGCGAGCGCGGTGGCCAGCGCGGCCCGGCCGCGGCGCCAGTGGGCCAGCAGGTCGGCTGCGGGCAGCGACGCGCCGTCGGCGGCGCCACCCTCGATCACCAGCGTGAGGTCGACGGCCGCGGCTCGCCGGATCTCCGCGAACGTGTCCGGGTCGGTGGCGGCGGCCAGCGCGGCGTGATCGGTCCAATTCAGGTGGGCGATCTGGTGCGCGATCGTCCAGCCCGGCGCGGGAGTGTCGATGGCCCAACCCGACTCGGGCAGGTCGGCGACCAGCGCGTCGAGATCCTCACTCTCGGCGCGTAGATCCGCCAGCACGTCGGCAATGCCTACCACAGCAATCCCCTTTCCGGACACTGGGCCGAGTCAGTCCATTCCCGCGTCATGCACGAGAAGCGCCAACTGCACCCGGTTGTCGGCGCCGATCTTGGTCAGCGCCCGCCCGACGTGCGCCTTGACGGTGGCGAGCGACATGTACAGCTCGGCTGCGATCTCAGCGTTCGTCTGGCCCTTGCCGACCCCGCGGGCCACCTCGAGCTCCCGGTCGGTCAGCGCGGCCAGCCGGCGCCGGGCCTCGTCCCGGGTCGCGGTGCCGCCCGCCCGGTCCGGGGCGGTGGCCGCGGCGATCAGCTGCGCGGTCACCTGCGGGGACAGCGTCGGCGCGCCGGTGGTCACGGTCTTGATCGCCTCCACCAACCGGGCCGGCGGGGTGTCCTTGAGCAGGAACCCGGCGGCGCCGATCCGCAGGGCCCGCAACACCATCTCGTCGGTGTCGAAGGTGGTCAGCACGATGATCCGCGGCGCGTCGGGCCCGGCCACCAGCTCCTCGGTGGCGCTGAGCCCGTCGCGGACCGGCATCCGGATGTCCATCAACACCACGTCCGGCCGTTCCCGCGCGACCAGACCGATCGCCTCCGCGCCGTTGGCGGCCTGACCGACGACGGTCAGCTCCGGGTCGCCACCCAGGATCATCGACAACCCGGTGCGGACCAGCGGATCGTCGTCGACGATCACCACCCGGATGCTCACCCGGCCCACGGTAGCCAGACGGCCAGCTCGAATCCGCCGTCGACCCGCGGTCCGTGGGTGATTCGCCCGCCGGCCTTGGCCACTCGCTCGGTCAGGCCGATCAGCCCGAGCCCGGCACCCGGCAGCCCGGTGCCGCCCGGCCGCAGCGGGGCCGGGTTGGTGATGCGCAGGGCCAGCCCGTCGCCCGGTTCGCCGGCGACCGACACACTGACCCGGGTGTCCGGGGCGTGCTTGCGCGCGTTCGTCAGCGCCTCCCGGACGACCCGGTGCGCGGTCTGCGCGGTCAGCGACGGCGGTTCGCCGTCGGCGGCACCCTTAGATCCGGGATCGACGGCTTCGACCAGATCGATGTGCATGCCCGCGGCCCGCCCTTCCTCGACCAGCGCGGCAATGTCGGCCAGCCGTGGTTGGGGCGGCTCCGGTGCGTCGGCGATCGCGGCCGGGTCGCGCAGCACCCCGAGCACGTCCCGGAGTTCGGCCAGCGCGAGCCGGGCGTTCTCCTCGATCGTGCGCAACGCGGCCCGCCGTTCGTCGGCGGTCAGGTCCGGACGGTAGCCGACCGCGGCCGCGTGCATGGCCACCAGCGAGATCCGGTGGGCCAGCACGTCGTGCATGTCGCGAGCGATCCGGTTGCGTTCGGCGATGCGGGTGGCCTCGACCCGGGCCGCCTGTTCCCGCTCGGCGGTCTCGGCCCGCTCCCGCAGGCCGGCGACCAGCGCCCGGCGCTGGCCGACGGCGACCCCGACGGCGACGACCATCGCGACGCCGACGGCGACGAACGCCAGTTGGATCCACCAGGGCTCTTCGGCGTTCGGGACCCCGTAGATCGGGCTCGGCACCGAGAAGGCGACCAGGTCGACGCCGGCCACCACGGCGATCTCCCACCACCGCCGGCGGGTCGCCACCGAGCACAGCGCCAGCAGCGCGGCCCCGAAGGCCAGCGCCGAGACGATCGCCGTGAGGGCGGCGCCGACGGCCACCGGTACCGGGTACCGCCGCACCAGCAGCACGGTCAGCACGAGAACGGTGACGCCCAGGACCGGGTCGACCGCCCACATCCAGACCCGCAGGAAGCCGGTTTCGGATGCCGGCCCGGCGCTGGCGATCCAGCCGAGCAGGCCCAGGCCCACGGCGAGCAGCACCCGCCACGTCGTCCCCCACCTCCCACGGGGTGGGGCAACGGGTTCGACGGCGGTGAGCATCGACGCCGACCCTATGTCGGTCCGGACGGCAGCGACCTCCGGGGCGAACCGGCGTAGACCAAAGTAGGGGGTCGATCTAGACCAAGGCTCGATTCGCCGGCGGCCGGGCGACGGCAGGCTGAAGACATGATCCAGATCGAGAACCTGTCCAAGCGCTACGGCGGCACGACGGCCGTCGACGGCATCACCTTCACCGCCCGGCCCGGCTCGGTCACCGGGTTCCTCGGCCCGAACGGGGCCGGCAAGTCCACCGCCATGCGGATGATGGCCGGGCTGACCGTGCCGACCGGCGGCCGCGCCCTGGTGCTGGGTCGCCCCTACCGGGAGCTGCCGAACCCGGGACGGCAGGTCGGCGTCATGCTCGACGCCTCCGCGCAGCACCCCGGCCGGACCGGCCGCGAGGTGCTGAACCTGGCCGCCCTCCAGCTCGGCATTCCGGGCCCGGCGGTCGACTCGTCGCTGGAGCTCGTCGGCCTCACCGCCAAGGAGTCCAAGCGACGCGTCCGGGACTACTCGCTGGGCATGCGCCAGCGGCTGGGCATCGCCGGCGCACTGATCGGCAACCCCCAGGTGCTGATCCTGGACGAACCGGCGAACGGCCTTGACCCCCAGGGCATCCACTGGATGCGCTCGCTGCTGCGCGGCTTCGCCGACCAGGGCGGCACCGTGCTGCTGTCCTCGCACCTGCTGCACGAGGTGCAGATCATCGCCGACGACCTGGTCATGATCGGCCGCGGCCGCATCGTCGCGCAGGGTGCCAAGCACGAGTTGCTGACGACGCAGGGCAGCCGGGTCGGCTCCACCGACGACGCCGCCCTGGCCGGCGCGCTGACCGCCGCCGGCGTCACCGTGCGCCGCGACGGCGACCGGCTGGCCGCCGACGCCCCCACCGAACTGATCGGACGGATCGCCCTGCAGGCGGGCGTCGTCCTCACCCACCTCGGCACGGCCGGCGCACAGGGCCTGGAAGAGATGTTCCTGCAGCTCACCGCCGACCACGACCGCACCGGCTCCACCGCCCAGGAAGGCATCGCAGCATGACGACCGTGGCCGCCACCCCGTCCACCGACCCCACCACCCGCATCGACGCCGCCATCCGTCCCATCCCGTTCACCCGGCTGACCCGGGTCGAACTGCGCAAGATGACCGACACCCGGGCCGGCCGGGCGCTGCTCGCCGTCACCGCCGCGGCTGCCGTGGCGATGATCGTCGGCACGTTGATCTGGAGTACCGGACCACACGGCCTGGCCGACCTGCTCGGCGCCACCGTGCTGCCGCTGAGCCTGCTGGTCCCGATCATCGGGATCATGGGCGCGACCGCCGAGTGGTCGCAGCGCACCGGCCTGGTGACATTCGCTCTCGAACCCCGCCGCGGTCGCGTCGTTGCCGCCAAGCTCGTCGCCGCCGTCCTGCTCAGCCTGGGCGTGTTCGCCGTGGCGTTGCTCGGCGCGGTGACGGCGACGCTGGTCGCCGGCGCCGCCTGGGACCTGACCCTGCCGGTGCTCGGTGGCACCGTGCTGGTCGTGCTGGTGTTCGTCCTGCTGGGCGTCGCCTTCGGCTTCGCCTTCCTCAACACCCCGGTGGCGATCGTCGCGTCCCTGGTGCTGCCGACGGTCTGGACCATCGTCGCCGGGCTCGCCCCGAGCGCACTGGACGCGATCGGCTGGCTGAACATCAACCTGACCACGATGCCGCTGATCTCGGGCGAGATGACCGGCACCGACTGGGCCAAGCTCGGCACCAGCGTCCTGGTCTGGGTGGGCCTGCCGCTGGCGATCGGCACCCGCCGGGTGCTGACCCGCGAGGTGAAGTGATCCGATCGGTGGCGCTCGTCACCGACGCACGCCCGGCCGGAGATCCCGTTCCCCGGCCGGGCGTTCGCGTCCGTGTGTGCGTTGACGTGGGCGCGAAACCTGCCTGCGGAACATCCACCGGCCTCACGCCGGCCGATGTTCCGCGGGCACCCGTCGGTAGACCACCCGTCGGCAGGCACCCTCAGGCGGCGATCTCCGCGGCGGCGTCGCTCGCCCCGCCGGACGGCGCCGCGCTCCGGTCCCCGGCCCCGTCCCGCACGAACAGCACCGCCACGGCCGCGGCCAGGATGACCCCGACGGCCACCAGGATCACCGGGTCCATCGCGTCGGTGAACGCAGCCGCGAACGCGTGGTGCGCGGCCGCGCTGATCTGGTCCGCCACCGCCGCCGGGACATCGGCCGGGAGCGCCTCCTGGGCCTGACCCGCGCCGACCTGCAGGCCGCCGCTCGCCGCCTGGGTGAGGCCGTCGACGAACGGGGCCCGGGCCGCCTCGGGCAACCCGGCCGCGGCCGCCGAGGCCTGGCTGACCAGAGCGGACGCCAGCCGGTTGGCCAGCAGCGCACCGAGGATCGCGGTGGCCAGCACCGCGCCGAACTCCTGCACGGTGTCCAGCACACCGGCGCCGATGCCGGCCCGTGACGGTGGCATGTCCCGGGTCGCCAGTCCGAACACCGGCGTCCACACGCAGCCCAGACCGATCCCGGCGGTGATCAGGCCGGGCACGAAGGTCCACTGCCCGGAGTCGGGTGCGGCGACCGCCACCACGTACATCATGCCGGCGGCGAACAGCAGCAAACCGGCGATCAGCACCCACTTCATGTTGATCCTCCCTGAGCCGGATAGGCCACCGACCACCCCGGAGGTGATCATCATCGCCACCGACTGGGTGCCGATCACCAGCCCCGCGGCCACCGCGGTCAGCCCGAGCACGGACTGGTAGTAGATCGTCATCGGCAGGAACACCCCGACCATGGCGAACCCCATGGCCAGCAGGACCAGGGTCATGACGGTGAACGTGCGGTCCCCGAACACGACAAAGGGCAGCAACGGCTCACGGTCCTGGGTGCGGACCTGCCGCCAGAGGAACAACCCGAGGAAGACCGCGCCGACCCCGATGATCAGCGGGATCGTCACGAAGCCGACCACCGTTCCCCAGTCGTACCGCTCCCCCTCGATGAGCCCGAAAACCACACCGAGCAGACCCACGGTGAGCAGCGCGACCCCGACCAGATCCAGCCGATGCTTGCGCCCCGGCCGCACGTCGGGCATGAACACGAAGGCCAGGATCAACGTGACGATGCCGATCGGGATGTTCAGGAAGAAGATCCACCGCCAGCCGGCGTTGGTGACCAGGAAGCCGCCCAGGGTCGGCCCGGCCAGCACCCCCAGCCCGGACATGATGCCGGTCGCGGCGAAGGCGGGTCCCCGTTTGGCCGCGGGCAGGATCGAGGTGATGATCGGCAACCCCTGCGGCGCCAGCAGCGCGGCCCCGACGCCCTGCAGCGCGCGGAACGCGATCAGCTGACCGGGCGTCTGGGACAGTCCCGACGCCAGGCTGGCCGCAGTGAAAACGGTCAGGCCGATCAGGAAGAGCCGTCGCGGACCGTGGATGTCGCCCAACCGACCCGCGGTGATCAGCAGGACGGTGTAGGTGAGCGAGTACGCCGACCCGACCCAGAGCACCGTCTCCAGGGTCGCGTTCAGGTCGGTGACCAGGTCGGGAATGGCGATGTTGACGATCGTGATGTCCAGCAGGGTCATGAACAGACCCAGGCAGAACACGGTGATGACCAGCACCGGACGCACCGGTCGATGGCCGTGGATCGGAACGCCGGTCGCGGTGACCGAGCCGGAGCCGGGCTCCGGGATTGACGTGGACATGGGAAAATCTCCTTGCGCTGTGGGTGGTTGTTGCCGTCGGTTCGGTTGATGTCCGCCTCGCGGTGCAGGGTGCGGACCGCTTGTCCGCGCCGGGGTCGGTGGGGTGTTGGCGCACCTCACCGACCCGCCGCCGGCCAGTCAGGACCGCGCTGAGCAATCGGGCTCTTGCGTCGCCAGATTGACTGCGCCCGGTCCTGTTGCCTCCATGGCGGCCTCGCACGCTCGGGCGACGATCAGGGGGCGGGGCCGCCGGTCATCGGCCGCGCCATGCCGGGCACGATCGTGCCGGCCCGGGCGAGCCCGTCGACCCATTCGTTGATCTGCTCCGCGTCCCAGGCCAGCCGCCCGGCGGCGATGTCGTCGACGACGGAACTGACCCAGGCGTACTCCGCCTCGAGCATGGCCAGTTGGTACTCGGACTCGATGAGGAACAACCGCGGCAGGGCGAAACGCTCCATCAACCCGTCGGTGACCGACCGCAGGGCGCCGATGCTCTTGCCCAGCGCGACCAGCCGGGCGGTCAGCTCGGCCCGGGCCTCCGGGGCGGACAGCAGCGGCAGGAAGGACAGTGCCGCGGGAAACTCGGTGAACTCGTTGCGGACATCACGCAGCATCGCGGTGAGCCAGAGTTCGGCGGTCTCCCGACCGTCCTCGGTGATGCGGTACACGGTGCGTTCGGGACGCCGTCCCTCGCGTTCGGTCTCGACCGGTTCGATCAGCCCGGCGGCGGCCAGCCGCTCCACCGCGGGGTACAGCGACCCACGCTGCACCCGGACGACGCCGTCCTTGCCGCGGGCCTGCATCACCCGCTGCATCTCGTACGGATGCATCGGCGCCTCGGCCAGCAGCACCAGCACCATGAGGGTCAGCGGGCTGGGCCGGATCGACGTCCTGCGCGGACTAGTCATGCAATGACTATCCACCCGTTGATGAGCGGCGTCAAGACTGACCTGTTTGGCGTCACTACGAGGTCAGTGCGACCCTGCCGTGGCGTCATTGTGGCGTCATTGTGGCGTCATCGTGGCGTCAGCCGGGATGTCACCCCGGCCAGTGGGACAGAAACGGCATCCCGCGGCTCGACATGGCAGGCTCTACGGTGGCCGAGCGTGCCAGGCCACCATCAGCACCCAAGGAGGGCACCGGACGCACTCGGCGACGCAGGAGCCGAGTTGACCAGTGCCATCCGGAGTACTCGTGCCGTCGTCACCAGGGAGCAATCGATGACCTCACCCCTGCCGGATCCCACCAGCTGGCTGACCGATCTGATCAAGACGCAACCGCCGATGGTGCTGTGGCCGACCGGCGACGTCGCGAACACGTCGGCGGCCCTGTCCGCGGCCGCCGCGCCGTGGACCAAGTCCGTCGCCCAGATGACCCAGTGGCAGATGGACACGATGAAGTCGTTCTGGGCACCGTTCCTCGGCGGCGCCGATCAGGGCGATGCGATCAAGGACCGTCGGTTCAGCGACGACGCCTGGGCCAAGGATCCGCGCTACGAACTGGTGGCCAAGACCTACCTGGCCCAGACCGACCTGGCCCAGAAGGCCCTCGATGCGTCGCCGATCGACGAGCGGTCGAAGGCGCAGTGGAGCTTCGCCCTGCGGCAGGTGGCGGACGCGCTCAGCCCGGCCAATACGCTGCTGACCAACCCGGAGGCGTTGCAGCTGGCCATGGAGACCGGCGGGGCCAGCCTGGCCGAGGGCATGAAGCTGTTCACCGAGGACCTGGCCAAGGGCCGCATCTCGATGACGGACGAGAATGCCTTCGAGGTAGGCGTCAACGTCTGCACGACGCCCGGCAGCGTGGTCCTGCAGAACGAGCTGATCCAGATCATCCAGTACACGCCGACCACCGAGAACGTGTTCAAGCGGCCGCTGCTGATCGTGCCGCCGTGCATCAACAAGTACTACATCCTGGATCTGCAGCCGGCGAACTCGTTCGTCGGGCACGCGGTCGCCCAGGGCCACACCGTATTCCTGGTCTCGTGGCGCAATGCCGGACCGTCGCAGGAGAGCCTGACCTGGGACGACTACCTGGAGCAGGGCGTGCTGACCGCGATCGACGCGGCGCTCAAGATCAGCAAGGCCGACAAGATCAACGCGCTCGGCTTCTGCATCGGCGGAACGCTGATCACCAGCGCGCTCGCGGTGCTGGCCGCGCGGGGCGAGAGCCCGGTGGCCAGCCTGACCCTGCTGACCACCCTGCTGGACTTCAGTGACACGGGCGAGATCGGCCTGCTGGTCACCAAGGAGGGCGTGACCGCCCGGGAGAAGGCCATCGGCCAGGGCGGCCTGCTCAAGGGCAGCGAGCTGGCCCAGGTGTTCGCCGCGCTCCGGGCCAACGATCTGATCTGGCCGTACGTGGTCAAGGGCTACCTGAAGGGCCAGGCGCCGCCGGCGTTCGACCTGCTGTACTGGAACAGCGACGACACCAACCTGCCCGGCCCGATGTTCTGCTACTACATCCGCAACACCTACCTGGAGAACAAGCTGCGCGAGCCGGGCGCGCTGACGATGCTCGGCGAGAAGGTCGACCTGGGCGCGCTGGACATCCCGGTGTTCGTCTACGCCTCGAAGGAGGACCACATCGTCCCCTGGACGTCGGCGTACGAGAGCACCCAGCTGCTGCGCAACGCGTCTTTCGTGCTGGGCGCGAGCGGCCACATCGCCGGCGTCATCAACCCGCCGGCCAAGATGAAGCGCAACTTCTGGATCGCCCCCGACGGCGGCGGCACGCCGGCCGACCCGAACGCCTGGTTCGAGGCCGCCGAGAAGGTGCCGGGTAGCTGGTGGCCGACCTGGTACGAGTGGCTGGCCCCGCACGCCGGCAACGAGGTCAAGGCCCGCGCCAAGCTCGGCAGCGCCCAGTTCGCCCCGCTCGAGGAGGCTCCCGGCAGCTACGTCAAGCAGAAGGCGCCCTGATCCACCGCGCTCGCCCGGTCCTCGATCAGCCCAGCTGCATCGAGCCGGCCGGCCGACGGCGCACGTCCGGCGGGGCGACTCGCCCGGGCGTGCGCCGTTCGCGTTCATCTGGTCACAGAACGGGATCTTTTTCCCCGGGACAGGGCTATACCTGTGTCGGGAGATCCAGTGTGGCCGGAGGGAGCGGGGCCATGGTCAGCAAGACGCGAGCGTCGGTCGACGATGACGCGCTCACGGCGATTCACATCCGGGAGCACACCGAACCTCCGGCCGGCATCAAGGGCGGTTTCCGGCTGTCCCTCGTCTCCGGTCAGTGGTGGTGGTCGCCCGGCGTCTTCGAACTGCACGGCTTCGACCCCGCCGCCCGACCGCCGGCCCGGCCCAGCACCCGGCTGCTGCTGGCCCGGCGCCATCCGGCCGACCGGGGTGCATTCATCGCGGCCTGGCGGCACCTGCTGACCGATGGCGGCGTCGCCGCCATCCGGTACCGGATCATCGGCATCGACGGCCGGGTCCGGCCGGTTTTCGTCATGGCCTACCTGGACGAGATCACCGGGCGCGGCCCGCGGTTCGTCACCGGGATGATGCAGTCCGAGGATGCCGGCGGTGCACCGACCGAGCCGCGTTCGCTCCCGCAACAAAATGTAGATCCACCTGCTTGACCTACCGCGCAGTGCTTGGTAGACTACGCAGGACGGTGTTGATGAGGAACCATCCAAGTCACCACCACTCCGACAATCGAAGGGAAACACCATGTCTGACTTCGCCTCGCAGGCTCAGGAAGCCGCCGAGCAGTACCTCGCCGCGATCCAGAAGATCCAGGACGCCTCGCTCGACGCCATCTCCCGCGTGACCTCCTCCATCCCGGAGGCCGCCAAGGATGCCGCCAAGAACGTGCCGTCGCTGCCGACCCCCGAGGGCCTGCCGACCGTCGAAGAGGTCTCCGCGGCCTACTTCGACTTCACCGAGAAGCTCGTTGCCAACCAGAAGTCCTACACCGAGAAGTTCCTGACCGCGGTCAAGCCGTCCGTCTGAACGACTCGCTGACGTCGCCGGGGGCCCAACTCCGCTGACGGCAGGTCAAGAGCTACCGCAACCGCCCGGTTCGGATCCCGCGAGGGGTATCCGAACCGGGCGGTTCGGCGTCTGCGGCCTTCTTGGCGGGAACATCCGGCCGTCAGGGGCAGCCGGAGGTTCCCCGGTCGGGCTGCGCCGCGGGCCTCACCGCGCCGCGGGCCTCACCGCGCGGCGGGCCTCACTGCGCCGCGGGCCTCACCGCGCGGCAAGGCTCACAGCACCGCCATCCCCTGCACCGGTGACGACGCCTGCGCGTGCACCCGTTTCGGGATCCGGCCGGCCCGCCGGGCCGCCCGACCCCCGAGCACGGCGTGGCGCATCGCCGCGGCCATCAACGCCGGATCCTGGGCGCGGGTGACCGCGGAGGCCAGCAGCACGGCGTCACACCCGAGCTCCATGGCCAGCGCCGCGTCCGACGCCGTGCCGATGCCGGCGTCCAGGACGACCGGCACGGTCGCCTCGGACACGATCAGCTCGATGTTGTGCGGGTTGGTCAGTCCCAGGCCGCTGCCGATCGGCGCGCCCAGCGGCATCACCGCGGCGCACCCGACCTGCTGCAGCCGGCGGGCCAGGATCGGGTCGTCGTTGGTGTAGGGCAGCACCACAAAACCCTTGGCCACCAGTTGTTCCGCCGCGTCCAGCAGCTCCAGCGGATCGGGCAACAGGGTGAACTCGTCGGCCACCACCTCGAGCTTGACCCACTGCGTCTCCAGCGCCTCGCGGGCCAGCTCCGCGGTCAGGATCGCCTCCCGAGCGGTGCGGCAGCCCGCGGTGTTCGGCAGGATCCGCACCCCATGCCGGTCCAGCACATCGAGCAGCGACCCCTCGGTGGCGATCCCGTGCCGGCGCATGGACACCGTGCACAGCGCGGTGCCGGACGCGGCGATCGTATCCTCGATGACGGTCATGCTGGCGGCACCGCCGGTGCCGAGCAGCAGCCGTGACGCCAGCGGCACCCCGGCGATGACGAACGGATCGGACGCGCTGCCCGAGTCGACCACGGTACTCATCCGCCCTGCACCGCCGTCACGATCTCGATGACACTGCCGTCGCGCAAAGCGGTGTCGGGCCACAGCGAGCGGGGCACCACGTCACCGTCCAGGGCGGCCGCGCCGCCCCGGCCCCCACCGGTCTCGGTGCTGACCAGCACGTGCAGCGTGGTGCCGACGGCCACTTCACGCGACCGACCGTTGACCGTGACGTTCATCGAACCTCCTGGGGGGCAAATCGTTCCGGACTGAACGCGAGCAGCTCCGGCGGCAGCGCACCGTCGGCGAGCAGGGCGGCGACGCCGTCGCCGGTGATCGGGGTGAGTAGCACCCCGTTGCGGTAGTGGCCGGTCGCGATGACCAGGCCCTCGGTCCGGGATCGCCCGATCAGCGGCGCGTTGTCCGGGGACCCCGGCCGCAGCCCGGTGCTCACCTCGACCAGTTCGGCCTCCGACACCGCGGGCAGCAGCGACTGGGCGTCCCGCAGCAGCTCGTACACGGCGCCGGCCCGCGGCGTGCAGTCGAAGCCGGCCTCCTCCGACGAGGCACCGATCACCAGCTCGCCGGTCGGCGGTCCGCTTTCCAGGCTCGTCGCGCGGGGTACCAGGTAGACCGGCGAGCCCTTGACGGTGCCGCGCACGATCAGCGGCGGCATGGTGTCCGCCGACATCCGCAGCCGAAGCGTCTGCCCCCGCACCGGGTGCACCCGGGGCCGATCGGCGTCCGGCAACCCGGCGACCCGGCCGGAATGCGCTCCGGCGGCCAGCACCACGGTCCCGGCGGGCAGGGACGTCCCGTCCGCGGTGATCACGCCACGAGCCCGTCCGCCGCCGACGTCGATCCGGGCGACGGGTGCGTCGACCAGCCGCGCCTCCGCACCGGTCACCGCGGCCAGCAGCGCGGCGTGCAGCCGCCGGTTGTCGACCTGATGGTCGTCGGGGGCCAGCAGGCCGCCGGGCAGCCCGGGGGCGATCCCGGGCACCAGCGACCGCAGCTCGCGGCCGGTCAGCGCCTGCACCGGATGACCGAGGGTGCCGGCGAACCCGGCCAGGTCACGCAGCGCGGCCAGGTCGGCGGCATCCCAGGCGGCGACGACCGTGCCGGTGCGGCGGTAGCCGATGGACCGGCCGGTGACGTCCTCGAGTTCGCCGGCGAACGCCGGATACCGCGCGGCCGAGGCGAGATTGAGTTCCAGCAACGGCTGCTCGCCGTAGTGCAACTCGGTGACCGGGGCCAGCATGCCGGCCGCCGTGCGGGAGGCGCCCGAGCCGGGGGCCGGGTCGACCACGGTCACCGACAAGCCGCGTTGACGGCAGCGCCAGGCCACGGACAGGCCGATCACGCCGGCCCCGACGACCAGGACGTCGACCGCCGAACGCGCTCGCCCGCTCTTCTCCACCCGGCGTCCCTTCGCTCAGCGCGACGGAGGACTCGGCGAGCGAGCCGATTCGTCCGGCCCGGGTGAAGGGCAAACTCCCTACGCCGGCATGATCCGGTTCAGGTCGGACGGTCGGCGGCTGGCAGCCACCCTCTCAGCCCGATCCATCGGGCTCCCGCGTGCACCGCCGACCCTACGGCACGCGACGACGATGCGGAACGGGCGTGCGACCGGGATGCAACCGGGGCGCGATGCCGGTCGACCCGCTTCCCACCGGCCGGCCTTTTCACCGGCCGCCTCACCCGACCCCCCTGCGGATCGACTCGCCACCGTCCGCCCACTTCGGCGACGGCCGAGGGTCGAAGGTGGCAACTCGATCGGTGATGGCGCACGTGCGGAGCATCCTGCCGGGCGCCGGGCCGGGTCGCCACCGGCGCCTCGACGTGCCACGGGGTTGCCACCCGCAGCACCGTAGGGTGTCGCCGGTGACCGAGCCCGACCTGCACCCATCGCCCCGCCCCGCCGACCCCGGCTCCGGCTCCGGCTCCGGCCCGGCAGGCCCCCGCCGGGCCCTCGCCGACGCCCGGCTGTACCTGTGCACCGATTCCCGGGCCCGGCAGGGCGACCTGGTCGACTTCCTCGATGCCGTCCTGAGCAACGGCGTGGACATCGTGCAGCTCCGGGAGAAGGGTCTGGAGGCCGGCGACGAGCTGCGCCTGCTGGAGGTGTTCGCCGACGCCGCGGCCCGGCACGGCACGTTGTGGGCGGTCAATGACCGGGCCGACGTCGCGCTGGCCGCCGGGGCGCCGATCCTGCATCTGGGCCAGGACGACCTGCCGGTGCCGATCGCCCGCCGGATCGTCGGCGACGAAGTCCTCATCGGCCGGTCGACCCACGACCCGGGTCAGGCGGACGCGGCTCGCGGCGAGGCCGGCGTCGACTACTACTGCACCGGCCCGACCTGGACCACCCCGACCAAACCGGGGCGGCCGGCGGCGGGGCTGTCGCTGCTCGACCACGCGGCGGCGCACCAGGACGCGCGGCCGTGGTTCGCCATCGGGGGCATCGAGAACCTGGACCGGTTGGACGAGGTGATCGCCCGCGGCGCCCGCCGGGCAGTGGTGGTGCGGATGATCACCGAGGCCGACGACCCCGGCGCGGCCGCCCGGGCCGCCGCCGACCGGCTCGCCCGGGGGTGACCCGAACCGCGGACTCGGCCGCCGGACCGAACACGGGCCCGAACCCGCCGCGCGGATGAAGTCGTCAACTCTCGTCCCACCCGTCTCATTCGGGGTGAGTTGACCCGCGCCGGCGTTGTTGATCCGCGCGGTCAGGGTCCGTTGACCGGCAGGGTCAGGATTCGTTCACGACCGCGGCCAGCCGGCGGGCGCGACGTGAGGAGAACACCTGCTCCAGGGTGAGCGGGGAACCGTCCGGGCCGGTCAGCGGCACCCGCCAGTTCGGGTACTCGTCGATCGTGCCCGGTTGGTTCTGCGTGCGCCGGTCGCCCACCAGGTCGCTCAGGCTGACGCAGATCAGCCGCGACGGGGTCCACATCAGGTAGCGGTGCAGGGCGTGGATGGTGGCCTCCAGTTCGCGGCCGGCCGGGTCGGGAGCGCCCGGGTCGAGGGTGTCGGTCACCGCCGACGCCATCGCGTCGGTCAACGCTCCGCGGACCCGGAGTTCGTTGATCCACGCCGCTCGTTCGGCGTCGTCGGCGGCCAGTTCCTCGTCGAGGGTCCGGGTGAGCAGCCCGAGCGAGTCACGGAGCCGGACGTGGTCCCCGGCCAGGTACCCGGCGGTGGGCGGCAGGTCGTGGGTCGTGACCGAGGCCAGGCAGTATTCCCGCCACCCTTCGGGCCGCAGCGGGCGTCCGTCCCCGTCGAACTCGAACTCGAACCACAGGATCGAGGTGCCGAGAATGCCGCGCTCGGCCAGGTACTCGCGCACCCACGGCTCCACGGTGCCCAGATCCTCACCGACGACCACGGCGTCCGCCCGCACGGCCTCCAGCGCCAGGATGCCGATCATGGCCTCGTGGTCGTACCGGACATAGGTGCCTTCGGTGGGCCCGAGCCCCGCCGGGATCCACCACAGCCGGAACAGCCCGATGATGTGGTCCACCCGCACCCCGCCGCCGGACCGCAGCACCGTCCGCACCATGTCCCGGAACGGCGCGTACTCCAGTTCGGCGAGCCGGTCGGGCCGCCACGGCGGTTGCGCCCAGTCCTGACCGGCCTGATTGAACGCGTCCGGCGGTGCCCCCACCGTCATTCCGGAGGCGAACACGTCCTGCAGGCTCCAGGAGTCGGAGCCCTCCGGATGGACGCCGACGGCGAGGTCGTGCATGACGCCCATCGACATGCCCGCCCGCCGGGCAGCGTTCTGCGCGTCCGACAGCTGCTCGTCGATCACCCACTGCGACCACCGGTAGAAGTCGACGTCCCGCTCGTGCGCCGCGCGGAACTCCAGCACCGCCGGTCCCGCCGGATGGTGCAGCTCCGACGGCCACTCGTGCCAGTCGGGGCCGTGCCGGTCCGTCAGCGCGCACCAGGTCGCGTAGTTGTCCAGCCCCGCACCCTCCCGCTCCCGGTACGCGGCATACGCCAACTCGCGGCCCGCGGTCCGGGGCACGGCGTGGACCAGTCGCAACGCCGCCGCCTTCGCCGCCCACGCCCGGTCGCGGTCGATGGCGTCGACATCGTCGAGGTCGGCGTGCAGCGCGGCGCGGAGCTCGTCCACCGTCGCCCGATCGGCCGGGGCCAGGTCGGCGTACTCGGGGATCCGCTCGACCCGCAGGTAGATCGGGTTCTGGAAGCGCCGGGTGGTCGGCAGGTACGGCGACGGTTCCATCCGCCCGGACGGCTCGGCCGCGTGCAACGGGTTGATCAGCACGAAATCCGCGCCCAGCTGCGCGGACCCCCAGACGGCCAGGTCGGCCAGATCGGCGACGTCACCGACCCCCCACGACTGCGCCGACCGGACGCTGTACAGCTGGGTGGCGATCCCCCAGCTGCGCCCACCCATCCGGTCCGGAATGCCGACCCACGGTGGGGTCACGATCAGGGCGCAGGACGCTTCGTCACCGGCGGACCAGGCCCGAAGCCGGTGGTAGCCGGTCGGCAGGTCGTCCGGGATGCGGAAGGTGGCCTCGCCCACCCACCGGTCCTCGGCCGGGCCGGCGATCAGCCGGTCGGGCGACCAGTTCTCCTCCTGACGCAGGTTGCCGTGCTGCGCGCCACCCTCGAGTTCGATCCAGACGGCGACGTCCTCACCGGCGCGGACATGGACGTCGACCGTCGGTCCCCACCCCGAGCGGATGACCATGGTCGGCGGCAGCATCCGCCGCCACGCCGCGTCGTCGCTGTCCCGCAGCGCCTGTTCGGCGGCCTCCGGGCTCCCCGCGTCCACCCCGAGCGCGGCCAGCACCCGGGCGATGGTCCCGTCGGGCACGGTCACGTGTCGGCCCTGCCAGTCCCAGAACTCCGTGGCGATCCGGTGGGCCTGCGCCAGCCGGTGCATCGATTCGTGCAGGTCCATCGACGGCAATCCTCTACATGGCTCGGGCACCTCGGATGTGGGAGATCACATCACGGACGCCCATCCACTGCCCGACCTGAGACGTCTGCACAGGGCTGGTCCGCAGTGGACCGGTCCACGAAGCGGTCCGAAGCCGCTCGCCCCGTTGAAGGAGGGCAGTCCGGAATGCTCAGCACCGTTCGTCGTCTCGTGGACGCCGGGCTGACCCGCCTGCGTCTGCGCGGGCGGTCGGCCGCCGGCCGGGCCCTGCGCCTGACCGGCGCGGCCGTGGCCGCGTTCGTCGTCGCCCTCCTGCTGGTCCCCGGCACCGCGCCGATCCTGGCGCCGCTGACCGCACTGCTCGTCGTGGAGATCACCCTCAAGGACAGCCTGACCAGCGGTTTCCAGCGCATCATCAGCGTCGGTGTCGGCGTCCTCCTGGCGGTGCTGTTCTCCAGCGTGGTCGGCCTGACCTGGTGGTCGCTCGGCGTGCTGGTCGCGCTGTCGCTCCTGGTCGGCCAGCTGTTGCGGCTGGGACCGCACATGCTCGAGGTGCCGATCAGCGGGATGCTGGTGCTGGCCGTCGGCGGCGCCCAGGCCGCGGCGATGGACCGGATCTTCGAGACGCTCATCGGCGTGGCGGTCGGTCTGGCGGTCAATCTGGCGTTCCCGCCCGGGATCGGCGACGTATCGGCGGCCCGGGCGGTCCACCGCTTCGCCGGCCAGCTCGCCCGGCTGCTGCGGACCGCGTCAACCGAGCTGGCCGAGCCGATCAGCGAGCAGCAGGCGGTCCGGTGGATGGACGATGCCCGCCGGTTGTCCCGGAACGTCCCCGAGATCGACAAGGCGCTGCGTCTGGCCGAGGCGGGCCGCCGGCTCAACGCGCGGGCCCTGGTCGGACCCGACACCGGAGGAAATCTGCGGGCCGAGCTGGACGCGCTCGAGCACACCACAGTCACGGTGCGCAGCATGTTCCGCTCGATCCAGGACGGCGTGCGCGACCATCCGACCGTCGATCCGGAACGCGGCGAGGACCTGCGACTCGTCTTTGCGGCCCTGCTCGCCGACGTCGCGGCGGGCATCGAGGCCTTCGGCGAATTGGCTCTCGACGAAGGGACGGACGACGTCGCCGGCAGCGAGCGCGCGTTGGCCGTGGCGTTGGAGCGGCTCCGGGACGCCCGGGACCGGGCCGACGACCTGCGGATGATGGATACCCGGCCCGACGGCTCGGCCAACGGATGGGAGCTGTCCGAACCCGTTCTGCAGGCCGTCGAGCGGGTCCTGCGTGACCTGGACGTCCTCGGCCAGGCCCGCCGGCCGCGGCCGGTGCGGCCCAACCCCATCCGGGAATCGCTGGAGATCATTCGCACCGCGGGGTACCTGCTGCAGGCCGCGCCGATGGCCGGCCGCGCCCCGTCCGGTCGCCCGCGCGACCGCCAACCGATCGCGGCCGACCAGACCGGTCCGCACCGGTTGCCGCTGGGGCGGACCGGTCACCGGGCCGGCCGGCCCGTTCGCGACTACTCGCCGCTGGACACCGGCCGGATGCGGGCGGTGTCGCGGCCGGCCGGGCGGGCCAGTTCAGCGCCGAATGGGCGGCGCTGAACGCGGGCGATCAGGCCGCTTCGTCGTGGGCGGACGACTCCGATGAACCATCCCACGGGTCGTCGACGGAGAGGATCGTCGCCCGCCCGGAATCGAGATATGCGCCGAGGTTGGTGGCGGTCCGATAGGACGGGTCTTTGTCCCAGCGCCCCTGCGCGGACGACGACGCGGCCTCGGTGAAACGCGTCTTGCGCCGTCCCAGCCGACGCACGTGTTCGGGCAACAGGGTGTAGAACTTTGTCCGGGAATTCACGAGCTTGCCATTCGTGGCCGGATTGATCGGGTACGACGTGCCGAGAACGTTCACCCACCCGGTCGTGGCGCCCAGCGATCCCGGCAGGAACCGCAAGCCGTGATCGTATGCACGTCGGGCCAGCCAATTCAGGGTGATGTCGGACAGCCCGGTCTCCCGGTAGCCGCCGCCCACGTTGCTGTGCACGCCACTGAACCACACCTGTTCGACGACTCGCCGACCTGACGTCAAGCAGGCCTCGCACGGCAGGTCCCACAGGGTGGGCACGAACGGTCCGCGGCGCTCGTCGATGGCCAGCGCATGGAACGCCGCCTCCACCGAACCGCTCAACTGGGTGTCGTGGAACTGCCACCGGCGATTGACGACGTTCAGCCAACGCAGCCCGCCCAACGGAATCCCGAGCGCGCCGACGGTGTCCCACACCCCGATGAAACGGATCCCGGTGCGATGCGAATTGGCGTCGACGAATTCTTCGGCGATGCGGCCGTCAGGATTCTTTTCCTCGTCGTCCCGATCCCGATAGATCTCGAATGCCCGATCGAGGTTCACCTCGCTGATCCGGTCGTCGCGCAGCAGGCCGACATTATGAATCATCCCGGCGACGCTGCGGGCGGTGTACGCGCCTCGACTGAATCCGAGCAAGTAGATGCGATCGCCGGGCTCGAAGTGCTGCGCGAGGAACTTGTACGCCTCTCGCACCCGGGCGGACAGGCCGAATCCGAATGCCCCACCCAGCCACTTCTCGGCCCGCTTCACCCCGACGCCCTCGAAATACTGTGGGATGAGTACGTCACCGAACCCGTCGGTGCTGGCCAATGCCGAGGCAAATTTCCGCACGTTGGTCGGACTCACCTGATCCGCCTTGTTCCACGTCCCGTCACAGCACACGACGATGCTCTTGGCCATTCCGTCCGCCCTCCGGTTGTCGTGGGCGCCCTCCCCGGCGCCGACGTCACACGACCCCAAGGGTCCCGCAACCGGACATCCGGGCGAAACCGAATAAACGGCTTGGGCGCGGGATGCCGGCAGGTTCACACTGCACTGAGGCGACCGTCACATCGCTTTCTCATGAATCAACCACGAGGCCGGAATGCGCGTCGCAGATCCCGGGTTGGTTCAAGAGTCAACAACCACCCGGAGGGGTCTTCTTCATGTCTGTCGGCGTGCCCGCGAGCCGGATTCCGGCGTCGCTGATCATGTTGCTCGGCGCGCTGACCGCGATCGGGCCGTTCACCATCGACCTGTACCTGGCCGCGTTTCCGCAGATCACGGCGGACCTGACCACCGACCCGGCCGCGGTGCAGCTGACGATCACAGCCACCCTGGCCGGCCTGGCCCTGGGCCAACTCGTCATCGGTTCGGTGTCCGACGCACTGGGTCGCCGGCTGCCACTGCTGGTCGCGCTCGGCGTCTACGTCGTCGCGTCCGCGGCCATCGTCTTCGTCGGCTCGGTCGAAATGCTCACGGCGCTGCGCTTCCTGCAGGGATTCACCGCCGCGGCGGGCATGGTGCTGTCCACCGCGATCATCCGGGACCGCTTCCAGGGGATCCAGGTCGGCAAGGCGCTGGCCCGGATGATGCTGGTCGTCGGCGTCGCGCCGAGCATCGCGCCCATCATCGGCGCCCAGGTGCTGACCTGGAGCACCTGGCGGACCATGTTCGCCGCGTTGGCGGCCGTCGGCGCGATCCTGTTCGTGCTGGCCGCGGTCTTCCTGCGCGAGTCCCTTCCGGTCGACCGGCGCCGCTCCGGCGGTCTGGCCGCCGCCGGCCGGTCCTACTCCTCGCTACTGCGTGACCCGGTGTTCATCGGCCTGGCACTGGTCGGCGGGTTCTCCTTCGCGGGGATCTTCACGTACGTGTCGTCGGCCACCTTCGTCTTCCAGGAGGGTTACGGCCTGTCCACCCAGCAGTTCGCGTTCATCTTCGCGGCCGGCGCCGTGGGCGTGACCGCCGGAACGCAGATCAACGGGGCGCTGCTCGGCCGGGTCCGCCCCGAGCGGATCCTGCTGGCCGGGGTGTCGTTCGCCGCCGTCGTCGGTGCCGTGATGCTGCTCGTCGCGCTGCTCGGGCTGGGTCCGTGGGCACTGGCCGGCACGCTGATCTTCACCCTGCTGACCGCCGGGCTGCTGCTGCCCGCCGTCCCGGTCATCGCCCTGGCCCAGAACGCCCACCGCGCGGGCAGCGCCGCCGCCCTGCTCGGCGCCGTCCAGTTCGCGGTCGGTGCGACGATCGCGCCGATCTCCGGGCTGTTCGACGCGACGTCGCCGGTGGCGATGGCCGCCGTCATTCTGGCCTCCGCGCTGGTCACCCTGGCCCTGGTGATCGTCCTGCGCCGTCCGCTCATCGCGGCGGCCCGGCCGGAGACCGACCGGGAAACCGTCTTGACCGCCGGCGAGGCGGTCGTCGCGCACTGAGCCGGCGCGGAGTGGGGCACGGACCGGCGTCACCCGTCGGCCCAGCGGTCCGGCAGGACCATCTGCCGGGCGGAAAGTTCGTCGCGGACCTGGTCGCGCAGCCGGGCATCACCGGCGAGGCGCCGCTGGGTGGCCCGTAGACCGCCGTCCCCGACCAGGTCGCGGAACCACCTGAACGTCCCCAGCCGTCCGAACACCGCGGCCTGGGTGGACGCAGCCGCCGGTCGCTCGTCACCCGGCCACCGCAGGGCGCCCCACCGACCGCGGTAGGCCGCATAGCGAACCGGCGCCCCGGTCGTCCGCGCCACCAGCGGATAGCGGTTCCCGTCGATCGGCTGCAGGTGGTAGTTCGGTTCGGTGGCATCGAGCACCCCGCGTTGCCGATCGTCCAGCCACAGCAGCGCGCAATCCACCGCCGCCCCCGGCGCATGCACCAACACCCAGGGCAGGTAGCCCGGGATGCTGACGTGCGGTGAATGGCCCACCGCGAACCCGTGCAACCGGGCTTGGGTGACCACGACGGAGCCGGTCGAGGTACCGAACTTGGCCGCCAGCTGGGCCGGTGCCGCATTGGAACCGAAGGCGACCACGGCATGCCGGCCGGCCAGAACCCCGGTCGGGTCCGCCGGCAGTGGGTGAACCCGACCGCCGCCGAGCACAAAGTCGGACGCCGGCCGATTCCCCGGATAGCGGGCCGGATCGAGCACGGGCGGGATGTCGTCGAGCCCGGCCATGGCTCCCCTTTCCCGTGCGCGGGGTCGACGGTCAGGCCGCTGCCCCGGACGCCCGTCCTGCCCTTGACCTGTGCGTGTGCCACGCTGGCGGGGTGCGCATGCAGTTCGCCACCGGCCCCGACCCCACCGACCTGCTCACTCTGCCCTGGTCGACCCCGCTGGAACAGTGGCCTCGGGAGAAGCTCGTCTCGCTGCCCCGCGGCATCAG
Organism: Nakamurella sp.; assembly: GCF_044224575.1. Classification (GTDB taxonomy): domain Bacteria; phylum Actinomycetota; class Actinomycetes; order Mycobacteriales; family Nakamurellaceae; genus Nakamurella. Next base: position 133,374 of record NZ_JBGAKE010000003.1, read on the forward strand.
CCGGCACGTCGTCCGGTTCGTCCGCATCGGTGGAATCGTCTATGCCATCAAGGAGATCAGTCAGGGACTGGCCGACCACGAGTACGAGCTGCTGCGTGAGCTGGCCAAGCGTCAACTGCCGGTGGTCCAGGCGGTGGGTGTGGTCGCGAATCGGATGACCCCCGAGGGCGAGCCGCTGGATGCCGCGCTGGTCACCAAGCACCTGAAGTTCTCCCTGCCGTACCGGGCGCTGTTCTCCCGCCGGATGGATGCGGATCTGGAGCCCAAGCTGCTCGACGCGCTGGCCGAGTTGCTGGTCCGGCTGCACCTGGTCGGGTTCGCCTGGAAGGACTGCTCCCTGTCCAACACGTTGTTCCGCCGCGATGCCGGGGCGCTGGCCGCGTACCTGGTCGACGCCGAGACCGGGGAACTGCGCGAATCGCTGTCTCGCGGTCAGCGCCTGCAGGACCTGGACATCGTGGAGACGAACGTCGCCGGCGAGCTGCTGGATCTGCAGATGTCGGGCCTGCTGCCCGACACCATCGACCCGCTGGAGACCGCGATGTCGGTCATCGAACGGTACGACCGGCTCTGGGAACTGCTGACCGCGCCGCAGACCATGGGCGACGACGAGTGGTGGCGCATCGAGCAGCGGCTGCGCAAATTGAACGACCTTGGCTTCGATGTGGCCCAGATCCATATCGACGACTCCGGCGGCGACCCCCACGTGATGGTGCAGACCCAGGTCGTCGACGCCGGTCACCACCGGAAGCGGCTGTTCGCGCTGACCGGCATCAACGTGCAGGAGAACCAGGCGCGCCGGATCCTCAACGATCTGGACACCTACCGGTCACAGGCCGTCATGCCGAACACCGACGTCGACGAGGACACCGTCGCGCATCACTACGTCACCGACGTCTACGACCCGGTGATCGAGGCCATCCCGCCGGGTCTGGCCGAGAAGCTGGAACCGGCGGAGGTGTTTCACGAGGTCCTCGAGCATCGGTGGTTCCTGTCCCAGTCGGCCGGCCAAGAGGTCTCGATGGACTACGCGACCCAGTCGTACATGCAGACCGTCCTGCGGCATCGGCCCGACGAGCGGGCGTTCCTCGACTCCAGCCTGATGGGAGTCGGCGCTCTCGACGCGGACGACATCGAGGACGACATCGAGGATCACGCCGACACCGAGGTCGACGACATCGTCGGCTGACACTCAGTCGCGATCGGGGTCACATCGCCGAGACCAAGATGTCACCCAAGATCGACAATGGCGGACATTCCGCACTGGTAGCGTCGCCGCGACCGCTGATCATGCGGAGGAACCGACGGCGCGGCGGAAACCCCGCCATGAGGAGTGCGTCATGACAACAAGCGTGCGCGGCATGGGCCAGATCGCCGCCAAGTACTGGTGGGTGATCCTGGTTCGCGGGATCATCCTCATCCTGCTCGGGATGGCGATGCTGATCTGGCCGAAGCAGTCGGTCTGGGTCTTCGCCGTCATCTTCGTGGCCTACCTGTTCGTCGACGGCATCATGTCGATCTTCCAGGGCCTGTCCGCCCGCAAGGCCGGCCAGTCGGGCACCGGCGACTTCGTGGTCGGCGCCCTGGCCATCCTGGCCGGCATCGTCATCCTGGTCTGGCCCAAGGAGAGCGGGACGGTGATCGCCGTCCTGGTCGCCTTCTGGGCGCTGCTCGCCGGCATCTCCGGCATCGCCGGCGGTCTGGCCCTGCGCAAGCAGCCGGGATCCGGCTGGGGCTGGTTCGTGGCCTGGGGAGTTCTCGCCTTCGCGTTCGGCGTCATCGTGCTGTTCAACCCGGCCGCTCTGCTGGTCAGCCTGCTCTGGCTGGTGGCGATCTGGGCGATCATGGCCGGAATCCTGTTCGCCATCGCCAGCTTCTTCGTCAAGAAGGCCGGCCAGCAGATCGTCAACGACCCCAGCTACCAGTAGGCGTCGCTCGCCCGGGGCCGCAAGGGGTGGCCGGGTTCGGCCGGTGCCACTGTCGGTGCGCCCTCCTATGGTGGAGACGTCCCACCCGGACACCGCCAGGAGGAGATCGCCGACCATGTCCGAACTCGCCACCGCCCCCGACGCCACGAGTCGCGCCCAGCTGGAGGGCCGCCTCGAGGACCACCGCCGCGAATTGTCGGGCTACTGCTACCGGATGCTCGGCGCCACGTTCGAGACCGACGACGCGGTGCAGGAGACGATGGTGCGGGCGTGGCGCGCGCTGGACAAATTCGACGGTCGCTCGTCACTGCGCACCTGGCTCTATCGGATCGCCACCAACGTCTGCCTGGACTCGCTGAACAGCCGCAACCGGCGTGCCCTCCCGATGGATTTCGGACCCGCCTCCCCGCCGGTCGCCGAATCGCTGGGCGAGCCGCGGCCGGAAGCCACCTGGATCCAGCCCATGCCCGACGGCGAGGTGCTGTCGCCGACGGCGGATCCCGCGGACCTGGCCATCCAGCGGGATTCGGTGCGGCTCGCCTTCATCGCTGCCCTGCAGCATCTGCCGGCTCGTCAGCGGGTCGTGCTGATCCTGCGGGAGGTGCTGCGGTGGAGCGCCGCGGAGGTCGCGGAGCTGCTGGACACCACGGTCGCCTCGGTGAACAGCGCGCTGCAGCGGGCGCGCGCCACGATGACCGAGATCGACCCGGACGTCGATCGATCCGCCGGCCCGGTCGACGAAGCCCAGAAGAACCTGCTGGACGACTACGTCAAGGCGTTCACCAGCTACGACATCGACGCCCTGGTGCAACTGCTCCGCAAAGATGCGACCGCCTCCATGCCGCCGTTCGCCCTGTGGCTGGACGGGCGGGACGACATCGCCGCGTGGCATCTCGGACCCGGTCACGGATGCCGCGACTCCCGGCTGGTGCCGCTGGCCGTCAACGGGTCACCGGCGTTCGCCGCCTACAAGCGCGCCGCGGACGGCACCCACCTGCCGTTCTCCGTCCAGGTCCTAGATCTCGACGGCGACCGGATCAACCGGATCACCTACTTCCTGGACACCTCATTGTTCGAGCGCTTCGGCCTGCCGCCGAAGCTGTAAGGCCGAGCGAGCGAGGCCGCCATGGAGGCCGTAGGACTGGGCGCAGGCAATCTGCCGACGCAGGAGCCTGATTCTTCAGCGGGGTCCTGATTGGCCGAGCGTGCGAGGCCGCCATGGAGGCCGTAGGACCGGGCGCAGGCAATCTGCCGGAGCAGGAGCGTGATTTTTCAGCGCGGTCCTGATTGGCCGAGCGTGCGAGGCCGCCATGGAGGCCGTAGGACCGGGCGCAGGCAATCTGCCGACGCAGGAGCCTGATTTTCAGCGCGGTCCTGATTGCCCGAGCGTGCGCGGCCGCCATCGAGCACCGGTAGGGCTCTGGAGTCATGACGCGACGCAGAAGCCGGATTGCCTGCGGAGCTTCCTTGCCGGGATGGCCCGACCTCAGCGGTCGGGCTCGGCGGCTTTCCAATCGCCCATGCCGCTGATCTTGGTGATCGAGTAATGCGCGACCATGCCGGGCGGCGGGTCGGGGAACGGCGGGAACACGGTGCCCGGGCCCACATAGGTCTGTGCCAACCGTGACAGCAGCTCCGGCCCGCCCCCTTCGGTGAGCCGGACCCGAGCGTGCAGGATCAGGTTCTCCCGCAACCCCATGCCGTTGACCGCGGAAGCCTCGAACGACAGCGCGACCCGTGGATCGCGGGTCATGTTCCGCATCTTCAACTGGCCGGGATCGAGGTGGCCGCTGACCAGCTCGTCGCCGTCGATGCCGACCCAGATCACGGACACCTGCGGCGACCCGTCGCGGTTCAGCGTCACCAGGTGGGCGAGCGCACCGGACTCGACAAGCTCACGTGCGGCGGCATTCAAACGGGGCATCGGTCCTCCTGCGACTTGTCCGTGCGCCTGACCTTCCGGCGCACGGATCTACTGTGCTCTCCCCGACCACGTCCGTCCGTCCTCCCGAGCATGCCGTCGCGCCTGGCCGCCCGGAGCCCGGCCCCACTTGTGCCTGCCCCGTACACCTCCTGGCGTCCGTCCTCCCGAGCATGCCGTCGCGCCTGGCCGCCCGGAGCACGGCCCCACTTGTGCCTGCCCCGTACACCTCCTGGCGTCCGTACCCCCCGGGCACGGCCCTGCCTCTGGCCTAGTGTCCTAGCGGAGCACGTCCCCGCACCGGGTGTCCTTTGGACGAACACCGCGACCGCGCGCACGTCCGGCGCCGGTCATTTGCGGAGCCAACGAGTCGTGGCCGGATCCGAGAGCACGACCCAGGCCCGTTCGAACTCGCCGATCGCCGCCTCGCCGCTCACCTGCTCCAGCGCGTGCAACCGGCCGATGGTGAAGGCGTTGTCACCGTCGAGGTGCAGCCGCACCCCCAGCTCCCGGAGAGCGCCGCGGGCGACCACGCTGTCCTGGTGCTCGCCGAGCACCTCCTGGAGATCCTCGGCGCGTTCGGCCAGCACGACCGCTGGCTCACCGAACGCCGGCGCCACCGACTCCCCCGCGTACCGCAACCGCTTGGCCGCCTTCCGGATCTCGTGGTACCACCCGTCCCGATGCGCCGGATCTGCGGGCGGGCCGCCCTCGACGAGCGCGCCCACCCGGCGGTAGGCCTTGCGCAGGCAGATCGTCAGCTCCTTGCGAGCCCTCCGGTCGCCGTCCTTCGTGAACGGCGGTTCGAGCACGAGCGAGTCCAGCCGATCCAACAGGCGGAAGTAGCGGGTCGAACCCAGGGCCTCGACCAGCTCGGCGTGCGCCTTCTGGTGGTCGGCCTGGAGCTCGGTGCTGATCCGGGAGGCGACCGGGCCGAGCACCAGCTCATCAGGCTCGGCGGCGATCTGCTTCAGCAGCCGCTCCCGGAGCACCTCGGCATCCCGCGCCCCGCCCAGCTCGGTGGCGATCCACTTGAGCTCGTCGCGCAGCGGATCGGTCTGCGTGCGGTCCAGCAGCGGTCGGAAGGTGGCCAGTGCGCTGCGCAGCCGCCGGGTGGCCACCCGCATCTTGTGGACGGCGTCGTACTCGTCCGTGCGGACCTTCGGGTCCCACTCGATAATCGCCTCGACCTGCTCGGTCAGATGCGCGTGGACGACGTCACGCGCTCTGCTGGCGGGCGAGAAGGCGCCGAAGTCGGGCCGGCGGGGCAGTCCCCTCAGCCGTCGGTCCAGCGCCTGCGCGAGTTTGGACGGGAACGGCGACGGGGTTGCCCCCGCACCGCGGATGAGCTCGTCAGCCGCATCCATCAGCTCGGCCGGGCCGTCGACGAGTTCGAACTCCCATTCCCGCCACTCGACCAGATCGGCCGACCCCGCCTCCGCGTGCGAGCTGGCCGTCACGACATCGTCGGCGGCCTCGGCCAGGACCGCACCGGCCGCATTGAGCAGCTTGTGCACGGTTCGTCGGCTCTTGATGCCGGCGACCGGGTGGAGCTCGTGGTCACGCACGTGTGCCCGGATCCGATCGACGAGCGCCGGCGGCGCGGTCGTTGGATCGCCCAGCGGTTCGCCGAACTCGGTGCGGGCGCCGGCCGCGGCAGGCAGCTTGAGGTGCCAACCGGCGTCGGAGCCGCCGGTGCGGCGGCGAAGGGTGATGCCGGCCCGGATCAGGGCCAGCGTCTCGGTGTCGTAGTAGGTGGCGTCGAGCAACTTTTCCTTCGGCTCGGCGAGCGAGTCGACCCCGGGCAGAGAGCTCAGATCGACCCACGGCAGGTCGTGCGCGGCGTCGTACTTGCGCTCGATCTCCAGATGCTCGGACGTCATAAGAACGGTCTACCAGAGGGGTACGACGGCCCGTCACGACGGAGGCGACCCGGCCGATGGGGCGGGCGAGCGGGTCAGCGACGGCTACCTGCGCTGCGATGTGGGGCCAGCACCCAGCCGCCGACGACGGAGTCCCAGACGATCGGGGTGCCCGCCCGGTAGGCAGTGGAACAGCATTCGCAATTGCCCGAACGGGTGGCAGGAACGGGGGCGCTCATGGTGGGTCCTTCGAGCTCGGTGGGCGCCCGGCGAGTCGCCGGGCGAATGTGCGGGTTTCGCTGATCACGGCATCTCGACAGAGGCGAACTCTGGAGCCGTTGATGCGGATTGGTCGGAGATCACCGCCGCGGCGGCGGGATGCGTTCCGATGCCCCTTCAGCTAACCAACCGGATCCATCCGGGGCAAGCCGCGACACGTTAACTTCCCGCGACCTGACCGTGTCGTGCCCCACAGCCGGCCGTGGCGCCGGGCACTCGACCTCCCGGGCCGCGCCGATTCCTAGGCCGGGTTCCGGCTTCGGGATCCGCACTGTCCGACCGATGCGCTGTACTGCCGAAGGGCAGCGTCGCACACCGCACTCCGCAGCGGAGGTCAACCACTCGGTCTTGATATCTAACATGTACAGGTATAGTATTCGAACACACGTACGGGCTGATGGAGGTGTCGGGATGGTCGATCAGGTCCCGCCCGCCGCCTGGCCGGATCTGGCCGCCGGGCCGGCGACCGCCGCCTCGTTGTGTGCCCTGGTCACGGTGGACGCCGGCAGGTTGAGCGGCGCGCAGCTGGTGGATGCCGTCGTATGCGCGGAGAAGGCGGTCTCGCTGCTGCTCGGGGTGCAGGCGCGGCTGCTGTCCGCGCTGGCGGTGCCGTTCGTGGCCGGCGACCCGATGCGTCTGGCGGCCAAGCTGGCCCGCCGCTCCGGGCTGGGAGACGGCATGGACGACGAGCGGGACGATCAGATCGTGCAGGCCATGGTGCCGGAGGCGGCGCAGTCGCTGGCCGCCGGGGAGATCGCCGCCGCGTTGCGGATCGCCCCGGTCACCGCGGGCATCCGGGTCCGCGACGCGGTCGCGCTGACCGAGGAGTTCGCCCCGGCCCGGGAAGCCCTGGAGGACGGCGTCCTGGACCGCGGCAAGCTGCGCGCCGTCATGGACCAGGTGCAGGTCCTGCCGGCCGAACAGATCGGCCCGGTCCTGGACCAGGTGCTGCCCGAGGTCGCCGACCGCTGCACCAGCGAGATCCGGGAGATCACCGCGCAGGCCGTCATCACCGCGGACCCGGACGGCGCCGCCGACCGGCACCGGCAGGCCGCCGCCCGGCGCGAACTCACCCTCAGCCCGGGGACCGACGCGATGGCCACCCTCAAGGCGTTCCTCCCGGCGGACGGCGCCGTCAAGATCTTCCAGGTCAGCGACCTGCTCGCGACCGGCACCGCCGGAGTACCCGGCGACCACCGCGGAATCGGCGCCCGCCGGGTTGACGCCCTGATCGACCTGGCCGACCGGTTGCTGTCCGACGGGCACATCGACCTCACCGGGTTCATCGGGCAACCCCTGCCCGACCCGACCAGCCCCACCCACCGGCCCCGCCGCGCCAGCCACACCCGAGCACGCACCGGCCGCGGTGGTGGCCTCATCGACCCCGCCGGGACCCGCGGCGCCACCACCCGCCGCCCCACCGGCGATCATGACGATCCCACCGACCACCACCACCACCACCACCACGCGACCGGCCGAACCACCACAGCCAACCCCGCCACGACCATCCACCTGGCGGACCCCGCACCCACAGCCAACCCCACCACGACCGACCACCCGGCGGACCCCGACCGCGCCGTCGCCGGCGGCCCCGCCGAAGCCGGCAACCAGCCCACCACGGCCGACGCCGCAGCCGCCGATGACCCACCCGAGAACGCCGGCGGCAGCGGCCCCGAAATGGGCCGCCACACCCACCCGAACGGACCCGCCCGCCCCGACACCTCACCCACCACCAACGCCGACCCGCCCGAACCGCCCGACCCGGACAACCATCCGGCCGCGGACGACGAACCGGCCGACCCCGCCACGGCACGCCACCCCGCCGATCCGGACCACCCCAGCAACCCCACCGATCCAGACCACCCCAGCACCCGCACCGATCCGGACCACCCCAGCACCCGCACCAGCCGACCAGCCCTGACCCGGCAGGGCCGCCGACCCCACCTGACCGTAACCCTGAGCCTGGACACCCTCGCCGGCCTGAACGAACTACCCGCCGCCCTCGCCGGCTACGGCAGCATCCCCGCCGACCTGGCCCGCAGCATCGCCGCCAGCGCCGGCACCATCACCGCCGCCCTGACCGACCCGACCACCGGCGCCGTCACCACCGCCGGGGAACTGACCTACCGCCCCCGACAAGCCCTCCGCGACCAATCCGCCGCCCGCACCGACACCTGCCAGTTCCCGTCCTGCCGGCAACCCGTCTGGCGGTGCGACCTGGACCACCGCCAACCCTTCGATCACCGACACCCCGACCAGGGCGGGCGCACCACCCTGGACAACTCCGGAGCCCTGTGCCGACGCCACCACCTGTTCAAGGACCACGCCGACTGGCAACTCACCGTCGACACCAGCCGGCTCACCGTCAACTGGACCAGCCCCACCGGCCACACCTACACCCGCCGAGCCCGGCAAACCGCCCCACCCGCCGCCTGGATCCGCACCACCGCCACCACCATCGCGCAACGACTCGACGACATCGCCGCCACCCACGCCCTCCACACCGACGCCACCCCGACCGGAACCCGCTACCCCACCGCCGACCACCCAACGCCCGAGACCGGCCACCCCACCGAGCCCAACCCGACCGGGACCGACCACCCCACCGGCGACACCCCGCCGACCGGGACCGACCACCCCACCGGCGACACCCCGCCGACCGGCCAGACCGCCAGCACCAGCTCCAGCTCCAGCTCCAGCTACGACACTGCCGCCCCGACCGAGCACTGCGGCACCTTCGAGGACCGCCTCACCGACGCCGTGCTGCGCCACGCCCTGAGCAACCCCCAGCAGATCGAATACCAGCCCGGCCAAGCCGATGAGCGGCTCGAGCAAACCCCGCCGACCGTCGCGGACGCGGCCGCCGGGCCGGAGGATCCGGACGAACCGCCGTTCTGATCGCCTCGGCCAGGCCGGCCGAACGAAACTGTTGGTAGGACCAGGTGGTGCCAGCCGGGTCGCCGAATACCCGAAGCAGCCCCACGGCTGCTCAGCCACGCCCTGCGCGACACCCGCCGACCGCCGCTGCGCGAGAGCCGCGGCCGCATCCGGGATCACACACTGCAGCCCAACAGTGCTCATTTCTGGTGGGTGCAGCGCCCGACCGGTGGCCACGTCGAACACATGCGCGGCCGCCGCATCGACCCACAGCCCTCCGGCTCGTCGCCACCGCCGCTCAACTCTGGTGGGTGCAGCGCCCGACCGGTGGCCACGTCGAACACATGCGCGGCCGCCGCATCGACCCACAGCCCTCCGGCTCGTCGCCACCGCCGCTCAACCCGGGTGGTGCAGCGCCCGACCGGTGGCCACGTCGAACACATGCGCGGCCGCCGTATCGACCGACAGCCCGATCACTTCGCCGACCCGGACCCGAGACCGGCCGTCGAATCGGCCGATCAACCGCCCGGTGGGCATTTCGACCGTGAGGAACGTGTCCCGGCCCGTGCGCTCGACACCCTGCACCCGGCCGGTGAGCACGGTGGCATCCGGGTCCGGATCGGGCGGCACCGCGGTCACCGACTCGGGCCGAAGACCCAGCGTCACCAAGCTGCCGACGGAGCCGGCCAACTCGTCCGGCAGTGGCTGCCAGGTCATCAGGGTCCGGTCGCCGACCCGGAACCCGACCAGGCCGCCGGACACCACCACCTGAGCGGGCACGATGCCGATCGGCGCCTGGCCGACGAAGTCGGCCACGAACAGGTTGACGGGCCGGTCGTACAGGTCGCTCGAGGAACCCAGCTGCTGCAACCGCCCGCCGTCGATGACGGCGATCCGGTCCCCGATGGCCATCGCCTCGGTCTGGTCGTGCGTCACGTACAGGGCGGCCACTCCCGACGACTTCACGGTCTCGGCGATGATCCGGCGCATCCGGGCGCGCTCGACCAGGTCGAGATGGGCCAACGGTTCGTCCAGCAGGAAGACCTTGGGTACCCGCACCAGGGCGCGGCCGATGCCGGCTTGCCCTTGCTGGCCCATTGAGATCTCCGTCGGCTTGCGGCGCAGGAGACCCCAGATCCCCAGCCGCTGAGCCTGCCGGTCGACCCGCTGTTCGACTTCGGCGGCCGCAGTTTGCCGCTGCGCCAGCCCGAACCCCATGTTCCGGGCCACATCGAGGGTGGGCAGCAGGGTCGTCCGCTCGAACACCATCGCCACGTCCCGGTCCGGTGGTGCGAACCGAGTGACATCGCGACCCTGGATGAGCACCCGCCCGGCCCGCACCGGCTGCAGCCCCGCCACCGCTCGCAGCAGGGTCGACTTGCCGCATCCGGAGGGCCCGAGCACGACCAGCAGCTCGCCCGGCCGGGCCAGCAACGTGAAGTCGTCGAGCAGCACCGTGCCGTCCGGCAGCGCGACCACCGCCCGGTCCAGGCCGGTCCCCCCGGCCAGGCCGGTGTGGTCGGCTGGACCGGTGGGCCCTGCGGGGCCGGTGGGCTCGGCCGATGGCTGGTCGATCACGGGGAATCGGACTCCAATCCGGTGCGGGCCACGTCCAGCACCAGGACCGCCGCCCGCATCTGGACCACCACCGCCGCGTCGGCCAGATCGAGGCCGGTCAGCGCCTGGATCCGGGCCAGGCGTTGGCTGACGGTGTTCGGGTGCAGATGCAGCGCCGCGGCGGTGGCCCCGCGACTCTGCCCATGACTGAGGTAGTGACGGAGTGTGGCCAGCAGGTGGGTGCCGCGCGCGGCGTCGTGCTCTCGGACGGCGCCGAGGGTGCGGTCGGCGAAGCCGATCAGTTGCGCGGTGTCGTCCAACTGCAGCAGCAGGCCGGCCACGCCGAGCCGGTCCAGGGTGACCGTCACGTCGGTCCGGCCACCGGCCACGGCCAGTTCCAGGGCGCCCCGCGCGGTCCGGAACGCCTGAGGGTGTCCGGAGACGGGGCCGGCCACCGCCACCGTCGCCGACCGCACGCCGGGAACCGACCGCATCGCCCGGCGCACGAGGTCGGCCGCACCGACGACCTCGGCGGTCCGCCCGGCCGCCGGTCCACTGCCACCGTCCGAGGGCCGCCCGGGGCCGACCGCGCTGTCGATGGCAGGCACCGCACCGAGGGCGGGCGCTCCGACCGGAGGTAGTAGGACGGTCGGGTCGGTGGGCGCTGACGGCCAGAGTACGACGAGCAGCCCCCGGTGCGAGCCGACCAGTGGACGCGGTCGATAACGAGCCGCCAGATCGGCGACGGCGGCCACCGTCCGCTGGTCGACCACCTGCTGGCGCGCCGGATCGACCGAATCGGCCCGGCCCACGAACGCGACGGCCGCCCCGGACAGGTCATGACCGAGCCGCCGGGCCCGGTCGCGGATCGCGGGCGACTGCACCGCGGCGCCGCCGAGCACGTCGGTCAGCAGCTCGCCGCGCACCCGCAGCTCCACTTCGACCCCGGTGCGCAACCGGGTCAGTTCCAACGACACCACCAGCGAAGCATGCTCGACCGCCCGCCGATCCAGTGGCGTCAGGTCGCCGGCGGGCACCCAGATCCGCGCCGCGACGTCGCCCGCGACCAGCACCGACCACACTCGGAATCGGCCGCGTCCGACCCGGCCATCCGAATCGGCCCGCTCACCACCGTTGCGGCCGTCCGGAACGGCCCGCTCATCGCCGTTGCGGCCGTCCGGTTCGGCCACGTCGACCGGCGGCCCCGCACCATCGCCGATCGGGACCGACCGGCGCAGGTCCGGGTCCGGGAGCCACGTCGCCTCCCCCGCAGCAGCGGCGATCTGCCCCGCGCCGTCCTCGATGAGCACCGTCCGTCCGATCAGCTCGGCCAGCGAGTCGGCAATGCCACGCAGCCCGCCCCCACCCAGGGCGACGTCGAGCAGTCGTCGATGGATCCGCTCGGAGCGCGCCAGCAGGTCGGCCTGCTCGCGCAGTCGATCGACGAGTTGGGCCGACGTCAGGGCGATCGCCGCATGGCTGGCCAGCAGTGTCAGGCGCTCGGCCTCGTCATCGCCGAAGGTATGGACGCGCGCGTGGTAACCGTTGAGGGTGCCGAGCACGGTTCCGTCGGCGACGAGCGGCACGGAGACCATCGCCCGGTACCCCTGATCGCGAGCAACGCCACCCCAGGGGACGAACTGCGGCTCGGCCGCGATATCGGAGATGGCCACGATTCGGCCCGAGGAGAACGCGCGGCCCGACGGCGCCTGCCCCTCCCCGTCCAGGGCCAGTCGCACCGGCCGGTCCGCGTTCACGCTGGCCACGTACTCGTCCGACAGGCCGCTCCAGCCCGTGATCACCAGATGCCCGCCGGACGGATCGGGGAGCAGGACCGCGCAGAAGTCGTAACCCAGCAGCTCTCGAGCGGTGTCGGCGACCAGATCCAGCACCTCACGCAAGCCGGCCGACGAGTTGACCGCCCGGGTCAGCCGGTCGACCGCAGCCAGCCAGCGACGCAGCTCGGTCAACGCGGGTTCCTCGACGAGCACTACAGCAGCCTATGTCTGGTCGCACACCGAAGTGAAGAGACAGTGGTTTCAATTCCATAGATCGCCGCGGCTGCGCTCGGAATACTTCTCGACAACCCACCGAGGGCGAACAACGAGGGTCCCGCACAGCCCACCACCCGGTCGAGAGGCGATCCAATGACGGATACCAGCACCGCTCCCGCATCCCTGGTTCGAACGGCCGGAGTCGAGCCGCTGCCACCGGCTCGACCGATGCGGTCGATCCTCAACCCGGCCACCGGTGAGGTCATCGCCACCGTCCCCGAGCAAGGCGCGGACGAGGTCGACCGGGCCGTCGCGACGGCCAAGGACGCGTTCGAGAGCGGGCCGTGGCCGACGATGGCCCGCAGCAGACGGGCCCACCTGCTGCTGAAGCTGGCCGACGCCGTGGAAGACCGCAGTGGAGAACTCTTCGAACTGGAGACCCGCAACAACGGCCGGCCGATCACCGAGACCCGCGCGCAGCTCGCCCGGGTGCCCGAGTGGTTCCGCTACAACGCCGGGTTGCTCGTCGCGCAGCGCGACGCCGTGCTGCCCAGCGACGGCGAGTACCTCACCTACCAGCGCCGGGCCCCGCTCGGCGTCTGCGGCATCATCACCCCGTTCAACCATCCGATGCTGATCCTGGCCCGCAGCCTGTCCGCCGCGCTGGCCACCGGCAACACGGTGGTGGTGAAGCCCTCCGAACTCACCCCGCTCACCACGCTCGCCCTGGTCGAGATCCTGCACGCCGCAGGTCTGCCGGCCGGCGTGGTGAACGTGGTGACGGGCGGTCGGGAGGCGGGTGAACGCCTCACCCGTCATCCCGACATCGCCAAGATCACCCTCACCGGCGGGACGGAGGCGGGCCGGGCGGCCGCGCTGGCCACCGCCGCCCGGTTCGCCCGGGTGACCGCCGAACTCGGCGGCAAGACCCCCATCGCCGTCTTCGACGACATCGACCCGGTCGCCGCCGCCGAGGGCGCCGCGTTCGCGGCGTTCGTCGCGGCCGGCCAGTCCTGCGTCGCCGGCTCCCGCTTCCTGGTCCAGCGCGGCATCTACGACGCCTTCGTCGACGCCCTCGCCGCCCGCGCGGACGCCATCCGGATCGGCGACCCGGCGCTGCCCGCCACCCAGCTCGGCCCGCTGATCAGCGCCGCCCAGCGGGACAAGGCCCTGCGCTACGTGCAGATCGGTCGCGAGGAGGGGGCCCGGGTGGTCGCCGGCGGCACCGTCCCCGATCTGTCCGCCCCGCTCGATCGGGGCTTCTACCTCCGGCCAACCGTGCTGGCCGACGTTGCGAACGACATGCGGGTGGCCCAGGAGGAGATCTTCGGCCCGGTCGCCGCCGTCGTCCCGTTCGACACCGAGGCCGACGCGATCGCCATGGCCAACGACAACCGGTTCGCCCTCGGCGCCGGCGTCTGGACCCGGGATCTGGCCCGCGCGCACCGCGTCGCCGACCGGATCGTCGCCGGCATGGTCTGGGTCAACGACCATCACCGGCTCGAGCCGTCGCTGCCGTGGGGCGGCATCAAGGAGTCCGGCATCGGCAAGGACGCCGGCACCGAATCCTTCGACGACTTCACCTGGATCAAGACCGTCGTCGTGCGCACCGCCGCCGACGACGTCGACTGGTACGGCCAGGCCGACCCCGGCCGCCTCAACTGATCATCCCCACTCCCCCCTTCGTCCCTGGCGGCCGCGACGACGCGCCGCCGACCCGAGGAGCTCCCGACATGGGCATGCCCACCACCCCCGCGCCGGGGACCTGGCGCACCGAGATCACCCGAGTGCAATGGCTGGTGCTGCTGGGCACCACCCTGGGCTGGGCGCTGGACGGCTTCGCCGGCAGCCTCTACGCCCTGGTGCTCGGCCCGGCGATGACCGAACTGCTGCCCAACAGCGGCATCCCGGTCAGCCCCGCCAGCATCGGCCTGTACGGCGGGCTGACCGTCGCCCTGTTCCTGGCCGGCTGGGCCACCGGCGGCATCCTGTTCGGGGTGCTGGCCGACTACTTCGGCCGGACCCGGGTGCTGTCCATCGGCATCCTGACCTACGCGGTGTTCACCGCGGCCGCCGCGTTCGCCGACACCTGGTGGCAGCTGGGCATCCTGCGGTTCATCGCCGGTCTCGGTTCCGGGGTCGAGGCCCCGGTCGGCGCCGCCCTGGTGGCCGAGGTCTGGCGGAACCGCTACCGGGCCAAGGCCTGTGGCGTGATGATGTCCGGGTACGCGGCCGGCTTCTTCATCGCCGCCCTGGCCTACGCGGTCCTGGGCAGCCAGGGCTGGCGCATCATGCTGAGCCTGGCCGTGGTCCCCGCGATCCTGGTCTGGTTCATCCGCCGGTACGTGCCCGAGCCGCCCGAGATCACGTCGGCGATCAGCGCCCGGCGCCGGCGCAAGGAGGCCGGAACCCGGCACGAGCAGGATCGTTTCGTGCTCGCCCGGCTGGTCCGACCGCCGCTGCTGCGCAACACGCTGATCTGCACCGCCCTGGCCACCGGCTCACTGATCGCCTTCTGGAGCGTCTCGACCTGGTACCCGCAGATCATCCGGGTCGCCGCGGCCGCCGAGTCGCTGCCGGCCGACGTCGCCAACGGCCGGGTCGCCCTGGCCTCCATGCTGTTCAACGCCGGCGGCGTCCTGGGCTACGCCACCTGGGGCTTCCTCGCCGACGCCATCGGCCGGCGCAAGGCATTCGCCATCAGCTTCGCGGTCTCGGCCGTGAGCATCGCCTTCCTGTTCCCGTTCGAGCACACCTTCACCACGTTCCTGCTGACGATGCCGGTGCTGGGCTTCGGACTGTTCGGCGCGCTGTCCGGCACGTTCGTCTACGGCCCCGAGATCTTCCCGCCGAGCGTACGGGCCACCGGCATGGCGCTGGCCAACAGCGTCGGGCGCTACATCACCGCGGCCGGCCCGCTCATCGCCGGCGTCATCGCCGCCTCCTGGTTTGGCGGCGACCTGGGCCTGGCCACCACCTGTGTGGCGGCGTTCGGCGTGATCGCGCTGGTCGGACTGGCGTTCGCTCCGGAGACCAAGGGTGCGCCCCTGCCGAGCGATCCCGGCATCACCCCTCCCCCACCCGCCGGCCCGGCCCCCGTCGAGGCGGCCGCCACCTCCCAGGAGCACACGTCATGACCAGCTACGCCGGCGCCCGCGCCCTCGTCATCGGCGGGTCCATCGGGGGCCTGACCACCGCCCTGCTGCTGCGCGACGTCGGTTTCGACGTCACCATTTTCGAGCGCACCCCGGCCGTGCTGGACGGCCGTGGCAGCGGCATCGTGCTCCAACCGGACACCCTGCGCTGGTTCACCGAGCGCAGCAGCCGGAACCCGGCCGAGCTGTCGACCAGCACCCGGTGGGTGCAGTACCTCGACGGCGCCGACACGGTGGTCCACCGCGAGGAGCGGACCTGGAGCTACACCGCCTGGGGCACCTTCTACCGGGCCCTGCTGGACGATTTCGGGCTCGACCGATACGTGTTGGGCGAGTTCGCCGCCGGCTTCGATCAGGACGAGACCGGGGTGCAGGTGCGGTTCGTCAGCGGCCGGACGGAGCGGGCCGACCTGGTCGTGTTCGCCGACGGCATCACCTCGATGGCCCGCGGCCGCATCGACCCGACCGCCACCATGGGCTACTCCGGCTATGTCGGCTGGCGCGGCACCGTGCCCGAACGCACGCTGTCCGACCACGCCCGCGACACCTTGGCCGACGCCATCAGCTACACGGTGGTGCCGAACTCGCACATCACGATGTACCCGATCCCCGGCGAGCGGGGCGTCGGCCCGGACGACCGGCTGATGAACTACGTCTGGTACCGCAACGTGCCGGCCGGCCCGGAGCTGGCCGAGATGCTGTTGGACAAGCGTGGTTTCACCGGTCCGGTGTCGATCCACCCGGGTCAGGTGCAGGACCGGTTCATTGAGGAGATGCGGGCCACTGCGGCGCAGGTGTTCGGCCCGGCCATCGCCGAGGTGGTGACCGGGACGGCCACCCCGTACGTGCAGGTGGTGCAGGACGTCCGGTCGTCGAAGATGGCCGACGGGCGGGTCGCCCTGATCGGCGACGCCGCCTGCGCCGCCCGGCCCCACGCCGCCGCCGGCACGGCCAAGGCCGCCGCCGACGCATGGGCCCTGCACGACGCCCTGCAGCAGGCCGACGGCGACATCGCGGCCGCCCTGCGCAAGTGGGAACCGGCCCAGCTGGCGCTGTCCGCCGCGCTGCTGGAACGCGTGGTCGACATGGGCGAACGCGCCCAGTTCCGCGGCACCTGGACCCCCGGCGACCCGTCCCTGCGGTTCGGGCTGTACGCCCCCGGCCGCTGAACTCGACAAGGAGAAATCTCGATGACCACCTTCCTGGCCGACCTGCCGCTGGCCGGCACCCTGATCGGCACCGACTTCGCCGGCTGGACCCCCGAACTGCACGCCGAGTTCGAGAGCCACTCCCACGACGGGCATGTCGGATCCCGGCTGCTGGCCCAGACGCCCCGGGCCCGGGTCTGGGAGATCCGGCTGGCCCCGGGCGAGCGCTGGCCCGCGCACCGGCACGTGCTCGACTACTTCTGGACGGCCGTCACCGCCGGCACCAGCCGGCAGCACACGTTCGACGGCACCACCCGCGAGGTCAGCTATGTCGCCGGCGAGACCCGGTACTTCCACTTCGGTCCCGGCGAGTACCTGCTGCACGACATCGAGAACGCCGGCGACACCGAGCTGATCTTCACCACCGTCGAGCACCTGGACGGCGACAACGCACCGCTGGAGCTGTCGTGATCGAGCGCATCGCGGGCGGCGTGGTGGACGTGCACGCCCACTGGCTGCCCCGCGACCTGTTCCACCTGCCGCCCGGCGCCCCCTACGGCGCGCTGGCCGATCGGGACGGCGAGCTGCACCTGGGGGAGGTTCCCCTGTCCATCGCGGCGACCGCGATGAGCGACATCGCCGCCGTCCGGGCCGACATGGACACCACCCGGGTCGGGGTGCGGGTGCTGTCCGCGCCACCGTTCGCGTTCCCGGTCGGCGACCCCGCGGCGGGGCACGACGCCGCCGACTACGTTGCCTCGTTCAACCAGGCGTTGTCCCGGGTGGCGGCCGATAGCGACGGCGCCCTGGTCGGTCTCGGGCTGGTCGGCCTGCACGACGAGTCCGCGGTCCGGGCCGAGCTCGAGGCGCTGGCCCGGATGCCGGGCATGGCCGGGGTGGCCATCCCGCCGCTGCTGCGGGGGGACTCGCTCGACCGTGGTGTCCTGCGGGCGGTGGTGACCGGTGCGGCCGAGCTGGACCTGGCCGTGCTGGTGCACCCGATGCAGCTGCCCCGGCCGGAATGGTCCTCGTACTACCTGGCCAACCTCGTCGGCAACCCGACCGAGACGGCGACGGCCGTCGCGTCGCTGCTGCTGTCCGGGCTGGCCGAGGAGCTGCCGCTGTTGCGGATCTGCTTCGTGCACGGTGGTGGCAGCGCCCCCGGGTTGCTCGGCCGGTGGGAGCACGCGTTCGGCCGACGGGCCGACGTCGCCCGGTCGGCCAAGCGCGGCCCGCGGGAGGGGTTCCGGGAACTGTTCCTGGACACCGTCACCCATGACGCCGACGAGCTCGACCTGCTCGTCGCGCGGGCCGGGAGCGACCGCGTCGCCGTGGGCAGCGACTACCCGTTCGACATGGCCCAGCCGCACCCGGTGGCGTTCGCCGTCGACAACGGCCTGTCCCCCACGTCCCTGACCACCGCCGGCCGCACCTTCCTCGGCCTGACCCCGGAGCGCTGACCGATGCCCAGCCTGTTCGACCCGATCACCCTGCGGGGTATCACGTTTCGCAACCGGATCTGGCTGTCCCCGATGTGCCAGTACAGCGCCGTCGACGGGCTGCCGGCCGACTGGCACCTGGCCCACCTGGGGGCCCGGGCGATCGGCGGCTTCGGCCTGGTGATGACCGAGGCGACCGCGGTCGTCCCGGAGGGGCGGATCAGCCCGCAGGACACCGGCCTGTGGACCGACGGGCAGGCCACCGCCTGGCGGCGGATCGTCGACTTCGTGCACGGCCAGGGGGCGGCCGCCGGCGTGCAACTGGCCCACGCCGGCCGCAAGGCGTCCACCTACGCGCCGTGGCGGGGCACCGGATCGGTCCCGGCCGCCGACGGTGGCTGGGAGACGGTCGCCCCCTCCCCGATCGCGCACGGCGAGCACACCGCGCCGCACGCGCTGTCCCCGGATGAGATCGCGGGCACCGTCGACGCCTTCGCCGCCGCGGCCCGGCGGGCCGACGCCGCCGGTTTCGACGTCGTCGAGCTCCACGGCGCCCACGGCTACCTGCTGCACCAGTTCCTGTCCCCGATCACCAACCGCCGCACCGACGCCTACGGCGGGTCGTTCGACAACCGGATCCGGTTCGTGCTCGAGGTGGTCGACGCGGTCCGGGCGGTCTGGCCGGTGGACAGGCCGCTGACCGTGCGTCTCTCGGCCACCGACTGGATCGACGGCGGCTGGACCGCCGCCGAGAGCATCGACCTGGCCCGGATCCTGCGCGAACGCGGGGTCGACCTGATCGACGTGTCGACCGGCGGGCTCGATCCCGCGCAGCGGATCACCGTCGGGCCGGGGTACCAGGTGCCGTTCGCCCGGGACGTGAAGGTCAAGGCCGAGGTGCCCACCGGCGCGGTCGGCCTGATCACCGAGCCGGCCCAGGCCCAGCAGATCCTGGACGAGAGCGCCGCCGACGTCGTCTATCTGGCCCGGGCCGCGCTGCGTGAGCCCGGCTGGCCGCTGCGGGCCGCCCACGAGCTGGGCGTCCCGGCCGCCGACGCGCCCTACCCCCCGCAGTACCGGCGCGGCGCGTGGCGCGGCTGAGCACACGACACTGCCCCGGGCCGGGGCCCGGGGCAGGAGGGTGGGTCGCTCATTCGTCCCAGTCAGTTCATCCACGACGGCGGGGTGTCGCCACCGCAGTTCTGGTTCCACTCGGCCTTGGTCATCTTGTAGGTGTTCTTGGTCATCGAGGCCTGGCCCAACGACTGCCCGTTGGCGTTCGTGCCGGCCACCCCGGAGTCGTTCACGGTGACGTTGTCGAAGGAGTAGGTGGAGCCGCCCAGGGTCGCCGTGAAGGTGCCGGTCGCCGACCCGATGGTGGGGTACCAGAACGGGGTCGCCGCGTAGCCGTAGGCCGCATGGATCGCCTTGCTGTCCGAGTAGGTATGGCCCGAGCTGAACGACTGACCCCAGGTGTTGGAGTGGGCGAAGCCCGCGTTGGCCACCCCGAAGACGCTGGTGGACAGGGAGAGCGTGTCGCTGCCACCGGTCGACGCGGTCTGGCTCTGCGTCCCGCCACCGGTGTAGTTGTACGAACCGCCCCACGGCTTGCATCCGTAGACCGTGTTCGCCCCGGTCGGCACGAAGCCCCGGGGGGACTCGGTGTAGGTGGGCGCGGTGCCGTTCGGCTGGAAGGTGCAGGTGGCCAGGCCGTTGGCCCCGCCGGTCGAGCAGATGTCGTTGAGGGCCTGGACGAACTGCTCCTTGGCCTTCGGCGAGAGGTTCATCTGGGCGGCCGAGGCGTGCACGTCGAGGGCGAAGTTGTTCTCCCCGGAGGTCTCGGTCACGTCGCACGTCCAGTCCGCCGAGTCGGTGCCGGTCACCGTGCAGGCCGGCGTCGCGTCGTCATCGTTGCTCTGCGTGGCATGCACGGTCTGCACATTGCCCTGGGCGTCGGTGAAGGTGTAGTCGACGGTGAACGGGGAGTTGGGGGTGAAGGCCACCCACCAGGTGGAGGCGAATCCCGGGGACAGCGCCGTCTCGTTCGGCTGGCCGTTGTCGCCCCACCCACCCGGGGCGGTTGCCGACTGCTCGGTCATCCGGAACGGGGTCAGGTTGTTGAGCACGACGCCCTCGGAGGTGAAGTCGCCCACCGGGTGCGCGGCGACCGGGGTGGCGGCCGAGGCCATCGGCGCGACGATCAGCGCGGTCGCGGCGGCGATGCCGGCGACGGCAGCGGTCTTGGCGGCCAGGGCTCCGAACCGGTGGGCCGGCTGATCGGCGGTGGCGGTGTCGGTGGTGGTGGGCCGGCGGAACATGGTGTTCTCCCTCGGTGGAACGGTCGCACTCCAGGTGGTGGGGCCGTTGACAACAACTCTCGTCCGGCGCAGCCCCTCGGTCGGTCGGCCGAGCGGTGGATGCGGTGGGGGAACTTGCCCTCCCCCGATCGGTGGACGGGTTCCGCCGAGTTCAGCTGCCGGCCAGGACGTCGAACCGGGGGACGCCCCAGCCGACGCCTCGTCGAACCCGGGTCCGGCGGTGCAGCAACCGCCGCGGCAGCACACGGGGCGCCACACCCGCCGATCGGTACGTTCGCTCAGCCGCCGGTGATGGTCAGCCAGATCAGGGTCAGATTCAGCGCGATCACCAGTGCGACCACCACGACGGCCACCACGGTGGTCACCGGGTGGTTGGCCGCCGGGCCCATCACCGCCCGGGAACGGGTCAACGACACCAGCGGGATCAGCACGAACGGCAGCCCGAACGACAGCACCACCTGGGAGATGACCAGGGCCAGCGTGGGGTCAACGCCCAGCGCCAGGATGATCACCGCCGGCACCATGGTGATCACCCGGCGCAGCAGGAGCGGAATCGACCGGCGCAGCAGGCCGGCCATCACCACCGCCCCCGCGTAGCAGCCGACCGAGGTGGAAGCCAGCCCCGACGCCAGCAGGCCGATCGCGAACATGGCCGCGACCACCCCGCCGAGGGACTGACCGACCGCATCGTGGGCGGCCTGCAGGGACAGCTCGTCGGCGCTCCCGCCCAGGGAGGTCGCCGCGACCAGCAGCATCGCCAGGTTGACCGCGCCGGCCAGCAGCATGGCCGCGCCGACGTCGAACCGGGTGGCCCTGAGCACCTTCGGCAAGTGGGCCGGCGAGGGGCGGCCGTGCCGATCCCGGGCCAGGGCGGAATGCAGGTAGACGGCGTGCGGCATCACCGTCGCACCCAGCATGCCGGCGGCCAGCAGCACGCTGCCCGAACCGTCGAATGCCGGGACCAGGCCGCTCACCACCGCGCCGGCGGGCGGCGGCGCCACGAAGAGTCCGGCGAAGAAGCCGGCGGCGATGATCACCAGCAGCGTCGTGATCACCCGCTCGAAGGCCCGTTGGCCACGCCGATCCTGCACCAGCAACATGGCGGTGGACACCACGGCAGTGATCACCCCGCCGAGCAGGAGCGGCAGGTCGAACAGGATATTCAGGGCAATCGCCCCGCCGAGCACCTCGGCCAGATCGGTGGCCATGGCGACCACCTCGGCCTGCACCCAGTACGCCAGCCGGCCGCGGTTGGACAGCCGATCGCGGAGCGTCTCGGGCAGCGTCGCGCCGGTGGCCAGGCCGAACTTCGCGGAGAGGTACTGCACCAGACAGGCCATCAGGTTGGCCAGCACGACCACCCAGACCAGCAGGTACCCGTACACGGCGCCGGCCGTGACATTGGTGGCGACATTGCCCGGGTCGACGTAGGCGATGGCGGCGACGAACGCCGGACCGAAGAGCGCCATCGTGCCCCGGGCACGGCTGACCGCGGAAGACAGGGACATCGATGCTGAACCTATCCCAGGCTCGCCGCCGGCCCCGCCGGCCCCGCCGGCCCCGCTGGCGGTCGGGGTCCCGCCGGGCGGCACGATTCAGCCAATTCTGTATCATCGAGCTCGTGACGATTCCGACCGAGGCCGTGCGATGAGTGGCGGGCACTCCCATGCACACGGCTCGGCCGGCGGCGGCGACCACCGGCCCCGGCTGGCGATCGCGCTCGGCCTGACCTCGGTCGTGCTCATCGTCGAGGTATTCGGGGCGCTCATCTCGGGCAGCCTGGCCCTGCTCGCCGACGCCGGGCACATGCTCACCGACGCGGCCGGGCTGGTCATCGCACTGATCGCCGCGCAACTGGCCCGGCGCGGGCCGACCGACAAGCGCACCTGGGGCTACCTGCGGGCCGAGGTGCTCGCCGCGACCCTGCAAGCCGCGATCCTGCTCGCGGTCGGCACGTTCATCCTGATCGAGGGCATCCAGCGGCTGTTCGCGCCACCCGAGGTGGCGTCCGGGATCATGCTCGTCTTCGGCATCGTCGGCCTGGCCGCCAACATTGTCTCGCTGCTGGTGCTGGCCGGCGGGCGGGGCGCGAACTTCAACATGCGCGCGGCGTTCCTCGAGGTGCTCAACGACGCGCTCGGGTCGCTGGCCGTCATCGTCGCGGCGATCGTCATCGCCACCACCGGCTACGAACAGGCCGACGCGATCGTCTCGATCCTGATCGCGCTGATGATCCTGCCGCGCACCGTCACGTTGCTGCGCGAGACGACGTCGGTGCTGCTGGAGAGCACCCCCCGCGGCCTCGACCTGGCCGACGTGCGCAAGCACCTGCTCGAGCTGGACCACGTGAAGGCCGTGCACGACCTGCACGCCTCCCAGGTGGCGACCGGGCTGCCGGTGCTCACCGCGCACGTCGTCGTCGACGATTCCTGCTTCCAGGACGGCCACGTGCCGCAGATGCTCGACCAGCTGCAGGCGTGCGTGGCCGAGCACTTCCCGGTCAGCATCGAGCACTCCACCTTCCAGCTGGAACCCGCCGGCCACCGCACCCACGAGCACGGCGCCCACGCCTGATGGGATCGGCCAGGCCCTGACCTGGGTGCTCCCTCACCGCGCGGATCAACGACGTCCGCGCGGCCGAACTCACCCCGGATGTGACGCGTGGGACGCGAGTCGACCACTTCATCCGCGCGGTCGTCCACACCCACAACGCGCCGTTGCCCGCCCCGCAGCGCCGGGCGTACGGTCGAGACCGGCGCGCAGGGCGCCACCGGTCCGCGGGCAGGGCTCAGCCCACCTGAGCACGGCTGCCTGGTCACGCCCTCTTTCGCCCCCGACAGCGCGGACATCGGGACCCTCGCGAAGGAGGCGTCATGCCCGAACCCGCCCGCTGGACCCTGCCCGACCAGCCCGATCTCGACTGGCTGCGCCGCCGGGCCAAGCGCCTGCACCGGGCGAGTGTGAGCGGTGACCCCGATGCCGTGGCATTGGTGGCGACGTACGACCCCGGGGACGGCCCAGTCACCTTGGCCCGCGCGCAGCGAGTGCTGGCCCGATCGTACGGGTTCGCCGGCTGGTCCAAGCTGGTCGAGCACATCACCGCGCGGGCGGCGCTGTCGCGGACCATGGACCCGGCCGCGAACCCCGACGGTCCGCCGGAGTCCGACGCCGACCGGTTCCTCCGGCTGGCCTGCCTGAGCTACACCGAACCGTCAGTCGCCGGCGAGGCCCGTTCCATGCTGGTGACCGACGCGTCGCTGGCGTCCCGGTCGGCCGCCACGCTGGCCGCGTCCGGCCGCGCCGGCGACCTCGCTCGGCGGCTCGCTGCGGCGCCGGCCGCGGCCACCCGGGAGGACGGGCCGCACCGCTGGCCGCCGCTGCTGTACCTGTGCTACTCGCGGCTCGGGCTCGGTGACCCGGCCGGCACGCTGCGGGTGCTGCTCGCGGCCGGTGCCGATCCGAACAGCGGCTTCCTCTGGAGGGGACTGCCGTCCCCGTTCACCGCGCTCACCGGGGTGCTCGGCGGCGGTGAGCGGGACGAGCCACCCCTCCCGGACGCCGTCGAACTGGCCGAGGCCCTGTTGACCGCCGGCGCGGATCCCAACGACAACCAGGCCTTCTACAACCGGCAGTTCCGGCCGGACAACAGTCATCTCCGGCCGTTGCTGCGGCACGGTGCCGGCCGCCCCCATCCCTCGCCCTGGCGGGACCGGCTCGGCCCGGCCTACCCGTCCCCGGAACAGATGGTCGGCGAGCACCTGCGGTCGGCCGCGCAGCACGGGTTCGACGAGCGGGTGCGGATCCTGCTCGACCACGGCGTCGACCCGAACACCCGCGGTTACCACCCGATCCTGGGCGACCAAACCGCGTACGAGGTTGCGGTGCGGTTCGGGCATGCGACCGCGGCAGCCATGCTCGAGGCGGCGGGTGGTCACACGGACCGACTCGATGACGTCGATCTGCTGCTGGCCGCGGCGTACTCCGGCGATACGCCGACGCTGGCCGCCCTGCGTGATCGGGTCGGCGATCTTCCGCGGCGCCGGCCGGGGGCGCTGCGTACCGCTGCCGAGTTGCACGGCATTCCCGCGCTCGTCCGATTGCTCGACCTCGGTTACCGGGTCGATGGCTCCGGCTCGGACCGGGTCACCGCGCTGCACGAGGCCGCGTTGCGCGGGGACGCAGCGATGTGCGACTGGCTGCTGGCGCATGGCGCCGACCGGACCGTCCGCGACCGCCGGTTCGACGCGACCGCCGCCGGATGGGCCGCGCACGCCGGGCACCGGGCGCTCGCCCTGGCGTTGACCCCCACGTCATGAACCGCGCACGTCCCAGCCCGCCCCATCGACCAGGCCGCCCGCGCCGGGCGGGCGGGTCGAGAAGTAGGAGGGCTCACATGTACGCCAGGCGGACGGCTGGGTGATATGGGTCTATCGTCGGATTAGGTGAACCGGTCGACCGTCGGACAGGAGATTGTCGGCCGGAGCGATGGAGTGACTCGCATGACGATGTCGGCCCGCCCGGACGGCGTAGGGGAGGACCCTCGGGGCATCCCGATCAGGGATGTGGCCCGGTTGCTGGGCGTACCGATGCCGACCCTTCGATCGTGGGAGCTTCGGTACGGCATCCCTGCGCTGGACCGTCGACCCCGCGGGCAGCACCGCCGGTACCGGCCCGAGGAGGTCAACGCCCTGCGGCTGATGCGCGACCAGATCGCCCGTGGCGAACAGGCCGCTCTGGCCGCACGGTCGGTCCGCCGGATGTTGGGTGGGCAGGGACCGGCAGAGGACCTCGTGCACCGGATCCTGGAGTCCGCCGAACGATTGGACGCGGCTGCGGTCCGCGGCCGGCTCGACGAGGCCGCTGCGGCGTTGGGCCTGGCCGCCTGCATCGACGACGTTCTCCTACCGGCCATGCGCCAGATCGGCGTGTGGTGGGCGGTCGGCCACTGCGACGTCGCGCAGGAACGGATGGCCACCGAGGCCGCCCGCGCCTGGCTGGACCGGCGCAGCGCCTTCGCTCCGGCCCCGGCCCGGCCCCGGCCGATCCTGCTCGCCTGCGGGCCCAGCGATCTGCACACGATCGGACTGGAATCAATGGCCGTGCTGCTGCGCTACCAGGGCTGGCCGTGCCGGATACTCGGCGCCCGGACCCCGACCGTCACCCTGACGACCGCCGCCCGGGCCTCCGGGGCCGCCGGGGTGATCGTCGCGTCCCACCTGGCCAGCGGCCGCCTGCGGGCCGTCGAATCGATCCGGGCCGTCCACGATCTGGATATCGAGGTCTTCTACGCCGGCAACGCGTTCGCCACGCCGCGCAGCCGACGGGGCGTGCCGGGCCATTACCTGGGCATCCGGATCCAGGACGCCTGCGCTGAGCTGACTCGAGCTCTCGATCCCATCGACCCCGACCCGCTGGTCGGACCACCGAGCTGACCGGCGGGCGAGCGCCGCCCGCGTCGAGCCCGCCGGGGCCGGCACATCGAGACTATGCAAGTTGCCCGGACGCCACCGGAAACCCCGGGCGCCAGGCAGTCTGGTGACGCAAGCGACCGGACCGGTCCGGTCGACGCCGTCGGGGGCGTCGACCGCCCCGGCCACCGGTGGATTGCCGCGCTACCCGTGTCCGCGCCACCCCCCCGGCCGCGCGGGCACGGGTCACCACCTCCGGACCAACCCGAAGGGAGCACCACGGTGTGTCTGACCCTGCGCAACGCAGTCGACGTGCTGGACCATCAGGTCGGGCGGGCGCCGGTCCCCGGGTACACCCGCACCCGGCACCACATCGGTCATCTCAGCCCGGGTGATTGGTGGTTCCCCGGCCCCGGCCCGTCACCGCACACTGTGACCGGGGTCCAGCGGCGGGCCGGCCGGGTCGTGCTCACCGATCAGTATGGCGGCAACTTCTCCCATCCCGACGATGCGGTCCTGGCGACCGGCGTCCCCGACTCCCGGACTCTCACCAGGGCCGCAGCGCAGCCCTCCGAATAACGGAGGACGCGGACCGGGCCCGGCCAACCCAGGACAGGCCCTGCCGCAGCACCCAGGGTGCGGCACCCCGGCCCGCAGAGCACCTCCGGAAGGGAGCGGGCGTGTCCCACGCGGCATCGACGGTCGGCCCCGGTCCGGTCCGGACCCCGTACCCTGCCGGTCCGGGCATCCGGTCCCCCACCGCACATCTGGTCCGCCACATCATCACCGCACCTCACGACCTCGACCCCGTTGGCCTGCAGGGCCACCTCGACCTGGCCGCCAGCCGGTTCGGACTGGCCCGCTGCATCGATGAGATCGTGATCCCGGCGATGCGGGAGCTGCGCCTGATGGTGGCGACCGGTCAGCGCGACCACGCCCAGCAGCTGGTGGCCACCGAGGCCATCCGAGCCTGGCTGGACCGTCGTGGGTGGACGGTTCCACGACCGCTGCCCATCGGATCGATCCTGCTGGCCTGCGGACCCCGCGACCAGGAACTGGTCGGTCCCGAATCGCTGGCGCTGCTGCTGCGGGTCCATCGCCGCCCGTGTCGGGTATTGGGCGCCCGGATCTCGACCTCCACCCTGACGGTCGCTGCGCAGGCGGCCGAGCCCACCGGCGTGGTGGTCTTCTGCACCGAGAGTCGCGGACGGCCCCAGGCCATCGCCTCCCTCAGAGCCGTTGCTAGACAAGACATTCCGGTATTCAGCGCAGGAATCGCTTTCCGCAGCCGGCGCAGCCGAGAACAGGTTCCGGGACGGTACCTGGGCACCCGCATCCAGCACGCCACCGCGCTGCTGATCAAGGCACTCCCACCCGATTCCCGCCCCGCGGATTGAACCATCGGATCGGTCGCGCACGATCACCGCAGTCGCGACGCGAGGGTGCTCGTCGGTGTCCCATCCGTCCGGCGGGATCGGCCGTGTCAACCGGACCGGCCGCGATCACGCCGGAGATTTCCGAGAGCTGGTATCGGGCTGGGTCTTTCCGCAGTCCGGTCAGCGGCCTTCAGTTCACGAATGACGGATTGCCTTTCTTCCGCTGGCCGCCGAACGACTACCCTCGTTGCGAGGGTCAAGCAACCGCATCCCGCTTCGTCCTCGTCACCACGGCCTCGATCCGTGCCATCGGGTCGTACGAGCGAAGCTCTGATCGCAATGCGGCAACGTTCTCGGCGTAGGTCGGTTCGTTGAGCACGCGATCAACCGCTTTGCGGATCGCCGACGGCTTGGGATTTTCCAGCCGTAGGTCGATGCCGAGTTTGTGGTAGCCGACACGGGCATTGATGTCGTTCTTGCCCTCGCGCTTGCCAGCCCCCACCACTGGGACGCCGTGGAGGAACGCGGCCAGGCTGCTGCCGAACCCGCCGCCGGTGACGAACGCCGCCACGTTGGGAAAGAGGTCGTCGTAGTTGATGAAGTCTTCGATGACGACGTTCGGCTCCGGGAATCGAGCGCGCAGCGCGCTGGTCCCAACTCCCGCGGTCGTTGCCACGACGACAATATCGCTCCCCTTCAGCGCCTCGATGGTGGGGACGATCAACTTCCCCGGGTCACCATTGTCGACAGTGCCCTGCGACACCGCCACAACTTTCCGCGTGGGATCGAGCACGACGGTCGGGATCGGGGTGTCCGGACCCATCGCCGGGCGAGCAGGAACCAGCGGCCCGACGTATTCGGCGTTGGCGAGTGGCCGGTAGCCGGGAAACTCAAGTCCCGGCGACCCGTTGAGGAAGACCCGGCGGACTCTGAGCATCGGCTCGTGCGGGAAGCCGTCCAGCGAAATGGGGTCAACGCCGTGCCGAGCGAGGATCTCGTTGTACTGGATGGTACCCGCCTTCATGCCGCTCGCCAGCAGTTTGCGGACGACTGCGTGCTGCAGCCTTCCGACGGGACTGCGGGCGGGTCGCAGTCCGAAGAACGGTGGTGGACTCTGCGAGTCCGGCATCACCATCGTCAGAGCAAATGCGTAGACAGGGATGTGAAGCACATCGGCAACGAGATGCTCGGCATAGAAAGCCCCGTCGCACAGGAGTGCGTCGAACGGCCACTCGTCGTGGATCGCGGCGAGATCATCGAAATGGTTCTCGACCTGGCTGACGAAGAACCTCTCGATGTCGAACGAGATGAGCCTGGGCCCCTTGAGCGCAGCCCGCTCGGGGAACAGGGCGCTGAGATTGCCGGCCATCACCTCTGTCGCCCGCTGATATGGGAACCACGGCATGTCGAGTCGGTCGATCTTGGAGCCGTATGCCGGACCGGCGTACCAGCGCACCTCGTGGCCGCGGTCGCGGAGATGGACGGCGATACCCGTCAGCGGGTTGAAGTGGCCGTCGGCCGGCAGGGATGCGAGCACGATCTTCATGGCTCTCCTGACTATAGTGACTCTATAGTCAGAGACGGCTACCATCTTGTCAATGGTCTCTGGATCGACTACTACCCGCGCCGATAAGGCCCTTGCCACACGACGTCGGATGGTCACCGCCGCCTACCATCAGTTCTGCATGAACGGCTACCTCGGCACCACTATCACCGCAATAGCCGGCGACGCCGGGGTCGCGGTGCCGACCATCTACTACACCTTCGGCACGAAGGCCCGCTTGCTCGACGAGGCGCTGGGTGCCGCGATCCTGGGTTTCGACCGCTGGCACGAACCACCCACCAACCCATCCATCGAGGAGCTGCTGCCGTGGCATCACTGGTGGACCGATTTCAACGCGGCTCCGACCTCCGCCGAGGCGCTCGGCATCTTCCTCACCCACGGTGTCGCCATCCTGGAACGATGTGCCCCGCTCGTGGCAGCGCTCCACGGTGCGGCGGGCGATCCGGAGGCCGCGGCTGTCGCCAGGATCGCCGAACAACGACGCGTCCAGGCCTACCGCCAAGCCGCACGAGTGATCGCCGCGAAGGCGGGTGGCCTGCGTGACGGCCTCACGACCAAGGCAGCGACCGACGTCCTGGTGGTGCTCTTCAGCGCCGAGTTGTACCAATCAATCCGTCAGGGTCGAGGCTGGTCGGTCGACAGAACGGCCCTGTTCCTGCGGAAGCTGCTGTCGGAACAGCTGCTTCGCAGCGATCGTCAACGGACCTCAGATCATCCGCACCCAGTCTGACCTGCAATTTATCGGAGCCGCCGAGGGGACTTGAACCCCTAACCGCCCGATTACAAGTCGGGTGCGCTACCAGTTGCGCCACGGCGGCCTGCGCCGGCCGGCGCCGGGGCCCGGCGCGGAGGCGCGGGGCAAGCGTAACCGGCGCGGCGCGGTCACCGTACCCGCGGGAAACGTGTCGGGACCTGGCCGTTCCGGTCGGCAACCGCTCGTGCGGTTCGAGATGCCACCATCGGCCCGAGTAGGCGGACCTCCGCGGCGGAGAGTGGCAAGTCGGCGAACGCTGCGGGATGGTGACTGGCTGGCAGCTCCGTCGCCACCCACGCCGACCGAAGGACCCCGATGACAACCTTGTTCCTGGCCCGTCATGGCGAGACCGTCTGGCACGCCGAGAACCGCTACTGCGGCCGCACCGACGTCGGACTCACCGACCGTGGGGTCGAGCAGGCGCGGCGGCTGGCCGCCTGGGCCGCCGGCGCCGGGCTGAACGCGGTGTGGTCGTCGAACCTGAGCCGGGCGCGAGTCACCGCGCAGCCAAGCGCCGACGCGGCCGGCGTCGAGCTCCGCGTCGATCCGCGGCTGCAGGAACTGGACTTCGGTGCCGCCGAGGGCCTGACCATCACCGAGATGGACGAGCAGTTCCCGGATGCGCTCGCTGCCTTCCGCAGCGACCCTGCCACGCACCACCTTCCCCGCGGCGAGGATCCGCACGCGGCTGCGCAGCGGTTCGTCGCCGCCCTCGTCGACATCGACGCCGAGTTGCCCGACGGCCGGGTGCTCGTCGTCGCCCACTCGACCGCGATCAGGCTCGCGCTGTGCACCCTGCTGGGCATCCGGCTCGGTCGCTACCGCGATCTGTTCCCGGCTGTCCACAACTGTGCGATCACCGAAATCCTGGCCACGAAAGGTCATTTCGCCCTCATGCAGTACAACAACCCGTGCTGAGCGGGTTCGGGCCCGGATCCGTTGCCGTGGTCGACCTGCCCTCAGGCCGAGCCGTTCACCGACGCACCCTGGGAGCGAAAGACCTCGAGTGTGCAGAAGGTGCCCTCATTCACCGGGTTTGCGGGCACCTTCTGCACACTGGCCGGGCGCGAGTCGCACTACGGTCGGCTGATGGCTGACGGCACGGTCACCGGCGAACGGGGATTGGTCTGCTCGGTCGACGCCCTCGCGACGGCGGCCGGGGTGGCCGTTCTCGACGCCAGCGGCACGGCGGCGGACGCGGCCATCGCGACCAACGCGGTCCTGGCCGTGACCGCGCAGCATCTGTGCGGCCTCGGCGGCGACCTGTTCGCCCTGGTCCACGCCCCGGACGCCGGAGGCAACGGCGAGCCGCAGGCACTGGTCGCGGTCGGCGCGGCCGGCTCCGGCGCCGACCCCGACCGGCTGCGTGCCGAGGGCCACCGGACAATGCCCCGCCGCGGCGACATCCGCACGGTGACGGTTCCCGGCTGCGTCGACGGGTGGCTGGCCCTGCACGAACGGTTCGGCCGGCTCCCCCTGGGCGAGCTGCTCGAACCCGCCCGGCGCTACGCGGCCGGCGGATTTCCGGCGTCACCGCCGCTGGCCGCGGCCGCCACTCGCATCGCCGGCCTGCCCGGCGCCGGCGACTATCACCGGCCGGGCGGGCTCCACCCCGGCGAGGTGGTCACCCGACCGCTCGTCGGCGACGCCCTGCGCGCGATCACGAGCCACGGCCGGGACGGTTTCTACGGCGGCGCATTCGGCGAAGGCCTGGTCGCGCTCGGCCACGGCCTGTTCAGCAGCGACGACGTGACCCGGCCGCACGCCCGCTGGGACCGGCCGGTCGGCACGACGGCGTGGGGCCATCAGGTCTGGACCACCCCGCCGCCGTCGCAGGGGTATCTGATCCCGGCAGCCGCTTGGATCGCCGACCGGCTTCCGCTGCCCGACGACCCGGACGACCCGGCCTGGCCGCATCTGCTGGTCGAGGCGGCCAGGTGGGCCGGCCACGACCGGCCGACCGTCCTGCACGAACACGCCGACGGCAGCGACCTCAGCGCGCCGGCCCGGCTTGCCCCACGCCAAGCGGCGATCGACCATCACCGCCGGACCGCACCGCCGTCCCCGGCCGCCGCGGGCGGCACGACCTACCTGTGCGCGGTGGACCGGGCGGGCATGGGTGTCTCGCTGATCAACTCCAACGCCGCCGGCTGGGGCGCCAATCTGGTGGTGCCCGGCACCGGGATCTTCCTGCAGAACCGTGGGCTGGGCTTCTGCCTGGAGCCAGGTCACCCCGCCGAGTACGGACCGGGCCGGCGACCGCCGCACACCCTGGCGCCGGCCCTGGTCACCGATGCCGCCGGCCGCCTGCGCGCGACGCTCGGCACGATGGGCGGCGACAGCCAGCCGCAGATCGTGCTCCAACTGCTCGCCCGCCTCCTGCGCAACGGGCAGTCCCCCGGCCGGGCGGTCGGCGCCGCGCGGTGGTTTCTCGGCACCGGTGGTTTCGACACCTGGACCGGCGACGCCACGGAGGACGTGGTGTCACTCGAGTCGGGGGCTCCGACCGCGTGGGCGACGGGGCTGCGACAGCGAGGCCACGCCGTGCGGACGGACGCGCCACCCGCCGGTCATGCCCACGCGATCCTGCGGGCGTCCGACGGGACGGTGACCGGGGCGGCCGATCGGCGGGCCGTCGTCGGCCGCGCCGCCGGGCCGTAAGCCCGGGCGACAACCCCGCCGAGTGTGCGAGTGCCGATCAGCCGCCCGCGGGGGCCTCGGCCGGCGCCGGTGCCGGTGCCGGCGGCGGCGCGTCGGCCGCCGGCGCGGCGCTGGTGGTCGGCGCGGCCGGCGGCGGCGGCGAGCAGATCACGTTCTGCTGGCCGTTGTAGACGGTGGTGAAGTCCTCGCGGCGGATCTCGTTGCCGGCCAGGTCCTTGATCACCCGGGTGTTGACGATGCTGAACCCGGAACTGCCGCCGGACGGCGAGCACGCCGTGCCGTACGGCTTCACGATCACCGGCGCCGACGTGTAGTTGAACCGGTCGGAGGAGATCGACTCGACCTCGACGTGCTTGGTGCCCCAGAGGCGGACGGTGATGTCGGACGGCGTCCAGATCGTCTCGATCAGCACGCCGGTGTCGTAGTCGTTGGAGAAGGCCAGCTCGATCTCCCCGTCGAACACGGTGGCCTCCCGGCCGGCCGGGTAGCGCGAGATGTAGAACGAGTGCGGGGTGTGGGTGACGTCGCCCATCCCGGCGAAGTAGGCCGCGTTGTAGGTGGTCGTCGCGAACTGGCTGATGCCGCCGCCGACCGCGGTGGACAGTGCGCCCTCCTGGATGATCGCCGCCGGCACGTAACCCTGGTCGGTGCCGCGCGGGCCGGTGAACTCGTTGAGGCCGAACGTCGAGTGCGGTTGCACGATCGCCCCGTTCACCTTCTCGGCGACGACCCGGATGTTCTCGCCGGAGGCGGCGGCGAACCCGCCGGTGGTGAACTCGCCGATCACCTCCTTGATGCCCAGCGCGTTGGCCTGCTCGGTGGTGAACGTCGGGTCGCTGAGCTGGTACGCCAGCTCGACGGTGCGGTTCGGCGTCACCACGACCGCGGCCACCGCGCTTTCCACGGCCGGCCAGTCCACGGCCCGACCGGGCGCGCTCGGCTCGACCACGGGGGCGCCGTCCTTGATCGAAATGGTGGCGTTGCGCGGGTCGCTCTGCGTGGCCTCGATGGCCGGCGTCACCGGCTTGAGCACCGTGGCCGGATCGACGGCGACGACGAAGCCGTCCGCCGAATCCGGGGTGAAGGTGGTGCCCGCGGCGATGTCGACGACCGGGACCTCGACCGTCGTTCCGCCACCGGTCAGCGTCAGCGGCGCGGAGAGAATTGTCCGCGCCTGCGCGGCCGCCTGTTCGGTCTTCTCGACCGAGGCGCGCACCGGGGTGGACGACACCGGCAGCACCAGGCCCTCGACGCCGCCGGGTCCGCCCGCGATCCAGGCCTGGGACACCGCGTCGACCGCACCGGCCACGTCCAGGTTCCGACCGATGACCGGCGCGGTGGCCACCACCTGCGCGTTCTCGACGGTGACGGCCCCCTCGACCGGCGCCAGGTCGGTCTCGGTGGCGATCGCGCCGACCACCGCGGTCAGTGATGTCTCGTCGACGCCGTCGGCCAATGGCCGCTCGGTCGAGGTGAAGAACGAGCTGAGCCGCACGAACGGATTGACCGAACGGGTGCCGATGGCCTCGACGGTGGCCGCCACGTCGGCGGTCAGGCCGGCCTCGGCGGGGTCGATGGCGGTCGGGACGCCGTGCACGTCGACCGTGATCGGGGCCGCGTACTCGGGCATCGCCCGGGCGCTGAGCTCGGCCGCGGCCTGGTCCGGGGTGAGACCGCCGACCTCGACGCCGGCGACGGTGGTGTTGCGTTCGACCGTGCCCGAGGTGGCGAACAGATCGACCAGGTAGACCGCGCCCAGCAGGGCGACCACGCCGCCGACCGCGGCGGCAATGATCTTGTTGCGGCGTGGGTGTCCGGATGTCGCTGCGGCCGGGTCGGTGGGATCGACCGGCGGATAGTCCGGCGGTTCAGCTCCCTGCGCCGGGACGATGGTGGCTTCGGCGGCACCGGCCGCCGATCCGGCACCGGCCGTGTCCGCGGTGGTCGGCACCGGGATCCGGCTGCGATCGATCACGTCGGTCGTCTCGCCCGGATTGCCGATCCGAATGATCTCCGTCGGCGAGTCGCTCCCGGCTGCGCCGTGCGGCTGGGTGGGCTCGTCTCTCACTGCGGTGGGTGTCCTTCCTCGCTGCGTCGGCCGGGAGCGCGGCGATACGCCGCGTCAAGCCACGGTCTCATGGACGCGCGAGGATGGGCTGGGGATGGACGGCAATCGCAGCTTCACCCGAATGGGCCAGACGCTCCCTGGATCGGGTGACCGCCGTGGTCGCTCAGACGCCGTTGGCCGCGTGCGGCTGCGGGGCGCGGCTCCGGCTGCTGGTCAGCAGCAGGCGGCGGCATTCGTCCGGACGGACGTTCATCAGCGCCGCCAGGGCCGCGATGGCGCCCTCGTCGAGAGTCATCGTGGTGGACGAGTTGGCCCGCAACTCGAACCACCGCTTGACGACCGACAACCGGGGGTCCGGGCTGGCCATCACCTCGTTGACGTCGACAGTGAGCGAACCGGTGCCGAACGGGGACGGCCGAGTGGTGACGTTTCGCTCGGCGGCCGACAGCAGCGCCCCCAGGTCCTCGCCCAACGCCCCCGCGATCACCCACAGCACGTCGACCCGCAGGGACCGGTGACCGGTCTCGTAGTTGGCCAGGGCCGCCTTGCTGACCAGACCGTTGGTGCGCTGCGCGACCTCCGCCTGGGTGAGCTTCTGCCGGCGCCGTGACTCCCGCATCACGCGGCACACAGCCGCAGCGAAGGCCTGCTGCGACCGTGAATCGTAAGCCTGCGACACCCGAAACTCCTCTGGTCGTTCCACGCAGGCGGGCACTGTGACCGACTGCAAGACTCTGTCAAGCGTTGGTGCGTCACCGACCCGGCTATCACTCTCCGTTAGTGCGTGACCCGCGTGGCGTTCATCTGTGGACCAAACGGGCTACACCAACGCGTGCTGAACGTGTCGACACCACATTTCTACCACAGAGTAACCACGAATACACCCTTTTGGCCCATCCGTGTGAACGGGCAACACCAGGATGGGCGTATCGGTGACCGAACACAAGGGGAATCGGAAGAATCCGTGTCGACCCGTGGCCAAGTGGGCCGCGCCACATCGGACGGGGGAACACGATCGGCGTGTACGACGGCTACTCGAGCCGGACGGCCGCCACGATCAGGTGAAGAGTGCCTTCCCGAACCAGTCGCCGGGCGCGCTGACCCCGGGCGGGCAGCCCCACAGGCCGCCCCCGATGTGCGCGATGTACTCGTTCAGCAGATCGGACTTGCCCAGTCGCGTCTGGAGGACCTTGAACTGGGTCTGCGGATCGCGCTGGAAGGCGATGAAGAACAGGCCGGCGGCGAGCTTGCCGGTCGCCGGATCCTGACCGTCGGTGTAGTTGTAGCCGCGGCGCAGGATGGTCAGCCCGTTGTTCTGTTCCGGCGAGGCGAGCCGGATGTGCGCGTCGACGTCGATGACGGGCGCGCCGTTGGATCCGACCGCGTCGTAGTCGGGGGCGGTGAACTCGTCACCGCCGGTCAGCGGGGCACCGGTCGCCTTGACCCGGGCGAAGATCCGCTCCTGGTCGTCCAACGGGTCGGTGTCCCAGGACTCGATCTCCATCCGGATCTTGCGGGCCACCAGGTACGACCCGCCGCGCATCCACTCGTGCTCGGCGGCGACGGCCGCGCCGTTCGCACCCACCCACACGTGGGTGTCGAGCGCCGCGGTGTCGTCGGAACGGAGGTTGCGGGTGCCGTCCTTGAAGCCCATCAGGTTCCGCGGGGTCACCTGCGCGGCCCCGGTCGACGAGGCCCGCCCGAAGCCGAGTTGGGACCAGCGCAGCGTGGCCGTGCCGCGGGCCGCCCGGGCCAGGTTGCGGATGGCATGGAAGACGACCTGCGGGTCGTCCGCGCAGGCCTGGACGCACAGGTCGCCGTCGGACAGTTCCGGCCGCAGGACGGCGTCGCCCGGAATGGTGCCGAACGCCGTCAGCTCGGGCGGCCGCCGATCGGCCAGGCCGAACCGGTCGTCGAACAGGCTGGGCCCGAAGCCGACCGTGATGGTCAACGAATGCGCCCCGAGATCCATGGCCTCACCGGTGTCGAACGGCGGCTGGGCCGGCTTGGTCGGCGAGTCGCTGACCTGCTTGCCTTCGGTCATCCGCGCGGCCATCGCCGACCAGCGACCCAGCATGCGTTTGAGCTCCTCGACGTCCCTGGTGGTCACGTCGAACGCGGCGAACATCAGCCGCTCCTGCTGGGGTGTGGTGATACCGGCCTGCCGGGCAGCGTAGAACGGCACGACGTTGTCGGAGACCGCCGCCATCTCGGCGGCCACGGCCTCGGGGACGGCATCCGCGTCGGCGACCCCGCGAACGCCGTAGCCGGCGGCGAATCCGGCGGCCGCCCCCACCCCGGCCGCGGCGGCCCCGGTGAGGAACCGCCGCCGCGAGGTGCCTTGCTCTGTCATGTCCGTGCCATTTCTCGTCACTGCGTGCAGCCGGATCGCCACCCGTGCGGATCCGCCACCCGCCAGGCTCTTGGTACCGGGCGCCGCGTGGTTACTGCGTGATTTTCTGCGCGACGGCCGACAGTGGCTCCTGCACCGCCAGCAGTGCGTCGGTCAGGGCCTTCTTGTTCGCGTCGGTCAGCTGGTCGTAGGACATCCAGCCGCTCGGCGAATTCGGGTCCTTGAACGCAGCCAGTTGGGTGGTCAACGCGTCGAAGGCCGCCGAGATCTGCGGCACGATCGTGGGGTCGATCTGATCGAGCGCCGGCTTGAGCGTCGCGAACGCCTGCAGCGAACCTTCCACGTTGGCCTCGAAGTCCAACAGGTCGATCTTGGAGTAGGCCTCCTCCTCGCCGGTGATCTTCGACGCCAGCACCTCGTCCAGCAGGGTGGCGGATCCGTTGGCGATCTCGAACGCCTGGTAGCCGCCGTCGGCGCCGGCGGTGGTCGCGTCGGAGAGCTGCGTGGCCTGCTGCTGCAGCTGCTGGAGGTTGGCGACGAGGCCGTCGGCCAGGCCGCTCAACCCATCGGTGCTCTGCCGCTCCCACAGGCCCTGCTCGATGGGATGGAAACCGGTCCACTCGGTGCCTTGCTCCACGTCACCGATCCGCAGGTCGATCGCGGGATCCAGGTCCGGGAACGACTCGGCGACCGGTTCGATCCGCTCGTAGAACGGCCTCGCCTTGATGTAGGCGGCCTGGGCCGCCGCCAGGTCGCCGGTCTTGATCGCGGCGGCCAGTTCCTGCACGGGGACGATGAGGAACGTGATCTGGTCGTCGACGTAGGTGGCGTAGTCCTTGGTCGCCTGGGTCAGCAGGGCGGCCACGTCGGCGTCCTGCGCGCCTGCCTGCCCGGTCACGGTGAACGCCGAGCGCTCGGTGCTGGCTCCCGGGCAGTAGATCTCGTAGCTGCCGCCGTCCAGCCGGGCCGAGAACGTGCTGTCGAAGCCGGGCGCCAGGTTCTCCCGCTCCCCAACGATCCGCTGGTCGGCGACCAGTTCGACCTCGGTGACGCCCACGGCGTCGACATTGGTGATGACGAACGTCACCTGTCCGGCCGGCACCGTGTTCGGGGTGGTGACGCAACCCCCGGCGTCGGTGACGGAGACCGTCACCTGCCCCGGGACCGCCGAATCGGACCCGCTCGCCGAGGTGACGCCCGATGCCGCCGCGGAGGACGCCGACGAGCCCGCGGAACCGGCCGAACCCGCGGAACCGCATGCGGTCAGGGCAATCGACCCGACGGTCAGCAGGATGAGGGGCACCATCCGATTGGTTCGGACTGTCATGAATTGCTCCGGGGCTGGGTTCGTCGCTGGTCAGGATGGGTCGCCGATCGACGTCATACCGACGATCGGCTCGGGCAGAGCTCGGGGAGGGGCGGGTCAGGACCCGGGCGGGGGCACCGAACCGGCCAGCGGTACCGACTCAGCGGCCAGCGGTACCGACTCGGCGTCCGGCGGGGCCGCCGCGGCGACCGGCGGGGCCTGCGGAGGGCGGCCGGCAGGTGGGGTCGGCGGGGACGACGCCGCCGTCGACCGGCGCCGCAGCTTCGGTAACCCGAAGGCGGCCATGACGACGGCAAACACCACCAGCAGGCCGGGGATCACCCGGCCGAGAACCTGTTGGCTGTCCCGGTCGCTCTCGAACTCGGCGACCCTGGCCAGCGCTGGGGCGACCACCTCGGCCGGGGTGACCAGGGTGGTCTCCAACGCCGTGCCGACCTGGACCGGAGCGCGCCCGACCACCTCGACCTGCGCCGTGCGGACTAAACGGACACTCAGCCCGACGACGATGCCGGCGTCCTGGTCGGCGGTGACGGTCGGCGTCACGGTGTCGGTGTAGACCGCCGGGTAGGTCTGGCCCGGCACGGAGCGGATGCCGACCGGCAGCCGGCCACCGTTGAGGGCGGCGATCTGCTGGGCGGTCAGGGTGGCCGGCAGGTCGCCCTGGGCCGGCGCGCTGATCGGGGTGCCGGTCAGCGTGGTCGCGGTCGCCGTCGCGCCGTCGGTGGTCGCGACCGCGATGTGCCCGCTCGTGGTCAGGGCGGTGGTCCCGGCGGTCGTCGCTCCGCCGGCCTCGACCGACAGGGTGGCCGAACTCACGTCGCCGGTCAGCTGGATGGTGGCGGTCCCGGTGACCCCGCCCTCCCCGGCGAGCGCGAACGGACCCTGCACGGTGGTGATCGGGGCGGGCACGGCCGGGGCCAGGGCCACCAGCCCGCCCGCGACGACGATCGCGGCGGCGGCCGAGCCGACCAGGATCCGGCCGATGGTGCGGGTGCTCGGCGTGTGCTTCGGCGGCCACAACACGACCAGCAGCATCGGCACTGCGTAGAGCACGTAGGCGACGACCTCGACCACCGGCAGGGTGGAGCGGATGCCCAGCATGCCGGTAAGCAGCGACTCCTGGACCGAGCCCGGGCGGGCGATCGCGGTCAGGTCCAGGGCCTGCTGCTGACCCATCGTGAGCCAGCCGGCCTCGTAGGCCGCCCGCAGCGTGCTCATCACCAGGCCGGCGGCGACCAGCACCAGCACCGCGCCGGTGATCCGGAAGAACCGGGACAGGTTGAGCTTGATGCCGCCGCGATAGACCAGGTAGCCAAGGCCGACGGCCACCGCGATGCCCAGCACGACGCCGATC
Source organism: Nakamurella sp. (assembly GCF_044224575.1). Taxonomy (GTDB): domain Bacteria; phylum Actinomycetota; class Actinomycetes; order Mycobacteriales; family Nakamurellaceae; genus Nakamurella. Next base: position 172,717 of record NZ_JBGAKE010000003.1, read on the forward strand.
GCGGCCTCCAGCGGGGAGACCGCGGACTGGAATGCGGCGAGCAGGAAGACCGACGTCTCGAAGCCCTCGCGGATGACGGCGAGGAACGCCATGACGATCAAGGCGGCGGCACTGCCCCGGGCCAGGGCACTGCCCGCGGCGTTCTGCAGGCTGCTGCGCAGGTCCCGGGAATGCTTGCGCATCCACAGGATCATGTAGCTGATCATCAGCACGGCGATGCCGGCGACGACGCACTCCAGCATCTCCTGCTGCTGTTGTGGCAGTTCCGACCGGAGCACCTGCAGCAAGACACCGACGCCCAGGCAGATGGCGACGGCAACGCCGACTCCGATCCAGACGTGCCGAAGGGCGTCCGCCCGGTTGCTCTGCTTGAGGAACGCGGCGATGATGCCGACGATGAGGGCCGCCTCAAGCCCCTCGCGGAGGCCGATGACGAACGTCGCGAGCACGCGCACCTCCCGCCTCGGGTTCGCGCGGATCGGCCGCGCCGCCGGGCGAGGAGTTGGTTAGCCTGCCCTAGCCAGGCACCATACATCCGCCAGGCCGGTAGTAGAACCAGGTCGAAGGTCCCGAATTCGCTCCGCGCGGATTTCGTACCCTGTTCCGATGACCATCCGCCCCATCGTGATCTGCGGCGAGCCGGTGCTGCACCAGCCCACCCGCCCGATCACCGAGTTCGGCACCGCCGAGCTCGACACGCTGATCCGCGACATGTTCGAGACCAACGAGGCCGCCCACGGCGCAGGCCTGGCGGCCACCCAGATCGGCGACGACCGACGGATCTTCGTGTACGACTGCCCCGACGGTGGCACCCGCCGCAAGGGCTACGTCATCAACCCGACGATCGAAACGTCACCCATTCCGACCAACATGCCCGACCCGGACGACGACAGCGAGGGCTGCCTGTCGGTGCCCGGGGAGAACTTCCCCACCGGCCGCGCCGACTGGGCCCGGGTCAAGGGGTTCGACAAGGACGGGGAGCCGATCGAGGTGGAGGGCACCGGCTTCTTCGCCCGCTGCCTGCAGCACGAGACCGACCACCTGGACGGTCACCTGTACCTGGACCGGTTGATCGGCAAGAACCACAAGCGTGCGTTCAAGGCGGTGCGCGAGCACGGCTGGGGCGTGCCGGGGCTCTCCTGGTTGCCCGGTACCGACCCCGATCCGTTCGGCCACTGAGGCCCGCCCGCCGGATTCGGACGACCGGGAGGGTCCGTGTTCGATGGCGGCCTCGCACGCTCGGCCGATTGGGACTCGCAAGCTCGGCCGACTGGGACGGCCCTGCGCAATCCGGCTCCTGCGTCGCCGTATTGCCACCAGGGCCCTCCCTCCGTGTTCGATGGCGGCCTCGCAAGCTCGGCCGACTGGCCACTTTCGGCCCTTGGTGGATCGATCAAGCAGGGCCGAAGGTGGCAACTCGGCGCGGAGCAGCCCCGTATTGGTGCCCACGACTGTGACCCTCCGCGCACCGAAGGAGTTCCCACCCCTGACTAGGGTGGGAACTGTGCAGACCGTGAAGAAGCCGACCGCAGCAGCGGCCATCGCGCCGGTAACGCACATCCCTATGCCTGGGAAGGGCCGGTGAACGCCCGACCGACGGCCGCGGACGTGACCATGAACGGCGGGCGCCGCACCGACGGCGACCTCGAACGCCCTGACGCCGCCGGCAATGACGCCGACGATCGGGTCGGCGCGCAGGCCGAGATGGTCGTGGTGGCCAACCGGCTGCCGTTCGACATCGAGAAGCTGCCCGACGGCAGCACGCGCGCCCGGCAGGCGCCGGGCGGCCTCGTCACCGCACTGGCGCCGATCCTGTCCCGCCGGCACGGCGCCTGGATCGGTTGGCCCGGCTCCCCGGACGTCACGATCGAGCCGACCACCACCGACGGACTGAGCCTGCACCCGGTCACCCTGACCGCGGACGAGGTCGACAGGTACTACGAGGGCTTCTCCAACGAGACCCTGTGGCCGCTCTATCACGACGCGGTGGTCGAATCGCACTTCCACCGGGAGTGGTGGGAGGCCTACCAGAAGGTCAACAACCGGTTCGCCGAGGAAGCCGCGGAACTCGCTGCGCCCGGCGCCACCGTATGGGTGCACGACTACCAGCTGCAGCTCGTCCCGCAGTTCCTCCGACGGCTCCGCCCGGACGTGCGGATCGGTTTCTTCCTGCATATCCCGTTCCCGCCGGTCGAGCTGTTCATGCGGCTCCCCTGGCGCTCCCAGATCGTCAACGGGCTGCTCGGCGCCGACCTGATCGGCTTCCAGCTGCCCGGCGGCGCCCGCAACTTCGGCCGGCTGGCCAAGTCGCTGACCGGGGCGGTTACCACCGGCGGCACCATCGAGCACGAGGGGCGGTTGATCCGGGCCGCCGCCTACCCGATCGCGATCGACTCGGCGGAGCAGTCGGCGCTGGCCGCCACCCCGAAGGTGCACGCCGCCGCGCGGACCTTACGCAGCGACCTGGGCGATCCGGAGAAGATCATCCTGGGAGTCGACCGGCTCGACTACACCAAGGGCATCGACGTACGGCTGCGCGCCTTCGCCGAGCTGCTCAAGGAGGGCGACCCGGCCGTTCAGGACGCCGTGATGGTGCAGATCGCCACCCCGAGCCGGGAACGGCTGGGGTCCTACCGGCGGATGCGCGAGCAGATCGAGCAGCAGGTGGGGGCGCTCAACGGCGACTACGGCCGGATCGGCCGGCCGGCCGTGCACTACCTGCACCAGTCCCTGCCGCGCGAGGAACTGGCCGCCTTCTACGTCGCCGCCGACGTGATGACCGTCACGCCCTTCCGGGACGGGATGAATCTCGTCGCCAAGGAATACGTCGCCTGCCGGGTGGACGGCGGCGGGGTGCTGCTGCTCTCCGAGTTCACGGGGGCCGCCAAGGAATTGCGGGCCAGCCTGCTGGTCAACCCGTACGACACGGACGGGGTCAAGAAGCACCTGCGGCAGGCGCTGACCATGCCCGCGGTGGAGGCCAGGCGGCGGATGCGGTCGCTGCGCCGGCAGGTGCTCACCCATGACGTCGACCGGTGGGCGGCCGCATTCCTGTCCGCGCTGGAGAACACCCGGGATCACGTCGCGGACGCCACCCGCCGGCTGCCCGGCGAGGTCGTGGCCAAACTGCACCAGGTCGCGGAGACGGGCCGGCTGATGGTGGCCACCGACTTCGACGGCTGCCTGGCGCCGATCGTGGACGACCCGGCGACCGCCCGGCCGTTGCCGGAGTCGATGGAGGCCCTGCAGGCGATGACGGTCACCCCGGGCACCGTGGTCGCGGTGGTGTCCGGGCGGGCGTTGGCCGACCTCGAGATGCTGCTCGGCCCGGCCGACCGGGTCCATCTGGTCGGCAGCCACGGCGCGGAGACCTCGGCCGAGGACCGGGACGACTCGACCCTGCTCAGCGCCGACGACGCGCGGCGGCTGGCCAAGCTGCGCCTGGAGCTGCAGCAGATCACCGCCGAATTCCCCAAGGTCCGGCTGGAGCTGAAGCCGACCGGCATCGCGGTGCACCTGCGCGGGGCCGACCCCGACGACGCCGCCGCGGTCACCAGGGCGATCGAGGAGAACCCGGCGACCTGGCCGGGCGTGCACCTGCTACGCGGCAAGATGGTCCTCGAACTGACCGTGGTGACCACCAACAAGGGCCGCGCGCTCAAGGCGTTGGTCAAGGCGAACCATTGCACGGCAACGGTTTTCATCGGCGACGACATCACGGACGAGAACGCCTTCGGCGTGCTCGGGGACAACGACATCGGCATCAAGGTCGGCCGCGGCGAGACCGTCGCGGACGCCCGGATCGCCGACCCGGCCCGGGTCGCCGACGTGCTCAACGTGCTGGCCGACCTGCGCCGGCGGGTGATCAAACGCCGGTCCCAGCACGCGGCCGGCACGTCCGGACCGGTGGCCAAGGACCAGCGCACCTCGGACTGATTCCGGGTGGTCCGGCACGAACCTGAGTCACCTGGTCGCGCCGGCCTCACCCAGCTCGGCGATCGCCGCGGCCAGCGACTCCCTCATCGACGGGCCGCCATGGCCGCTGTCGTCGAGGACGACCAGCCGGCTGGCCGGCCAGGCCCGATGCAGATCCCACGCGACGGACAGCGGGCCGCTCACGTCGAACCGGCCGTGGATCAGCACCCCCGGGATGGTCGCGATGGCGGGCATCCCGGACCGGATGCCGTCGGGTGGCAGAAAGCAGTCGTTGGCCCAGTAGTGGATGACGAGGGTGGCAAACTGGGCGCGGAACTCCGGGTCGGGGTATCGCGTGCTCGGCGTCCAGCCGGGGGCCAACGAGACGTGCACGTCCTCCCACGCGCACCACGCCTGGGCGGCCGCAACCCGGACTGTCGGATCCGGGTCGGTGATCCGCTCGAGGTAGGCGTCCAGCACCCGCTGCCCCGGTCGCCGCCCGGCGGCCGCGGCGAACTCGTCCCACTCGCGGGGGAAGACCCGACGCATGTCCTGGGTGATCCACTCGAGGTGCTCGCGCGCGCCGTCGGTGATCGCGGCCAGCGCCAGCCCGGTGACCCGGTCGGGGTGCCGCTGCGCATACGCCAGGGCCAAGGTCACCCCCCAGGAGCCGCCGACCAGCAACCACCGCTCGATGCCCAGATGTTCGCGCAGCAATTCGAGGTCGTCGATCTGCTGATCGGTGGTGTTCGTTGCCAGGGAGCCCAGAACCTGATGGGCCAGCGGCCGGCTGCGCCCGCAACCACGCTGGTCCAGGTAGACGATCCGCCACCGGTGGGGATCGAACTGGCGCCGGTACCCCCCGGACATCGGTGCCCCGGGACCGCCGTGCAGGAACAGCGCAGCCGCGCCGCCCGGGTGGCCGGAACATTCCCAGTACAGCTCGGCCCCGTGCGCCGCGGGCAGCATCCCCGTGGCGTACGGCTCGATCGCCGCAAACACCGGCGTCACTCCTCGGGCGGCCGGTGGCAGACCGCCTCGACGTTGTTGCCGTCGGGATCGCGGACGAAGACCGCGTAGTAGCCCGGGTGATACTCCGGCCACTCCCGAGGCTCGTGCAGGATCTCCAGGCCCAGCCCCACGGCCACCCGATGCACCTCGTCCACCACGTCACGGTCGGCCGCGGTGAACGCGATATGCGACTGCCGCCCGCCCGGGTCGGTGGCCTCGCCCAACCAGAAGTACGGGTGCTCGGGCGGGCCGTAGCCCACGGCTACCCCGAAGTCCATCGCCCGCCCATAGCCCAACGGGGCGAAGAACGCGTCGTACCAGGCCGTCGCGGCGGCCATGTCGTCGCACTGGATGCCGAAGTGATCGATCATGCCGCGCATCCTGCCACCAGCGTCCGACAATCGACGCCGACCGGGTCGACGACGCCGCCGTGCATGTCCGAGGTCGTACCGAGCACGACGGCACCCGCGTCGATCGCGATCGGATGTGGTGAGTGGATCAACGTCGGGCGCCGCTGCTGTCGAGGTAGCGGCGGATGGGCAGGTCGGACCAGAGTTGGATCTCCACGTAGTCGTTGATCAGCGTGTGCTCATGTCCGGCGTAGCCGGTGCGGTCGGTGCGATCCGGGAGGCCGTGGATTGCCACCTGCGCAGGGAGTTCGTCGATGCGGAAGACGTTGCAGTGCGCCGGATCCGGAGCAGGCAGACCGAACGCAGTGCCCAAGCCGAGAGAGCTGATGCTGTCACCCCAGGTCCAAGAGGTGCAGTCGGGCGGCAGAGCGGCCAGCGGTACCCGCACGTGCGCAGCGTCAGCGTAAAGGCCGGCGAACCAATCGCTCTCGCCGAGAACGAAATAGTGCGGTGAGGTGCGTTCCGGACGACCGCCCCGGTCGACGAAGAGCTGGCGGGCCAGCGCTTCGGTCGCCCGACGCAGGTCGATGTACCGCACTCCGAAACGGCGGGCAGAGCGTGCAGCGTTGTCCGGCGAGTTCAAGCCGGCCAACACCTGCGTCAGCTGCGTCGGAGCCAGATCCGACAGGTTCAGGAACGGAGCACGGTCGGCTCGGTGATAGTGCGTGGCAAAGTCCGGTGTCACGACCATGAGATCAATCGTCGCAATCGACGCCTCATGCGGTCGGCGAACCCGCCGGAACGGCGTTCCTGTCGGAATCCAGATTTGCCCTACGGATTCAGAACAGTGTGTTCCGTTCCGCCGACGGATCGGTGGTCGGTGAACCATCCAGTGGCGTAGTCAATCAATGGCCGCTGTGGACCGAGCAACGCAGTTACGTCACCCACCCGGCCAGCGCGCAGCAGGCCCGTCTCCCGGGCAAAGTCTGCTCCGACGTCGTCGAAGCTGCGGACCGCGCCCGGGATGGTGCGAAACAGCTCCGCGACCACCCGCCATCGTCCGGGCCGGCGTGACCGCCGGATCATAGGCGGGCAGATTGTCGCGTATGAGTGGCCAGACCTCGCGGAGAACGTCAGGATCGTTCAGGTAATCCGGGTCGCACACTGCCAGGACTGCGCAGGCATCACCAATGTCCCCGAAGTGCCGATGGCCCGGAGCAGAGCTTCGGTGACCGACTGTTCACCGCCCACGCCCCACCCGAGCTGGGACATGAATACATGGGCAAGAAGGACCGAAGCCTCGGTGACACCAAGATCACCGAGATCCTGGGCGAGCTTCCCGACAGGTCACCAACGCCATGCCACGTCCTCCCCATGGCTGCCGGATGGTCGAGCGTTGCGCCGACCCGGCGCCGAGCGCCAGGCCCCCAGGCATCCTGAACCGTCAACGACCTTCCTTGGGATTGCGGGACTTCTTCGGCTTCTCCGCGTTCGGGTTGGAGGGATCGCCGAGGACCAGCTGTAGCCAGCGGGCCTGCGGGTCGATGTCCACCATCATTCCCTTGACCAGCAGGCTGGCCGGGATGGCCAGAATGGCGCCGATCGGCCCGAGGATGAACGTCCAGATGATCAGCGACAGGAAGCTCATGGTGGTGGTCAGACCGACCGCGTCGCCGACGAACTTGGGTTGCAGCACCGACTGGATGATGAAGTTCAGCACGCAATAGACCACCAGCACGGCGATGGCCAGTTGCGGGCCGCCCTGCAGGAAGGCCAGGAAGGTCGGCGGGATCAACCCGATGATGAAGCCGACGTTGGGGATGTAGTTGGTGACGAACGCCAGCAGGCCCCACAGGAAGGCGGCGGGCACACCCAGGATGAGCAGGGCGGCGGTGTCCAGCACCGCGACGATGCCGCCGAAGACGGTGGCGACGCCGAAGTAACGGCGGGTGCCCGAGGCGAAGGTCCGCAACCCGTCGAAGGCGACCTCGTGGCCGGGCCGGGCGAGAGCGAACCGCCGCGGAAAGATCGTGCCGTCCACCGCCAGGAAGATCAGCAGCACGATGGTGAACAGCGTGCCGGAGATCACGCCGGTGACTCCGGACAGCAGCGACTCGGCCGCCGACGCGACCGTGCCGGGGCTGATGTTCTGCAGCATCGAGGAGATGTCGGTGCTGGTCAGGCCCAGGTCGGCCAGCCAGGACTGAAGCTGCGCCAGGGTGTTGCTCCACTCGTCGGAGTACTGCGGGATCAACTTGATGAACTGGACGATGCCGACCACGGTGGCCGCGACCAGCCCCACGATGATCAGTAGCGCGAGCACGAACGCCGCTATCGAGGCCAATGCTCGGGACGTGTTCCGCCGGATGAGGACGGCCCGGAGCGGGTCGACCAGGATCGCCAGCACCAGCGCCAGGAACACCGGGCCGAGGATGCCCGGTATCGCACGCATGCTGCCGGCGATGAACAGGACGCCGGCGATGCCCAGCACCAGCATCAGACCCCGCGGCAGGGAGGCGGCCCACGTCGGTCCCGGCGGCCGGGGCGGCACCACCGGCGGCGTCGGCTGGGTGGGTTCGGGGGAAGCCACCGTCGGAGCGGGGGTGGCCGGCGACGCCGCTCCGACGTCGCCCGCCGGGCCCGTCGTACCGTCTTCGTGTCCTTGTGCTCGCGTCATGACCCGTCCACCCGTTCCGCAGGGATGCCACCGGGCATCAGCCTGCCGTGCCGGGGCGGCCTGCGCGGGGATGTCAGCGGTCTGAAATGTCAGCGTCGGGGTGGCGCCGTGGTGCGGCCGGGCAGGAATGTCGTGGGCAGCACGATCCGCCGGCCAGCGGCCTTGCGGGCCGGGCTGAGCAGCATCCGGCCCGCCTGCCGACCCTTTTCCACCACCGGTTGCTCCACGCTCGTGAGCCCCGCATCGACCGCCGCCTTGATGCCGTCGAAGCCGGTCACCGAGACGTCCTGGGGGACCCGCTGGTGCCGTCGGGTGAGTTCACCGATCGCGCCGAGCGCGAGCACGTCCGAGGTGGCGATCAACGCGGTGATCCCCGGGTCGAGCGACAGCACCTCGGCGGCGGCCGAGGCGCCCGCCTCGACGGTGTGCTCGAACCGCTCGACGACCGGGATACGGTCCCAGGCCACGCCCGCCGCCGTGCACGCCTCGCGCAGGCCGACCAGCCGGTTGCGCTGGACGTGGTACCGGGCGGCGACCTGCCGCTCGATGGGCACCGGACCGTCCAGCCGGGCCCGGCCCAGCCGCATGCAGACCACCCCGATCCGGCGGTGGCCCAGCTGGAGCAGGTGCTCGGCCACCTGACGGATCGCGGCCCGGTCGTCGATGCCGACCGAGTCCGTCCCGGGGAAGGTGGGCTGGTCGCAGATCACCGACGGCACCGGACGGGCGAGGGCGGCGGTCAGGTGGGGGTCGTCGTCGGGCATCGAATAGACGACGAAGCCGTCAACGGCGGCCCTGGTCACCCCGGCGACATCCTCCGATTCGGGTCGGGCCGGCACCAGCAGCAGACCGACCTGCGCCTCGTCGCACTCCAGGGTCAGCCCCTCGAGAAAGGCGACGGCCCCGGGGTCGCGGATGGCGTAGGACACCTGCTCGGCCAGCAGCAGCCCGACCGCACCGGCCTTGCGGGTGCGCAGCGAGCGGGCCATCGGATCGGGCCCGGGGTAGCCCATCCGCCGGGCCGCCTCCATCACCCGGGAACGCAGCTGCGGCGACAACTGGTCCGGCCGGTTGTAGGCGTTGGACACCGTCGTTCTGGACACTCCCAACTCGGCGGCGAGCGACGCCAGCGTCGCCGGCGGCCTCGTCCGTGGGGGTCGGTCCATCCTCGACACGCTATCGCGTCGGCCCCCCGGAATCGGCATCCGGCCCGCCACCGTGTGCCATGCCGCGCGTCCGGCCCGGGTGGCCGGGGAACGGTGCGTCGCGTGGAGCGATCCGATCCTCCCCGGCGATCGCGCGTCGCCGGACCGCGCCGGGTGGGTCGATCCGAGGTCGCGACCGGCCGTGCTGACCCACACCGTCGATCGACCTCCTGGAAAACGTTTTCCCGAGCCCTTCCCTCCGGCCGATCGGTCGGCTAGGGTCGTCCTCGACCGCCTCTCGAAGCAACCTGCGACCGGTCCGGAGCCACCCTCCGCGCCGATGGAAGGACGTGACGTTCAATGGCCGACGTCCAGTACGACGGAGCCTCCCGCGTCTACCCCGGCAGCCCGCCTGTGCGCGCCGTGGACACCCTGAACCTGGAGATCCCCGACGGCGAGTTCCTCGTGCTGGTCGGTCCGTCCGGCTCGGGCAAGTCCACCGCGCTGCGCATGCTCGCCGGTCTGGAGGACGTCAACGAGGGCCGCATCCTGATCGGCGGCCGCGACGTCACTCACGTACCTCCGAAGAACCGGGACATCGCGATGGTGTTCCAGTCCTACGCGCTGTACCCGCACATGACCGTCGCCGAGAACATGGGCTTCGCGCTCAAGCTGCGCGGCGTCAACAAGACCGAGATCGCCGAGAAGGTGAAGGAGGCGGCCGGCCTGCTCGACCTCGAGAAATACCTCGATCGCAAGCCCAAGGCCCTCTCCGGTGGTCAGCGGCAGCGCGTCGCCATGGGCCGGGCGATCGTCCGCGAGCCCTCCGTGTTCCTGATGGACGAGCCGCTGTCCAACCTGGACGCCAAACTCCGGGTGGAGACCCGCGCCAACATCGCCGAGCTGCAGTCGCGGCTGGGCACCACCACCGTCTACGTCACCCACGACCAGGTCGAGGCCATGACGATGGGCCACCGGGTCGCCGTGCTCAAGGACGGGATCCTCAACCAGGTCGACACCCCGCGGACCCTCTACGACAAGCCGGTCAACGTGTTCGTCGCCGGCTTCATGGGTTCCCCGGCGATGAACCTGCTGACCGTCCCGCTGGTCGGCGACGGTGCCCAGCTCGGTGACGCCGTATTCACGCTCCCCCGTTCGGTGATGTCCGAGGCGTCGGCCGCCGGGCTCAAGGAGGTCACCTTCGGCGTCCGTCCGGAGAACATCACGCTCGCCGGCAGCGGCATCCCGGTGACGATCGACCTGGTCGAGGAACTCGGCGCCGACGCGTTCGTGCACGGACACACCCCGGACGGGAACCGCCTGGTGATCCGCGCCGACGCGCGTATCCACCCCACGGCCGGCTCGACCGTGCACGCGCTGCCGACCGACGCCGAGCACTGCCACGTCTTCGACCCGAACACCGGCATCCGGTTCAAGTCCTCCGATGCCGTGCCGGCCGACGCCACCACGGCCGCGGCGACCGCCGCATCGGTGGACCTGGGCAAGTAGCTCCATCCCTCCGGCCGACGGGGCGGTTCCGCAGGAATGCGGGGCCGCCCCGTTGTTCGTTCCGCAGGTCGGCCGACCGGCCCGAGCCCGTGTGCGGAAAATCTCCGGCCGCGGGGTATCCGACGTCCCGCGGGGCATGGCCGGCCGCGACCCAGGAACGCTCAGCGGGCGCCGGACCCAACCGGCACGGGTGCCGGCGGCGCGGCGGGGGCCCGCCGTGACCAGCCGCGGCGGGTGCGCGCCGAGCCGAGCAGCCGGCACACCACCCAGATCGTGAACGAGATGGTGGTGATGTACGGGCTGATCGGGATGCTGCCGCCGAGCGCGAGCAGGATGCCGCCGACCGTCGAGACCATCGCGAAGATCACCGACAGCACCGGCACCCACATGGCCGATGCGGTGACCCGCATCGCCGCGGCGGCCGGGGTGACCAGCAGGGAGAGCACCAGCAGGGCGCCGACGACCTGGATCGCCATGGCCACGGTCAGCCCGAGCATGAGCATGAAGACCGGGGACAGCCCGCGCACGGCCACCCCGCGGGCGGCCGCGATGTCCGGGTCGACCGAGGCAAACATCAGCGGGCGCCACACCACGGCCAGCGCCGCCAGCACGAGCAGCGAGATCCCGCCCAGCCAGATCAGCTGGGGGTCGTCGACGGCCACGATCTGCCCGGTCAGCAGCCCGAACTTGTTGGCCGACCGGCCCGGGTACAGGGCCAGGAACAGCACGCCCAATCCCAGGCCGAACGGCATCAGCACGCCGATGATGGACGATCGCTCGCGGGCCTTGACGCCCAGCACGCCGATGAGCACCGCGGCCAGCAGTGACCCCATGATCGAGCCGACGACCACGTTCATCCCGACCAGCAGCGCGAACGACGCGCCGGCGAAGGACAGCTCGCTGATCCCGTGCACCGCGAAGGTCAGGTCCCGCATCATGACGAAGACGCCGATCAGGCCGCCGACCAGGCCGAGGATCGCGCCGGCCAGGATCGAGTTGTGCAGCAGCGCGAGCAGCTGGCCGTAGTCGTCGAAGTTGAAGATCTTGTCCCAGACGTCGCTCACCGGTCGGTCACCGTCCCATTCCCAGTTCGGTCGCCCCGTGATCGTCGTGGGACTGATGCTCGAGACTCTCCAGCGACGACACGACGATGATCCGGCCCTGCGCCCGGAGCACGTCCACCGGTGCGCCGTAGAGATCGGACAGGCCGGCCGACGTGAGCACCTCCTCGGGACGGCCCAGGCGGAACGAGCCACCGGCCAGGTACAAGACCTGGTCCACGTAGGGCAGCACCGGGTTGATGTCGTGGGTGACGAACAGCACCGCGGTGCCCAACCGCCGGCGCCGCTGGTCGATCAGCGCGGCGATGTCCTGCTGATGGCGCAGGTCCAGCGCCGCCAGCGGCTCATCGCACAGCAGCAGCACCGGGTCGCTGGCCAGCGCGGCGGCCACTCGGATGCGCTGGAGCTCACCGCCGGACAGCATCGAGACCGGCGAGTCGCCGAAGGCGGTCGCCCCGACCGAGTCCAGCAGCTCGTCGATGCGCGCGCGGATCCGGCGCCGTCGGGCCCCGATCGCGACGGGCAGGCCCCAGCGGTGGCCGTCCAGGCCCATCCGCACCACGTCCCGGGCCTTGATCATCGTCGCCGCGTCGATGGCGATCTTCTGCGGGACGTAGCCGACGTGGGTGCTGCCCCGGCCCAGCGGGCGGCCGCTGATCGCGCCCGACCCGCTGGTCAGGGCCACCTCCCCGAGAATGGTGCGCAGCAGGCTGGTCTTGCCCGATCCGTTCGAGCCGAGGACCGCCACGAATTCGCCACGGGCGATCGACAGGTTCAGGTGGTTCCACAGCGTCCGGCGACCGAATGCCAGACCCGCGTCGCGCAGCTGCAACGCGGGCGGCCCGCTCGCCGGGGCGGCCGGTCCGGCGGGTGCCGGCCGGGCCGCCACCGGGGAGGACACGGTCGCCGGCTCGGTCATCCGCCCAGCGCCTGGCTCAGCGCCTGGATGTTGGACTTCATCCACGACAGGTAATCCTGCCCGTCCGGCAGGGTCTCGGTGACCGGGACCGTGGGAATGCCGTTGGACGTCGCCGCCTCGAGCACCTGCTCGGTCTGCGGGCCGGTGGTCTGCTCGTTGTAGGCGAGCAGCTTGACCTGCTGACCGCTGAACAGCTTGAGCGTCTCGTCCATGACGGTCGCCGGGACGTCCGTCTCGCTCTCGATCGCCTCGCTGAACTCGGCCGGGGTGACGTTCTTCAGGCCGGCGGTCGCCAGCAGGTAAACCGGCACCGGCTCGGTGATCGCCACCGGGGCGCCGGCGTGCGCTGACTTGATCGCCTCGGCCTGGGTGACCAGGTCGTTGACCGCCTGGTCGAACGTCGCCGAATTCGCCTGGAAGGTGCTGGCGTTCGCCGGGTCGATGGTGGCCAGTTCGGCGGCGATCGCGTCGGCGACCTTGATCGTGCCGGGCAGGTCGTACCAGACGTGCTCGTTGAGCTCGCCGTCCTGCGGGGTCACGCCGGAGGCGTCGACGGCGGTGATGACGGGCGCCTTGCTGTTGGCCGACGACACCATGGTCTGCATGAAGTCGTCATACCCGCCGCCGTTCTCCACGATCAGCTGGGCCGACGAGAGGGCCAGCTGATTGCGCGGGGACGACTGGAAGGAGTGCGGATCGGCATTGGGGTCGGAGATGATCGAGGTGACCTCGACGTGGTCACCGCCGATCTGCTTGACGACGTCGCCCCAGACGTTGGTGGCAGCGACGACCTTGATCGTCCCGGTGGCGGCGTCGGCGGACCCGCTGGCCCCGGCCGAGCCGGCGGTGGTCGTGCCGGCACCGCTCGAACTCCCGCCGGAGCAGGCCGCGAGGGTAATGGCGAGCGCTGCGCCAAGGACAGCCGCACCCAGGCGGCGACGACCGTTCGAAGTGTTAACCATTCTGAGAATCACTCTCAGGAGAGTAGTACATCACCGGGCATGGATCACCCACCCTCAGCATCACCACACGAGACCGTCACACACCGGTCACATGGAGCTTGCGCCGCGTCACGATCCGCCCGCACCCGGCACCCCGGCCCCGCGCGGATCATGACCGCCGGCGCGCACGAAGTGGTTGACCCCTGCCCCACCCGTCACATTCGGCGTGAGTTGATCCGCGCTTGTCTCCACGGGTGGTTGCCCCCCGGCCGCGCGGACGAAGTCGACGACTTCCGTCCCACCCGTCACCTTCGGGGTGGGTTGATCCGCGCCGCCCGAGTTGATCCGCGCGGGGCGGGGACAGGTCCGTGCGGGGCGGGCAGGGGTGTCGGGGGGCAGGTCAGGTGGTGGGCCGGTCGGTGCGACGGCGGCGGGCCACCTCCGCGAGAACGACGCCGGCGGCCACGGATGCGTTCAGGGACTCGACCGCGCGGGCCATCGGGATGGAGACGGTGACGTCACAGACGGTGCGGGTGAGCCGGGCCAGACCGCGACCCTCGGAGCCGACCACCAACACCAGGGGGGAGGTGGCCAGTTCGAACGAGTCCGTGTCGGTGGTGCCGTCGGCGTCCAGGCCGGCGATCATCAAACCCTGTGCCGCGTAGTCCTTCAGGGTGCGGACCAGGTTGGTGCACCGGGCGACCCGCAGCCGGGCCGCGGTGCCGGCGGAGGTCCGCCACGCCGACGCGGTCATCCCCGCGCTCCGCCGCTCGGGCACCACCACCCCGTGCGCGCCGAAGGCGGCGGCCGACCGGACGATCGCGCCCAGGTTCCGCGGGTCGGTCACCCCGTCGACCGCGACGATGAGCGCGGCCCGGCCGGAGTCGCGGGCGCGCCCGAGCAGGTCGTCCGGGTGCGCGTACTGGTAGGGCGGGACGACCAGGGCCACGCCCTGATGGATCGCGTTGCCGGTCAGCCGGTCCAGTTCGGGTCGGGACACGTCCAGTTGCGGTATGCCGCGCTCGGCCGCCCCGGCGATCGCCTCGGCGACCCGCTCGTCCGACGCCAGCCCGCCGGCCACGTAGAGCGCGGTGGCCGGCACCCCGGCCCGCAACGCCTCCACCACCGGGTTGCGACCGACCACCGTCTCCGGCAGCTCACCGCGAGGGCGGGGGGCCGGCTTCGACGGGCCCGCCGCCGGCTTGCGTTTCGCCGCGGCGGCCGCCCGACGCGTCGCGGGATGCCCCTTGCGCATCTCCGCCGGTGGCGTCGGGCCCTTGCCCTCCAGCGCCCGCCGTGGCCGGCCACCGCTGCCGGTCACCTGCCCCTTCTTCGTGCCCGTCTTGCGGGTCGCGCCGCGGCGCTGCGAGTTGCCGGCCATGTCAGGGTCCTCCGTGAACGAATAAAGGGGTTCAGGGCCGGCCGGTGGACCCGGCCACGGACCACACCGGCCCGTCCTTGGTGTCCTCAATGGCGAAGCCGGCCGCCGCCAGCTGCGTGCGGATCTCGTCGGCCCGCGCGAAGTCCCGGTCCTTGCGGGCCTGCGCCCGCTCGGCGAGCAGACCATCGAGCAACCGGCCGGTCGCCGTCACCAGCCGGGGGTCCTCACCCTTGGCCGCCCACGGCAGCGCCCAGGGATCCAGGCCCAGCACCGCCATCATGGCCCGCACCGACGACGCCAGCTCCTGCGCGGTGCCGTCGTCGGACGCGGCGAGCGCCGCGTTTCCGGATCGCACCATCTCGTGCACGACCGCCAACGCCTTGGGCACCCCGAGATCGTCGTCCATCGCCCGCCGGAAGGCGTCCGGGATGTCGCCGAGCGGAACACCTTCGCCGCCGGCGCCGATGCGATCGGCCGCCCGGTGCAGGAACGCCTCGATCCGCTCGAATGCCTTGGCCGCGTCGTCCAGGGCCTCCTGGGAATATTCGATCGACGACCGGTAATGAACACTGATCAGGTAATACCGCAGGGCCACCGCCCGAACCTTCTCGGTGATCGTCGGCACCGACAGGATGTTGCCCAGGGATTTGGACATTTTTTCACCGGACATCGTGACCCAATGTGAATGCAGCCAGTACCGGGCGAACACGTCACCGAGACCATGCGACTGCGCGGCCTCGTTCTCGTGATGCGGGAAGATCAGATCGAGCCCGCCGCCGTGGATGTCGAATTCGGAACCGAGGTAGGCGCGGGCCATTGCCGAGCATTCGATGTGCCAACCCGGACGCCCGCGGCCCCACGGCGAAGCCCAGGACGGCTCGCCCGGCTTGGCGGCCTTCCAGAGCGTGAAATCGGCCGGGTCCCGTTTGTCGCCCGCCTCCGTCTCGCCCTGCACCATCTCGTCGATCCGTTGGCCCGACAGGAACCCGTAATCGGGCTGGGTCCGCACCGCGAAATAGACGTCGCCGCCGGCCGCATAAGCGTGCCCGGCCTCGACGAGCTCGGCGATCATTTCCAGGATCTGCGGGATGTGGCCGGTGGCCCGCGGCTCGACCGACGGCCGCAGGCAGCCGAGCGTGTCGTAGGCGTCGTCGAAGCTGCGCTCGTGCGTGGCCGCCCACTCCCACCAGGGCCGGCCCGCTTCCGCCGCCTTGGCCAGAATCTTGTCGTCGATGTCGGTGACGTTCCGCACGTGCCGGACCTCGAAGCCGTTGAATTCCAGCCAGCGCCGCAAAACGTCGTAGACAATGCCGGCGCCCCGCAGATGCCCGATGTGCGGATGCCATTGCACCGTGGCCCCGCAGTTGTACACGGACACCACCCCGGGACGCAGCGGCTCGAACGGCCGGACCGATCGGGTCGCGGTGTCGTACAGTTGCAGACTCACGCCGCGGCCCGCCTACGGCGCCTCGCCGGCTCGGACGGCCCGCACACGGTCGGGTGCCCATGGTTCAGTCGCTGACGCTCGCTCACCACACCACCCTATCGTCGCGGCGCTATCGCCTCCGCCGATAGACCCGGGCCTCCCAGGGCCGCAGCAGCACGCTCGAGGTCGGGTCACCCGCCGGGTAGTTCCCGAGCACGAGTTCGGCGGCCGCCCATTCGGATTCCTCCGGTACCGGAGCCGCGGCCGATTCGGCCGAAAAATTCGCCAGCACGAGCAGTGTGGTCGCTTCGAAATGCCGGGTGAATGCATAAATAACCGGGTCGTCCGGCAGCAGCATGGTGAAGTCGCCGTGAGCGACGGCCGGTTCCGCGTGCCGCAGGGCGATGACCGCCTGATAGTGCGCGAAGACGGATTCCGGATCGCCGGTCTGCGCAGCAGCGTTGATCTCGACATGATTCGGATTGACCGCGATCCACGGCTGCCCGGTGCTGAAACCGGCGCCGGGCGAGGCGTCCCACTGCATCGGGGTACGGGCATTGTCCCGGCTGCGCAGGCGCAGGGCCGCCAACACCGAGTCGGGGTCCTGCCCCGCGGCGACCGCGGTGCGGTAATGATTGACCGATTCGATGTCCCGGAAGTCGTCCGGGCCGGCGAACGGCGCATTGGTCATACCGAGTTCTTCGCCTTGGTAAATGTACGGCGTGCCGCGATGCAGGTGCAGCACGGTCGCCAGCAATTTCGCCGATTCGATCCGATAGCGACCGTCATCGCCGAAACGGGATACCGCCCGCGGCTGATCGTGGTTGTCCCAGTACAGGCTGTTCCACCCGCGCTCGGCGAGGCCGGCCTGCCAGCGGCCCAGGCTCGCCTTCAGATCCAGCAGGCGCAGCGGGCGCAGGTCCCATTTGCCGGCGGGCCCCGAGTCGAGACTGACATGCTCGAACTGGAAGACCATGTCGACCTCGCGGCGCGCGGGATCGGTGAACAGCACGGCCTCGTCGACGGTGACCCCCGGCATCTCCCCGACCGTGAGCAGGTGCCCGGGGCGACCGTCGAACACCTGGGCGTGCATCTCCTGCAGAAACTCATGGATCCGCGGGCCGCATTGAAAATGCGGCGAACCGTCACCCAGGACGCCATGGGTCACTGCGCCGTCAGGCAGTGCCGGGTCCTTCGAAATCATGTTGATGACGTCCATGCGGAAGCCGTCCACGCCGCGGTCCAGCCACCACCGCATCATCTCGTAGACCGCTCGACGAACGTCCGGGTTCTCCCAATTCAGATCCGGCTGTTTACGGGAGAAGAGGTGCAGGTAGTACTCACCACTGGACGGATCGAATTCCCAGGCCGGGCCGCTGAAGAACGAACCCCAATTGGTCGGCTCGGCACCCGGTGCACCCGCGGGCATCCCGGCCCGGGCCGGGCGCCACCAGTACCAGTCCCGGCGCGGGCTGTCCGGGCCCGAGCGAGAATCCACGAACCAGGAATGCTCGTCGGAGGTGTGATTGACCACCAGGTCCATGACGATCCGCATGCCCCGGTCGTGCACGGCCGTCAATAATTCGTCGAAATCGCCCAGATTGCCGAAGACCGGCTCGATATCCTGATAATCGCTGATGTCGTAGCCGTTGTCGTCCTGCGGCGACGGGTAGACCGGGGACAACCAGATGACATCCACGCCGAGCGCGGCGAGGTAGTCGACCCGCTCGATGATCCCCCGCAGGTCGCCGATTCCGTCACCATTGGAATCGGCGAAACTGCGCGGATAGATCTGGTAGACGACCGATCGCTTCCACCAATCCGGGTGGTCAGTCATCATCGGCGGAATCAGGCGACGGATTCTTCGTACCGGGACAGGACGTCTGCCGGAATCCGGCCGCGGGCGGACACCGTGATCCCGTTGGCGGCCGCCCATTCCCGGACCGCCTTCGCGTCGATCCGCGCCGGAGCCGGCGCCGCCACCGGCTTGGTCGCCGTCCGGGATCCGCGAACCTTACGACCGGCGGCCGTGAATTCGGCCAGCACCTTGCGCAGGGCCGCCGCATTCCGCTTGTTCAGATCGATCTCGTACAACCGACCATCCAGACCGAACCGGACCGTTTCCGCCGCCTTGGTGCCATCCAGATCATCCGTCAGCGTCACCGTGGTTTGCTGTGCCATGTGGAGCTCCGTACCTTCCAGTGCTGCCGATCAATAAACCGACATTCTGGATCCGGACAATTCGGAATCGAATCACCCATGGGATGCCCTGCGCGACAGGAGACCCCGCGGGAATCACGCTCCGAAGACGTTGATCCAGGCCGGCAAGCCGGATGCCCGGCGTAACGACCAGCGTAGCGCGTCGAAGGACATGGGGTTACCCATCCGCGTCATTGTCCGAGAGAAATTTCACTACGGAGTCGACCGCCGACCGGATCTAATGCCCGTTACCGGCCGATTCCACGGGCGTCTCCGACGTGGTGGCCAGATTCAGTCGGGCAAACGTGAGGGCCTCGGCCAGGTCGATCTCCCGGGTGTCCGCGTCTTGACCCCGAGTGGAGATCTCGACGACCACTGTTCCGTCGAATCCGTTGCGGGCCAACCGCTCCAAGATCTCGGCACACGGCTGGGCGCCTCGCCCCGGCACCAGATGCTCGTCCTTGCTCGACCCGGAGCCGTCCGCCAGATGAAGGTGTCCCAGCCGCTCGCCCATCTGGTCGGCCAGTTCCACGGCGTCGCTGCCGGAGGTTGCCGTGTGGGAAAGGTCCAGGGTGTACCAGCGATGTCCCGCCGGCACCGGATTCCAGTGCGGGCGATAACTGTTCACCCGGGTGCCGCGGACTTTGACCGGGAACATGTTCTCGACCGCGATCCGCACCTCCGTCCGATCCTGCAATTCGGCAACCGATTCGGTGAACGTGGCCGCCGCCGCCCGTTGCCAGAGAAAGGGCGGATGAACGACGACGGTGCCGGCCCCGAGTTGTTCGGCCATGTCGATGGATCGGGCCAGTTTGACCAGCGGGTCGCTGGTCCACACCCGCGCAGTGACCAGCAGGCACGGGGAATGCACGGACAGCACCGGCATCGAGAAGTCGTCCGCGAGGGCGGCAAGGGCGATCGGGTCCTGGCTGGCCGGTTCGGTCTGCACCATCACTTCGACCCCGTCATAGCCCAGATCGGCGGCGCGGGCAAAGGCCCGGGCGGTCGATTCCGGATAGACGGCGGCGGTCGACATGCCCACCTTGATCGGCGGAATACGAATCACCGCGGCCCGCCAGCACGCTGCACGACATGTCCTCCCGATCCGGCCTCCAGCCACGGTACCGGGCCGCGCAGGCCATCGATCCCCGGTCGCGAGCGCCCGCGCCGGGTCAGGCCTCCAGCTTGTACCCCAGCCCCCGCACGGTGACCAGATATCGGGGGGCCGCGGGGTCGGGCTCGATCTTCGCTCGCAGCCGCTTCACGTGGACGTCAAGGGTCTTGGTGTCGCCGACATAGTCAGCACCCCACACCCGATCGATCAACTGCCCGCGGGTCAGCACCCGCCCGGCGTTGCGGATGAGATATTCGAGCAGGTCGAATTCCTTCAAGGGCAGCGACGTCGGCACGCCGTGCACGTTGACCACGTGCCGGTCGACGTCCATTCGCACCGGACCGGCCTGCAGCACCGGTGAATGCATGTCCTCGACCTCGACACCACGGCGGAGCACCGCCCGGATGCGGGCGATCAATTCCCGGGTCGAATAGGGCTTGGTGATGTAGTCGTCGGCACCGAGTTCGAGTCCGACGACCTTGTCGATCTCGGTGTCCTTGGCCGTGACCATGATCACCGGTACCGAGCCGCGAATTCGCAGCTGGCGGCAGACCTCGGTGCCGCTCATCCCGGGCAGCATCAGGTCCAGGAGCACGATGTCCGCACCGGAGCGGTCGAACAGCTCCAGTGCGTCCGGGCCGTTGACCGCGATCTCCGTGCTGAAGCCTTCCTTGCGCAACAGGAAGGCCAGCGGCTCGGCCATCGATTCCTCGTCCTCAACGATCAGGACCCTGGTCATGCTGCTCCTCGGTGGACGGACGACGGGGTCCCGCTCGATGGCGCGGCGGCTCCGAGGCCGTCGGCGCCGGGGTAGTTCGGCACACTCAACGTGAAGGTCGAGCCCAGGCCCGGACGGCTCCATACGGTGGCGGTCCCGCCGTGGTTGGCGGCGACCTGCTTGACGATGGCCAGGCCCAGCCCGGTGCCGCCGGTGGATCGGGATCGGGCGGGATCGACCCGGAAGAACCTTTCGAAGACCCGCTCGGTGTATTCGGGGGCGATGCCCACCCCGCGATCGGTCACCGCGATCCGCACGTGTCCCTCGCTCGTGGTCCGGCTGACCGAGACCTGGGTCCCGGCCGGCGAATAGTTGATGGCGTTGCTCACCAGGTTGGTCAGCGCCATCGTCAGCAGCGCCCGATCCCCCCGGACCAGCAGCATGGAGTCCTCGTCGGCTACCACGGTGATACCGGCCGCCTCGGCCGCGGCCGCCTGCCGACGGATCGCCTCATCGACCACCGCATCGACCTCGACGACTGCGGCGTCGGCCTGCGGGTCGGCACCCTGCAGCCGGGAGAGCGTGATCAGTTCGGTGACGAGCGCCCCCAGCCGGGTCGACTCCGAATGCAGACGTCCGGCAAAGTGCCGGACCGACTCCGGATCGTCGGCCGAGTCGAGGGTGGCTTCGGCCAGCAGCCCGATGGCGGCCACCGGAGTTTTCAGCTCGTGCGAGACGTTGGCCACGAAGTCGCGGCGCACCGCTTCCACCCGCTGGGCAGCCGATTCGTCGGTGACCGCGACCAGGATCCGTTCGTCGTCGATGCTCTGCACCACGGCGCGGATGGCCGTCGGAGCCGTCGACGGCGTCGTCGCGGTGGTCAACGACGGCGGCTGGACCGGCTCGAGCTCGACGTCGACCGGTTCGCCGGACACCGCTGCCCGTTCGGCCGCGTCCAGCACGCCCCGGTCGACGATGCCGCCGACCAGCACCCCCAGTTCGCGGGCGCGGGGATTGCTGAGCAACGGCCGACCCTGCGGGCTGAGCACCAGGTAACCGGTCGAGGACCGGCGCAACACCTCGCGCTCCAACGAATCCGGCGCCGGCACCTGGCGGGCCGCGTCCGCCCGCCGGGGCCGCAGGACCAGCCAAGCACTCAGCCACCCGAGGGCGCACCCACCCACCGCGACTGCCACATAACCCGCGCCCGACACAACCGTGATGGTAGGGCGATCCGGACCGCGATCCGACGCCCCGGTGGCCGCCGGGCCACCATCCGGCGGCCGGCGGCCCAGGGATTCACCCGGAGTTCACCGGGCGTCCATGACCGATTCAGCGCCCCTGATTCGCCACCGCGGTGATCGCCGCGGCCGCAGCGTCCGGGTCGAGGTATTCGCCACCCGGCTTGATCGGCTTGAAGTTGTCGTCGAGCTCGTACTTGAGCGGGATACCGGTCGGCAGGTTGACCTTGGCGATGCCCTCGTCGCTGATCTCGTCCAGCATCTTGACCACGGCGCGCAGCGAATTGCCGTGCGCGGCAACCAGCACGGTCTTGCCGTCCTTCAGGTCGTCGAAGATGGGCCCGTACAGGTAGGACTCCATCCGGGCGACGACGTCGGCCAGGCACTCGGTCTTCGGGGCGTCGTCGCCGAGGTCGGCGTACCGCGGATCGTCGGCCTGGGAGTACTTGTTGGTGTCGCTGATCGGCGGCGGCGGGGTGTCGTAGGAACGACGCCACAGCATGAACTGCTCCTCGCCGTACTGCTGCAGGGTCTCCTTCTTGTCCTTGCCCTGCAGGTCGCCGTAGTGCCGCTCGTTGAGCCGCCACGAGCGGCGCACCGGGATCCAGTGCCGATCGGCCGCGTCCAGCGCGAGGTTGGCCGTCATGATCGCCCGCCGCAGCAGTGAGGTGTGCAGGACGTCGGGCAGCACCCCGGCCGCCGTCAACAGCTCACCGCCGCGCGACGCCTCGGCCCGACCCTTGTCGGAGAGCGGGACGTCCACCCAGCCGGTGAACTGGTTCAACGCGTTCCAGGTGCTCTCGCCGTGGCGCAACAGAATCAAGGTGTAGGTCATGCCGGTATTGTTCCGCAGCCCGGGCGAACGTACCCGTCGAGGGCCGGGCTGTGGACGGTCCACTCAGCTCACGCCGGCGGGTTCGCGGGATTCCTCGTCGGCCCGGGCCTGGTTCGGCTCCGGGTCGACCGGAGCCGGCGGGACGGATCCGGTGCGGCCGGACCCCGGCCGGCGCAGGCGGCGAGCCGCCCACCAGCCGATGCCGACCACGATGGCGATCAGCGGCAGCCACGGCAGCAGCCCGCCGATCAGGGCACCGAGCCAGGTCAGGAACTGGAGCAGATTGTCCCAGCCGGCCTTGATGCCGGCCACGAAGCCGGTGTCGGGGGCGGGTTCGGTCTCCCCGGCCGCCGGCAGGGTCACCGCCATCAGGCCGACGGTCATCGTCGACATCGCGACCTGCCCCTGCAGGTAGGCCTGCTGCTGCTGCAATGCCTCGAGATCGGCTTCCCGCGAGGCGAGTTCGGACTCGATGGAGATGACGTCGGCGATGCTGGTGGCCTGGTCGAGCAGCGCGCGCACCCGGGCGACGCTCGCGGTCATGCTGGCGACCCGGCTGTTCACGTCGACGATCTGGGCGGTGACGTCCTGCGAGCTCTCGGTCCGGCCGGTCACCTGACCCAGGCCCGCGATCTTGTCGAGCACGGCGTCGTACTGGTTGGCCGGGACGCGAAGCGTGACCGACATCTGCGACCCGCCGCCGTCCGCACCGGCGACGAAGCCGCCCACGGTGGCCGCGGTCCCGCGAAGGGAGCCGGCGGCGGCGGCGACGGCGTCGGCGCGCGTCCTGGCGTTGGCGTCACGGTCGGCGGAAGCGTCGTCGGTCGGCGTCACCGGCTGCACCTCGAGCCGCACGGTCAGGTCTGCGGTCCTGATCACCTGAGTGCCGTCCACCGGGACGGTGCCGAGGATCTGCCCGCCCGCGGTTGACCCACCTGCCGACCCACCCGCCGACCCGGCGCTATCGGGCGCGGGCGGCGCAGCGGCCTCACCGGCGGCGGCATCCGCCCCGGCGTTCGCCCGCTCCGGCGCGGCCTGGGTGGCCATCGCCGCGGCCGACCCGGAGTAGGCGGCGGCGTTGCCGCTGTCCGAGGCGGACTGCGATGTGCAGGCCACCAGGCTCGCGGCCAGCACGGCGAGCAGGGCCGGGGCGAGCACCCTGGTCGCCGCCCGCTTCGTGGGAATACGCCTCATGACCGTCCTCCGTGGGCTCGCGTTCCGGGTCCGACCGCGGCACCGTCGGCGGTCGGTGCTTACTGGACGGAGAACGCCGGCCGAGACGCTGCACGCCCAAGGTCACGGTTGGGCAACGGTGACCTTGGCCGACCGGGATCCCGTGGCCCGACCGACTCGCCTCACCCACCGGTTCCGACGCACCGGGAACCTGCGGATGTGGCGAGTCCGGGGGTGGGCGGGGCCGCATGCCGGAGCGCGGGATTCAGTGGGGTGGCCCCGGTGCCGGGGCGGCCCGGCCAAGGCTCAACGCCCGGCCGGCTCCCCCGGGTCCGGGGCGGCCGTGCCGCGGTCGACGCCACTTCGCCGGGACCGCGGACCGGTGCTCC
The DNA here is from genome assembly GCF_044224575.1 of Nakamurella sp. Lineage (GTDB taxonomy): Bacteria > Actinomycetota > Actinomycetes > Mycobacteriales > Nakamurellaceae > Nakamurella. The sequence goes on from NZ_JBGAKE010000003.1 coordinate 196,721, forward strand.
ACAGATCGGCGCTCCGCGACGGACCACCCGGCGCCCGCGGCCCCGGCGCCGAGCGGGCCTCGGTGGTGGTGGTCGTCTCGGTGATCGCCGCCACCGAGCCATCCGGGGATGCGGTGTCCGTCGTCGTCTGTGTCGTCTCTGTCGTCTCCGTGGCATCGTCGGCTCCGGTGTTCTCCGCAGAGCCGGCTTCGGCCGACACCGTCGCCTCGGCCGACACCGTCGCCTCGGCCGACACCGTCGCCTCGGCCGACACCGTCGTCTCGGCCGACACCGTCGTCTCGGCCGACACCGTCGCCTCGGCCGACACCGTCGTCTCGGCCACGACCGCCTCGGTCGCCGGTGACGTACCGGTCGCCGGCGGCGTCGGCGTGGGCGTGGCGGTCGGGCTCGCCGGCGTGGCCGAGCCACCGGCGCTCGATGAGATCGTCGAGGAACTCATCGTCGGCGCGCCGGACGCGGTGGTCTTCGTTGTCGTGGCGGTGTCGGAGGTCGCACCCGACGACGTGGTTGACGAACTCGCGGACGACGGCGTCGGGGAGCCCGGCGGCGGGGAACCCGCCGTCGTTGAGCTCGTCGTCGTAGCCCCGCCGGCACCGTTCGTTCCGCTCGCCGTCGACACGGCGGGCCCGCCGGTGACCGGTGCTGTAGTGACCGGCGCGGTAGCGACCGGCGCGGTGCTGCTCTGCGCGGTGCTGCTCGGCGCGGTGCTGCTCGGCGCAGTGGTGACCGGTTGGGCGGGCGCCGGCCCGGGTGTTGTCGTGGCCGGCGGCGGCTGCTCGATCGTCGTGGTGGGCGGTGCGTCGGGGGCCGGATCGGGCACTGGCAGCGTGACCACCGGCGCGGGCGCCGGGAACGGCACCGGCCGGATGCGCGGAATGTTCGGGGTATAGGTCGTTGCCCCGCGCGACTGGGAGACGACGGTGCCGAACGACCCGGGCGAGCCCGACGAGTAGCCCGGTGCCCCGTAGCTGTTGATCCGCACCAGCGACCCGAAATCGGCGACGCCGGACGTGCGGACCGGGCTGCCGGTCCAGTACCGGTGCACCCGGTCGTCCATATCGGTCCGGGTCAGCGGCACGATGTGCACCGGGGTGCCGACCCAGGATGCCTCGAGTATGTACGGCCGCCCGCCGATGGTGCCCAGGTAGACCGCGACGTGGCCGGGGAAGCCGACGATGTCGCCGGGCAGCGCGTCCGACCAGCTGACCGACACGCCGGCGCCGCGTTGCGATCCCGAGTCCCCGGGAGTCTGATAGCCGGCCATGCCGAGCACGTACGCGGTCAGACCCGAGCAGTCGAAGCCGATATCGGGGCCGCAGCTGTTGTAGTCGCCGCCGCCCCGGGCGCAGCCGTTGTTCGGGCCCGCCCCGGAACCGCCGCCACCCCAGACGTAGGGCAGACCGAGCGCACTGAATCCGGCGGCCAGCCCGGCGGCGACCTGCGGGGTCGGCGCGGTGATCGTCTGCCCGGCCAGCGCCGCCGAGACATACGGGCTGTTGGGCACCTTCACCGCGGTACCGGTGGCCCGCACGGCGGCGTTGACCGTCGTGGTGGACGCGCCGCCACCGGTGGAGCCGAAGTACTTGCGGAACAGGAAGAAGAAGTTTCGGTTTCCGTACGCCGAGCAGGCGTCGCCGGTGCCCGGGTACGCGGCGAGCGACGCGGGGTTCGGCTGGTACGGGGTGTAGTTGTACAGCGAGGCGGTCGCCTGGTTCTTGATCGTCACCGGGGCGCCGCCGCAACCGGACTCGACGACGTTCCAAAGGATGTTGACCGTCTGGCCGGCCTGGTAGTTGTACTTGCCCGGGTCGACCCGGTAGCGGGCCCACTGCTTGGCCATGCCGTAGCCCTGGTTGAAGAAACCGGCATAGGCCGGGTCGCAGTTGGCGCTGCCGCCGGGGCCGGTGTCCGGGCAATGCCAACCCCAGGCCGCGTTGTAGGTGCCCGCCGTGGTGTCGGTCCGGCTGAGCAGGCCGGACTCTTTCTGCAGCGTCACCAGCATGACCTGCGGGTTGACGCCGCAGGCGGTGGAGAACTTGGCGATGACGGTGGCCGCGTCCTCGTTCGTGCCGCCGGTGTAGGCCTGGCAGTACCGATCCGCGGGTTGGCTGGTGGTGGTGATCCGAAGGTTCTTCAGGCACGCGGCGGCGGTGCACCCTTCACCTTCGGACAGCAGGAAGGTGCGGATCTGGTCGACCGTCATCGCCGACGAGTTGTAGAACACGGCGTCCGAGACGATGTTGCCCGGATCGAACGCCGATCCGGTGGACACCTGCTCGGCGGGCGCCGGCGTGCAGACCACCTCGTCCTGCGCGATGGTCACCGTGTCCGACAGCCGGTCGGCCAGGGCGGTGGCCATGGCGGTGTACTCGGCGAACCGCCATCCGGTACGGGTCTTCTGGACGACCTCGCCGATCTCATCGTCGGATCGGGGGTCGGTGTCGTACCCGGGCACCTGCTTGATCAGCTGGTCGTAAAACATCCAGGCCGCCCCGGCCGGCTCGGTGCGCCGGTATTGGGTGTAGGTGACGGGGTTCTGCTGGAACAGGCCGAGCCACTCGTCATTCACTGCCTCAGGGCGCAGACTCGATTGTTGGGTGGCCACGGCAACGGCGATCTCGACCCCGCGCTTGGTGATGCCCATCTGCTTGCCCACGGCGATCACGGTGGCCGCCATCTTGACCTGCTCGGCGTCCAGGGCAACCCCGGCGAAGACCCCGCCGCCGGCCACGTCGTCCGGCAGGCCCTGCAGGTTGCCCAACGGTGCGGGGGTCCCCGATCCGGATTCCGGGGTCGACTCCTGGCCCGGAGCGCAGACGGGCGGCGCCGTCACCGCCGCCCCCACGTCGGGCGTGGCCGGGATGGCGGCGAGGGCCTCGGCGGCCGGCACGGCCAACGTCAGGACGATGGCGCTGACGGCGGCCCCGGCCAGCAGCCGGACCGACAGGGCGGTGCGGTTCACCGGCTCGACGGCCGGGGCCGGCTCCGCATAGCCGGCTCGTTCCTGCGGGGCCAACCACCCATCGGGACGGGTCGTCCGCCGGGTGCGCCAGGACAGGGCGATGGCACGCGACAGCACCATCGGTGCTCGACGCTGTCGCCCGGCCACGGGCATTCCCCCAGGTGTTGTGTCACGCGCCTGGACGATCCTGAAGTCCGGTGTGACCTTACTCGACGTTGCTGTGCCCAGCGATCTCCAGTGTAGTTACTGTACGTGCAGCACTACATACTTCGTTCGGGTGTTCGATCGCGGTTGTTCGACCCCGATCAGGTGATATCCGGGACGATTCCGGCACTCCCTGTGCCCTCTATTCCGATGACCGTTCACCCTCCGTCAGCGGCCAAGGGTCAATCACGCCGGGTCGATCAGATGCCGGAACTGGGTCAGGTTGGCCACCGATTGCCCGGTCGAGGTCCGCCAGGCCCATTCCCGCCGGATCGCCGAGGCGAACCCCCGCTCGAGGATCGGGTTGAAGTCCGCATCGGACGTGGCCAGCACCACGCCGAGCACGGTGTTCAGCTCGTCCGCGGTCAGCGACGCCCGGCCCAGCCGGCCTACCAGATGAATATCCCCGTCCCCATCGACCGCATAGGCGACCGACCGCAACTGCGCATTGCGCTGCAGCAGGAATCGGTACACCTGCTCGGTGTTCTCATCGGGTTTGCGGCAGACGAAGGACTCGACAACGACGTGGTGCGCGCCCACCAGCAGCCAGACCAGCGTCCGGTGCCGGCGTTCGCCCGGCAAGGTGACCAGCATCGCGTCGTCCTCGGGCCGGAGGAAATCCACGCCGAGTTCGGTCAGCGCGGCCGCGATCTCATCCGGAGTCAGCGTCCATCTCCCATCAGCGTCGGCACTCGTCGGCGTCATTCCTGCCGCCTCCGTTTCCCTCGTCGGTTCCCCGTTGCGCCCGCATCGGAGCCGACCGGTCAGCGGCCGGCGACCCGCATGAGCCGTTCGGCGTCGAATCGTTCCACGATCCGTGCCGGCAGCGCCCTGGACCGCGCCGCCCGGTAGGCCGCCAGCAGCCCGTCCACCGTCGCCTCCCAGGAGAACCGGAGTGCTTGCTGGCGCGCGCCGGTCGACAGCCGGTCACGGGCGCTCGGATCGAGCGCGATCCGCGCCAGGGCGTCCGCCCAGAGGTCCGCATCGTGGCCGTCGACGAGCAACCCGCTCACGCCGTCGTCCACGGCCACGGTCAGCCCGCCGACCGCGGCCGCGACCACCGGCGTCCCCGACGCCTGCGCCTCGATCGCGACCAGCCCGAATGACTCGTTATAGCTCGGCACGGCGACCACGTCGCCGGCGCGGTACAGGATCGCCAACTCCGCCGCCGAAACCGGTGGCCGGAAATCGATGGTGTCCCGGGTGCCCAGCAGGTCCACCAGCTCGTGCAGCCGGTGCCCCGGTCGCCGTCCGGTGCCGGACGCGCCGCCGACGATGATCAGCCGCCAGCGATGCTCCGGAAAGCGGTCGGCGAGCCGGTGCACCGCACGCACGGCGACGTCCGGTCCCTTGAGGGGCTGGATCCGTCCGGCGAACACGATGACCTTCTCGTCGGGATCCAGGCCGACGGCCCGCCGAGCCGCGGCCCGGTCGCCGGGGCTGAACAGGACGGTGTCCACCCCGGGGGGAACCACGTCGATCCGGCCCGGCTGTGCGTCGTACAGGTCGATGAGGTCCCGCCGCTCGGCCGCGGTGTTGGCGATGAGCCGGTCGGCCTCGGCGACCACCTGGTCCTCGCCGATCACCCGCCCGCGTGGCTCGGGGTCGTCACCCTCGGCCATGGCGGCGTTCTTCACCTTGGCCAGGGTGTGCGCGGAATGCACCAGCGGCACTCCCCATCGGTCCTTGGCCAGGTAGCCCACCTGACCCGACAACCAGTAGTGCGAGTGCACCAGGTCATAGTGGCCCACCGCCTGACGCGCCTCCGCCCGCATCACGCCCGCGGCGAACGAGCACAGCTGGCCGGGCAGGTCCTCCTTGTCCAGGCCCTCGAACGGGCCCGCCACGATGTGCCGGACCAGCACGCCCGGCGCCATCTCGACGATCGGCGGCTGGTCGGACGACGTCGCCCGGGTGAAGATCTCCACCTCGACCCCCCGCGCCGCCAGTCGGCGGGCGGTCTGGTCGATGTAGACGTTCATGCCGCCCGCGTCGCCGCTACCCGGCTGGGCGAGCGGAGAGGTGTGCAACGAGATCGCCGCGAGCCGCCTGATCGCCGGTCCGGCCCCATTCGCCGGGTCCTGGGGACCATCGGGATCGGAGTGTGCGGAGTGTCTGCCCATGTCGCCGCCACGGTACGCCCGGCTCAGTGCCGCCTTCGCGTCGGCCGAGCTGGCCAGGCCGCCACGTTGCCAGCAGGACGGGCGCAGGCAATCTGGCGACGCAGGAGTTGCCCTGTGTCAAGCCGCCATCGATTGTTGATCTTGGTTGAGGATGCGTTGCAGGCCGCCGTGTGCGGCGGGTTGGAGGCGGTGCCGTCCTGCCAGCATCTCCGATGATGGTGGCCCAGGCTCGGGCGAGGATGCGGACGGCGCGCGGGTGGTCGCATTCTCTGGTTCTGGCCCACTGTCCGTGAAGCCGAAGCGGCCGAGTTGAGGGCGCGACGGCCGGCCGCCTGGGCGTTGCTGTCAGCGCGTTCTACAGCGCGGACAACTTCTGCCAGTCGGCGAAGGAGTAGATCCAGTCGTAGATGGAGTCCTTCTCGCTCATCTGCGCCCCGGTGTTCGACACGATCACCGGATCGCCGTAGAGGGCCGAGTTGTAATACTCCTCGGCGTCGCCCACGCCCATGTTGATACAGCCGTGGGAGACGTTCTCCTTGCCGAGGTAGGGCGTCGTGAGCGCATTCTCATGAATGAACTCGCCGTTGTTGTTGATCCGGACGGCCCACTTCTCCTCGACGTTGCAGTAGTCGAAGTCCGGGTTGCACATCGAGAAGGTCGGGAACTTCTCGGTCACCACGTGGATGCCGCTCACCGTGGCCCGGCCGGGCACGGACTCCTTGCCGTACGAGACGGGGTAGTTCTTCACCACCTGGTCGTCGACGAGCACCACCATGTGGAAGGTGTTCACGTCGGCCTGGACGATCTGCTTGCGGCCGATCGTGAAGTCGCTGGAGATGTCCTCGCGCCCCCATTTGCCGCCGCCGTAGTCCACGCCCGCCAGGTTCGCCTCGACATGCACGTTCGTGTTCGCCGGCCAGAAGTCGGCGGGCCGGAAATGCACGATCGACTGCTTGACTCCGGTGCCCTGGATGTCCTCGTCCTGCAGCCAGCCCCAGGAGCCCTTGATATCGCCCTTGTCGGTGGTCAGCTTGAACGTCTGCTGCGCGGCGGCCTTGTCGCCGATGGCCTCGGCGAAGGTAATGATGATCGGCGCGGCCACCCCGACCGTGGTGCCGTTGGGAATCTGGAACGACGCCCGCACCGTCGACTCCGGTTTGACCGTCTGCAGCGTCCCGGTGAACGGGGTGTCGTTGCCGTCCGCGTCGGTGGCCGTGCCGTTGAACGTGTAGGTGGTGTTGTAGGCCAGGTGCTGGCCCACCGTCCAGGTGGCCTTGTCGTCCGAGATGGTGCCGGTGACGTTCGAGCCGTCGTCGCCGGTGACGGTCAGGTCCTTGATCTTGGCCGAGAACACGGTGACGGTGATCGGGTCGTTGGGCGCGACGTCGGTGGAGCCGAACTTCGGTTTCGAGCTGACCCGCACCTTGGTGTTCAGTGCGGTGGTGTCGCTGCTCGGCGCGGCGGACTGATCCAGCCCGGACACGGTGACCGGGGCACCGGCGGTGGATGTCACGGTGACCACCTCGTCACCGCTCTGGGACCCGCAGGCGCCGAGGGCGAGCAGGGCGGTCAGCGCGAGCGCGATCCAGCCGACAGACCTGGCCTTTCGCCATCCGGGCGTTCGACGCACCGCAAGCTCCTTCCCGTCACCCATCCGTACCGTTCTCACCGTAGGCCGCGTTCGTGTGGTTCCGGTGACGCGGCGGAGTCGGTGCGTTCCCGGGCACTGCCTACCCTGTCCGAGTGGCTACACCCGTCCGTCTCGCCGACCTGACGACTCTCCGGCTGGGCGGGCCCGCCCCCGGACTCACGGAGGCGCACACCGCGGACGACGTTCGCCGGATCGTCGGCGACGCCGATCGGACCGGCTCCGGCGTGCTGGTGCTGGGCGGCGGGTCGAACCTGGTGGTCGCCGACGCCGGCATCGACGTTCCGGTCGTGCGGATCGCGATCCGTGGGATCCGCGTCGTCCCCGCGGGCGAGTCCGCCCTGGTGACCGTCGGCGCGGGCGAGAACTGGGACGAGGTCGTCGCGACGTTGACCGCGGAGGGGTTCGGCGAGCTGGCGCCGCTGTCCGGCATCCCCGGCTCGGCCGGCGCGACCCCGGTGCAGAACGTCGGCGCCTACGGCACCGAGATCGCCGAGGTGCTGGAGTCGGTGACGCTGTTCGACCGGCCCTCGGGCCGCACCTTCCCGGTGCCCGCGTCCGACCTACGACTGCGCTATCGCAGCTCGACATTGCGGGGCACGAACGCGGGGGTGATCACCGACGTCACGGTCCGGCTCACGCGGGGGCCGGTCGTCGTCAAATACTCCGAACTGGCCCGCACCCTCGGCGTGACGCCCGGCGCGACCGCCCCGGCCGCCGCCGTGCGCGAGGCGGTACTCGGCCTGCGCCGGGCCAAGGGCATGGTCCTCGACCCGGACGACCCCGACACCCGCAGCGTCGGCTCCTTCTTCACCAATCCGATTCTGACCGCCGCGCAGCTGGCCGACGTGGATCGGGCGATCCGCGAGCGGCTCGGCCCGGACGTCAGCTACCCCCGGTACCCCGTGCCGGACGAGCCGGCGAGTGCCGGCCTGGCCGTTCAAGGAGCCCCGGCGAAGCCGGGCCAAGCCACTGCGGCGAGCAGTGCGAAGCTCTCCGCGGCCTGGCTGATCGAACGCGCCGGATTCGGCAAGGGCTTCGCCGGTCCGGGTGGGCGGGTGGCGATCTCGAGCAAGCACACGCTGGCACTGGTCAACCGCGGCGGCGGCACCACTGCCGAATTGCTGGCCCTGGCGGTGCAGATCCGGGACGGGGTCCACGACGCCTTCGGAGTGGGCCTGGAGCCCGAGCCGATGCTCATCGGGGTGAACTGGCCCGGCTGACCGGTGCCGTTTCGCGACCCCAGCGAACGACGCGGACGGGGGATAAGGTCGGGCTCTCACCGTGGAGGCGACGAAAGGGCAGGCAGTGAGCGAGAAGATCGCGCTGGCAAACGTCATCAATGGCGAAATTGTTCCGGCCGTCGACGGGGCGACGCTGGACATCATCGATCCCACGACCGGTGCGGTGTATGCAACCTCGCCGCTGTCCGGCGCGCAGGACGTCGACCGGGCGTACGCCGCCGCCACCGAGGCATACAAGTCCTGGCGGTGGGCCACCCCCAGCGAACGGCAGCAGGCGCTGCTCAAGTTCGCCGACCACATCGAGGCCAACGCCGATGAGCTCGTGGCCGTCGAGGTGCAGGACACCGGCAAGCCGACCGCGCTGACCCTGTCCGAGGAGATCGGCCCAATGGTCGACCAACTCCGGTTCTTCGCCGGCGCCGCCCGCGTCCTGGAGGGCAAGTCCGCCGGCGAGTACATGCGCGGCGCCACCTCCTCGATCCGCCGGGAGCCGGTCGGCGTCGTCGGGCAGGTCGCCCCGTGGAACTACCCGATGATGATGGCGGTCTGGAAGATCGCCCCCGCGCTGGCCGCGGGCTGCACGGTGGTGCTGAAGCCGTCGGACACCACCCCGGCCAGCTCCGTCTGGATGGGCAAGGCGCTGCAGGAGTTCTACCCGCCGGGCGTGGTCAACGTGGTCTGCGGGGACCGCGACACCGGCGCGGCGCTGACCTCGCACAAGGCGCCGGCACTGGTCTCGATCACCGGATCGACCGGCGCAGGCATCGCGGTGGCCACCGCGGCGGCCAAGAACGTCACCCGGGCGCATCTGGAACTGGGCGGCAAGGCGCCGGTCGTGGTCTTCGACGACGCCTCCATCGAGGACGCGATCGAGGGCATCTCCACCGCCGGCTACTTCAACGGCGGGCAGGACTGCACGGCGGCGACCCGAGCGATCGTGCAGGCCGGCGTGTACGACGACTTCGTCGCCGCGCTGACCGCCAAGGCCAGGGAGATCAAGACCGGCAACCCGGACGACGAGGACGTGCTGTTCGGCTCGATCAACAACGCCAACCAGCTGGCGCACATCGCCGGGCTGGTCGAGCGGGCCGGCAACAGCGCCGAGATCACCGCCGGCGGCGCGCCGTTGGACCGGCCGGGCTATTACTTCCCGGCGACGGTGGTGGCCGGGGTGCACCAGCAGGACGAGATCGTGCAGAACGAGGTGTTCGGGCCGGTCATCACCGTGCAGAAATTCGACACCGAGGACGAGGCGTTGGCCTGCGCCAACGACAGTGTTTACGGTCTGGCCTCCTCGGTCTGGACCAAGAACGTCGACATCGCGGCCCGGATGTCGGCCCGGCTCGACTTCGGCTGCGTGTGGATCAACACGCACATCCCGCTCATCGCCGAGATGCCGCACGGCGGGTTCAAGATGTCCGGCTACGGCAAGGACCTGTCGATGTACGGGTTCGAGGACTACACCCGGATCAAGCACGTCATGCACTACCACGGCTTCACCGGCTGACCCGGGCGCGCCGTTTTCGCGGGCGGCCCGGGCTGGGCGGGCTGGGCTCAGCGGGCCGGGCTCGTCGGGCTGATCAACTCGGCACGCGACGCCCGAAATGCCGGATCTCCTGCCGAGTTGACCAGCGTTGATCACCAGGCCTCGCACCCGCCACCCTTGACCCGAGTCTCCAACACCGCGGGCTGATCAACTCGGCACCCAGAGCGCACCACGCGCGCCCTCCCGCCGAGATGATCAGCGTCGCCCCCGCACCCGCAGCAAATCACCACCCCCACCCCGAGCCACCCCATCGCAGGCTGATCAACTCGGCACCCAGAGCGCACCACGCGCGCCCTCCCGCCGAGATGATCAGCGTCGCCCCTGGGTGAGCGGCGAGTTGTCCACATTCGGCGGATCGGCGGCTCGGCGGCGCCGGGAGTGCGCGACGCTCAGCGGATGCCTGCCGCGTCCAGCCTGCCCGATGATGTCCGGGCCGCTCTTGTCGATGGCGGCGGGCTGATCCGGGCCGCGGACTTCGACACCGCGACGCGCTCGCGGAGTCGACTGCACCGGCTCGAGCGGGCCGGTGCCCTGGTCAGCGTGGCCAAGGGGGTGTACGTCGACCCCGCGGCACTCGCCGCCAGCGATGCCTGGGCCGCCTATCGGCTGCGGGTCCGTGGGTTCCTGACGGTCGCCGCCCCGGACAGCTACGCATCCGACTGGTCGTCCATCGTCCTGCACGACCTGCCGACCATCGGCCGGCCACCCGCCGTGCCGAACGTCATCCGCCCGGGATCCCGGGTCAGCGGATCGAACACCACGCGCCACGGCCGAACCCGGTTTGCCGCCGTACCGGATCGGTGGCTCGGCGACACCGACGGCTGGGCGGTCGTCGATCCGGCCTTTGCCGTCGCCGACATCGCGCGTCATAGCGACCGTCTGACCGGACTCGTGCTTGCCGACGCGGTGGCGTTCCGGAAGCGAAACCGCGAGGAGCTGGCCGCCGCGGCCGCAGATGTGGAGCGATGGCGCAACGGTGGCCGCGCGGCATGGCCGGTCCGGCGATGTGACACCGACGTCGAGTCCCCGCTGGAGTCGGCGGGGCGCCTGGCGTTCATCCAAGGCGGGCTGCCGGAGAGCCTGAGCAACGTGTGGGTCGGCGACTACGTACCGGAGGCTCGGCTCGATCACTACTGGCCGGATTTCCGCGTCGCCGCCGAAGGGGACGGGCTCGGGAAGTACCTCAAGGATCCTGCCGCCGCGATCAGGAAGGAGAAGGAGCGTGAGTGGGTCCTGCAGGAAATGGGGATCCGGTTGGTTCGCTACACCTGGGCGACGGCAACCCTCTCGCCCGACCTCCTGGCCGGTCGCGTCCGGGAACTGCTGAACTCGGCTTCCGTGTCCGGCCGCCAGCTCCGGACATGGCCCCGTGACGAGGGTCTGGCCATCCTGGGCCTCTCGTCCGGCCGGCCGCCCTTGCGCTGATTCGCGCACAACCCATCCGCAGCTGTTCAGCTCGCCATACCTGCACTGATCGGTCGAAACTACCGGCGACCCATATGCCCGAAATGCACGTTGCCTGCCGGCCCCTCCTGGGTGCCGGGCTGATCAAATCGGCACAATTCACCCGAAATGTCGGAGTCAATGCCGAGTTGATCAGCCTGACGCAGTTTTCGCCGACCCGCATACGGTTTCAACCTGAGCGGACGGGCCCTGCGAGCCGGCCCACCCTTCAAACTCTGCGCCCAGAGAGCACCGCGCCCGACGTCGCGCCGCGTTGAACAGCCCGGCCCACCCCGGCCGCCGCGTTGAACAGCCCGGCCCCCGCGTTGGTCAGCCCGGCCCGCGCCGTCGTTACCCGGTGGTGACGGGCAGGCGCTGGTAGCCGCGCAGGGTCAGGCTCACCCGGCGCATGCCCGGACCGGCCAGGGCAAGCCGCGGGTAGCGGCGGAACAGCGCGGGGAAGGCGACCTGGCCCTCCAGCCGGGCCAGCGGCGCGCCCAGGCAGTAGTGGATCCCGGCACCGAAGGCCAGCGATCCACCCTCGGCTCGGGCGAGATCGAGCCGGTCGGGGTCGGTGAACCGGGCCGAATCGCGGTTGGCAGCGCCCAGGCAGACCGTCAGCTTCTCCCCCGGCGCCACCTCGGTGTCGCCGATCACCAGCGGTCGCAAGGCCTTCCGGCGGGCGATCTGCACCGGGGAGTCGAACCGGAGCAGTTCGTCCACCGCCGGTTCGGCCAGCTCGTCGGGGGCCGATCGCCAGCGCTGCAGCTGGTCGGGATGGCCGAGCAGGGCGACCAACCCGTTGCCGAGCAGATGGGTGGCGGTCTCGAAGCCGGCCGCGAACAGCAGCGCGGCCATCGTCACCACCTCGTCCGGATCCAGGCCACCGGGGTCGGCGACCAGCGCGCTCATCAGATCGTCCCGTGGCCGGACCCGCCGCTCGTCAGCGAGATCGCCGAGGTACGAACGTATCTCGACGGCCGCCTGGTCGGCTCGGGCCAGCACCCGCGGGGTGGTCACGTCCAGGACGTGGGTCCAGTCCCGGGCCAGCCGCTGGAACGGCGGCTGGTCCGCGCGCGGCACGCCCAGCAGCTCGCCGATCACCGCAATCGGCAGGGGGAACGCGAACGCGGAGATGAAATCCGACGCTTCAGAGAGTTTCTCCAGCAGTTCGTGGACGACCGCGGTGACTGCGGGACGGAGGGCGGCGGTCCGCCGAGGGGTGAACGCGCCACTGACGATCCGGCGCAACCGGGTATGCGCCGGCGGATCCAGACCGAGCAGACTGGTGCCGAACAACAGCAGCGAGGGATGGTCTCGCCAGTCCGGCACCCGCGCGCCACCCACATCATCGGAGTGACCGACATCCGGACTGCGCAGCACCGCCGAGCAGTCGGCGAAGCGGGTGATCATCAGCGACCCGTCGCCCAGGCGCGGCAATCCCGGCAGGGCCAGTAATTCGCGATAGACCGGGTAGGGGTCGTCCCGGCCGGACCGGGACACGAACGCGGCCAGCAGCGGCTCCGCGGCAACACTGTCCGTCAACACGTGCATGTCCTTCCCGGTCGTCCCGTCGATCCTGCACCCATCGGGACTCCCGACGCGCAGTGAATCCGCCCGTTGCGAAGACGCGTTCGTGCGGCTCACCCCGACCTACTCCGAAACGGCCATGCTCATCCGAACCGACTGCACCGACGGCCACGTCCGGCAGGAAGTGTGCGACGCCGCTCAGGCCCCGTCGCCCGACGGCTTCCAGGCCGGTTTTGGAGTGCGTCGACGACCGTCGCTTCGAGCGCTTCACGGTCGAGCAGGCGGTCGCGGCCGGGCCCGACGGCGAGGAGCCATACTTCGCATTCCTGGCCGACGCGGTGACGATCACCGACCCCGAGCATCCGATCATGGTCGTGGATCTGCACTGGGAGCCCGGCCGCCATTTCCGGGTGACGCCGGCCGAGCGGTATAGCGTTTAGAACAACGTGACGATCTCCACCATGGATCGGGAGGACTTCGCCGACGGCGTGTTCCGCGGATTCTGAGCGGGTCGCGCCGGCCCGACTCCACGTCACAATGTTCCGGTGAGTGCCATCGACGACATGCTGACCCGGGCCCGCGCCCGCCTGGATCGAGTGCCGCCCGAATTGCTGGCCGCGGAGGCGGCGGCCGGCGCGCTGATCATCGACACCCGGCCGGTCGAGCAGCGGGAGCGCGACGGAGCGCTGCCGGGCGCCATGGTCGTCGACCGCAACGTCCTGGAGTGGCGGTTGGACCCGACGTCGGCCCACCGGTTGCCGCTCGTCACTGGGGTCGATCAGCGCATCATCGTGGTCTGCAACGAGGGGTACAGCTCCAGTCTGGCCGCCGCCACCCTGCAGGACCTGGGCCTGCGCCGCGTGACGGATCTGACCGGCGGCTACCAGGCCTGGCTGCGACACCAGGCCGGGCACCGCTGAGACGCCTCAACGGCCGGCGAGTTCCCGGTCGAGCGGTACCCGGAACTTTGGGACGAACCGGGCCGGACCGATCCACTCCTGCAGTCGGGCGGCCTCCGCGTCGACGGCCTTCGCGGCGGCGGCGCCGATGTCGGTCAGCAGTCGGGTCACCACCTCGCCGGATGGGCGTTGCGCCCACCCACCGACCACCCGACCGTCAGACCACACCGTCGGTCCGATGTTTCCGGTGCGGTCGAACAGGAGCGGCTTGAACGCCGGCGGGAAGTACCAGTCCCGGTTGATCCAGCCCATCGGCGTCGGGTCGAGGGCGGGCAGCAACGCCACCCACGGTCCGGCGGGCGGTTCCGGCTCCAGGTCGTCGGCCAGGGCAACCCCCGGCCCCTCCTCCAGCGACACCTCCAGCACGCCGGCTTCGGCCAGCGCAGCCTTCGTGTCGCGGCCGTTCCAGCCGGCCCACCAGGCGACGTCGGCCGCGGTCGCCGGCCCGAACCGGGCGAGCCACTCCCGCGCCAGCGAGGCTCGGGCGGCCACCGGGTCGAGGTCCGGGATGCCGGCCGGGAACCACTTCTCGATCGGCGCCCACTCGTAAAGAGCGCCGGTCCACGACCCCGTCGTGCGGCCGCGGGCGATCAGGCCGTCGGCGGCCATCAGGTTCAGCACTCGGGTGGTGATGGTCGCCGGCCCGCCGTACGCCTTGCCCTCGGCGTAGGTGAGCTTGGTGCGCAGCCGGGGTTCGGCAGCGGACAGCGCCGTCGCCTTTGCCTGGCCCGCGGCCCGGAGCACGTCGTGCACGGACCGTTCGACGTCGGCGAGCCAGGCGTCCGGCGCATCCGTCACCGCCGCCAGGTCCTTCACCAGCGCGGTCCGCAGCCGGGCGGCCACCGCGTCGGTCGCCGCCCGCTGCACGATCGGCACGATCGGTGTCGGGACGACGAACATCGTCCGGCGCATGCCCAGCATCCTGACCAGGGACAAGTCGTTGTCGAGGGCGCGCGAGATGCCGTCCGGGGTCAGATCGGCCGACCGGGCCGCGACCGAGAGATACACCGTGGCCGGGTCGGTGGCGTGCAGGGCGAGCACATCGCCGGCCACCTCGTCGGCCGAACGCCGGGCCGAGCGGTCCAACAGACCGTGCCGAATGCCCAGCCGGAGCCGCCGTTGGTCGTCGGTGATGCGGTAGGCCATCAACCCACTGTCGCACCCGGTCCGGCGAACGCCGCGGCGCCTCCGGAAGGGGTCGCTCGGGGTGTGGACAACCGCGCGGCCGAAGTCGGTGACTTCCGTTCCATACGTCACAAACGGGGTCAGTTCAGCCGCGCGGGACTAGTTGATCCGCGCGGGCGGGGTGGGTGGCGGGCGGGGTACGGGGTGCGCGGCGGGCGGGGTGCGTGGTGGCCAAGAGCCCGGGGGCGGCGGGGAGGTTGACGGTTCGACTGCCGGACACCGTCCGTGGCGGCGATCGTGTGCTCGACCCGGTCGAAGCGGACAAACGGCGGCGTCGAGATCCACGGCGTGTGACATCGCGGTGAAATGAACTGGCTGGTCTGCCTATTTCTCACACTATCGGCGTAAGCGCTCTTTGCATCCGGCCCTGCCTTGCGGCTACGCTGCGCGTGTTTGGCCCGTGGTTGTCGTCTGTGGTCTTCTGGCCGGCGAGGAGCGCCCGTGAGGAATTCGCCGCGCCGGACCGGGACGACCGCCGCTCGATGCGCCTCCAGCCGTTCGATCGCAAGCGCGTGAGGAAACCGTAGTGGCGGATATCGACACAGCCGCGCTCAAGGCGAACTTCGCCGAGGTCGCCGGCCATGGCCCCGACGTGGTCGCCCAGTACTTCTACAGCTACCTGTTCCTGCGGTACCCCGAGACCCGGGACATGTTCCCGCCGTCCATGGCCAAGCAGCGCGACCGGCTGGTCGGCGCGCTGGTCAGGATCGTCACCAACGTCGACAACGTCGGGGAACTGGTTCCCTACCTGCAGGATCTGGGTCGGGACCATCGCAAGTTCGGCACCCTGGCCGGTCACTACCCGGCCGTCGGCGAGGCGTTGATCACCACGCTGCGGCACTTCAGCGGCGACGCCTGGACCGAGGCGTTGCACGCCGACTGGGCCGCCGCCTACGGCATCGTCGCCGACACCATGTCCACTGCGGCCCAGCAGGTCGACGAGTCCGAACCGGCCTGGTGGGAGGCCGACATCACCGAGGTCGACCTGCGGACCTTCGACATCGCGGTGCTCAAGGTCCGCACCGAGACCCCGCACCCGTATGTGGCCGGCCAGTCCGTCTCGGTCGAGCCGAGCACGTTGCGACCGCGGGAATGGCGCCTCTACACCCCGGCGAACGCGCCCGGTGGCCTGGAGATCGAGCTGCACGTCCGGCTGATCGACGGCGGGCCGGTCTCCACCGCCCTGGTCCGCAGCGCCGCGCCCGGTGACAAGCTCCGGCTCGGCCCGCCGATCGGCCAGATGGTCCTGGACCCGGCCTCGACCCGGCCGCTGCTGCTGGTCGGCGGGAGCACCGGCCTGGCCCCGCTGAAGTCGATCGTCGACCAGCTGGCCCGGGACGGCGGCCGTCCGACCCACCTGTACTTCGGTGCGCGGTCGGTACGGGAGATCTACGACCGCAAGGACCTGGACCTGCTCGCCGAGCGGTACCCGTGGTTGACCGTGGTGATCGTGATTTCGGACGACATTCGGTGGAAGGGCCCGCGCGGGCTGGTCGGTAATGTGGTCGCCAACGCCGGCGGCTGGTCGTCGCACGACGTGCTCGTCTGCGGCTCGCCCGCGATGGTGAAATTCACCGTCGCGAAACTCATCGCCTCCGGAGTGCCGGAGAATCAGATCAAGTTCGAGGATTTCGGCGACGCGTGACAGTGATCGGTCAGCCCGGTCGATCAAGAAGGAGACTCCCATGACGGACTCGACCTCCGGCCTCCGCAACCTCGACGAGGTCACCGGAGCGGACCTTCAGACGGTCACGTTCGCCACCTCGAAGGGCTTCGGCCGTGGCTACGACCAGCATGAGGTCGACTCGTTCGTCGTGCGCTGCGCCCAGTTGGTGGACCGGCTCCGGGCCCGGATGGACGAGGTCGCCGCCGGTTACCAGGCGCAGGTGACCGAGCTCCAGGAGCGCATCGACCGGGACAGCCGCAGCA
This sequence comes from Nakamurella sp., assembly GCF_044224575.1. Taxonomy (GTDB): domain Bacteria; phylum Actinomycetota; class Actinomycetes; order Mycobacteriales; family Nakamurellaceae; genus Nakamurella. The sequence goes on from NZ_JBGAKE010000003.1 coordinate 213,494, forward strand.
ACGAGGTCGCGCAGGCGATGAGCGTGCTGATCACCGCCCAGCAGACCGCGGACAAGACGGTCGCCCAGGCCGACCAGTACAGCGCCAAGGTGATGGCCGAGGCCCGCGAACTGTACGAGGACACCCGCAAGAACGCGGCCACCCTCGAGCAGGAGACCGAGGACAAGGCCCGCCATGTGTACGAGGAGGCGTTGAGCCGGTCGGAGGCGATCCAGCGGGAGGCCTCCGATCGGGTCGAACGGATGAACCTCAACTCGGAGTCGGTCCAGGCCGAACTCGACCAGCAGACCGCGTACCTGCGGACGCTGCGGGATACCAGCCGGATCCAGATCCAGACCTTCCTCGAGGGCCTGCTCGATCACGTGGCCGAGGAATACGGGCGGGCGCACCCGATCGCGGCCGAGGCAGCGACGGCGGCGACGACCAACGCCCGCAAGGCCAAGCGGGCCGGCCGGGGCGGGAAGCCGGCGGGTAAGGGCGCGCCGGCCAAGTCGACGCTCAAGGTGGCCGGGTTGACCCCGGTGCGCCGCGGGGGCTCGAACGGCGCGCTGCCGCCCCAGGCCGGGCCGCTCCAGGAGCCGGTCTACGCCGAGCAGTACTACGAGCAGATCGACGTCTACGGCGACCGGTAGCCGCCGACCCGCCCGGTCGGCGGAGTCTCTCCGGCGAACGGGAACGGGTACCTCCCGGTCGCGGCCAGGTCACCGGCTGCGGAACATTCGCCGGTCTGGCAGCGGCAGAGTTACCGCGGGCCGGGGCAGCCCGCCGCCGGCCGAACGGTCAGGTCCGGCCGGCGACCGGCGGTCGGTCGTGATCAGAAGCAAACCGCGCCCTGGGCCGCGGAGCCGACCAGCTTGGCGTACTTCCCGGCGACGCCGAAGTTCAGGTTCTGCTCGCGCGGCTCCCATTCGGCGCGGCGACGCTCCAGCTCGGCGTCGTCGACCAGCAGGTCCAGGGTCTTGGCGGCCAGGTCCAGCCGGATCTGATCGCCCTCGCGGACCAGCGCGATCGGACCGCCGTGCGCCGCCTCGGGGGCGATGTGCCCGATGCACGGTCCGGTGGTGCCGCCGGAGAAGCGGCCGTCGGTCAGCAGCAGCACATCCTTGCCCAGCCCGGCGCCCTTGATCGCGCCGGTGACGGCGAGCATCTCCCGCATCCCGGGCCCGCCCTTCGGGCCCTCCCAGCGGATGACGATCACATCGCCCTTGCCCAGCGTCCCGTCGGTGACGGCCTCCAGCACGCCGGCCTCGCCGTCGAACACCCGGGCCGGGCCGGTGAACTCCTCGTACTCGATCCCGGCGCTCTTGATGACCGCGCCTTCCGGGGCCAGCGACCCGCGCAGGATCGTGATGCCGCCGGTGGCATGGATCGGGTTGGTCAGCTGGTGCAACACGTCGCCGTCCAGCTCCGGCGGGTTCAGCTCGGCCAGGTTCTCGGCCATGGTCTTGCCGGTGACGGTCAGCGTGTCGCCGTGCAGCAGGCCGGCGTCCAGCAGCGCCTTCATCACCACCGGCACCCCGCCGATGCGGTCGATGTCGGTCATCACATACTTGCCGAACGGCTTGACGTCGGCCAGGTGCGGGGTCCGCGCACCGATCCGGTTGAAATCGTCCAGGGCCAGGTCAACCTTCGCCTCGTGGGCGATCGCCAGCAGGTGCAGCACCGCGTTGGTCGAGCCGCCCAGCGCCATCAGCACCGTGATGGCGTTCTCGAAGGCCTTCTTGGTCAGGATGTCCCGGGAGGTGATGCCGGCATCGACCAGGGCGACGACGGCCTCACCACTGCGGATCGCATACGTGTCCCGGCGGGCGTCCGGGGCGGGCGGCGCCGCACTGCCGGGCAGCGACATGCCCAGCGCCTCGGCCACGCTGGCCATCGTGTTCGCCGTGTACATGCCGCCGCAGGCGCCCTCGCCGGGGCAGATGGCCTTCTCGATCTCGGTGAGCCGGTCCCGGCTGATCCGGCCGGCCAGGCAGGCGCCCACGCCCTCGAAGGCGTCGATGATCGTCACCGTCTCCCCGTCCAGCTTGCCGGGGAGGGTCGATCCCGCGTAGAGGAACACCGAGGCGATGTCCAGCCGGGCGGCGGCCATCAACATCCCGGGTTCGGACTTGTCGCAGCCGGCCAGCAGCACGCCGCCGTCCAACTGTTCGGCGCGGAACACCGTCTCCACCGAATCCGCGATGACCTCCCGGCTGACCAGCGAGTAGTGCATGCCGCCGTGACCCATCGAGATGCCGTCGGAGACGGAGATGGTGCCGAACTCCAGCGGGTACCCGTCGGCCTCGTGCACGCCCTGCTTGGCCGCCTTGGCCAGCCGGTCGAGCGACAGGTTGCACGGGGTGATCTCGTTCCACGAGCTGGCCACGCCGATCTGCGGCTTGCGCCAGTCGTCGTCACCCATGCCGACCGCGCGCAGCATGCCGCGGGCGGGGGCCCGCTCGATGCCGTCGGTGACGATGTGGCTGTGCGGCTTGCGGTGCTGCTTGGGCTGATCGGATGCGGCGGCGGCGTCACTCATGAAATGGACCCTACGTCCGCTCCGTTCTCCAGGGAGAACTCGCTCACACCCGGCCTCCCGGACGTGTCGCCGGGCGTCCACCGGACCCTAGGCTTTCCCTGTTCGGCGGGTGCCGATCGGCATCCGCCGGCCGACCCGTCGGCAATGCCCACTCAGGAGGACCAGCGTGGCGCCCGACGACGCTCCCCGCATCGCCATCGCCTGCCAGGGCGGCGGCAGCCACACCGCCTTCACCGCGGGCGTCCTGGCCCGGTGGCTGACCCCCGAGGTGCTGGACCACTACAACGTGGTCGGCCTGTCCGGCACGTCCGGCGGGGCGATCTGTGCCCTGCTGGGCTGGTCCGCGCTGATCGAGGACAAGCCCGAGCTGGCCAAGGAACGGCTGGACGCGTTCTGGGCGGCCAATTCGGCCGGCTCACCGCCGGAAAAGATCATCAACGAGATGCTGTTGGCCGCCTTCCGGGCGTCCCACTACATCTCCGCGCCTGCCATCAGCCCGTACAGCACGCCCACCTCGAACTGGTCGCTCGAGCACCTGCGGTCCATGCTCGAGCAGACGCTCGACTTTCCCGCGGTGACCGCCCGGGCGGCCGAGGTCGGGGCCGACGCCCCGCTGCTGCTGCTCGGCGCGGTCGACGTGCTGTCCGGCTCGTTCAAGGCGTTCAACAGCCACGATGGGGAGATCTCGCCCGACGCGGTGCTCGCCTCCGCCGCGATTCCCAACCTGTTCCGGTCGGTGCCGGTCGACGGGCATCTCTACTGGGACGGGCTGTTCTCGCAGAACCCGCCCGTCGGCGACCTGCTGTACGCGCACCCGGACGAGATCTGGGTGATCCAGATCAACCCGACCGAGCGGGTCACCGAACCGACCAGCGTGATGGAGATCGAGGACCGCCGCAACGAGCTCGGCGGCAACCTGTCGCTGTACCAGGAACTCAACTTCATCGAGCAGATCGACAAGCTGATCGAGCGCGGGGCCCTGCGGACCGACACGTACCGTCCGGTGACCATCCGGATCCTGGAGATGAACCGGCCGCCGTCGTCGGAGCGGCTGGGGTACGCGTCCAAGCTCAATCGCGACCCCTCGTTCCTCCGGTCGCTGATCGAGCAGGGCGATGACCAGGCCGGCGAGTTCCTGGCCGCGTTGCGGTTCGAGCAGGCCTGGGACGCCGGTGACGTCGACGCCGTGCTCGGGTTCTTCGCGGATGATGCCGTCATGCGCGCAGCCGAACCGTTCCGCGCGCTGGCGACCACCCGGGATCGGGCGATCCAACGCGAGTTCCTGACCAGGAGCGTGGGCGCCGGGGTGAGCATCGACCACAACCGCAAGCAGATCGTGAAGCGCACGCACGCCAAGTGGCGGGTGCGCGCGATGATCGCCGACCGCCGGGTGGAGGGCATGGCCGTCGCCGACTTCAGCGGTGGCCAGGTGATCCGGTTCGCACTGGGTACCGTCGACATGTTCCCGCTCGATCCCGAGGAGTGAGCCGCTCCGGCCTCGCTCTCCCCATCCCGCACGCCTCGCTTGGAGTCTTGTCCGTCATGACCATGATCGGTTTCCCGCCGCATCCGGCCGACCGATGGTCGCTCGCCACCTGGCAGAACGCCCCCGCCAACCGTTGGTCCTTCCAGCACATCCGGGAGGTGGTGCCGACCGCCCGGGTCTCCCGCGGCACCGGCGCCGCCGCGCCCCTGCCGCAGGCGACCGGTCTCGACGACGAGCAGACCGTCTGGCGGCTCGAGGGACGCTGGTCCACGGTGGCCCAGGTGATCGAGGACACCTACACCGACGGGTTCCTGGTGCTGCACCGCGGGCAGGTCGTGACCGAGCGGTATCCCGGTGGCATGCCGGCGGACCGTCCGCACATCCTGATGTCGGTCTCCAAGTCGGTGGTCGGCTGCCTGGTCGGCATTCTCGCCGACGAGGGCGCGATCGACGTCCGCGCGGCGGTCGAGGTCTACGTGCCGGAACTCGCCGTGTCCGGTTACGCCGGCGCGACGGTGCAGGACGTCCTGGACATGCGTTCGGGGATCAGCTTCTCCGAGACCTACCTCGACCCGGCGGCCGAGGTGCGGCTGCTCGAGCAGGTGGTCGGTTGGGCGCCCCGCACCGTCCCCGAACTGCCGACATCCATGTACGAGTACCTGTCCACCCTGTCGGCCGGCCGACCGCACGGCGCCGAATTCGAGTACCGCTCCTGCGAGACGGACATCCTCGGCTGGATCTGCGAACGGGCCACCGGCACCCGGCTGCCCGACCTGCTGTCGGCCAAGATCTGGTCGAAGCTGGGCTGCGAGCAGGACATGGACGCCGCGGTCGACCCCGCCGGCGCCGTCTTCGCCGACGGCGGCCTGTCGGCCACCCTGCGTGATCTGGGCCGGTTCGGGCAGATGCTGCTCGACGGTGGGGTGGCCCAGGGCCGGCCGGTGGTTCCGGCCTCCTGGATTGCCGACAGCCTGGCCGGCGCCGCCGACACCCGTGACGTGTTCGCCGCCTCCGGCAACGGGACGTGGCTGCCCGGTGGCGGCTATCGCAACCAGTTCTGGCTGCCCGGCGGCCGGGAAGTGTTGCTGTGTCTGGGCATCCACGGCCAGATGGTGTGGGTCGAGCCGGCTCGGGAGCTCGTCGTCGTCAAGCTGTCGTCCTGGCCGCTGCCGCAGGAGCCCGCGTTCCTGCTGGACACCATGGCCGCGATCGACATGATCGGCTTTCAGCTCACCCTGGCCGCCGGGTTGGTCTGACCCGTCCCGGATCGACGATGCCGGGACGACGCGCCGCCCGGCCGCCCCGGCGCCGGGCTCGTCACGAGCTCGACTTCACCCCGACGGACGTCGCCGGAACCACGAACTCAGCGGCCACCGGTACCCCGGCGTACTGGTCGCGGATCGCCTGGATCAACCGGCGGCCGCGGCCGGTCAGCCGCGAATTCCCGGACGACATGTTCTCCGCGGGGGTGTCTTCGGAGCCGGTCGGCGGGACATCCGATTCCGATCCGGAGATCAGGTCGAGCGCCAGCGACTCACCCGGCTGGGGTTCCGGCGCCGGTGCCGGCGCCGCGCCGATCTCGGGATCCTCGGTCTGCAGCCGGCCCTTCGTCACCAGGACACCGAGATCGGCACCCTTCCAACGGTAGTCGCCCGCACCGAAGATGCGCAGGAAGAAGCACTCGCTCTCCCGCTGCAGCTGGTGCCAGTCCAGGGCGGCGCGCCGGAAATGTAATTCGTCGGCGTCGTCGAAATACCACTGGCCGGTCTGCGCCGCCTTCGTGATCAATTCGACGTCGGGCGTGACCTCCTTGATCACCATCTGCGACCACACGTCCACCGAGGCGAGATCCTCCCACCGACGGTTGATCTCATCGACATCCAACTCGTAGTCCACGCCCATGAATTCCAGCAGATGGAACAGGAACAACGGCATGTCGGAATATGCACCCGCAGTGACATTCGTGATGGACGAGGCCCCGGAGATCCGCGGGTTCAACTCGCCCAGGTAGACCTCTTCGGAATCCAGGTCGACCAGCACGTCGACCTCGAAAAAGCCCTTGTACCCCTCGCCGGCCAACCGGTCGCCGAGCCGGCGCACCAGCTGGTTGGCCTTTTCCCGGCGCAGCCCGGTCAGCACCTCCGGATACATTTCGTTGCCGCACCAGCCGCCCTTGTACGGGGTCAACTCGGGGTGCCCGACCAGCTCGGACATGTACGGCCCGACCACCGTGCCGTGCCGGGTCAGCACGGCCTCGACGGCGATGCCGCGGTTGTTGATCCGCTTCATGATCTTCTGCTGCTGGCCGACGATGTCCTCGGCGTTCTTGTCCCAGTCGGCCTGGCTGGTCAGAAAGAACGTGGTCTTGCCGGAGTCGCCGTACGGCGTCTGCAGCACCACGTCGGTGCCCAGCCCGGCAGCGGTGCATTCCTGCACGAGCTGGTCCCAGGAGTCCACCGACGTCAGGATGTTCGGCACGCTCGCCGCACCGGCCTCGTTGCCGAGCCGGGTGGTGACGATCTTGGAATCCAGATGCTCGCGCAGCGCGGCCGACGGCAGGATCAGGTCGTAGCCCAGTTCGGTGCAGATCTTTTCGGTCTCCTCGTCGAAGAAGACCATCGCGACCTTGGGCCGCCCCCCGTTGCGTTGCATGAACGCCTTCACCTCGGGGTGCAGCAGCAGGTAGTTGTTGATCTCCTCACCGGACTCGAACTCGATGTACGGCTTGTCCTTCGGGGTGAACACCCGGGGGTGCCCCCCGTCCCAGGCGTCGTAGTAGGTGACGTACTCGAAGTTGCGCACCCACCGGTCCAGACCGAGCAGGTTGAACGGGGTGGCACCGATGAAAAAGACCGGCGTGGTGTTGGTCCGGAAGAAGTGCCGGATCTCCGCGATCCCCTTCAGGGGCCGCTGACCGAAGGGCGCCGACACCGCTGAAGTGCTCTGCTCGCTCATGACGTTGATCGTTGCCGAACCCTCCGGGCTGGGCAACAGGGGGGCCGCCGGAATCTGCGCCGGGGCCCGGAGCGGTTCGGCGGGCGACGCCGCCCGCCCGCGTTCACCCCGGGGCCTGCGGCGCACCAATGCGACGGCGGCGGAACCGAGACCGGTCAGCCAGGACCGGACCGTGGCCCGCGGGCCCGTCAGGATCGATGCGCGCTCATCCACCCGGTGATTCTCACGCGACCGGCGAGGTGCCGGGTCGGGCCACGCCGCATGATGATTCGCCGCCCGGGCGGCCCGGGCACGGAGCGCGCCGCCGGGGGATGATGGCACGCGGGCCGGCCCGCTGACCGGCCGGCGGCGGCACGGCAGAGAGGGCGGACGGGTCGACCATGGTGCTCGGTGGGGGGCGGCGCAAGGGACTCAATCCCTTCCCGCGCGCGCTGCCGCCGGCCAAACCGCCGGACGCCGGCGCCCCGATCCCGCTGACCGTCTTCGGCATCCGGGAACCCGTCCCCGGCCCCCGCTGGCAGGCGTTGTTCACCGCGACCTGGCCGGGATACCGCCGGTGGTACCTGCAGCGGGACGTCCGCCCGCGGCCCGCTCTGACCACGGCCCGCGATCGGCTCGCCGAGCACATGCCCGAACTGGTGCCGACCTACCGGCGGTTGGTCGACCTCGCCGGCGAAGCCGTCGCGGCCATCGGTCTGCCGCCGGACGACGTCGCCGCCCGGATGCTCACCCTGTGGGACCCGCCCCGGTTCCTGCCGGGTTGCTCGCAGGCGGTCGTCACCCACCCGGAGATCGCGCTGTGCCGCAACTACGACTACTCCCCCGCCCTGTGGGAGCGAGTGGTCTTCTCCAGCGCATTCGCCGGCCGGCGGGTCATCGGCAACGGCGACTGCCTGTGGGGGTTGACCGACGGGATGAACGATGACGGGCTGGTCGTCTCCCTCAGTTTCGGCGGGCGGCGAGGATCGGGGCCGGGTTTCGCGGTCTCGCTCGTGGTCCGCTACCTGCTGGAGGTCGCCGCGACGACGGAGCAGGCCCGGGAGATCCTGTCCCGGATGCCGGTGGCGATGGCCTACAACCTGACCGTGGTGGATGCCGGCAAGAACGTGTTGACCGCGTTCGTCGCACCGGACCGGGCGCCCGAATTCACCGAGTCCCCCATCGCCACGAACCACCGCGGGGAAGTGCCGGACAGCGTCGAGCACGCCCAGCAATTCGCCAGCGTGCCGCGGCGGGAACGGCTCGCCGAACTGGTCGCGACCGATCCCAGCCCGACCGACCTGGTGTCCGCGTTCCTCAAGCCCCCGCTGTACTCGACGCATTACTGGCGCGCGTTCGGCACCGTCTACACCGCCCTGTACCGCCCGGAATCCGAGGCCATGCACCTGTTCTGGCCCGGGTTGAGCTGGCGACGGTCGTTCGACGACCCGGACGGCACCTGCGCCGTCGTGCTGCACCCGGACTGACCCCGACCCGACCCGACCCGACCCGACTCGGACTCGGACTCGGACTCGGACTCGGACTCGGACTCGGACTCGGACTCGGACTCGGACTCGGACTCGGACTCGGACTCGGACCCGGACCCGGACCCGGACCCGGACTCGGACTCGGACCCGAGTGTGCAGAAGGTGCCCCCGAGAACCCGGAATAGGGGCCCTTTCTGCACACTCGCGGGAGCCCCTGGGGCCGGCTCAGCCCAGGTCCGGCTCGGCCAGGATGATCGCGCGCAGTTGCTCGGCCTTCTCGGGGGTCCAGCCGGCGGGCTGCACCACCTGTGCCCAACCGTCGAGGTAGTTGGCCTGGTAGTCGTGCCCGTGCCCGCTGGGCACGTCGACGAGTTCCATCATGTCGACGGTGACCTGCCAGAACGTCACGAACGGGATCCAGAACATCTCCTCGAGCTGGTCGTTGCCGGCCGGTTCGTCCAGCCAGTCCGGCCGGTTCAGCAACAGGGACGGGCTCCACCAGGCCACCGGATCCGAGCCGTGCATCAGGTACAGCACCCGGGTGCCGTCCCACGGGGCATCGGCGGGCCCGGCCGGTTGGGTCGGGTCCGGGGAGAACCGGACGATCCGCCCGTCCCGGAAGACCGGTGCGGCAGCCGTGCTGCCGGCGTCCCGACCTGTCTCGAACTCCCGGCGCAGCGGGTTGAAATTCGGCGGGCCGGCGAACAGCACGCCATCGGTGCGATTGGCCAGGTCGGCCTCGCCGCTGAACGCGGCCTCGCCGGAGAACGACCCCAGACTGACCCCGAAGAACAGCAGCTTGGGGCGCTTGTCGATGGGCAGCTCCGACCACCGCTGATACACGGCGTCGAACAGCGCCCGACCGGCCTCGCGCGCCCGGGCCTGATCCACCAGGAACGAGAGCCAGGACGGCAGGTAGCTGTACTGGATGGCGACGCTGGCGATGTCGCCGCGCACCTCGTACTCCAGGGCGTCGATCGAGGCGGGATCGACCCAGCCGGTCCCGGTGGTGCCGGCGACCAGCAGATACTCACGATCGAAGCCCCCGGCCCGGTCCAGATCGTCGACGGCCAGCCGGGCCCGGCCTTCCGCGTCCGACGCGCTCTTGATGCCGGCGTAGGCGCGGATCGGCGCGTCGGCGGTCGGCTGGTCCCAGAATGCGGCAATCTCCGGCGCGGTCGGGCCGGCACCGGTGAAGTTGCGGCCTTGGAAGCCGAGGGTGTCCCACGGAACCAGCGAGTCGGCGCCGCCGGAGCGCAGCGTCGACGTCGGCTGCGTGACAAGCTCCGAGGTGCCCCCGTCGACCACGGAGAACGCCGAATCCATGCCCTTGAGCAACACGTCCTGCAGCAACCCGGACAGCAGCAGCAAGCTCAGGCCGACCACGACGACCCAGCCGATCGCCCGCGCCGCCCGTCGCCCGATCCATTTCGACAGCAGACCCCACAGCCAGCGGTAGGCGCCCCGGAGCCCGCGGCCGATCCCGATGAGCAGCACGAACACCCCGGCGGCGGCCAGCGGCAACAGCAGCTTGGACCAGAACGACTCCGGCGGCGCCGACATCATCTCCCGCAGCTGGCCCTGCCACCGCTGGCCGAGCAGCCAGCTGACGACCAGCAGCGCGCCGCCCAGCCCGAAGAAGACCGGCCAGGACCGCTTGCCTGCGGGCCGCGGGGGACGGTCCGGGAAGGTCCGCCAGACGTACGCACCGATGACGCCCAGGCCGTACCCGATGGCGGCGGTGATGCCGCAGACCACGCCCTGCAGCAGGCCCGGTCGTGGCACGAGCGACGGGCTGAACGACAGGCAGGCGAAGATCAGCGCGGTCCAGGCGCCGGGCAACGTGTACCGGAACCAGGCGCCGCGCCGGGGTGGGTCGCGCTCGGCCGGCGCGGACGGCCCGCCGGGGTCGCCGGGCTCGGCGACGGCGACGGTCTGCTCGGTAGGCACGGGCGTGGTCCTCTCGACAGTCCGGATCGGCATTCCGGACGGGCATTCCGGACGAATCTGCCCGCCCATTGTGGGTGCCTCAGGTTGCGATTCCGTCTCGGCGCCCGACTCCCGATGATGGTCACGGTGCCGTGATCGTCACAGGTGGGCCCATCGCTTCCAGCGCCAGCCACAGCTCGCTGCGCACGGTCGGCGAGTCCAGGTCGCGGCCGAGCAGCTCGGCCGCGAGCGTCATCCGTCGCCGCAGGGTGTGCCGGTGCACCCCGAGCGCCGCCGCGGTCGGGTCCCACTGACCGTGATGGGCCAGCCAGGCGCGCAGTGAGGTGACCAGTTCGCCGCGGCGGGTCCGGTCGTGGTCGACCAGCGGCGCCAGCAGCGATTCCGCGAACGCCGCCGCCCGTAACGGATCCCAGACCCCGGCGATGCCGGTCGAACCGACGGCGTCGAAGCCGAGCGCGGGCAATCCCCGGCCCACCGCGGCCTCGGCCGCGCGCCGGGCCTGCTGCCGGGCGGCGGGCAGACCGGTGGCGGGCGTCGGAGCCGACCAGCCGACGGTCCGGCCGGTGGTGGCGAGGTCGGCAGCCAGCCGTTCGGCAACCTCGGCGGGCGCGACCGCGATCAGCTCACCGTCGAGTTCGGCCGACCACACCGGGACGTCGATGTCCGGACCGGCGTCCGGCCCTCCCCCGGTCTCCCGATCGCGGCCGTCCCGGGCGACCCAGCCGCGCGGCGCAAGTCGTTGACTCCCGTCCCACCCGTCCCATCCGAGGCTGGTTGATCCGCGCGGGCCTTGTTGATCCGCGCGGGGTGGGGGGGCGGCGGTGGGGAGCGCGTGGGGTGGGGTCGCGGCAGATGGGGATGGGAGGGCGAGCAGGACCACGAGCGGGGCGTCCGGCCATTGCCGACCGACCCGGGCGGCGATCGTCGCGGCGAGGTCGGGATGGCCCTCCAGCGCGAGCTCCAGGACGGCCGCCGCAACCGCGCCGGAGGTGTCCGGTACCGAGCGCTGCTCCAGGCCCAGGGTCAGCAGCATCACCGCCGCATTGACCAGGTGTCGATCCGCGGGCGACAGCGGCCCCGGGCGGCCCACCGCCAGGAACGCCCGGCGGCGGACTCCGGCGCCCACCGGTTGCAGGCTCACGGCCTCGCCGTCCACGTCGAACCCCGCACCGACCGACCCCCGGTGCTCCCGCAACCGGGCCGCCTCGACCGCGACGGCCGGCACCATCGCGGCGGCGCGGCCTCCGCCCAGCGCCAGCGTCCCGCCCCGGGCGTCGAGCAGGACGGCCCACCCGTCGACCTTGCGGGCCAGCAGCCGGATGAGCCGCGCCGGGGAATCCGGGGCCAGCGCCGCCCGGGTGAGCTCCTGCTGCGCGAGGAAGGTCCGGGACACCGCCGCGTACTCGTCCGCCGCCAGCGCTCGGGATACCGCCCTGGACAGCGCGATGAACGGCGTCCGGCGCGGCACCTCCAGCAGCGGCAGGCCGATCCGCTCGGCGGCCGTCACCAGGTCGGCGGGTACCTCGGCACAGCTCAGCCCGACCCCGAACCCGAGGCCGAGCACCCCGGCGGCGCGAAGCCGTCCGACATAGGCCGGGAAGTCGGTCGCCGGCCGGACGAACAACCCGGTGGTCAGCAGCAATTCACCGCCCGAGAGGAACGGGGTCGGGTCGTCCAGCTCGCTCCCGTGGACCCAGGTGATGGGCTGCTCGGGCGCGCCCGCCCCGGCGAGCATCCGCACGCCCAGATCCCGCTGCGCGACGAGGGCAGGCACCGTCAACGCCATCGGGTGTGCTCCATTCTGTCCACATCGACCAGGGTAATGCGCCACTTGTGACCATTACCTGGACAGTCCGCGTCGGGAAGGCTGGGCTCAACGACGCGAGCCCTCGCCGACCACCCGACGCCGCCAAGACCCACCCGGGCGAGCCGAGCACCGCCTGAGACAGGAGCATTCATGACCGCCACCCTCCCGACCCCCACGTCCGCCGCCGTCCCGGCCGACCTGCCGCAGGAACGCCGGATCGTCACCGAGCTGCCCGGCCCCCGCTCCCGCGAGTTGTTCGCCCGCCGCAACTCGGTCGTCTCGGCCGGCGTGAGCACCGCCTTCCCGGTGTTCATCGAGCGGGCCGGCGGCGGCGTCCTGGTCGACGTCGACGGCAACTCACTGATCGACTTCGGCTCGGGGATCGCCGTGACCAGCGTCGGCAACGCCGCCCCCGCGGTCGTCGACGCAGTATCCACGCAGGTCGCCGCGTTCACCCACACCTGTTTCATGGTCACCCCGTACGAGGGGTACGTGCAGGTCTGCGAGCAGCTGGCCGACCTCACCCCCGGTGACCACGCCAAGAAGTCGGCGCTGTTCAACTCCGGCTCCGAGGCGGTGGAGAACGCCGTCAAGATCGCCCGGCAGGCCACGGGCCGGACCGCGGTCGTCGCGTTCGACCACGCCTACCACGGCCGCACCAACCTGACGATGGCGCTGACCGCGAAGAACATGCCGTACAAGCACAAGTTCGGCCCGTTCGCCTCCGACGTCTACCGGGTGCCGACGTCCTACCCGTTCCGCGATTCCGGGGTGGACGGCGCCGCCGCCGCGGCCCGGGCGATCAGCCAGATCGCCGTCCAGATCGGCACCGACAACGTCGCCGCCGTGATCATCGAGCCGATCCAGGGCGAGGGCGGCTTCGTCGTGCCCGCCGATGGCTTCCTGCCCGCGCTGGCCACCTGGTGCTCCGAGAACGGCATCGTGTTCATCGCCGACGAGATCCAGACCGGCTTCTGCCGCACCGGCGACTGGTTCGCCTGCGACCGGGAGGGTGTCGTGCCCGACCTGATCACCACGGCCAAGGGCATCGCCGGCGGGCTGCCGCTGGCCGCCGTCACCGGCCGGGCCGAGCTGATGGACGCGGTGCACGCCGGCGGCCTGGGCGGCACCTACGGCGGCAACCCGGTGGCCTGCGCCGCCGCGCTCGGCACCATCGCCACCATGCGCGAGCTGGACCTGCCCGCCGCCGCCCGGGCGATCGAGGACACCATGCTGACCCGGCTGCGGGCCATCGCGTCCCGGCACGGCGCCATCGGCGACATCCGCGGGCGGGGCGCGATGATCGCCGTCGAGCTGGTCAAGCCGGGCACCACCGAGCCCGACGCCGCGTTGACCGGCGCGATCGCCAAGGCCTGCCACGCGCAGGGCGTGGTCGTGCTCACCGCCGGCAGCTACGGCAACGTGCTGCGCTTCCTGCCGCCGCTGGTGATCGGCCAGGACCTGCTGAACGAGGGTCTGGACGTCATCGAGGCCGCGATCGACCAGCTCGCCGCCTGAACCACGCACCGACAACGACCACGTATCACCGATGCACCGACCTCGAAGGACGATCATGGCTGTCACCGACGAAACCGTCTCCCGCGTCCTGAACGCGGTCCCCCAGGGCCTGCTGATCGGCGGGAAGTGGATCGGCACCGAACACACCATCGATGTGGAGAACCCGGCGACCGGTCAGACCATCGCCCAGGTCGCGGACGCCACTCCGGAGCAGGGCATCGAGGCGCTGGACGCCGCGGTGGCCGCCGCCGACGACTGGGCCGCCACCGACCCGCGGGCCCGCGGCGAGGTCCTGCGCAAGGCGTTCGAGCTGCTCACCGAACGGGCCGAGGACATCGCGCTGCTGATGACCCTGGAGATGGGCAAGCCCCTGGCCGAGGCCCGCGGGGAGGTCACCTACGGCGCCGAGTTCTTCCGCTGGTTCTCCGAGGAGGCCGTCCGGATCGCCGGCCGCTACTCCGTCGCCCCGTCCGGCGGCACCCGGCTGCTGACCATGAAGCAGCCGGTCGGCCCGGTCTACGCGATCACCCCGTGGAACTTCCCGCTGGCCATGGGCACCCGCAAACTCGGCCCCGCCATCGCCGCCGGGTGCACGGCGATCATCAAACCGGCCGCGCAGACCCCGTTGACCACCCTGGCGCTGGCCGCGGTGCTGATCGAGGCCGGCCTGCCCGACGGAGTGGTCAACGTCATCACCACGTCCCACTCGGGCGCGGTCAGCGAGCCGATCATCCGTGACCCGCGGCTGCGCAAGCTGACCTTCACCGGCTCCACCCCGGTCGGTCGCCGGTTGATCGAGCAGTCCGCGCAGAACGTGCTGAAGACGTCCATGGAGCTCGGCGGGAACGCCCCGTTCCTGGTGTTCGCCGACGCCGACCTGGATAAGGCCGTCGAAGGCGCGATGCTGGCCAAGATGCGCAACATCGGTGAGGCGTGCACCGCGGCCAATCGGCTGCTGGTGCACTCGAGCGTCGCGCAGGAGTTCGCCGGAAAGCTGGCCGAGCGGATGGGCGCGATGACGATCGGCCCCGGCATCGAGGACGGCGTGCAGGTCGGCCCGCTGGTCGACGCCGCGGCCGTGGACAAGGTGACCGAGCTGGTCACCGACGCCGTCGACCGGGGCGCCACCGTGCTCACCGGCGGGACCGCCATCGATGGGCCGGGCCACTTCTACCCGCCGACCGTGCTGACCGGCGTGGGCACCGACGCCCGCGTGTTCACCGAAGAGATCTTCGGACCGGTCGCCCCGATCATCACCTTCGACACGGACGACGAGGGGATCGCCAAGGCCAACGACACCGAGTACGGCCTGGTCGCCTACGCCTTCACGGAGAACCTGACCCGAGCGTTGACGGTGGCCGAACGGCTGCAGACCGGCATGGTCGGCATCAACCAGGGCATCGTCTCCAACCCGGCCGCCCCGTTCGGCGGGGTCAAGTCCTCCGGCCTGGGCCGTGAGGGCGGCGCCGAGGGCATCGAGGAGTACCTCGAGACCAAGTACGTGGGCATCAAGCTGTAACCACGCTCACAGTCGGGCGCGACGATCGCGCGACCGTTCTCGACCGTCCCGGTAACGTCACCGCCATCTTGTGTGCGTATGACACAGGGCGGTCGAGTTTTCTGCGGCCCGGTCCCGATCGGGGCCCTACCGCTGGGCAGCAAACGCGGTCCGCGGCGGTTCCGATCGGGGCCGACCGTGGAAGATGATCTGCACTGACACCATGGAGGAAGCATGTCGAACGGGCGACACCGGGTTGTCGTGGTCGGCGGCGGGTTCGGCGGGCTGAACGCGACCCGCAATCTCAAGGACGCGCCCGTCGACGTCACGATCATCGATCGAACGAACCATCACCTGTTTCAGCCGCTGCTGTACCAGGTCGCGGCCGGCCTCATCTCCCCCGGACTGATCGCCCCGGCGATTCGAGCCACCATCAAGAAGCAGCGCAACGCGCGGGCACTGCTGGGTGAGGTCAAGGACCTCGACCTGGACAACAAGGTGGTTCGGGCCCTCGGGCCCGACGGCCGCACCCTCGACCTGGAGTACGACTCGCTGGTGGTCGCCGCCGGTGCCTCCCACTCGTACTTCGGCAAGGACGAGTTCGCCGAGTACGCCCCCGGCATGAAGACCATCGAGGACGCCCGCTACCTGCGCGACGGCATCCTGAGCAAATTCGAGATGGCCGAGATGGCCACCGACCCGATCGAGCGGGCCGAGTGGCTGACCTTCGTCGTCATCGGTGCCGGGCCGACCGGGGTCGAACTGGCCGGCCAGCTGGCCGAACTGGCGCACCTCGTGCTGCCCCAGGAGTACCGCACGGTCGACACCACCGAGGCGCGCATCATCCTGCTCGAGGGTGCCCCGGCGGTGCTGCCGCCGTTCGACGAGAAGCTGCAGAAGTACACCAAGGGCCACCTGGAAAAGATGGGGGTGGAGATCCGGACCGGCACCCTGGCGACCGACATGGATCACGAGTCCATCACCGTCAAGGGCCCCAACGGGGTCGAGACCATCCGGGCGCGCACCCGCATCTGGGCCGCCGGTGTGCAGGCGTCCCCGTTGGCCAAGATGCTCGCGGAGAAGACCGGTGCCGACACCGACCGGGCCGGCCGGGTGTCGGTCAACCCCGACTGCTCGCTGCCCGGGCATCCCGATGTCTTCGCGATCGGCGACATGGTCTCGCTCAACGGCCTGCCCGGGGTGGCCCAACCGGCCATGCAGGAGGGCAAGTACGTCGCCAAGCTGATCACGTCCCGCACCACCGGCACGCCGACGCCGCCCCCGTTCAAGTACTTCGACAAGGGCAGCATGGCGACCATCGGGCACAAGGCGGCGGTGGCCGACGCCTTCGGGGTCAAGACCACCGGCTTCATCGCCTACCTGATGTGGGGCTTCATCCACGTCGCGTATCTGGTCGGCTGGGGCAACCGGCTCGGCACGCTCTACAACTGGGCCCGCTCGCTGTGGTTCAGCAAGAGCCGGGGTCACCGGATCATCACCTTCGAACGGACCATGGTCGAGCTCGACGAGAACCGCAAGAAGGGGCGCGCCCCGGTCGTCCTGCCCGGGTCCCGGCCGTCGCTGGCCGACCAGGTCGACGCCGAGGAGGGCGCGCCCAAGGCGGGCTGACCGCACGTTCTCGAATTCCGGTGGCGCGGGACGGGGTCAGGATGACCCTGTCCTGCGGCATTCGTGTCTTCGGGTCCGGGTGGTCAGGACGACATCGGCAGCCGTACCCGCAGGGTCGTGCCGGCGCCCGGCGGGCTGGACAACTCGAACCTGCCCCCCAGCACGTCGACCCGGTCGACCAGCCCGCGGATGCCGGTGCCCTGCTCCGCCGACGCCCCACCCCGCCCGTCATCGGTCACCTCGATGTCGAGCATCCCGCCCGTGCCGGTCAGCCGGACGACCACCTTGCCGGCCCCGGCGTGCTTCACCACGTTCGCGACCGCCTCGGCGACGACGAAGTACGCCGTGCTCTGCACCGGGTCGGGCAGCGAGCCGAGGCCGGCGATCTGCAGGCTGGTCCGCAGCGGTACCCGGTCGAGAAGATCCTCGGTCGCCGAGGCCAGCCCCCGTTCCACCAGCGAGGCCGGCATGACGGCGTGCACCAGGGCGCGCAATTCGGCCGCCGCCGTGTCGATGCCGCGGCGCAGGTCCACGGCCTGGCCCCGGACCGGATCGGTCGGGTCGAGGCCGATGGCGAGTTGCTGGGCCCGCATCGCGAGCAGGACGAGTTGCACCTGGATGCCGTCGTGCAGGTCCTGAGCGATGCGTTTGCGCTCCCGATCGGCCGTCTCCACCAGCCGCTCTCGGGACCGTCGGAGCGACTGTTCGGACGTGCGCAGCGCCGCGGTCAGCCGCTCCCGGTCGACCCCGAGCGCGACCACCCGACCGGCGGCCGCGACCAGTTCCGGGTCGGCGATGAGTTCGGCGTCGTAGACGATCGCGCCGATCGGCTGGCCGGACAGCTCGATCGGCACCGACGATCGCGGCTCGCCCGGCCCGGGCAGCTCGGCCGGTCCGCCGGCCGCGTCGACGTAGCGGCTTTCCTCGGGCACCCAGAAGACCAGCTCCAGCGAGCCGTCGCCGAGCACCGACGCCAGGGCGATCGACAGGTCGGACCGGTCCCCGGGCGCGCCCAGCCACGTCGCCAACTCCTCCAGTTCGCCGGTCCGGGCGAACCCACCGCGCAGGACGGCCAGCGCGAATGCGACCGGAATCGCCGCCACCACGACGATCTGGCTGGTTGCCAGGAATACCGGGTCGAGATCGAGCCACGGCCGCAGCACCGCGGACGACAGCGGGATGTACAGGACGGCGAGAATGCCGTAACCGAACAGCGGGATCAGCACCCGCCGCTGGTACGGCAGCGCCCGGCGCAGCCGGCCGATCAGGATCACGGCCGTCGCGATCATCACGGTCGCCCCGGCGACTTGCTGAACGGCCCGGCCGGTGGCCAGCAGATCGGGCCGGTCCGCGACGAACACCGGTAGGGCGACATCCACCGCGTTGAACGCGTAGAGCGGGACCTGCAGCACGAACACCACGAGATAGCCCGCGACGACGGTGATCCGGGACGCCCGGCCGCGGATCCGGCCGGCAGGGAACGCGTGCAACAGGTGCACGGTCACCGCCAGCGGCGCGGTGGCGAACACCGCACCGACCGCCGCGACCGCGGGAATGACGCTGCTGGACGCCTCACCCAGCACCAGCGTCAGGCACCCGAGTACCAGCAGGGCGCCGATCCCGTTGGACGGCCGGCGCCACCAGGCGAGCACGCCGGCCAGCAGCCAGATCCAGCTCGCGGCGCTGAAGAGCAGGTACGCCCAGGGCGGGTTGGACCGTTCGGTGATCAGCGCGACCAGCAGCAGGGCACTACCGCCCAGCACGGCGGCGGCCAGGATCAGCAACGACCGGCGCAGCGAGCGGGCCAGCGCGGACCGGATCGTCACCGGCTCGGGCATTGTCGGCTCCCCCGGCCCGTCAGGCCGGCGAGGAGGTGCCGGCGAGGTACTTCAGCACCGCTTGCACCCGGCGGTGGCCGTCGTCGTGGGCGGGCAGCCCGAGGGCGTCGTAGATGCGCGAGGTGTGCTGCACCACGGCCTTGTCGGTGATCACCAGCTCGGCGGCGATGTACCCGTTGCTGCGGCCCTCGGCAACCAGCTTGAGCACCTCGTGCTGGCGCGGGGTCAGCCGGCCGATGATGCCGTCGTCCAGCCGGGCCCGGTCGACCATGATGGCCACGACCTCGGGATCGATCACCGCTCCCCCGGCGGCGATCCGGCGCAGATCATCACAGAACGTCTCCACATCC
Source organism: Nakamurella sp. (assembly GCF_044224575.1). Lineage (GTDB taxonomy): Bacteria > Actinomycetota > Actinomycetes > Mycobacteriales > Nakamurellaceae > Nakamurella. The sequence goes on from NZ_JBGAKE010000003.1 coordinate 232,512, forward strand.
GCGATCCGCTGCTTGAGCAGATAGCCGATTCCCTGGCGCTTCTCGGCCAGCAGCTCGATCGCGTAGCGACGCTGCACGTGCTGGGACAGGACCACGACGGCAATGCCCGGATGGTCGTGGACGATTCTCAACGCGGCCACCATGCCCTCGTCGGTGTGCGTCGGCGGCATCCGCACATCGGTGATCACCAGGTCCGGTTCGTGCTGCCGGGTCAGCTCCAGCAGGCCGGTGGCATCGGCGGCGGCACCGGCGACCTCGATGCCGGCACTGTCGAGCACGAGCACGAGACCCCGGCGCAGCAGCGCCTCGTCCTCGCCGATCACCACCCGCATGCCTGCCACCCTTCCGCTTCCCGGCCGGTCCCGCCCGGTTGGGTGCGCGGGTCGGATGTCATCGCATTGTCGCCCCCGGGCCGACCGGCGGGTATGGGCCCAGGTCGCCAGCCCGGATTGGCGACCTGGGCCTATACCCCCGGGGCTGTGCCGGGCGGCAGCATTCAGGGGCCGCACGACCGATCGCGAGGAAGACCGATGATCCGACGACTGCGCCCGCTGGCCGCCGTGCTCGGCGCCGCCCTGCTGCTGTCCGCCTGCACGGGCGGGTCCCCGGCCGCCTCCACGGGCAGCTCGTCCGGGGCGCCGTCCGGGGCCGCGGCGACCGGTTCGGAGTCCGGCTCGGGTGCCGGTTCGGTCGCCGCGTCCGGCACCGCGGACCCGCTGCCGGCGCCGCCCGGCAACCCGGCCGGTCTGCCGGGGGTGCCGACCGACGACGCGCACATCGCCCGCGCCATCGATCAGGTCGACGCCATCGCCCAGGACGCGATGGACCGCAGCGGCCTCCCGGGCATGGCGGTGGCCGTGGTGCACGGCGGGAAGATCGTGTTCGCCAAGGGCTACGGCGTCCGCGAGGTCGGCCGGCCGGGTGCGGTCGACGCCGACACATCGTTCCAGCTCGCGTCGGTGTCCAAGCCGATCGGCGCCACGGTGGTGGCGGCCGAGGTCGGCAAGGGCACGGTCGACTGGACCACCCCGGTCGTCGACCACCTGTCCGGCTTCACCCTGGCCGACCCCGGCGTGACGCAGAACGTCACCATCGCCGACCTGTACGCGCACCGCTCCGGCCTGCCCAACCACGCCGGGGACGACCTGGAGGACCTGGGTTACGACCAGCAGCAGATCTTCGACCGGCTCAAGTACCTGCCGCTCAACCCGCTGCGCGCGGTCTACAACTACACCAACTTCGGCATGACGGCCGGGGCCGAATCGGTCGCCGCGGCGGCCGGCACCGCCTGGTCGACGCTGTCGAGCCGCGACCTGTACGCGCCTCTGGGGATGAGCACCACCAGCTCCGATTTTGCCGCCTTCCAGGCCAACCCGAACCACGCCGTCCTGCACGCGCCGATCGACGGCGGTGGCTATGCGGCCACCTACGTCCGGGACCCGGACAACCAGTCGCCGGCCGGCGGCGTGAGCGGCTCGGCCACCGACGTCGCCAAGTGGATGGCGCTGGTCCTGGCCGGCGGGAAGGCTCCCGACGGTACCCAGCTGGTGGACGACGCGGCCCTGCGCACGGCCCTCACCCCGGTCATCCGCAGCGCGGACGGCAGCCCGACGCCGGAGCAGATCGACGCGCGGGCGGGCTTCTACGGCGAGGGCATCGGCGTCAGCAACGACGCGACGGGCCGGGTCCGGTTGACCCACTCGGGCGCGTTCTCCTCGGGGGCCGGCACGACCGTCATGATGATTCCCGCGCTCGACCTCGGCATCGTGGTGCTGACCAACGGGACCGCCAACGGCACCGCCGAGAGCGTCACCGCCTCGTTCGCCGACGTCGCCGAATACGGAGCCGTGCAGTACGACTGGCTGACCGCTTTCCAGAACGCGTTCGTCGCGATCAACGCGCCGCAGGGCGAACTGGTCGGCCAGACGCCGCCGGCCGCCGCGGCGCCGGCCGCCGCGACCTCGGCCTATGTCGGCACCTACCAGAACGACTATTTCGGGCCCATCACCATCGGCGAGTCCGGCGGCGGCCTGGTCCTGACCGCCGGCCCCAAGCAGGTGCAGTATCAGCTGACCCATTGGGACGGGCCGACGTTCACGTTCGACCCGGTCGGCAACCGGGGCACCGAACCGGGCGGTGAGAATGTCGCCGACGGCAGCATCTCCGAGGTCACCTTCACGATGACCGGTGACTCCGCCTCGTCGGTCACGGTCGAGCAGTGGAACAAGAACGGGCTCGGCACGTTCACCCGCTGAGCCACCCGCGCCGATCCGGGCCGCGCCGATCCAGGTCCGCTCGACCCCGTCCGGCGGCCGGACGCGGGAGACTCGGATCGGCGTCCGCGTCCGGGCCGAACCCCGATCAGGTGTGGCAGTGGTCGCCGGATCCCGGTTGCGGCGGCACGTCCAGCGAGGGATTCCGGTCGAAGAAGCCGAACGGCTTGAGCCAGAACGAGATCGTGTCCACCGGCATGATCGGCCAGTCCTCGACCCGGGTGATGTGGTGAATCCCGAACACATACCAGAGCACGACGTCGGTGTTCACCAACGGCTCGTCGTCGGCGATCCATTTCGTCAGGCCGTCGTCGGTCTCGCTCTGCGTCGGATACGTTCCGGCCGGCCACTTCTCCTCGTCGTGATTGGCCGTCACCCACAGCGTGTGGCCCATCACGGGCGCCCGCAGGTACTGCGCCGTCGACGGATCCATCATCACCGGGAACGCCGCGCCGGGAACCAGTTTGTAGGCCACCGGGGTACCGAAGGCGTTGGTCTTGTTGGGATTGACCACCTTCCAGCCGCGCTGCCGCTCGTAGTTGAAGTCGCGGGCGGACTGCGACTCCGACTCGATGACGGTCGCCTCGGTCACCAACGACAACCCGTACGGGTTGTCCGGTCCGACCGGCAACGCGTACGAGTCGCTCTCCACCACGCTGTTCTGCTGCCCGTCGACGTCCAGGTCGAGCCGGGCGACCAGGAAGTGCTGGTGGAACGGGGCGTAGGTGCGGTGATCGACCAGGGTGCCGGTCCGCGGCGTGGGGTCACCCTCCGGAATCGGCGTGGTGACCATGATCCCGGTGGCCCGGACCTCGCACTCGATGTTGCCGTCCTGGTAGAACCGCCAGTAGACCAGGTACTCGTAGTTGGCCACCGTCGCGTGGATGGATACGACCATCCGCCGGGCCCGACGCACCTCGGCCCGGCCGTTGATCGAGTCGACGTGCTTCCACAGGACCGCGTTGTCCTCCTCATGCAGGCAGATCGCGTTCTTGATCGTCGATGGCTCGCCCAGACTGTCGGTGAGAACGGCGTCCACGTAGCGGATCTCACCCAGACAGTCGCAGCCGAGCTCCAGCGACTGGGTCATGTAGCCGATGCCCCACTCGCCGATGTCGTAGGCGGTGCGGCGGTAGTGGTCGAAACTGGCATCCCGGTACGGCACGATCATCTCGGCGAACGACATCCGGTAGGCGATGTCCCGCACCGTCCCGTGGTCGTCGTAGGTGACCTGATGGATGACCGGGCCCTCCCGGTAGTTGAAGGCCAGCCGGAACGACCAGTTCTGCCACGTGATGACGTTTCCGTCGACCTCGAACGACGGGCCGTCCGGCTGGACGATGTCCAGCGGCTTGATGTCCTCCCGCAGCGTCTGGCCCGGCACCAGGGCCGGCTCGTACTCACCCATCACCGGGGCCGGCGCGGCGACGACGTCGGCCCGGTCGATCTCCAGCAGCTCCATCGTGTTCATGTCCACGATCAGCTTCATCCCGGACACCGGGTTCGCGTAGGGGTTGCCGGTCGGCGTCGACCGCACCCAGATGTCGGCCCAGCCGAGGCGCTTGTCCCGGTACTTCTCCGGCATCAGCGCCTTGCCGTAGGTCCAGACGTCGATCAGCACCAGATCCAGATCGGTCAACCCACGCTCGGCCAGAGCCGCGACGACCTCCGGGTTCGCCTTCATCGCGACCTCGCAGTCGTGCCACTCATCCGGGGTGAAGTTCGGGGTCACCCCCGGGATATGCGTGCAGGAGACGACCCGATCGTCGGCCGAACCGGACTCGGCGAGCTCGACGATCGCCTCGTACGTCTTGTTGTCCGATCGATCCCACATCACCGACAACGACCGGCGCACGATCGGGTCGCCCTCGCGCCACGCCAGCACGTCGGCCTTGGCCGGTTCGTCCAGGGTGATGGAGGCAAACCGTCGCGTCGGGGTCAGGTCGCCGGCTGCGCGCAGCGCCTCGGTCGTGCGACGGAACTCCTCGGCGCTGAGCGAGTCCAGGGGATGACGGGACACTGACCACTCCTCCGTACGTCGGATCGATAATCGCCGAACGGCGCGGCCACAGATCTGACGCCGACCGGACGCGTTGACCGTAGCCTTTGCCGTTCGATCCGGCAGCCGGACCTCTCCGCTATCGGATCGGCCGGCACACGGCGGGGCCTCTTGCACCACTCCGACCCGCCGGAGAGGATGCTGAGATAATCCGGTGCCGATCCGCGGGCGACCATGCCCGGTTCTCGACGGGAGTCTCGCGTTGCCCACTCCGCTGAAGGTGACCCAACAGTTCGACGCTCCGGCGGCGGACGTTTTCGCCCTGTTCAACGACCCCGATTTCATCAAGGGTCGGCTGGACGACTCCGGCGCGCTGGACCCCGAGGTCGTTCAGGTGGTCAGCACCGACACCGGCGTCACGATCGTGACCCGGCAGGCGATCCCGGCCTCCGCGCTGCCGTCGATGGTCGCGTCGATGATCCAGGGCGACCCGTCCACCGAGCGCACCGAGAACTGGCGGCCCGACGGCGACGGCTACACCGCAGACTTCTCGGTCACCGTTCAGGGCGCTCCGGCGTCCTTGAAGGGCACGATGTCCCTGACCAACGCGGGCTCCGGCTCCACGCTCAGCGTGGTCGGCTCGGCCGCCGTACCCATTCCGATCTTCGGCGCCAAGATCGAGGGCGTCATCGCTTCACAGATCTCCGAGCTACTGGCCAGCGAGGAGGCCTACATCAAGTCCCGGTTGGCGGGCTGACCCGACGCCCGGCCACTGGTGTCCGAGCGCGACCGGCCTGGCAGCATGGACCGACGTGTCCGATGACCGTCGTTTCGTCCTGACCCTGAGCTGCCCCGACCGCACCGGCATCGTCGCCCGGATCACCACCTTCCTGGCCGACATCGGCGGCTGGATCACCGAGGCGGCCTACCACTCGGACGAGGAGTCCGGCCGGTTCTTCACCCGGCAGGAGATCCGGGCCGCCTCGGTGGCGTTCCCGGTCGGCGAATTGCGCCGGCGATTCGGTGCAGTGGCCGGTGAGCTGGCCGCGGACAGCTGGCAGGTGGTGGACAGCGCCGACCGCAAGCGCATCGTGCTGATGGTCTCGCGGGAGGGGCACTGCCTCTACGAGTTGCTGTCCCGGTGGCATTCCGGCGAACTACCCGTCGACATCGGCGTGGTCATCGGCAACCGGACCGATCTGGAGCCGGTGGCCCGGCTCTTCGGTCTGCCCTTCCGGCACATCCCGGTGCCCACCGACGAAGCCGGGAAGGCCGCGGCGTTCGAGCAGGTCCGGGCGGAGGTGGAGCGGCACGATCCCGACGCGATCGTGCTGGCCCGCTACATGCAGGTGATCCCGCCGTGGCTGTGCCAGGCCTGGGACGGCCGGCTGATCAACATCCACCACGGGTTCCTGCCCTCGTTCCGCGGCGCCCGGCCCTACCACCAGGCCTACGTGCGCGGCGTGAAGATGATCGGCGCCACCTGCCACTACGTGACGCCGGAGCTGGACGCGGGGCCCATCATCGACCAGGACGTGATCCGGGTGGACCACGCCGACTCGCCGGCCCACCTGGTGCGGCTCGGCCGGGACATCGAGAAGTCCGTCCTCGCCCGCGGGCTCACCTATCACCTCGAGGACCGCGTTCTCCGGGATGGGATGCGCACCGTCGTCTTCACCTGACCGCGCGGATCAACAAGGCCGGCGCGGATCAACTCACCGGCTTTGTGACGGGCGAGGCGCGAGTCGACGATGTCGGCCGCGCCGCGATGTGGACAGCTCGGGCTGCATGGTGGGGACACCCGCGCGGATCAACTGACGCGGAATGTGACGGATGGGACGGAAGTCGACTAGTTCAGCCGCGCCTGCGAAGTTGATCCGCGCGGCGGGGGTGGTCGGGGGTACCGGCAGGTAAATCCGCGCGGCCGGGGGGGGTGGTCGGGGGTACCGGGTAGGCAAGTCCGCGCGGCACGAGGGGCGGTCGACGGGGCTGGGAATGCCGGCCGAGCCGATCACGTTGCCCCGCATGGACGAGCGGGCGACGATGGACCGGCAGACTGCCGGGGACGGGCGAGCGGCCCGGCCGGCATCGCGACGAACCGACGAGACGACACGGAGCAACGCAATGGGCAGCGAACCAGGCGAGCTGTACGAGCTGCACCTGGAGCGGGACGAAATCGAGGCGCTGCACAACCCGGTGCTGATCGTCGCGCTGGACGGTTACATCGACGCCGGGTCCGGAGTGCGGCTCGCGGTGGAGCATCTGATGTCCACCCTGCCGAACACGGTGATCGGCACGTTCGACGTGGACCAGCTGATCGACTACCGGGCGCGCCGGCCGATCCTGACCTACCAGCAGAATGCGTTCACCGACTACCAGCAGCCGGAGCTTCAGATGCGGGCGCTGACCGACGCCGATGGCACCGCCTTCCTGCTGCTGTCCGGCCCGGAGCCCGACGGCCAGTGGGAGCGGTTCATCGCCGCGGTGGGGCAGATCGCCGATCGGTTCGCGGTCCGCCTGACCGTCGGCCTGATGGCGATTCCGATGGGCGTGCCGCACACCCGACCCACCGGGATGTCTTCGCATGCCACTCGCAAGGGACTGCTGCCCGAACAGGAGGACTGGATGGGCGTCATCCAGGTCCCCGGTCACGCGGTCGGTCTGCTCGAGTACCGGTTCGGTCGGGCCGGCCGGGATGCGATCGGATTCGCCGCCCACGTGCCGCACTACATCGCCCGCTCCGACTACCCGGAGACCGCCCGGACGCTGGTCCAGGCCACCGCCGACGCCACCGGCCTGCTGCTGCCGACCACCGGGCTGGACGAGGCCGCTGCCAAGGTGCGCACCGAACTGGCCAAGCAGATCGAGGAGAGCGCCGAAGTCGCCGAGGTCGTCAAGGCGCTGGAGCAGCAGTACGACGCTTACGCCGCGGCCACCGGGCAGAGCCTGTTGGCCCACTCGGCGCCGCTCCCCACCGCGGACGAACTGGGCGCCCAGTTCGAGGCATTCCTGGCCGACCGGGAGCCGCCCGCTCCCTGAGACCCCGCCACCAGCCGCACCCGGGCGGGTCGCCGGCGCCGCCCCACGGCCCCGACCACCTGCGGCTTCGGCGTACTGTGCGGCCTTGTGGTGCACGAGAATCCCACCTTGTCGTTGCCGGTCAAGGAACACGGCCCGGTCCGGGCGATCGGCCTGCGCATCTTCGTCGCGGTGATGTGTGTGGTGATCACCACGGTCGTGGTCTACGTCGAACGGGCGGACTACCGCGATCTCGAGGGCCAGATCGACACCTGGCTGGACGCGCTCTACTACGCGACCGTGACCCTGTCCACGACCGGCTACGGCGACATCACCCCGGTCACCGAAACGGCCCGGCTCACCAACATCGTCGTCATCACCCCCTTGCGGTTCATCTTCCTGATCGTCCTGGTCGGTACCACCATCGAGGTGCTCACCGAACGGAGCCGGCAGCAGTTCCGCACGAGTCGCTGGAGAAAGCGCGTGAAGAAGCACACGGTCGTCATCGGCTACGGCATGAAGGGCCGGTCGGCGGTCGGAGCGCTGATCGACCAGGGGTACCCGGCCGACCACATAGTGGTGGTGGACAGCGACGGCGCCAACATCAAGGCCGCCACCGGCGACGGATGCGTCGGCGTGCTCGGCGACGCCCGCCGTGAGGAGGTGCTGCGGCAGGCCGCGGTCCCCAGCGCCACCCAGGTGATCGTCGCCGCCGACCGGGACGACACCAGCGTGCTGGTCACCCTGACCTGCCGACGGCTGGCCCCGAACGCGACGATCGCCGCCGCCGCCCGCGAGGAGCAGAACATCGAGGTGCTCCGGCAGGGCGGGGCCGACGTGGTGATTCCCACCGCGGAATCGGCGGGCCGGATGCTGGGCCTGTCGATCTTCGCACCGAACGCCGGCGAGGTCATCGAAGATCTGCTGGAACCCGTGGCCGGCCTGCAGATCACCGAGCGGGAGGTGCGCCCCGAGGATGTCGGCCTGGCGCCCGCCCGGTTGCAGGCCCGCGGCGAGATCGTGCTGACGGTGATCCGCAACGGGGTCTCGCATCGTTTCGACTCGGGCGGCGTCAAGGTGTTCCAGCCGGGCGACCGGATCGTGGTGATCAAGGCGAACGCCGAGCACCCGGACTCGTCGTCGACCCGGTCGCCGCGAACCCGGCGCGCGTCCGAACCGGACATGACGGGCATCGGCGATCGTTCCCGGCTGCCACCCGGTTCCGAACCACGGGACGCTGCACCGCCGCCCATCCGCCCCGCCGTGCGGGACCTGCGCTGAGCGCGCCCGACCCAGACCGCGACCCGACCGCAATCGGACAGGAACGATGTGACGATGCCCGCTGACGACACCCCGATCGATTCCGACGTCGAATCGACGTCGGAATCGTCGATGGCCGAGGCCGCCCGCGAGGTCGCCGCGAACCCGGGCGTGCAGGACGCGCTGCAGTCGGTCGTCGACCTGGCGATGGCGTCCTGCGAATGCTTCGGGGCCAGCGTCACCCTGGTCCGGACCACCGGCGGCGCGGAGACCACGGCGACGTCGGGCGAGCTCATCGAGCAGGCCGACAACCTGCAGTACGAGTTCGACGAGGGTCCCTGCCTGCGGGCGGCCGAGCAGGGCGGCGCCTACCTCATCGTGGACACCGAGACCGACCCGCGCTGGCCGACCTGGGGTCCGGCGGTGGCGGCGATGGGGCTGCACAGCGTGCTGAGCATCCACCTGTTCACCGATGCCCGGGTGCTCGGTGCGCTGAATCTGTACTACAAGGGCATCGAGGAGTTCGCCGACGACGAGGTGGAGACCGCGAAGGTGGTCGCCGCGCATGCCTCGGTCGCGCTCGCCCGGCTTCGCTCGGAACGGGACCTGTGGCGGGCCATCGACTCACGACACCTGATCGGCCAGGCCCAGGGCATCCTCATGGAGCGATACCGTCTCACCCCCGAGAAGGCATTCGCCGTGCTTCGCCGGCACTCGCAGGAGCACAACATCAAGCTCCACGAGGTCGCCGCGACCCTGGTCCGCACCGGTCAGCTGCCCGACCGACCGGTCACCGCGAACTGATCCGGATCACCGGACCAGGCCGCCATCGGGTCGCCGATCCGGCCGCCACCCGGCCGGCCGGAGGCGCCGCCGCGGGCGCGGCGGCGGCCCCGGGGCAGCGTGCGCGGACGAACGGCGCGCCGCACAGGCGGCCCGTCGCCTACCGCTCCAGGCAGGACCGCAGCTTGTCGGTGATGACCCGCAGCCAGCGGGACACCTGCATCTGGCTGACGCCGATCTCCCGGCCGATCCTCGATTGGGACCACCCGTTGTCGAACCGCATGTGCACGACGTCCCGTTCCCGGTCGGTCAGCGCGTCGAGCAGCCGCTCCACCGTCGCGCGGTCCTCGACCCGCCCGATCTCGCGATCTTCCTCACCCCAGGACAGGGCCAGCGCGAGGCCGGGACCCTGTTCCTCGTCCAACGACCGCGGACGGCAGCAGGCCGACGCGGCGCGGGCCTCACCGATGTCCTCCGCCTTGGCGCCGGTGGCCGCGGCCAGCTCGGCATCGCTGGGCGCGCTGCCGTCCCGGTGCCGGTACAACTGCTCGGCCTCCGAGATGGCCGCCCGCAACTCCTGGATCCGCCGCGGCGGACGGACCAGCCACGAGTGATCGCGGAAGTAACGCTTGATCTCACCGACGATCGTCGGGACGGCGAACTGCAGGAAGTCCTCGCTGCGACCGGGCTGCCACCGCTGCACGGCCTTGACCAGGCCGAGGCAGGCGAGTTGCTCCAGATCGCCGCGTTCGACGCCACGGCCGGCGTACCGGCCGGCCAGCGACCGGGCGACCGGCAGGTATTCGGTCACCACCTGCTCCCGGCACCGCTGCAACTCGACCGGGTCCGTGCAGGTGGACGTGTACTCCAGAAGGGCACGGACGCGTTGGGCCCGCTCGCCGGTAGGCGCCGACGCGATGGTGTGCCCGGAGGACGGTCGGCTCGGCGCCGCAGGGGCAGACGAGGTGAGCGGTGCCGTGGGCAGGGTGAGAGGTTCGAAGACAGCGGTCACAAGGAACTCCTGAGAATTGCAGGACATTCCTGGCGCCTCTGCTGGACCAGTAACCCCATGACATCACAGCTCGCCGATGGTTTCAACGCGGGAACGGGTTAACGGGCGGAAACTCTTCGTGATCGGCCGGCCGGACGTCGGCCGGGTGACGCGCTACCGTGTGGCCGCCCGGTCGGGGAGGATCCACCGGGCTCGGCGCCGGCGACAGGAGGACGGATGGCCCAGCACGACCAACCGATCGGGGGATCGGCCCGCACCATCGTGCTGATGCGGCATGCCGCGGCGGGCGGGGCCGCTCGGGATCACGACCGGCCGCTCACCCCCGACGGCGTGCGCGCCGCGACCGAAGCCGGGCGCTGGCTGCGGTCCAACCTGCCCCCGATCGACCTGACGATCTGCTCCACCGCCACCCGTACCCGGCAGACCCGGTCCGCGGCCGGCGTCGCCGGCGACGTCCGGTACTCCGAGGAGCTTTACGGCGGTGGGGTCGACGACATCCTCGCCGAGGTCGCCGCGATTCCGGAGTCGGTGACGACGCTGTTGGTCGTGGGTCACGCGCCCACCATTCCGTCGACCGCGTGGGAGCTGGTCACCCAGTCCCGGCTCAGCACCGGCGAGGCGCCCGAGGCGGACGGCGACGACCTGCGCCACTTCGCCGCCGGCACCTTCGCGGTGCTCACCAGTGCGGCGCAGTGGGCCGACCTGGCCCAGGTCGGGGCGTCGCTCCGCACCGTCCGCCACCCGTCGCGCTGACCGGTCGGGCGCGTCGGTCGGCGACCCGGGACGCCCTCACCCCGGGCCGGGTGTGGGCGGGTCCGGTGCGGCCGGGTCCGCTGCGGACGGGTCCGGTGCGGCCGGAACGGGCGGGTGCGGCAGTCAGCCGGCGACGCGGGCATCCCGGAACTCGGTCAGCACGGCCGTGAACTCGTCGAACAACGCCGGCCCGGCCACCAGCAGCCCCGGCTGCCCGGCGATCGGCGGCGTGCGGATCGCCAACGCACCCGCCTCCTGGGCGATCAGGCCACCCGCCGCGATGTCCCAAGCCTTGACGCCCTCCTCGAAATAGGCGTCGACCGACCCGGAGGCCACCGCACACAGGTCGAGCGCGGCCGAGCCGATGCGCCGGATATCGCGGATCCGGGGCAGCAGCGCAGCGACCAGCGCTCCTTGCCGGCGGCGGTTCTCCGGGTCGTAGCCGAACCCGGTGGCGACCAGCGCATGCCCCATCGGGACCGGGTCCCGCACCTTCAGCGGCCGCCCGTCGACACTCGCCCCGACGCCCCGGATGGCGTGAAAGGTCCGTTTGGTCAGCGGGTTGTGCACCACGCCGACGATCGGGCCGTCCGCGTCCTCCGCGGCGATGCTGACCGCGAAGTTGTCCAGGCCGTACAGGTAGTTCACGGTGCCGTCCAACGGGTCGATGACCCACCGGATGCCCGTCGCCGACTCCCGCTCGGACCCCTCCTCGGCCAGCAGACCGTCGTCCGGCCGCTCCGACATGATCAGCTTGACCAGCATGGACTCGGCGCAGCGGTCGGCGTCGGTGACCGGGTCGGTCGCCGACGACTTCGCCGTCAGGCCTTCGACTTTGCCGTAACGGTTCATCAATTCACGCCCGGCGGCCCGAGCCCCGCGCATGGCGAGGTCCAGCAAACGGGCGGGGTCGACGGCGGGCTCTGCGGGGGCCATGGCCCAATCCTGCCCGGCCGCCGACGATCATGCCGCGCCGATCGGCGCCGGACGCCATCCGTCGGGACTGTCCTCTACTGGCCGAGCTGGCGAGGCCACCATGGAGGCAGTAGGACCGGGCGCACGCAATCTGGCGAGGCAGGAGTGAGCCTGCTTGTTCAGCGCGGTCCTACGCTGCCGGCATGGATCTGCGTATCTTCACCGAGCCGCAGCAGGGCGCCGCCCACGCCGACCTGCTGGCGGTCGCCCGGGCGACCCGGGACGGCGGCTTCTCCGCCTTCTTCCGCTCCGACCACGTCCTCGCGTTGGGCGCCGGCGGGTTGCCCGGGCCGACCGAGTCGTTCGTCAGCCTCGGCGCCATCGCCGCCCTCGTGCCCGACATCCGGCTCGGCACCCTGGTCACCTCGGCGACGTTCAGGCACCCGTCGATGACGGCCATCGCGGCCGCCACGGTGGACGACATCTCGGATGGCCGAATGGAACTCGGTATCGGGACGGGCTGGTTCGAGCGCGAGCACCGTGCCTATGGACTGGACTTCGGGGCCTCGTTCGGCGAGCGATTCGACCGGCTGACCGAGCAGTTGGAGATCATCAGCGGGCTGTGGGCCACGCCGACCGGCCGGACCTTCGACCACACCGGACGCTTCTACTCGCTGACGGGCGCACCCGGCCTGCCCCAACCGCGCCAGCGGGATGCCGACGGTCGACCGCACCTGCCGATCATCATCGGCGGCAAGGGACCGAAGCGGACGCCGGCCCTGGCCGCCCGATTCGCCGACGAGATCAACGTCGCATTCACCGATCTGGCCGAGATCACCGCGCAGTACGCGCGGGTCCGCCGGGCGGCCGAGGCGATCGGTCGCGATCCGAGCACGCTGGTCTATTCGACCGCGCACACCACGTTCGTGGGCGCGGACGAGACCGAGTTCGCCCGGCGCGCCGCGGCCATGGGTCGCACGCCCGAGCAGGCCCGGCTCAGTCCGCTGGCCGGCACGGCCGATCAGGTCCGGGACACCCTCGTCGAGTTCGCGGCGGCCGGCGTGCAGCGGGTGTACCTGCAGATCCTGGATCTCGCCGACCTGGACCACATCGCGCTGATCGCGCGGGAAATCTTGCCCGCCGTGCGTGATCTCCAGCAGGTCCTCCGGACGACGGTCGGCGACGCGGGCGCCGACCTGTTCAGTGCCCGCCGAGCGCGATCAGACCGGGGTCGCCAGGTCCTTGATCACCTCGGCGCCGGGCAGGGCGGCGAGCAGTGCACCGTCCAGGACGATCTTGGCCCCCCGAATCCCGGCGCCGATCACCACCGGTCCGGCCGCGACCACCGCCGCGTCGATCAGGATCGGCCAGTCGGCGGGCAGACCGATCGGGGTGATCCCGCCGTACTCCATCCCGGAGCGCTCGACCGCCTCTGCCATCGGCGCGAACGACAGCTTGCGCACGTCGAGCCGGCGACGGATCGCCCCGTTGACGTCGGCTCTGGTGGTCGCCAGGATCACCACCCCGGCCCACCGCGACTCGCCCGCCCGCTTGCCGGTGACGACGACGCAATTCGCCGACGCCGCCAGGGGCACGCGGTAGGCAGCACAGAAGTCGGCCGTGTCGGCCAGGCGGGGGTCGATCGGGGCCACCGCGACACGGTCCGCGGAGCCGAACGCCGCCAGCGCGTCCGCCACCGGCCGGGCCACCAGATCGGCTCGGTCGAGCGCTCGCTCCACCGCCAGGGTGCCCAGGGTCGGGAATTGCACCATGGCTCAGCACCCTCCCACAACCCGATCCCGACCTCGGCGCCGCAGCCCCTCCAGCCGCGTCGATCATGGAGTTTGCGCCCCCATGCCCGGCCCGGGGCGGGCAGCCATGATCAATCACGAGGCGGCCGGGTGGATTCGCCGCCGAGCGGGCCCGCGGCGCTCCCGCGAGGCGGGACAATGGTCGCCGTGAACTTCCCGACCACGATCACCACGGCGCCCGCCGGCGCACCGCCGGCCGGGGCATCGCCCGCCGGCGCACCGCCGGCTGAGGCATCGCCCGCCGAGGCATCGCCGGCCGAGGCATCGCCGGCCAGGGCGACGGCCCAGGCGGGCGCCCTACGGATCGGGCCGTACCCGGTCTGGCCACCGGTCGTGCTGGCGCCGATGGCCGGCGTCACCAACTCCTCGTTCCGGGCGCTGTGCCGCGAGTTCGGCGCCGGCCTCTACGTGTGCGAGATGATCACCACCCGCGCCCTGGTCGCAGGCGACCCCAAATCCCGGGCGATGATGCGGTTCGGCCCCGACGAGCATCCCCGCTCGGTCCAGCTCTACGGGGTGGACCCCACCGTGGTGGGCCAGGCCGTCCGGCTGGTCGTCGAGGAGGACCTGGCCGACCACATCGACCTGAACTTCGGCTGTCCGGTGCCCAAGGTGACCCGCAAGGGTGGCGGGTCGGCCCTGCCCTACAAGCGGCGACTGTTCGAAGCCATCGTCCGGGCCGCCGTGCAGAATGCCGCCGATCGCGGCGTGCCGGTCACCGTCAAGATGCGGGTCGGCATCGACCCCGACCACATCACCTACCTCGACGCCGGCCGGATCGCCGAGGACTGCGGGGTCGCCGCCGTCGCCCTGCACGCCCGCACCGCCATCCAGCACTACTCGGGCACGGCCGACTGGGAATTCATCGGACGGCTCAAGCAGGTGGTCACCTCGATCCCGGTGCTCGGCAATGGCGACATCTTCGCCGCGTCGGACGCCCTGGCCATGATGGCGATGACCGGCTGTGACGGCGTCGTGGTCGGCCGAGGCTGCCAGGGGCGGCCCTGGCTGTTCGCCGAACTGGCCGCGGCATTCACCGGCGAGCCGTCGCCGACCCCGCCCGATCTGCGGGCCGTCGCCACGATCCTGCGTCGGCACGCCGAGCTGCTGGCCGACGAGATGGGACCCGACCGGGGCATCCGCGAGCTACGCAAACACATCGCCTGGTACCTGCGCGGCTTCTCCGTCGGTTCGGAACCCCGGCGGCAACTCGGGATGGTGTCCAGCCTGACCGAGCTGGACGACCTGCTGGGCGAGCTCGACCTGGATCAGCCTTATCCGGAGGCGGCCGCGGGGCCGCGCGGGCGGCAGGGGTCCCCGCAGCGGCGGGTCGCATTGCCGCACGGCTGGCTCGACGACCCCGAGTCCGACCTGGTGCCGCACGAGGCGGAACTGGACGACGGCGGCGGATGAGCCGGCGGACGGCCCGCGGGCGGCCTGACCGGAATCCCGGGCCCCTCCGCATGGCCCTGATCGTGGCCGCCCTCAGCGGTCTCGCCGCCTGCCAGGCCTCCACGCCGGGACCGGAGTCCGCACCCACGTGGAACGGTGCGCCGGCGCCACCGGCGGACGTCGACGCGATCCGGGCCACCATCGATGCGGTCAACGCCACCGCCGGCGGCCCCGTCGCCGATCAGCAGGCTCAGCTGTTCGCCCACGTCGACCCGGCCCGCCGCGACGAGGCGCAACGCTGCCCGACCGCGACGACGACGGTCCGGCTGGCACCGGTCGTGCAGGGTCTCCGGGAACTGGCGGGACCGCCGGTCGCGAGCGCCGCAGCCGACTCGGCGGTGAGCATGGCACCGGACCCCAGGGCCACCGTCTACGGGCTGCCGACACTGATCCGGATCTTCTCCGGCGATCGGCTCATCGGCACCGACCTGACCACGCTGCGACTGATCGTGCGCGACGCCGGTGCCGGTCCTGAGGCGTTCCTCACACCCTTCTGCGTGAATTGAACCAGCAGCATTCGGCTGCGTCATTCAGGGTAAAGCGGCGATATTTGCCGACGCTGCTGCCTGCATTCGTGTGAATGCGGTGGGAGGGTCACGCCGAACGACACATTCCGTTGGAATGGTGGCGACCGTCCGTACCATGGACAATCGTCGAACACCGGTTACGAAACGCCGCAATCACCGGCGTGAGGCACAAGGAGGTCGCGTGGGCGCAGGCTCTGCGGACGGGCCCGCCAGCAGCGACGCCATGCCGCCGGACCCCGCCGCCGGATCGATCGAATCGGGCGCTCGCCGGCCGTCGAACCACCACGTCTGGCGCAACGCCGGTCGGGTGTCGGTCGCTCTGCTGGCCGTGCTGGTGCTGGTGGCGACCGGCCTGGAATGGACGATCAAGTCCCGGGCCGACTCGGGCATCCTGTCCCGCAGCGTGCAGGCCATCGTCACCGACGACACCAACCTCTCCACGCCGACCGCCGCGCCCACCGCGCCGGGCTCGTTCACCCCGGAGAACATCCTGTTGCTCGGCTCCGACACCCGGGCCGGGGCGGCCAATGCGGCCGCCGGCGGAACCGACGACAGCACCAATGACGGGGTGGCCAACTCGGACACGCTGATGATCGCGCACATCAGCAGCGACCGGCATGTCACGGTGCTGTCCATCCCCCGCGACACCATGATCGACGCCCCGACCTGCAAGGTCTGGGACGGTGCCACCGGGCAGCTGTCCGACCAGACCCAGCCGATCAGCAACGGCGAGAAGTGGCACATCAACTCGGCCTACTCGGTCGGCGGGCCGCAATGCACCGTGCGAGCGGTCCAGGACCTGACCGGGCTGAAGATCGACCGGGTCATCGGCATCGACTTCGCCGGCTTCCAGAACATGGTGGATGCGCTGGGCGGCATCACCGTCAATGTCTGCCGGCCGGTCATCGACGGGGAACTGGGCACGGTCATTCCCAACGGTGGCGTGCAGACAATCCATGGGGACACGGCGCTGAGCCTGGTACGCGCGCGCAAGGTGGAAGGTGACACCGACTCCGATCTGGCCCGGATCCGTCGCCAGCAGATCGTCCTGTCCGCGATCCTGCAGCAGGTGACCAGTGCTGGCACGCTGCTCAACCCGGGCAAACTCGACGGGTTCCTCCAGGCCTTCGTGCAAAACACCTACACCGACAACGTCACGATCGACGATCTGGTGGCACTGGCCCAATCGATGGGCAACCTGGACCCGAGCAAGGTCACGTTCTACACGCTGCCCACCGTCCCCAGCGTGGACAACCCGGAGGCGCTCGACCCGGCGGAGCCGGCCGCGAGCGCCGTGTTCGACGCGCTGCTCAACGACCGGCCGCTGCCCGGTGAGGAGGGTCCGGCGAGCCCGTCCCCGACCCCGGACCTGCCGACCCCGTCCGGCGAGGCGGGGGTCGGCCTGGCCACCGGCAAGACCGTCGACCCGAGCACCGTTCAGGTGACCGTGGTCAACGTGAGCGGGCGCAGCGGGGTGGCCACGCAGGCGATGGACGAGCTGAACAACATCGGCTTCGAGATCTCCGACGAGGACCTGCAGGCCCGGCCGGATCAGATGCAGGCGGACGTCACCGTCGAATACGACCCGACGAATCTGAACGCCGCCCTGACCGTGGCGGCCGCGGTTCCCGGCGCCACCGTGGTGCCGGTGAACGGCCTCGGCCGATCCGTTCGACTGCTGCTCGGCAAGGACTTCGAGGGCTCGGTCGACGCGGTGCGGTCCGGCAGCAACGCCACGGCCACCATGGGCACGGCCACGCCGGCCGTCACATCCACCCAGGACAGCGGATCGCTGGTCGACACCAGCGCACTCACGTCGATCAACGCCGGCGCGGAGCTCTGCGCCTGACCGCGTGCGTCCCGCGGGTCGGGCGCGATCGGCCGCGATGTCCGGTCGCGGGGTTCTTCTCGCCTGGCGTTCATCCCCAGTTCACCGGGCTCGTTCTTGGCGTGTGGGCGATGGACTTACGCTGTCATCATGCGTGAGGGATACCATCTGCGGCTCGCGGAGCTGGGCGAACACGGTTCTTCGATGTGCCAGGTCGCCAGTGACGCGCTGCGCGATGCCACCCAGGCCCTGCTCGATGCGGACCTGGCGCTGGCCGAACAGGTGATCGCCTCCGACGTCCAACTCGACGACATGCGCGCCAACGCCGAGAAGGTCGCGGTCGAGCTACTGGCCCTGGAGGCTCCCGTTGCACGGGATCTGCGCATCGTGGTGTCCGCGTTGTGGATCGTCGCCGATCTGCAGCGGATGGGTGCCCTGGCGATCCACGTGGCGAAGGCCGCTCGCCGACGGCATCCCGCGCACGTCATCCCGGCGGACGTCCGGCCGATCGTCGAGCGGATGGGCCGGGTGGGCGTGCATCTGGCCGACCAGGCCGGGGTGGTACTCCGCACCCGGGACGTCGAGTTGGCCCGCCAGCTCGAGGTCGAGGACGATCTCATGGACGACCTGCAGCGCGACCTGTACAACTACCTGCTCGCCCCCACCTGGCGGCACGGGGTGGCGCCGGCGGTGGACATCTCCCTGCTCGCCCGCTTCTACGAGCGGTTCGCCGACCACGCGGTGTCCATCGCCCGCCGGACCGTGTACCTGGTGACCGGCGAGAACGTCGGCGGCGACACGACGCCGGCCTTCGCCGCCCGCGACTGACCCCCTGCCCTTGCGCGGGCCCCCGCGCGCCGCGTTTGTCGCCGCGCGCTGTCCGGCGCGCCCGCATGGTCACCGCGCCCCGCCTTCCCGCGCGGATCATGTACGTCGGCGCGGATCAACTCACCCCGTATGTGACGGGTGAGGCACGAGTCGACGACTTCATCCGCGCGGCTGTCCACACCGATGCTGCGCGGCTGAAAGTGCACCGAAAGTGACCGGTGGGACGGAAGTCGGCTGGTTCAGCCGCGCCGGGCTTGTTGATCCGCGCGGGCACGGGGGCACGGGCAGCACCACGGACCCCGTCACGACGAGCGCCCCCTCCCGGTCGGGAGGGGGCGTTCATCGTTCCCGGGCGGCGGGTCGGAACCGCCGCCCGGGCCGGTCCGGGGCTCAACCGAAGCGGCCGGAGATGTAGTCCTCGGTCGCCTTCTCGGTGGGGTTGGAGAAGATCTTGGCGGTGTCGTCGTACTCGATCAGCCGACCGGGCTGCCCGACCCCGGCGAGATTGAAGAAAGCGGTCCGGTCCGAGACCCGGGCCGCCTGCTGCATGTTGTGCGTGACGATCACGATCGTGTAGCTCTGCTTGAGCTCGGTGATCAGATCCTCGATGGCCAGGGTGGAGATCGGGTCGAGCGCGGAGCAGGGTTCGTCCATCAGCAGGACCGATGGCTCGATCGCGATGGCCCGGGCGATGCACAGCCGCTGCTGCTGACCGCCCGACAGGCCCGCGCCGGGCCGGTTGAGACGCTGTTTGACCTCTTCCCAGAGATTGGCGCCCTTGAGCGAGCGCTCCACGATGTCGTCCATCGTGCTCTTGTTCTTCTTGGTGCCGGCGATCTTGTACCCGGCGATCACGTTGTCGTAGATCGACATCGTCGGGAACGGGTTCGGCTTCTGGAACACCATGCCGACGGTGCGGCGCACGTTGACCGGGTCGACGCCCGGCCCGTACAGGTCCTCGCCGTCCAGCAGCACCTTGCCCGAGACGCGACCGCCCGGGATCACCTCGTGCATCCGGTTGAGGACCCGCAGGAAGGTGGACTTGCCGCAGCCGGACGGGCCGATGAAGGCCGTGACCGACAGCGGGGCGATGTTGATGGAGGCGTCCTCGACGGCGAGGAAGTCACCGTAGAACACGTTGACGTCCTCGACGTCGATGCGCTTGGCCATATCGATGTACTCCCGGAACTAGCTGGTCTTGGGCTTGGCGAGACGGGCGAGCAGGCGGGCGCCGATGTTGAGGATCAGCACCAACAGCACCAGGGTCAACGCCGCGCCCCAGGCCCGGGCCTCGGTCAGATCGTTGGAGGTGGTGCCGGACCGCTTGCCCAGCTGGTCCCAGATCATCATCGGCAGGGTGGCCTGGTCCCCGGAGAACGGGTTGAAGTTGATCGACGCGGTGTAACCGGTGAGCAGGATCAGCGGAGCGGTCTCGCCGGCGACCCGGGCGACGGCCAGCAGCGACGAGGTGATCAGGCCGGACATCGCGGTGGGCAGCACCACCCTGACGATGGTCCGCCACTTGGGCACGCCAAGTGCGTACGAGGCGTCCCGCAGGTCGCGCGGCACCAGTTTGAGCATCTCTTCCGATGCCCGGACGGAGACCGGAACCATCAAGATGGCCAGCGCAAGCGCACCGGCGGCACCGAACGGCCGCATCCCGAAGCCCAACAGCAGGAAGGTGTAGACGAACAGGCCGGCGACGATCGACGGCACGCCCGTCATGACGTCGACGAAGAACGTCACGGTCTTGGCGAACTTTCCCCGGCCGTACTCGACCAGGTAGATCGCGGTGAAGATGCCGATGGGCAGGGCGATGATTGCGGCGATCGCCACCGTGATCAGCGTGCCGATCAACGCGTGGTAGAGCCCGCCGCCGGCCATCCGGCTGGTCACCCCGTTCATCGACCGCAGGAAGAAGTCGGCCGAGAACACGCTGAATCCCTTGATCCCGATGTAGGTCAGGATGAGCACCAGCGGCACGATCGCCGCCAGGAACGAGGCGTAGATCAGGGTGGAGGCGAACCGGTTCTTGGCTTGCCGGCGCCCCTCGACGGCGAACGACCAGGTGGTGAGGACCAGGACGAACAGCGCCGCGGCGGCGAAGAACGTGGTGGACCAGCCGGTCCATTCCAGCAACCAGCGGAGCAGGACGGCCAGGCCGACGGCGGCCACCGCGCTGCCGTAGGGCGCCCAGGACGGCAGCCGGGCCCCGATCAGCTCGGACCGGATGGACCCCGAGGACGCCGGGGCGGTCGCCACACTCATGTGAAGTCCTTCTTCCGCGCGATGACGATCCGGGCCGCGGTGTTGACGACCAGGGTGATCACGAACAGGAACAGGCCGGCCGCGATGAGGGCCGCAATGGCTACCGGCGAGCCGCCGGCCTCACCGAACTTGAGCGCGATGGTCGAGGCGAAGGTGTCGCCGCCCGGCTCGGTGATGTGCCAGTTGATGCGGAACCCGGAGTTGAGCACCAGCGCGACCGCGATCGTCTCGCCCAGCGCCCGGCCCAGGCCCAGCATGGCCGCCGAGATGATGCCGGCGCGGCCGAAGGGCAGGACCGCGGTGCGGATCATCTCCCACTTGGTCGCGCCCAGCGCCCACGACGCGTCCACGGTCTCCCTCGGCACCTGCAGGAAGACCTCGCGGCAGACCGCCGAGACGATCGGGATGATCATGATCGCCAGGACGACGCCGGCGATCAACAACGACTTGCCGAACTGGTCGACGGTGGTCGCCGTGGTGTTGTCGAACAGCGGAATCCAGCCGAAGTACTCACTCATCCAGGCCTGGAAGCCCTTGGTCTCCGGGATGAGGAAGTACAGCCCCCACATGCCGAACACCAGCGACGGCACCGCGGCCAGCAGGTCGACGGTCGCGCCCAGGGCGGTGGCCGCCCGGCGCGAGGCGTAGTGCGAGATGAACAGCGCGATGCCGATGGCGATCGGCACGCCGATGATCATCGCGATGAACGCCGACATCACCGTGCCGAAGAACACCGCGGCCATGCCGAAGATCGGCGGGCTGCCCTGCGGGTTCCAGGTCTGGGTGGTGAACAGGTTGCCGGTGTTCTGGGTGAACGCCGGGATCGCCTTCCAGACCAGGAAGATGGCGATCGCCGCCATCACGATCAGCAGGATCGCGCCGGAACCGGCGGCCAGACCCTTGAACACCCGGTCGCCCGTGCGCACGGACCGGCCCGAGATGCCCGCCTCGGGGCGCCCGTCGGGCAGGATCGTGCCGGGCGCGTCGACCTTGTCCGCGCTGTCCGGCTGCGGGCCACCGATCAGCGGGTTCGCCCCGGGCACGCCCTGGGCGGCAATCTCGAACGGATCGTCCGTTCGCGAGTCGTCTCCGGCCGTCTGAACCATCGCTCCTCGGCTTGGCTTCTTGTGCGTGGAGTCAGCCGCACATCACGATGATGACGCTGACCGGGTCACGTTGTCGCGGGTCCGGTCGACCGAAGCCGGCCCGGACCCGCTGGGCGGATTTCAGCTGATGGACGAGACCGAGGCGATGACCTTCTGCTGGATCGATGCAGGCAACGGGGCCGCGCCCAGCTCATCCAGCGAGGCCTGACCGTCGGTGGCGGTGTAGCCCAGGAAGGACTTCACCAGCGGGGCGACCTCGGCGGCGTTGCCGGCCGAGCAGGTGATCTCGTAGGTCACCAGGATCAGCGGGTAGGCGCCCGGCTCCTTGGTCGCGTAGTCCAGCTTCAGGGCCAGGTCCTGGCCGGTGCCGACGACGGTCGCGGCCTCGACGGCCTTGCCCGCGGACGCGGCGCTCAGTTCGACCGCGCCGCCGCCGTTGTCGACCTTGGCGACGTCGAGCCCGTCGTCCAGGGCGAAGCCCCACTCGACGTAGCCGATCGACCCGTCGGTGCTCTTGACCTGCTTGGACACCCCGTCGCTGCCCTGGGCGGCGACACCGCCGGGGGCGGCCCAGGCCTTGGCCGGGTCGAAGGTCCAGACGCTGGGGGCAGCGGCCTTGAGGTACTTGGTGAAGTTTTCGGTGGTACCGGAGTCCTCCGCCCGGTGCACGGCCTGGATGCCGGTGGCCGGCAGGGTCACGCCCGGGTTGACGGCCGCGATCGCCGGGTCGTTCCAGGTGGTGATGGTGCCGGCGAAGATGCCCGCGATCACCTCGGGGGTCAGGGTCAGCGAGTCCACCCCGGAGACGTTGTAGGCCAGCGCGATCGGCCCGGTCACCATGGGCAGGTTCAGCGCCGGGTTGCCCGCGCAGCGCTGGGCCTGGGCCTGGGCGGCCTGGTCCTGCTTGAGCGCCGAGTCGGAGCCAGCGAAGTCGACCTGGTTGGCGATGAAGTCCGAGATGCCCTTGCCGGAGCCGCCGCCGCCGTAGGCGTTGATGTTCGCCCCGCACGTGGCGTTGTAGTCGGCGATCCACTGCTCCATGACCTTGCCCTGGGCGGTGGAGCCGGACGAGCGCAGGGAACCGGTGGCGCAGGTGAAGCCGGCGCCCTCGAAGCTCGTCCCGCTCCCGGCCGCCGCCGAGCCACCGGCCGCAGCGGACCCACTCGCGGCCGCGGAACCGCCGGCCGCGGCCGAGGTCGTCGTGGTCGAGTTGTTGTCGCTGCCGCAGGCGGCCAGCACCAGGGCACCGGCAGCCAGCAGCGCCACCAGGCCTGTCCGTCGCGCGATCTTCACGCCATTTCCTCCATCACGTCTTCGTTCGTCTCGGGCCGGTCCGGTGCGCACGGCGGCGCAGGCCCGACGTTCCGGACGGTAGGGCGCGGGACGGAACGCAATCCGCCCCCACGGTGAACGGGAGGTGAATCACGAGGTCGGGGATTGTGACGGGAGGCACCCCGACCCATGCGCACGCATCAATGACACCGGTGCGTCACCGGTCGGTCTCAGACGGTGGCGGACGACCGGCGATACACCACGTTGGTCAGATGCACCGTGAAGCCCGCCCGCTGGTAGAGCCGCAGGGCCCGCTCGTTATCGGCCTCGACGTAGAGCATCACGGTGGGCAGCCCCCGATCGGCGAGGTGCCGCAGCCCCACATCGGTGAGCACGGAGCCCAGGCCGCGCACCCCGGCATCGGGGTCGACGCCCAGGACGTAGATCTCGCCGATCGGTGCCGTCGTCCCGGTCGCGCCGGCGGCGCGCGGATGGACCTTGGTCCAATGGAAACCCAGCATCCGGTCCCCCGGATCGGTGACGGCCAGGAAGAAGCCGGCCGGGTCGAACCAGTCCTGGCTCATCTCGTCGCGCAGGCCGGCCAGATCCAGCCGGCCCTGCTCGGGGTGGGTGGCGAAGGCGCGGGCGTTCACCCGGAGGAAGGCCTCGTCGTCCCGACCCGGTTCGAAGGCGCGGATCCGGACGCCGGGCGGAGGCGGCCCCCCGGCGGGTTCGGCCGGCAGTGGGCGGCGCATCTGCAGCAGCACCCGGGTGCGCTCCAGGTGCAGCCGGTCGGCGATGGCGCGGGCGGCCGGCAGGTCGCCGTAGGCCCAGACCGCCCCCTGACGTTCGATGGCGGCCTGCACCAGGGCGCGACCGGCGCCCTGCCCGCGGGCGTCCGGATCCACCGCCACCTCCGCCGGGTCACCGGCGATCGCCACCGCGTAGCCGGCGGCCGCGCCATCGGGGACATCGGCCCGCAGGACGTCGGCAGTGCCGGCGCGGACGGCCGCGAGGACGTGACCGGAGATCGCGGCCACCCCGTCGGCGGCGGCGACCCGGTCGGCCAGTGTGAGGACGGGACCGGCCGCATCGGTGCCGCGAATCCACCCGACGGCGTCACTCATGCCGGCCCCGTGCCGGGGCGGCGTGCGCGCTCGATGCGTATGCGGGGCGGTCGGCGCCCCTGACCTGCGCGGCGAGTCCGTCCGTCCACGCTGCTCACGCGGGCGTGCCGGCCGATTCGTCCCGCAGTGCGGATCGGGCCGGCGGCACCATCTTGTAGCCGACGTTGCGGACGGTGCCGATCAGCGCCTCGTGCTCGGAGCCGAGCTTGGCCCGCAGCCGGCGGACGTGCACGTCAACGGTGCGCGTGCCGCCGAAGAAGTCGTAGCCCCAGACCTCGGTCACCAACTGCTCGCGGGTGAACACCCGGCCCGGGTGCTGGGCCAGGAACTTGAGCAGCTCGAACTCCTTGTACGTGAGCTCGAGGGGCCGGCCGCGCAGCCGGGCGGTGT
This sequence comes from Nakamurella sp., assembly GCF_044224575.1. Taxonomy (GTDB): domain Bacteria; phylum Actinomycetota; class Actinomycetes; order Mycobacteriales; family Nakamurellaceae; genus Nakamurella. The sequence continues at coordinate 257,134 of NZ_JBGAKE010000003.1, forward strand.
AGGTGTCCTCCTCGATGGTCAGATCACCGAGGCTGATCATCCCGGAGTTGGCGGCGTTGCTGGTGCGGGCCGCCAGCAGGCGGAGCCGGGCATGCACCTCGGCCGGCCCGGCCGAGGCCAGCACGACGTCGGAGACGCCCCATTCCGGGCCGATCGCGACCATGCCACCCTCGGTGACGATGGCCAGGATGGACACCGCCAGTCCGTCGGACCCGAGCAGCCGGCACAGCGTCCGCGCGGCGGCCAGGTCGTGCCGGGCGTCGAGCAGCAGCAGATCGTACGGTCCCGAGGTGACCAGGGACGCGGCCTCCGGTGCGGCGGACCGGACACGAACGGGAAGCAGGTCGACCGCGGGCAACACCGACGCCGGACTGGGGTCGGTGGTGAGCAGCAGGAGCTCCATTCGTCTTCTCCTTACCTGCGGTTCACCGGGCTTCGAGTCTAACTTTTGCAAGGTTGCAACATCGTGGTCGATCGGGCGCGCCGTACCTCACAGTCCTGGACGGCGACTGTGAGGTTTCAGTTACGGAAATACCAGGCCCGTATGACACGCAGGTAACGCCGGTCACGTTCCTGCAGGTCGGAGCGGGCCCATGTGACATGATCCGCAGAATGCCCGACAACGTTGGCGCAGGGTCACGGACCCTCGGAGGCGAACGATCCGACCGGCCGGCACGGCCGGTGACCCGTCGACCCCTCGGCAACGACGGGGACACCGCCCGCCCATCACTGCGCGGGAGTGATCGCTGATGCGATCGTTCACCGTCGCGAGGACGCCTGAGGCGGGGGTCGGGTTCCATTGCACGACCGATGACGACGTGTCGTTGACCGGCGTGCACGTGTCGGGCCCTGCCGACGCGGGCGCGTTCGTCCTGGCCCACGGCTTCACCCACGGCATCGCCAAGCCGGCGACCCGGGCCGCGATCACCGCCTTCGCGCAGCACGGCGCGGTCGTCGCGGCCGATTTCCGCGGCCACGGTCGGTCCGGCGGCCGCTCGTCGGTCGGCCGGGACGAGGTCCTGGACCTGGATGCCGTGGTCCGCTGGACCCGGGCGGCGGGCTACCCGACGGTCACCGTCGTCGGGTTCTCCATGGGGGCGGCGGTCGCCGTCCGGCAGGCCGCGTTGGGCGTTGATCCGCCGGATGCCGTGGTCGCCGTGTCCGCGCCGTCCCGCTGGTATGTGCGGGAGAGCGTGCCGATGCGCCGCCTGCACTGGCTGCTGGAGCATCCGCTCGCCGTGCAGATGGGCGTCGCCCTCGGGGTTCGGCTCGGCGAGCCGTGGCCGGACCTGCCGCCCAGTCCGATCGAGGCGGCCGAGCGGATCACCGTACCCCTGCTTCTGGTGCACGGCACCGAGGACGACTACTTCGGCCCGCCCCATGCGATCGCCCTGCAGGACGCTTCGCGGTCCGGCGACCTGTGGATCGAGCCGGGCATGGGGCACGGGGAAACTGCCCTGACGCCGGAGCTGGCGGCCCGGATAGCCGACTGGTCCGCCACCCCGACCCCCGCCGAGGTTCCGGCCTGACCCGGGCGGCCACCTGACACACTCGATCCGTGCGCAAGCTCCTGATCACGCTGGTCGTGCTGGCCGTGCTGCTGGTCGCGGCGGACTTCGGCGGCCGCGCCTACGCCGAGTACCGGGCCGCGTCGGCCATCCAGACGGAACTGGGACTGACCCAATCCCCCGACGTGTCCATCGAGGGATTCCCCTTCCTATGGCACGCGGTGCAGGGCTCCTACCCGCAGGTGATCGTCAGCGCCGGCAATGTCGACGCCGGACTGCTGCCGGGCACCCAGGCCCGGGTCACCCTGACCACGGTGGCCATGCCGCTCCGCGACGCGGTGGCCGGCGACACCTCGCACCTGACCGCCCAGGCAACGAACCTGCAGGTCGTTATCCCGATCTCGTCCCTCCAGGCGGCCCTCCCCCGTCCGGACGTCACCCTGTCGGCCGGACCGAACGGCACCCTGCAGGCCAGCAGCACGATCACCGTGCTGGGCGTTGCCGTCCCGCTGACCGGCTCGGCCAAGCTCTCGGTCGCCAACGACGCGCTGACGCTCACGGTCGACAACCTGTCCGCCGCGGGGATCGACCTGACCCAGACCGCGCAGCAGGCCGCATCCGCGCTGGCCTCGGGGCTGACCACGACCATTCCGTTGGCGGGGCTCCCGTTCACGGTCACCGAGGGCGACGTCCAGGCGTCCGGGAGTGACGTGGTGATCACGGTCAACACCGGCCCGGTCACCTTTCAAGAGCTGCGGCGCTGAGACCGCGCAACAATCAGGCTCCCGCGTCGCCAGATTGTCTGGGCCCGGACCTCTCCATGGCGGCCTCGCAAGCTCGGCCGAGTTGACGATGCGGCGGGCCCGGATCGGCGACCGCGGGAGCACCGCGGGACGCGGGATCCGGTCAAAGCGGGACGCCGCGGGCTGCTACCGTTGAATCCATGGGCCCGTTGCTGACCAGCCGGCGCGCCGTCGACCTCGTGCGCGTCGGCAGTGCTCTCTGTTGCAGCGCAGCCGGGTGCCCGACTACCTGCCGCTGACCGTTCCGGTCTTTTACTGGCAGCCGCACACCCTATTCCTCGATCCGCCCGCTCGGTGCTGCCGACGGGGCGTGGATCGTCCCAGGTGATCGCCCGACCCTGATTTCCCCGGAAGTCTCCCGACCCGCCAGCACCACCCGATCGCACCACCCTGCAAGGAGCAGCCGCATGAGCCGCGAGGACTCCCTCGTCACCACCGAATGGGCAGAGCAGAACCTGTCCACCCCCGGCATCGTTCTCGTCGAGGTCGACGAGGACACGTCGGCCTACGACGCCGGCCACATCCCCGGCGCGGTCCGGATCAACTGGAAGACCGAGCTGCAGGACCCGGTTCGCCGCGATTTCGTCGACCGGGTCGGCTTCGAGAAGCTGCTGTCGGCCAAGGGCATCTCCAACGACGACACCGTCGTGCTCTACGGCGGCAACAACAACTGGTTCGCCGCCTACGCGTACTGGTACTTCAAGCTCTACGGGCACCAGAACGTCAAGCTGGTCGACGGCGGCCGCAAGAAGTGGGAGCTGGACGGCCGCACCCTGACCAGGGACGTGACCGACCGGGTCGAGACCACCTACACCGCCCAGGAGCAGGACTCCTCGATCCGCGCCCTGCGGGACGAGGTCGTCGCGGCCATCGGGGTGCAGAACCTGGTCGATGTCCGCTCCCCCGACGAGTTCTCCGGCAAGCTGTTCGCCCCGGCGCACCTTCCGCAGGAGGCCGCGCAGCGGGCCGGTCACATCCCGACCGCACTGAACGTGCCGTGGTCCAAGGCCGCGAACGAGGACGGCACCTTCCGCTCCGACGCCGAGCTGACCGAGCTGTACGGCAACCTGGACGACGAGAAGGACACCATCGCCTACTGCCGGATCGGTGAGCGTTCCAGCCACACCTGGTTCGTGCTGACCGAGATCCTCGGCAAGCGCAACGTCAAGAACTACGACGGCTCCTGGACCGAGTACGGCTCGCTGGTCGGCGTGCCGGTCGAGCTCGGCGCCTGACCCGCCAGACCTAGGAAAGGACAACAGTCATGTCGTGTGCTGCCCCCGATCAGACCGCCGGCATTCCGGTGGGCGTCGATGTCTCCGGCCAGGCCGTCGTGCAGGGCAAGGTCTGCAAGGACAACCAGCCGGTGGCCGGTGCCTTCGTCCGGCTGCTGGACTCCACCGGTGAGTTCACCGCCGAGGTCGTCACCTCCCCGGGTGGCGACTTCCGCTTCTTCGCCGCCCCCGGCTCGTGGACGGTCCGCGCGCTGTCCCGCGCCGGCAATGGTCAGGCCGACGGTGTGGTGAGCCTGGGCATCAACCAGCTGGACATCGTCGTCGCCTGAGGTTCGTGCTGCCCGGAGGCGGGGTTCGGCTGCGGCCGGCCCCGCCTTCGCCGTTCCGTCGGGCGGGTCACCCGGCGGCCGGATGGCGTCGTCGGGTGTGACGTCGTTCGCGACGGGGGAACCCGACGGCCGGCTCGGGTTAGGCTGCCCGGGTGGAAATCTTCTTCACCGGACTGCTCATCGCGGTGGCCCTGCTGATCACGTGGTTCGCGTTCTACGTGGTCTACCGGTTGCTCCAAGAGGACAGGTGACCGGTCCGGACGGCCCGGCACCCGACCCGAGCGGACCGGACCCGCGGGTGCCGCATTCCCATCAGGGCCCCACCGCCGAGGAGATCGCCGGCCTGGTCGGAGCCGAGCGAACCGCGGGTGAGTATGTGCGCGCACCGGACATCGTCCCGCCGCCGGGACACTCGCCGGCGACCCCGATCCCCGGCAGCGGGGACGCGGCCATCGTCGCCGCCGAGATCCGGGCCGAGGCCACCCGCGCGCTGGACATCGCCGATGTGCCGCCGCTGCCCATTCCCGCGGACACCGCCAACGTGCGCGCCCGGCCCGGTCTGCACCCCGACTGCCAGCCGCTGCTCCCGCTGCTCGGCGTCTGGCGGGGGGTGGGCCGGTTCGGCAACGAGCCGGGCGAGAACGATCCGCAGTTCGGCCAGCAGGTCGTCATCTCCCACGACGGGCGGCCGTTCCTGCGCTACGAATCGGTCAGCTGGCTCCTCGACCCCGACGGGTCCGTGCGCGGGCTGGGCAGCCGGGAGCTGGGCTTCTTCCGGCCGCAGCCGGACGGGTCGATCGAGCTGATGGTCGCCCACGCCGAGGGGCGGATCGAGCTGTTCTACGGCCGGGCCCGCTCGGCGGCCGCCTGGGCCCTGTCCACCGATGCGGCGTTGCGCACCCCGACCGCGCCGCCCGTCGTCGGAGCAACCCGGCTGATCGGGATCACGCCCGACGGCAAGTTGGCCTACGTCGAGGAACGCGCGCATTCCGACATCGAACTCGCGCCCCACTCGTCGGCCGCGCTGGACCGCATCGCCGGCTGACGGCGGCCGGCGCCGATCAGCCGCCGGCAGCGCCGCGGCGGGCGCGTCAGTCGATCGCCGTCTCACCGCTGCGCAGGTCCAGTCGGTACCGCCGGAATCGTCGGGCCGCCGGATCGACGTACACGTCCAACAGCAGGGGACGGAGATCGCTCGAGCCCGACCCGGGATCGCGGCGGGCCCGTGGAACGGCCGGATCCGGGTGGCAAAGAAGCCGTCGTGGCCCTTCGGACAGGCGGGCCGGGCCATCCCATGGCTGGCCAGGTACATCCGCTCACCGCTGGGCAGGGTGAGGACGGCGTAGGCCGTCGGATCCTCCCGGTGCACCCGATCGACCAGCCCGTCGACCAGCAGCCGGACCCGCTTGCGCCACGATCCGGCCGTCAGCCGGTCCTGGTCGGACGTGCGCCGGACGACGATCGGGTCGTCGAACGTTCCCGCCTCCTTCATGAGCATGGGGCCCACCGCATCACCGCGGTGCGAAGGACCGGGCAGCGCGGGGTGTCCGGGGAGCAACCACCCGGCGACGTCCGGCCGAACATGGCCGGCGAGTGTGCAGGAAGGGTCCGCACAACCGCGCCGAAGGGGCCGATTCTGCACACTCGGCGAGTGGGATCGGCGTGATTCACCCCGATCGGACATCGGCACCAACCCTGACCAAGTGTGATGATCGAGCAATCGACAAAGATGGGTCTGGTGACGAGTTGGGTGCGATGAAGCCCTGGCAGGCGTTACGGCACGCGAAGGACTCGCTCGGCCCGATCCACAGCCCCGAGTTGAACGAGTTGCTACGGGCGCCCTGGTTCGCCGAGCGGCTGGACAATCTGGCCGGGCAACTGGACCGGCGACCGTCCGACGTGCGGGACGAGGCGGTCGGCTACCTGCGGGAGATGGCGGCCACCCACGACCCGCGGGCGACCGACGCCTGGCGCGCGTTCGGCCGGTGGTTCCTGCGGGCCTACGACTTGTACGTCGACGACGACCAGGTCCAGCGGCTGCGTGAACTGGACCGCCGCTCGTCGCTGGCGTTCGCCTTCTCGCACCGCTCCTACCTGGACGGGTTCGCCGTCCCCGAGGTCATCGCGGCCAAGCGGCTCACCCCGGTCTACACGCTCGGCGGGTCGAATCTGAACCTGTTCCCGTTCGGGCAGTGGGCGAGCCGCTCCGGTGTCATCTTCATCCGCCGCAACATCCGGGAGCTTCCGGTCTACCGGCTGGCCCTGCGGTCCTACATCGCCGAGCTGGTCCGCAGCCGGGGCAACCTGGCCTGGTCGATCGAAGGCGGCCGCACCCGCACCGGCAAGCTCCGGCCGCCGACGTTCGGCATCCTGCGGTACCTCGTCGACGGACTGGACGAGGCCGCCCGCACCGACGAAGGCCCGATCGCCACCGATATCCAGCTCGTCGGGGTGTCCATCGTCTACGACCAGCTGCACGAGGTGCAGTTGATGACCGGGGAGGCGCGGGGCGCCGGCAAGCGACCGGAGGACCTGCGCTGGCTGGTGCACCTGGCCCGGCAGCAGGGCCAACGGCTGGGGCGCGCGTACCTCGATTTCGGCGAGCCGATCCCACTGTCGCAGCGGCTGGCCGAACTCCGGGCCGACCCGGCCACCGGTGAGCACGAGGTGGAGCGGATCGCGCTGGACGTGTCGCACCGGATCAACCGCGCCACCCCGGTCACCGCCACGGCGGTGGTCAGCCTGGCCCTCCTCGGCGCCGACCGGTCGTTGACCCTGGACGAGCTGCTGGCCACGGTCCGGCCGCTGGCCGGCTACCTGACCCGGCAGGGCTGGGCGGTTGCCGGCGCGCTGAATCTGACCGACCGCGCGACTATCCGCCGCACGCTGGACGAGATGGCGGTCTCCGGCCTCGTCGCGGTCTTCGACGAGGGCACCGAACCGGTCTGGCAGATCGCCCCCGGCCGGCACCTGGTCGCCGCGTTCTACCGGAACACGATCATCCACGCGCTGGTCCAGCGCGCGATCACCGAACTCGCCCTGCGGGCCGTGGCCGACAGTTCCGGTGCGCCAGCGGAGACCGACGTCTTCGCCGAGGCCGGCCGGTTGCGGACGCTGCTCAAGTTCGAGTTCTACTTCCCGTCCAGCACGCAGTACGGCGCCGAGGTGTTGGCCGAGCTGCGCCTGCTCGGCGCCGGCGTCCATGACGAAGACTGGCGGTGCGACCCGGAGACCGCGGCCGCGCTGCTGGAGAAGTCCGACCTGCTCGTCGCCCACCTGGTGTTGCGGCCCTACCTGGACGCCTACCTGGTGGTCGCCGACCGGCTGGCCGCGGAGCCGTGCGATCCGGAGCCGGTCGACGAGCCGCGACTGCTCGCCGAATGCCTGGCGGTGGGCCAGCAATGGCTGCTGCAGCACCGGATCACCAGCGCCGAATCGGTGTCGCTGGAACTGTTCCGCACCGCGCTCCGGGTGGCCGGAAAGCGTCACCTGCTGATCGCGAACGCCGCGGCGCAGGCGCGTCGGGAGTTCGCCGCCGAGGTCGCCGCCGACGTCGAACGGGCCGATGCCATCGCCGAACTCGCCAGGAAGGGCACCCCATGACAGCCGGCACCCCTGCGGCGTTGACCGCGGACGCGCAGATCAAGGCGGTGCTGGCCGGTCCGAGCGGGCCGCACATCGGCGCATTCTTCGATCTCGACGGCACCCTGGTCGAGGGGTACACGGCCCACACGTTCTTCACCGAGAGCATCCGCAGCCGGGACATCGCCCCGGGCGACGTCGCCCGGTCCCTGTTCTCGGTGGTCGACGGGAAGTTGGGGGGCGACCCGACGGCGATCGGCCGGTACGGCGTGGCCGCCATGGCCGGCCGCGAGGCCGATACCGTCATGGAACTCGGCGAACGGCTGTTCGCCCAGAAGATCGCGGCGCTGGTCCGCCCCCAGGCCCGCGACCTGGTGCGCGCCCATCAACGCATGAAGCACACGATCTCCATGGCGTCCGCTGCCACCCGCTTCCAGATCGAGCCGCTGGCCCGAGATCTCGGCATCAGCAACATTCTGTGCACCGAGGTCGAGGTGGTCGACGGGGTGATCACCGGCGAGCTCGCCGGGCCCATGCTCTGGGGTGAGCCGAAGGGGGCCGCCGTCCGCGCCTTCGCCCGCGACAACGGCGTTGACCTGACCGCCAGCTACGCCTACGGCAACGGCGACGAGGACGTCGCCTTCCTCAGCTCGGTCGGCCATCCGCGGCCGCTGAACCCGTCCCCCGGCCTGGTGGTGGCCGCCACGACCTTCGGCTGGCCGATCCTGACGCTGCAGGAACCGCGCACCGCGGGACTGCGTGCCCTGGTCGGCACCACGGCCGCGCTGGGCGGTTTCAACGTCGGGATGGTGGTGGGTGCGGCAACCGGCCTGCTGTCCGGCAGCACCCGCGCCGGCCGCAACATCGGCATCCCGCTGGCCTGTGACCTCGCACTGGCCCTCGCCGGGGTCAAGCTCGACATCGTCGGCGAGCACAACCTGTGGGCGGCCCGGCCGGCCGTCTTCGTCGCCAATCACCAGAGTTCGCTGGACGCCCCGCTGATGGGCGCGTTGCTGCGGAAGGACTTCACCGGGGTGGCCAAGAAGGAGGCGCGGTACGACCCGCGGATGGCGATCGCCGGGCTGTTCGTCGACCCCGCCTACATCGACCGGTCGCACCCGGACTCGGCCAAGCGCGATCTGGCCGCCCTGGCCGAGCGGGTCCGGGCCGGTACCTCGGTGGTGATCATGCCGGAGGGCACCCGGGCGCCGACGCCGAACGTGTTGCCGTTCAAGAAGGGGGCATTCCACCTGGCCATGCAGGCCGGCGTGCCGATGGTGCCCATCGTGATCCGCAACGCCGGCGAGCTGATGTGGCGCAGTTCCAAGCTGTTGAACCCGGGCACGCTGCAGATCGCCGTGCTCGAGCCGATTTCCACGTCCGGGTGGACGCCCGAGACCATCAACGATCACGTGCGGGAGGTGCGCGACACGTTCGTCGCCACCCTCGCCGACTGGCCGGAGAAGAGCGCATGACGACAGCTGGACCGCCTCGCTCGCACCCCCCCGCGCCCACCCCCGCCGAGCTGAACCAGCAGGCCTGGACGGCCGCCGGTCAGTGGGGCCTGGACGGCTCGATGAGCGAGCTCGAGACGCTGATGTGGCGGTCCGAGCGGCACCCCGAGCTGTCGTCGACGATCACCGCGGTGATGCTGCTGGACACCGCCCCCGAGTGGGACCGGTTGTGGGCCGCCCATGAGTGGGCCATCGGTCTGGTCCGGCGCACCCGGGAGCGGGTGCAGGAGCCGGTGCTGCCGGTGGGACCGCCGGTGTGGGTCGAGGATTCGTCGTTCACGCTGGAGAACCACCTCCGCCGCACCCGATTGGATCCAGCGGAACGACCTGGCGGTGACATGCCGGCGCTGCTCGGGTACACGGAACGATTCGCGCTCGCACCGCTGAACCGCAAGCGCCCCCTGTGGGAAGCCGTGCTGGTCGAGGGACTGGCCGACGGCCGGGCGGCGTACCTGCTCAAGCTGCACCACTCGGTGACCGACGGCCTGGGCGGGGTGCAGCTGCTGTCGCTGGTGCAGAGCCGCACCCGCGAACACACTCCGGACAAGCCGTCCTCGCGGGCCGGGGCGTCGCCGGCGGGCATCAACCCGGCCGTGCTGGCGTCCCGGCAGCTTGCCTCCCGGATCGGGCAGGCCCCCGACATGCTGTGGCGGTCGGTGAAGTTCGGCGGCACCGTGCTGTCCGACCCGCTGCAGGCCGGCGACGACGCGGTGCGGTTCACCGCGTCGCTGCGCCGGATGATGCCGCCCCCGCCCGCTCCGGCGTCCCCCCTGCTCAAGGGCCGCAAGGGCCGCAACTGGCGGTTCGGCGTGCTGGAGTGCGAATTCAAGCGGCTGCGGGCGGCGGCCAAGGCGGCCAGCGGTTCGGTCAACGACGCCTACATCGCTGCCCTGCTCGGCGGCCTGCGCCGGTACCACGAACGGCACGGCAGCCCGATCGATGCCCTGCCCATGGCGATGCCGGTGTCGCTGCGCCGCGGCGACGATCCCATGGGCGGCAACAAGTTCGCCGGCGCGCTGCTGGCCGGCCCGATCGGCGTCAGCGATCCGGTGGAACGCATCGCGGTCATCCGGGGCACCGTCCTGACCCTGCGCACCGAACCGGCACTCGACTCGTTCGGGCTGCTCGCCCCCTGGGTGAACATGCTGCCGTCCGGGGTGGGCGCCGCCGCGTGGCGGCTCGGTGCCACCGCGGACATGTCGGCGTCGAACGTGCCCGGGCTGCCCTACCGGTCGTTCCTGGCCGGCGCGCAGGTCGACCGGATCTTCGCGTTCGGCCCGCTGCCCGGGGTGGCGATCATGGTCGCCATGACCACCCACGCCGGCGCCTGCTGCATCGGCTTCAACATCGACGGCGACGCCGTCGAGGACGTCTCCGTGCTGATGGACTGCTTCGCCGATGGGCTCGACGAGGTCCTGGCCATCGCCTGACCCGCACCGTTCCCACAGGGACCAGGGGGCGGCGTCGGACGACCGGGTGCTCCCCGGCGAGCGTCCGGTGAGGGGACCAGGCGGGCGAATCAGGCGGCGGGTCGGCGCAGCCGTTCGATGGCGGCCCGCTCCACGAACACGGGGACGAAGTCGCGGATCGGGCGGCCGTCGAACGCCCGGTGCTCCTCCTCGACCACGCCGCGGATGCGCTCCGCGCCGACGGTCGGAAACCTCTCCCGCAGCCGCGCCATCACCTCATCGATCTCGCGAGCCTCGTGGGCGGTCGCATCGACGTTCTGCATCCGGCCATGGTGCCAACGATTCCGGTCGCTTGGCTTCCGACCCGTCCGGAATCGTTCCTCTCGGGTGAACCGGGAAGGCGCCGTGGCCGCATCGGTTCCGCTCGGGCTGTGGTCGGCCGCACCGAGCCGGGGATGGCCCCGCAGTGGAGCCGAGCAGCCGGCGTCCAGGCCCGGCCGCGCCGCCGGCGACGATGACCGACCGGCCCGCATCCCGACCGGATGCGGGCCCGACGGGAGCCGGCGATCAGGCGAACGCGTGGCCGATTGCGATCACCCCGTCCGGGTCGTAACGACGGATCGTGTGGCGCAGCTTCGCGCGCGTCCACTCGTCGTAGGCGGCCGGCAGCAGGGCCGCGTCACTGGTGAAGTTCGGCAACCGCCGGGAGCCGAACCACGGCCGCATGGCGTCCACGATCCGCTGCCCGTGCTCGACCGCCCCGGGGATCATCGGGATGCTGACCACCAGCAGCGAGAACGCGGCGTCCCGGGCGGCGAAGGCACTGTCGTGCTCGCCGGGGCGGGCGGTCGCTCCGCCCAGCTGGCGCACCTCGACCAGCACCTGCGGGGACCCCGACCCGGGTCCGGCCAGCCGCAGGAGCTCGTCGACCGCCGCGGCCGGGAAGTCGCGCAGCACCATCGCCGACTCGTGCGCGGGCAACGGCTCGACCGGATCCGTGTGCACGGAGTCCACTGCGGTGTAGGGCTTCTCGGCCACGTCGTCGAGCAGGACCGGGGCGGCGGTGCGCATCGTTCGGAAATGCCGCTCGCCGTCCACGGCGTCACCGGTCCACAGGTACCGGACGGACAGGGTCAAACGTCCGGCCAGCATCGGCGGCACACCCGGCATCTCGGGAAGATTGAACAGGCCGAACGAGGTGGTCGCTGCCTCGGGCAGGTCCTTGATCCACTCTCGCCAGGCGGCGATGACCGCGGGCGCCTGCTCGCCGTCGAACCACAGCGAGCCTCCGTAGAACCGCGGCTGGCGGACCAGGTCGAACTCGATGGCCGTGACGATGCCCAACGCCCCCTTGCCACCGCGCAGCGCGAAGAACAGGTCGGCGTGCTCGGTCGGCGTGGCCCGGCGCAGCTCGCCGTCCCCGGTGACGACCTCGATCGCCCGGACCCGGTCACTGGCCAGTCCGTAGGTGCGGGCCATCGGGCCCAGGCCGCCGCCCGTGATGTAGCCGACGATGCCCACATCGGTGACGGATCCCGACAGCGGCGCCAGCCCGTACGGCGCGGCCGCCTCCACCACCCGCAGCCACTTGACCCCGGCGCCGACCCGGGCCCAGCCATCGGGGTGCACCACACATTCGTCCAGACCCTTGGTGTTGACCAGGATCTCGCCGATGAAAGCGGTGATGGCACCGTGTCCGGTGGCCTGTGGAGTGACCTCCAGCCCGTGTGCGCGGGCAAAACGAACCGCCTCCAGGACGTCCTGCGCGCTCGTCGCGGCGACCACGGCATCCGGCCGGACCTCGATGGCCAGGTTCCATGGCGTGACGAGAGCCTCGTACTCGGGTTCGCCGGCCACCGCGACGGTCCCGGCCGTGCGGGCCCGGAGCTCGTCGTACGGGGCGGCCGGGATATCGGCGGTGAAAAAGGTATCGGCGGCGGTCATGTCGGTGGTTCCTCCGGTGGTCGGGCGCTCTGCTTGCTGCCACCACCGTCACCCGGAGGCCTTGAATCGGCCTTGGCGCGGCCTGACCGCGGACCGGTCGCCCCCTTGAGCCGCGCTTGCGGCCGTCCGCCGTCGTTGCGGGGCGACGCCGCTGCGGCTGCGGCACGCAGGCCGACAGTTTCGGGCGCGCCGACTGTCCGCCCGCCCCGGGCCGCTGCGCTGATCAAAATCCCAGCAATCCCGACACAACCGGAGCGGACATGGGACTTCGATCAGCGCGGCCAACCGGACCGGGGCCGGGCGGGCCGGGCCAGACGGTCCGGCGTCAGCGGGTGAGGGGGCCGGGTCAGCGAGAGGCGCTGTGCGGCAGCACGAACAGCCGGTCCGGGTCGGCGGCGGCGCGGATGGCGGCGAGCCGCTCCCAGCTGCCGCCGGGGACGGCGCGCCGCTCATCGACCCGATCGTCGAGCATGGACAGGTACAGCGAGCCGCTCCCCCATGGCTGGATCGCCTCGCGCACCCGGTCCGCGTCCTCACGTTGACCGGCCCACCCGCCCGGTCGGCCGTCGGTGCCGAGGGTGAGCACCAGGAATTCGCCGTCGATCCGGTCGAGCGCACCACCCCGCGGCGCCGGACGGCCCATCGCGCCGCCGAGTTGTCGCGCCTCGACGGACAGCAACCGGGTGCCCGACCCCGGTCCCGCGGCGGCGACCAGTGCGTGCACCGCGTCGGTCGGCAACTCGGCGACCAGGGTGCTGGCGGCATGCGCCGACATCGGCTCCTCCGGCTCCAGGTGGAGGCGGGCCAGGGACGCCGCCGGCCGGAGTTCGAAGGTGTCCAGGTCGGGACCCAGCGCGCGCAGCGGCGCCAGCAACTCGGTCGCTGTCCGGACGTCGGCGAGCACGGCCGCGTCGATCGCCACGACGCTGCGCCCGCGCACGGCATCGGGCAGCCAGGGCAGGTCCGGCGCCTCGATCAGCCGCATGATGCTGGTGACCGCGTCGGGTGCGTCGAGCGCCCAGCGCGCCCAGACGTTGCCGACCTCGTCCGCGTGGTGCCAGTCCCACACGAACATCCCCGCGTAGGACGTCGCGACGGGGATCAGGTCGAATTCGATCGCGGTGACGACGCCGAATCCACCACCCCCGCCGCGCGCCGCCCACAGCAGGTCGCTGTTCTGCTCATCGGTGGCCCGCACGAACGAGCCGTCGGCGAGCACCACCTCGACCGCGGTGACCGCGCTGCACTGCAGCCCATGGGCCCGCCCGTACCAGTTCAGGCCGCCGCCCAGGGACGAGCCGACGACGCCGACGCTCGGGCTCGACATGTGCCGGCTGGCCAGCCGGGCGGCCCCGGCCCGGCTGATGACGTCACCCCAGAGCACCCCGGCGCCGACCCGCGCGGTGCGCGTCGCCGCGTCCACCTGCACCTCGGTCATCGCCGAGGTGCGCAGCAGGACGGCGTCGCCGAGCTGTCCGGACAGCGGTGGCGCCCCATGCCCGGTGCCCTGCGGCGCGATCCGCAACCCGGCCGCGGCGACCGCCCGGACCAGGTCGGCGACCTCGTCCGGGAAGGCGGGGTAGGCCACCGCCGCGGGGTGGTCGTCGGCGCGGGTGTTCCACGGCCGGCGGGCGTCGTCGTACTGCGGGTCACCGGGCAGGTAGACCGCGCCGCCGCACAGCCGGCGCAGACCGGCGAGGCCCGCGGCACTCGCCGTGGGGGTGGATGCGGTCGGCGGGATCACGACGGTCCTTTCAGTGAACTCTCAACAACACGTCACGACCAGAGTGGCTGCGCACGCTTGAGGCTGACTTGAAGCCGGCGCACCCGGTCCATCCGGTCCGGTCCGGCGCTCCCGCACCGATCGCTTGACCGTCCGTCATGAGGGCTCCCGAGTCTTCCCGGCGGCACTGATCAACGCCTCGTGCACGGTCCCCGGGGTGAGGAACAGTCGCTGGGCGACCTGGTGAACGTCCAGGCCGCCGGCGGTCAGGTCGAGGACCTGACGCTCCCGGGAGGTCATCCGGTGGGCCCGCTCCCCGTTGACGATCGACTCACCGCGATCGGCAAGGGCGGCGACCGCCCGCTCGTACACCGGTTGCGCTCCACAGTCCCGGGCGGTGTCGGCCGCCTGCCGCAGCATCGGGACGGCCTCGGCGTCCGACACCTCGGGGCGGCGACCCAGCGCGAGCCGGGCCCGGGCGAGCGTGAGGACGGATTCGGTCGTCTCGAGAATCTCCAGCGCCTCGCGCAGTTGCGGCAGGCCGTCCGGACCCCGCAGTTCACCGGCCAGCACCAGTCCATCACCGAGCCAGGACGGCGCGCCCCAGCGCCGGAGCAGGGCAACGTGCCCGTCGGCGACCTCCAGCGCCCGGTCGAGCCGGCCGAGCGCGGCGTACGCCCGGGCCGCGGGCTCGCGCCAGTTGTCCCACGCCGGATTGACGATGTCGAAATGGCCGACATCGTCGGCCAGGGTGGTCAGGGCCGCTTCCGGCCGGCCCTGGGCCAGCCGCAGCTGGGCGGTGACCAGACGGATCACCCGGGCGCCGTCGCCGACGGCGACCAAGGTCCGGGCATCCCGAATCACCCGGTCGGCCGCCTCGATGTCGCCGCGGCCCAGATGCACGCCGGCCATGAATGCGGCGACGTAGCTGCCGCCGATGGCCAGCCGGCCCCACACCGGCATTTGCTGCAGTGCGTCGCCGAGGAACTGCTGGGCGTCGTCGAGCCGGCCCCGCCGCCATTGCTCGTAGCCCTGCCAGGTGTTGACGGCCAGCATGGCGAACAGGCTGCCGGCCACCCGCGCGTGCGACCGGGCGTGCCGCCACAGTTCGTCGACCGGACTGTCGCCCATCAGCAGGACGTGCACCGCCGGGATCCACAGCAGCATGTGATCGTCGTCCAGCAGCCGGTCGTCGGCGACCGCGAAGTGCGCCAGGTCCACGGCTCGCGCCCGGTCCTCGCCGGCGATCATTAGTTCCATGGCCCGGGCGGCGGCCAGCATCCGCGCGCCGTTGCCCGTCCCGGAGATCGGTGGGTCGGCCGGCGTCCGATAGCTCTCCGGCGGCAGGGCGTGCATGTACCCGGTGATCCGGACCAGCGACTGAAGGCCCTGTCGTTCATCGTCGTAACCGGCGGGCACAGCCTCGGTCGCCGCGGCGGCGAACCCGGTGGCCGCTCCGCGCCGGCCGACGAACGCCTGGGTGCGGGCGATGACCATGGCCAGCTCTGCCCGCGCGGCCGGGTCGGTCAGATTCGTGTAGGCCTCGGTCAGGTGCTCGACGGCGGCGACGCCGTCGACCATCGATTCCAGCCGGCCGAGCTCGACCAGCACATCGACCCGGTCCCGCGGCGGCGGCGGTTCGTCCAGGGCCCGGCGGAGGAAGCCGACCGCGCTGTCCGAGGCCCCCCGGCCGGCCGCGAGCAGCGCGGCGGTGCGCAGCACGGCGACGGTCGCGGCATCCCCGCGGGCCGGGGACAGCAACAGGTGTGCGGCGATCCGCTCGGCCGGAGCCCCGCGCTCGTGCAGGATCCGGGCCGCCCGCTCGTGGCGCAGCGCCCGCTCCCCCGGCGAGACGTCCTGGTACACCGCGTCTCGCACCAGTGGGTGGACGAAGCGCAGCGGCCGGTCGTCGGCCAGGATCTCGCTGCGGCTGAGCAGGTCCAGCGCCTCCGCGGCCTGCTCCTCCGGAAGATGGGCGAGCGTCGCGATCGACGGTAGGTCGACGTCGGCGCCGATGAAGGCCACCGCGCGGGCCGCCTCCACCGAGGCCGGTGGCATCCGGCGCAGCCGGAGCATGACCAGGCTGGCCACCGCACGCGAGCCGACGGCCCGCACGGTATCCGCGTGCACCACGTCCGGCGGCACCCCCTCGGACTCGAGCGCGCGGACCAGTTGGCGCAGCAGCAGCGGGTTGCCGGAGGTGGTCCGGTGGCACGTCGCCACGAAGCCTTGGTCGGCCGCCGCCAGCCGGGTGCGCACGACGGCACCGGTAGCCTCGACGGACAGCGCCTGCGGCCGGAGCACGGTGGCCGTCGGTTCCAGCAGCAGGTCGGCGAGCAACCCGTCGGCGGGCTGCGGTTCACCCGAGCGCACGGTCATCACCATCAGCACCGGCAGGCTTTCCAGCCGCTTGACCAGGTAGGCCAGGAACCGGAGCGACGCGCCGTCGCACCACTGCACGTCGTCGACGCTCAGCAGCACCGGACCATCCGCCGTCAGGTTGACGGTGAGCCAGTACAGCCCGTGCAGCACGGCGAAGGAGTTTTCCACCAGCTCGTCGCCCACCGTCTCGAACACCGGCCGGGCGCCCTGTCCCGCACCGGCGAGCAGCGACCCGACGCGGCTCGGGTCCTGCAGCTGCGGTTCGAACAGCTGACGCACCGTGCCGAAGCCGAACGCCCGTTCCATCTCGCTGGCCCGGGCGGACAGCACCCCGACCCCGGCGGCGCCGGCGAGCCGACCGGCCTCGACCAGCAGGCTGGTCTTGCCGATACCGGCGGAGCCCTCGATCAGCAGCAGGCCGCCGACGCCGGCGCACAGGTCGTCGACGGCCCGGGCCAGGCAGCCGAGCTCCCGCTCACGATCGACCAGGTCGGGGTGGGCGCCTCCGCTCGCCGGCGCCGTGGCGCGGGACCCGCCGCCGGGTCCGGCGGACGGCCCACCAGCCGCCGCGGTGGCCGCCGGGGTGGCCGCCGGCAGCATCCGGGCCGGGCCGTCCAGGGCCGGTGACTGGGCCAGCACGTCGCGCTCGAGCGTCCGCAGGGCCGGCCCCGGCTCGACGCCCAGCTCGTCCGCCAGGGTCTGCCGGGCCCGCCGCAGCGCCGCCAGCGCGTCACCCTGCCGGCCGGCGCGGTACAGCGCGAGGACCAGCAGCCGCCACCGTTCCTCGCGCAGGGGGTCGTCGCCGGCCAGTGCCTCCAGCTCCGGCACCACCAGCGCCGACTCGCCCAGGGCCAGCCGCGCATCCATCAGCCGATCGCGGGCGACGGCCCGGAGCTCGGTCAGCCGGGCGACCTCGGGTCCGGCCCAGGGCTCGTCGGCATACTCGGTGTAGGCGGGGCCACGCCACAGGTTCAACGCTGCCCGCAGCCGCCGGGCCCGTTCGGTCGGCGGCAGGTCGGTGGCCGCCTCCAACTCGTCCTCGAACCGCCAGGCATCGACCGAGCGCCGGCCGACCGACAACTGATACCCGGCACCGACGCGGACGATCACGTCGGTCCGCACCCGTGCACCGGCCTCGGGCTGCATGCGTCGTCGCAGGTGGCTGACGTAGGAATGCAGCGGCCCGCCGGACCGGGCGGCCGCACCGTCGCCCCACACGCACTCGGCGAGTCGTTCGGCGGACACCACGTCACCGCGGGCGATGACCAGCGCGGCGAGGACGGCCCGCTGACGGCGGCCACCGAGATCGATGACGGTGCCGTCCCGGACGCCGTCCAGCTCACCCAGCACCCGCAGTTCCAGTTCGGGAGGTGTCAACCCGCCGGCTTCGTTCACCACCGCTCCTACCGCCCACGTTCGCCCGGTCGGAGCCTACGGTTTCGCGATCCGGACACAAAGGGTCACCCACGACGCGCGCGGAAGCGGTGCCTGAGCCCGCCGGCACCCGCCTGCGTCGACGACGATTCCATCGGCGCTTCGTTTCGCTGAGTGATCCGAGCTGACGTAGAGTAGTCATCGCCAGCTGGGGGTGACCTGCGATGTCATGGACGACGCAGCTCCAGTCGATCGCGTCCGACCGGGAGCGACGAGCGAAGTGGTTGTGCTGGATCGTGACCGGGGGCACCGCCGTCGGGTTGTTCGCCACCCTCGACCCGGCGACGATCAGACCCCACTGGACGGCCGCCTTCCTGTCGGTACTCGGCTGCAGTGCCCTGATCGCCGTCGCCAGCTGGCGCTGGGGCGCACGCTGGTCGGACCGCACGGTGATGGTCGTGCTGGTGGCCATCGACCTGCTGGTCCTGATGTCGGTCGTGGCCAGCCAGGACCGGGTCGGCGCCATGCTCAACCTGGTGCTGCTGGTACCGGTCAGCCTGTTCGCCGCGGTGTCGCTTCGCGGGCCGTACCCGCGCGTGCAGGAGGCCGTCGTGGTGGTCGCCTGCGGCGGCGCGACGGCGATGATCGCGCCCACCGTCTTGTTCTGGGCGACCACGACGGCGCTGCCCGCGGTGGCGCTGATCGCGTGCACGGAGACGGCACTGGCCCAGCGACGGCACCTTGACCTGACCCTCGATGCACTGGAACAGCAATCGATCACCGACCCACTGACCGGCCTGCTCAACCGGCGCGGCATGGATACCCGGTTGTTCGGCCCGACCGGCCTGCCCACCCGGCACATCACCGTGCTGGTCCTCGACATCGACCACTTCAAGACGATCAACGACCAGCACGGCCACATCACCGGCGACGAGGTTCTCCGCGCCGTCGGCAAGGGACTGCTCCGGGAGACCCGTGGGGACGACGTGGCCGTCCGGATCGGCGGCGAGGAGTTCGTCGTCGTCACCCCGGCCGGTCCCGAGGACGCTCGGCTCCTGGCCGAGCGCCTGCGGGAAAGCGCCATGGACTGGATGGCGGCGTGGTCGGGCACGGTCAGTGTCGGCGGTGTCACGTCCGAGCTGTCCAGCGCCGAGCAGTTGGACCCGGATCGACTCGGCCGCCTCATCGAGGCCGCCGATCGATGCCTCTACCAGGCGAAACGAGCCGGACGGAACCGGGTGGTGATGGACCACCCGGCCGCCGGGTGACGAGCCGGGCCGGTCAGCCGGCGAGCGCGGCCGAGACCACCTCGCGCGCCTCTTCCTGGACCTGCTTGAGGTGCTCGGGGCCCTTGAACGACTCGGCGTAGATCTTGTAGACGTCCTCGGTGCCCGACGGGCGGGCGGCGAACCAGGCGTTCTCGGTGGTCACCTTGAGCCCGCCGATGGCGGCGCCGTTGCCCGGCGCCGCGACCAGCCGGCCGGTGATCGGCTCGCCGGCCAGCGAGTCGGCCTTGACGTCCTCCGGGGCCAGCTTGGCCAGCTTGGCCTTCTCCGCCTTGCTGGCCGGCGCGTCGACCCGGGCGTAGGCCGGGTCGCCGTACTGCGCGGTCAGCTCCTTGTACCGCACGCTGGGCGACTTGCCGGTGACTGCCGTGATTTCCGAGGCGAGCAGGGCCAGCAGGATGCCGTCCTTGTCGGTCGTCCAGACGGTGCCGCGCTTGCGCAGGAACGACGCACCGGCCGACTCCTCGCCGCCGAAGCCGATCGATCCGTCGATCAGGCCGGGAACGAACCACTTGAACCCGACGGGCACCTCGACCAGCCGCCGGCCCAGCTGCGCGACGACCCGGTCGATCATCGACGACGACACCAGGGTCTTCCCCACACCCATGTCGGCGGCCCATTCCGGGCGGTGACTGTAGAGGTAGTCGATGGCGACGGCCAGGTAGTGGTTCGGGTTCATCAGGCCGGCGTCCGGGGTGACGATGCCGTGCCGGTCAGCGTCGGCGTCGTTGCCGGTGGCCACATCAAAGCCGCCGCCTTTCGCCTTCTCCACGACCGAGGCCATGACGTTCGGCGAGCTGCAATCCATCCGGATCTTGCCGTCCCAGTCCAGCGTCATGAACCGCCAGGTCGGGTCGGTCTGCTTGTTCAGCACGGTCAGGTCGAGACCGAGCCGCTCGCCGATGGCCTCCCAGTAGGCGACGGACGCCCCACCCAGCGGGTCGGCGCCGATCTTGACCTTGGCGGCCCGGATCGCGTCGATGTCCAGCACGTTCTCCAGGTCGCCGACGTACCCGGACACGTAGTCGTAGTAGCCGGTGGTGTCGGCGCTCTTGGCGGACTCGTAGCTCATCCGCTTCACGTCCTTGAGCCCGCCGGCCAGGATGTCGTTGGCGCGGGCGGCGATCACGGAGGTCGCGTCGCTGTCCGCCGGCCCGCCGTTCGGCGGGTTGTACTTGAAGCCGCCGTCCCGGGGCGGGTTGTGGCTGGGGGTGACGACGATGCCGTCGGCCAGCTTGCTGGTGCGACCGTGGTTGGCCTTGAGAATGGCGTGCGAGACCGCTGGCGTCGGCGTGAAGCCGTCGGCCGAGTCCAGCATCACCGTCACGTTGTTGGCGGCCAGCACCTCCAACGCGGTCGCCTGCGCGGGAAAGGCCAGAGCGTGGCTGTCGGCGCCGATGAACAGCGGCCCGTCGGTGCCCTGCTCGGCCCGGTACTCGCAGATGGCCTGGGTGATGGCCAGGATGTGGTCCCGGTTGAAGGCCGTGTCCAGACTCGACCCGCGGTGCCCGGAGGTGCCGAACACCACCCGCTGGTCGGGGTCGGAGACGTCGGGATGCAGGTCCTCGTAGGCGGCGAGCACCGCGTCGACGTCGATGAGATCGCTTTCCTGAGCAGGCTTGCCCGCGCGTGGATCCATAGGCGTCATTGAACCGGACCCGGTCCCGGTCCGCAGGGCGGCCCGGGCCTCGAACCGGGGTCTACCAGTCCGCAACGACCGGGATCACCCGCTCGCCGTACACGTCGAGCACGCGGCGATCCCACATCCCCGCCGGCCGGCCGTGCACGTGCGCGATGCCCAGGTCGGCCAGCCGACGCAGGGTGGCCAGGAAGTCGTCGACGCCCGCGCCATCGGGTCCGACGTCGAACGGCGCCATGACCGTCTTCTCGATGTCGTCGTAGTCCCGGCCCTCCCGCTCGCAGTGCGCGCGCAGCACGTCGAGCTTGTGCGGCAGCTCGGGTGTGTCGAACAGATTGCAGGCCTGGGCGTACTTGGCGACCAGCCGCAGCGTCTTGCGCTCGCCACCGCCGCCGATCAGGATCGGCGGGGTGCGCAGCGGCTGCGGCACGTTGAGCGTGCGCTCCAGGGTGTAGTGCGTGCCCCGGTACGGGCCGTCGTCGTCGGACCACATCTGCCGGCAGATCTGCAGGGCCTCCTCCAGGCGCTCGAAGCGCTCCGCGGTCGGCGGGAACGGCAGGTCCAGCCCCCTGGACTCGGCCTCGTTCCAGGCGGCGCCGATGCCGAGCATCGCCCGCCCGCCGGAGAGCACATCCAGGGTGCTGACCTGCTTGGCCAGCAGGCCCGGCGCGCGGTAGACCGCGGCGGTGACCCAGGCGAGCAGCTCCACCGTCGACGTGCGGGCGGCCAGGTAGCCCAGCGTCGTGTACGCCTCGAGCATGTCGTGGTCCTCGGGCCCGACCACCGAGATCTGCCAGACGTGGTCCATCACGCTGACCCGGGCGAAAGCGTTCTGCTCCGCCGCCTGCGCGATCCGGGCGAGGTCGTCGGCCAGCGTCCGCGGGCCGCCGGGAAAGGTGAAGTCCGCGATGTGCACACCCAGCTTCATGGCTCGCTCTCCTTCGGATCGGCGCCGTCGGCCAGTCGGCCGAGCGTGCGAGGCCGTCATGTCACGCAGCAGGACCGGGCGCAGGCACTCTTGCGCCGCAGGAGCCTGATCGATTGCGCTTTCCCTGCTGAGCCAGGCTAACCTTTCCGGCCGGCCAGGTGCTCCCGCCAGGAGCCGGTCCCGGCGAACGCGCATCGCCGCGACGCGATCCGCGCCGCCCGGTCCAGCTGCCCGGCAAGATCGGCCCGGCCGGTGCTGGAGGCGCTGCCGGTGCTGGGGGCGCTGCCGGTGCCGCGGCGGGCCCGCTCGAATGCGAACGCTCCGTGCAGCACATCCCCGGCCCCCAGGGTGTCGCGCACCTCGACCTGGGGCACCGGCACCTCGCCGGACCCGTCGCGGGTCCACCAGCTCAGGGGCTGCCCACCCCGGCTGACGGCCACCGTGGCGACCCCGCGGTCGAGCAGCTCGACCGCAGGATCGTCGGCGCCCGGAACGGCGAAGTCGGCCGAGCAGACGGCGATGTCCACCAGCGGCAGCAACTCGTCCAGGACCGGCTTCCAGCTCCCCGCGTCCAGGACGACGGGCACGGTGCGGTCCCGGGCGGCCCGGGCGGCGGCCAGGGCCAGGTGTGGGTGGTGCCCGTCCAGCAGCAGCACGTCGGCGTCGCCCAGCACCCCGGGCAGCCAGTCCGGTGCGACGACCGTGCGGGCGGCGGCATTGACCGAGACGACCGATCGCTCGCCGGTGCCGTCGAGCACCCGGATGCTGCTGACCGCCGGCGGCGCCGGGCTGTCCGGCTCGACGGCGCGCACCCGGACGCCGTACGACATGAGGTCCTGCCGGGCCAGTTCGGCGAGCGGGTGGCGGCCCAGGTCGGTGATCAGCTCCGCATCCCCGCCGAGCAGCGCGAAGGTCACCGCGGCGTTCGCGGCCGGGCCGCCGGCGACGATCTCCTGGGTCAGCGCCGGCTGCTTCTCGTCGACGCCGACCGGGCGGGCGACGCGGTGAATCAGGTCGACGGTGGTCAGGCCGACGAACAATCCCCGCGGCCGTGTCACCCTGGAGTCATGTGCCGCAACATCAGAACCCTGCACAACTTCGATCCTCCGGCCACCACCGACGAGGTGCACGCCGCCGCGCTGCAGTACGTGCGCAAGGTCAGCGGGTCCACCCGGCCGTCCGCGGCGAATCAGGAGGTGTTCGACCGGGCTGTCGAGGAGATCGCGCACATCACCCGCCACCTGCTGGCGGACCTGGTGACGTCGGCGCCGCCGAAGGATCGCGAGACCGAGGCGGCCAAGGCACGGGCCCGGGCCGAGCAGCGGTACGGCCGCGTCGCCGGCTGACCTCGCGTCTGCCCGGCGTCGGGCGCGTCCCGAGACCGGTGTCGATCATGGCGACAACGCCGCATCGGCACGATCAGCAGCGCGGCCGAGCCGTCATCGACTACGGGTGGGCTGGACGGCGAGCCCGGGTCCCGGGCCGACACCAAGGCCGGCCGTAAGGCACCTCAGACCCGGATGAGGTGGCTTCTGAGGTGGTCGAGCGGCCAGGAGTGCGCGTCCTCCCGATCCGCGGCCCACCCCCTTACCGACATCGTGGAACGTGCCGGCGCCAACGGGCCCGGCACTGCCAGTCGGAAGGAAAAGGCCATGACTGCACCGTGGGGGCCGGGATTGGACGCCGAGGTCGCCTACCGTCAGGAGCAGGTTCGGTCGCAGTTCAGGCGGCGGAACCGTCGCTGGTTCCGCCGCACCGCGCCGGCCGCCTCGCCGCCCGCGGCCGTCCCGACCGCCGCGCCGGCGCCGGCCGCGGTCCCGCTGCAGCGCGCCGGCGTCGACGCGACCGACGGTGCGCCGGCCAGCACCCTCCCGACGACGGCCCGAGCCGGGTCGCCGGCGGCTCGACGGGCCGCCTGAGCACGGCCCGGCGGGCGGCCGTCGACCTGGCGGACCGGGGGCGATCGACCCGGTCGGCACCGACGCCCTCAGCGGCACCGGCGGCCCGGTCGTCGGCCGGCCGCCCGAACGAGCCATCGACCCGATCGACGCCGACGGCACTGTCGTAGCCGGCTGCCACTATGGACGACGTGGCAGCGACCGTCGACCTCCCGTTCGTGGGCCGTGTTGATCAGCTCTCGCTGTTCCGCACGGCGCTGGGTCGCGCCCGCACCGGCGAGCCGAGCGCGATCCTGGTCTCCGGTGACGCCGGCGTCGGCAAGACCCGGCTGCTCGCCCGGATGGCCGAGCTGGCGGACGCCGACGGCGCCTGGGTGGTCATCTGCCATTGTGTGGATCTCGGTGACGTCGGACTGCCCTACCTGCCGTTCACGGAGGCGCTTGGCCAGCTGCACGGCCGTTCCGACCGGGTCGATGCGGCGATCGCCGGCCGCCCGGCACTGGCCCGCCTGCTCGACGCGGGCCTGGTCGAACCGGAGACGGGAGCGGCCGGGCAGGCCGCCCGCGGCCAGCTGTTCGACGGCATTGCCTCGGCGATCGGCGCCGGCGGCGGCGCCGACCGACCGCTCGTGCTCATGATCGAGGACCTGCATTGGGCCGACCCGTCCAGCCGGGACGTACTCAAGTTCCTCGTCGCCCGGATGCGGGCCGAGCACCTGCTGCTGGTCGCCAGCTACCGGACGGACGATCTGCATCGCCGGCATCCGCTCCGGCCGGTGCTGTCCGAACTCCTGCGCCATCCGCGGGTCGACCACATCGACCTGGCCCCGTTCAGCCGCGACGAGCTGGCGCAGTTCGGTGCCGCGATCACCGGCCGCCCGGTCCCGGAGCCCAACCTGATGCAGGTGTTGCGCCGCTCGGAGGGCAACGCCTACTTCGCCCAGGAGTTGCTCGAGAGCCAGGACGGCGGCGGCCTCGGACTCCCCGGTTCGCTCGCCGACGTGCTGCACGCCCGGCTGGAACGGCTCGACCCGGCGGTCCAGGCGCTGGCCGGCATCGCCTCGGTGGCCGGCCGGCGCGTCTCGGGCGACCTGCTGTCCGCCGTCGCCCGGGACGAGCCCGACTTTCCCGACGACGCCGCCGTCGACCACACCCTGCGGGAGGCGATCGCTCACCACGTACTGGCCATCGAGGACGCGCGGTGGATCGTGTTCCGGCACGCGCTGCTGGCCGAGGCCGTGTACGGGGACCTGCTGCCCAGCGAGGTGAGCCGGCTGCACCGGGCCTACCAGCGGCGGATCGCGGCAGATCCGTCGCTGGGGTCCCCGGCCGAACTGGCGCATCACGCACAGCGCGCGCACGACCTGCCGGCGGCCCTCGCGGCCGGTTACACCGCCGCCCAGGAGGCCGCCGACATGCTCGCGCCGATGGAGGCGTTGCGGCATCTGGAGACGGTCATCTCCCTCTGGGAGGCCGTGCCGGACGCCGCCGACCGCATCGGCCGGGACCTGATCGACGTCCAGATGACGGCCGCGCTGGCGGCCAGCCGGGCCGGGCAGCCGGCCCGCGCCGCCGGCCTCGCGGTCGCCGCGCTCGACCGGAGCGATCCTGCCCGGGCCGCCCGGCTCACCCCGGCGGCGGCCTCCTACCTGATCGACGACCAGCGGGAGCGCGAGGCGGTGCGCCGGGCCGAACAGGCCCTCGCCGTGCTGGACGCCGATGGACCGTCGGCCGACCGGGCCCGATTGCTCGCCGCCTACGCCCGGTCGGCGCTGAACTGCGACCGCGACGACGAAGCCCGGGTGATCGCCGAGCGGGCGGTCGCCGAGGCCCAGCAGTTCGACGTGCCCGAGGCGGCATCGGACGCGTTGACCACGCTGGGCGTGCTCGCCGTCAACGAGGCCGACCTGGCCGGTGATCTGTTCGGCCGATCGTTGGCGCTGTCCCGGGCGGCCGGCGACCTGACCGCCGAGCTCCGCGCCACGCACAACCTGGCGGCGAACCGGTACTACGCGGGCGACCTGACCCGGGCGGCCCGGATCTGTGCCGACGGGATCGACCGGGCCCGGTCGGTCGGCGTGCTCTGGATGGGGTACGGCGTCGGGCTGCTGCTGTACCGCGAGCTGATCCGGTTCGTCTCCGGCGACCTCACCCCGCCCCCGCCGAGCCGGGATTGGGTACCCGGGGCCGCCGGCACGGTGCTGGCGACCATCGACCTGTACGCGGCCGTCGCGCGCGGTGACGAGGACGCCGTCCACCGCGGGCGGGTCGACGAGGTCGAGTGGCAGCGCGACCCGATGCTGGCCCTGGTGTCCGGCGGCTGCACCATCGACGCCCTGACCTGGGCCGGCGACCACCAGGCCGCCATCGACCTCACCGTGCGGTTGACCGACTTCATGAGCCAGGCCTGGAACGACTACTTCCTCGGTGGCATCTGGCTGTCCGCGCTGGGGCTGGCCGCGGCCGCGGACCGGGCCGAGGTGAGCCGGCTGGCCGGCGGGGCGACGGCCGACCTTTCCGCCGATCTGGGCGTCGGCCGGGCATTTCTCGACCGGATGGAGCGGACGGCCGCCCGCGGGCGCCCCCGGGGCGGCCGGCTGGGGCCGGAGGGTCGGGGGTGGGTGGCCCGGGCCCGGGCCGAGTTCGGCCGGCTGACCGGGCAGAACGAACCCGAGCTGTGGCGGGACGCGGTGGCCGAGTTCGGTTACGGCTACCGCTACGAGGTCGCGCGGTCGCGGTGGCGGCTGGCCGAGGCGCTCGCGGGCCGCGGGGACCGACCCGCCGCGGCCGCGGAGGCGGCCGCCGCGCTGACCGACGCACAGGCGATCGGCGCTCGCCCGCTGGTCGCGGCCGTGCGCGAGCTCGGCCGGCGGGCCCGGCTCGACCTCCCCGGCACCGAACCCGCGTCCGGGGTCGTGCTGACCGGCCGCGAGACGGAGGTCCTGCGGTTGGTCGCGGACGGCCTGACCAACCGGCAGATCGGCGAACGATTGTTCATCAGCGGCAAGACCGTCAGCGTGCACATCTCCAACGTGCTGGCCAAGCTGGGCGCCGGCGGCCGGGCCGAGGCGGTTGCGGTCGCACACCGCCAGGGGCTGCTCGCCGACGGAGAATGAGCCTGTGCCCTCCGACACCGCCGACGAGCTGGTCGCTTCTGCCGTCGACGAGTTGTACGGCGCCGACCCCGAGACGTTCCTGGACCGGCGCACCGCCCTGGTCAAGCAGGCCCGCGCCGACGGCGCCGGCACGGCGTCGAAACAGATTGCCGCGCTGCGCAAACCGACCCGCTCGGCATACGCGATCAACCTGCTGGCACGCACCGACCCGGCCGCCGTCCAACGGCTGCTCGACCTGGGCGAGCAGTGGCGGGCCGCCGAGATGTCGGCGAAGTCGGTCGATGCCGACCAGATCCGCGAGCTCACCCGCACCCGTCGCCGGCTCATCGACGAGCTCACCCGGGCCGCGTTCACCGCGACGGATGAGCGCAACCCCAGCAGCGCCGTCCGCGACGAGGTGGTGGCCACGTTGACCGCGGCCCTGTCCGACGAAGCGGTCGCCGGCGACGTCGAACGCGGCGTGCTCGTCAAGCCCGCCCGGTGGGAGGGCTTCGGCTTCGGTGGGCCCGAGCTGACGCTGGTCCCGACCATCGGCGACGGGCCGGCGACGGCCGCACGCCCGAGCCGTGACCGGCCCGCCGGACGAACCACCGGGCGGCCCGCCGACCGGCCACCGGACCCCGAAGCTGGGGACGGCCGGCCCGCGAGGCCGGTCCGGCTGTCCCCGGCCGAACGCCGAGCGGCTCGCGAGGCCCAGCAGCAGGCGCAGGCACAGGAACTGGAGCAACGCCGAGCCCAGGCGGAGCGGGACGCCGCGCAGGCGCTGGCGGACGCGCGGCACGCCGTCGACGAGGCGCAGGACAACCTGGTGCTGGCCACCGACGAGGAGCAGGCCCGGGTCGACCGGGTGCGCGAACTGGAGGAGGAGATCGCCGAGGCCCGCCGGGCCGTCGATGGTGCCCGTCGGGATGTCCGGCGGGCGGAGATCGCGCAACGCCGGGCGCAGGATGCGCTGCGGCGGCTGGAACGGTCCGACGACCGGGCCTGACCCGGGCCGAGCGCCCTCGGGCGACGCGGTCGCGGCCACCAAGCCGCGCCGGGCACGACGCGAATCTCGTCGAGGCCGGGGGCGCCCGGGGCTCGCCGGCGAGCCGACCGCCGACATCTTCGCCGCGCCGGCCGATGACGGCGCGGCGTTGATGGCTGCGACCGGCCAGCGGCCCTGGCCGGCCCAGCCGCCCGGCCCGCCCAGCGGGCCGGGTCAAGCGGCGGGCATGTCCAACAGCTCGGCCAACTCGCCGGTCAGCCCGCCGTCCGACCGGGGCCGACCGTCGATCGCGACCACCGGCGCGAGCAGGCGCGCGCTCGAGGTCAGCCACACCCCGTCGGCGGCGTGCAGGTCGGCCGTGCCCAGTCGCTCCGTGCGCACCGGCCAGCCGGCGGCGGACGCCGCCCGGAACAATCGCCGCACGGTGATGCCGGCCAGGATCGCCTCGTCCGGCGGGGTGATCAGGGTTCGCCCCCGGGCGACGACCACCGACGAGGTCGGCGCCTCGAGGACCGCACCGTCCGTGCCGATGAAGATCACGTCATCGGCACCGTTCGCCCGGGCGTGCCGCAGGGCCGACATGTTGATCCCGTAGGACAGAGTCTTCGCCCCGGCCAGCAGCCAGGGCGCCGACGCGCCGACGTCGACGGTGAACCCCCGCTCCAGCAGCAGCACCCGTACCCCCGACCGGCGCTGCCGCCGGCTGGACACCGGCAGCTCGGTGCCGAGCAGGTAGCAGACCGGCTCCCCGTGTTCCGGGCCCCGGCTGGCGATCAGCCGCAGCACCATCTGCGACCCGCCGGCCCAGGCCCCGACGACGGCGGCCACCGCCGCCCGCCAACGGTCCGGCGCCGGCACCACCAGGCCGGTGGCCTGCGCCGAGATGGCCAACCGCACCAGGTGCACGTCCAGGTCGCGCGGGTGGCCGTCGACCACCAGCGTCGTCTCGAACACACCCTCCCCGCGCAACACCCCGAGATCGTCCGGCCGGAGCAGCGGCTCCGCCGGGTCGACCAGGGTGCCGTCGAGCAACGCCGCGATGCTGCCATCGGTCACAGCGATCCACCCTAGCGAGCGGGCGCGGACGGACGCCCGGTCCGACGCCCGCAGCGTCCCGCGAGAAGGACCCGTCGGCGCTCGCGTCCCCTGCCCGGGCCGACGTCGCCGGTCGGTTGCCGGTCAGAGACGCCGGTTCGCGGCGACCTGCCGCAGGTGCACTTCCAGCCATCTGGTGATGCCGGGCTCGGGCTTCTGGTCGGCGCTGATGTCGACCACGCCGGAGACGACGAAACTCGCCCCCGGCAACACCAACCACTCCTTCTCGATCTGGTTGACCGAGAGCATGCTGATGTCCCGCGCGTCGGTGACGTCGAACTGGCAGAACACGCTGAGGGTCTGGTCCTTCCGGTTGGGCAGCCGGGTGGCGAACCCCCGTCCGACAGCGGGGTCGGTGGTCAGGCTGGCGAACGTCTTGAAGTTCATCGTCGCGCGGCCGTACTTCTGGTCGAACTCGCGCTGGGTCAACCGCTCACCGCGATACACCGTGCCCACCTTGGGCTCCAGCTTGGCCACCGCCTGCATCATCACCCCGGCGTGCAGGACGCCTTCGGCCTTGAGCTTGCCCAGGTCGGTCTGCGCGTCGCCCTGCCGGCCATAGCTCGACGCCGCCTGATTGTTGAACAGGAGTTGCAGGGCGGGCCGCTGGTCACCCATCCAGGCGTCGTCGCCGGCGACGGCCGGGTTCAAGTACTTGTAGTCCTCATTGGTGAAGGTCTTGATCGCCAGGATCTCCGCCTCGGTCAGGCCGAGGCCGGCGACCAGGTCGACCACCGGCGCCCGGTACTGGTTGGCGGCGCGCGGCGCGAGGGCCGCGCCGGCGAGCGTGCCGGCCTGTTTCGAGGGCTGGTCGCCCACCTGCATGGTCAGCGGCGTCGACGACACCCGCGGGTCGGCCGGCCCACCGAGACCGCTACCCGCCCGGGCGTCCGCGACGTAGCGGCGCTGCGCGAGCAACTGGGCGTGGTCCCGGCTGGCCTCGGCGACGATCGTCTCGACCAGATCGATCTTGGCCCGGTCTCCCTCGCCGCGGTGCCGGTCCAGCCAGTGGTGGCCCAGCGCCCCGATGGTCAGCAGGCTCTGGATGATCTCCAACTCGTCCCGCCGGGCCGGATGCCGGTCGAGCAGCCGGCCGATCTTGTCCAGGGTGTCCTTGGTGCGGGCCCCCTTGCGCACCCCGGCCTTGGACCGCAGCGCGTTGACGTCACCGGAGGTCACCGAGAACCGCCGGCGGACCGCGCCGCCGGCCTGCTCGGTGGCGTCGGGATGCGGGGCGGCGGCCGAGTGCGGGGCGGCGGCCGGGTGCGGGGCCGCGTCAGGATGCGGGGCGGCGTCAGGATGCGGGGCGACGTCAGGAGGCGGGGCGGCCGAACGACGCAGCAGCGGCGCGACCCGGTCCGCCACCCGGTCGGCCATCGCCTCGGCGGGGTCGTCGGCCCGGCCGATGATCGCCGGTGAACCGGCCGCGTCCTGCCCGACATGAGCCAGCTCGTGCGCCAGCAGGTGGCTGCCGCTCGGCGTGGACGGCCGGTAGGCGCCGCGACTGAAGTAGATGTCCGACCCCTGCGTGAAGGCGATCGACTGCACGCTCCGGGTCAGCCGGTCGGCCGTGGGGCCGGTGTGCACGCGCACCGCGGACAGGTCGCGCCGCAGCTCGCGTGCCATCGGCGCGGCCACCCCGGGCGGCAGCGGCTCGCCGCCGCCGCGACGCGCACCCAACGTGGCCAGCACGTCACCCGGCACCCGAGCACCGCCCCACGGGTCGGCCGGCTCGGCGCCACCGCCGGCCGCCGGGCGGGCCAGACCCGGGATCGGTCGGACGTCGACCGGCGCCGGTTCGGGTTCCACATCGGGACCGGGGTCGACGGCCTGCTCCGCGCGGCGCGCGGCGGCCAGCACGGCCGGCCGGGACCGCAGTGTCGACCGCCTCATCGCGCACGCGTCATGGGTCGCGGCGCCGGCTCGGGCGGCTGGCCGGCCCTGGTGCTGATCACCCGCAGCTCCTGCCTCGTCTGCCCCCTGACCAGCATAAAGTCCGGATCGAGCCGGCGCCAGGGCCGGACGCGATCAGAGCTTGCGCAGCCGGATCCGGCTGACTGAGTGGTCCGCCCCCTTGGTCATCACCAGGGTCGCGCGGCCGCGGGTCGGCTGGATGTTCTGAACCAGGTTCGGCTCGTTGATGGTCGACCAGATCCGGTTCGCGGTCTGGATCGCCTCGTCGTCGGTCAGGTCGGCGTAGCGGCGGAAGTACGAATCCGGGTTCGCGAATGCCGTCGATCGCAGCCGGAGGAACCGCTCGATGTACCAGCGGCGGACGTCCACCGGGTTGGCGTCCACATAGATGGAGAAGTCGAAGAAGTCGGGCAGGGCGAGCACGCTGCGTCCGGTGTCGTCCAGCGAGGCGGGCTGCAGCACGTTCAGGCCCTCGACGATCAGCACGTCCGGCCGGCGCACCACCACCTCCTCGCCCGGCAGGATGTCGTAGGTCAGGTGGGAGTACCGCGGCGCCCGCACCTCCGGGGCGCCCGACTTGACCTCGACGACGAACCGGAGCAGCGCCCGCCGGTCGTAGGACTCGGGGAATCCCTTGCGGTGCATCAGGTCGCGCTGCTCGAGCACCGCGTTCGGATACAGGAAGCCGTCGGTGGTGACCAGCTCCACCCGGGGGGTGTCCGGCCAGCGGGCGAGCATCTCCTGCAGCACCCGGGAGGTGGTCGACTTGCCGACGGCCACCGACCCGGCGACGCCGATGACGAAGGGCGTGCGTTCGGTGCGCTCCTTGAGGAAGGTGGTGGTCACCTGGTGCAGCGCATCGACGCCGCCGACATACATGGTCAGCAACCGGGACAGCGGCAGGTAGATCTGCTGGACCTCGTCGAGGTCGATGGGGTCGCCGAAGCTGCGCAGCCGCTCGATCTCGGCCGCCGTCAACGGCAACGGGGTCGACTCGGCCAGTTCGGCCCAGACCGGCCGGTCCATCTCGACGAACGGGGTCACGCCGTGCCCGTTGAACAGCGGAGCCCGCTGCCGTCGAGCCATGCGACGGGACAGCGCGGTCACCGGTGCCACCGGGACATCGCTGTCATCAGCCACGCTGCGCCATTCTGCCGGGCCGGACCGGCACCGGCCGGACTCATCGACCCCCTTCCATGTGACCTGCGCCTCATCCGGCGCTCGGCCACGAGCTGACCCGGTCGAGGCCCGCCACCGGCTCCGGGCTCCTACCATGGGCGGCATGGCGCCACCGCAGGTCCGACCCCCGTCCCCATTGCTCGCCCTCCCGGGGGCGGTCGCCGCCCAGGGCTTCGACGATGGCATCGCCTGGCACTACGGCGACCCGATCGCCGAGCAACGGGCCGCGGAATCGAGCGCGGCGCTGTTCGACCGGTCCAACCGGGAGCTGATCACGGTCACCGGCGACGATCGGCTGACCTGGCTGCACACCCTCACCAGTCAACATCTGTCCGACCTGGCGGACGGGGCGAGCACGGCCGCGCTGGTGCTGTCCCCCACCGGGCATGTCGAGCATCACGCCGTCGTCACCCATCACGACGGCACGGTCTACCTGGACACCGAGCCCGGAGCCGGAGCCGCGCTGGCCGGCTATCTGGACGGCATGCGGTTCTGGTCCAAGGTCGAGGTGGCGTCGACAGGCGACCTCGCCATCCTCACCGTCGCCGGCCCGCGGGCGGCCGCCATTGTCGACGCGGTCGACGCGGCCGCCGGCCACCCCCGGTTCACCCGGCCGACCGCGGAGGGCATCGACCTCGTGGTTCCTCGCGCGGAGCTCGGCGCGACGGCCGCGGCGCTGCGGGCGGCCGGGGCGACCCCGGCCGGCAGCTGGGCCGCGGACGCGCTGCGCATCCCGACCCGGCGCCCGCGCTGGGGCGTCGACACCGACGAGAAAACCATCCCGAACGAGGTCAGCTGGCTGCAGACGGCGGTGCACCTGAACAAGGGCTGCTACCGCGGGCAGGAGACCGTCGCCCGGGTGCACAACCTGGGCCGGCCGCCGCGCCGGCTGGTCATGCTCAACCTGGACGGCTCGGGCGGCACCCTGCCCGAGACCGGCGACCCGGTCACCACCGGCGCCGGCCGCACGGTGGGCCGCTTGGGCACCGTCGCCCAGCACCACGAGCTGGGGCCGATCGCGTTGGCCCTGGTCAAGCGGGCCGTCGAACCTGGCATGCCGCTGCTGGCCGGTGCGATCGACGCATCGGTCGATCCCGACGACACCGCCGAGGGCACCGGCGGCGCCGCGAACGAGGTGCCGCGGTCGGCGATCGACCATCGCGCCTTCAGCCAGATCCGGCGCGGGTGAGACGGGAGCCAGGCTTGCGGAGCGAACCACCGGACCGGTCAGCGGCACCGCAGCCGGGTCACCGGGACCCCGCGGCGGGCGCCGCCCCGCCCGACCTGGTCACCATCGACCTCATCGAGGACGCCGCCACTCTGATCCGGCCGTACGCGGTGCGCACCCCGTTGCTGCCGGCGCCGTGGTCCGGGCTCTGGCTCAAGCCGGAGAACCTGCAGCCGATCGGCGCGTTCAAGATCCGGGGGGCAGTGACGGCGATCGCCCGCCTCGATCCGGCCCGGCGGGCCGGCGGGGTGCTGGCCCACTCGTCGGGCAATCACGCCCAGGCCGTCGCCTACGCCGCCCGCGCGTTCGGAACCCGGGCACACATCGTCATCCCGGACAACGCCCCCCATCGCAAGGTGCAGGCCACCCGCGACCTGGGTGCGACCGTGGAGCTGGTGCCGATCGAGCAGCGGTTCAGCCGGCCGGCGGAACTCGCCACGCTGACCGGCAAGCCGATGATCCCGCCGTTCGACCATCCGGACGTCATTTCCGGGCAAGGCACCGTCGGCCTGGAGATCGCCCAGGATCTGCCCGACGTCGACGTCGTCCTGGTGCCGGTATCCGGCGGCGGGCTCATCTCCGGCGTCGCCGCGGCGATCACCGCGCTCGCCCCGCACGCGAAGGTCATCGGCGTGGAACCGGAGCTCGCCGGGGATGCCGCCGAGTCGTTCCGGGCCGGCCGGCGGATCCCGTGGACACCGGCGCAGACCGCCCGGACCATGGCCGACGGCCTGCGCACGTTCACCGTCGGCGAGCTGCCCTGGGCGCACATCCGGGCTCAGGTCCACGACATCATCACTGTCACCGAGGACGAGATCGCCGACGCCACCCGCCGCCTGATCCTGCAGGCCCGGCTGGTCGCCGAACCGAGCGGAGCCGTGTCGACCGCCGCCTTCCTGCACCACCGGGACCAGCTGCCGGCCGGCCGGACCGTCGCCGTGGTGTCCGGCGGCAACATCGACCCGGCCGTGCTGCGCCGGCTGCTGGAGCAGGCATGACCGGCCGAATCGAGGGGCCGGTTTCCGGCGTTTCCGGACGCGCGGAACGACCGGAAGTGGCCCCTCGGTCGTGGCCGGACCCGACCGGCACGCTGATCAGCGTCGCGCCGGCCGCCTGCGAGCTCGGGCACCTGCTCCGGCTGGCCATCGACGCCGAGCAGGTGGGCGCGACCCGCATCCATCTCGCCGTCGACCAGCCTGACTTCGTGGCCGCCGTCGCCGGGTTGCGCGGCCAGACCGACCTGGTGATCACGGCCGACCCCGACCACGACGGCGCGGACCTCGTCGACCGGGTGCCGCCGGACTTCACCGAGGTCGTCCTCGACGGCGACGACCCGACCACCCTCACCGCCGAGGTGGCCCGGATCGCGGCCGCGGCCCGATCCGAGATCAGCGTCGGCGGGCGTGGGCCGGCGGCGGTGCCGGTGCTGTTCGCGGCCATCGCGGTCGGCGCCGACCTGCTGGTCGGCACTGCACTGTCCCCACCGGAACCGGCCGACCCGGTCGCCGGGATTGCCAGGGCCGCCGGGCAACGGGCCGCCGGACGGGACGACGCGGCGCTGGTCGCCCGGGCCAGTGGGCTGGCCCGGATCGCCGGCCGGGCCCCGACCCAGGGCCGGGCCGCCCGATCGCGGTGGCACGTGGGCTGACCCCCTGGATGTCGGCCGGGGCGGACATGATGCCCGCGACCTGGCCACCGGCGAGAACCCGGCCACCGCCCAGAACGACCACGTCAGAGAACCGACAACCACAAGGAGAACCGTTGACCACCGCCCCGGTCGAGCTGGTCCATGTCCGCCGCTCCGGCCTGCACGAGGGCACCCACTACGGCTCGGTGGTGATCACCGCCGCCGACGGATCGGTCGAGTTCGCCCGGGGTGACGTGACCACCCCGATGTTCCCCCGGTCGTCGAACAAGCCGTTCCAGGCGGTGGCGATGCTGGCCGGTGGCGCCGACCTGCACGACGCCGATCTGGCCCTGGCCGCCGCCTCCCATTCCGGCGAACCCATGCACGTCGACCGGGTGTTCGCCATGCTCGAGCGGGCCGGGCTGACCGAGGACGACCTGGGCTGCCCGCCGGCGCTCCCCCTCAACGACACGGCGCGGGAGGCCGCGCTGCTGGCCGGGGACCGGGCCCGGCGTGTCTTCATGAACTGCTCGGGCAAGCACGCCGGCATGCTCACCGCGTGTGTGCGCAGCGGGTGGTCGACCGCGGACTACCTGGACCCGGACCATCCGCTGCAGCGCCTGGTGGTCCAGACCGTGGCCCGCCTGTGCCGGGAGGAACCCGCCGCGGTCGGCATCGACGGGTGCGGCGCGCCGCTGTTCGCGGTGTCGCTGACCGCCCTGGCCCGCGGGTTCGGCGCGGCGGCCGCGGCCGCGGCGGACACCCCGGAGCGGCGGGTCACCGACGCCATGCGGGCCTACCCGCAGATGGTCGGCGGCACCGGCCGGGACGACACCCGCCTGATGACGGCGGTACCGGGCCTGCTGGCCAAAGGGGGCGCCGAGGGCGTGCACTGCGCCGCGCTTCCGGACGGCCGCTGCGTGGCCATCAAGATCACCGACGGCGGCGACCGGGCCCGGATGCCGGTGCTGGTCGCAGCGCTGCGCACGATGGGCGTCACGCCGGCCACCCCGCAGGCGGCGGCCCAGCTCGACGAATTCGCCGTCGGCCAGGTCATGGGCGGGGGCGAGCCCGTCGGCACCATCAGCGTGCCCACCGGGCTCTTCTGATCGGAGCTGACCCGTCCGGACCCGTCGACTCGCCGGAGATGCCCTCGAGCGGGCCGGCCACACACCTGATTCCGGGGCCGCCGCTCTCGGCCGCCCCGCTTCTTACTGCAAGGGGGTCCGCCATGGGGCGAGGCCGGCAGAAGGCTAAGCAGACCAAGGTCGCGCGAGAGCTCAAGTACCACACCTCGTCGATCGACGTAAATGCCTTGCAGCGCGAACTCACCGGCGGGTCGCAGCACTATCAACCGACCCCGCCGGTCGTCGATGACGACGACGAGGACGACGATCCTTACGCTTCGTACTCCAAGTACGTGGCCGAGGAGGACGACGATCCGGTTCCGAACTACGCAAGCCGCCGTCGCTGACCACCCTGCCGTAGGACCGGGCCGACCTTCGGGTTCGTCCCGGTCCTGTCCGTTGTGGTGATGGAGCGGTTGCCGCCGATGGCGCGACCTACCACCAGCCCTTGCGCTTGGACCAGATCAGCAGGCTGACCGACATCGCCAGCATGATCGCCAGGATGACGGCGAGCTGCCCGTAGTGCGTCTCGTCGTTGACGATGACGTTCATGCCGTAGATCGACGACAGTGCGGTGATCGGCAGGGTGACCGCGGCGATCACCGCGAGCCGCTCCGCCGCGATGGTCATCTTGGTGTTGGTGCGGGCCTGGTAGAACTCGATGGTGCCGACCAGGTAGTCCTTCTGCCCGTGCGCCATGGCCCGGAGCCGAGCGAACTGGTCGACGTTGTCATCGAGCAACTCGGTCCCCCGGCCGGCCCCGAACGCCCCGATCTTGACCATCCGCGCGTAGACCTCCCGGCTCAACGAGGCCATCGTCTCGACCACCAGCAGGCCGTGCCGGGTCTGGAACATCTCCTCCAGGAACGCTTCCGCGTCCCCGAGGTGCCCGCTGGTCACCCGCTGCTCCAGCGTCCAGACCGCCTGGGTGAGCGAGGCGATAGACGCCCGCAGCCGGCCGGTGAGCGAGGACACCAGACCGTGGGACAGCTCGTAGCTGGCGGTGGGTCGCAGCCGCCCGGATTCCAGCCGGTGGATCAGCGACTGGGTCTCGACCGTCATGGCGTCCGCGGGGACCGCCGGGTTGGCCGGGCCGTGCGTGGTCACCAGGTAGTTCGGCCCGATGAACTGGTCGAGTTCGATGTAGTGCACGTGGCCGGCCGCGCCGGCATGGGGGGCGTGCAGCACCAGGAACACGTGATCGGGATACACGTGCACCTTGGGGACCTGGTTGCGCTCCCGGCAGTCCCGGATGGCCAGTGGGTGGAAGCCGAACACCTCGCCCAGGACCCGCTCGGCCTCCTCGTCCCACGAGGGGATGTCGACCCAGGTGATCCCGTCCGTACGGGTCAGCAGCTGCGGCAGCGCATCGACACCGTGCGCGGACAGCACCGTGTCCCCGTCGCCGGCCGATGTCCGCACGAATCTCACGTCCATGTACACACTCCCGATCGGGCCACGCGGATCCGGGGTCATTGCGAGCGGCCCGGACCAGTGTGCGCCGTCGCCTTGGTGACGGTCGCGCGGAACCGGGCGCGCCGATCGGGAGCCGGAGTATCAGGACGTGGCCCACCGGGATCTGCCAGTCACACGCCGAACCCGGGGAGGTGCGCATGGCGCTGTCCGGCGCCCGCCCCGACCGGGCCGCGGCCTACCGGTCCGCCCTGCGATCGAGGACGTTCCGGTTGATGGTGACCGCGCACGGCGTCGGCACCATCGGACAACTGATGCTCACCCTCGCCGTCGGCATCGAGGTGCTCGACCGGACAGGCTCGGGCGGATGGCTGTCGGTGACCATGGCGCTCGGCTTCGTGCCGTACGTGCTGGCGTCCGGCTACGCGGGGATGCTGGCCGACCGGCACTCCCGCAGTGCGGTACTCACCTGGTCGCTGGGGGTGCGCGCCGGGTGCGCGGTCGCGCTGGCGGTGGGGCTGCCGTCGGCCTGGCCCGTCCCGGTCCTGGTGGCGATCGCCGCCACGGCCGCGTTCACCGCCACTCCCGCCTATCCGGCGCTCGCCGCCGCCACCGTGCACAGCGTGCCGGACGACACGCTGCCGGCGGCGAATGCCCTGCTGACCGGGGTCGTCAACCTGACCTGGATGGCCGGTCCCGGCGTCCTGGGGCTGGTCCTGATGGTCGGGGGTGGACCCGCGACCGGGATGTCGGTCGCCGCCGGGCTGTTCGTGGTGGCCGGCCTGCTGGCCGGCCGGGTCCGGCTCGCCGGGCCGGTTCGGACCGGGCCGATCGACGGCGGCTGGTCGGCGTTGCGGGCGGGCGCCCGAGCGGTCGCCCGCGATCCGGCGATCCGGCGGCCGATGACCGTCGCGGCGCTGGACAATTTCCTGTACGGCTTCACGGTCGTGGCAATCGTGCTGCTGGCCGACGAGGCCGGGTCGGGCGCCTGGCTGGTCGGACCGGTCAACGCCGCCCTGTCGGCCGGCGGTCTGCTGGCCGTGCTGTCGGCGACCGTCGTGGCCGGGCGCCTCCGGCCGGCCACCCTGCTGCTGCTCACTGTCGGCACGTTCGCCGGATCGGTCGGTCTGCTCGCCATCTGCCCCTGGTTCGTGCCGACGATCATGCTCGCCGGCCTGGCCGGCGCGACGACGCTGCTCGCCGAGGTCACCGCGGTGACGATGGTGCAACGGGCGACCGCCCACGACTTCACGGCCCGGGTGTTCGGCGTCTACGACCAGGTCAACGTGGGTGCGATCGCCGCCGGTTCGCTGCTCGCCGGACCGCTGGCGGCCCGAATCGGGGCGGGGACGGCGATGGTGCTCGTCACATCCGGCTGCCTGGTGGCCGGAGTGCTGATGACCGCCCGCACCCGGGACGAGGGCCACCGCGGACGGCACGCCGCGGCCCCACATCGGCGGGGGCGTTGGTCCGCGCGGGCCGAGGTATCACGGCCGTCGCCGCTGCGTCCGATGGAGCACCGACCCGACCCGGGAGGACCTTTGCGACGACGCCCGGCGGTCCGGACCCGCCCATGACGACCCTGGCCGCCCGGCCCACCTACCGGTCCGCGCTCCGCTCCCGCGACTTCCGGCTGCTGCTCGCCGGTCACGGTATCGGCACGATCGCCCAGCTCGCGCTCACCCTG
Source organism: Nakamurella sp. (assembly GCF_044224575.1). Taxonomy (GTDB): domain Bacteria; phylum Actinomycetota; class Actinomycetes; order Mycobacteriales; family Nakamurellaceae; genus Nakamurella. The sequence continues at coordinate 296,062 of NZ_JBGAKE010000003.1, forward strand.
GCGCTGGGCATCGAGGTGCTGGAGCGGACCGGCTCGGGCTGGTGGTTGTCGGTGACGGTGGCGCTGGGCTTCGTGCCGTACGTGCTGGCCTCCGGCTACGCCGGCCTGCTCGCCGACCGGCACTCGCGCAGCGCGGTGCTGACCCTGACCTTTCTGACCCGGGCGGGCTGTGCCGCGCTGCTGGCGATCGGGCTGCCCCTGCACTGGCCGGTGCCGGTCCAGGTCGCGATCGCGGCAATCACCGCCGTGCTGGCGACCCCGTCGTATCCGGCGCTGGCCGCCGCGACCGTCCAGTGCATGCCGGACGCGCAGCTTCCACCGGCCAATGCCCTGGTCACCGGGGTGGAGAACGCGGGCTGGATGGCGGGGCCGGGTGTCCTGGGGTTGATCCTGCTGACCGGCGGCGGCCCGGCGGTGGCCGTCGGGGTGGCCGCGGCACTGTTCCTGGCCGCCGCGGCTCTGTCCGGTCGGGTTCGGCTCCCCCGACCGGACCGAACGTCCACCGACGACGACGGGCTGTGGCCCGAACTCCGCGCGGGACTGCTGTTGGTGGGCCGGGTCGCCGCGGTGCGCCGGCCGATGACCGTCGCGGTGATCGACAACTTCCTCTACGGCTACCTGGTGGTCGCGGTGGTGCTGATCGGCCAGGACGCCTTCGGCGACGAGGGGGTCGGGCTGCTGAACTCCGCCGCCGCGCTGGGCGGTCTGCTCAGCCTGGCGCCGGTCGCCCTGCTCTCCGCCCGTGTCCGGCCGGGCGGGCTGTTGCTGGCCGCCATGAGCACGTTCGGGGCGGCGGTCCTGCTGGTCGGCCTGTCCGGTTCGGCCTGGCTGTCGGCCGCTCTGGTGTTCGTCGCCGGCGGCGCATCCCTGCTCGCCGAGGTGACCGCGGTGACGCTGCTGCAGCGAGCCACGCCGGAGGCGCTGACCGCCCGGGTGTTCGGCGTCTACGACCAACTGAACGTCGGCGCGCTGGCCGCCGGGTCGCTCCTGGCCGGACCGTTGGCCGCCGCCCTGGGCGCTGGTGGCGCCATGGTCGCGGTCGCCGTGCTCAGCCTGGTCGCCGGCGTCATCGCGACCGGGCGGCTGCTGGAGCCGCGCCGCCGCGGGCGACACGCGGCGGGGTAGGAGCGCCGAACCGGGTCAGCCGTCCGGCTCGATCAGCCGGGCCACCGCCACCCGCAGGGCCTCCCGACGCCCGGTCACCTCGTCGGCGTCGACGGGGGTCGGGCCGAGCAGGATGCCGCCCTGGGCCATGCCCAGCAGCAGCGGGATCAGCCGCTGCGGGTCGATCGAGTCGCTCACCGCACCGACCCGCTGCGCCGCCACCAGCGCCTCGACCTTGCGCGCGGTCGACGCCTTCGCCTGCGGCAGGTCCTCCAACGACGACGGCCGCTCGAGGCTGTACCAGAGGCCGAGCCGGACCAGGTTCGGGTGGCTCAGGGTGAAGTCGTAGAGCCGGACGGCGTACCCGGGCAGATCGAGGGCGTCGAACGGGACCAGGTCCAACAGTTCGCCGATGATCGCCCGGACCGCCTCGTCGAACAGCCCTTCCTTGCTGCCGAAGTAGGCATAGATCCGTTCCTTGTTCGCGTCGGCGGCGGCGGCGATCCGGTCCACCCGGCCACCCGCCAGGCCCCGCTCGGCGAACTCGGCCGTGGCCGCGGCCAGGATGCGGGCCCGGGTGTCGACTGCCGAGCGGGTCGGTCGGCGGCCGGGGGCCGCGGTCGGGCTCGTCACGATTCACACGATAGTCCAACCAACTGGTTTGTTGACCGGCCCACCGAGGCCAGGCTAGGGTTGACCAACCAACCAGTTGGATTTAGGAGGTACCCATGACGGCTCCCGTCGCCCTGGTGACCGGCGCGTCGTCCGGCATCGGCGAGGCCACCGCCCTCGAGCTGCATCGCCTCGGCTACACCGTTTACGCGGCCGCTCGTCGGCTCGACCGGATGGCCGATCTGGCCGATCTCGGGGTCGTCACCGTGTGCACCGACCTCACCGACGACGGCGCGCTGGTCGATCTGGTCGATCGGATCATCGGCGAGAGCGGACGCATCGACGTGCTGGTGAACAACGCCGGCTACGGCTCTTACGGATCCCTCGAAGACGTGCCGTTGTCCGAGGCCCGCCGGCAGGTGGAGGTCAACGTCTTCGCCCTCGCGCGGTTGACCCAGCTGGTGATCCCGCACCTGCGGGACCGGCGCAGCGGGACGATCGTCAACGTCTCCTCGATGGGCGGCCGATTCGGGGAACCCCTCGGGTCCTGGTACCACGCGACCAAGTACGCCGTCGAGGGGCTCAGCGATTCGTTGCGGATCGAGCTGGCGCCGTTCGGGATCGACGTCGTGGTGATTCAGCCGGGCGCGATCCGCACCGAATGGGGCGGCATCGCCGCGGCCAGCGTGTTGGATCGCTCCGGCGACGGGCCCTACGCCGGGCAGGCCCGGTTGACCGCGAAGGTGCTGGCCGCGGGCGAGAACCAGGGGTCGTCGCCCGCCGTCGTGGCCCGGGCCATCGGTCGCGCGGTCACCGCCCGACGGGCGCGCACCCGGTACGCGGTCGGGTCCGGCGCCAAGCCGATGGTGCTGGCCGCCCGGCTGCTGCCGGCCCGCGCCATGGACCTGGTCATCACCGGGTTCTACCGGGCGGCGGCCCGGTTCGTCCCGGACCTGCCGCCGCATCGCAACCCGGCCGCAGAGCCTTCGCCGGCGTCAGACCGGCCGACCCTCCGCGGGTGACTCCGTCAACGAGGTCGGGCAGCCGAGGTACCGGCCGTAGTCCTGGACGGCCCGCTCGACCGCCCGGCGCTCGGCGGCCGACCAGTCCCGGATCGGCTCGACCTGGACGGCCGCGTCGCGGGCCATCAGCCGGTGCCGCCAGTGGCCGGCCAGCACGCCGTCGATCAGCACGGCGTGCAGGTAGTGGTCCTGGTTCAGGACGGGCAGCGCGGCGCCGTCGGGCAGGATGACCGAGCGGCTCTCGCTGTAGGACATGATCAGCTCGTCGTAGCCCTGCACCAGATCGGCCCGGGGCCGGCGCGGCACCGGCGGCACCTCCGGCGCGCCGTCTGACGGGACGAACATCGTCATCCCGTCGCGATCCTCGGGCCGGCCGCCGGCCGCCTCCAGCCCCGCCCGGGCCTGGGTGATCGTCAGGCTCGCCCAGCCGGCGAAGTCCCGGGCCGTCGCCGGAGCCCGAGCGACCATGTACCGGGCGGCCAACGCGGCCAACGCGGCCTCCGCGTCGAAAGGCCGAGCGTCCGGCGGCACCCGCTCGTCGAACGCCGCGTAGGTCTGTTGCTTGCCCGCCATCGCCCCGCTGATCAGCACCTCGTCGAACTCGGCGTGCGACAACAGATGGCCCAGCCGTTGCCCGCCGCCGGGGATCCCGGCCGCCTGAAGCGCGTCGGCCAGTTGAATCCGGGTGCGGTGCCGCCCGCCGGCAACCTCGGCCGCCAGGATGGCCTGCGAACGGTCGAGTTCGGCCCGGTCGACGGCCATTCGGCGATCGAACTGAATCATGGTCCGGCGCAGCCGCGGGCGGGTCAGCCGGAGCATCGCGCGCACGTCGCCCGGGAGCACCAGGTGCCAGGTGGGCCGCAGGACGTGCGTGCGCAGGATGTCACCGCGGTTGAACGAATCGAGCAGATCCGCCCGGTTCGGCCGGGTATCGACGCCGACCCGTTGGGCCAGCGCCCAGAGCGCGTAGGCGAACTCCTGGCCCTGCATCGCGCCGAGCCCGCGCAGCGCGGAGACGGCGTCCGACGCCCCCGTGCCCCAGAGGCCGTGCCGGTGCAGCCGGATCGGGAGGAGCGGAGCACCGGTCGACATGGATCCCATGGTGGCATCGGTTGCGGTCAGGTTCTGTCCGCTTCGACGACCGAACGCCGGGGACGGTCACTGACCGGCCGGCGCCGGCCGGTGGTCAGAACCGCGGGTGATCTCCGCACAGGGTGACCCGGTCGGTCCGGTCACCGGACTCCTCGACGGTGCCGAGCACGACGGACCACACGTGCCGGGCGGTCAGCACGGCCATCGCCCGGTCGACGTCCTCCGGGGGGAGCACGGCGACCATGCCGATGCCCATGTTGAACGCCTTCTCCATCTCGTCCCGGGGCACCCGGCCGTGGGACGCGATGTACCCGAAGACGGGCAGCGGGCTCCACGAGCGGCGGTCCAGGGCGGCGGTCAACCCGTCCGGGATGACGCGGGCCAGGTTGTTCGCCAGCCCGCCCCCGGTGATGTGCGCGTACGCATGCACGTCGGTCTCCCGCATCACCGCGAGGCAGTCCAGCGCGTAGATCCGGCAGGGCTCGAGCAGTTCCTCGCCGAGCGTGCGACCGAACTCTTCGACGTGCCCGTCCAACGGGAGGCGGGCGATGTCCAGCAGGACGTGCCGGACCATCGAATAGCCGTTGGAGTGCACCCCGGACGAGCCGAGCCCGAGCACCACGTCGCCGGCCCGGATCCGGTCGGGGCCGAGCACCTCATCGGCCTCGACCACCCCGACGCCGGTCGCGGCCAGGTCGTAGTCGTTCGGATCCATCAACCCGGGATGTTCGGCGGTCTCGCCGCCGACCAGGGCGCACCCGGCCAACACGCAGCCGTCCGCGATGCCGGACACGATCGACGCGATGCGTTGCGGTTCGAGCTTGCCGCACGCGATGTAGTCCTGCAGGAACAGGGGCTCGGCCCCGCTGGCCACCAGGTCGTCGACCACCATCGCGACCAGGTCGATGCCGATGGTGTTGTGCACGTCCATGGCCTGCGCGATCGCCACCTTGGTGCCGACACCGTCGGTGGACGAGGCCAGCAGGGGCTCGCGGTAGCGGTGCAGCGGCAGCCGGAACAGGGAGGCGAAGCCACCGATGCCGCCGACCACCTCGGGGCGGCGAGTCTTGGAGGTGAACGGCTTCATCAGGTCGACGGCGGCCTCACCCGCGGCGATGGACACCCCCGAGCCTTCGTAGGTGGCGCCGGAGCCGATCGGGTGGCGGGTGTCGGTCATGGAATTGCTCGTCTCGCTCTCGGCCCGGTGCTGCCCTCGGCCGGGTTGGTCATCCGCTCTGCTTTGAACGGTTGAGGCATGGGGTGGAACGGAGGATCACGGCCGGCTCAGTGCGTCCGCGGCCCCGTAACCCTGGGCGGCGACCGGCTCCCGGCCGTTGATGTGCGGAGGGGCGGCCACACCGCGTGCGATGCCCTCCAGGACGTGCTTGCCGATCTGGTCCGGGATGGCGATCGGGTAGTCGCCGGTGAAGCAGGCGGTGCACAGCCGGTTCTTCGGCTGCTCGGTGGCGGCGATCAGCCCTTCGAGCGAGACGTAGGACAGCGAGTCGGCGCCGATCGAGCGGCGCACCGCGTCGACGTCACCGGCGTTGGCGATCAACTCGGCCCGGGAGGCGAAGTCGATGCCGTAGAAGCAGGGCCAGCGGACCGGCGGCGAGGCGATCCGGACGTGCACCTCGACCGCGCCGGCCTCCCGGAGCATCCGGACCAGCGCCCGCTGGGTGTTGCCGCGGACGATGGAGTCGTCGACGACGATCAACCGCTTCCCGCGGATGACGTCGCGCAACGGGTTGAGCTTGAGCCGGATGCCGAGCTGCCGGATCGTCTGCGACGGTTGGATGAAGGTCCGGCCGACATAGGCGTTCTTGACCAGCCCCTGGCCGTAGGGAATGCCGGATGCCTGGGCGTAGCCGATGGCCGCGGGCGTGCCCGACTCCGGCGTCGGGATCACCAGGTCGGCCTCGACCGGGTCCTCCAGGGCGAGCCGGCGGCCGATCTCGACCCGGGAGGCCTGCACGCCGCGGCCCGAGATCGAGGTGTCCGGGCGGGCCAGGTAGACGTACTCGAAGACGCAGCCCTTGGGGGTGGGCGCGGCGAACCGCTCGCTGCGCAACCCGTCGGCGTCGATGGCCAGCAATTCCCCCGGCTCGACCTCGCGGACGAACGAGGCGCCGACGATGTCCAGGGCCGCGGTCTCCGACGCGACGACCCAGCCCCGGTCCAGCCGGCCCAGCACCAGCGGGCGGACGCCGTGCGGGTCGCGGGCCGCATACAGGGTGTGCTCGTCACAGAAGACGACGCTGAACGCGCCCTGCAGGTCGGGCAGCAGTTCCATGGCCGCGGCCTCCAGGCCGGCGTCCGCCGAGCGGCTGGCCAGCAGCCGGGTGATCACGTCGGAGTCGGTGCCGCACTTGCCCCGTCCGGCCCGCCCGGGAAGCGCGGAGACGCGTGCGGCCAGCTCCACGGTGTTCACCAGGTTGCCGTTGTGGCCCAACGCGATGCCCGACCCGACGTCGGTGATGGCGAACGTCGGCTGGGCGTTCTCCCAGGTCGTGGAGCCGGTGGTGGAGTACCGGCAGTGGCCGACCGCGATGTGCCCCACCAATGAGGACAGCGTCTGCTCGTCGAAGACCTGGGAGACCAGGCCCAGATCCTTGAACACGACGATCTGGGATCCGTCGGCGACGGCGATGCCGGCCGCCTCCTGGCCGCGGTGCTGCAGCGCGTAGAGCCCGTAGTAGGTGAGCTTGGCCACATCCTCGCCCGGCGCCCATACACCGAAGACGCCGCACTCCTCGCGGGGCGACGGGTCACGTTCGGGATCGAGCGCCGGATCGAGGGCGGCGGTGGGGTCGCCGGTTCCGATGTGCCGCACCGTCGGCAACGGCAGGGGCGTGGGTGCGGACCGGGTCGCGCGCGCAGGCGGGCCAATGACCACGTAACCGTGCTCCTCTGATGAACGCCGTGAGCGGGAACTGTTCGAGGGAATCAGCGGTACCCCACTGTACCTGGTTGGGCTGGGGGTGTTTCGCGTCGAACCACCCGCGGCGCCCCCCTTCCCGCGCGGATCAACTGCGCCGGCGCGGACGAACTCGCCGGGTGTGTGACCGGTGTGACAGGTGCGCACCACTTCAGCCGCGCGGCCCGGGCGGGTCGTCGAGCCCGACCTCGGCGGCCCGGTCGGCCAGCGGCAGCAGCAACGACAGATCGGCCCGGGTCCCGCTGGCCGTGACCCGCCCGTCGGCCAGGGCGTCGTCCCAGGTCGTCGCGCCGGTGACGAGTCCGATCCAGGTGGCCGGGTCGGTCTCCACCACGTTCGGCGGGGTGCCCCGGGTGTGGCTCAACCCGCCGACGGCCTGGACGGCGGCGAACGGGGGCACCCGGATCTCCACCGCCTTGCCCGGGTGCTGCTGGGCCAGCCACCGCAGGCTCGCGCGGACGGCCTCCGCGGTGGTGGCCCGATCCGGATCGGGCCCGGCGGCGTCGATCGCCGCGAGCGCGGCGGCGAGCTGGCGACGGGTGACGGTGCGGGCCATGGTCGGCAGCGTAGGCGGCCCGTCCGGGACCCGACCTGGACCCGAGCGGGACGCGACCGCCGGCGCACCACCCATCCGGCCCAGCCCCGGCTCCGGATACTCGTGGTGTGAAGGTTCAACGTTCGTCCGGCGCGATGCTGTTCCGTACGTCGGCGCCGCGCGACCCCCGGTTCGCGGTCCTGGTCCTGCACGGCGGTTCGGCCGACTCGACGGCAGCCGTCGGCCGCTGGAGCCTGGCCGCGCTGCGGCTGTGGCCGGTCGCCCGATCCGTCGCCCGGTCGATGCCCGGCGCCGCGGTGTACCGGCTGCGCAATTCCGTGCGCGGCTGGAACGGCGACGGCGCGGCCGTGCTGGGTGACGCACACTGGGCGCTCGACCGGATCACCGCGACGCACCCCGGCGTCCCGCTGATCGCGGTCGGGCATTCGCTGGGCGGTCGGGTGTCGGCCCACCTGGCCGAGGCGGGCGCGGTGGCCGGCCTGGTCGGGCTCGCCCCCTGGTTCAAGCCGGACGACCCGGTGACGGGGCTGCGCGGGGTACCCGTCGCCGTGGTGCAGGGCACCCGCGACCGGATGGTCCCTACCCCGTCCACCGAGCCCTGGCTGGCCCGGGCGCAGGCAGCCGGAGCGGTGGTCCGACGCTCGGTGGTGGACGGCGGCGAGCACGCGATGCTGCGGCACTATCGCCGGTGGGACCGGCTGACGGCCGAGTCCATCGGCTGGGTGTCGGACACCACGCAGCACTGCGTCCGCACCCGTTGAGCCGTCACGCGCGCACCTCCGGCCGCGGGCGCCGGCTGACGTCACTCCCCAGGAGCGAACCCGTCGCCCGGGTCGACCAGGAGTTCCGTTCGCCCGACCGGAGCTACCGGCCGCCCGTGGCCGGACGTCACAGGGTGGTGACCAGACCGCCGTCGATCGTGACGTCCGTCCCGGTCATGTTGGCGGCGCGGTCGCCGGCCAGGAACGCGACCAGCTCGGCCACCTCCTGCGGCCGGGTGAACCGCCCGGTGACGCTCCCGGCGGCGGCTTGGGCGGCGACGGCGGCCGGGTCCGCCCCGGTGGCCGCGGCGATGGTGGCCGCGACGCCGCCGCTGCCGAGCCAGAGGTCGGTCGCGACCGGACCCGGGCTCACGCTGTTGACCCGGATGCCCTGACCGCCGACCTCCTTCGACAGGGCCTTGCTGAAGTTTGTCAGGGCCGCCTTGCCGGCGCAGTAGTCGATGACGGCAGGGTCGGGCAGGAAGGCGTTGACCGAGCCGACGTTGACGATGCTGCCGCGCCCGGCGGCCAGCATGGTGGGCAGCACGACCCGGGTGACCCGCACGGCGGCCAGCAGATTCAGGGTGAGCGAGGCCAGCCACTGCTCGTCGGTCACCGAGAGGAAGCCACCCGGCCGCGGCGTGACCGCCCCGACGTTGTTCACCAGGATGTCCACGCCGCCGCGGGCCAGCGCCGCGGCCAGCAGGGGCTCGGCCGCATCGGTCCCGGCGAGGTCGACCGCGACGAACTCGACCCCACCCGCGTCCGTCAGGTCGGTCAACTCGGCCGAGGTCCGCCGGGCACCCGCGATCACGTGGGCGCCCTGGGCGGCCAGGGTCCGGGCGATCGCCACCCCGATGCCCCGGCTGGCACCGGTCACGACGGCGACGCGGCCGTCCAGGTCGCCGCTCACCCGGTCACCGGAGCCACCCGCGTTACGCCACCGGCACCGTCCCGGGGCCGGGTCGACCGGCCCGTCGTCACAGCCCGCACCCGCGCAGCCACTCCAGGACGGCGTCGGCCACGTCCTTCCAACCCCGGTCGATGGTCAGCGAGTGGCCACGACCCTCGAACTTCTGCAGGTGCGTCACCGCCGTGGAGTCGCGGTACCGCTTGAAGGTCGAGTTGGTGACGACGTCGGGCACGGTGTGGTCGGCGGTGCCCGAGATCAGCAGCAGCGGGCCGCGGGTCTGGTTGCCGGTGTCGACCGCGGCCTGCGAATGCATGACGAAGTTGGCTGCGGCGGCCTGGAACAGCGGACGAGCCGGTGACGGGATCGTCCACGCCCGGAACAGCTCCGACGACTCCTCCTCGGTCAGCGCGTTCCCGAACCCGTACCGGAACTCCTTCTCGGTCAGCGTCACCGAGCGGTGCAGGTTCGCCGGATTGCCCAGCGCCGGCAGGCCGGACCGCAACTGGGCCAGCGGGAGCGGCAGCACCCCCTTGATCTGCGCCGGATCGATGGCCACCCCGGCCGCCCCGATGCCCTGACCCAGCAGCTTCTCGGTGATCAGGCCGCCGAAGGAATGGCCGATGATCACCGGCGGGGTGGGCAGCTCCTTGATGATCTCGGCGTAGTGGTCGGTGACGTCGTCGATGCCCAGGTTCGCGACCAGGTCGGGTTGCTCGCGGGCCTCGTCGACCGTCGCCGGTTCGCCCGGCCAGCCCGGCGCGATCGGGTCGTACCCGGATTCGCGGAACAGGTCGATCCACGGTTGCCAGCTCGTGGCGTGCAGCCACAGGCCGTGGATGAACACCACCGGGGTGCCGGACGGGGTCATGGGCGTCCCTTTGCTGATGTGGGGGTGGCTTCCCGGCCGGACGGCGTGCGCGCGCGTCGAGCCGACGGCAACGCGGGTCCTCTCGTTGCCGGATTCCACCCAACACCAGGCCACCGGCGCCGTCCAAGATCCGCCGGGACCGGATTGATAACCCCGACGGCCTTTCGGCGCCGGATGGCGGGCTACCGTGGGGCGCGCGGTCGGCCGCCCGTCCCGGACGACCCCTGGAAGGCGTCATGGACCTGGACCTGCGACTGGTGCGCTACTTCGTGGCCGTCGCCGACGAGCTGCACTTCGGGCGGGCCGCCGCGAAGCTCTACATCAGCCAACCGGCCCTGTCCAAGCAGATCCGCCGGCTGGAGGAGCAGGTCGGCGCTCAACTGCTGGTCCGGGACACCCGGCACGTCACCCTCACCGCGCGCGGGCAACAGTTCCTGGCCGAGGCGCGGCGGCTGCTGGCGATCGCCCGGACCATGCAGCAACCGGCCCGGGCGAACACCGTGCGGATGGCGCACGTGTTCGAACTGGACACCAGCCGGGAGGTCGCGGACGCCTACGCCGCGCGGTTCCCGGACGTGGCCCTGACCGAGCACGCGTTGGACAGTGCCACCCAGTTGGAGGCTCTGCTCCAGTACCGCCTCGACGTCGCGATCCTGCGGATCACCCCCCGCATGCTCGTCGAGCATCCCGCCGGCTGGGAACACCGCCTGCTTCGGCTGGAGCCGTTGGTGCTGGTCGGCGGGGACGCTGACGGCAAGTCCGGGCCGGGTACCGCCTCGCTGCACGACGGCCCACTCGACGTCTTCGGTGACCCGCCCGAGTCGGGCAGCTACAACGCGCACGGGGACTTTCTGAGCGCCGCGGAACGGGACCTGGGCCTCGAATTGCGCTGGCTCGGCACGCCGGGGGCATTCAGCCACTGTCTGGCCCGGGTCACCCGGTCGGCCGGCCGCAACCGTTTCCTGGAGTTTCACAGCTACGCCAGCCGGTACGCCGAGCATGGTTTCGCCCTGCGCTGGCCGCGGGAGGCCCAGCCCTATTACCCGTGGTCGCTGGCCTGGCGGTCCGAGCCGCCGACGTCGGCACTGGCCGAGTTCCTGCGGGTGGCCCGCGCCGAGTCCGCCGGCCAGGGGTGGCTGCACCCCGCCCCGGCCGCCGCCGGCCCACCCTGGCTGCCCCCCGACGACCCGGTCCGACGCGAGGACGGGTTCGCCGGCGGCCGGTGAGGCTCATGGCTGCTCGGCCGGGACGGCCCCGGGGGACATCGGGCCGTCCGACGCGACGCGATGATCCCCGGGCGCCGGGACCGGTCAGCCGAACAGCGCCGGCAGGGTCCCCTCGAACGCCTCACGCAGCTCGGCCAGGGCGAACGTGGCCACGCCCTGGATGTCCAGCCGCTGCTCGTCCGGGGCGCCGGTGTCGCCGCGGTCGACGACGCCGATCTTGACCAGCGGCTGCTGCCGCACCGAGCACATCTCGGTGAATCGCAGCTCTTCGGTGCGCGGCACGGCGACCACCACCCGGGCGGTCGATTCGGCGAACAGCAACCGGAAGGCGTCGGCGGCTACGTCGTCGGTGGGCAACACGATCCGCGCACCGGACTCGCCGGACAGGCACATCTCGACCAGCGTCTGGATCAGGCCGCCCTCGGACACGTCGTGCGCGGCCGAGATCATGCCGTCCCGGGACCCGGCGACCAGGATCTCGCCCAGCGTCCGCTCGGCCTCCAGGTCGACCGCCGGCGGGCGGCCGCCCAGGTGCCCGTGCACCACGTCGGCCCAGGCCGAGCCGTCGAACTCGTCCCGGGTCTCGCCCAGCAGCAGCAGGGTCTCGCCGGTGTCCTGGCCGATACCCGGGATGGTCCGCCGGCGGACGTCATCGATGACGCCGAGCACGCCGACCACCGGCGTGGGCAGGATGTTCACCCCGGCGGTCTGGTTGTAGAGCGAGACGTTGCCGCCGGTGACCGGGATGCCCAGCTGCGCGCAGCCGTCGGCCAGACCGCGGACGGCCTGCTCGAACTGCCACATCACCGCCGGGTCCTCGGGCGAGCCGAAGTTCAGGCAGTCGGTGACGGCCAGCGGCACGGCGCCGGTCGTCACGACGTTGCGGTACGCCTCGGCCAGGGCCAGCTGCGCGCCCGCGTACGGGTCGAGCAGGGTGTACCGGCCGCTGCAGTCGGTGGCCATCGCCAGGCCGCGCTCGGTCTCGGTGGGGTCTTCTGACACCCGGATGATGCCGGCGTCGGCCGGCTGGGCGAGCACCGTGTTGCCCCGGACGTACCGGTCGTACTGGTTGGTCACCCAGGCCCGCGAGCACAGGTTCGGCGAGCCGATCATCCGCAGGATCAGCTCGCGCAGCTCATCGGTGGACGGCCGGGCCAGCGATGCGGTGGTGTCGGCCTGCAACGCGTCCTGCCAGTCGGGCCGCTGCACCGGCCGCCGGTAGACCGGGCCGTCGTGCGCGACGGACCGCGGCGGCACGTCCAGCACGATCTCGCCGGCGAACTCGATGGTCAGCCGGTCGCCGTCGGTGACCTCACCGATGACGTCGGCCTGCACCTCCCACTTGGCGCAGACGGCCAGGAACTCCTGCACCTTGTCCGGCGTCACGACCGCGCACATGCGCTCCTGCGACTCGCTGGACAGGATCTCGGCCGCCGTCATGCCCTCGGCGCGCAACGGCACGTCGTCGAGCACGATGTGCATCCCGCCGTCGCCGGCCGAGGCCAGCTCGGAGGTCGCGCAGGACAGCCCCGCGCCGCCGAGGTCCTGGATGCCTACCACCAGGCCGGCGTGGAACACCTCGAGGGTGCACTCGATCAGCACCTTCTCCGCGAACGGGTCGCCGACCTGGACCGACGGCAGCTTCTTGCGCGCCTTCCCGTGGCCGGAGCCGGACTCGGAGTCACCCGCGAAGGTGTCGGAGGCCAGCACGGACACCCCGCCGATGCCGTCGAGGCCGGTCCGCGAGCCGTAGAGGATGACCTTGTTGCCGGTGCCCGACGCGTGCGCGGTGTGCAGGTCCGAGGCCCGCAGCACGCCGATGCAGGCCGCGTTGACCAGCGGGTTCCCCGCGTACGACGGGTCGAAGATGACCTCGCCGCCGATGTTGGGCAGGCCGAGGGAGTTGCCGTAGCCGGAGACGCCGGCGACCACGCCCGGCACCACCCGCTGCGAATCGGCCGCGTCGGCCGGGCCGAACCGCAGCTGGTCCATCACCGCGACCGGCCGGGCGCCCATGGCCAGGATGTCGCGGACGATGCCGCCCACACCCGTCGCCGCACCCTGGTACGGCTCGACGAACGACGGGTGATTGTGCGACTCGATCTTGAAGGTGACGGCCCAGCCGTCGCCGATGTCGACGACGCCGGCGTTCTCGCCGATGCCGGCCAGCATCTTGGCCTGCATCTCCGGGGTGGTGGTCTGCCCGAAGTAGGCCAGGTGCACCTTCGAGGACTTGTACGAGCAGTGCTCGGACCACATCACCGAGTACATGGCCAGCTCGGCGTCGGTCGGCCGCCGGCCCAGGATCTCCCGGATCCGGGCGTACTCGTCGTCCTTGAGCCCGAGCGCCCGGTACGGCTGCTCGATCTCCGGCGTGGCGGCGGCCCGGGCCACGGTGTCCAGCTCGGGACCCTGGTCGACCAGGTCGACGGCGCCGACCGGGTCGGTGATGTCCAGCAGGTCGGCCTGGGTCGGACGAGCCGGGTGGGCCACCTGATCCTGACTCGTCATGCGGACACCCCGATCGCGTCCAGCACCGAGTAGAACAGCCCGAGCCCGTCGTCGGTGGGCCCGGTGAGCGGGTCGATGGCGTGCTCGGGGTGCGGCATCAGGCCGGCGATCCGGCCGTCGGCCGAGCAGATCCCGGCGATGTCGCGCATCGCGCCGTTGGGGTTGCCCTGGTGCGGACCGTCGCCGACATACCGGAACAGCACCCGGCCCTCGCCCTCGAGCTCGTCGAGCACCGCGTCGGCGGCGACGAAGCAGCCCTCGGCGTTCTTCATCGGCACCAGGATCTCCGCGCCCTGGTCGAACCGGGACGTCCAGGCGGTCGCCGAGTTCTCCACCCGCAGCCACTGATCACGGCAGATGAACCGCAGGCTGGCGTTGCGGATCAGCGCGCCGGGCAGCAGCCCCGCCTCGCACAGGATCTGGAAGCCGTTGCAGATGCCCAGCACCGGCATGCCGGACCGCGCGGCGTCGACCACGGACCGCATGACGGGCGCCTGCGCGGCGATCGCGCCGGCCCGCAGGTAATCGCCGTAGGAGAAGCCGCCGGGCACGACGACCGCATCCACCCCGCGCAGGTCGGCGTCGGCGTGCCAGAGCGCGACCGCCTCCGCGCCGGAGTAGGTCACGGCGCGCGCGGCGTCGACGTCGTCCAGGGTGCCGGGAAAGGTGATGACGCCGATCCGGGCGCTCACCCGGCCACCTCGGCCAGGCGGGTGACCGTCCACGTCTCGATCACCGGGTTGGCCAGCAACGTGCCGGCGATCTCCTCGAGCTCGGCGTCGGTGACGGAGTCGTCCACCTCGAGGTCGAAGTGCTTGCCCTGGCGGACCGCGGTGATCCCGGCGTGCCCGGACCGGCCGAGCGCGGCGAGGATCGCCTTGCCCTGCGGGTCGAGAATCTCCGGCTTGATGACGACATCGACGGCCACGCGAGCCACGACATACCCCCAAGGGTTCGGCGTTCGGGACGGCCGCACACCGGGGCCGCGGCGCTGCGGCTCGCGAACCTGACCCGGTTCGGCCGCAGTCGAGCTTAGTCGGCCCGACGGGTTCGACCGGCACCGTACGGGCAGGGGTGCGGGAGGGGACGACAGAAGGGTGAACGGGGCAGGACGGAGCGTGACCATCGCCATATGGACGGCGGAATGTTGACACGTCATCCTTAGTTGAGACTTCATATATGAGCCCCGCAAACAAACCAGGAGTTCCGATGAGCACCCTGAAGATCGTCATTGCCTCCACCCGCCCCGGTCGCCTGGGTGAGCCGATCGGGCATTGGTTGGCCGATCGGGCCCGTGAGCAGGCTGCGTTCGATCGCGTGGAGATCCTGGATCTGGCCGAGATCGATCTGCCGATGTTCAACGAGCCGCACCACCCGCGGACCGGCACCTACCTCCACCCGCACACCAAGGCCTGGTCGGCGGCGGTGGACGAGGCGGACGCCCTGATTTTCCTCTCGCCGGAGTACAACGGATTCCCACCGGCGACGCTGATCAACGCCGTCGATTACCTGCACGCCGAGTGGACCGGTACCCCGTTGGGCGTGCTGACCTACGGGGCCGGCGGCGGCGGGGCGCGCGCCCGGGCGCAGCTGGAGCTGCTCGGCAGCTACTTGAAGATGCCCGTTGCCCAGGCGAACTTCGGCCTGGCGAACGTGTTCGGGCAGGTCGTCGACGGCCACTTCACCCCGACTGCGGCCGATGACGAGGCCGCGTCCGCGCTCGTCGACGAACTGGGTGCGCTCGCCCGGGCTCAGGAACTGGTCGGCGAAGCGGCCTGACGACGCGGTCCGTCGTCGGCGTCTCCGGCCGGCCCGGCCGGCGTGCGGTGGACCGGCCGGTCGCCCCGACGGGAGCGGGCCGGCTGCGGCCGGGGGGTGTCTCCGCCGTCGCCGACCTCGTCGTCTTCGACCGGGAAGATCCGCGGCGGCGGCGCGGTGGTCTGGGTCTCCCAGCGGCGACCGAACAGATAGATCACCGGCAGGGTGGCCAGCAACGGCCCGATGACGGACACCGGCCGCAGCAGCCACCACATCAGCGTCGGCTCCACGGCCTCGGTCTGCGGGCCGAAGATGGACCATTCCACGCCGCGGGACAGCGCCATGCCGGTGGTGTGGAACAGGAACAGTGGCAACGCGAACCGGGTGAACACGGTGGTGGCCTTGGCGAAGGCGCCGCCCTTGCCCAGCGCGTGCAGGACGGCGGGCCGCAGCAGCTCGGCGACCCCGACCTGGAACACCATCAGCGCGACGATGCAGACGGTCGGCGGCGCCATGTTCGAGTCCTCGCCGGGCACGCCCACCATCGAACCCGGGTAGAGCCCCGAGAACACCAGACCGACCAGCGCGAACAGACCGGCCGCGGTCATCACCTTGGCCTGCTGGCGGAACCGCGGCGCCTGATAGGCCCAGTCCATGCGGCCGTCGGCATACCTGGGCGCTGCACCGACGCCGGAGATCCGGTCGTAGAAGTAGCCCAACTGGAAGCAGAAGCCCCAGACGAAGATCATGTTGATCCACTCGATGCCGGGGATGTCCACCCGGAAGCGCAGGATGTCCACGATCACCGCGAGGCCGGCCAGCACGACCAGCACCAGCAGGTCATAGCGCCGGTGCAGCCACACGGTGAGCGGCATCAGGCAGACCAGCAGCAGGTAGACGGCCACGAACCACAGCGGCGAGAGCACCATGAGGATCGCCTGCCAGGCCCACTGGATGTCCCAGACGCTGGTGACGATGATGCCCAGCACGATCCAGGTGCCCATCAACGCGGCGCACGGGATGGCCAGCGACTTGGCCTGCCGGAGTGCGAAGTGCACGAGGCGCTCGCCGCGCGCCGCGGCCCGCTCCCACGCCTTGAGATGCACGTAGGCACCGATGTAGAAGAACAGCGGCATGACCTGCAACAGCCAGGTCAGGATCCACAGGCCCGAGGTGAACCCGAGCGGGCTGGTCGCGTACGGACCGTTGTCGTTCCACACCAGGATCGTGAACGACCAGTGCCACAGGATGACGATGAGCAGGGAGAAGGCACGTAGGAAGTCGGCGTACGGGTTGCGTTGCACGCGCTTGACCGGACTGGCCATCGGGCACCTCCCCTCCTCGACTCACCGGTCGGTGTGACCTGCGACCGAGCTGTTTCCATGGTGCGCCTGCGGGATGAGGTCCACGATAGAAGGATGAACACCGCAGTTCAGCCGCGACCCGCGGTCCGCCACCACCGCGCGCGGCGTCGGCGGCTGATCGCCCTGGCCGTGGCGATCGTGCTGCTGGTGATCAGCAACATCGTCGCCAATCGGGTCATCCCGCAGTGGGCCTACGTGCCCTGGAACCTGTCCGTGGCGATGCTGCTGCTCTACATCTCCACCCGGGGCGGCGCCGGACCGGTGGCGATCGGACTCAGTATCCGGCACTGGCACCGACCGGTCGGCGTCGGACTGCTCCTGGTCGGCGGCACCGCGCTGGTGTTCGCGCTGGTCATGATCATCCCGGCCACCTCGGGGGCCTTTCTGGACAGCCGGATCGGCGGGGCGAGCCTGCCCATGATGCTGTACGCCGTCTTCGTCCAGATCCCGCTCGGCACCGTCGTCCTGGAGGAGATCGCGTTCCGCGGGGTGCTGCCCGCATTGATGGGCGCCGCCCCGGCGATCCGCTGGCGGTGGGGCCCGGTACTCGGCGCGTCGGTCCTGTTCGGGCTGTGGCACATCCTGCCGTCGATGGGCATCGGCCAGGCGAACGCCGCGGTCGGCGGGACGATCGGCACGAATCCATGGATCACCACCACGGCCGCGGTGGTGTCGATGATCGCCGCCGGCGTGCTGATGTGCGTGATGGCCCGGCTCGGCAAGGGCATCAAGACCACGATGCTGCTGCACTGGGCGACCAACTCCCTCGGCTTCTTCGCCGCCTGGCTGCTCCTGCAGTAGCCCCCCATCGCAGTTGATCATGGTGTCCTGGCCGTGTGGCGGGCCGGCGAAGCGGCCGGCAGGCCATGATCAACACCGGTCGCGGCGGGGGCATTCGGAGGCCGGCGGCGGTGCCGCCTCACCGGGCGGTTCCCGGGGGCATAGCCTGGCCGCACTATGCGGATCACCAAGTACGGCCACTCGTGCCTGCACATCGTGGACGAGCAGGCCAGCATCCTGACCGATCCCGGTGTCTTCTCCGGGCCGTTCGAGCGGCTCACCGAGCTGACCGCGGTGCTGCTCACGCACCAGCATCCCGATCACGTCGATCCGGAGCGGCTCACGGCGGTGCTCGCCACGAACCCCGACGCTCCGGTGTACGCCGACCCGGACACCGTTGCCGCGCTCGCCGAGCACGGCATCGAGGCGACCGCGGTGCAGACCGGCGACGTGCTGGACGACCTGGGCACCCAGGTGCAGGCCTGGGTGGTCGACCACGCCATCATCTACGGAGACCTGCCCGGCATCACCAATGCCTGTTACCTGGTCGGTGACCGCCTCTTCCTGCCCGGCGACTCGTTCACCCTGCCGGGCCGGGACGTCGACATCCTGGCACTGCCGGTCTCGGCACCGTGGATGGCCGTCAAGGAGGCCATCGACTACCTGCACGAGGTGGCGCCCGCCGTCGCGGTGCCGATCCATGAGAAGGTGCTGGCCAACCCGGCCATGGTCTACGGGTTGATCGACCGGCTGGGACCGGAGGCCACCCGCTGGGTGAACCTGGACGACGGCCAACCGCAGGAACTGTGAGCGAGGCTTGCCGAGCGAACCATCACCACCCGAACGACCGTCGTCTTCGGACCGCCGAGCGCGCGAGGCGGTCCGGAACGGGGGTCGTGCACGATCGACCACTCCTCACCCCCTGAAAGCAGCCGGCCACAGCCTTGCGGGGCCGGCGGAGGATCTCGGATGACGGACGCCGACCAGGAACCCACCGCCAACACCGGCGGCGACGCCGCCGCGGCCACCACCTCGGAGCGACCCGGACGGATGTGGCTGCGTCGACGTACCGACGAGGCCCCGGAGAAGCCCGACTACCGGGTGGTCCGGCGGCTGGTGCTCGGTTCGGCGCTGATGCTGTTCCTGGAGCTGGCGCTGATCCGCTGGCTCGGCGCCAACGTCGTGCACCTGAGCTACTTCTCCAACTTCGTGCTGCTCGGCTCGTTCCTGGGCATCGGCCTGGGCTTCCTGATCGCCCGGCACCGCTGGTCGGTGCTGCCCGCCGCGCCGATCATCCTGGCCGCGTTGGTCATCCTGGTGTTCCTCGAGCCGGTGACGATCGACCGGGCCGGCGACGACGTCATCTACTTCACCTCGCTGCACACCTCCGGGCCGCCGGCCTGGGCGGTGCTGCCGGTGATCTTCGTGCTGGTCGCGGCCTGCCTGGCCGGACCGGCCGAGGCCGTCGGCCGGTGCTTCCCGCACCTGCGCCCGTTGACCGCGTACCGCTGGGACCTGGTCGGCTCCCTCATCGGCATCCTGAGCTTCACCGCCATGTCGTTCCTGCGCGCACCGTCGGTGGTGTGGGGGATCGTGGTGACGATCGGCTTCGTCCTGCTGATCGACGGCTGGAAGCGCTGGCTGTCGGCCGCCTGCGGGCTGGCCATGGTGGCGTTCCTGCTGGTCGAGACCCTTGCCCCGGGCATCTCCTGGTCGCCGTACTACAAGGTGCACACCGAGGACCGGGTGCTGGCCGACGCGCCGATCACCGACATCTCGGTGAACGGGGTGCCCCACCAGATCATGCGACCGGCGCAGGTGCGGCTGGCCGAGGAGGCCCAGTACGGACTGCCGTACCAGCGCTCGCCGCAGAACCCGCTGCGGAACGTGCTGATCATCGGCGCCGGGTCCGGCTCGGACGTGGCGATCGCGCTGTCCAAGGGCGCCCAGCACGTGGACGCCGTCGACATCGATCCGCGGATCATGGAGATCGGTGTCGAGAAGAACCCCGACCATCCGTACGCCGACCCGCGGGTGACCCGCTACGTCAACGACGGCCGGGCGTTCCTGGAGACCACCGACAACAAGTACGACCTGATCCTGTTCGCCCTACCCGACTCGCTCGCGCTGGTCACCGGGGCGTCGCAGATCCGGCTGGAGAGCTTCCTGTTCACCGAGCAGGCGCTGACGGACGCCCGCCAGCACCTGACCGACGACGGCATGTTCGCGATGTACAACTACTACCGCGAGGACTGGCTGATCGACCGGCTGGCCGGCACCGCGGCCGCCGCGTTCGATCACACGCCCTGCGTGGACAAGGTCGGTGGCGGGCAGGCCGTGGTCAGCGCGGCGTTGAACGAGTCGAACCAGTCGTGCGGTGAGGCCTGGGTGCCGGCCGGCGCGGTGATCGCGCCGGCGACGGACGACCGGCCGTTCCTGTACTACCAGGGCGGGTCGATCCCGGCGATCTACCTGTGGACGCTGGGCGGCATCCTGCTGATCTCGCTCATCGCGGTCCGCGCCCTGGGCGGGCCGTTCCGGGCAATGCGGCCCTACGCCGACCTGTTCTTCATGGGTGCGGCATTCCTGCTGCTGGAGACCAAGAACATCGCGACGTTCGCGTTGCTGTTCGGCACCACCTGGGTGGTCAACGCCATGGTGTTCGCCGGGGTGCTGGTGATCGTGCTGGCCGCGGTGGAGACCACCCGACGATTCCGGACGCCACCCCTGCCGCTGGTGTTCGTCGGGATCGCGGCGTCGTTGGCCGTCTGCTACTTCGTCGAGCCGGACTGGCTGCTGACGCTGCCGTTCTGGCCCAGGCTGATCGTCGCGGTGCTGCTCGCGTTCATCCCGATCTACCTGGCCAACGTGGCCTTCTCCAAACGGTTCGGCGCCTCGGACGACTCCCGCGCCGCATTCGGGCTCAACCTGCTCGGCGCGATGCTCGGCGGCACCATGGAGTACCTGGCCCTGCTCACCGGCTACCGCAACCTGCTGCTGATCGTCGCCGCCCTGTACCTGTGCGCGTTCCTGCTCGCCCCCCGCAAGGGCCTGGTCACCGTCTGACCCCCGGTGCACCCACCCTCCCCTTGCCGCGCGGATCATCGACGCCGGCGCGGATGAAATCGCACTCATCCGTCCCACCCGTCACATTCGGGGTCGGATGACCCGCGCGGTTGTCCACACTGCGGCCGGTCACATCCGGCGGGCCGGTCACACTTCCCGGCCCTCCGGTGTCCCATGGGCATGACCACACCGACGCTCACCCACTCCCCCCGCGCCCGCGTCCCCCTGAACCCACCACGGGGCTGGTTCGCCAAGCAGTTCGACCGCGTGATCGCGCGCCGGTTCGGCGGCTCCGCCGACCCGCTGCGGGCGATGTGGCACAACCCGCGGGTGCTGCGCGCGGATCTGGCGCTGGAGGCGGGGGTCTCGCGGTTCCGGACACTGCCGCCGCATCTGGGCAAACTCGCGGAAATGACGGCCGCCATCCGGATCGAATGCGACTGGTGCATGGATTTCGGCTACTACCTCGCGCACGCTGACGGCATGGAACCGGCCAAGCTGGAACAGGTGCCGACCTGGCGGACGAGCGATGTCTTCAGCCCGCTGGAACGCCGGGTCATGGCGTTCGCCGAGGCGGCCACGGCCACGCCGCCCGAGGTCACCGACGCGATGGCCCAGGCGCTGCGCGCCGACCTCGGTGACGCCGGGCTGGTCGAACTGACGATGCTGGTCGCCGTGGAGAACCTGCGGTCCCGGTTCAACTCGACGCTGGGCCTGTCGTCCCAGGGGTTTTCCGAATCGTGCCGGGTGCCGACGGCGTGACTGGCACCAAGCCGGCGGTCGACGAATTCGTCCGGCACCGCGACCTGCTGTTCACCATCGCCTACGAGATCACCGGGTCGGTCGTCGACGCCGAGGACGTGGTGCAGGAGAGCTACCTGCGCTGGCAGGAGGCGGCCGGCACGACCGAGATCCGCAATCCGCGGGCATACCTGGCTCGGATCGCCACCCGCCAGGCGCTCAACCGCAATCGGGGCAACGCCCGCCGCCGCGAGGACTACGTCGGCCCCTGGCTGCCGGAGCCGCTGGTCACCGTGCCCGACGTCGCCGAGGACGCCGTGCTCGCCGACTCCGTCTCGATGGCCATGATGGTCGTGCTCGAATCGCTGACGCCCGACGAGCGGGCCGTGTTCGTGCTGCGCGAGGTCTTCGCCTTCGGGCACGACGAGATTGCCGAGGCCATCGGAAAGACGCCGGTGGCGGTCCGGCAGATCGCCCATCGGGCCCGGTCCGGGGTGCAGGCTCACCGACCGACGCTCGACGCCCCGGCCGCGTCGACCCCGCAGGCCCAACGGCTCACCGAACGCTTCCTGCGCGCGGCGACCACCGGCGACCTGCGGGATCTGCTGGACGTGCTCGCCCCCGACGTCGTGCTGACCAGCGACAGCGGCGGAAAGGTGCGGGCCAACCGGCGGCCGATCCGCTCCGCCGACAAGGTCGGCCGGTTCCTCATCGGCATCCGCGAGAACTACACCGCCGGCGACGTCCGCTTCGATCTGGCGCTGGTGAACGGCCGGCCGGGCGTGCTCGGCTACGTGGATGACGTCCTGGACACGGTGACCACCTGGGACGTCGTCGACGACCGGATCGCCGCCATCTACCTGGTGCGCAACCCGGACAAGGTCGGGGCGGCCGGGACGGTGCGCACGGTCACCCGCTGACGCTCCACGAGCAGCGATCGTGCAAGGGCGTTACGCCGATCCCGCATCAGTCGGATCGGCCCGAGGTCGACCCTTCGATCCCGGCTCAGGCGAGGAACGCGCGGATCTCGGACTCGATCTCATCCGGAAGCTCCTCGGGCAGGTAGTGGCCGCAGTCGACCGGCCGCCCGCTGACGTCGGCGGCGACGCCGCACCACAACGCCAGCGGGTCGAACAGCCGGCCGATGATTCCGCGCTCGCCCCAGAGCACGCGCAATGGCGCGGTGATCCGGCGGCCCGCGGCCCGGTCGGCCCGGTCGTGCTCCAGATCGATGGTGGCGGCGGCCCGGTAGTCCTCACACATGCCAATGACCTTGTCGGCGCCGGTCAGCGCCTCGACATAACGGTCGAGCACCTCGGGCGGGAACGGCGTCAGGCCCGCGTGCCGGCTGCCCATCACCGCCTCGACGTACGCCCGCGGGTTGGCACCGATCAACGCCTCCGGGGTCGGCGCCGGCTGGATCAGGAAGAACCAGTGCCAGTAGGCGGCGGCGAACGCCCGGGTGGTGCTCTCGTACATGTCCAGGGTCGGCGCGATGTCCATCAGCATCACCCGGCCGACCCGGTCCGGGTGATCCGCCGCGAGCCGGGCCGCGACCCGGGCGCCCCGGTCGTGCGCCACCACGTCGAAGCGGCGGTGGCCGAGGCGCGCCATCAGCTCGACGCAGTCGCGGGCCATCTCCCGCTTGCTGTACGACGAATGGTCGACGGTCGCCGGCGGGCGGCCCGAGTCGCCGTAACCGCGCAGGTCGGGCATCACCAGAAAGAAGTCCGCGGCCAACGACGGGGCCATTTTGTGCCAGATCAGGTGCGACTCCGGGTGTCCGTGCAGCAGCAACACCGGCGGCTTGGCCGGATCGGGGCCGACCCGGCCCCGCAACCGCACCCCGTTGACCGAGACGTCCAGCTCGGGGAAACCGTCGAACATGTCCCTCCTCGATCAGGCCGGCCGCCGGCCCGAGCCACCCGCCGACGGGCCGTCGAGATCATCCCCGGGCCGGGGCGCCGCGCCCTCTCACCGTGCCATGGGGCCCTACCCGCGGCGAGCGGGAATCGGCGCTGCCAGACTCGCGGGCATGGCATGGGTGATTCTGATCGTGTCCGGGCTGCTCGAGGCCGGCTGGGCGTTGTCGCTGAAGGCGTCGGACGGCCTGTCCAAGCTGTGGCCGTCGGTGGCGTTCGTCGTGCTGCTGGCGGCGTCCATGGCCGGCCTGATGATCGCCCTGAAGACGCTGCCGGTCGGTCCCGCGTACGCGGTGTGGGTCGGCATCGGCGCCGTGGTGACGGCCATCGTCGGGATGATCGCCTTCGACGACCCGGTCAACGCGCTGACCATCGGGTCGATCGTGCTCATCATCGCCGGCGTGGTCGGCCTGCAGCTCGCCGGCGGCAGCGCGCACTGACCGTCGATGAGCCCCGGCCACGGTCAGGGCCGCCCCCAGGTGAGTCGACTCGCCTCATCCGCAGGTTCCTGGGCCCGGGAAACCTGCGGATGAGGCGAGTCGGCGTGGTACTGAACGGCCCGTCCGCGGGCCCTGGGTCGGCTCAGCCGATCCAGTCGCTGAACCGGCGTCCGGAGATCAGCTCGTAGGCCTCGATGTAGCGGTTTCGGGTGGCGCCGATGACGTTGTCCGGGAGCGCCGGCGGCTCCTGCCCGGAGTGCCGGTCCCAGCCGGATGCGTCGGAGGTCAGCCAGTCCCGGACGTACTGCTTGTCGAACGAGGGCTGCACCTGGCCGGGCCGGTACCCGAACGTGGGCCAGAACCGGGACGAGTCGGGGGTGACGAGCTCGTCGCCGAGCACCACCTGGTCGCCGAGCAGGCCGAACTCCAATTTGGTGTCGGCGACCAGCACCCCGCGGGTCAGGGCATGCGCGGCCGCGCGCTCGTACAGCGTCACGGTCAGGTCGCGGATCCGCTCGGCCAGCGGCCGGCCGATCGTCTCCACGACCCGCTCGAAGGAGATGTTGTCGTCGTGCTCGCCGATGGCCGCCTTGGTGGCCGGGGTGAAGATCGGCTCCGGCAGCATCGACGCCTCGATCAGACCGTCCGGCAGCGGAATGCCGCAGACCTCGCCGGTCGCCTGGTAGTCGGTCAGGCCGGAACCGGTCAGATACCCGCGAGCCACGCACTCCACCGGCAGCATCTCCAGCCGGCGGACCAGCAGGGCCCGACCGCGGACCTCGTCCGGAATCCGCGGGTCGTCGTAGGCGACCAGGTGGTTGGGCACGACGTCGCCCAGCAGATCGAAGAAGAACGCACTCGTCGCGGTGAGCACGCGGCCCTTGTCCGGGATCGGCGACGGGAGCACATAGTCGTAGGCGCTGATCCGGTCGGTCGCGACCATCAGCAGCAGCTCGTCGTCCACCTCGTACAGTTCCCGGACCTTGCCGGTGGACAGGTGGCGGTAGTCGGAGAGAGTTGGCACGCCCGCACGTTACTGGCCCCGGGACCGGAACGCGCGACCGTCACCGCCCCGCCCGGCTGTTGGTCATGACAAACACGCCCTCATTCCGCGGAACCGAGGGCGTGTCCGTCATGATCAAACCCGATGGGGGATCCGGCCCGTCAGTGCCCGACGGTGCCGGTCACCCGGCCACCGCGGCCGCCGGGCGTCGGCCGAGCGGGCGAGGCCGCCATGGAGCGCCGTCCCAGCCGCCACGCCACGGCGATGAGCCCGGCGGCGATCCCCGCGGCCAGCGCGAACGCGATGAAGATGGAGTTGACGCCGAGCCCGGCGGCCAGCAGGAGACCGCCGACCTGCGGGGCGGCGACGGCGCCGACCCGGCCGATGCCCGGCGCCCAGCCCAGCGCGGTGCCGCGCAGGTGATCCGGGTAGTGGCCGGCGACCGCGGCGATGACCAGGCACTGGGTGCCGTGGGTGCCGATGCCGGCCAGCACCAGCGCCACATAGACGACGCCGACCGGCGGCGCGGTGACGATCGTCAGCAGGGCGGCGGCGGCGATCGCGGCCGCGACGACGCCGGTCGGCAGCGAGCCGAACCGGTCGCCCGCCCAGGCGGTCACCACGGACCCGATGACCGCGCCCAGGTTGAGGGTGAGCGCGACGGTCAGCGCCGAGCCGAGGTTGTCGCCGGCCTGCTGCATCAACCCGGGTAGCCAGGTGGCCAGGCCGTACCAGGCGAACAGGGTGGCCATGGTGGCGACCGCAAACACGATGCTGATCAGCAGGTGCGGCGCGCGCAGGATGGCCCGGAAGCCGGTGTCCTGGTGCGGCGCGGCGACGGCGCGCAGGTCGGGCAGGTACTTCAGGCCCAGCGGGACCTGGAGGATCAGCGGCAGCACGCCGACCAGGAACATGCCCGGCCACCCCCACGCGGGGATGACGACGATGCCGGTCAGCGCGGCGATCGAACCGCCGATCGGCACGCCGGACATCATCAGGGTGGCCACCGTCGCCCGCCAGCGGGCCGGCACGACGTCGGCGGCCAGCGCGTCCGGCAGACCGGTGCGATGGTGCTCGTCCGGCCCGACCGGTACATCGCCGCGGTGCTGCCGCTGCACGCGGACGAGGCGTTGACCGACTTCCTCGCCGAGATCCTGGTCGAGGCCGGCTGACGCGGTCATGACCGGCGGACGGCCGACGAGACCACGGCCCGGGGAGTCACGGCCCCGGGGCCGTTTTCGGCCGTCGATTCGCCAGACCGGCAGGTTCCAGGGCCGCCGGACGCCGCCGGTCGGGCGAGTCGGCGGATGCCCGGGCCGCGGGCCGCGGGCCGGTGGCCGGTGGCCGGTGGCCGGTTGTGGCACCATGGTCGGCTTCCAGCCGCTGCAGCGTCGCCGTGGAACCCGGGCGTCAGCACCTTCTGTCGCCGATCGAAAGGCTCACCATGACCGACTCCTCGATGCGACCGGCGCGCACCCTCCCGATCTGGGGGTACCTCCTCCTGGTCATCGGGTACCTCGCCGCTGTCCAGCTGATGCCACGGCTCACCGCCCCGGGCAGCGACGCCTATGCGTCCTTCCCCACCACCGACGCGGTTGTCCGGAGCCTGTGGGTCACGGTCGGCGTCGGCACGCTGATCGGGCTCGTCGCGGTCGCCGTACTCGGCTGGTGGCGGCCGGTCTTCGTCGACACCCGGCGGCTGCCCCGGTGGACCTGGGCGTTCCCGGCGCTGATGCTCGTCACGGTGCTCGTCGGCATCAACTACGGCAATCTTGCGGACCGGGGCCTCACGTACACCGTCCTGCTGCTCGTCGGCTGCCTGTTCATCGGCGTCAGCGAGGAGCTGATGTTCCGCGGGATCGGGGTCACCGCGTTCCGGCGGGCCGGCTTCTCCGAGGGCAAGGTGGCCCTGTGGACCTGCGTGCTGTTCGGCCTGGCCCACTCGACGAACCTGTTCACCGAAGGCATCGGCGCGTTGACCCAGGTGCTGGTCACCGCGGTCGCCGGGTACTTCTTCTACATCACGCTCCGGGTGTCCGGTCTGCTGATCGTCCCGATGATCGTGCACGGGCTCTGGGACTTCGGCGCCATCACCAACACCCTGAGCAACCCGCCCTCGCTGGGGGCGAGCGCGTTCATCATCGCCGACATCGTCCTGGCGATCCTGGCGATCGTGACCATCCGCAAGGTCTTCCCCCGCCGGACCGCGACCCCGACCCCGACGGCCGGCTGACGAGCGCCGCCCCGCCCTGCCCCCCGGGGCCGGGGCGCCCGGGCCCGCTGTTGATCATGAAGAGCGCGCCCTCGTTCCGGCGGGGAGTGAGGGCGTGTCCTTCATGATCAACTCGGCGTCTGACTTCAGTAGACATTGATGTGTCCGCGCGTGCCTTCCGGTGACAGGCGGGTCAACCCGGCCCGACGGCCGGCGCTCCCTTGAGCCGCACGCCTGGTGCTCGCTCAGCCGGCGCCGGACTTCTCGGCCGATGCAACCCGCGTCAACCGGACCCTCAGCCCGGGTACGGCGGCCTGCTCACTCCGGCCGGCTCACTCCGACCAACTCGCTCCGGCCAACTCACTCCGCCGGGAGCAGCCCGCGCCGGCGCAGCAGCGGCTCGATGTCGGCGTCCCGCCCGCGCAGGTTCCGGAACGCGTCCAGGGCGTCCACCGACCCGCCGACGGACAGCAACGTCGCCCGCAGGTGGTCGCCGTTGGCCCGGGTCAGGCCGCCGTTGTCGGTGATCATGTCGACGGTGTCGGCGTCCAGCACCTCCGACCAGATGTAGGAGTAGTAACCGGCCGAGTAGCCGCCGTCGAAGATGTGCTGGAAGTAGGTGCTGCGGTACCGGGGCGGCACGAGGGGCAGGTCGATGCCGGCGGCGGCCAGCGCGGCCGTCTCGAACGCCACGACGTCGGCCGGCACCTCGTCCGGAGCGATCCGGTGCCAGGCCTGGTCGAGCAGCGTGGCGGCCAGGTACTCCACCGTGCCGAAGCCCTCGCCCCACAGCTGCGCGGCCTGGATCCGGCCGACCACCTCGGCCGGCAACGGCTCGCCGGTGTGCACGTGCCGGGCGTAGTCGGCCAGCAGCTCCGGCCAGAACACCCACATCTCATTGACCTGGCTGGGGTACTCGACGAAGTCCCGCGGCACGCTGGTGCCGGAGAACCGCGGGTACCGCACGTCGGAGAACAGCCCGTGCAGTGCGTGCCCGAACTCGTGGAACAGGGTGCGCAGCTCGTCCAGGGTGACCAGGGCCGGCTCCCCCGCGGCGGGCCGTGGGATGTTCAGGACGTTGACGATCACCGGCCGGGTGCCGTGCAGGTGGTTCTGGTCGACGAACGAGCTCATCCAGGCGCCGCCGCGCTTGCCATCGCGGGCGAAGTAGTCGCCCAGGAACAGCCCGATCGGCTCACCCGATGCGTCGCGGACCTCCCAGATCCGCACGTCCGGGTGGTAGCCGGTCAGGTCCGCACGGGGCACCATCTCGATGCCGAACAGCCCCCGGGCCGCGGCGAACACGCCGTCGGTCAACACCCGGTCGAGCTTGAAGTAGGGCCGCAGCGCGGCGGTGTCCACCTCGTACCGGTCCCGGTAGATCCGGTCGCTGTAGTAGGCCCAGTCCCAGGGTTCGAGCTCGGTGACGCCGTCGGCCGCGGCCGCCTCGGCCAGCTGCTGCGCCTCGACCCGAGCGTTGGCCACGGCCGGCCCGACCACCCGGCCCAGGAATTCATCCATCGCGGCCAGCGATCCGACGGTCTGGTCGGCGACCGTCGCGTCGGCGTGGGTGCCGAAGCCGAGCAGCCGAGCCCGCTGCGCCCGCAGCCCAACGATCTCCAGCAGCACCGGCCGGTTGTCGTGCTCGCCGCCTTCGGCCCGGTGCACCGACGCCTCGAACAGGCGTCGCCGCACGTCCCGGTTGCGCAGCACCTTGAGCAGCGGCTGCCCGGTCGGCAGGACCAGGGTGATGAGGTACTTGCCAACCAGCCCGCGGTCGGTAGCGGCCGCGGCCGCGGCCCCGATCGCGTCGTCGGACAGGCCGTCGAGGTCGGCGACGTCGTCGATCACCACGGCCGCCGCCTCGGTGGCCTTCAGCAGGTTCTGCCCGAAGGTGGTGGTCAGCGTGGAGAGCCGTCCGTTGAGTTCGGCCAACGCGCGCCGCCCGTCGTCGTCGAGTCCGGCACCGGCCAGCACGAAGTCCAGGTGGTACCGCCCCAGCAGTTGCGCATCCTCACCGGTCAGCGTGGGCGACGCGGCTTCGGCCCGGTGCACCGCGTCGATCCGGGCGAAAAGGGCCGGATCGAGCCGGATGCGGTCGTTGTGGGCGGTCAGCGCCGGCACCACCCGCGCCTCCACCGCGCGCAGCGCCTCGGTGGACATGCTTCCCGTGAGGTTGAAGAAGGTGCTGGACACCCGGCTGAGCATCGTGCCGACCCGCTCCAGGTGCAGCACAGTGTTGTCGAATGTCGGTTCGTCCGTCCGGTCGGCGATCCACCTGACGGCGGCGAGATGCATCTGCATGCCCGTGTCGAAGGCCGGCTCGAAATCCTCGACGCCGATCTCGGCGAACGGCGGCAGCTGGAACGGCAGGGTGGACGGTTCGGTGAAGACGGACATGCCGCCGATCATCCCTGAGCCGGGCGCGGGCCGGCCGGGAGCCCGTCGGGCGCCGGCCAGGCACCGGCCGGACGCAGGAGGGGACGTCAGGCCTCGTGCGCGACCACCTGATGCGCGGCCCGGCGGGGTGAGGCCTTGCCGGGCCGGGACGGCCAGCCGACCCGGAAGACACACAGCGCACGGCCCGCGTCCGCACCGAGGATCTGGGCCAGCCGTTCGGCGATGCCGCTGGGCCGGCCCGCCGCCCGGTCGCGGTCGATCCGCTCGGTGATCTGGTTCATGTGGTGCAGGGCGAGGTCCATCGTCGTGGCGGTCAGGTGCACCCGCTGGGCCAGCCGACCGCCGGCCAATTGATCGGCCCGGGCGGCCGGGTCGTCGACCAGCACCACGCCGTAGGCGGCCGCAGTCTTGGTGTGCACGTTCTTCGTCTGCTTCACCCAGGCGGCATCGGCCATGGAACGGGAGGCCAGCGACGGGACCAGCTTCGCGGCGGCCCGCACCGGTGCGGCCAGGCCCTGGCCGTCCAGGGTGAGCCCGTCGCGGTGCGCGTCGATCGCTGCCTCGGTCGGCCGGAACCAGGAGTAGCCGTCCCGGGACATCGCGTCGTCGTCGGCGACCGCCTGCGCCGCGTCGACGAGCAACTCGCCGAGCGCCTGCCGGGCACCGGCCTCGACGACCCACCGCACGGACGCGGTGATGTCGCCGGCGTCACCGAGTTCGGCGAGCAGTTCGGGGGCGACGGCGTCGGGCCGGTACGGCCCGCGGTTGGTGCGCCGGTTCGGGATCGCCTCGGCGAGCGGGGTCAGCTCGACATGGGCCGGACGCACCTCGATGCGGGCCATCAGCGCGGACTCGGGGCCCTCGGGCAGCAGGGTGACGGTGGGCACCAACCCCTTGGCCGGTGCGGCCACGACCGCATTCTCGATCGCCGCGCCGAGCGCGATGGTGCGCTCGCGCCGGTACGGATCGACGGTCGGCATCACCCGGGCGTCGTCGGCGTACACCAGCAGCCAGTCCGGACCGGTGGAGAATCGCCACGGCTGGGTGTTGTGCGGGCTCGGCGCCAGGATCGCCGCCGCGACCAGGCCGAAGATGCCCTGCGCGTCGGCCTCGGCCTCCCACGGGTGCAGGCCCGCGCCCCGAAGTACCCCTGTGGCAGCGTTGCCCATGATGACGACCTCTCTGTCCTTGTGGCATCTCCCGATCCTGGCGTCACGCTAGGTTGACGCGCTGATCACGGAGCAGAGTCGAAGGTCCCGTGCGCCCGGCCTCACCCCACCGCCCATCGATGTCGATCACCAACCATCGCGCGGTTGGCCACTCGCCCATGGGGTGAGATCCCTGGTGGACGGCCCCGGGGGTGGTCGACCGCAAGAAAAGGGGCCGGCGCGCGCACCCGGAGGTGCTCGCGCCGGCCCATCGACAGGCGGTGCTCTCGCGAGCACCGATCCCCCTGGCCGGATCCGCACCGGGAGCTGGGCTCTGTCCCCGCCGCGGGACGTGAACCGGTGTGATCCGACGGGCATCGTTCCTGTCGAACAAGGTTAGGCTAACCTACGCTCGGCGCGATCCGCAAGCCCTCCGCCAAATTTCATCACAGATGGCGAGCGGAATTCTTCCGGGGCGATCCGGGCCGGACACTGCCGTGGGGTCGCTTCACAGGGTCCACCCATCTCGGTGCCGATAGGCTGACCCGCGTGCCGGACCAGGATCAGCCCGCAGGTGGCGGTGAGCCGCTCGATCGGACCCGGCGCATCGATCCGCCGCAAGGACCGACCGGCGAATCCCCCGGCGGGCCGCCCGGAGCAGGGCAGCCCATCGACGAGTCACCGCACGACCGCCCGGCGGACGACGGCCCGCCCACCCAGCAGGGCGCCCCGCAGGATTGGTTCGACGACGAGACCGCCGGTGACGCGACCACCGGCGATCGCACCGCCGGTGAGTTCACCCGGCCGTACGACCCGTCCGCCGATCCGACCCCCGGAGTCGTGCCCGGCATCGTGCTGGACAACCGGTACCGGCTGGAGGAACTGCTCGGCCGGGGCGCGACCGCCGAGGTCTACCGCGGCCTGGACGAGCTGCTCGGCCGCCGGGTCGCCATCAAGGTGTTCCACCGCGGGTTGAGCGACCCGACCACGGTGGCCCGGCAACGGACCGAGATGCAGGTGCTCGCCAAGCTGCATCACCCCAACCTGGTCACCGTCTACGACGCCAAGCTCGGTGTCGAGCCACCGCCCGGCGCGCCGCCGGCCGCCGACGACTCCGATCTCACCTACCTGGTGATGGAACTCGTGCAGGGCGGCACCCTCGCCAACCGGATCACGCCGACCGGGATGGCGCCGACCGACGTCGCCCGGATCGGTGCGGCCGTCGCCGGGGCCCTCGCCGCGGTGCACGCCCACGGCCTGGTGCACCGAGACGTCAAACCGGCCAACATCCTGATGTCCACCGAGGGCGACGTGAAGCTCAGCGACTTCGGGATCGCCCGGGAGCTGGCCGCGGAACGCCTCACCTCCGCCGTCGACGTCATCGGCACGGCGGCCTATCTCAGCCCGGAGCAGGCCCGGGGGGCCGAGGTCGGCCCGCCGACCGACGTCTACGCCTTGGGCCTGGTCCTGCTGGAGGCCCTGACCGGCCGACGCGAGTTCCCCGGGCAGGCCGTCGAATCCGCGGTCGCCCGGCTGCTGCGCGACCCGGTGGTGCCGGATTCGTTGCCCGGTTCGTGGCCCGCCCTGCTGCGCGCGATGACCGGCCAGGACCCGGTGCGGCGGCCGTCGGCGGCCCAGGTCGAGGCGACCCTGACCGGGCGTGGCCAGGTCCCGGTCGCGCCGGCCCCGGCCGCGACGGCGACCCTGCCGCAACGGGTGCCGCCACCCCCGGCGCCGCGGAAGTCGAGCGCGGGCAAGACGTTCGCCATCACCCTGCTGATCCTCGCGGTCGCCGCGCTCGCCGTGGTCGGAGTGATCGCCCTGATCCAGCGCAACTCCGAGACCGAGACCCCGACGGTGCCGACGCCGACCAGTTCCAGCTCGCCGCCGGCCACGGTCACCGAGACGACGACGAAGCAGGAGACCCCGACCACTCGGACGACCCCGTCGACCACGACGACGCCATCGACCACGACGACTCCGTCAACCTCCACCACCCCGACGACACCCACCACCCCGACCACACCCACCACCCCGACAACACCCACCACCCCGACGACGCCGACCACGACCGGCGAGCCGCCCCCGCCACAGACGGCGACCGGCGCCCCGACACCCTGACGGCGCGTTCAGTTCGGCGTCTCCGGCTCGTGGTCCGGCGGGCGCCAGGGCACCACCAGCACCGGGCGATGCGCGACCTTGAGCAGGTGGCCGGTGAACGAACCGGTGAACAGCCCCGCGACTGCGCCCTTCCCGTGGTTGCCGGTGACGATCAGGTCCGCGTCCTGGACCTCGGCGAGGTCGGCGATCAGTTGCGCAGGGTGACCGCCGTCGTTGGTGGTCACCATCAGGTCGGCGTCGATGCCGTCGGCGAGCAGATCGTCGACCCGCAGGCGCAGTTCCTGCTCGATCGGTCGATGGTCCTCGATCAACACAGGACGATGACCGATGTGCCAGTCGCGGTGCACGCAGGCCACCGTCACCCCGGCGCCGGTCGATGCCACCAGGTTCCTGATCACCGGCAGGGCGCGGCCGGCGGCCGGCGTTCCGTCATTTGCCCAGATGATCCGCTTCACGATGCCTCCGATCGGACCCGGCGACCGCACCGGGGGCGGTCGAGGAGTTGGCCGGCCGCGTTCGGGCGATTCGCCGTTGAATCCCCACGAACGCCGGCCGTGACTGCAGTCTGCGGAACGACCGGGTCTCGAACAATCGGGTCCAGCACCCATTTATCTGCGTCACGCACCGGGTGCTGCGGGTCGCTTTCAGGTTGCTACAGGCTGCTTCGGCGGCGGGTCGCGGCGAAATGGTGGGTGTCACCCATGGACACCCCGCCGATGCGCGGTAACCCTGGGTACATGACCGTGACCATCGATCGGCGCGCCGGCGTCGCCGGGACCGCGCTCCCGGCGGCCCGCCGGGCGACCACCCTGTATCAACGGTTGCTGCTGTTCAACGCGGCCGTGGTCGTGCTCGGCGGCCTGTTCCTGACGCTGGCGCCCGTCACCGTGTCCGACCCGGTGCTGCTCACCGAGGTCGCGGTCCTCGGCGTCGGCGCGATCATGATGGTCGCGGTCAACGCGATTCTGGTCCGGGCGACCCTCCGGCCGCTCGACCGCTTGACGGCCCTGATGGAGCAGGTCGACCTGCTCCGGCCCGGGCAGCGCCTGTCGATGCCCGCCGACCGCGACATCGGGCACCTGGTCAGCGAATTCAACCGAATGCTGGACCGGCTCGAGCACGAGCGCAGCGTGAGTAGCGCGCACGCGCTCGCCGCCCAGGAGGGCGAACGGCAGCGCATCGCACGCGAGCTGCACGACGAGATCGGGCAGAGTCTGACCGCAGTGTTGCTCCTGCTCAAACGAGCCGTGGACCGCGCCCCCGAACACCTACGGGACGAGTTGCACACGGTCCAGGAAACCATCCGGACCTGCCTGGACGAGGTCCGAATGGTCGCCCGCCGGCTGCGCCCGGGCGTGCTGGAAGACCTCGGCCTGCGCAGCGCGCTGATCGCGCTCGTCGGCGAGTTCTCCCGCGCCGGTGCGACCGAGGTGACGGTCGAGGTAGATCAGCGGCTTCCCGACCTGGGGACCGATGCCGAGCTGGTCGTCTACCGGATCGCCCAGGAGGGCCTGACCAACGTCGCCCGGCACGCCGCGGCCGATCGGGCCGAATTGGTCGTGGTCGCCGAGCCCGGCGGGGTGCGGTTGACCATCCGCGACGACGGCCATGGCATGGGCGAAGGCGCCAACGGCATCGTCGAGGGCGCCGGGATCCGCGGGATGCGGGAACGGGCGATGCTGGTCGGAGCCACGCTCTCCATCGGCCCCGAGCCGGGCGGGGGCACCCGGCTGCAGCTGCTGGTGCCCGACCGACCGAGTCCGGCGGCCGCCGCGGACGGGCCGGCGGCCGGAGCCGGCGGAGACACACGATGACTGATGCCACCCGGATCCTGCTGGCCGACGACCACACGCTGGTCCGCCGCGGATTGCGGCTGATCCTGGACGGCGAACCGGACCTGCAGGTGGTGGCCGAGGCCGGTGACGGCGCCCAGGCCGTCGACCTCGCGACCCGCGGCGACGTCGACCTGGCGATCCTGGACATCGCCATGCCACGAATGACCGGGTTGCAGGCGGCCCGCGAGCTGGACCGCCGGGGTAGTCGGGTTCGGGTGCTGATGCTGTCCATGTACGACAACGAGCAGTACTTCTTCGAGTCGCTGAAGGTCGGGGCCTGCGGGTACGTGCTGAAGTCGGTGGCCGACCGGGACCTGGTGCAGGCCTGCCGGGCGGCGGCGCGCGGCGAACCCTTCGTCTACGCCGGTGCGATGTCCGCGCTCATCCAGGACTACCTGCGCCGAGAGCGCACGGGGGAACGCATCCCGGACCGCATCCTGACCGTGAGAGAGGAAGAGGTGGTGAAGATGATCGCGGAAGGGCATTCCTCCCGGGCGATCGCCGACACGCTCGTGATCAGCGTGAAGACGGTGGAACGGCACCGGGCCAACGTGCTGCAGAAGCTCGGCCTGCACGACCGGCTGCAACTGACCCGTTTCGCGATCCGGGCCGGGCTGATCGAACCGTGAGCACCCGAGGAGATGACGATGCCGCTGTCGAACGATGAGAGACAGAAGCTGGCCGAGATCGAGCGGGAGTTGACCCGGGCGGACCCCGAACTGGCCCGGACGATCGCGTCGGGCCGCTTCCCGCTGCTGGTTCCGCTGCTCTACGCGGCGGCGTTCGTGGCCGCCGCGGCGGTCCTGGTGGGCGGACTGGTGACCACCCACGCCTTCCCGATCACCGGGGCGATCGTCGCCGTGGCCGGCGCGACGCTGATGGCGTGGTCGGCCCGCCGGCTGCTCCGGGAGGTCCGGGGAGTGCTCCCCGCGGACCCGACGGCGCCGGGCCGGTCCCGCCGGCCGTGAGAAAGGCCACGTTCCGGTGAGCGGGGATCGGCGCTGGTAGCCGGGCCGGTCGGGTCAGCATGGAGGGGATGCCTTCGCCGACCGCCCGCCCCGCCTCGGGGGACCCATCGGTTCCGCCGACCGCGCCCCGCTCGCGCGATCCGCTGGTCGACGCGCTTCGTTCCGTCGCGCTGGCCCGCGTCGTGCTCTGGCACGCGTTCGCCGCCCCGTGGCTGAGCTGGATCTTCCCGGCGATGCCGATCATGTTCTTCCTGGCCGGCGCGGTGCTGGCCGGGTCGTCGACCGGTGGCCGGTCCGCCGGCGGGGTGCGCACGCTCGGCCGGCGGCTGGTCCGGCTCCTGCTCCCCTTCTGGGTGTACTCGGCCGCCGTGGCCGCGGTGACCGTCGTCCGGCCGTCCGCCTTCGCGGTCGACGACGGCACCTGGCTCTCTCTGCTGGTGCCGCTGCCCCAGCCGACCGGCACCGACCGGGACTGGCTCACCGGCCACCTGTGGTACCTCACCGACTACCTCGTCCTGCTGACCCTGGTGCCGCTGGCCGCGCTACTGGCCCGGCGCATCGGCCTGGTCATCGGCGGCGCCCTGCTCGGACTGGCCACGCTCGAGCTGGCCCCGCTGGCCGGCCTGCCCTCCCTGGTCGGACCGGCGCGGATGGCGGTCGGCGACCTGCTCTGCTACGGCCTGTTCGCCGTGTTGGGTATCGCCTGGGCCACCCGGCGGCCGGCTAAAGGAGGTCGCGCGGACGGCGGCACGGTCGCCGGCCGGACCACAGCCGGTCTGGCCGCGGCCGGTCTGGCCCTGATCGCCGCGACCGTCCTTGCCTCGGCCGTGGTGCCGTTACCGCGCGGCTCGCTCAACGAGTCCTATCTGCTGCTGGCCGTCGCCGCACTGGGCTGGCTGCTGCTGATCGGCGCGGCGCAGCGACCGCTGCGCCGGCTCGCGCAGTCGCCCCGAGTCGCTCCGGCCGCCCGCGCGGTGAGCGCACGGGCCCTGACCATCTATCTCTGGCACCCGGCGGCGATCCTGATCGCGCTGGCCATCGCGCCCGACACCAGCCCGGCCGTCCTGCTGTTCACCGTGCTGCTCACGGGCGTCGCGGTCGTCGCCTTCGGGTGGGTCGAGGACGTCGCCGCCCGTCGTCCGGCGCGCTGGTGGCCGGGACGCTCCCGCCGTGGCGGCTCCGGGCCGGCGCGGGTTCCGTTGCGCATCGGCCTGGTGGGCGCGGCGCTGGCCGGGGTGACGCTGATCGTCGGCGGTGTCTCGGCGGTCACCGCCAACGGGACCGAGACGGCGGTCGCCGCGATTCCACCGCCGTCCGACCGCACCGCGCTGGCGGACACTGCGTTCGCCGCGGCCGCCCGTGAGCTGCGCGAACAGGCTCCGGCCAAGCAGCTCAGGGGGGAGCAGCTGCAGACGGCGCTGGAGCGGTGGATCGCCGGACAACCCGAGATCAGCGACGCCGTGGTCAGCGTGGCCGCAGGATCGGAGGTCTGGAGCGGGAGCGCCGCCCGGTCCGACGGTGAGCCGCGCGCTGCCGACTTCAGTGTCGGCATCGCCTCGATGACCAAGACGTTCACGGCATCATTGGCCGTCCAGTTGGCCGAGGAGGGGCGGCTCGACCTCGACGCGCCCGTTCCTGAGCTGGCCGACGTCGTGCCGCTGCCGGACGCCGGCACGGTCGTCACCCCGCGCCAGCTGCTGCAGCATTCCAGCGGGCTGATCCAGTACACCGACGCGCCCGGGTACGACGCCGGCCGGGTGTACACGGCCGGCGAGCTGGTGTCGCTGTCCACCCAGGCGCCGCTGCAGCATCCCCCCGACGCAGGGGTCACCTACAGCAACAGCAACTACCTGTGGCTGGGGCTGATCCTGGAGTCGCTGACCGAGTCGTCCTACGGCACCCTGCTGGCCGATCGCATCGCCGGACCGCTCGGCCTGTCCACCGTCGACCTGCCGGTCGACGAGCGCACCGGCTGGGTGGGTTCTGCCTCCGGCGGGATCTCGTCGACGCCCGCCGATGTCGCCCGGTTCTTCGACGCCCTGGTCAACCGGGCCGAGCTGCTGCCGCAGGACGCCCTGCACCGGATGACCGACCTGAACCACCTCAACGGCGGGCTCGGCATCTGGCCGTTGTGCCCATGCGGGCAGACGGACGACGGCGTCAAGTGGGCGACCGGCCTCGGACACTTCAACGGCGACGGCGCGGCCTTTGCGTTCCCCGACGACAAGCTGGCCGTCTACCTTCGGATCGGGGGCCCGGGGGACCCGCCCGTCGCGGGCGATCGGATGGTGCAGATGCGCGACGAGCTCATCGAGCTGATCCGGACGACGGCGATCCGGGCCGACGACGTCGAGCACTGACCTGCTCCCCTGCTCCCCTGCTCCCCTGCTCCCCTGCTCCCCTGCTCCCCTGCTCCCCTGCTCCCCTGCTCCCCTGCTCCCCTGCTCCCCTGAAGTTGATCATGGCGTTCTCTGCTCCGTTCTCGGCGCGTCGCCGGCGTGTCGGACAGAGTTCGCCATGATCAACTCGGAGTGGGTGGAAACGGCGGTCCCGACGGACGGTTCACTCGCGGATGTACCCTGGCCGGGTGCAGACCCTGACACAAGGGGAAGTCCTCGCCCGGTTCGGGGCGGCCCTGTCGGACCCCACCCGGGCCCGCGTCCTGCTCGCGCTGCGGGACTCGCCCGGGTATCCGGCCGAGTTGGCCGCCGACCTCGGCGTGTCCCGGCAGAGCTTGTCCAACCACCTGGCCTGCCTGCGCGGATGCGGACTCGTCGTGGCGGTGCCGGAGGGCAGACGGGTGCGCTACGAGCTCGCCGACCCACGGCTGCGGCATGCGCTCACCGACCTGCTCGGCGTAGTGCTCGCGGTGGAAGCCGGCCACGTGCCGACCCCACCGTCGGCGAGCTGAACGGGCCGCGGATCCGGCAGCACGGCCACGTTCGAGGTCGGATCTCGCCCGCTGCGGGCGCCCGGACGCCGAACCCGCACCGATTCGCGATACGGCTCCGCGACGACAAACGCCGCCCGGACCGTGGGTCCGGGCGGCGTCGGCCGTGCATGTTCTGCCGATCGTTCAGTCGGCGGCGCGCAACCGTTCCCGGAGCTCGGCGACGTTGCCGGACTTGGGCAGACCGCGGTTGACCAGCTCCTCCTGGAGCTGCACCTTGGTCCAGCCGTCGTAGGCCTCGGCCTCGTCGGCGGCGTCGTCCGCCTCGTCGGCGGCATCCTCGGCCTCGTCGGCGCCTTCGGCTACCTCGTCGGCGGCATCCTCCGCCGCCTCGGTGGCATCCTCGACGGCCTCGGTCGCCTCTTCGGCTGCCTCGTCGACGGTCTCGGTGGCTGCACCCGGCGTGACCGCGGCCAGCGCCTGCTCGCCCGCCTTGGTCATCTGTTCGGCGATGTCCGACAGCGGGGCGGAGAGCGTCTTGGCCTGCTTGCGGGCCAGCTCGAGGATCTGCTCGGCCTGCTGGCGAGCGGCCGCCAGCACCGCCTCCGCCTGATCCTTGGCCTGCTTGCTGGCCGCCTCGGCGCGCTGCTTGGCCTCCTCGAGGATGGCCTCAGCCTGCTGACGGGCAGCCTCGGAGCGAGCGGTGAAGTCCTCACGGACGGACTCGGCCGCCCGGCGGGCCGCATCGGTGCGCGCCTCGACCTGGTCACGGACCTTCTCGGTCGCCGATTCGAGCTCGTCTCGGGCGGCTTCGCCGACCTTCTCCGTCACGCCGAGCATCCGGTGGGCGAACTCGCGCTGGCCCTCGAGCATCTTCTCGGCGAAATCGAAGACCTGGTCGATCACGTCGTCGGGCTTGGGTGCCCGACCCGGCGTATCGCCGATCTTGCCGAACGCATCCTGGGTGATCTTCGTCCAGGTTTCGACGGCATCAACAGCCTGCGCCTGGGTGGAGCGCACGGCTGCCGCGAACTGTTCCTGAGGGGAGGACATCACGTTCCTTCCGGTCGACGCCGCATCGTGCACAACACCGTGGCGCGGCTGAAGAATCAAAGGTGCTGGCCCGGACAACGCTATCGAGAATTCGGCGGGGCGAAAACCATCTGAACCCACCCGGTCGACCAATTCGGCCGCAGCCCTCCGCCCGCCACCGGTGGCGAGGCGTGACGACGCGCGATCCGCCCTCGCACGCCGACCGGCCGAACCCGCCGCCGGTGCCAACCTCGAACGCACCCGAGGGAATCCGTGCGCCCCTCCGATCCGGGCCGGGCCGACCGTCCGGCCGTGGCCGGTCGCCGGCGGGTTGCCGGACCGGCACCGAAAGAGACCACTGACGAAGCCGTTTCACATTGATCGGCGATCGACCGGCGATGGACCGCCGGCCGACGCCGGGCCGGCGGCCGGGCGGCCCGGCCGACTGCACCACCGGCCCGCCGAATTCGGCGCGAAATCGACTCCGATCTGCGCGCCACGTTGCCGCGACGCCGGGGCAACGAACGTCGTCGCTCGTCGAGGGTGGTGCGCGTCACGATTCCGAAAAGCCGCACCCGGGAATGGCGTGTCCGTCGCGCCGGTGTCCGGTGTCACAAGCCCGTTTGTTAGCTAGTTAGCTGGGTATCAGCTAACGTTGCTAACGAGGGCGCCGGGCTGGCCGGTGTCTGCACAACGTTGAGGAGTGCCCAATGGCTACCGCCACCAAGGCTGCGGCCGAGAAGGCCGAGAACGCCGTCGCGCAGGTCACCGAGACCGTGTCGTCCACCGTCTCCAAGGCCACCGCCGTCGCGAACGACCTGGTCACCAAGACCACCGATGCCTTCGCGCCGATCGTCAAGTCCGCCGAGGAGAAGACCCAGGAGCTGACCGCCGCCTTCGCCGACGAGGTGAAGAAGGCCGAGGCCAAGGGCCAGGAGCTGACCGAGCAGGTCGCCGCCGAGTACAAGAAGGCGGAGGCCAAGGCGCAGGAGCTGGCCGAGGCGTGGACCGAGGAGTACAAGAAGGCCGAGGCCAAGGCCAAGGAGTACACCGAGAACTTCACCGCCGAGGTCAAGAAGGTTGTCGTCATCTCCGTCGACACCTACGCCGAGGCCGTGCAGAAGTACCTCGACCTGACCGTCGAGTTCGTCGAGACCTTCAAGAACGACGCGGTGCTCGACCTGACCAAGAAGAACGCCCAGGCCATCACCGACCTGGTCGAGGCTTCCGTCAGCCAGACCAAGGACCTGCTCAAGTAAGCAGTCCGACAAGTCCCTGAAGGGGCGGGTGGCATCAGCCACCCGCCCCTTTCGGCACGTCCCAGGACCGCCGGCCGGCGATCAGCCCGGCGGACCCGGCGACCGCTCCCGGATCACCAGGGGAAGTGCGCCCCACAACACGAACAGCACGAGCGCAGCGCTGCCACCCGCGATCGCTCCGGCACTGCCACCCAGCACGAGATCGAAGATCAGCAGGACAACCCCGACGATCGACGTGCCCAGCAGCACGATGCCGATCTGCGCCAGCCGGTGGGCGACGTCGACCGTGACCTGCCGCGCGTGCCGCCGGAACAGCAGCCGGTGCAGGCTGACCGGGGCGATCAGGAACCCCATCGCGAGCACGGCCAGGCACAGCGTGATCAGGTAGATCGTCGTTTGGGCGGCCGTCAGTTGCTCGAACCGCGCCTGGAACGGCAGCACGACCAGGAACCCGGTGAGGATCTGCACCCCGGTCTGCACCACCCGCAGCTCCTGCAGCAGATCGACCCAGTTGCGGTCCAACCGCTGCAGCGGAGTTTCCTGACGCTGGTCGTCAACACTTTCCGGCTCCGGTGTCGCGTCCGCGCCGACCATCTCGCCATTGTGCGCCCCGGCCGGCGTCACGCGCATGAGCCGCCGAGAGGCATGCGGACACCCGCTCGGTCCGGGACGGGCGGCCGTCGCCGCCCACGGGGCAGCCGGCCGATCGTTGCGGACGTGGCTCGGGCCCCACTCAGGCCAGATGGAGCGAAGCCTCCTCGGCCAGCGAGGCGAGCGGCCGGGTCGGCAGGAAGCCCTGATCGCCGACGACCCGGCGCTCCGCCCGGGCCGCGGGCCGGCCGAAGTCGTCGCGACGCCACTCGCCCGTCCGGGTCCAGCCGGCGGCGTGCAGCGCGTCGTCCGCGGCTCGGTCGCCGGGCACCGTCATCGCCCTGTCGGCGACCCGGGCCCCGGTCCGATCGAGCACGAAAACTCTTCCTCGGTAGTGCGCGTCGGAGGACGGCTGGTCGAACACCGGCCAGTCCATGGCAAACGACGCGGGGTCGTCCTGCACCGCCGTGAAACGGCAACTCGCACGACTCATCTCGGCTCCCTTCCGACCTGACACCACCCCACCCGCTCGCCCCGGCAAGCAGCAGCTTTCGCCCATTTCAGGCGGTGACGGTCACAGTACCCTCGGTGATTCCGCCGAAGGAAGACGGTCGGCCCGATACCACTCGAAGGCGTTGGCGAAGAGCACCCGATCAAGGTCCTCGCCCACCGCATCCGCGACGAGATCGACGTCGCCGGGCGTGAACGGCCGGGGCGCCCGGGTGCCGGGTAGATCGGTACCGAACATGAGCGCGGCCGGATCGATCCGGTGGACGCGCCGCATGACGTCCACCACCTGCGTCGCCCCACCGGCCCACCGGCCGAAGCCGGTGGCCTTGATCCGGACACCGCCGGCGGCCAGGCGCAGCAGGTCAGCCAGGCCGTCCGTGGTCAACCCGAGATGATCGATGCTCGCCCGCGGGAGCCGCTCGATCACCGGGCCGACGGTCGCGAGATCGTCACTGCGGACATAGAACTCGCTGGACCAGCCGGCGGTGTCGTAGGCCAGCCGGCCGAGCGTGTCGACGTCGTCCGGTCCGGCGGAGCCGCCGCGGACCAGATTGAACCGGACCGCCCGCACCCCCGCGGCATCAAGACCGGCGATCGTCTCCGCAGTCGTGTCGACCGGCAGCTGGGTGACGCCGACGAAGCCCGGACCCAGCGACGCCAGGGCGTCCAGCAGGTAGGTCTGATCGAAACCCTGGAAGGACCCGGACACCACGGCGCCACCCCGCACCCCCAGACCGTCCACCGCGGCCCGGTAGTCGGCGACGGTGAACGCCTCGGGCAGGTACCCCTGATTGGGGATCAGCGGGAACCGCGGATCGACGATGTGCAGGTGGCTGTCGAACACGGCGAGTCCTCCCGGCCGGAACGGGCGGGCTACAGGATGTCGCCGGGCCGGTAGCTCGCGGCCTCCGGGTGCTCGCCGCGCAGCTCCCCGATGCGGCGGATCATGGCGGCGGTCTGCCGACCGGCCAGCCCGGTGAACGACAGCGGGTCGGCCAGCAACTCGTCCAGCTCGGTCCGGTTCAGCGGAAGCCTGGTGTCCGCGGCCAGCCGGTCGAGGAGATCGTTGTCCACCTGGCCCTTCTCGCGCATGGCCAGGGCGACGGCGACCGCGTGCTCCTTGATCGCCTCGTGCGCGGTCTCCCGGCCGACCCCGGCCCGGATTGCGGCCATCAACACCTTGGTGGTGGCCAGGAACGGCAGGTACCGTTCCAGTTCGCGTTCGATGACGGCCGGGTAGGCGCCGAAGTCGTCGAGGATCGTCAGGAACGTCTCGATCAACCCGTCGATGGCGTAGAAGGCGTCCGGCAGGGCGACCCGGCGGACCACCGAGCAGAACACGTCGCCCTCGTTCCACTGCGCGCCGGCCAGCTCCCCGGCCATCGACGCGTAGCCCCGCAGGATCACTGCCAGACCGCAGACCCGTTCACAGGAGCGGGCGTTCATCTTGTGCGGCATCGCCGACGAGCCGACCTGACCCGGCCGGAAACCTTCCGTGGCCAACTCGGCGCCGGCCATCAGCCGGATGGTGGTGGCCAGGGACGCCGGACCGGCGGCCAGCTGCACGAGCAGTGAGACCACTTCGTAGTCCAGCGACCTCGGATACACCTGCCCGACGCTGATGAGGGCCCGCCCGGACGGCGAGATCTGCCGCACCACCTTGGCTTCCAGCAGGTCGACATCCTCGGGCTCGCCGAGCAGGTCGAGCATGTCCTGGGCGGTGCCGACCGGACCCTTGATGCCGCGCAGTGGGTATCGCTCCAGCAGTTCGTCGACCCGCTCGTAGGCCAGCACCATCTCCTGGGCGGCCGAGGCGAACCGCTTGCCCAGGGTGGTCGCCTGCGCCGGGACGTTGTGCGATCGGCCGGCCATCACCACGTCGGTGAACTCCGCGGCCCGCCGGCCGAGCCGGTCGAGCACGGCGACCGTGCGGTCCCGGATCAGCGCGAGCGACCGGACGATCTGCCCCTGCTCGACGTTCTCGGTGAGGTCGCGGCTGGTCAGGCCCTTGTGCACCTGCTCGTGCCCGGCCAGCGCGTTGAACTCCTCGATCCGCGCCTTCACGTCGTGCCGGGTCACCCGCTCCCGGTCCGCGATGGAGGCCAGGTCGACGTCCTCGATCACCCGCTCGTAATCGGCCAGCACGTCGTCGGCGACGTCCAGACCGGCCGCCCGCTGCGCCCGCAGGACCGAGATCCAGAACCGACGCTCGGCGATGATCTTGTTCTCCGGCGACCAGATCGCCACCATCTCCGGTGACGCGTAACGCTGGGCCAGCACGTTCTCGACGGCGGATGCACTCACGTCTACCCATCCTTCCAGCACCCGCCCCGGTCGTTCCAAGCCCCCGCCCCGGCCCCCGTCACCCCCCGCGCGCCCTACCCCCCGGTGCCGCTTCCCGCGCGGATCAACTGGGCAGGCGCGGACGAAATGCCCTCGTGTGTGGCTGGTGTGACAGGAGTCGCCTGCTTCGTCCGCGCAGTTGCCCACACCGCCACCCCACCGATCCACCTGCCACATTCCGCCTATTCTGTATCGGTATAGAAGGGTCAAAGGTGGCAAGTCGATCGACGAACGTGCGGCGACCCGCCCCGCGGGTGACCGGAATCGGCTTGCTCCCCGACGCGACCGCCCGTCATGCTCGCCGTCATGACGACCCGCCCGACGTCCGCTGCCCGTCCCGCCGCCGTCGCGGCGCGGCAGCAGCCACGCCCGATGTCCAGGGCGGACACCCCTCGGCGATGAACTCCGCGCTGGTGGCCGGCCTGCTGGCCGGCTGGGGCATCGCCGTACCCGTCGGCGCGGTCGCGGCCTACCTGGTGGGCCTGACCGCGCGATCCGGTCCCCGGGTCGGGGCCGCCGCCGCATTGGGGGTCGCCAGCGCCGACGGCGTCTACGCGCTGATCGCCGTGGTCGGCGGGGTCGCGTTGACCGGGGTGATCTCGGCGATCGCGACGCCGCTGCGCTGGGTGTCGGTGGTCGTCCTGGTGCTCCTGGGCGCCCGCATCATTTGGTCCGCCGTCAGCGACCACCGCACCCGAACCGAACTGACCGGCCCCGAATCGGTGGCACGGCCCGGTCGGGCATACGTGACGCTGCTCGGGATCACGCTGCTCAATCCGCAGACGATCCTGTACTTCGCGGCGCTCGTCGTGGGCAGCACCGCGACGGCCGCGCTCGACGGGTCCGGCCCGGTCTGGCTGAGCGGAGCAGTCTTCGTGCTGGCCGCCTTCTGCGCCTCGGCGAGTTGGCAGCTGGTGCTCGTCGGTGGCGGTGTCGCGCTCGGCCACGCCCTCACCGGGCACTCCGGCCGGCTGATCACCGGTCTGGTCTCGGGCGC
This sequence comes from Nakamurella sp., assembly GCF_044224575.1. Taxonomy (GTDB): domain Bacteria; phylum Actinomycetota; class Actinomycetes; order Mycobacteriales; family Nakamurellaceae; genus Nakamurella. The sequence goes on from NZ_JBGAKE010000003.1 coordinate 341,045, forward strand.
TCTGATCATCGCCTTCGCCGCGGCCCTCCTCCTGGCCGGCTGACGGACGCAACCGGGCCCGGCCGGGTGGTCGTCGAGGGTCCGGAGCGGCCGGACCCACTCCCGGCCACGGCCTTCGCCCGGCCACGGGCACGGCCACGGCCACGGCCACGGCCACGGCCACGGCCACGGCCACGGCCACGGCACCACGGTCCCCCGCAGCCGTCCGGACGACCGATCAGTCGGGCCGCGCGCCCGAGATCACCCGCCCCGGCGGATGACCCGAGCCAGAAACTCCTCGAAGGTGACGGTGCCCACCTCGTTGTCCGGCGTCAGGTTCCATCCCTGCCGGTAGGCCCGCATGACCTTGCCGGGCACGGGAACGCCGACGATCCGACGCTTCTTGCCCGCGGCCGCCGACCACTGCTGGGCCAGGTCCTCAACCGTCTGCACCAGCGGCCCACCCGCGTCCGGCGCCCGACCGCTCGGCGCTGCGATGGCCAGGTCGACCAGCCGGCGGGCGGCGTCGGGGGTGTCGATCGGTTGGAACTGCAGCCCGGACGGCAACGGCATCAGCGGGAATCGGCCGGCGTTGCGCACGATGGTCAGCACCAGATCGTGGAACTGGGTGAGCCGTTGCACCGACCACGGCAGGCCGCCCCGCTGCACCAGCTCCTCGATGCCGACCTTGAACCGGTACATCTTCAGCGGGATCCGGTCGACCCCGACGATGGACGGGTAGACCAGGTGCGGCGATCCGCCGAGCAGGGCCGTGTCGATCAGCCGCCGGGTGCCCCGCACGTCGTTGTCCATGTGCCGGTAGTCGGTCGCGCAATGGATGATCGAGTCGACATCGGCGACCGCGTCGGCCACGAATTCGCCACTGACCAGATCACCGGTCACCCACTGGGCCGACGTGGGATCGGCGGAATTCCGCGGACGCCGGCTGAGCACCCGGGGCTGCCGGTGCCGGTCGAGTAGCTCGGCCACCACGGCGCGGCCGAGCGTGCCCGTGCCGCCGGTCACCAGGATCGGTCGAGTCACTTCACCGCCACCTCTCCGAACGCCCCGGCCGATAGCTCCTGGGCGGGCCCGCCGGCTCGGGGTCAGGCTCTCACGGGCACCCGGGCCGGGGTGCGCGGACGCTCGGATCGCGGCATGGACGACCGACGGGCCAGTTGCGGGCCGGCCGGGTGGGTGCCGAGCGCGGGCGCCGGTTCGGTTTCCAGATCGAAGAGGTCGTTCGGCGTGCACCGCAGCGCGGTGCACAGCGCGAGCAGGGTGGAGAGCCGGACCTGACTGGGTTCGCCGGTGAGCAGGGCACCCACCGACGGCGCGGAGAGCGGGTAGTCCGCCTCGTCCGCCAGTAGCCGGCGCAACTGCGTCGCCGTCCACACACCGCGTTCGGCGGCCGCCATTCTCAGCCTCCACTGAATCATCAACGCTCGCGCAACCCCTTTCCATGATGCTTCGACCGTGCCGGGAGGCAGCGAACGTACCATCGCGGCCCGGTTTTGTCCTACAGTTTCGAACAAATTGTTCGACATTGTTCAGCTTATTGTCGGACAATTATGCCGACTAGGCTGCTCGCATGGACCCCAGTCCCGCAGGCGCACCGACCGAGAGGGCGGTGGCGGGTCGCGGGCACGCGGGAACGGCCGGCCAGTCCACCCCGGCCCGGGTGGCCCAACAACTGCGGGACCAGATCACCACCGGTGGCTTCCCGCCCGGGGCCCGGCTGCGCGAGGAGGCCCTGGCCGAATCGCTGCGCGTGTCACGCAGCACCGTCCGGGAGGCCTTCGCCGAACTCACCGCGGACCGACTCGTGGTGCGCGAACCGAATCGCGGGGTGTGTGTCGCCACGCTGACCGCCGGCGACGTGGTGGACATTTTCGCCGCCCGCCGAGCGATCGAACTGGGGGCGGTCCGCGGCGGCGGGTCGCCGGTGATCATCGCCAACACCCGGCTGGCCGTGACCGACGGACTGGACGCGGCGCGGCACGGCGACGGCGTCGCGGCCGGTCGGGCCGATCAGTATTTCCACCGCGCTCTGGTCGCCCTGGCCGCCAGCGCCCGCCTCAACCTTTTCATTCGGCAATTGACCTCGGAATTGCACTGGGCAATGAATGCGAACGGCGTCGGCCCGTCGCTCTTTCTCGCTTTTGTGCAGGACAATCGGCGAATCCATGAGATTCTGGCGGACGGGGACTTCGACGCCGCCGCGCAGGCATTGGACGAGTTACTCACCCGGGCGGAGCGGGACGTCGTCACCGCCGTGCTCCGGGCCGCCGGCTGACTACCGCGCCTGTCTGAGTTTCCTTTGACAGCAGGCTTTCCTGAACGTACTGCATCGCCACATAAGGCCGCACCTGCATCCGCCAGGTATCACCTCACGCTGGCAGGTGCGACTTGAGAAAGGCATCCGGAGCCTGGCAATCAGTAGAGAAACTCTTGACGCCCCGACTGTGCGGCTTATTGTTCCAAGTGCGTTCCTTTGCCGCCCACCCTTTCCACCGGGCGATCCGACGGACAAGGCCGGGCGACGCCGACAGGAGAGACGATGACCAACGACGTCGATGAATTCTCGGAAGGCGACAATGATCAGCAGGACCCCCGGGGCGGCGCGGGCGCGAATCTCGCCGAGCTGACCGACCTCGGCGGGCCCGTCCCGCCCGGCTTCACCGTCACCACCCGGGCATGCCGGGAGTACCTGCGGGACCGGCGCTTTCCCGAGGTGGACGCGGACGACTCGTCGTCAGGGCTGGCGGTGGCCCGGCTGGAGGCCGGACGCGGCGGTCATCGCACGAACGCCGGGCGAGCGGGCGGGCCGGACGGGCGAGCGGGTCGTCGACTCCCCCGCTTCGCCCACACGGCCGTGCCGGCGAAGCGTGGCCGAGCGTGCGAGGCCACCATCGAACACAGAATGACGACCCGGAAAGCCATCCGACGACGCGGGAGCCGGATTGTTCAGGATCGTCCCTCCGGGAGGGCGGCGCGATGAGTGGTCTGCCGGACGTGTCCGCGCTGCCCGGCCCGAACGCCGACCTGTGGGACTGGCAGATGGGCGCCCGCTGCCGCGAACTACCCAGCGCCGTGTTCTTCCACCCGTGGGGCGAACGGGGTGATCGGCGACACCGCCGGGAGTCCGCGGCCAAGGAGATCTGCGCCAGCTGCCCCGTCATCGACGAATGCGCCCGGCACGCCCTCGCCGCGCGCGAGCAGTACGGCGTCTGGGGCGGTATGGGCGAGGACGAACGCCGCGTGATGCTGCGTGGTTCGGGCCCGCGGGGCCGGCGCGCCCGCGATGCTATGGCGGGCGCCGGTTCACCGGGCGGGCTCGGGCCGGACTCGGGAAGATAGGACTCTCCCGGGACCCGGACGTGGGCGGAGTGGCGATGACGCACAGCGGCGGCTGGCTGGACGACTCCTTCACCGGGCACTCGGTGATCCAAGCCTTCCTGCACAACCAGGCCGACGTCGCCGACCTGCTCGCGGCGGCAACCGGCGGCCGGCACGTCAGACGAGACGGTCTGGCCCTGGCCGACTCCGGTGGGCCGGTGATGTACACGAACCAGGCCACTCTCCTGCGGCCCATTCTGGGGCCCGACGACGCCCTGCTCGATGAGATCGAGGCGTTCTTCACCGGCGCCCATCCGGCAATGGTGCTGTCGGCGTGGCCCACCCCGAACCTGACGACGCGCGGCTGGACGCTGATCGGGCACCCGATGTTCGTGGTCCGGGCGCCCGGACCGCACGAGACGCCGTCGCCGCCGGGGGTGACCGTGGTGCGGGTGGACAACGCGGTCGAACTGGCGATGGCCGAGCGGGTCGCCATCGACGGCTACCCGCTGCCCGAGGCCGAGGGTCTGCCGGCCTACGCGCTGCTCGGCACCTCCCTGCTCGACGGGCCGCTCCGGATCCGGGTCGCCTACGTGGACGGGCGGCCGGCCGCGCTCGGTTCCGGGCACACCGGGCACGGCCTGGTGAACCTCTGCCTGGCCGCGACGTTGTCTACGGCCCGCCGGCGGGGAGCCTGGCGGTCGCTGGTCTGGGCGCGCGTCGACGACGCCGCCGACCTGCCCGCGGCCGCGTTCACCAGCGACGACAGCCGGCCCGGCTTCTTGCGTTTGGGGTTCCTGCCGATCACCCGGTTCACTCTCTGGCTCAAGCCGGGCGTCGCCGCCTGATCAGCGCACCCCGAGCTCCGGGGCGGGCCCGGGTTCGAGCCGGGGCACGCCGCGGCCCCTCCGGTTGCCGGCCACGCGACCGGCGCGCCACCGGCGCACGCGAACCGGCCACGCGCCACTCGCTCGGCCGATGTCGACCGGGCCAGGCGCGGCTCCCATGCGCCTCGAAACGAGTTCAGCCCAGCGTGCCCAGCACGGCGGCAGCCGCCGCGGACAACTGGTCGGCGGTGAGCCCGGACGGAATGGGCGCGATGCCCGTGGCCGGCCGTCCACCGACCTCCACCTCGTACCCGCTGCCGTACGCATAGACGGACAGGTTGCCGGAATCGTTGGACACGTACTGGTCGCCGCCGCGGGCGACGCAGCGTGCCCCGGTCTCGCTGGCCGACTGGGCACACGCCCCGGGGTCGGCACGGGTCACCCGGACCACGAGTTGGGTGTCCGGCGCGGTGCCGGCCAACTGGGCGCCGCCGACCGGGTCGGCCGGGCAGCCCAGGCCGAGCGCGCCGGGCGCCCCGAACGCACCCGCCGGGAGCGCGCCGACCAGCGCTGCGGACGCAGCATCGGACAGGGCCGGCCAGCAGCTCGCGACCGCGCCCCCGCCGGCGTCCGGACCGCCGGCCGCGGCGCCCTCGCCCGGCGCCGTCACCCCCGGAACCGGCACCGTCTGGCTCAACGCGCTCTCGCCGGGCGGCGGACGATTGGCGTCCGGGTTCGACGGGTCGACGGTCGGCGCCGCCGCGGCGCCGCCCGCACCCGCATCCGCGCCGGCCGGCGCCTCGGCATCGCCCGACGCCTCGGCATCGCCCGACGGCGCCGCGGCCGCCGCACCCGCGCTCTCCGCCCGGGCCGCGGTCTGGTCGGCCGCGGAGCCTGCCGACGTCGTGCTCGACGAGTTCGACACTGCGATCGGGATGACGACCGCCGCCACTGCCACTGCGCAAGCGGCCGCGAGGCCCCCGAAGATCATCGTCCGGCGCCGTTTGGCCCGCCGGTCGGCATCCTCACGGACCGACAACACGTGCAGCTCACCGACCGACGCACCCCGCTCCGGCACGGCGGTGGGCCCGGCGGATCGGACGGCCGGCACCCCGCCGGCCGGCACCCCACCGGCCGGCACCGAACCGGCCGACGACGGGCCCGCCGTTGCCCGGTCGGCCGGTGCCTTCGCCGCCGCGATGACCGACAGCGCGGACACTGACGAGGGCGGCGCGTCGGGATCGTCGGCCAGGTCGGTCAGCAACCGGCCCAGGCCGGCCCCGTCCACGTCTTCCGGATCGGTCATGGCCGGCTCCCGCCGCTGCCGACCGCACCCTGCCGGACCAGCGCCTGCTTCATGGCCGCCAGCCCTCTGGCGGTCTGCGACTTCACGTTGCCCTCCGAACACTCCATCGCGGCCGCCGTGGCCGCCACGTCCAATCCGTCGAAATACCGCAGCACCAACATCGCCCGCTGCCCCGGCGGCACCTCGTCCAGCGCACTGCGCACCAACTGCCGGTCGGCCACTACCGACGCCAGGTCCAGACCGGGCGACGGCGCATCCGGCACCGCGTCGACGGCCCGTTCCCGATGCCACGGCCGGCGCGACTCATCGACCGCGGCCCGCATCAGGCAGCGCCGGACGAAGGCATCGAGCGCCGCGTAGTCGCGAATGTCTGCCCAGGCTCCGTAGAGCTTGACGAAGGCGATCTGGGTCAGGTCGTCGGCCCGATGCCAGTCACCGCACAACAGGTACGCGATGCGACGCACCCGATCCCGGCGCGCGTTGACGTACACGGAGAACTGCGCCTCCTCCTCCGGGCTCACCCGACCTCCAACTCCAACAGTCCCAAGACGGACAGTGACCATTGAATGGTTGCACGAGTTCCGAAGGTCGGTCGTCACTCTTTCGGCTCAAGGACAGTGTCCGATCGGGCCCTGATTGACCGGTGTCAGGAAGTCAGGTCGGTCATCCAGACGATCGGGAGGGTCGGCGAGGCCGATCCACCGGCCGGTTCGGCGGTGATGGCCACCGCGTTCTCACCCGGCTGCGTCGGCTGGGTGACCGTCTGCGATTGCCCGGCCGCGGCTTCCGGCAACACGCCGAGCGACCGCGGTGTCGTGGTCGGTTGTTCGGACAACGCCCACAGCTGATAGGTGCGGTCGGCCGGCAGCGCCGGCAACCCCGTGACATCGACGGTCACCGCGGCACAGGACGGGGCGTAGAACACGGTGCCCGGGCCGCTCTCCGGCGTCAGTTGAGTCCGGTCGGTGGCGGTGGCGACGCACTGTTCCGGCGTCTGCGCCACTTGCTGCTGACCGCGGAACTGGTTGATCGCGACCAGCCCCCCGCCGAGGATCACCGCGGCCGCGGCCGCGGCGATCCACCTGGCCGGACGCCGGTACCAGGGCCGCAACGGGCGGACGTTGTCCGGCACGACCTGATCCGGCCCGACGATGTCCGGCCACTCGTCCGGCGTGCGGACATCGTCCCGGGACGGGCCGGGGTCACCGGGGTCCGGCGGCAGGTCCGGAGCGCGGTCGCGCCCGACGGTGGTCTGCGCCGACGTCCCGCTCGACCGGTCGACCGGCGGCAGCTGTGGCGTCACCGCGATCGCGGCCATCACCGCCTGCCGCAACGATGCCGGCGGCGCCTCGGCCGCCACCGCGGCGAGACGGATGACGGTCTCCCGGAATCCGGCGAGCTCCTCGCGGCAGGAGTCGCAGGTGCCGATGTGCTCCTCGATGGCGGGCAGCTCGTCCGCCGGCAGCGCCCCCAGGGCGAGCGCGCCGGTGTCCAGATGCATGTCCGGTGTGGTCACGCCGTCACCCCCTTCGGAGTCGCCGCGCCGGATCGGCCACCCCACCGGGGGCGCCGCCGACTGCGCTGATGGTTCATTCGGCAAGCCTCATTCACGACGTCACCCCCAGGCAGTCCCGCAGCCGGATCAGACCGTCGCGCAGCCTGGTCTTGATGGTCGGCAGCGGTGCGGTGAGCAGTTCGGCCACCTCGCGGTAGGTGTAACCGCTGAAGTAGGCCAGCGTGATGGATTCACGCTGCAGCTCGGTCAGCGTGCCCAGGCAGCGCTGGACGGCGCGCCGCTCGAAGTTCGATTCGACCGCTTCGACGACGGTGTCGACGTCCCGCTCGGTCGAGGCGTGGGCGACCTTGATCTCCCGGTCGGTCGACGCCTGCGCCGATCGCACCCGGTCGACGGCCCGGGCGTGGGTCAGCGTCATGATCCAGGACGTCGCCGACCCCTTCGTCCGGTCGTAGCGGCTGGCCCGCCGCCAGATCTCCAGGAACACCTCCTGGGCGACCTCCTCGGCCTGGCTGGGGTCCCGGACCACCCGGCGGGCCAGCCCGAACACGCGGGCGGCGAAAGCGTCGTACAGCTCTTCGAACGCGTCCTCCCGTCCCAGCGCGGTGAGCCGCAACAGCTCCTCGGGGGTTCGGTCGCGCTCGACCGTGTCGTCCGGCACCGCGGCCAGCGGCCGGCCGGGTCGAGCGGGTTCGGAATCAGGCATCGGCGGTTCCTTGCGCGGGGGTGATCATCGTCCGCCGGTGATTCGGCGGGCGGACCTCACCGGATGGGTCCGGACCGCCGGTTGCATCGGGTGATCGTACGTGTCCGCTGCGTGATCCGAAGTTCTTACGACCCGATGACGAGACGTTGCTTTCATCGTGGTGTTCGCCGTCGGGGGGCGGACCATGGAGGGCGTGGTCGTGTCCAATGAGTTCTCCGCCGGTCGGGCCGAGCCCGCCGCACCCCCGCCGACCCCCGGCTGGCGACCGGGCGTCGCCCTGTCCGGGCTGATCGGGATCGTCGCGCTCGGCCTGACCCTGGCGGTCGCCGAACTGCTGTCCGCGGCCGCGCAGCTCCTCGGGTGGCTGAACCCGGAGTCGTCGCCCTTCGGCTCGCTGGGCCAGACGTTCATCGCGCTCACCCCGGAATGGCTCAAACAGTTCGCGATCAGCACCTTCGGCACGAACGACAAGACCGCCCTGCTGGTCGGCATGGGCCTGACGCTGGTGGTCGTCGGGTTCGGCATCGGCGTCGTCGGACGGGACCGGCCGCGGGTGGCCGTCGGCATCGCCGGGATTCTCGTGGTGGTCACCGCGGTGGCCATCCTGGCCCGGCCCGGCTCCTCGGTGATCGACCTGCTGCCGCTGCTCGCCGGGGCGGTCGGCGGCCTGTGGTTCCTGGTCAACGCCTTCCGCCGGCAGACCGCGCCGACCGCGCCGACCGCGCCGACCGCGCCGACCGCGACGGTGTCCGCGGACCCGGTGGCCGCCGAGGACCCCGTCGACCCGGACAACCCGAAGCCGGACCGGACGGGGGCCGCCCACCCGATGGCCCGGGCGACCGCGGCCGAGGGTTCAGCGGGCGCGACCCGCCGGGACTTCTTCCGCTTCGCCGGGATCGGCGCGTTGCTGGCGGTGGCGGCCGGTGCGGTCGCCCGCTGGATTCCCAGCACCGCCGAGGTCGCGGCCAACCGCGGCGCCGTCGCGCTGCCCGCGGCCACCACGATCGACGCGGCGATCGCCCCGGCCGACACCCTCGACGACGTGACCGGGATCAGTTCGTTCGTCACCCCCAACGCCGACTTCTATCGCATCGACACCGCGTTCGTGGTGCCCCGGCTGACCACCGATCAGTGGCAGTTGCGCGTGCACGGTCTGGTGGACAAGGAGATCACGCTGTCCTGGTCCGACCTGCTGGCCATGCCCGCGGTGCAGCACATGGTGACGCTGACCTGCGTCTCCAACCCGGTCGGCGGTGACTACATCAGCAACGCGGTGTGGCAGGGCGTCCGGATCGCCGATGTGCTCGCGCTGGCCGGACCGCAGGCCGGCGCCGACTGCGTCTACTCGACGAGTGTCGACGGTTTCACCGTGACCACCCCGGTGGCGGCCCTGACCGATGGTCGGGAGGCGCTGCTCGCGTACGCGATGAATGGTGAGCCGCTACCGGTGGAGCACGGCTACCCGGTGCGGATGGTGGTGCCCGGGTTGTACGGGTTCGTCTCGGCGACGAAGTGGGTCGTCGACCTGGAGCTGACCCGGTTCTCGGAGGTGAGCGCCTACTGGACCGACCGGGGCTGGTCGGCCCAGGCGCCGATCAAGACCTCGTCCCGGATCGACGTCCCGCGGACCCAGGAGTCGGTGTCGAAGGGCCGGGTCGCGATCGCCGGGGTGGCCTGGGCGCAGCACACCGGCATCACCGGCGTCCAGGTGCAGATCGACGACGGCCCCTGGCAGGACGCCACCCTGTCCGGCGACGTCGGCGCGGACACCTGGCGGCAGTGGGTCTACTACTGGCCGGACGCGGCCTCGGGCAAACACACCGTGCGGAGCCGGGCGATCGACGCCACCGGGGCGGTGCAGACCGACGCCGTGCAGGGCGTCGTGCCCGACGGAGCCACCGGCCTGGACGAGCGCTCGTTCATGGTGACCGCCTGACCGCTGTTGATCATGGGCTGGCGGCCGTTCCGCCTCGGGCCGAACGGCCGCGAGCCCATGATCAACTTCGGTTGGGGTACGGGCTCAAGGCGGAGTGATCACCGGCAGCCGCCCGCCGTGCGTCCGCTCCAGCACCGCGGTCAGGTCGGCCCGCAGCGATTCCACGGCATCGGTGCCGATGAGCGCCGCCCAGGATGCCTCGAGCTCGGCGTAGATCTCCTCCACCACGGCCAGCAGGGCGACACCGCGTTCGGTGAGCCGGATCAACTTGGCCCGCTCGTCGTTCGCGTGCGGCTGCCGGATCACGTATCCGGCCTCCTGCAGGCCGTCGACGAGCTTGGACGCCGCCTGTTTGGACACCCCGAGCAGAGCGGCCACGTCGGCCCCCCGCAGCTCGCCGGACCGGGCGGCCAGCAGGACGAAGCCGTAGGTGACGCGGACATCCGTCCAGCCCCGCTCGGCCAGCCGCCGGTGCAACCCGTCGACCAGGACGCGGTAGCCGATGGCGAACAGCCGGGCCAGCGGGATCCGCTCGGTCGCCGGCGCTCCCGCCGGATCGATCATTGTGCCCAGGGCGGGGTGAACGGCTCCCCGCCCGGCAGCTGCGCCTGACCGCCCACCGGCAGCACGCACAGCGCCCGCATCGGCGCGTCGCCGGCCGCGGCCAGCTCGAACGGGACCCCGGGCGGAACGACGATCGACGCGCCCGGCCCGGCGATGTGCTCGGCGCCGCCGATCCGGACCCGCGCCGTGCCGTCGAGAACGACAAAGACTTCCTCCCGGGTCACCTGGTGCGGGGTCGCCGGCGTGGTCGGGTCGATCTCCACCCGCCAGACGCTGGTGTCGGTGCTGCCCCGGCTGGGCGTGGCCAGGGCGGTGAAGCGGGCCCCGGGCAGCTCATGGGTGGGGGCCGGCGGTGCGGCGATGACGGGCATGAAGCCTCCTCGGCGATGGTCAACCTGTTTGACCATCTTGTCCCCGACCGGTGCCTATAGTCAACCTCTTTGACCACCCACCCCCAGTTGATCATGGGCTGGTGGCCGGAAAGCGACAGCGAGAACGGCCGTGATCCCATGATCAACTGCGGAGCAGGGGCGGCCGAGGGGCCCGCACGGTGCCGGTGCGGTGCCGGTGGCGGACACGGCAGCGACACGAACCGCGTGTAGCGTCAATGACTTGCCACAGTGACTTGTGGGGCCGGCTCACCGATCGCGACCGGCCACATCCGTCCCGGGGAGGGCATCGTGTGCGGGCTGAGCGGTGAGTTCAGGTTCGACGGCGAGCCACCCGACCTCGAGGGGCTGGCCCGCATCTCCGCGGTGATGGAACCGCGCGGACCCGACGGGCACGGCCTGTGGCACCACGGGCGGGTGGCCCTCGCCCACCGCCGGCTCAAGATCATCGATCTGACCGAGGCCGGCGCCCAGCCGATGGTCGACGACGAACTCGGCCTGGTCACCGTCTTCAACGGTTGCATCTACAACTACCAGCAGCTGCGCGAGGAACTGTCCGGGTATGGCTACCGGTTCTTCTCCACCTCCGACACCGAGGTGATCGGCAAGGCCTACCACCGGTGGGGGGTCGAGTGCGTCGACCGCTTCATGGGGATGTTCGCGTTCGCCGTGTTCGAGCGCCGGACCGGCCGGCTGATCCTGGGCCGGGACCGGCTCGGCATCAAACCGCTCTACCTGGCCCAGTCCGCCGAGCGCCTGCGGTTCGCCTCGTCCCTGCCGGCACTGCTGGCCGGCGGCGACATCGACACGTCGATCGATCCGGTCGCCTTGAATTTCTATATGAGCTTTCACGCGGTGGTCCCACCGCCGTACACGATCCTGACCGGCGTCCGCAAGCTCCCGCCGGCCACCGTCCGGGTCGTCGAGCCGGACGGCACCAGCACCGACCGGCACTACTGGTCACCGGCCCACCAGCGGACCGATCGGTACGCCGGGCTGACCGAGAACGACTGGCAGGACCTCGTTCTGGACACCCTGCAGACCGCGGTGGAGCGGCGGATGGTCGCCGACGTGCCGGTCGGTGTCCTGCTGTCCGGCGGGATCGACTCCTCCGTCATCGTTGCCCTGCTGGCCAAGGCCGGACAGCATGACCTGCAAACGTTCTCGATCGGATTCGAGCGGGTGGGCGACCGGGAGGGCGACGAGTTCGAGTTCTCCGACATCATCGCCAAGGAGTTCGACACCCGGCACCACAAGCTGATGATGCCCTCGAGCACCGTGCTGGACGGGCTCGACGGCGCCGTCGGCGCGATGGCCGAGCCGATGGTCAGTCACGACTGCATCGCGTTCTACCTGCTGTCCCAGGCGGTCTCCCAGCACGTCACCGTCGTGCAGTCCGGGCAGGGGGCGGACGAGCTGCTCGCCGGTTACGACTGGTACCCGCCGCTGGCGGACGTCCAGCCGGAGCGCGCCCTGGAGGTCTACTCCGGCCGGTTCTTCGACCGGGACAAGGCCACCATGGACGGCATCCTGCAGCCGCGGTGGACGATCCCGGACGACGCCCCGCGCGGCTTCGTCGAGGCCCACCTGAACCGGGCCGGTGCGGACACCGCCCTGGATCGGGTGCTGCGGCTGGATTCCCAGGTGATGCTGGTCGACGATCCGGTCAAGCGGGTCGACAACATGACCATGGCCTGGGGTCTGGAGGCACGGACGCCGTTCCTGGACCACGAGTTCGCCGAGCTGGCCGCCGCCGTCCCGCCCGCGCTCAAGCTGGCCCAGGGCGGCAAGGGTGTGCTCAAGGAGGCATCCCGCAAGGTGCTGCCGTGGCAGATCATCGACCGGAAGAAGGGCCATTTCCCGGTGCCGGCGATCATCAACCTGGAGGGCCCGTACCTGGCCCGGGTCCGGGACGCACTGCTCGCGCCGGCGGCCCGCGACCGCGGCCTGTTCAACCCGGACTACGTGGCCACGCTGCTGGCCGACCCCAACCGGCGCCGCACACCGCTGGGATCGAACCAGCTCTGGCAGCTCGGCCTGCTCGAGATGTGGCTGCAGCGGCACGGAGTGGGCTGAGCGGTGCTGGACGCACGCCCCGGGCTGACCCCACTGCTACGGGAGAAGATCGAGAGCATCGCCGGCGTCGTCGGCTCCTGGTGCCCGTCGATCTCGCCGGACGGACGGCAGATCGCCTACGTCACCGACCGGTCCGGGCTGCCCCGGCTCGAGGTCGTGCATCTCGACCCGACCGGTGACGACGTCGACCTGCCCCCCCGCCAGGTCTCGCTGCCCGAGCAGGAGGTCATCTCGGTGGCCTGGTCCCCGGACGGGCAGTGGCTGGCCTACCTGGTCTCGCCGAACGGCTTCATCCGCGCCCAGCTGCATGCCATCCGGCCGGACGGGACCGACCACCGGGCGCTGGCCGGGATGGCCGAGCAGGAGACGGTGTTCGCCGGGTGCTGGACGAACCTGCCCACCACCTACGCGTTCTCCCTGGCCGATGGGCGCTCCCCGGACGCCGACATCTGCTTCGTCGACGTGCTGAGCGGCCACGTCCGGCGCGTGGCGACCGGCGGATTCCTGCTGATCACCGGTGTCTCACCGGACGCCACCCGGCTGGTGGCCCGGCGCGGCCCCCGGGGCTTCCGGCACCTGGTACTGGCCGACGTCCCCTCGGACCCGGACGCGCCACTGCCGCCGCCCCGCCGGCTGCTGCACGCCGACTTCCCGGCCGGCGGCGACCAGTCCGAGGACGGCCGGTTCGCCGTCGACGGCTCGGCGGTGTACCTGCGGGTGGGCGCCGGACGGGAACATCCGGCCCTGGCCCGGGTCCCGCTCGATGCGGACGGCACCCCCGGCCGCCTGCGGGTTCTCGCCGAACGGGACGATGCCGACCTGGACGCCTACGCGGTGCTCGACCAGGGCGCCCGGGCGATGCTGGTGTGGAACATGTCCGGGCACAGTGCCATCGAGATGCGGGACCTGGAAACGGGAGCCGGGCATCGCGTGGATATCGGCCGGCGGGTGATGCCCGGCTGGTCGGTCCTGCCGGACGGCCGGTCCGGCGTCCTGGAGCTGACCGAACCGGTCGCCCCGCGCAGCCTGTACCACGTCGACCTGGTCGACCACCCCGACGACGCCCCACCCGTCGCCCGGCGGATCAACGGGCTGCCGGTCCCGCGCCTGCCGGACGAGGAACTCTGTGTGCCGCAGCGGCGCCGCTACCGGGCGCCGGATGGGCTGCCGCTGCACGGGCTCCTGTACCGGCCGGCCGGCGAACCGCCGTTCCCCACCGTCGTCCTGCTGCACGGCGGTCCGGAGGCCGAGGAACGACCCGCGTTCTCGATCCTGATCCAGTCGCTGGTCGCCTGCGGGTTCGCCGTCTTCGCGCCGAACGTGCGCGGCTCCACCGGCTACGGCGCCACCTTTACCGCCCTGGACGACCTGGACCGGCGCGAGGGATCGTTCCCCGACGTCCGGACGAGCGTCGAGTACCTGATCGCGCAGGGTGTGACGAGCCCCGGCCAGGTCGCCGTCCACGGCTGGTCCTACGGCGGTTACCTGGCGATGATCGCGCTGACCCGGTTCCCGGACCTCTTCTCGTCCGGATCCAGCCACGCCGGGATGTCAGACTTGCGCACCTTCTTCGTGCACACCGAGCCGTGGATGGCCGCCGCGTCGATCACCGAGTACGGCGACCCGGTCACCGACGCCGAGCTGCTGGCCGGGCTGTCCCCGCTGGTTCGGTTCGACCGGATGCGGGTACCGACGTTCTTCATGCATGGCGAGAGCGACACCAACGTGCCCGTCATCGAGTCGGTGCAGGCCGCCCGCGCGCTCGCCGCCGCGGGGGTGCCGACCGAGCTGATGCTGCTGCCCGGGGAAGGACACACCATCGTGGGACGCGAGGGTCGGATCGCCTCGACCGAGGGCATCGTCGACTGGCACCTGCGCTGGACGAGCCGGACGGGAGACGCCAGGTGAACCTGCTCGACGGGTACGAACCCGGCCCGCTGGACGAGGCCGTCACCCCCGACGGGTCGGTCCGGCCCGGCTACGCCGCCATCATCGACGCCCTGACCCCGGGCGGCATCGACGGGTTGCGGGCCACGGCCCGGGATCTGGACCGGTGCCGGGTCGAGGAGGGCATCTCGTTCATCGCCGAGATCGACGGGGTGCCGACCGAGCAGCCGTTCCCACTCGACCCGATCCCCCGGGTGATCGGCCCGGCCGACTGGGATGCGATCCGCGCCGGCCTCCGGCAGCGGGCCCGGGCGCTCAACGCGTTCCTGGATGACGTCTACGGTCCGATGCGGATCGTGCAGGCCGGGATCATCCCCGAGGCGGTCGTCCGGGACTGTCCAGGGTTCCTGCCCGCCGCTGCCGATCTGGCCCCGGGGGGCCGACCACGGGCGACCGTGATCGGCTTCGACCTGCTGCACGCCCCGACCGGTGACTGGGTGGTGCTGGAGGACAACCTGCGGGTGCCGTCCGGGCTGGCCTACGCGGTGGCGAACCGGCGCACCGCGGCGGCGTCGCTGCCGGCGCTGCACCCGTGGCCCGGGCTGCGCTCCCCGGAGACCGTCGGTCGCGACCTGTTGGCGGCGCTGCGGCAGGCCCGCCCGCCGCGCTGCCCGCGCGAGATCCCGCACGTCGCGGTGCTGTCCGACGGCCCGGCCAACTCGGCCTGGTACGAGCACCGGCTGCTGGCCGACCTGATGGACGTGCCGGTGCTGACCCCGGACGACCTCGCCGGCGACGCCGACGGCGTCGTCGCGACGGGCCCGGCCGGGCCCTGGCCGGTCGACGTGCTCTACCGGCGGCTCGGCGACGACGAGCTGATCGCCGGTGAGCCGGTGGATGCGGCCGCCGATGCGCTGCTGGTCGCGGCCGCCCGGGCGGGCACTGTGGCGGTGGCCAATGTCCCGGGCAACGGCGTCGGTGACGACAAGGCGATCTACGCCTACGTCCACCCGATGATCCGCTTCTACCTGGACGAGGAGCCGCTGATCGGCGACGTCGGCACCTGGGTGCTGGGTCACCCTGGTCAGTACGAGGGAGTGCGCGACCGGCTGGCCGAGCTGGTGGTCAAACCGGTCGACGGATCGGGCGGTTCCGGTGTGCTGATCGGGCCCGACCTGACCGAGGCGGAGGTCGCGGCGATGGTCGAGCAGGTCGACGCCGCACCGCACCGGTTCATCGCGCAGGACGTGATCCGGTTCTCCTGCCACCCCACGCTCACCCGGGACGGACTTCGACCGCGGCACGTCGACCTGCGGGTCTTCGCGCTCGCCGGCCGGGACGGGTCCGTGGTGGTGCCGGATGTGGCGCTGAGCCGGGTCGCGCTGGAATCCGAGGGGCTGCTGGTGAACTCGTCGCAGGGCGGCGGGTCCAAGGACACCTGGCTGATCGACCCGGACGCCTGAGTGCGTGGCGCCCTCCGCGACATCCCCGGGCGGTCGGGGTCGTCCGGGGATGTCGCGCAGGGCGCCGAGCGCTACCGCCGCCCGGAGGTCACGACCCGTCGTCGGCCGCGGGGTTCCGCCCCGGGGACCCTGCGGCGCACCGCGTCGACGAGAGCCATCAACCGGCCGGACGTCGTCACCCGACGATCGCCGACGGTGCGCACCGGCCGATCGTCCCGGCCCGGTGGCCCCACGACCTTCGCCATTCCGGTTCCCCCGATCCTCGTTCCCTACCCATCAATTCCGACGCCCGCCCGCGACCGTCATGGTTCGGCCGCCGGCACGTAGCGGCCATGGGCGATGTCCTCGATGACGGTGAGCGCCAGCCGGGCCGCCGCCACCGCGCCCGACGCGGTCCCCAGCGGATAGAGCCGGTCCGGCCGGCCGATCGCCGCCGATCGGGCACGCATGACGCAGCTCCAGTGCGCGGGCGAGGCCAACTCCCCGAGGGGGAACCCGGCCCGGCGTGCGTGGAACGTCAGCCACTCCCGGACGTTGGCCGCGTTGTAGGCGAGTAGAAACTGGCTGGCCGCCGCGAACCCGAGCGTGGTCAGCGCCCAGCCGCCCGGGCTGTCGATCCGGTCGTTGGCCCGCAACCGGCCGTCCGTGTCCAGAACGGCCAGGTCGATCGCGGTCGTCACCCCGGCGGGTATCGCGATCCCCACGACCACCGCCGCCCCGGGAGTCAACACCGAACGGGCCCACCCCACCGCCTCCTGCGAGGTATGGGGCGGGGGCACCAACTCCGTGGTCAACGCCGGCCGGCCCGAACTCGTCGCCGTGGATACGCGCGGCCGACTACCAGCACAGGTTGCCGAGATCGGAATCCCGGTCGGGCGCCGGCGTCACCGCGGCGGCCGATTCCACCGGCCGGGTCTCCTCGGTCGACCACTCGTGCAGAACGATCTCGCCGACCTCGCTCCCACCCACCCCCGGGGTTGGTGCCAAGATGGACAAAAGACACTCCAAGTGATTCAACACCGATACCTCCGGTGGGTTGGGTGCGTGGCTCAGTGATCCATCGGTGCTCCTGGCAGCGCTCGCGGTCACCCCTCGTACGAATCCCCGCCGACCGTCAGATGGCGCCAGGACTCGGCGGCCGTGAACGCGCGCCAGAGCAGTCAGCCGACCGCGACCGGACCGGCCCGCGGCCAGGGTCCCGGAACGCGACGACCCGCGGCGACGCGCACCATCGGCACCCACTCCTTCCGTCCCGTCGACCAGCCCCCCGGAGCGACGGGATCATCGAACGACGGCCCGGTGGGACGCCGGTGGGACGCTCGAGCCCCACCCCCGGCGGCCGGCGATGACGGGGCCGACCTCGGCACCGGGCACCCAGGGACCGGGCATCGAAGGACCGGGCATCGACCTGCTCGGCCCGGTCCGCATCCGGGGCGGCGCCGACCTGCAGACGCTGACCCGTCGTCAGGAGATCGGCGTGCTGGCCCTACTCGCGCTCCACGCCGGCAGCGCGGTACCGGCGGCCCGGCTGGTCGACCTGCTCTGGCCCGACGACCCGCCGCGAACCGCGACCAAGACCCTGCAGGGCTACATCAAGCGGGTCCGTGGCCTGCTGGCCGACACCGGAATCGGCCTGACCCACACCGGGCCGGCCGGCTACCTGCTCGACCTGGCCCCCGCGCAGGTCGACGCGGTGCGGTTCGAGTCACTGGTCGCGTCCGCCCGGACCGGGCACGATGACGACGACCGGGTGCGTCGACTGGACTCCGCCCTGGCCCTCTGGCGCGGAGAACCGTTCGGCGGCTGCGACCTGGACGGGCTGCGTCCGTTCCGGGAATGGCTGGAGCGGCTGCGCAGCGGCGCCCGGGTGGAACGGGCCGCGACCGACATCAAACGCGGGATCACCTCCGACACCATCGGCGCGGTCCGGGGGCTGGTCACCCAGGAGCCGACCAACGAGCGGTTGTGGCTGCACCTGGTGGCGGCGCTCTACCTGTCCGGCAACCCCGTCGCCGCCCTGACGACCACGGCCGAGGCCCGCCGGGAACTCGACGAACGCGTAGGGGCGACGCCGGGTCCGGAACTGTTGGAGATCGAGCATCGGATCGGCGTGCACGACGACGTCGAGGGCTGCTACGCCCGGCTCACCGGCGTCACGCTCCGCCCGGATCGGTCCGGTGTCGCCGCGCCCCGCCCCAATTCCGCGCTGTCCCTGCCCATCTGGGCCGGCGAGCTGATCGGCCGGGACGTCGTCGTCGACGAGATCGTCCGGCTGATCGACACCGGCGCCCCGGTCCTCACCGTGGCCGGTGCCGGCGGCCTGGGCAAGACCCGCTGCGCGGCCGAGGGCGCCCGGCGGGCCATCACCAGGTGCGAGGGCCTGATCGACCTCAGCGGCATCACCACCGGCGACGACCTGGCCGTCCACCTGGCCGGATCGTTGGGCGCGCCGGGCCGGGACGACCCGGTCGCCGCGATCGCCGACCAGCTCGCCGGCCGGCGGTGCTGCGTGCTGCTGGACAACGCCGAGCAGGTGGCGGGCGGCGCCGCCGTCATCGGACGGTTGGCGCTGCAGTGCCCGACGGTGACGTGGTTGGTCACCTCCCGTGCCGAACTCGGTCTCGCGGCGGAGCAGGTGGTGCGACTGGCGCCGCTGCCGTCGGATTCGACCGCGGACCGGCCCAGCGCGGCCGCCCGCCTGCTGACCGCCGCGGCCGGCCGCCGGGGCGTGGAACTGTCGGCCGAGGCCGCCCCGGTGATCGATCGGGTGGTGGCCGCGATCGGCGGGATCCCGCTCGCTCTGGAGCTGGCCGCCTGCCAGCTGCAGGCGTTGAACCCGGCCGCGCTGCTGCGATCGCTGGACGAGCCGCTGACCACCCTGGTCGACCGGCGTCGCGAGGTCGACCGGCACCGGTCGATGCGGGCCTGCGTCCAGCTCGGCCTGGACCGGTTGTCCCCGGCGGCGGTCACCCTGATGGCCCTGCTCTCCGAGCGGGCTGGCGGTGCCCCCTACGACGACCTGGCAACGGCCTGGGAGTCGCCGGCCGCCCTGTCCGGGGTGGTCGCCGAGCTCGTCGAGAACGGTTTCGCCGAAACCACCACCGATACGGCAGGGGCGATCCGGGTCACCCAGCTTCCGTTGATGCGGGCCTTCGGCCGGGAACTCACGCCGCCGGATGACCCGATGCCGCTGGCGGGCGCGCTGGATGCCGCCGTGCTGGCCCGCGCGGCGGCGGTGGCCACCGGCGCGTCGACCGCGAGCGTCGAACCCGACCTGGCCGACGTCCGCCGGCTGCTGCAGTTCGGGATGGACGACGACGCCGGGCTGGAAACGGCCCTCGGCCTGGCCGCCGGTCTGGTCATCTACTGGTGGTCGCACCGGCTGCTGGAAGGCCGCGGCTGGCTCGACGCACTGCTGAAACGGCCGGTTCCCCCGGCGCCCTCGGTCAACCGGTTGCTGGCCCTCAACGCGGCAGTGTTCCTGGACTACGGCATGGGCGATGCCAAATCGGCACAACGGCGGGCTGCGGAAGCGCTCGCCTGCGGCGCTCCGCTGGTGCCCCCCATCCATTCCATGCTGCTGTCCCGCATGGCCGTGCTGGACGCCGCGGACGAATCCACCGAACTCGCCAGGTCGCGGGCGGCGGAATCGATGGCGATCGCACGGGCCGTCGGTGCAGGACAGGTCCTCTGGTCGGCATTGGGCAATTGCGGTGACGTGGCCGCCGCTACCGGCGATCCGAATGGTGCGCGCGAGCTGTACCTGGAATGCATCGACCAGCTCCGGCGCGCCGGGATCACGTGGTTGTCGGCGGCGCCGTGCGCACGGTTGGGTGACCTGGAGCTCAGCGCCGGGCACCTGCGGGAAGCGCGTATGTGGTTCGACCGGTCGCTCGCGCTCTGGCTGGATCGGGAACTCGGCGCCGGCGCGGGTCAGGCGCTGGCCGGGGCCGCCCGGCTGGAGGTCCTGGAGGGCCGGTTGGACGAGGCCCGCAACCACCTGACGACCGGTCTGGCCGCCGCCGAGCGATCGGGTAGTCGCGTCGAATACCCGTTCCTGGCCATCGGCTCTGCGGCGCTGGCCGCCGCCCAGGGCGATGCGCCGGCGGCCCGCGCACTTTTCGCGATGGGTCTATCGCATGGGAAGCGATCTGGCGTGACCCTCCGGCCAATGGTCGAAGCGGAACTGGCGACGCTCTACCGCGCAACCGTGGGCGGGCATCCCGAACGATCCGACGAGGCGCTGGCTCTGGCGACACCTCTGGAAGACCTGCCGGCCGCGATCCGCAAGATCATCGCCTTGTAGCTGCCGTCCGGCTGTTGCGTCCCCTATGCTCGCATTCCGCATCAACCGCGTTTCTCGTCTGCAGGGGGATCCGGTGACCGACAGTTCGTCACGCGAAGCGCATTATCGCTCCATCCGGAGCCGATTTCTCGAGGACCCCGAGTTCCGCGATCAGCTGACCAAAGACCCGGCGGGCACGCTGGAGTCCATTCTCGGACCGTTGACCGAGCAGGAACGCGACCGGGTCATCGCCGCCCCCACCGGAGCGGATGAGTTGCTCGACCAGGTCAAGCAGAACCCCCCACCGCTGGGTTACTGGTAATCGACGTGACCGTCGAGTGATCGGCCAGGTACTGCCAGCCCTGGTCGGTGGTGCGCCCGAACACCTCGAACGCGGACACCGTCATGGTGAGCCGCTCACCGGTCGCCTTCACCGTCATGGTCGATTCGAACGTCCCCACCCGGGCGGCCTGATCGGGTCCGTGATACTCGAACGGAGCTGCCGGCACGGTCTGGTCGTCGACGGTGTACGTCGCCATCGCCTCGGCGATCATGGCGACGATCTGGTCCCGGCCGACCACCCAGGACGAGCCGAAGGGCCCGCCGGTGGTGGTCAGCACCGCCGACTCCACATAGAGCTCGCCCAGACCGCCGGCGTCACCGGACTTCAGCCGGTCCAAATAGACGGCCGAGAAATCGTCCAGCGACCGCACCGGTGTCCCCATGGCGATCACTATGACAGGCCGGGCGCCCCGGGTGAACGGCACTGACGATGGGCGGGTGGGCTCGGTGAGCGCCGACCGCGGGGACCTCGACGAGTGGCGAGGGATGGCCACCGACGCCCTGCGCGGGGCGTTGCTGGCCTGGCGCGGCGAACTCCGCCCGCTGGCCGAGGAACTCGTGGAGCACCTCGGTTCGATGCTCCGACGCGGTGACGGTTCCCAGATCGCCGCCCTGGCCCTGCCCCGAGCCGTTCACATCGGGCTGCGCGGAACCGACCCGCCGGACTGGCTCATGGCCGCGGCGAGCGCGACCTACCTCGCCTGGGACCTGCTGGACGACGACATGGACGGTGACCCGGTCAAGTTCTGGTGCGCGCGCCCGGCCGCGGATCGCACGATCGGGGCGCACCTGCTGCTCGCGACCGCTGTCGCGCAGGCGCCGTTGCACGCGGGCCCGGCCGGCTCGGCCGGCCTGACCCGGCTGTACCTGGACATGGTCTCGACCGTGACCGAGGGGCAGCTCCGGGCCGAGGTGCCGCTCCACGTGGGGACGACGCCCGAGGCCGTCGCCGCCGGCAACGACGCACGCAGCGGTGCCATGCTGGCCGGCCTGGCCGAGCTGGCTGCGAATGTGGCCGGTGCGGACGGACCGACCTGCCGGGCGGCCGCACGATTCGGCCGAGAATTGGCCCTGGCTCGGCAACTGGTCAACGACCTGACCGAGCTGGCGTCCCCACGAACCTCCGACCTGCGCAACCGGACAGCGACGATGCCGGCCGCCTTCGCCCTCCAGCGCACCCCGCCGGCCGACCGGGCGGCGCTGGTCCGCCGCCTCCATGCCGCCGCGACCGACGCCGACCTGCGACGCCGGATGGTCGATCGCGACCTTCGCCCGGCCCTGGCTGACACCCGGATGCTGGCCCGGCTGCACCTGGCCGAGGCGATCCGGCTGGCCGGGTCCTTCGCCCGCCGGGCCCGCGGCCGCGCGGCCGTCCGGAGCCTGATCGACTACACGGCCAGCGGTTTCCCGGTCTCCGGGGACGGACGGTCGGCACCGGCCGGTAGCGCGGTGGCCTGGAAATAGATCAGCCGCGGGCCGTCCGGCGTCGCCCGCCACACGGCCACCGCCCGGCTCCGGTAGGGCTCGGGCACCCCGGATCGGACCAGTTCCGCGCGCATCTCGTGCGGAACGAGCATCGCGTCACCGGCCCGGATGAAGATGTGCTCGGCGGTGCCGATCCACGTGTAGGCCAGGGCACCCGACTCGATGGCTGCCAGGTAGCTGTCCTTCGTGTCGCTGACGCCGGTGGAGTGCACGTACCGGCAATCGTCGGCGATCAGCTCACGCAGGGTGGGCAGGTCACCCGCGACCATGGCCGCCGTGCGCCGGTCGTCGACGGCCCTGATCTGTTCCTCGTCGATCACCCGGTCCACCCTAGGGTGCCGTCCTCAGTTCGCGCCCCAGATGTCCTCCAGGTACCGATGTTCGCGACGCAGCCCGGTCAGCCAGTCGTCGGCCGCCGCCCCGCCCAGACCCTGCTTGTCGGCGGCGATCTCGGTGAGCGCCGCGCGTACGCCGGGCGCCAGGGTCCGCGCGTTGCCGCACACGTACACCACCGCGCCGGCCTCCACCAACGGCCAGATCTCGTCGGCGTGGGTGCGCATCTCATGCTGCGCATATCGCCGCGCGCGACCCGGCTCCCGCGAGAACGCCGTGTAGGTGGTCAGATTCGCGGTGTTCGCGAAGTCGGCGAGTTCGTCGACGTAGAGCCGGTCCTGCTCCGTCCGGCACCCGAAGAACAGCAGTGACGGTGCCACCGGGGCCCCACCGGCGGCCTGCGCGGCCCGCTCCTGCAGGAACCCGCGGAACGGCGCGAGCCCCGTCCCCGCCCCGACCATGATCATCGGCACGGACGGGTCGGCCGGCCGGAACGGGATCGTCGGTTCCCGCCGGAACACGAACACCGTGCTGCCGGCGTCCATCTGCGCGAGGTAGGTGGAACACACCCCGTCGAACCGCCCGGTGCCCGAGCGGGCCGGCCCGGCCAGCACACCCTCGGTCACGCACACGGCGCCCGGGCTGACCAGCGGCGACGACGAGATCGAGTAGTAGCGCGGGGCCAACGCGGGCAACAGGTCCAGGAAGACCGGGAACGGCACCGCGCACGCCGGGAACCGGTCGAGCAGGTCGAGCACCGACAGGTTCGGCTCCCGGACCCGCGTCCGGTACTGCTCGTCGTCGGCGGCGAGGGCGCGCAGCGCGGCCTGCTGCTCCGGGTCGCCGGTGTGGCCGGCGAGCACCTCGATGTCGGCCCGGGTTGCGGTGGCCTGCAGTTCCACGCAGCTGCCGAGCACGCCGAGCAGCGGCGACGGTTCATCGACCGGCAGATGGGTGTGCGTCCCGCTGTTGGCGGTGATCGTGACGTACGTCCCCATGTCCAGACCGAACCGCCGCATGACGCGGCGGATCTGCGCCTGACTGTTGCGTGGCAGCACGCCCAGGTGGTCGCCGGCCCGGTAGGTCACCCCGGCCGGCAGCGCGACCTCGACGTGCCGGGTCGACCGGACGCCGGCCGCCCCGGTGGCGGTCAGCTCGACGTTGCGGGTGACCAGCGTCGGGGTCGCGTCGTAGGAGACGATGACCGGGTTGGTCAGCTGGCGGTTGACCGTGGCGATCGTGAGTCGCGGGCCGCCGGCCGTCACCCTCGCCTGCTGTTCCGAAAGGCCCAGCGCCGCCGCCACATCGGACCACAGGTCGGCGTGCCAGGCCCGGTACTGGCCGTCGAAGTCGGCCTGCGCGTCACCGGCCCCTCGGGGATGGATGCGGCTGCCGCCCAACCGTTCGAACTCGGCGTCCAGCAGGATCGGCACCGCCTGGTAGGTGGCCGCCCAGTCCGTGTCCCCGCAGCCGAACACCGTGAACTTCACTCCGGCGAACGCCCCGTCGGGCACGGCATCACTGCGCAGCTTGTCGACGAACGCGGTGGCGTTCTCCGGAGGTTCACCGTTGTACGAGGCGCTGACCACCAGGACGGCGCCCGCGGTCGGCAGATCCGGGCCGTGGTCGTCGAGCGCGGCCACCGTCACCGTGTACCCGCGGTCGCCGCCCTCCCGGCCGAGCCGGTTGGCGATGCCCTCGGCGGTGCCCAGGTTCGAACCGAACAGCACCAGCAGCGGGGTGCCGTGGGCGGCCTGCGACACGGCCGCATCGGGCTCGGCCGTGGCCTCGTCGGTCGACGCCCCGACCGATACCTGCTCCCGGCGGACTCCGGCGAATCCCGCCCGCGGGCGCAGCCGGATCCACATGTCTGCCGGCTTGACCGTCAGCGTGGCCTTGGTGTGCAGCTGGTAGTTGCGGTGATCGATGATGTCGAACCGTTGCAGCAGCATGCCGAGCACGAGAGTGGCTTCCTGCAAGGCGAACTGGCGGCCGATGCACGCGCGCAGGCCGGTACCGAAGGGCCGGTAGGCCAGGGGCGGGACGTCCTTGAACATGTCAGCGTCGAAGTGGTGCGGGTTGAAGTCCTCCGCATCATCGCCCCACACGCTGCGGTCCCGGTGCAGCGTGGGCAGCAGTACCGAGATCCCGACATCCTTGGGGGCCAGGTACTTCCCACCGATCACGGTGTCCTCGCGGGCGGCCCGGGTGAACATCGGCGCGGTCGGCCAGAGGCGCAACGACTCGTCCAGGATCTGCCGCACGAACGTGAGCCGGTGGACCTGCTCGTACGTGGGCGCCGCGGTGTTGCCCAGCACCTCGTCGATCTGCACCCGCGCCTCGTCGATGTACTGCGGGCTCTTCATCAGGTAGTGGATGGCGAACGACAGCAGGCCGCTGGTTGTCTCGTGCCCGGCAACCAGGAACGTCATGCACTGCGCGATGATGTTGTCGTCCGGCAGGCTCTCGCCGCTGGACTTGTCGACTCCGGTCAGCATCCGGCCGAGCAGGTCGGTGTTGTCGGCCGCGTCGCCCTGCCGGCGGCGGTCCTCGATCAGCCCCTTGACCAGATTGATCTGGAACTCGCTGTCCTCGCGGGACTGCCGGCGGGCCTGCACCCGAAGCTTGCGCTGGATCGGTAGCTCCTTGGCTTCCTTCTGCGCCTCCAGCAGGTTGCGGACCATCGCCGCGACGAACGGGTGCGGGGTATCCCGGTACAGCGAGTTGAAGCGGTAGCCGAAACCGCACAGCGCGATGGTGTCCAGCGTCAGCGCCGTCATGTCGGCCGGCACGTCGACCTCGTCGTCGGGATTCAGCCGCGACCACTTGTCCATCAGCTGCCCGGCTATGTCCACCATCCGCGGCAGGTACCCGCGCATGCTGGATTGACTGAACGGCGCCATCAGGATGTTGTGCGCGCGGCGCCAGAGCGGGTCGCTGGTCTCGGACAGGAACAGCCCGGGGGTGCCGGTGCCGCGCGCCGCGACCAGGCCGGGGCCGAGTTGCTTGTCGAAGCGGTCGTCGTCGCAGATGTCCGGCATCAGATCGGCCGCGGACACGATGATCCGGGTGGTGCCCGGGACGGCCAGCTTGTAGATCGGGCCGTACTCCCGGGCCCAATCCATCAGGGTGTCGATGGGGTGCGGATTGTTCAGGTCCAACAGGTTTCCCAGGATCGGGACGCCGTGCGGCCCGGGCAGTTCATCGACGGTGATGGGGGCGGGCATACGTCCTCCGCAGGGCGCGAGTGACCTGACCGCCTGGGTCGGTTCTCGGTGGGCGGGACTGCGGCGCACCGCCCAGCCGGGCACGAATACCCTACGACCGGACCGGCCGTCCGAGCGAGGGTTCGACCGGACAAAGCACCCCAGGTGACGGGCGACTCCGGTCAGCCCACCAGCCCGCCGGCCACGGTGCCCAGCAGGTAGGTGACGCCCATCGCCAGCAGGCCCCCGCCGACGTTGCGCAGCACCGCCCGCAGCGGCGGCGCGCCGCCCAACCGGGCGCTGACCGACCCGGTGACCGCCAGCGCGATCGCGACGGCGACCACGGTGATCCAGGCGGCCGGTGTGATCACCACGCCCAGCAACGGGATGGCCGCGCCGACGAGGAAGGCCAGGAAGCTGGCCCCGGCGGCGTGCCACGGGTTGGTCAGGTCGTCCGGGTCCAGGCCGAGTTCGGCCTCGGCGTGGGCGCGCAGCGCGTCCTTCGCGGTGAGCTGCTCGGCAACCTCGCGGGCCAGCGCCGGTTCGATGCCCTTGGCCTCGTACAGGCCGGCCAGCTCCTCGAGCTCCTCGTCCGGCGTCTCGGCCAGCTCGCGCCGCTCCCGATCCAGCACCGCCTTCTCGGTGTCCCGCTGGGTGGAGACGGACACGTACTCGCCGGCGGCCATCGACATCGCGCCGGCCATCATGCCGACCAGCCCGGCGAGCACGATGGAGCCGCGGTCGTCGGTCGCGCCGGCCACGCCGAGCACGATCGCCGCGGTCGACACGATCCCGTCGTTGGCCCCGAGGACACCGGCCCGCAACCAGTTCAGCCGGCTGGCCAGCCCGGTGTCGTGCGGCTCATGATGGTCTGCCCGCGCGGCGTCGGTTTCGCTCACACGGCTCAGCTTGACCCCCTGACCTGCGCATTTCCAGCCAGCCAAGCCTTCCCTCACCGCCGCCCACCTCCCCCGGCCGGGCGCAACCCCACCCCTCCCCGCGCGGATCAACTAGGCCGGCGCGGATCAAATGACGCCGAATGTGACTGGTGGGGCGGATGTCAACGACTTCATCCGCGCGTCCATCCACCCGGTGGCCGGTGGACAACTGCGCGGATCAACCGACGCCGGATGTGACCGAAGTGACACGAGTTGCCGACTTCGGACGCGCCGGCCTAGTTGATCCGCGCGGGGGGACGGACCTCGGGTGGCGCGCGGCCCGGGGCGGGAACGGGGGGCCGGGAGCCGGTCAGGGCCCGGTGGGGTCGGGGTGGATCGGTCCGGGAACCGGGAACGGCGAGCCCGGGTTGGGGTCGCCCGGCACCGGGTCGACCGGCCGCGGCTCCGGGTTCGGTGGGGGCTCCAACGGCACGGGCGGGCGATCCGGTGCGGGGGTCGGTGGATCCAACGGATTCGGCGGCGGCGGTGGCGACCCGGGTATCCCCGGCGACCCGGGCGGCGGTGTCCCCGGCGACCCGGGTATCCCCGGCGACCCGGGCGAACCCGGCGACCCGGGCGGCGGCGACCCGGGCCCGGTGGGGTCCGGGACGGTCATGCCGGCACGGTCGACGGAGCGGGCCCGTCCGGTCGGGCCGGTGACGGGTCCGTCGGCACCGGCGGACCCTGCGGGTCGGTCGGGCCGGGATTCGGGTAGGGATCGGGCTGCGGCTGGGGTGAGCCGGGGGCGGTGGGATCCGGGATGGTCATGCAAGCTCCTCCTTGGCGTACGCCTCGGCGCGTCGACGATGACGACAACGCCGAGTCAGTGCCCCCGCCGGCAGGTGCGCACACATCCGGCCGGCGATGTCGACCACCGCCGAGGTTGCTGTTTCGCCGCCGACCCCCCGGGTACCCCCACTGCACGGTGCGGGAACCGCCACCGGCAACGACATCGGGAGGTGCGGCGCAATGACTGCAGCCGGCCGCGGGGGCCCCCAACCGAATCACGATCCGTACGACATCGCGGGCGCGCCGACCCCGCCCGGTGGCATGCCGGGCGCCGCACCCGGCATGGCCGTCCCCGGCATGACTGCGTCGACAGCCGGGGGGCCGGCCTTTCCGGAGCAGTACACGGAGCCGGTGCCCTCGGCGACCGGCACCTGGGACCCGACCGCCGGGCCATCGGCCGGCGTGATCGCGTCACCGCCTGCGCCGGGCGAATCCGGAACCAACCGCACACCCGCGACCAAGAAGCACTCGCGCACGGGCGCCGCCTGGGTGGCCCTGGTGGTGGCCGCGATCGTGATGATCTTCCTGCTCATCTTCATCGTGCAGAACTCGGACCCGGTCCAGGTGCGGTACTTCGGCTTCGAAGGCACCCTGTCCCTCGGCGTCGCCATGCTGTTCGCCGCGATCGCCGGCGCGCTCACCGCCGGCCTGCTCGGCACCGTTCGCATCCTTCAGCTCCGCGCGCGGGCCCGCCGGGCGACCGCGGGCTGACGGGCCCCGCCGGGAGCCACCCCGGCATTGACCCCCATGACCACCGCAGGACCGACAGAAAGTAGGGAAACCGACAATGAGCCAGCCCGGATCCACCGACCCGGCCGCCGACGAGACCACCTCGCGCGCACAAGAGGCCCTCACCTCCGACGAAGGGGTCGGCGCCACCACGACCGCCGAGCCGGACACCTTCGAGCCGGAGGAGCCGACGGACTGACGCACATCGCCTCCGGCGCCGCCGGCCTCGGGGCTCTGCTGCGCGCCGCGCACATCGGCCCCGCGGTCGCCGTCACCGTCCTGTCCGGCGCGCTCGCCGTCGCCGCCGGCACGTCGCCGGCGCGCACCGTCCTGATCGTCGCCGCGGTGCTGTCCGGCCAGCTCACCATCGGCTGGACCAACGATCTGCTCGACCGCGGCCGGGACCGGACCGTCGGCCGCTCGGACAAGCCCCTGGCCACGGGTGAACTGTCGGTCGGCCGGGTGCAGGCTGCCTGCGGGATCGCCGTCGCGGCCACCGTGCTGCTCTCCTTCATGTGTGGGCTGGCCGCCGGCCTGGTGCACCTCGGTTGCGTGGCCGCGGGCTGGGCCTACAACCTGGGCCTGAAGTCGACCGTGTGGTCGTGGGTTCCGTACGCGGTGGCCTTCGGCGGCCTCACCGTCTTTGTCGCCCTGGCCGGGCCGGCCGGCGCGCTGCCGCCGGCGTGGATCCCGATCGTGGCGGCGCTGCTCGGGGTGGGCGCGCACCTGGTCAACGTCCTGCCCGATCTCGACGACGACGAAGCCACCGGCGTCCGCGGCCTGCCGCACCGCCTCGGTGCGCGGCGGACCCGGGTCGCCGCGGTCGTCGCGCTGGGCGGTGCGTCGCTGATCGTGGTGATCGCCGGCGATGCCCCGACCGGCCTGCGGCTCGGTGCGTTGCTGCTGGTGGCGGCCCTCGGCGTGGTCGCCCTGGTCACCCGGGGCCGGGTCCCGTTCTGGGCGGCGGTGGGGATCGCCCTGGTCGACGCCACCCTGCTGGTGCTGGCCCGATGACCCACCTGCTGACCGTCCGCGGCGCGCTGCCCGCGCACCGCCGCGACCAATCGGACATCACCGACGCCTTCGCCGCGGCGGTCGCCGGCCGCGGCCTCGACGAGCGGGTTCTGCGCACGCTGCACCGCAACTGCGGAGTCCGGCAGCGTCACCTGGTGCTGCCCCTGGCCGAGTACGACCATCTCGATACCTTCGACCGCGCCAACGACCTGTTCCTGGAACACGCGGTCGCCCTGGGGGCCCGGGCGCTGGAGGACGCGCTCAAGGCGGCCGGGCTGACGCCGAGCGACGTCGACCTGATCATCTCGACCACGGTCACCGGCCTGGCGGTGCCGTCCCTGGACGCCCGCATCGCGTCGGTCGTCGGGCTCCGACCGGATATCCGGCGGGTGCCGCTGTTCGGTCTGGGGTGCGTGGCCGGCGCGGCCGGCATCGCCCGGCTGCACGACCATCTGGTCGGCCATCCGGACCAGGTCGCGGTCCTGGTCGCCGTCGAGTTGTGCTCGTTGACCGTGCAGCGCGACGACGTGTCCATGCCCAACGTCGTCGCCAGCGGGCTGTTCGGGGACGGCGCCGCCGCGGTCGTCGGAGTCGGGGCGGGCCGCGCGCCGGGCCCGGTCGACGGATCGGCCGCGGTGCAGGTGCTGGACAGTCGTAGCCGGCTGTACCCGGACTCCGAACGCACCATGGGATTCGACATCGGGGCCCGCGGCCTGCGCATCGTGCTCGACGCCCGGGTCCCGGAGATCGTCGGCCGCTACATCCGCGACGACGTCGACGAGTTCCTCGCCGGGCACCGATTGACCCGGGCCGACATCGGTTTCTGGGTCTGCCATCCCGGCGGCCCGAAGGTGATCGACGCGGTCCGCGACGCCCTCCAGGTCGGCGATGACGAGGTCGCCCTGACCCGGTCCTCACTGGCCCGGATCGGCAACCTGTCCTCGGCGTCGGTGCTGCACGTGCTGGCCGACACGCTGCGCGAACGGCCGCCGGCCCCGGGCAGCCACGGGGTGCTCCTGGCGATGGGGCCGGGGTTCTGCTCGGAACTGGTGTTGCTGCGGGCGGACGGGGATCCGTCGTGACGTCGCTGGCCGCGTTCGTCGTCCTGGTCGGGCTGGTCGCCCTCGAGCGGCTGGCCGAACTGGTGGTGTCCAAGCGCAACGCCGCATGGAGCCTCGCGCACGGCGGGGTCGAGTCGGGCCGCGGCCACTACCCGGTGATGGTCGTCCTGCATACCGGTTTCCTGGTGGCGATGCTGGTGGAGGCGGTGGTGCGCCGGCCCGTCGTTCCCGGGTGGTTGGCCTGGTCGATGCTGGCCCTGGTGCTCGGCGCGCAGGGTCTGCGCTGGTGGTGCATCGCCACGCTCGGCCGGCGGTGGAACACCCGGGTGATCGTCGTGCCCGGCCTGCCGCCGGTGCGCACCGGCCCGTATCGCCGGCTGGCGCATCCCAACTACGTGGCCGTCGTCGTCGAGGGGGTTGCGTTGCCCCTGGTGCACGGGTGCTGGATCACCGCGGCGGTGTTCACCGTCGCGAACGCCGCGTTGCTGACGGTCCGGATCCGGATCGAGAACGACGCGCTGGCGGCCCTGCCGCGGGCGGGGGCGCCCGCGCGTGCGTGACGTCATCGTGGCCGGCGGCGGGCCGGTCGGGCTGGCCGCGGCCTTGTATGCACAGCGGGTGGGCCTGGACGTCGTCGTTCGCGAACCGCGGACCGGGCCGATCGACAAGGCCTGCGGCGAAGGGTTGATGCCCGGCGCGGTCGCCGGCCTGCACGATCTGGGTGTGGCGCCGGCGGGGCATCCGATCGCTGGCATCCGCTACCTCGATGGCCGCCACCAGGTCGACGCCCCGTTCGGCCGCGGGCCGGGCCTGGGTGTGCGGCGCACCACCCTGCACGCCGCGCTGCTCGACGCCGCCGACCGCGCCGGCATCGCCGTCTGCGGCCCGGCGGTGCGTCAGGTGCACGACCGGGGCGACCACCTGCTGGTGGACGGCGAGCC
Source organism: Nakamurella sp. (assembly GCF_044224575.1). Lineage (GTDB taxonomy): Bacteria > Actinomycetota > Actinomycetes > Mycobacteriales > Nakamurellaceae > Nakamurella. The sequence continues at coordinate 372,156 of NZ_JBGAKE010000003.1, forward strand.
GACCCGTTACCTGCTCGCCGCCGACGGCCTGCATTCCCGGGTCCGCCGCCTGGTGGGGCTGGATGGCCCGCAACGACCCGGCGGGTATCGGCGGCACGGCCTGCGCCGGCACGTCGCCTGCCGACCATGGACCGATTTCGTCGAGGTGCACTGGTCGGCCGTTGGCGAGGCCTACGTGACCCCGATCGCCGAGCGGCAGATCGGGGTTGCTCTGCTCACCACCCGGACCGGCCGGTTCGAGGACCTGATCACCGGCTTCCCGGGCCTGGCCGAACGACTGGCGGGCCTCGATGCCGGCCCGGTCCGCGGCGCCGGACCATTGCGGCAGCGGGTGCGGGGCCGGGTCCGCGGACGGGTGCTGCTGATCGGTGACGCCGCCGGCTATGTCGATGCGTTGACCGGGGAGGGGCTGGCCCTCGGCCTGGCCCAGGCGCGCGCGGCGGTGGCCAGCGTCCGGACCGGCCAGGTCGAACGGTATGAGGCTGCGGCCCGCCGTCTCGGCCGCCGGCACACTGCGCTGACCCTGGGCCTGCTCACCGCCACGCGACTGCCGGCCGTCCGGCGTGGGCTGGTGCCCGCGGCCCACCACCTGCCCGCGGTGTTTCGCGCCGCTGTCGATCAACTGGCCCGGCCGGCCTGAGCCGGCTGGCAGGATCGACGGCATCCTCGATCAGGAACTTCATTCAGGGAGGAATCATGCCCAGGACGATCGCCACCGCCCGCTCGGTGGCCCGCGACGAGGTGCTGGACTTCGCCCGGGCCCGGCATCATCACGTGCTGCTGACCACCCGCTCGGACGGGTCGGTCCAGGCGTCCCCGGTGACCGCGGGCGTCGACCCGCAGGGCCGCGTGGTCATCGCCAGCTATCCCGAGCGGGCCAAGGCGCGCAACGCCCGCCGCACAGGGACCGCCTCCGTGCTCGTGCTGTCCGACGACTTCGACGGCGCCTGGGCGCAGATCGACGGCGACGCCGAGGTGCTGGACATCCCCGATGCGATCGAACCGCTGGTCGAGTACTTCCGGTGCATCTCCGGCGAACATTCCGACTGGGACGAGTACCGCCGGGCAATGGTCGACCAGGGCAAGTGCCTCATCCGGATCACCCCGACCCGCTGGTCACCGATCGCCACCGGCGGCTTCCCGCCCCGGCTGGCGAACGGCTGAGGCGGATCCGCCGCGCCGCGGACCAACATCCACCGGCCTCAGCCCGGCCGACCGGCCGCCCGGCCCGCCGCGCGGCGGGCGCGACCCCCGCCGCACCCGGTCAGCGCTTGTAGCCGACCTGGTTCTTCCGCTTGTTGCTGATCGCCGCGACGGCCCAGATGGCCCCGCCGATGACGGCGACCCAGAACAACAGGCCGATGGTCTTGCCGATCAGCCACAGCACCAGGCTGATGCCGATCCAGATCACCACGACGGCGCCCACGATCTTCAAGAACTTGTCCATCGAACTTCCTCCACTGTCCTCGACTGCCCTGCTCGACTTCCACTGTCCGCCTCGGGACCGTGGACCGCCTCAGGTGAGAACCCTGATCTTCGCCTCGGGGTACCCACTGGGTTCAACGCTCCGGCGCCGCGCATCGTTCCGGCGTCAGGGCCGGAGAAACTGCTCAAGCGCGACCAGCGCGCCCTCGATCGTGCGGGTCGACCCGGCGAACGAGAACCTGATGTACCGGTGGCCGTCCACCACGTCGAAGTCGACGCCGGGGGCCGCGGCCACCCCGGCCTGGGCCAGCAGCCGCGCGGCGAACTCCGCGGAGTCGTCGGTCAGGTGCCCGATGTCGGCGTACACGTAGAACGCGCCGTCGGCCGGCGCAAGCCGGTCGATGCCCAGCTCGCGCAGCCCGTTCAGCAGCAGTCCCCGGTTGTGCGCGTAGCGGTGCACGTGCGCGTCGCACTCGGCGTAGCCGTCGAACGCGGCCACCGCCGCGTACTGCGCCGGCGCGGGCGGGCAGATGGCCAGGTTGCCGACCAACGCGTCGACGACATCGATCAGGTCGTCCGGCACCAGCAGCCAGCCGATCCGCCAGCCGGTCATCGAGAAGTACTTGGAGAAGGAATTCACCACGAACCCCGAGCGGTCCGTCTGCCAACTGCTCGACGTCCGACCGGCATAGGTGATGCCGTGGTAGATCTCGTCGGACACCAGCCGCACCCCCTGACCGGCGCACCAGGAGGCCAGGGCGTCGAGTTCGCCCGGTTCGAGCATGGTCCCGGTCGGATTCGCCGGGCTGGCCACGATCAGGCCGTCCAGGCCGAGGTTCTCGACCATCCCGACGGTGGGCTGGTACCGGGTCCCGGGGCCGCAGGGCAGATCGACGACCTCACAGCCCAACGCGTGCAGGATGTTCCGGTACGCCGGGTAACCGGGCCGGGCCAGTCCGATCCGGCTGCCGACGTCGAAGGCGGCCAGGAAGGCCAGCAGGAACCCGCCGGAGGATCCCGTGGTGACGACGACATTGTCGACGTCGACATCCATCTCGTATCGATTCCGGTAGTGGCCGGCAATCGCCCGGCGCAGCGGTTCGATGCCCGGCGCCTCGGTGTAGCCCAGGATGTGCCCGTCGAGCGCGGCATGCGCGGCCCGCCGCACCGGCTCCGGCGCGGCGGTGGACGGCTGGCCGGCCGCCAGATCCCACACGACGCCACCCGCTCGACGCCGCCGGGCCGCCGCGGCGAGCACCTTCATTACATAGAACGGCGCCACCCGGGACCGTACCGACGGCTCGAAACCCTCCGCGGCAGTGCGGGCCCCACCGATGGCCACGGCTCAGGCCGTGCCGGGCACGTGCACCCGGCCCTCGGCGGCCGCCAGGGCGATATCGGTCCGGTAGTGCGAACCGCGCAGGTGCACCGATTCGGCCAGGGCGTAGGCGTTCTCGCGGGCCTTGGCCAGATCCGCGCCGGTGCCGACGACCGAGAGCACCCGACCGCCGGCCGAGACCACCAACCCGTCGTCGGCGAGTTTCGTTCCGGCGTGCAGGATCCCGTCGCCATCGGCGCCGGTGATCACGTCGCCCGTGACGGGTGGGCCGGGATAGTTCTCCGCGGCAATCACCACGGTGACCGCGGCCGCGCCACGCCAGCTCAGCAGCACGTCGCCCAGGCTGCCGGCGGCGGCTGCGGCCAGCAGCCTGCCCAGCGGGGTGTCCAGCAGTTCCAGCACCACCTGGGTCTCCGGGTCGCCGAACCGGCAGTTGAACTCGATGACCTTCGGTCCGGCCGCCGTGATCACCAGCCCTGCGTACAACAGACCGGCGAAAGGCGTTCCACGAAGGGACATCTCGGTCAGCACCGGGTCCAGGACGGTGCGCTGTACGGTGTCCACCAGGCCGGCCGGCGCCCACGGCAGCGGGGCGTACGCACCCATGCCACCGGTGTTCGGCCCGCTGTCGCCGTCGCCGACACGCTTGAAGTCCTGGGCCGGCAGCAGGGGCACCGCCGTCCGGCCGTCACACACCGCGAACAGGGAGACCTCCGGCCCGGCCAGGAACTCCTCGACCAGTACCGGGTGGCCGTGATCGAGCACCGCCCGGGCGTGTGCGGCGGCGACCGACCGGTCCTCGGTGACGACGACTCCCTTGCCGGCCGCCAGCCCGTCATCCTTGACCACGTACGGCGACCCGCAGGCGTCGAGCGCGGCGTCGATCCCGTCCCGGTCGGTGACCGCGACCGCCCGGGCGGTCGGCACACCGGCGGCGGCCATGATGTCCTTCGCGAAGGCCTTCGATCCCTCGATCCGGGCCGCCGCCGCGCTCGGCCCGAAGACCGCGAACCCCTGCTTGCGCAACGCGTCGGCCGCGCCGTTGACCAGTGGCACCTCCGGGCCGATCACCACCAGGTCGGGTTGCACCTGCTGGGCAAGCCCGGCGATCGCGTCCGGGTCGGCGACGTCCACCGGGTGCGCCTGGGCGAGGGCAGCGGTGCCTGCGTTCCCCGGCGCGATGTGAAGGTCGGCGACGTCCGGGTCGCGCCGCAGGGCCCGGAGCAGGGCGTGCTCGCGGGCGCCCGAGCCGATGACGAGAATGCGCACGTCGGGAGAGTACTGCCTCACCGGCGACCCCTGGGCATCCACCGAACCGACCCGTGCGACGCTGAGGTCCATGCCTCATCGGTTGCCCCAGGCGGACCTGCTCGCAACACTCGACACCGAGGCCGCCCGGTTGGCCCTGGAGGCGGACCGGGTACTGCCGTCGGACCCCGTTCCGACCTGCCCGGGATGGACCGTGCGCGACCTGGTGACGCACATCGGCGGCGTGCACCGGTGGGCGGCCGCCATCGTGACGCAGCGACGGACCGCGCCGACCGACGACGTCGACGAATTCTTCGAGGCCCCGGATGACGACGATGGGCTGCTCCCCTGGTTCGTCGACGGCAGCAGCACCCTGATCCGCACGCTGCGCGCGGCGCCCGATGACCTGTCCGCGTTCGTGTTCCTGAAGAACGCCCCGCCGGCCAAGACGTTCTGGACCCGCCGGCAGGCGCACGAAACGACCATCCACCGCGTCGACGCCCAGTCCACCCGACTCGGTCGGATGCCGACGACCGCCGAAGCCGGCATCCCGACCCCGCTGGCGGTCGACGGGCTCGACGAACTGCTCACCGGGTTCGTCCCGCGCCGGAGCAGCCGGTTACGCACCGACGAGCCGTTCCGGACGGTCGTCGCGGCGACCGACGCACCGGCCGCCTGGACCGTGTCCGTCTCCGCCGATCCGCCGGTCGTCGTGGAGGGCGAGGATCCGGCCGCCCACTCCCGGCTGACCGGCACCGCCGCGGCGCTGTACCTGGGACTGTGGAACCGCGGCGACGACGTCGCCGAGTTCGGGACCGTCGACCTGCTGGGCCACTGGCGCGAGCAGGTCCGGGTCACCTGGGCCTGAGCGCATCCCTGCCCGCGCCCCACGCTGCGGTCGCCCGCCCTGCGCTCGCCCCGCCCACCCCCGAATCCTGTTGATCATGGGCCGGTGGCCGTTCTGACCGACGGGGAACGGCCACCGGCCCATGATCAAGTGCGGATGGGTACGCCCGACAGATGCTTCTGCCAGCCGACCGCGCTGCACACCACCCGGTACCCCAGGGCCTCGTTCACCGCGATCATGGAGGAGTTCGAGGCGGCGTTCCACGTCGCCAACGTCCGCACCTGCGGCTCCGCATCGGCCAACTCGCGCAGCATGGCGATCTTGAGGGCCAGCCCGAGGCGGTGCCCACGATGCCCCTTCACCACGCTGGTGTCGAGCTGATGCGCGTACCAGGGCTGCACGGCCGGGACGACGACGATCGTCTGTCCGGCCAGCTCACCGGAACGGCGGTGGCGGGCAACGAGCCGGTACATCCGCCGGTCGTAGGCGAACTGGGATCGCTCCAGTGCGAGCACCCGGTCCGGGGTGAAGACCTCGTCCTCGACGTCCAGGTCGTCGGTCGGCGCGTCGTTGATCGCGGCGGTCATCAGGGCGATCGACTCGAGCAGGTCCGGCGGTGTGGGGTAGCCGATCGGCACGATCTCGTAGTCGGCGTGACGTTCGGCGGCCTCGGCGGCGAGGACGTCCAGCCCGGCCCGGTCCAGGGACCACAGGTTCTGGACGCGCCGGACCTCCACGCTGGCCCGATCGAGTCCCATCGCCGAGGCGAATCCCATCCCGGCACCGCCCTCCTGGCACGAAGCGGTGATCAGCGTTCGCCCGTCGGCGACCGCCCGTTCCACGCCCGCCTCGAACAGCCGGCGGCCAAGCCCCTGGCGGCGCACGGACGGATCGACGGTGATGCCGAGGTCCGCAACATGATGGTTGTCGTACTGCGACGAGCCGACGTCGAGCACCCCGACCGCCCGTCCGTGGCCGTCCCGGAGGACGGCGGTCTGCGCGGGATTCAGCTCCCAGCCGTCCGCGAGAGTGGTGCGGACGGACAACGCGGTCAGCGGCAGATCGTGCGGGGCGTCGGCCGCGCGGGACATCTCCCACACCGCGGTGACGGCGTCCACGTCGCGGCGATCGAGTGCGTGCGGGTCGAGCCAGTGCAGGTGCATGCGGCCCACGCTCCACCCGCAGGCGCCGGACGCGCCACCGATTTTCCCCCACCCCTCCACCCTGTTGATCATGGCCCCGAGGCCGTTCTGAGCGCCGCGGAGCGGCCGCGACGCCATGATCAACAGGGGTGCGGGATTGGTCCGGGGCGCCACCCGGCATCGATCAGCGCGCGCCGCACACGCCCGATGCACGCCTCCCGATCACCGAAGAACGACCGTTTGGCGATGCGGACCACCCGCCAGCCCGCAGCTGCGAAGTCATCGAGCCGACCGATATCGCGGTCGAACTGCACGCTGTCGACCCGATGGTGATCGCCGTCGTATTCGATGGCCAGCCGGTAGCGGCGATAGAGCAGGTCGGCGCGGCCGACGAAGATCCCGCTGGAGGAGTAGACGTCCACATTGAGTTCGGGCTCGGGGAGGCCGGCCGCCAGGATCGCCAGTCGGACCAGACTCTCCGGTCGCGACTCCGCACCGGGCCGGACCAGCTGCAGGGCGCGGTCGGCGCGGGCCTTGCCCCGTCCGCGGAAGCGTTCCACCCGGTCGCGGAGCGTCGGCAGATCGAGCCAGGGCCGGTCGCCGGAGTCCGTCGCCCGGCGCGGCGCGAGGACCAGGGCATCGCCGACCGCGACCAGATCCTCGACCTTGAGAACGGCACCGAGCTGGCAGAACAGGGTGGCCGGATCGATCAGCAGATGGTCGTCGCGCCGCACCGTGAACGCGAGCGGGTCGGAAATCGCGTGGCCCACCACGTCGGACCGCCGGGGTGGGTGCTCGGGCAGCATCACGCCGATATGGATCGGTTCGTCGGCCGGCAACGTCGGCAACGCCGGCAGCGGGAGGGGCCACAATCGGGCCGCGGTGCGGTGGGTGAAGAAGGCGCCGGGCGGCACGATCAGTCCGACGGCGACGCATCGGTCGCGAAACCGAGCCTCGGCCGTCCGACGGGCGTCGGCTGACCCGTCCTGATCGAGCGACTCGGCGCCCGGCTGCGCAGGCGCCGCGGCCTGCCGGACTCCGGGGAACGGTCGATCCAGGTCGTTCGCTCGCATCCGCCGCCTGGTCAGGCCCATCCGTCGCCCCTGATCGACGGTGAAGGCAACCTTGCCCAGATCCGGCGGTAGCTCACTCGGTATTCGGGTCATCGACGAATGGTGAAGGATTTCCGGGAATCGGCCGCGGAGTTATCCACAGGGCATCCCCAACGCCCCTTTTTTGGAGTGGTTATTGCCGGGTGGTTATTGCCGGGTGTTCGCGGCGAGCACGTCGTGCAGCACGATGGTCTGATCCCGCCCGGGCCCGACGCCGATGGACGAGACGCGGGCCCCGGACAGCTCCTCCAGCCGGCGCACGTAGGCCTGCGCGTTCGGCGGCAGCTGCTCGAAGGTTCGGCAGCTCGAGATGTCCTCGAACCAGCCGGGCATCATCTCGTAGATCGGCTTGGCGTGGTGGAAACCCGATTGGGTGGGCGGCATCTCGTCGCAGCGGGTGCCGTCGACGTCGTAGGCGACACAGATCGGCACTTCTTCCAGCGAGGACAGCACGTCCAGCTTCGTCAGAAAGATGTCAGTGATCCCGTTCACCCGGGATGCGTACCGGGCAATGACCGCATCGAACCAGCCGCAGCGGCGCAACCGCCCGGTCGTCACCCCGACCTCGCCACCGGTCTTGCGCAGGTACTCGCCCCACTCGTCGTGCAGCTCGGTCGGGAACGGGCCCGAACCGACCCGGGTGGTGTAGGCCTTGAGGATGCCGAGCACCGCGGTGATCGACGTCGGCCCGATCCCGGCGCCGACTGCGGCCCCACCGGCGGTCGGGTTGGACGAGGTGACATACGGGTACGTGCCGTGGTCCACGTCCAGCAGAGTGCCCTGCGAGCCCTCCAGCAGGATGTTGTCCCCACGGACGACCGCCCGGCCCAGCTCCAGCCGGGTGTCGGCGATGCGGTGCTTGAACCCCTCGGCCTGCTCCAGGACGTCGTCGACGATCCGGTCGGGATCCAACGACTTGCGGTTGTAGATCTTGACCAGGATCTGGTTCTTGATGTCCAGCGCGGCCTCGACCTTCTGCCGCAGGATCGACGGGTCCAGCAGGTCCTGCACCCGGACCCCGAGCCGCGCGACCTTGTCTCCGTAGGCCGGCCCGATGCCGCGGCCGGTCGTACCGATCTTGGCCTTGCCCAGGTAGCGCTCGGCGACCTTATCGATGGCCACGTGGTAGGGCATGATCAGGTGCGCGTCGGTGGAGATCATCAGCCGGCTGGTGTCCACGTCACGAGCGTCCAGCCCGCCCAGCTCGGTCAGCAGCACCCCGGGATCGATCACCACCCCGTTGCCGATCACGTTGGTGACACCGGGCGTCAGGATCCCCGACGGGATCAGGTGCAACGCGAACGACTGACCGTCCGGCAGGACGACGGTATGCCCGGCGTTGTTGCCACCCTGGTAGCGAACGACCCATTGCACCCGCTCGCCGTAGAGGTCGGTGGCCTTGCCCTTGCCCTCATCCCCCCACTGGGCGCCGATCAGCACCATCACCGTCATGGCACACTCCCATCCGTCGACGGCATGCCACCCGACGCCGGACCGAAGCCGTCGGGCGCCTCGAACCACGACGGTCCGGCCGCGATGCGCCAGAGAGAAAGGGTAAACGGTGGGCGAACGCGATGCGGTCACCCTGCTGTGGTGCGGCGAGGATTCTGCCCCGCCCGAGCGGTTTGCCCCGATCTTGACCGCTTTCCCCCCTGCGCAGATCCGGCCCGTCGGACCGCGCCCCGGCACGCAGATCGATGCGTTGCTGACCGGGCGGGTGCTGGTCGTCGGCGACGACGCCGATCTGGCCGCGGTGACCCTGCGCCTGCTGCGCCGGGACCTGCTGGGATCGGTGGAGTTGGCCTACGCGACCCCGGCGGCGACCTCGTTCACCCGGTTGCACGGGTTGCCGACGGGTGCCGCCGGAGCCGATCTGGCCCGCCGGGGCACGGCCCACGAGGTCACCCTGGTGCGCGACGACGTCGGCGGCGTCCTGGTCGGCGCCGGCGAGCTGGGCCCGATCACCAGCGGCACCGTGTACGTGGATGAGCAACGGGTGCTCCGCGGCGGCGCCGAACGGATCCGGGTGGTCCCCGACGCCGCGAAGGGCCTGACCGTCACCGTGGTCCAGCGGCGGGTCGCCGGGGTCTTCGGTCCCCGCCCCCGCACCACCGCGGGGCGGGCCGTCCAGCTGGGCATGGCCCCGACGACCGTCCGGTCGGACGGCCGCGACTACCCCCGACTGATGGACCGGTGGACGTTCTACAAGCACACGGCGCCGCTGCGACTGGTCTGCCTGCCGGGCTGACCGATGCGGGTGGCACCCTTGGACCATGCGCCTCGTCACCCAGAGTCTCAAGCTTCGCGGAGTCCGCTACGACGTCCGGGGTCCGATCCTGGAAGAGGCCGAGCGGCTCGAGGCCCAGGGCCACAAGATCCTCAAACTCAACATCGGCAATACCGCACCGTTCGGGTTCGACGCCCCCGACGCGATTCTGGCCGACATGATCCACAACCTGCCGGAATCCCAGGGCTACAGCGACTCCCGCGGCATCTACTCGGCGCGCACCGCGGTCGCCCAGTACTACCAGTCGCACGGCCTGCGGCAGATCGACGTCGAGGACGTCTACATCGGCAACGGGGTGTCCGAGCTCATCTCGATGGTGTTGACGACGTTCGTCGACGAGGGCAATGAGGTGCTGGTGCCGGCGCCCGACTACCCGCTGTGGACGGGGGCGGTAACCCTGGCCGGCGGAACCGCCGTGCACTACCGCTGCGACGAGGCGAACGGCTGGATTCCCGACCTGGCCGATATCGAGGCCAAGATCACCGCGAACACCTTCGCGATCGTGCTGATCAACCCCAACAACCCCACGGGCGCGGTGTACGGCGCGGACGTCGTGCGCGGCCTGATCGACATCGCCCGCAAGCATGACCTGGTCGTGATGGCCGACGAGATCTACGAGAAGATCATCTTCGATGATCACGTGCACCACCACGCTGCGACGTTCGCCGGCGACGACGTGCTGTGCCTGACGTTCAGCGGCCTGTCCAAGGCGTACCGGGTGTGCGGGTACCGGGCCGGCTGGGTCGCGGTGTCCGGCCCCAAGCACCTGGCCACCGATTTCCTCGAGGGCCTGACCCTGCTGGCCAACATGCGGATGTGCGCCAACGTCCCCGGTCAGCACGCGATCCAGACCGCGCTCGGCGGCTACCAGTCGGTGAACGAGCTGATCGTGCCCGGCGGCCGGTTCTACGAGCAGAGCAAGCTCGCCTGGAACCTGCTCAACAAGATCCCCGGCGTCAGCTGTACCGAACCGCAGGGCGCGCTGTACTGCTTCCCCAAACTCGACCCGGACGTCTACCCGATCGAGGACGACCAGGAGTTCGTCATCGACCTGCTGCGGGCCAAGAAGATCCTGGTCACCCACGGCACCGGGTTCAACTGGTTCGAGCCGGACCACTTCCGCCTGGTCACCCTGCCGAATGTGGAGATCCTTGAGGAGGCGATCGGCCGGATCGCCGCCTACCTGGAATCGCTGCGCGAGTAGTGGCCGATCCGGCGGTGCCGCTTGGAAACGGTCGACCCGGGTGCCGCACCGGCCGGAGAAGCACCCGGACAGGGCCGCTCCGTCGGTCCGCTCGCGCCGGGGTGGCCGGACCACCGGCCGCGTCCTGATCAGTCGACACCATCGGCGACCTATATGCCCGAAATGCGCCGTTGTTGCGCGTTCGTTGTGGTAACGGGCTGATCAGTCGAAACCAAAGGCGACCGATATGCCCGTAATGCACCGTTGCTTTGGGCTGGGCCGACCGGTGCGCTGATCGAAGTCTCGAATTGACGCCCGATTTATCCGTATTGATGGGACTTGGACGCTTCTATGTTTGTCAAGCCCTGTTGATGATCTTGTTCGCGTTCGGCTTGGCGTCGGGTGCGCGCGCCGGCGTCTCCGGACGCGCGGCTCCGGGGCCAAAGAGCGGGCATGGCTGAGCAGCCCCTGCCCGGTCCGTGGAACGAGGGGGCGTCGTCATCCCGACGGCCGGGCTTGGCCTCGGCTCGCCAGGCCCGCTGGGGGTGGGTCAGGCGGCCAGCGGGGCCCGCTCGCCGGTCGGGTTCAGGGCGTCGACGGTGCGCAGGATCTTGAACATCTCCCGGGCGATGTACCGCTTGAGCATCCGGCGGATCTCCTTGGCCGTCAGCTGGCCGCTGCGCCGACGGATGTAGGCCTGGGTTCGCTCGTCCCACTGCGCGCGGGTAACCGCGACGGTGTGCAGGGCCCGGTTCAGTTGGCGGTCGCCGCCCCGGTTGAGCCGGTGCCGCACGATCCGGCCGCTGGACGCCGGGACCGGGCTGACCCCGGCCAACGCCGCGAACGCCGCCTCGTCCCGGCAACGGCCGTGATGGCTGTAGGACACGATCAGCTGGGCAGCGACGACCGGGCCGACGCCGACCTGCTCGAGCAGCTGCGGAGCGACCTCGGCGATGATCGTCTTCAGGCTCTTGCCGTTGTCCCGGATCTGCTGATCCAGCCGCACGATCTCGCTCGCCTTGCGGCGCAGCACGGCCACCCGGGCCTGCTCATCGATCGGTCGCCCGCTCCGGCAACGGGCCTTGGCCAGCTTCTCCAGATCCGTTCCACTCAAACTCTTCCGGCGCATCGCCTGGTGCTCAGCGGTGCCCGTCAGCAACTCGGCCAGCAACTGGTTGTTCAGCTGGGTCCGTTGCCGGGTCATCTGTTCCCGGTCCACCACCAGCAACCGCAACGCCTCCCGCACCCCGTCCCCGGTCCGCGGCTCCGGCACCCGCTCCACCGCCATGGCCAGCACCTTCCGAGCGGCCAGCACCGCATCACCCGGATCGGACTTGCCCCGCCTACCCCGCTCCCCACGAGAGGGCCGCTCGACCTCGACGACCCGGACCCCGACCGCTTCCAACGCCCGGCACAGCCCCGCCCCGTAGCTGCGAGTGCCCTCCAACCCGACCAGGAACCGCCCCGACGGCACCACCCGCAGGATCCAAGTCACCACCTCGGCGTAACCCTGCTCGTCGTTGTCGATCGTGATCTGGTCCAGCACCGCCCCGACCGGGGACACCACACACAAACTCGTCGTATCCACATGCGTGTCACCGCCGACGACAGCGTCGACAGAATCTGCCACAGTAGGCATCAGCTCGCGCTCTCCTTCCAGAGCTCGGGTCAACAAGTCGACGCCGGCCTGGAGGACCCACCCACGGCACATCTGTGACGGGTCACCCAGTTCCCCGCCTGAACGGGGAACCAGGGACAGGCTTCTAATCAGGCCAACAGGTGAGCAGGCCGGCGTCGGCGCCCGGGACGACACGTCCAAATGAAGGCACACAGAAGTGGCCGAATCAGCGCCGAGCCAATCCCGAACACCAACCCCGAATCCTGGCTCTTGATCCACCAGAACCGGCCCACCAACACTCACAGATCAGCGCAGCCGGCCCGGAGGCGCGAGGCCCCAGCCGCACATGGGTTCAGCCCGAGGGGACGGCCCCTGCGGGGCCGACCGCCGTTCATCTCGGCACCAGGCGCCCGAAATGTCGGACTTGGTGCCGAGTTGATCAGCCTGACGCAGATTCGCCGACCCGCAGACGGTTTCAACCCGAGCGGACGGCCCCGGCGGGGCCGACCGCCGTTCAATTCAGCAAGAAGCGCCCGATATGTCGCATCTCCCGCCGAGTTGATCAGCCCGAGGCCGCGGCGGCGACGCGCCGAGACGGCCGGGATACCGGCGGACGACGCGAAGGACGGGGGTCCGGGTCAGGGCAACAGTTCGGCCGGAATTTGCGGATCGGCGTCGAGCAGGAACGCCTGCACCCGGGCGACCTCGTCCTTCTCCTCGAACAATGCCGCGGCCTGACCCAGCGCGGACAACGAGCGGAGGAAGCCGCGGTTGGGCTCGTGCGTCCACGGGATCGGCCCGGCCCCCTTCCACCCGTTCCGCCGCAACATGTCGAGCCCACGGTGGTAGCCGACCCGGGCGTAGGCGTAGGCGGCGACGTCGTCGCCCCGATCCAGCGCGGCTTCGGCCAACTCCGCCCAGGCGAGCGACGACGTGGGGTTCTGGCGCGCGACGTCGCCCGGCGGCTCGCCGGCGGCCAGCAGATCGGCCGCCGGATCGGCCGGCAGTTTGACCGGTGGCGGACCCAACAGGTTCCCGGAAGTCATGTCCTGATCCTGCCATCGGCGCCCGATGCGGCGGACGGCGGACGCCCCGCTCCCCCGAGCTGATCGAGCGAGGCGTCCGCCCGCCCCGGACGGTCGGTCTGCGAAGCCCCACGGGACCCGGACCGGCGTCGCCCCGGACCGACGGGCCCCGGACCGACGGGCCGGGACCGACGGGCCTGGACCGACGGGCCTGGACCGGAACCGCCGGCCGGTCCCGGGGTCGATGTCGGCCGGCGGACCGGGCGCGCGCCGGGTGGCCGGCGCCGGGCACCGGGCGGCCGGCGGCGGGCACCGGGCGGCCGGCGGCGGGCGGCCGGCGGCGGGCGGCGGGTGGCGGGTGGCGCGTCAGCCGAACTGGGCCGCCATGGTCGCGTCGACGGTCCGGTACTGCTCGCCGGCCCGGCCGACCAGGTTGGCCAATCCCTGCAGAACCAGCTGCCGGTCCTGGGCGGCGGCGTCCCACCGCGCCTTGAGCGCCCAGTAGCTGGTCAACGTCTCGGCGTCCATGTCCGCCGTCGCCGCGATCCGGGAATCGAGTTCGGCCAGGTGACCCTCGATCCGGTTCCAGGTGGCCACCAGGCCCTGTTGACCGTCGGCCAGCGCTGCGTAGTTGACCGCGATCGTCGTCATCAGATCGCCGCCGGGATGGCCTGGGCCAACGCCACCTCGGCCTCGCCGAACCGGGAGGCCACCGCGGTCAGCGCCGACCCCTGACCGACGAGCGCTTCCTTGAGGCTGGTCGCATCGGCCAGATGCTGCTCCATCGCCGCGACGAACCGCGGGGCAGCGTCGCTGGACTGCCAGCCGGCCCGAATCTGATCCAACTGCTCGCGCATCGAGGAGATCTCCCTGGTCAGCGCGCCGGCCACCTCGGTGACCGCGTTCCCGGCCCCGGCGATCCGCTGGGTGTCGATCGTCAATCCCGCCACGGGTTCCACCTTTCTTCGCTGTGCCGGCCGCAGCGGCCGGGCATCTGGATCCTCGCCCGGCCGGCCGCTCGTCGATGCGTCGTCTTCGCCGAATGTGGACACAATTCGGACGTGTGGACAAAGTGCCGGGTCAGTTGCCCGGCCAGGATTCACCGTCACCAGGGGCGGGTACCGTCCGTTCCGACGGCCCGAACACGGTCCCGGTCCACGAACGAGCTGAGCAGGGGTGGGTCATGGCACTACCGCCGTCATCCGATACGGGCGCTTCCGCCGGTAGTCGCAGCATGAACTCCACCGTCCTGGTGACCGGCGCGTCCGGCTTCATCGGTTCCCACCTGGTTCCTGCACTGATCGAACGCGGCCGGCAGGTGCGCGCGATGACCCGCCATCCCGACACGTACTCGGGGGCGGGCGAGCCGGTCTACGGGGACGTCGCCGACCTGGACAGCCTGCGCACTGCGCTCGACGGGACCGGGGCCGCCTACTACCTGGTGCACTCGCTGGCCGACGACGATTTCGAGCAGCGGGACGCCGAGGCCGCCACCGCGTTCGGGCACGCCGCCGCCGATGCGGGGGTTCAGCAGATCATCTATCTCGGCGGTCTCGGCGACGTCGACGACCACCTGTCCCCGCACCTGCAGTCCCGTCGCGACGTGGAGCAGCTGCTGGGTCTGGGCGGGGTACCGGTGACGGTGCTGCGGGCGGCCGTGGTGATCGGGCACGGCGGGATCTCCTGGGAGATCACCCGGCAGCTCGTCGACCACCTCCCGGCGATGGTCACACCGAAGTGGGTGAGCACCAGGACCCAGCCCATCGCCCTGCTGGACGTCATCCGCTACCTGGCCGACGTGCTCGACAACCCCGGCGCCATCGGCGAAGTGTTCGAGATCGGCGGGCCCGAGGTGCTCAGCTACGCGGAGATGATGCGCCGGGCGGCCCGGATCCAGAACCACCGTTCCCCGCCGATCGTCCCGGTACCGCTACTCACCCCGCGACTATCGTCGATGTGGTTGGCGTTGATCACCGACGTCGACCAGGGCACCGCCCGCAACCTCATCGATTCGATGAACAACGAGGTGATCGTCCGGGACGACTCGATCCGTCAGCTATTGCCGGGTGAGCTCACCGGTTACGACGAGGCGGTGCGCATTGCGCTGGAGGACCGCGCCGACGACCCGTCGATCCGCCAACCGGAGCGATCTCCGGGCGCCGCGCGGTCGTGAGCGGCTCCGAACCCGGGGCCCCGGAGCCGCGGGCCCGGCGGTCGCGGCTGAAGGACTGGACCGACCGGGCCGGCCGGCTGGTCCGTCCGGCGCTGGTCGACCGGGTCGATCGTGATCACCGGCAACCGGACCACGAGTTCCGTCGGCGCCGGATCGTCGTGGCGATCACCCTGGTGGTCGGCGCGACACTGCTCGGCATCTCGCTCAACGTGCCCCCGGACAGCGTCGCGTTCTACCCGTTGACCTTCGCCCTCGCCGCGACCTGGGTGGTCGGCGGATTCGCGTCCGGCCCGCTCCATCTGGGTCGCATCCGCTTCCGCGGCGAGCTGCGTCGCCCCATCGTCATCCCGATCCTGCTCGGGTTGGCCGCCGCCGCGGTGTTCATCGTCGGCGCCGTGGTGGTGCGGGAGATCGAACCGCTACGCGAGACGACCGAGAACGTGCTCGCCTTCGCCCGCTACGGCTCGCTGCCACTGATAGCCCTGATCACCGTGGTGAACGGCATCGCCGAAGAGATCTTCTTCCGCGGCGCGCTGTTCGCGGCCATCGGCACATGGCACCCGGTCGCCATCTCGACCGCCGTCTACGCGTTGACCACCGTCGCCACCGGAAACGTCATGCTGGTGTTCGCGGCGGTGCTGCTCGGGTTGCTGCTGGGCCTGCAACGCCGGGCCAGCGGCGGCATCCTCGGACCGATCCTGACCCACTGCACGTGGTCGCTGACCATGCTGCTGGTGCTGCCGCCGGTGTTCGCCGCGGCCGGGTAGCGCATCCGCGGACGCGGATCGGTCCAGGCAACTCCCAGGCGGCGCACCGAACTCCGCATTGATCGGGAGTTGGGTTCGCCGCAGTGGAGTTGCCTCACGGGGGTGACCCTCGAATACGCCTCGGCGAGAACAACTCCTCCGACGCAGAGAGGCCCGGGGCGGCGTGCCCCGGGCCTCTCTCAGGCGCCATACGCGCGAGCTTCACGCGAGGCGGGTGCCGGTGAAAGGCATTCCGATGCCCTGCCGACAACGCTGTCATCATCCCTCCGATCGTCGGGATAATGCGAGCGACTTTGACAAAGTGTTATTCGAGGTGCCCCGAACGAGACCGCGGCCTGGACCGTTCCCTGCCGGGGTGACCGGAATGCGACGACCCGACCGGCCGATGCAGGTGCATCGTCCCGGTCGGGTCGCCCATTGGTGCCGGCCTCAGCCGACTACTGGCCTTCCCACGCCGCCTTCCAGGTCTGCGGACCCAGGATTCCGGACGGGTTGATGCCATTGCGGGTTTGCAGCGCCACCACCGCGGTCTTGGTGGCCGGCCCGTAGTACCCGGTACCGGTCAGCCCGTAACCGCGGCTGCCCAGCTGCTTCTGGAAGCACTGGAGTTCGCGCGCGGTGTCGCCCTGGACGAAAGTCTTGCCGGGCCACTCCGGCGCTGTCGACTGCCCCACCCCGCACGACTCGTTGGTCTGCGGGGAGTAGCCGGCGCCCGCAGCCGGCGCCGCCGGAGCCGGTGCCGGTGCCGGGGAGCCGGCCCAGGCCGCCGCCCAGGTCTTCGGGCCGATGTAGCCGACGACGTTCAGCCCCGCCTTGGCTTGCAGATCCAGCACCGCGGCCTTGGTCTTCGGACCGAAGTAGCCGGTCCCGACCAGGTCGTAGCCACGCGTGCCCATCTGCTTCTGCCAGGCCTTGAGGTCGTCGGAGTAATCGCCCTCGAAGAACTGGCGACCCGGGTAGGCCGGGGCGGCCGATCCGGAGGATTCGGAACCGGTGGACCCTTCGCTGGCCCCGCCGCCCGAACTCTGATTCCCGGGCGCCGGCGGCGCCACCCCCGACCGGGCGTCGCCGTCCTCGGTCAGTCCGACCAGGTAGGCGCAGACCCACGGATTCCAACCCCGCTTGCGGTAGAGCAACAGCGCCCGGTAGTCCTGTTCGGACGCCGACGCCTGGTCCGGTCGGCCTTGCCCACCGACCGACCGCCACGTCGACTGGTCGAACTGGTAGGCACCGTAATAGCCGTTGCCGGTGTTGATGTCATAGCGATTGGACGACTCGCACATCCGCAGCTGATACCAGTCATTCGCGGACGGGTCGGCCGCAGCCGGCCCGGCGAAGGCGACGAGTGCCGATGTGACGACCGCCGCGATGGTGGCCCCGATGGCCAACGAACGCCGCACAAGGCGCCCTTTCCTGGTCGCGTCGCCCGCCGGGCACGCCTCACGGCGCGCCGAAATCGCCGATCGTCCCGCACCGACAAACGGGTGCGCGACACCGGCGATCGATGACGACGTCCCTTCCCCTTGCTCAACGCCGTCACGCGAATTGCGCCTCGCTCGACCATTTCTCGTGTTCGGCGGATCGGCAACGGAGCAGAGCGAGGAGCTGCGCCGGAGCCGGACCGCGATCCGCGCGATCCTTTGCTTACCGTAGAGCACCAGTCACACGAGTCACAAGAGTCTCAGGGGACGCTCCAATACCAGAAAGCGACACCGGCCCCAATAGGACACGCCGAAAGTCGCCTGACCGGGCGATGGGCCACCCATTCGTCAGCAGCGCTACCGGATCCGGTGCAGAAACTCTCGCCGATGCTGATCGGCCACCCGGGAAGTCGCCGTGGGAGTGTGACGTTGGCGTCAACGGCGGGCGGTGCGGCCGGCCGGACGGCAAGAGAGCGAGGTGCGGACGTGACGCGACGAGGGTGGCTGCTGTTCGCCGCGATGAGCCTGATCTGGGGCATCCCGTACCTGCTCATCAAGATCGCGGTGACGGACGTCGACCCGCTCATCGTCGCCTTCGGCCGGACCCTGATCGGCGCGCTGCTGCTGCTGCCGATCGCGCTGTACCGGCGCGCTCTCGGCCCCGTTTTCCGCCGCTGGAAGGTGCTGCTGGTCTACACGCTGGTCGAGATCAGTGGACCGTGGCTCCTGCTGGGACATGCAGAGACGCGACTCAACAGCTCGACCGCCGGCCTGCTGCTGGCCGTCGTCCCGATGATCGCCGCCGTCATCCTGACGGTGATGGGCCACGACCGGTTCGACGTCCGCCGGGTCGCCGGCCTGCTCATCGGCTTCACCGGGGTCGGGTTCCTGGTCGGGCTGGACATCCACTTCGACGACCTGATCGCGGTCGGCACGATGATGCTGGTGGCGGTTGGCTATGCGGTCGGGCCGATCATCATCAACCGCCGGTTGTCCGACCTGCCGCCGATGGGGGTCGTCACCGCCTCCCTCATCGTCGCCGCGGTGGTGTACGCGCCGTTCACCCTGCTGGTCGGGCCGGTGCAGCTGACCGCCGACGCCGCGTGGTCCATCGCCGGCCTCGGCGTGATCTGCACCGCCGTGGCGTTCCTCGGGTTCTTCGCCCTGATCGCGGAGGCCGGACCGGCCCGGGCCACCGTGATCACCTACATCAACCCGGCCGTGGCCATCACCCTGGGCGTGCTGCTGCTCGGCGAGCCGTTCACCGCAGGTATGGCGATCGGCTTCCCGCTGGTCATCCTCGGCTCGGTCCTGGCCACCGCACGGGTGCGCCGCCGGCGTCCGGACGCTGGACCGGACGCCGCGATCGCGGCCGCCGACGGAACCACCCCAGCACGGCCGAGCGGGCCCGCCGAATCCGACGAGCCCGCCCCGCGAACTGCTTAGGGTCGGCCGAGCTTGCGAGGCCGCCATGGAGGCAGGAGGACCGGGCGCAGGCAATCTGGCGACGCAGGAGCCGGATTGTTCAGCGTGGTCCTCCTTGGCCGAGCGTGCGCGGCCGCCATGTAGCCAGTAGGACCGCCGGTCAGGCGCCCAGCGACTTCCCGGCCGAGCCCAGCTGCTCGCAGGCCTCGACGATCCGATCGGCCATGCCGACCTCGGCCAGCTTGTTGTACACCCGCGGGTCGTAGGCCTTCTTGTTGCCGACCTCGCCGTCCACCTTCAGCACACCGTCGTAGTTGGAGAACATGTGCCCGACGATCGGCCGGGTGAAGGCGTACTGCGTGTCGGTGTCGATGTTCATCTTCACCACGCCGTAGGAGACTGCCTCGGCGATCTCCTCGGCCGATGAGCCCGACCCGCCGTGGAAGACCAGCGAGAACGGCTTGGCGCCGGCGGCCAGACCCAGCTTCTCGACCAACGCATCCTGGCCGTCCCGCAGCACCTTCGGGCGCAGCTTGACGCCACCGGGCTTGTAGACCCCGTGCACGTTGCCGAAGGTCGCGGCCACGATGTAGGAATTGTCGACCGGCGCACCGAGCGCGTCGAGGGTCTCGAGGAAGTCCTCCGGCGAGGTGTACAGCTTGTCGTTGATCTCGGCGACGACACCGTCCTCCTCGCCACCGACGACGCCGACCTCGATCTCCAGGATGATATTGGCGGCCCTGGTCAGCTCGAGCAGCTCGGCGGCGATCTTCAGGTTCTCGTCCAGCGGCACGGCGGAGCCGTCCCACATGTGCGACTGGAAGATCGGCAGCCCGCCGGCCTTGACCCGCTCGGTCGAGGCGGCGATCAGCGGCTTGACGTAGGTGTCGAGCTTGTCCTTCGGGCAGTGGTCGGTGTGCAGGGCGACGGTGATGTCGTACTTCTCGGCGACGACCTTGGTGAACTCGGCCATCGCGATCGCCCCGGTGACCATGTCCTTGACCTTGGTCCCGGACGCGTGCTCGGCACCGCCGGTCGACGCCTGGATGATGCCGTCGCTGCCGGCCTCGGCAAAGCCGCGAAGCGCGGCGTTGATCGACGTGGACGAGGTGACGTTGATCGCCGGGTAGGCGAA
>NZ_JBGAKE010000041.1:0-17892 GCF_044224575.1 Nakamurella sp.
TCCGCCAAGGACAAGGCGCCGATGCAGCCCTCCGACCTTGTCGTGCTGTTCGACGCCGAGGGCATCGAGTCGGTGACGGGTTGGATCGAAGGCCTGATCCAGGGACTGGCGACGTCGGCCACGAGCGACGCCGCCGCACCGGCGGCGATCGCGGCGTCGCCCAAGTTCCGCGGCTACTTCGCCACCCGTGGCAGCTACTGGGCCCGGTACCAGGCCGCCGCGCAACGCCTGGAATCCGCGCTGGCGTCGGTGCCGGCGAAGTGGCGGGACCCGGACGGCGCGCACCCGACCGCCGTCCGGGTGCGCGACCTGTTCCGATTCGTCGAGGTGACCGCGGCCGGGGTCAACCACGAGCACGTGATCAGCGGCGGTCAGGGAGGCGCCCCGGAGGCCGGGTCGCTGGCCGACTCCTTGCGGGCCTCGCTGGATCCGACGATCGACCGGGCCCGCGCGTACGACCCGAAGGAGGGCGGCAAGCGGCTGGTCGCCTGGCAGAAGGAGGTCGCCGCGTGGCGGGCCGCGCAGGCGGAGAAACAGCGCAAGGCCAAGGAGGCCAAGGCGAAGCAGGCCGGCGGCCACCCGCCGGGGCAGTAGCCGCAGGCACCAGCCCGCGGCGTCGGCCCCCGGAAGACGTTTGACGCCGACCCATTTCCTCCGGGAGTTGGCTGCCGCTGGCAGCGGGCACGGTCGACCGGACCCGGCGCAGGGACGCCCGGCGCGCACCTCGCCGGCCGGGCCACATCGATGACTTCCGCTCCCGCCGTCCGTCAGACCGGTCAGCCACGTGATCGACGGAGGTTGGGATGAGCGACCCGCAGCCGCAGCCGGCGGCCGGCAAGGTGCTGTGGCACTTCACGATGTCGCTGGACGGTTTGGTCGTGTGGCCGCGCTCCACACCGGGGACGAATCCGGCCGACACGGTTCGACGGATCGATGTCCGGCCACCGGAGGGCCAGTCCTTACGGAATGCTGACACGCGGAATCCGGCCCGCCGCCGCCGTGTTGTGATCGGTGGCAACGAAGTGCGCAACCACGAGCGAGAGGGGCCATCATGGCTTCGACACAGACCGCCATCCTCGCGGGCGGCTGTTTCTGGGGGATGCAGGACCTGATCCGGCGGCAGCCCGGTGTGCTCAGCACCCGGGTCGGCTACTCGGGCGGCGAGGTCCCCAACGCGACCTACTACAACCACGGTTCGCACGCCGAGGCGGTCGAGATCGTCTTCGACCCGACCGTCACCAGCTACCGGGACCTGCTGGAGTTCTTCTTCCAGATCCACGACCCGACCACCCGCAACCGGCAGGGCAACGACGTCGGGATGAGCTACCGGTCGGCGATCTTCTACCTCGACGACGAGCAGAAGCGCGTCGCCGAGGACACCATCGCCGACGTGAACGCCTCCGGCCTGTGGCCGGGCAAGGTGGTCACCGAGGTGACGCCGGCCGGGCCGTTCTGGGACGGCCGGGTTGGAAGCTGCCGCGCCGGGCGGCGGTGAGCTGAGCCGGTCCGCCGACTCGCGCCGGTGCGCTACCCGGGCCGGCGCGCTACCCCGGTCGGTTCTACCGGGCCGGCGCTCTACGAGAAGTGAGGCTGATCAACTCGGCAGCAAGTCCGACATCTCGGGCGCGTCTTGCCGACTTGATCAGCCCGGCACTCAAGCGAGCCTCCAGCAACCGTGCATTTCGGTCAGATGGGTCGACCATTGTTTCGACGGAGCGGCGGTCGGCCCCGCAAGGGTCCGTCCCCTCAGGCTGAAAGCATGCAGGGCTGGGGCCTCGCGCCGCCCGGGCCTGCTCCGCTGATCAAAGTCCCATTAATACGGATAAATCGGGCGTCAATTCGAGACTTTGATCAGCGCACCCGCGGGCCCGCCTGACGAAAGGTCCAGTTCGGGCATATCGGTCGCATGTTGGTCTCGACTGATCAGCCCACCGGTCAAAGCGAGGCGTGTAGGCCTGGTCGGCGTGGGACCGGCCACCACGGACGAGGCACGATGACACCGTGACCGCGACGGGCATGGACAGCTGGGACCGCATCGTCGGGCGGGCGAAGCCGGCCAAGGGTGAGCGGGCCGCGACCGCGCAACGCCTCGACGAGGACGAGACGGTCGTGGGCCGCCACCCCGTGACGGCCGTCCGGCAGTCCGATGACGATCAGACGGTGATGGCGGGGTCGGTCATCGCCGTGGTGACCGACCGCCGGCTCATCCTGCTGCACAGCACCGGCGGTTTTCGCCCGCAGTGGAGCGCGCTCACCCTCGGTTTCGGCCAGCTCGAGCCGCCCGTCGAACGGGCCCCGGACGGCGCGCTGCGGGTGCCGACGTCGGGCCGGCGCGACTATCTCATCGACGCGGACGGGACCGACGCCGACCGGCTCGCCGCACCACTGGGCCAGGCCCTCACCCGGTACCGCCGGGAGCGGATGGGCCTGCCGGATTGACGGATGGTGCCACCGGTCGCCGGCGGCGGCCGGTGGAACCTGCGGCTGCCGCTCAGAGCTCGACGCGCTCGTTCTCCCCGCCGTCGTACCGCTCGCCGGTCACCTTGGACTTGACCAGGCTGATCACCGACGCGATCCGGCCGCCCGGGGTGTCCCAGTACTCGGCCGATTCGCCGTTGACCTTGATCAGCACGACCGACGGGTCCTCCGGGCCCTGCGGCAACCAGGCCTCGACCCACCCGTTCCACAGCTCGCGATTCTTGGCCTTGTCATCGACGATCTCGGCGGTGCCGTCGATCGAGATCCAGGTCGAACCCGAGCTGAGCGTGACGCCCACGTGCGGGTTCGCGGCGATCTGCTGGACCTTGCGGGACTCGCGCTCCGCGAAATACCAGAGGTCGCCGTCGAATTCGACCTCCTGCTGGCCCATCGGCCGGCTGGTGAAGGTGCCGTCCGCGTCGACCGTGGTCAGCATGCCGATCCGGATGTCCTTGGCCAGTTCGGCCACCTTGCGCACGTCGTCACCGACGACATCGTTGTCTGCTTTGGTCATGATTGGTCCTCTCGCACGGTTGTCCGGTGCACTTTGGTCGCTCGCCCGATGAGGTACCCGGGCGAGCCGGACCGAACCGCTCGGCACCGGATCTCACCTGTTTCGACCCGGCTGTCGATTCCGCCGTCCGTGGCCCGTCTGGAGGGTGCACGGTCGCGATCGGCGCGGCCGGCGGAGCGAAACAAGGAGCGGTGATGGGTACGTTCGCGCTGATCTACTCGGGTGGCTCGATGGCACAGACCCCCGAGGAACAGCAGGCCGTCATGCAGGCCTGGACCGAATGGTTCGGCACCCTGGGTGAGGCGGTGGTGCAGGTGGGCAACCCGTTCGGGGCCTCCGCGTCGGTGTCCGGTGACGGCGTCGGGCGGCCGGGGGCGCTCGGCGCGACCGGCTATTCGGTGGTCCGGGCCGGCTCACTGGACGAGGCAACCGGGTTCGCCAAGAGCTGCCCGATCATCGCCGACGGCGGCGCGGTCGACGTGTACGAGGCGCTGGAGATGTAGGCCCGGTCGGCCGCGGGTGCCGTGCAACCGAACGGGGTCGTCGCGACGTCTTCCCCTGATGGGACGGCAGAGAAACTCGAGGCGGTGGTGGTCGATCGGCGCGGCCGTGGCGGTCGCCGGCATGTCGTTGGCGGCGTGCGCGACGACCGCGGCCGGCCCCGGTTGGTCCGCCTCCGCCGAGGTGCAGCCGTGCGGGGTCACGTCGTGCGCGCTCACGTCCGTCGCGGTGGGCGCGACCGTCCCACCGCCGGTCGCGGTCGACGGTGACCCCAACGCCGCGGGCCGGGCGCTGGCCTCGGCAACCCCTGGCGCTCCCACCGGGGGTGCCTCGGACGGCGGTGCCGGAGGCGCCGCCGGCGGTGGAGCGGCCGGCATTTGCGCGAACGAGACGCTGGCCGACTCGATGACCCGGGCCGTGCAGAACGGCGCCTCGGTGGTGCTGGCCACCGGCGGCTTCACCGGCGCGGTCCGGTCGGCCGACGGCGAGATCGCCGTGCCGTACAGCGAGATTGCGCTCACCGATGCGTCGACCCTAGCCGGACCGGAGCTGGCGACGCCCGGCTCCTTCTGGGTCTACGGCGATCTCGCGGCCGGCGGTCGCGCGGCGACAACGGGCGAGACGTCGTCGTTGTGGGCGCGCGGCGGCCGGCTGATCGCCGTGGTCGACCCGGCCGGCGGGTCCGGCCTGCCGGGTCCGGTCATCCGGGTGGCGCCCGTCGTCGGTGACGACGTCGTCATGGGCTGGGTCGGCTGCTGGTCCACCCAGGGCGTGCCGTCCCGCGACGTCGACGCAGCGGTCGACATCTTCGACGACCGGGGCCGGCACCCGACCGACATGCCGCTGTCCGCAGTCCGTCTGGACGACTTCCGGTCGGCGCTGCCGGCCGGCTGAGCCCACGTCGGCGCGGTGGCCGGACCGACTCAGGCGGCCGTGGAGCCGGCCGTCAGCCGGTCCAACAGGTCGCCGAGTTCGGCGGGGGTGGTCGCGGTCCAGCGCGCGGTGCGGTGCTCGTCGGGGGTGCCGTATCCCCAGGTGACCAGCACGGTCGGGATGCCGAACCGGGCGGCGCCGAGCACGTCGTGTCTGCGGTCCCCGACCAGCACGACACCCGGGGTCCCACCCACCTCCGGTGGTTGCGGCGTCCGGCCCAGCTCCTGCAGCGTGTGCGCGATGACATCGGCCTTCTCCGTGCGGGACTCGTCGTCACTCGCCCCGCCGATGAAGGTGAACGGCCCGTCGATGTCGAAGTGCCGCAGGATATGCCTGGCCATCCGCTCGTTCTTGGACGTCGCGACGCCCAGGATGACCCCGGACCCGGCCAGCCGGTGCAGCAACTCGGGCAGGCCCGGGTAGACGGCATTCTCGGCCCAACCCTGCCGGTCGTACCGCTCCCGGTAGGCGGCCCGGGCCCGGCGCACGTCCGCCTCGGTCAGGCCCAGCCGTCGGAAGGTGTGCACGATCGGCGGGCCCACCACCCCCCGGAGAACCTCGTCCTCGGGCGGCGGCGCGCCGACCGCCGCGAGGGCGTGCCGGAAGCAGTCGACGATGCCGCGCGCGGAGTCGGTGATCGTGCCGTCGAGGTCGAACAGAATCATGTCCATCGCCCGACCACGGTAGCCGCAGCGGATCGCCCGCCGGCCGGACCCCGTGATCGCCACGCTGAACAGTCGAAACCATCGGCGACCCATATGCCCGAAATACAACGTTACGGCGGCCTCATTGTGGTGCGGGGCTGATCATCTCGGCAAGCCGCGCCTGAAATGCCGGAATTGCTGCCGAGTTGATCAGCCCGACGCGGATTCGCCCGCCCGCATACGGTTTCAACCTGAGGGGACGGCCGCTGCGGTTCCGACCGCCGTTCAACTCGGCGATCCACGCCCGACATGCCCGATTCGGCGCCGAGTTGATCAGCCCGACGTCGCGCCGCGGGCGGCTCGCGGGCGCCTGGTCCGCGCCAACGTCAGGTCGGGTTCGTCAGCCGGGCCTCGGCGGCCAACCCGGATCCGACCGGGATGCGCGCCGCGTCCTTCAGCTTGCGCTGCTCGTAGCGCTTGAGGTGGGCGGCGATGGGCACCGCCGCCTTGCTCTCCCCCTTCTTGCGGTGAATGTGCAGCACCCAGCGGGTCACCCACGCGCCGGGCAGGTGCGGCGCCGCCGGCGGGTCCCAGGTTTCCACCATGTATTCCTCGGTGTCGCCACCGGAAAATGATTCGGTCTCGGTCTTGAAGGTGCTCCCGTAACTGAAAGCCGCGTGGTTCTCCGCGATCAGCATGCCCAGGATGGGTGCGGTCAGCACGGCGTGGTGTTGCCAGACGGTGTACGGGGCGCCGGACGGCGCGAAGGCCGTGCCGAGGCTGACCGGTCGCCGGCTCGCGTCCCGGGACGCCGGCGAGGCGACACTGGTGTGGTAAGCGGCCAGCGAACTGGCCGGGTGGGTGGTGAAGTACTGCAACGCCTGGGCAACGGTCTGCAGCAGCGCCGACGCGTCTCTGACGGCACCCACTACCGTCGCCGGGGCCGCACCGGCCGCGAGGGCCGCCATCAGCTGGACCGGCGTCACCGCGGGCTGCGCGGCTGCCAGGTTGGTCAGGATCGGCACGCACGCCGCCAGGCCGGGATGGGTCAGTAGCGCGATGGTGGCGGTGACCACCACCGGGCGGCACCACACTTGCAGCGTCGCCGGGGCCAACCCGGCCCCGAGCAGCGCCTCAACGTTCGCGGCCCCCGCCCCGCAGATCAGGCCGAAGGTGGCGGGCACGTCGACCGCGACCATGAGCTGGTTCACCATGGCGATCGTGACGGCGGGCCGGCTGATCAACGCGACCAGGTTGGCGGCCTGACCGCCGGCCAGCATGGTCTTGAGCAGGCCGAGCTTGGACACCCGCAGCAGGCTGACGCAGTCCGCGGCCGGTTGTTGCAGCAGCACGGCCAGCTGCGGTCCGAGAGCGGACACTCCACCGAGGATCTCGTCCGGGGTGCCGCCAGCGGCGAACACCCCGGGCAGGGCGTTGGCCATCGCGTCGGTCAGCGCGGTCGGCACCTTGCCCTGCGGGGCGGCGTCCAGCAGCAGGGAAACCTCTTGCGGGGTCAGCGCGTTCGCGAGCCGGGCGAGCATCACCGCACCGTTGGCAGCCAACGCGTCGTGCAGGTCCGTTGCGCCGATCTCGGTGACGAGCCCGTCGATCGTCGCCCGGCCGAGTTGCTGGCCCCGCAGCGCGGCCAGGTCGGCCAGCCATTCCGTCTGCGCCTGCCGGTCCACCGCTCTCAGATCCGGCGCCGGAATATGGGGCGCCGGCTTGGGTTTGACGGTCGCCTTGCGCTTGCGGACGTTGGCCGGCAGCGCGTCGTAGGCCTGCCGGTCCGACAGGGCCGTCGCCTGGGCGGCCGTGACTTGCTGCTGGTGCGTCAGGGTCGCGGCCGCCTGCGCCTGGGCGCCGTAGGCCTGCGCGGAGTCCGATCGCCACTGCCGTTCGGCCACGTTCTCGACGTGCCGGTCCGCGAACGCGCCGACTTCCGGCGTCGCGGTGACCGGGGTTCCCGAGGGTGCCGGCCGCTCGTAACCGGTCGCCAGCAGGTTGCCGAATGCCTCCCGATTCTGTTGCCGCAGTTGGCGTTCCGACGCCGGCGGACGGCCGATTCGTTCGGCCGGCAGGGCCGGACCGACCGCCGGACCGACCGGTGGGGTGCCGCCGGTCAGCAGGGGCAGCGGGCGGCGGGCGGTCGCCCGGGGCGCCGGGACGCGAATGGATCCGAACCAGCCGGGCTGTCCGCCCCGGCCCAGCAGGAAGTCCACGAGGTCCGGGGGCAACCGTGGTTCGGCCGGACCCGGACCGCCGACCGCGACCAGCGCGGTCGTCGCCGGCGGGCCCTCGGGCGCCGGCTCGGCCGGCTCGTCCGCACCGCCTCCGGCGAACATCGCCGCCAGCCCGGCGATCATGGCCAGTTGGGCGTCCGGTGGCCAGGCCAGCAGGGCGCGCTGCGCCTCCGGGTCGAGCTGGGCGAGCCCGCCCAGGATGGGCCGCGGCAGCCGGCCGAGCGCCCGGGTCACGCGCGGCGGCAACGAATCCAGGAGTTCCTGAATCGTCAGGGGGTGCAGCTCTTCCCCGGTCTCCATGTCCACGATCCGCAGCCGGCGGATCACCGCCGGCCGCGGCGCGTGCGCCGACCCGGTCGGGGCCGGGCGGTCGCCGCTCACTCCCGGGTCGCGGCGGGCGCCGACGATCAGACCGGCAACCGGCACGGCCACCGTCGGCGCCGCGCCCGGGCGCGCCGCGGCGGCTCGCGGGTCCGCCGGCGCCGGTTCTTTCTCGATCCGTCGCTGTCGAGCCGGCTGCACGCTGGTCATCGGACCCCCTCCGTCCGACGAAGTGTGACCCTTCCGGCGCCGGGCCACCACCCCTGTTCACCGGATCCACCCCACCGGATGGCGAATCGGCCTGGGTGGATCGATCGTCCACCTTCTCCGCGGCCGATCCGGCCGTTACGCTGAACCCCGGCGGGCCTCACGCCCAACCCCAGACCGGCTCTCCACGCGAGCCGGCGCCGCGGGGCAAAGGGGACTTCGGGAGCCTCGAGGCGCTGCTCGGCCATCATGTCCGGAATGATCTTGGCTGCTGCGGCCCGCGGTGCGTGGACCCGTCGGCCATGGAAGGCAGCCGGGAGGGTCCGATCATGACGGTCGCCAAGCAGCTCAAGGTCCGCATCCGGGAGCGGATGGCCCGCACCGGGGAGCGCTATTCCGTCGCCCGCGCTCACGTCCTGCGCACCGGCGGTCCGGGGGCGGTGGTGGACGCCGGGTGGACGCTGCGCGGGGGCACCGATCCCGACGCCGCGGCGCTGGCCAATGTCCTGGCGCACCAACGCGTCAGCGGACCGACGGGCCCGCTGAGCGAGGCCCTGCTGCTCGTGGTCGGCGGCGGCCTCGGGGCGGGGTACATCCTCTGGGAGTTCGAACGGGACGACAGCCGCATCGTCGTCCTCGGCTTCTCCCATTCCTGGCAGTACTTCGACCGGCGACTGGCCACGACGGCCGACCGGCTGGGACTGGACGTCGAGTGGGCGCGGACGGGGGGCACCGCCCGCGCGGCCGGCGCGTTGGCGTCGACCCTGACCGCCGGGGACCCGGCGATCGTCTGGCCGGACCGCTACCACCTCGGCTTCTGGCACCTGCCACCGTTCCTCGACGGCCACGGCGGCCACCCCGTCGTCGCGTATGCCATGACGAACGGGCGGGTGCACATCGATGACCGGACGCTGGCCCCGTTGACGGTGCCGGTGGCCGATGTCGACCGGGCGCGGGCCCGGGTCGGTAGCTACCGGAACTCGATGCTGGTCGTCCGGTCACACGACACGGCCGTCCCGGCCGACCGGCTGCGCGACGCGGTGCGCGCCGGCCTGGCCGCCACCGTCGACCAGCTCGGCGGCACGTCGACCTCGTTCGCGTTGCCGGCCTGGCGCAAGTGGTCGAAGCTGCTCGTCGACCCGCGGGCGGCGAAGGGCTGGCCCACCGTGTTCGCCGACCGCCGCGGCCTGCTCCGCGCGCTGGCCGGCGTGTGGGAGGCGGTCGAGCCGGCCGGGATGACCGGCGGCCACCTGCGCGGGCTGTTCGCCGACGGGTTGGCCGACGCCGCGGCCGTGCTCGAGGAACCCGCGCTCGCCGGCGAGGCACAGCGCTGGCGGGAGATCGCCGACCGGTGGCACACCCTCGCCGACACCGCACTGCCCGACGACGTTCCCGCCATCGCCCGGTTGCGCGAGCTGACGGCCGCGATCACCGCGTCGGTCGCCGAGGGCGATGCCGCGGCCGCCGACCGGGCGGCCGCCGCCGAGGAACTCTGGGCGTTGCGGGCCGAGCACGCCGACGCACCCCCGCTGACCCCGGATGAGGTCGGCGGCATTCTCCGGGCGATGAGCGAGCAGCTCGCCGGGATCGTCGATGCCGAGTCCGCGGCGGTGCGACAGTTGGGCACGCTGGTCGCGCGGTCGGGCTGATCGGCGCGTCAGGGCCGGCCGGTCAGCTCAGCCAGCCCTCCCGGCGGGCGATCGAGGTGGCCTGGCCCCGGTTGGCGGCGCCGAGCTTGGTGTTGATGTTCTTCAGGTACCACTTGACGGTGTTGACGGTGACGTTCAGCGTGGTCGCGATCTGCTGGTTGCTGCGCCCGGTGTCGACCATCCGCAGGATCGCCTGTTCCCGGGCGGTGAGCCGCCCCGCCGCCGGCCCGTCGGGCGCTCCACCGCCGGCGACGGCGGCCGCCAGCCGGGCCAGGCCGGGCACCGCACCGAGCCCGGCGGCATCCGGCCGGTCGGTCAGCCGGCCGACCACCACGCCGATCTCGGGCCCGCCGTCGACGAACGTGCGGAGCAGTTCGGGCGGCGACTGCGTCACCAGGTCGAGGAGCAACCGCTCGGCGGCCAGGCACCGGGCCGCTCGCTCCAGCGCCACCACCAGCTGCACCGATGCGGTGACGGCGGCTCGCTGCTGCCCCTGCCCGGTCAGCTCGGCGATCAGCTGCTCGAGCAGGGCCACCGCCCCGTGATGATCGCCCTCGGCGGACCGGACCGCGGCCAACGCGGCAGTGCGGATCTGGTCGATCGTGGCCCCGATCCCGCCCGGATGCGCCGAACCGTCGGGCATGCCCTGGGCGACCCGCCGCGCCTGCGCGACGTGCCGGCCGGCGAGCAGGATGCGAATGCGTTCGGCCGCCACGGCCGCCTCCAGCCGGGGCAGGTCGAGCCGGGTGGCGACCTTGCCCCCTTCGGCCAGCAACGCGGCGGCGTCGGCACCGGCGCCGCGGTGCATCGTGATCCGGGCCAGCACGACGTAGCTGGCGATCATGAATTCGACCACCCCGCTCTCGGCGCCCAGCTCCCGGCT
This sequence comes from Nakamurella sp., assembly GCF_044224575.1. GTDB lineage: Bacteria > Actinomycetota > Actinomycetes > Mycobacteriales > Nakamurellaceae > Nakamurella. The sequence goes on from NZ_JBGAKE010000041.1 coordinate 10,371, forward strand.
CTCCTGGAGCAGCCGCTCGGCCTCGTCGATGTCCCCGCTCTCGTAGAGCAACTCGCCGAGCAGGGCGCTGGCCAGTTGCGCAGCGTGCGATCGGCGACCGGCCGAGGCGCGGGCCCACTCGACGGCATCGACCAGGTGGCCGCGGGCGACGTCCAGGTCGAGCTCGGCGGCGGCGGCGATCCCGTCGAAACACCGCCCGTAGACGCCGGCGAACGGGCCGACCGTGCGGTCATGGAACCGGCGGGCCCAGCGTTGACGGTCCCGGGCCGCCCGGAACCGCATCGAGTGGATGTCGCAGAACGACTGGATGTTCGCGCCGACCCCGACCACCCACGGCCGGTACGCCTCGGGCCGGTCCAGACTGCGGGCGACCAGGCCTTCCGCCCGGTCGACGCGGTCGCCGTAGATGTCGATGCAGGCCTGCACCACGTCGGCCTCGCAGTGCACCGCCTCGTGGGCCGGTCCGGCCGGCACCACGCGGCGCAGGTGGCCCAGCGCAGCCTGGGCCGCGTCCGACCGCTGCAGCAGGCAGTTCGCCCACGCGATCGCCATCAGCATGCCCGGCCGCTCCCCCACCGCGTCCGCGGGCAGCCGGTTGATCAGGCCGAGCAGGCTGCCCATCCGGCTGTGCTCGACCAGGCCCATCGCGTGCCGCTCGACCAGCTCGACGGCCCCGACCACGTCACCGGCGGCCAACGCGTGGGTGACCGCCTCGGAGACCAGGTCATGCGCGGCGAACCAGCCGGCCGCCCGCCGATGCAGGCGCGGCCCCAGGTCCGGGTGGTCACGGACGAGCCGGCGACGCAGGTAGTCGGCGAACAGGTGGTGGTAGCGGAACCACTCACGCTCGGCGTCCAGCGGCCGCAGGAAAAGGTCGCGGCGTTCCAGTTCCTCGAGCATCGCCTGGCCGTCCTGACGCCCGGTCAGCGCCCCGGCGAGCTCCCCGCACAACCGGTCGCAGACCGACGTGGCGAGCAGGAAGTCCAGGATGTCCTGCGGCAGGGCGTCGAGCACGTTCTCGGCCAGGTACTCGCCGATCGAATGGTCCCGGCCGGAGAACCCGCTGATCAACCTGGTCGGGTCGGCGCAGTCCCGTAGGGACAGCGAGACCAGTTGCAGGGCGGCCACCCAGCCATCGGTGCCGGTCGAGACCCGTTGCACATCGCCGCTGTCCAGGTGCAGGCCGTTGAGGTCGACCAGGAAGCTGCGGGTCTCGGGCAGATCGAAGCGCAGCCGGTCGGCGTCGATCTCGATGAGCTGGCCGCGGACCCGGAACCGGCTCAGCGGCAGGCGCGGCCGGGTCCGGCCGGTGAGCACCACCGACAGGTTGGCCGGCGCGAAATCCAGCAGGTGGACCAGCGCGCGGTGCACCTGCGGGTCGTCGATCAGGTGCCAGTCGTCGAAGGTCAGCACGACGCGGCCCTCGTGCCGGGCGATCTGGTCCAGCAGCGTGGACAGCACGTAGGCCTGGGTGTCCTCGGCGCTCTGTTCCAGCAGTTCCCGCAGATCGGCGAGCACCTCGTCGGCCGCCGGCAGGCCCCGGCGAACCGCCTCGAGCAGGTGCAGCAGGAACCAGGAGGAATCGTTGTCATCCCGGTGCAGGCCCAGCCACGCGGTGGCGGCGCCGTCGTCCTGCAGGGTGCGGAGCCACTGCACGGCCAGGGTGGTCTTGCCGTAGCCGGCCGGTGCGTGGATGACCGCCAACTGCCGGCCGCCGCCCTCCCCCAGCACGGCCAGCAGCCGCTCCCGGTCGATGACGTTGCGCACGTAGGTGGGCGCCCGGAACCGGGTCGCGGCATCCGGCGGCATCGTCCGGTCCGCGGTGGACGTCATCGTCGGCCTCCCGTCCGCTGGCTGCCCGCGGAGCGCCCGCCCGCGACCACCGCACCGTGGGCCACGCCCGCGCCGGCGATCACCAGGATCGCCGGCGCCGGCGGGCACGACCGGAGGGCAGGGCGACGGTCGGCCGACCGCCACGGCGAGGTCGCGGCTCCAGCTTCGCCGTCATCGCGCCCGGCCCACTACCCATTCGGGTAGTGAACCACCGGCGGCCGGACCGGACCAGGGGGCGGCCGCCGGGCCGGGCGCGCCGATCGGCGTTCAGAAGGTGATCAACGGCTTGATGATGTTGTCCTGCTTGCTCGACATCAGCTCGAACGCGGTCTCGATCTGATCGAAGCCGAAGGTGTGGGTGGTCATCGGGGTCGGATCGACCCGGCCGGACTGCAACAGCCGCAGCAACCGGGTCATCCGCTCGCTGCCGCCCGGGCACAGTCCGGTGTGGATCGCCTTGTCGTTCATGCCGAGCCCGAAAGCGTCCAGCGGCAGTTGCAGCGGGTGAGGGTTCTCGCCGTGGTAGCCGATGTTGGACACCCGCCCGCCGGCCTTGGTCACCTTGACGCAGGCCTCGAAGGTCTGCGGGAACCCGAAGGCCTCGACCGCCGCGTCGACGCCGACCCCGCCGGTCAGGTCCATGATCTGCTCGACCGGGTCGCCGTCGGTGAAGTCGACGATGACATCGGCGCCGAACTGCCGGGCCAAGGCCTGCCGCTCCGGGCGGGATTCCACCGCGATCACCTGCCCGGCGCCCATCAGGTGCGCACCGATGGTCGCGGACAGGCCGACCGGGCCCTGCGCGAAGATCGCCACGGTCTCGCCGAACTGCAGGTAGGCGTGTTCGATGCCCATGAAGCCGGTGGAGAGCATGTCGCAGGCGTAGACGGCGGTGGCGTCGGGCACGTCGTCCGGGATCGGGGTGAGGTTGGCCGAGGCGGCGGGGACGACGAAGTACTCGGCCATGTTGCCGTCGATCTGGGTGGTGTACTGGTAGCCGCCCAACGCTCCCCGGCACTGGCTGGTGAAGCCGCGTTGGCAGTAGCTGCACCGGAAGCAGGGGGTCACCGCACCGACCAGCACCCGCTGGCCCTCGGTGAACCCGGTGACGGCCGCGCCGAGCCGGTGGACCACGCCGACGGACTCGTGGCCCAGGGTGCGGCCGCCGGGCACCGGCAGTGCGCCCTTGACGGTATGCACGTCGGAGGTACAGATCAGCGCAGCCGTGGTCCGCACGATCGCCTCTTCGGGACCGGGCTCCGGGATCGGCTTGTCGACGACTGCGGTCTTTCCGACCTCTTCGATGATGAAGGCGCGCATGGACGTACTCATCGACTCACTCCGTTGTTCGTCGGTGGATGGTGGCCGACCCATCCTTCGACGGCGTGACGGCGGGTCCACCACTCGAACGGGTAGCGACCGGCCACCGGGCCGGCCGGACACCGGGCGGCACCGAGCGGACGCAGACCCGGGCCGGGCCCACCCCCCGCGCCCACTACCTGTCCGGGTGGTGCCGGCCACCCGCCGGCGTCCGCACGCTCTGACCGCCCCCCACCGGCCGAGATCCGCCCGGCCGACGGAATACCCGAAAGCGTGGTCAGCACCCATGACGTCCACCGTCCAACAGTCCCCCGGCGCGGGTGACCGTGCCGCCGCCGCTCGTGACTCCTCCGCTCGTGACAAGTCCGAGAGCGGCGGCGCTGTCGTCGAACTCGATGCCGTGATCCTCGGCGCCGGGGTCGCGGGCCTCTATCAGTTGCACCAGTTGCGCGCGCAGGGCCTGCGCGTGCTGGCGATCGACAGCGCGTCCGACGTCGGCGGCACCTGGTTCTGGAATCGTTACCCAGGAGCGCGATTCGACAGCGAGGCGTACATCTACCAGTACCTGTTCGACGAGGACCTGTACCGGGGGTGGAACTGGAGCGAGAAGTTCCCCGGCCAGCCGGAGATCGAACGCTGGATGCACTACATCGCCGACCGGCTCGACCTGCGCAAGGACATCCTGTTCGACACCACCATCACCAGCGCGCATTTCGACGAGCAGCGGGACCGCTGGTCGATCAGCACCGATTCCGGCCAGGTGTTCGACGCGCAGTTCTTCGTCAGCTGCGCCGGCATGCTGTCGGCCCCGATGGACCAGGTCTTCGACGGTCAGGAGACGTTCCGCGGGCAACTCGTGCACACCTCCCGCTGGCCGGCCGGCGGGCTGGCGGTGGCCGGCAGGCGGGTGGGTGTCGTCGGTGTCGGTGCCACCGGCATCCAGGTGATCCAGACGGTGGCCGACCAGGTCGAGCACCTCACGGTGTTCGCCCGCACCCCGCAGTACGTGCTGCCGATGAAGAGCCCGGCCTACGGGCCGGCCGAACAGGCCGCCTACAAGGCGCGTTTCGCCGACCTGAGCGCGACCCTGCCGCACACCTTCACCGGGTTCGAGTACGACTTCGTGCACACCTGGGCCGACTGCACGCCGGAGCGGCGGCGGGAGATCCTGGAGGAGATCTACGCCGACGGGTCGCTCAAGCTGTGGCTGGCCGGGTTCGCCGAGATGTTCTTCGATCCGCAGGTCAGCGAGGAGATCTCGGAGTTCGTCCGGGACAAGATGCGGGCGCGGCTGCAGGACCCGCGGCTGATCGACATCCTGGTGCCCACCGAGTACGGCTTCGGCACCCACCGGGTGCCGCTCGAGCGGGGGTACCTGGAGGTCTACCACCGCGACAACGTCGAGCTGGTCGGGGTGCGGGACAACCCGATCACCCGGATCGTGCCGGAAGGCATCGAACTGGCCGACGGCACCGTGCACGAACTCGACATCATCGTCATGGCAACCGGTTTCGACGCCGGCACCGGATCACTGACCCGGATCGACATCCGCGGCCGGGACGGGCGCCGGCTGGCCGACGACTGGGGCCGCGACATCCGCAGCACGATGGGCCTGCAGGTCCACGGGTATCCGAACCTGCTGACCACCGCCATCCCGCTGGCCCCGTCGGCGGCCCTGTGCAACATGGCCACCTGCCTGCAACAGCAGACCGAGTGGATCAGCGACGTCATCGCACACGTCCGGGCCCAGGGCGGGTCGACCATCGAGCCCACCGCCGACGGCGAGCAGGCGTGGGTCGACCATCACGAGGAGACGGTCAGCGCCAACCTGATCTCCACGACCTCCGGCTGGTACCTCGGGTCGAACGTGCCGGGCAAACCGCGTCGGGTGCTGTCCTACACCGGCGGCGTCGGCACCTACCGGGCCAAGTGCGACGACGAGGCCGCCGCCGGCTATCCGAGTTTCCTCATCAAGTAGCTGATTCCCCAGGCACTCCCACTCTTCTCTTCCATCAGCCCTTCCCATCAGGAGGTTTCGACAATGACGTCACGCATGGACGGCAGCATGATCGACAAGGTGCTGGCCGACGCGGTCGGCTCGGGGGCGGTGCCGCACATCGCGGCCATCGCCGCGGACCGCGACGGGATCATCTACGAGGGCGGCGCCGGGGTGCGGGTGGCCGGCGAAGCGCGGCCAATTGGACCTGGACGCCCCGGTGGACAGCTACGTCCCGGCCTTCGCCGATGTCCAGGTGCTGACCGGCTTCGACGGCGACACCCCGGTGCTGCGCGCCCCGGCGTCCCGGGCGACGGTCCGGCAGCTGCTCACGCATACCGCGGGCCTGGGCTACTGGTTCTGGAGCGAGGACCTGAAGAAATTCGAGGAGGTCACCGGGGTGCCCAACGTGGTGCCCGGGTCGGCCGAGGCGTTCAAGGCGCCGATGCTGACCGATCCCGGCGTCCGGTTCAACTACGGCATCAACACCGACTGGCTGGGGCGGGTGGTCGAGGCGATCGGCGGGGCGGGCCTGGACGTGCTGATCGCGGACGGGGTGACCGGCCCGTTGGGCATGGCGGACACCATGTTCCGGCTCGACCCGGATCGCACCGCCAATTGCGTGACGGTGCACGTCAAGGGGGCGGACGGCGGGTGGGTGTCGGCGGGCGAGATCCTGAATCAGGAACCGGACTGGTGGGCCGGCGGGCACGGGCTGTACTCCACGCCACGGGACTACATCCGATTCGAGCGGGCGCTGCTGCGCGGCGGCGAGCTGGACGGGGTGCGCATCCTGGCACCGGAGACGGTGGACGCCGCGTTCACGAACCAGATCGGTGAGCTGGACGTGCCGTCCGTCATCCCCACCGCCGACCCGCCGATCAGCGACACCATCGAATTCGGGCCCGGTTTCAAGTGGGGCTTCGGCCTGCTGTTGAACACCACGGACATCCCCGGCGGGCGCCGGGCCGGCACCGGCGCCTGGGCGGGGCTGTTCAATACGCACTTCTTCATCGACCGGACGTCGGGGGTGTGCGCGTCGATCTACACCAACTCGCTGCCGTTCGCCTCCCGGCAGGAAGCGTGGCAGACCTACGCCGACGTCGAGGCGGCGTTGTACGCGTCGCGCTGAGCCGCGCCCGGGCGGTCAACCGGTGGGCCGGCGCTCGTTGCCGGCTGCGGCTGCTGGTGGGCCGGAAGACGGGCTCATGGCCGTGCCGGCGCCGGTGCTGCGTACCTCCGCAGCACCGGCGCCCCTTCCGATCGCCACGGATCGGGAATGGGTCAGCGAGAGTTTTTCGGGGCCCGCCAGCCGGCGGCCTGCGCCTCGGCCTCCGTACAGAACCAGCGCTCGCCGGCCGATTCGTCGATCACCGTGGCGTCGTAGCTCGGGCTCTTACCGTCGACGTGGTAGATCTTCTCGCCCTTGTTGTTGATGTTGCCCTTGATCTTGCAGCCGTTTCCGGACCCCCCGGACGCGGCGGCCGCCTGCTGCTCGGCCTGGGCTGCTTGTTGCGCCGCGGACTGTTCGGCGGCCTGCTGCGCCGCGGCCTGCTCCGCGGCGACCCGGGTGGCCGCCTCGGCCGCGGCCTGCTCGGCGGCCTGCTGTGCCGCAGCCTGCTCCGCGGCGACCCGAGCTGCCTCGGCCGCAGTCTGCTCCGCGGCAACTCGGGCCGCCTCGGCCGCCGCCTGTTCGGCGGCCGACCGGGCGGTCTCCTGCTCGGCGGACAGCCGGGCCGCCGCCGCGGCGCTCGAGCTCAGCTCGACGGAACGGGCCGAGGAGGCCGCGGCCGCTATGGATTCCGCCGGGTCCGGGGACGACACCACAGCGGCGATCGTTGTCTCGGCGGTGTCGGACGGGCCGGCCGCGCTCGTGGCGCCTGCGCAGCCGCCGGCCAGGACGAGCAGCAGCCCCGCCCCGATCACCGTCGAACGGGCGGTGGTGACGGCGGTGACCGTCGCCCCACGGATCGGCGCAGTCGACCTGACCGTGGTCGGGGCCGACCTGATCCTGCGATTCGATCTCGGCGCTCATCGACCCGTGCCGGTCGAGTTGTCGGACGTCGTGGCCGGCGGTGGCGGGACCGTGACCGCGGATCGCACGCGCTGGGTGGCCCGTTTCCCGCTCGCGCCGGGGTGGGCGCCCGCCCACGATTCGCCGCACCCGGGCGCGGAACCGGTCCACCCACCCGGGGTGGTGCTCGGCGTCGGGTGAGCGTCGTCGGCCCGCCGAACACGGACGAACCGGAAATTTCACTCCATCGCGTGGCGACGCGTCCCGGCCCTCGGTGGGACCCTCGGGTGCGCGTCCGTGCGGGGGCCTTGGTGGCGCATCGATCCGGTGTGACGTCAAGGGGGACGGATGCTCGAACG
>NZ_JBGAKE010000016.1:0-108177 GCF_044224575.1 Nakamurella sp.
GGCCCATGAGAGGATGACCACTGCGATCCGCCGTGGTGTAACGGCAGCACCTTGGATTTTGGTTCCAATGGTCCAGGTTCGAATCCTGGCGGCGGAGCGTCAGCGTGTCCCCGGCCGCGCACCGTCGCGCGGCACCGGTCAGTCGTTCGTCGAGCCCGGACTACCATCGGGGTCGTACCCTCGCCGCTGCGGCGGTACGCAGTCGGAGCCGTCGTCGACCGGGCCGCCACAGTCCGCGAAGCAGTTCGCAGGAGGGATGAGCCGTGCCCCCCAGGCCAGCCGGCGCCACCACCAGTTCGGCCACCCCCGCCGCCACTATCGCGGCCGTGATCGTGCTGGCCGCCGGTCAGGGCACCCGGATGAAGTCCAGCCGACCGAAGGTGCTGCACGAGCTGGCCGGCAAGCCGCTGATCTGGCACGCCCTGGCCAGCGCCGCCGCGCTGCACCCCACCACCCTGGTGGCGGTTCTGGGTCACGGTCGGGACGAGGTGGGCGGCTATCTCGCCGACGCCCCCGACCTGCCCAAGGTGGTCACGGCCATCCAGGACGAGCAGAAGGGCACCGGGCACGCCTGCGCCTGCGCGCTTGAGGTCACCGGGGAGCTGTCCGGAACGGTCATCGTCACCTACGGCGATGTGCCGTTACTGCAGCCGAGCACCCTGCGACAGCTCGCCGACGCCCACACCACCAGCGGCAATGCGGTCACCGTGCTCACCGCCACCGTCGCGAACCCGACGGGTTACGGCCGGATCGTCCGCGACGACGCCGGGAACCTGCTCAAGATCGTCGAGCAGAAGGACGCCGACCCGGCCCAGCGGGCCATCACCGAGATCAACTCCGGGGTGTACGCGTTCGACGGCGAAGTCTTGGCGGACGGCTTGGCTCGATTATCAGATGCCAACGCCGCCGGCGAGCGGTACCTCACCGACGTGGTCGGGATCGCCAAGAGCGACGGCCGGCCGGTCGGCAGCGTGCACGCCGACGACGCGGTGGAGACCGAGGGAGTCAACGACCGGGTGCAGCTGGCCGACCTGGCCCGGGTGCTCAACGCCCGCCTGGTCCGCCGGGCCCAGCTCGCCGGCGTCACCGTGCACGACCCGGCCACCACCTGGATCCACGCCGACGTGACCGTCGGCGCGGACACCCAGATCCTGCCCGGTACCCAGCTCACCGCCGGCACCACGATCGGTGCGGGCTGCTCGATCGGCCCGGACACCACGCTGAGCGCCTGCACGGTCGGCGACGGCGCCTCGGTGGTCCGGTCCCACGCCGACGGCGCGACGATCGGGCCGGACGCCACCGTCGGGCCGTTCAGCTACCTGCGGCCGGGCGCGGTGCTGGAGGCCAGGGCCAAGGCCGGCGCGTTCGTGGAGATCAAGAAGTCGGTCGTCGGGCCCGGCTCGAAGGTGCCGCACCTGTCCTACATCGGCGACACCACGATCGGCGCCGGGGTGAACATCGGCGCGGGCACCATCACCGCCAACTACGACGGCGACCACAAGTACCCCACGGTGATCGGTGACCAGGTCTTCGTGGGCAGCGACTCGACCCTGGTCGCCCCGGTGACCCTGGGCGACGGGGCCTACGTCGCCGCCGGGTCGACCGTCACCGACGACCTCGGTCCCGGGGACCTGGGCGTGGCCCGGGGCCGGCAGCACGTCGCGCCGGGCTGGGTGCTGCGCAAGCGGGTCGGCACCAAGGCCGCCTCCGCCGCCCAGGCCGCCCTCGCCGACGAACCCGTTCGGCTCCCCACCCGCGACGAGCCATGAACCCGCGCATCAGCCCCTCGGCCCAAGGAGATCGTCCGGCGTGAACTCTCTGTCGATCACCACCCGCAAGAGCCTGATGCTCTTCTCCGGACGCGCCTACCCGGAGCTGGCCGACGAGGTCGGCAAGTACCTCGACGTCAGCGTCACCCCGCAGTCGGCCTACGACTTCGCCAACGGCGAGATCTTCGTGCGGTTCGAGGAGTCGGTGCGCGGCTCAGACGCCTTTCTCATCCAATCGTGCGGCGTACCGATCAACACCTGGGTGATGGAGACGCTGATCATGATCGACGCGCTCAAGCGCGCGTCGGCCAAGCGGATCACCGTGGTGCTGCCGTTCTACCCGTACGCCCGGCAGGACAAGAAGCACCGCGGCCGCGAACCGATCTCGGCCCGGTTGATCTCCGACCTGCTGCGGACCGCCGGCGCCCAGCGGCTGATGACCGTCGACCTGCACACCGATCAGATCCAGGGCTTCTTCGACGGCCCGGTCGACCACCTGTTCGCGCAGCCGCTGCTCACCGGGTACATCGGCGCCCGGTACGTCGACGACAGCCTGACCGTCGTCTCCCCCGACTCCGGCCGGGTCCGCACCGCGGAGCGTTGGGCCGACCGGCTCGGCGGTGCCCCCATCGCCTTCATCCACAAGACCCGCGACCCGAGCCGGCCCAACCAGGTGGTCGCCAACCGGGTCGTCGGTGACGTCGACGGCCGCACCTGCATCGTCGTCGACGACATGATCGACACCGGCGGCACCATCTCCAAGGCGGTCAAGCAGGTTCTGGAGGCCGGGGCGAAGAAGGTCATCGTGGCGGCCACCCATGGCGTGCTGTCCGATCCGGCCGCCGAACGGCTGGCCAACTCCGGCGCGATCGAGGTGGTGCTCACCAACACCCTGGACATCCCGCCGGCCCATCAGTTCGAGCAGTTGACGGTGCTGTCCATCGCCCCGCTCATCGCCAAGGCGATCCACGAAGTGTTCGAGGACGGGTCCGTCACCTCGCTGTTCGACAGCTGACCGGAGTGCCACGGGGGGCCGGGGCGGGCGGGCGGATCCGATGAAGGTCCCCGACTCGTGGCGGTGGTGGGTCGATCCCCTGCTCCACGAGGAGCCCGGCGCCACCTGCCTGGCGCTGCTCGCGTTCGCCCTGATGGTGCTGGGTGCCGTGCTGACCATCCGGAGCGGCCGCTGGTACGGCCGGGTCGTCCTGATCGTGGGCGCGATCCTGTGGCCCCTGCCCGACCAGGACTGGCAGGGACCGGTGGTCCTGCGCATCGGTGGCGGGCACGGCGTGCACCTGGTCGACCTGCTGAGTCTGGTCGCCGTCGGCGTCGCCGTGTATCCGTGGCGCCGGGCCCCCAGGACATCGGACCGCTGACCACCGTCCCCCGCTCCGTCTGTCCGCCCTTCGGCGACCCCGTCGCCCGGCCGCTGGTGGGCATCGATCTCTTCACATTGACCGGATAACTTCCCGCCGATACGCTTGAGTGAAGGAAATTCTTGGGCAAGGAGGCGATATTGATGAGTGTGTTTCCAACGGTGATGGTGGTGCCGGATGGTCAGGGCCCGGCTGTGGACGGTGCCGCGGCCCGGATGCGCTCGATCGTCGTCGCCCACGGCTACCGGCTGACCGACGACGCGGCCGGCGCGGATGTGCTGGTCCGCACCGATGGGGCCGTCGTCGAGGTCAGCGGCGGATCCTTCCCCGCCGGCCGCCAGGTCGATGTCACTCCCACCGACGCCCCGGTCACCGCGGCCACCGTCGACGACGGGCCCGGTCGTGGCATCGACCTGCTCGCCCGGGTCGATCCGGCCGAGCTGACCGCCACCGGCACCGTGGCCGCTGCCGAGCCGGCCTGGACTCCGCTGCGCGCGGCCGGGGAACCGGCGGTCGCGGTGTCCGACGACGGCGAACGCCGCGCGGTCGTCCTGGCGATCCGGCCCGACGCCGGCCGCTCGTTCGACGAGCTGCTGTTCAACGCGATCACCTTCGTCGCCGGCCGGACGACCCCCGACCGCAACGGTCACGGCTCCCCGCTCGCGACGCATCCGGCGTGGCTGCGGCTCAAGCAGGCCGTCACAGACATGCAGGCCGTGCAGGCCACCGACGGATCCGTCCCGGACCCGGACACCCACGCCGCCGCCCGCGCTGCGGTGCACACGCTGACCGAGGCCGTCGTCGAGCTGGCCCCGCACTTCCCGCACGACACCGACTACCTCGCGGCACTGGTCAAGGACTTCACCCGGTGGACCGACGGCGGTTTCGCCGTGCCGGACTTCCTGGATTCTCTGGTCGCCTTCCACCCCGAACGCACCCGGACCGACGGCCGCGAGCATCTGGTGGTCTTCCCCATGTACACCCAGAACGGCAGCCCCGACCGGCATATCGAAGCCGTTCTGGTGCAGGTGATCTGGCCGGACTTCGTCGCCGACCTCGAAGCCGGGGACTACTCGAACAAGCTGTTCGTGCCGATCCGGTTCCTCGACTTCACCGCCGGCTACGACACCAACTCGGCCGTGCTGTTCCCGGAAACCGTGGCCATGCGCGAGGTTCCGAAGTTCACCTGGGGCGCGATCTTTGCCGATCGGGAGGCCGCCCGGTTCCGCCGGGTGGTGGCCGCCGCCGCGGAGATCACCGGCCTGGCCCTGCCGCCGGACGCCGCCCGGCTGCTGGTCGACCAGCAGCTGACGGAGGAGACCTTCGTCATGTGGGATCTCATCCACGACCGCACCCACATGCACGGCGACCTGCCGTTCGACCCGTTCATGATCAAGCAGCGGATGCCGTACTTCCTGTACTCACTGGAGGAGCTCCGCTGCGATCTGACGGCGTTCCGCGAGTCGGTGACGCTGGAGCAGCAGGGTGCCCCGCACGCCCGGCTGGTGCAGTACGCCATCCTGTTCGACCGCATCTTCCGGTTCCCCATCACCGGCACCCGGGTCCGCAACTACGACGGCCTCGGTGGCCAGTTGCTGTTCGCCTGGCTGCACCGGCACGGCGTGCTGCACTGGACCGACAACCGGCTGTCCGTCGAATGGTCCCGGGTGGCGGACTCCGTCCTCGAACTCGGCCGGCGGATCGAGGATCTCTACTGGCGCTCGATCGACCGGCCCAAGATCAATCACTGGCTGGCGGCCTACGCCTTGGTCTCCGAAACCGTGGAACCACACGCCGCATCGGTGTGGGCCCGCGGGGTCGACGCGCTCCCGGTCGACGGCCCGCCGAAGGGGCTGACCGACGCCGTCCTGCCCGACGAGTTCCCACTGTCAATGTTCTACGAGGCGCTGTCCCGCAAGCTCTCGCCGGTGATCGCCGCGACCAAGGGCATCACCGGGTGACGCGGCCGGTCGGCCCCGATGGACCCGGGGGCCATCCGGCCGTCTTACGCGACCCGATGGTCCGCGGCGAGCAGTGGCCGCCGCGGCGGGGCAATGCCTCCACCCGGCCCATAGGATGCGGCACATGAGCACCCTGGACGGTCGCGTGGTCGTCGTCACCGGAGCGGCGGGCCCCGCGGGCGTTGCCGCGTGCACCGCGCTGCGCACGGCCGGCGCGACGGTGGTGGCCGTGGGCCATTCCCCCGCGCGGCTCGCTGCGCTGGCCGACCGGCTGCCGGGCCTGGTGGTCGAAACCGCCGATCTCTCCGATCGCGACGCCGTCGACGCGTTGGCGGCCCGGATCCGGGGCGGCCAGGGCCGGGTCGACGGGCTCATCCATCTGGTCGGCGGCTGGCGCGGCGGCGATTCGTTCGGCGCCAACACCGAGGCGGACTGGCAGTTCCTGTCCGCGAGCCTGATCGACACCCTGCGGCACACCACCCTGGCGTTCCACGACGACCTGGTCCGCGCGCCGGCCGGCCGGGTTGCGATCGTCAGCGCCCGAGCCGCGGCGAAGCCGTCGGCGGGCTCGGCGAACTACGCCGCGGCCAAGGCGGCCGCCGAGGCGTGGATGTCGGCCCTGGCCGATTCGTTCCGCACGTCGACCTCCGGGTCGGAGGACGGGGCCGCCGCGGTCATCTTCGTGATCAAGGCCCTGGTGACCGATCAGATGCGCGCCGAGAGCCCCGGCCGCAGGTTCCCGGGGTTCACCGATGTCGGCGACCTGGCCGACCGCATCGTCGAACTCTGGGAGGCCGACGCGGCCGAACTGAACGGCGCCCGGATCACCCTGGACTCCTGACCACCCACTCGAAAGTCCTCTCGAAAGTCACAGAACAGTGAACACCTTGCACGACCCGACGAAGCGTGGCTTCGCCTCCGACAACTACGCCGGCGCCCACCCGGAGGTTCTCGCCGCGATCGCCGCCGCGAATGGCGGACACCAGATCTCGTACGGCGAGGACGTCTACACCGAGCGACTGCACGAGGTGCTGGCCGGCCATCTGGGCGACGGTATCGAGGTCTTCCCCGTTTTCAACGGGACCGGTGCGAACGTTCTTTCTCTGCAGGCCGTCTCGCCACGCTGGGGTGCGGTCGTGTGCAGCGAGAACGCGCACATCCACTGCGACGAGAACGGCGCGCCGGAACGGGTCGGCGGGCTCAAACTGCTGACCGTGCCGACCCCGGACGGCAAGCTCACCCCGGAGCTGATCGACCGGCAGGCCTACGGCTGGGGGGACGAGCATCGCGCCCAGCCGCTGGCCGTGTCGATCACCCAGACCACGGAGATGGGCACCTGCTACACACCGGCCGAGATCCGCTCCATCGCCGATCATGTCCACCAGCACGGCATGGTCCTGCATGTCGATGGTTCCCGGATCGCCAACGCCGCCGCCACTCTCGACCTTCCGCTACGGGCGTTCCTGACCGACGCCGGGGTCGACATCCTGTCCTTCGGCGGCACCAAGAACGGGTTGCTGTTCGGCGAGGCGGTGGTCGCGCTGCGCCCGGAGGTTGCCCCCGGGCTGATCTTCCTGCGGAAGATGAACATGCAGTTGGCGTCGAAGATGCGATTCGTTTCCGCCCAGCTGATCGCCCTGCTCGAGGGTGACCTGTGGCTGCGGTCGGCGCGGCACGCCAACGCGATGGCCGCCCGGCTGGCCACGGCGGTGGGCGATCTGCCCGGCGTCCGGATCACCCAGCCGGTCCAGGCCAACGCCGTGTTCGCGATCCTGGACCGCGGGGTCGCGGACCGACTGCGCCGGCGGTTCCGGTTCTACGACTGGGACCCGGCGACCGGGGAGGTCCGCTGGATGTGTGCCTTCGATACCACCGAGGACGACGTCGACGCCTTCGCCGCGGCCCTGGCGGAGGAACTCGCCCGCTGACCGGCGCGGTCCCTTTCGGGCACGAGACGCGGGGTGCGCGGGCATGAGGTGCATGGCCGGGCACACCCGGGCGGGCGGACGCCATCGGCGAGGCCGGAAAAATGGGGAGAACCGCCGATGCGCGGGCGCCGTACCTACCGGTGTCATGGAGTGGTCCATCACCCCTCCACCAACTGAAACCGGAAGGAACGTCATGGCTCTGTTCATGGACGTGCACACCCTGGGCGACAGCGTCGCCCTGGACGACGTCGCCCAGGCCCACGCGGCCGACCTGCAGCATCAGGGCGAGCACGAGGTCAACTACCTGCGTTACTGGGTCGACGAGGTGAACGGCAAGATCTTCTGCCTGGTCGAGGCGCCCTCGTCCGACGCCGCGGCGTCCGTGCACCGGGAGGCGCACGGGCTGGTCGCCGACGAGATCTACGCCGTGAGCGAGGGCCGCTGATCGGTACGGCGGCCGACACCACGGCCCTTGGTCCAGATCTGCTGTCCTGTCCGCACCGAGCGGCGTCGACGTCGGCGGAATGACGGCCGGTGGGTCGCGTGTGCGGCCGGGGTCGAGACATGCATCCCGACCCCGGCCGCGCGGGCGGGCCGGCGCCCGCACCATCCTGCTGGAGCCGGCGCTGATCGACCGCGGTACCACCGCACCGCCGCCACCGTGAGGAACGTGTTCGGCCGATTTCGCGCGACTCGGAGCATCTGGCAGGGTCGGAGCGGTGAGGAGCCCCTCCCGGCCCGCGCGACCGGCGTATCTGCGCCGCGTCGCGATCGCCGGGGCGCTCCTGCTGGGCATCGGATCGATCACCGCCCCGCCGGCGGCAGCCGCCGGTCTGACGACCACGGACGATGCCCTGCAGCAAGCCGTCGACCGGTCGGTGGCGAACGCCGCGGTCGACGGCATCATTCAAAGCATCTCGGTGGTCGACCGCCGGACCGGTGAGGTGGTTGCGGACCGCGGCGGCGGCCGACAGTACATCTCGGAGTCCATCGTCAAGCTGTTCACCGCGGCCTACTACCTGAGCCGGGCGAACGGCCAACCGGACGAGCAGATGCGACAGACCCTGCGCACGATGATCGAGAACTCCGACGACGACATCGAATCCGACCTGTGGAACGTCGACATCGTCCCGGCCATGGCCGACCGCTACGGACTGAGTCACACTGCGAACGGGCCAAAAACCGGCCCGCACGACTGGGGCTGGGAACTGATCACCGCCGACGACGAGACCCGGTTCCTGTCCGAGATGGCGAACGACCCGGCGGTATCGCCCGTCCTGCTGGACGCCATGGCGCACAGCGCGCCAACCGCGGCGGACGGCACGAACCAGGCCTTCGGGATGAATGCCCTCACCGGCGACCACGGCTCCAAACAGGGTTGGACCGACGCCGGCGCGGAGTGGGCCGAGCAGGCGCAGATCCATTCGGTCGGCTGGACCGACCGGTACTTCGTCGCGATCCTGGAGACGTCCACGGACTCGGACTTCGCCGCGATGACGGCCGAGTCGACGAACGCCGCGCGGGCGGTGCTGCGGTCCGAATCCGGGGACCCCGCCGGCCCGACGCCGGCCGCCGCCGAGCCCGTCCCCCCGACGGCGACTACCCCCGGACCCAGCGGCGGGACGCCGACCACGTCCGATCCGCCGACCGGAGTCATTCCCGTGCTGCGCCACGACCTCGACGTGATCCTCGCGGACGTGGCCGCCTTGATCGACCACTGGTCGCACTGACCCGACCGCACAATCGGGATCGGCATCGGCATCCACTCCGCGCGGCCCGGTCGGGCGGAGCGGGCTCAGCCAGCGAGCCGGCCGAGGTCGGCAACGCGGACCGGGTGCCCCGTTCGCACCGACTCGGCGGCGGCGAGCGCGATCTCGAGCGCGGCGCGGGCGTCGGCGCCGGTGACCGGCGCTGCCGTTGACCGGCGCACCGCGTCCACGAACGCGGCCAACTCGGCGGTGTACGCACCGGCCAGCAACTCCTGATCACTGCGGACCGTCTCGGCCGACACCCCGGTCG
This sequence comes from Nakamurella sp., assembly GCF_044224575.1. Taxonomy (GTDB): domain Bacteria; phylum Actinomycetota; class Actinomycetes; order Mycobacteriales; family Nakamurellaceae; genus Nakamurella. The sequence continues at coordinate 9,054 of NZ_JBGAKE010000016.1, forward strand.
GGCCGGAGAACACCATCCCGCTCCGTCGCCCATCGCCCATCGTGGCCATTCCGCCGGAGCCGAAGACCTCACCGCGCACGTCGTACCCGTAGCTCGCCTCGAAGCACGCCTCGGCGGTGCCCACCGCCCCGTTGTCGAAACGGACCAGCACGACGGCGGTGTCGAGCAGCCCTCGGTCCTTCCACGCCGGCTCGACCAGGGCGGTCGCCGTCGCGAACACCTCGACCGCGGTGGCGCCGGGGTTCAGGAACCGCACCGACCGTCGTCGAGCAGCGCCCGCGCCGCCGCCCAGTCCGGCGCGTACCGGCGGTTGAAGCCCACCTGCAGCACCACGCCCGCGGCCCCGGCGGCGGAGATCGCCCGATCGGCGTCGGCGAGCGTCAGGGCCATCGGCTTCTCGCAGAAGACGCCCTTGCCGGCCGCGGCGGCGGCCACCACCAGGTCGGTGTGGAACCGGGCCGGGGCCGCGATGACCACGGCGTCGATGTCCGGGTCGGCCAGCACCTCGGCCGGGTCGGTGGCGAAGCTCGGCGACCCCAGGGCCGCGGCCAGCCTCTCCGCCGCACCCGGCGCGGGGTCCGCCACGGCCGCGAGCATCGCTCCCGGCAGCCGGCGCGCCAGCGTTTCGCCGTGGAACGAGCCCATCCGTCCGGACCCGATCAGGGCCACCCGCACCGGGCCGTGCTGGATCTGCGTCATGCGTTCCTCCTCGAGCCACTGAATGCTAGAACGTTCTAGTCTGCGGGCAGAACACTACGAAGGCTGCGACGACTTGTCAAGACAATCCGGTAGAACGTTCTAGACCGGCGATCGGCATGGCCCACTGGTTCCCCGGATCTGCAGCACCGGTTCCACCAGTTGATCCTGCCGGTCGGTGGCTCCGTCCTCCAACCGGGCGAGCACCCGATCGACCGACCGCCGGGCCAGTTCGACCGGATCCTGACCGACGGTGGTCAGATCGAAGTACGAGATCCGGGACAGCCGGCTGTCGTCGTAGCCGACGATCGAAAACTGTTCGGGCACCGAGATTCCGGCGCGAACGAAGGTGTCGAGCAGGCCGGTTGCGCAGCGGTCGTTGAAGGCGATCGCCGCGGTGACCCTCCCGACCTGGGGCAGCAGACCGGCGGCGGCCGCCACCCCGTCCTCCTCTCCCGGTCCACCCGGCAGCACCACCGCACCGGAGAGTCCGTGCCGAGCGACGGCCAGATCGAACCCACGCAACCGTTCCCGGCCACCCGGGGCACTTCCCCCGTCCAGATAGGCGATGCGCCGGTGTCCGAGGTCGACCAGGTGAGCAACCGCGAGGCCCATGCCCACGACATCGTCGACCCGGACGCAGTCGATCGCCGACGACCGCACCGCCCGGGCCACCACCACGACCGGCTGGCGCTTGGCGATGTCATTGAGCCGACCGGTGGCCATCCGCGGTCCGAGCAGGATCAGCGCCTCGCACCGGTCGTCCTGCAGCGCCCCGATCGCCCGCGCCTCACTACGCCCCGGCGCGACACCCGACAGCAGCACCCCGTAGCCGGCCGGTTCGGCCGCGGCGTAGATCCCTTCGATCAGGTCGCCATGGAACACCTGCTGCACCTCGAAGGTCACGCCCACCAGCCGGGAGCGACTCTGTCGCAGCAGTTTCGCCCGGCGGTCGGGCCGGTAGCCGAGTTCGTCGGCGATCGCCTTGACCCGCGCCCGGGTCGCCTCGCTCGCACCGCGGGCGTCGCGCATCACGATCGAGGCGAGGGCGACAGACACTCCGGCCGCCCTGGCCAGGTCGGTCAAGGTCGGCCGACGCTCCGGACTGTCCGATCCGACCACCGCAGACTCCCCTCCTCCGGCCGAGCGACGACTAGAACGTTAGAGGATCCGGCGGCGGCCTGCCTTGACAACCCGCGTGCCCGGTTCCTACCATCGGCTTTGACTATAACGTTCTAGACGAAGCGAGGGGTCGATGACCAACCCGATGACGGGCGCAGTTCCCGGGGCCGGCTACCGGCTGGCCGCATCGGCGGAGATGCTCTTCGTCGACCTGCCCTTCGTCGATCGGGTCCAGCACATCCATGACGCCGGCTTCCTGGTGGAGATCTGGGACTGGACCGTCAAGGACGTCGACGCCCTCGCCGCAGCGGACGCGTCCATCGTGTCGATGACCGGGTACATCGCCGGCAATCTGACCCAGCCGGACGGCATCACCGAGCTCCTGGACACCGCCGCCCGATCCCTGGAGATCGCCGAGCGGCTGAACTGCCCCGCGCTGAACCTGCACGGCACCGGCCTGGACGGCAAGGGCCTGCCGGTGCGGCCGGTCGAGGTGGTCACCGGACCGGAGTGGGTGACCGCGGTGCGCACGCTCGAGCGGATCGCGGCGCTCGGCGAGAAGGCCGGTCGGGTCTTCACTCTGGAGAACCTGAACACCGCCGTCGATCATCCGGGCACCCCGTTCGCCAGGGCAACCGACACCCTGGCGCTGGTCGAGGCGGTCGGCAGCCCCCACCTGCGGATGAACCTGGATCTGTATCACGCGCAGATCGGCGAGGGGAACCTCATCGAGCTGGTCCAGCGGGCCGGCGACGTGATCGGTGAGATCCAGGTCGCCGACGTGCCCGGCCGCTGCGAGCCGGGCACCGGCGAGATCAACTACGCCGCCATTGCCCGGGCCCTACGCGACATGGGGTACGGCGGCGTCATCGGTCTCGAGGGCTGGGCCGCCGGCGACCCGCAGGCGGCGCTGGACGCGTTCCGCGCGGCGTTCACGCCCTGAACCCGACACCCGAGGCCCCGGACCGGGACGTCGGCTGCGTGGGACGGCCGGATGTTCGCCGGCCGCACGTCGGTCAGGATGGGCCCGGGGCGTTGCCCGACACGTAGGTGCCGCCCTCGGCCGGCACGCCGTCCGCATTCTGGGCGAGCACGTCCGGATCGCTGAACGAGATGGGCAGCGACGTCGTGTACCAGTCGGCGCGCACGGTCTGCTCGACCTGGAAGTGCAGGTGCGGCACGCACCCGGTGAGCCCGGTCTTGCCCGAGAGCCCGAGCATCTCGCCCCGCGCGACCGGCTGGTTGGTCTTGGCCTTCGCCTCGATGGCCGGGTCGACCGCGCTCAGATGCAGGTAGAGCGCCGAGGTGCCGTCGCCGTGGTCGATCCGCACGAGATTGGCTTGATTCCCCATGTTCTCGTTCACCAGGTACCCGGGCGGCCGATCGGCGGCCGGAGCGAGCCCGCCGCAATGGTCGGCGGGCCAACTGCCGGCGACCAGACCGACCGCGCCGGCCCGCGCCGCCAGCACCGGAGTGCCCTCCGGCAGATCGAAATCCCAGGCGTGCTGCCCGTCCTTGTCCCGGTGGCTGCCGCATCCCGAACTGCAGGTTCCGAGCGGGTCGACCACCAACGGACCCTGCACCACCTGGTACGACCGGCCACCCGACCAGGGCAAGAGGTATCCACGAGCATCCGGATCGGAGGTCCCGCAGGACACGAGAACGCCGGCCAGCAGCATCCCCACCACGGTCGCTCCCAGCCGGCGCCGGCGAATCGATCCGTTCAGGAGTACAACGCCGGCTTCTCGCCCAGCTCGACCGCCACCCGCTCGCCGGAGTGCAGCGCCTCGACGGCCGCGTCCGACACCACCGCGGCCGCGTAGCCGTCCCAGCTGCTGGGCCCGAAGGTGCCACCGGACCCTACGGCGTCGATCCACTCCTGGAACTCGACGTCGTAGGCGCCGATGAACCGCTCCCGCCAGTCCTCCGGCACCCGATCGGACACCAGGTTGTTCCGGCGCACGCTGATCGGCCCGCCCGAGCCCAGCGAAGCGGTGCCGGTCTCGCCGACCACCTCGCCGCGGATGTCGTAGCCGTAGCGGATGTTCACGTTGGTCTCGATGTCGACCAGCGCACCGCCGGCCATCTCCAGCAGGATGAACAGCGGGTCCTCCAGCTCGCCGCCGAGACTGTTCTTGCGCGGCTTGAGCACTCGAACGCCGACCACTTCGTCGGCGAGAAGCCACCGGGCCACGTCGATATCGTGCACCGCGGTGTCGGTGATGGCCATCTCCCGGGTGTAGTGGCCGGGCACGCTCGGATTACGGTGGGTCGAGTGCAGCATGGTCGGCGTCCCGATGTCGCCGGAGTCGACGACCCCCTTCAGGGCCCGGTAGGCGGCGTCGTATCGGCGCATGTAACCGACCTGGACCAACCGCCGGCCGAAGGCGACCTCGGCATCGATGATGCGGCGGCAGGCCTGCTGGGTGGTGGCCAGCGGCTTCTCGCAGAACACCGGCTTGCCGGCCTCGATCGCGGCCAGCACGTACTCCTCGTGGGTCGGCCCCCAGGAGCAGACCACGACCGCGTCGACTGCGTCGTCGTCGATCAGTTCCTGGCCGTTGGAGTGCACGTTCGCGCCGCCGGGAACTCCGTCCGCGACCTGTTGGGCCGCGTCGAGGTTGACGTCCGTCACTCCGGTGACGGCGGCGCCGGCGAGCACGGTGGTAAGTCTGCGGATGTGGTCCTTGCCGATCATGCCGACACCGATCACCCCGACATTCACTGTCACAGGGAAGTTTCCTCTCGCACGAAATGGAGTTGATCATAGGGCCGACGGCCGTGGTGAGGCGTCGCTGACGGCTTTTCACCCACGATCGACACTGATTGTTCAGCGCTGGGTGGACTGGAGCTCATGCGATAGTTCGGCGAGTTCGCGGCCGCCGGCCATTTCGGCGGTGAGTTCCTCGAGGGTGACCTCGTTGCGGTGCTTGTCGAGCACGCATTTGCCGAGCTTGAGGATGATGAAGTGGTTCCCGACCAGGTAGGCGTGGTGCGGGTTGTGGGTGATGAACACAACCCCCAGGCCGGCGTCCCGGGCGGCCGCGGTGTACTTGAGCACCACACCGGACTGCTTGACGCCCAGCGCCGCGGTCGGCTCGTCCAGGATCAGCACCCGGGCACCGAAGTACACCGCCCGGGCGATCGCCACACACTGGCGCTGCCCACCGGACAGCGTGCCGATCGGCTGGTTGATGTCCTTGACGACGATGCCCATCTTGCGCAGTTCGGTGTCGGCGATCTCCCGCATTTCCTTGATCTTCAGGGGGGCCAGCGGCCAGTTCCCGGCCCGAAGTTCCGAGCCGAGAAAGAAGTTCCGCCAGACCTCCATCAGCCCGACGACCGCCAGGTCCTGATAGACGGTCGCGATGCCGTGGTCCAACGATTCCCGCGGTGAGCCGAAGTGCACCTCCCGCCCGTCAACCTTCAAAGTGCCTTCGGTGTGCGGGTGCAGGCCGGACATGATCTTGATCAGCGTGGACTTCCCGGCGCCGTTGTCACCCAGCACGCAGGTCACCTCGCCGGCCGACACCGACAGGTTGATGCCGGACAGCGCCCGGATCGCCCCGTATGCCTTTCCGACCTGGGACATTTCAATCAGCGGTTCCCCCTTGTGCAGGGTCGGGTCCGCATGCTCGCTCAACGTATCGGTCATGACTGGTCGGTCTCCCTATGCTTTCCGCGTGGTGGCGTACTTCTTGACCGCGAGGTTCACGGCGACCGCGAGCAACAGCATGACGCCCAGGAATGCCTTGAACCAGTTGGGATCCCAACCTGCGAACACGATCCCCTGCTGGGTCATGCCGAAGATGAAGGCACCGAGCGCCGTGCCCACCGCCGAGCCGTAGCCGCCGGTCAGCAGGGTGCCGCCGACGACGGCCGCGATGATGTACAGGAACTCCTGCCCGACCCCGCCGCCGGCCTGGATGGTGTTGAACGCGAACAGCTGATTCATCCCGGAGAACCACGCGAGGAAGCCGACCCCCATGAACAGGCCGATCTTCACCCGGTTCACCGGCACACCGACGGCACGGGCGCTCGCCGCGTTGCCGCCCACCGCGTAGATCCAGTTGCCGATCCGGGTCCGGTTCAGGGTCCAGGTGGCCACCAGGGTGAACAGGATCCACCAGATGACGGTGATCTTGACGTCGACCCCGAAGACGGTGAACGAGGAGGAGAAGAGCGCCTTGGCGGAGCTGAAACCCTCCATGTCGGAGACATTCTGGGTCGCCACCGCACCGGTCACCAGCTTCGTCACGCCCAGGTTCACCCCCTGCAGGACGAAGAACGTGCCCAGGGTGATCAGGAACGACGGAATCCCGGTCCGGACGACCAGAAACCCGTTGATGAATCCGACACACATCGACAGGGCCAGCGCCAGGGCCACCCCGACCCACAGGTTCAGGTTGAACTGGTAGCACAGCATTGCCGCCGTCAGCGCGTACGTCACCACGGCGACGCCGGCGGAGAGGTCGAACTCCCCGCCGATCATCAGCAGGCCGACCGCGACGGCGACGATTCCGATCAACGAGGACGCATAGAGGATCGTCGCGAACGCCTCGGGCGACCGGAAGGCCGGCGCCACCGCGAAGAAGAAGAGGTAGATCACAACGGCGGCGATCAGCGCGCCGATCTCCGGTCGCGCCAGCAACCGGGTCGTCAGTGCTTGCGACGCCTTCCGCGGCGGGGGGGCCGACCCCGACGCACCCGGCGGCGTTGCCGGGGTCTTGCTCAGAGATTGGCTCATGGTGTACTCCCTGGCTTGTCTTCCAGTCCACGGGACAGCTCGCAGGCTGTCCGGGCACACGATCAACGGGTGTTGTTGGCGGCGAACTTGATGATGTCCTCGATGTTCTTGCTGTCCACGAAGGACGGCCCGGTCAGCACGGGCAGGCCACCCCCGAGATCGTTCTTGTTGGTCAGGTAGAACCACAGGGAGTCGACCGCCATGTAACCCTGCAACCAGGGTTGCTGATCGACCGAGAACTCGATCTTGCCGTCCTGGATCTGCTTGGCCACGTCGGCGTTCAGGTCGAAAGTGGCGAGCTTGGCCGAGCTGCCGGCATCGGCGATCGCCTGCTGCGCATTGAGCGCGTAGGACGCACCCAACGCCACCACGTAGTCGATGGACGGGTCCTGCTGCAGCTTCGCGCCGATGGTCGTCGTCACCGAGGTCGGGTCCGTCCCGTCCACCTGGATGTTCTCCGTCCCGGGGGCGTTGGTCTTGACGCCCGCGCACCGGGCCTCCAGTGACACCGAGCCCTGCTCCTGGATCACGCACAGCGGGTGCTTGCCACCGGCATCGGAGATTCGCTTGCCGACCGCTTCGCCGGCGACCGTCTCGTCGGAACCGAAGTACATGATGGCGCCGAGCTGCTTGTACTGGTCGATGCCCGCGTTGAGGCCGACCACCGGAATGCCGGCGGCGACGGCGTTCTGCATGACCCCCTCCATCGCGTCCGGATTCCGGAACGTGGTGGCGATCCCGTCCACCTTGCTGTCGATGGCGTTCTGGACGAGCGTGGCCTGACCGGGAGCCGTCGGATCGGCGGAGTACTTCAGGTCGATGTTGTCCTTGGCCGCGGCAACGATGGCGCCCGCCTGAACCTTGTCCCAGAACGAGTCACCGGGGCCCTGGTGAGTCACCATCGCGATGGTCAGCCGTGGCGTGTCGGCGGTCGCCCCACCCCCGGCCGCCTCGGCCACGGAGGCCGCAGCTGCATCGGCCGCGCGCTTCCCGCCGGTGGCGCTACAGGCGCTCAGCGCGACCGCGGCGAGCACCGCGACCGCGGTCAGCCCGAGCGCCTTGGTGCGAATCGTCATCGATTCGGGTCCTTTCGTTGCGGGACGTCATGTCCCGTTGGGGAGGTGATGGATGCCATGAGGCATGGCCGAGGATCCGGGTGGGGAGCGGCACGCGATGCGAATGGTCCGATCGGGCGGACGTCCGGTGGGCCCACGGCGAGCGCAGGCGCCGCGCCATACCGGGTCCGACCCTCCGTGGGGGTGGTCACCTGCCCGGCGTTCACGGTGGCTCCTGGCCTTGGCGCACCCCGGTCCTCCGTTTCGAACCGCTCCGTTCGAGGTGTGTTTAGCGTGGCCCTCGCCCCCTCAAAAGTCAACACTTTGTTCTGACATCCTGACGTCCTGACCGACCGGTGACCAGAGTCGCTGAACGGCGGATCGTCGCCACAGTGAGTATCTGTGCGTCCATGCATCGACGCGGCCCGGACGCGCGTCTCGGACCGTGTCGACCCGCGGGTTGACCCCGGACGGGCCGCCTCGAGGTCGAGGCGACACGCCTGGGCGCCGCTCCGGTGGAATGCCGCGGAGCGGCCGGTCGGAGTCAGTCGTTCTGCGGGAAGCCGAGGTTGAGGCCGCCGTGGCTGGGGTCGAGCCAGCGGGTGGTGATGACTTTGCCGCGGGTGTAGAAGTGGAAGCCCTCGGTACCGTGGGCGTGGGTGTCACCGAACAGGGATGCCTTCCAGCCGCCGAAGCTGTAGTAGCCGACGGGGACGGGGACGGGCACGTTGATGCCGACCATGCCGACCTGGACTTCGTTCTGGAAGCGGCGCGCGGCGCCACCGTCGTTGGTGAAGATCGCGACGCCGTTGCCGTACGGGTTGCTGTTGATCAGGTCCAGGCCCTGGCTGTAGCCGTCGACGCGCAGCACGCTCAGGACGGGTCCGAAGATCTCGTCGGTGTAGATGCTCATGTCGGGGGTCACGTGGTCGAACAGGGTCGGGCCGAGCCAGTATCCGTGGGGGTCGCCGTCGAAGTGCTGCTCGGGGTTGCTGGTCCGGCCGTCGACGACGAGTTCGGCGCCTTGGTCGACGCCGGCTTGGACGTAGCCGGCGACCTTGTCCCGGTGCGCCCCGGTGACCAGGGGTCCCATGTCGGTGCCGCGGCGGCCGTCGCCGGTGCGCAGGGTGGCGATCCGTTCTTTGATCTTGCCGATGAGGTCGTCGGCGATCGTGTCGACGGCGAGCAGGGCGCTGATCGCCATGCACCGTTCGCCGGCGGAACCGAAGCCGCCATTGACGGCGGCGTCGGCGGCCAGGTCCAGGTCGGCGTCGGGCAGCACCAGCATGTGGTTCTTGGCCCCGCCGAGGGCCTGGACGCGTTTGCCGTTCGCGGTGCCGGTGGCGTACACGTACCGGGCGATCGGGGTAGACCCGACGAAGCTGATGGCCTTGACGTCGGGGTGTTCCAAAAGCGCGTCGACGGCGGTCTTGTCGCCGTGCAGGACGTTGAACACGCCGTCGGGCAGGCCTGCTTCCTTCCACAGGTCGGCGAGCCAGTTCGCGGTCGACGGGTCCTTCTCGCTGGGTTTGAGGACCACGGCGTTGCCGGCGGCGATCGCGATGGGGAAGAACCACATCGGCACCATCGCGGGGAAGTTGAACGGGGAGATGATCCCGACCACCCCCAGGGGTTGGCGGATGGACGAGACGTCGACCTTGGTCGAGGCGTTCTCGGTCATGCTGCCTTTGAGCAGGTGGGCCAGGCCGCAGGCCAGTTCGACGATTTCCTGACCGCGGGTGATCTCGCCCAACGCGTCGGACAGCACCTTGCCGTGCTCGCTGGTGATGATCGCGGCGGCCTCGTGCTTGCGGGCGTTGAGCAGTTCCCGGAACCGGAACAGAACCTGGGTGCGGCGGGCCAGCGAGGTGTCCCGCCACCCCGGGAACGCCGCCGCGGCCGAAGCGATCACCGCGTCTGCGTCACCCCGGGACGCAAACACGACCCGCCGGCTCACCTGGCCGGTCGCCGGGTCGAACACCTCGCCGGTCCGGGTCGACTCACCCGCGAATGGGGCGCCGTCCTTCCAATGCAACACCAGGCCGCCGGTGGCGGCCAGGTTCTCCTCGACGGCCGGGGTGGCCTCGGGATCGGTGATGGTCGTCATCTGTGCGCTACTTCCCTCCGGGTCTGCCGCGCGGATCAACTACGGATGCGCGGATGAAGTCGTTGACTTGCTGCTCTGCTGTCACATTCGATGCGAGTTGATCCGCGCCTGCGTAGATGATCCGCGCGGGAAAGGTGCGCCCCGAGCTGCGCTTACAGGTAGGGCTTCTGGTCGGCGCGGAACTTCTCGTAGCGGGTGCGGGCGTCCTGGGTGGAGTCCAGAGTGGAGACCTGCGCCACCGGCACGTCCCACCAGCCGTCGCCCTTGGGCGACTCGAACTCCAGGTCGGTGTCCACGTGCACCAGACACGGTTCGTCGCCGGCCTTGGCCGCCGCGAGGGCGTTCTTCAGCTCGGCCAGCGTCTTGCACCGGTACACGGTGATGCCCATGGATTCCGCGTTCAGGGCCAGGTCGACGGGCAGCTTGCCGCCGTCCAGCCGGCCGGACTCGGCGTTGCGGTACCGGTACTTCGTGCCGAACCGCTGCACCCCCAGGGACTGGGCCAGCGCGCCGATGGAGGCGTACCCGTGGTTCTGCAGCAGCACCACGATGATCTTGATGCCCTCCTGCACCGCGGTCACCAGCTCGGTCGGCATCATCAGGTAGGAGCCGTCGCCGACGGTGACGAACACGTCCCGGTCCGGTGCGGCCAGCCGGACCCCGATCGCGCCGGGGATCTCGTAGCCCATGCACGAGTAGCCGTACTCGACGTGGTAGCCCTTGCGGTCCCGGGTCCGCCACATGCCGTGCAGGTCACCGGGTAGCGAACCGGCCGCGCACACGACCACGTCGGTGGGCGCCATGACGCCCTCGACCGCGCCGAGAACCTCGGCCTGGGAAAGGAATTCATGGCCGTCGCCGTAGCCGCTATGGTGCGAGGCGACGACCTCGGCGTCCCAGGCCTTGGCCCGGGCGGCCACCTCGGCGCGGAAGTCGGCGCCGGTCGAGTAGCCGTCCAGCGCGGTGGCCAGCGCGGGCAGCGCCCGCTTCGCGTCGGCCACCACCGGGTACCCGGCCAGCTTGAACGCGTCCAACCCGGCGACATTGATGTTGACGAACTGCACGTCCGGGTGCTGCCAGATCGTCTTCGACGCGGTGGTGAAGTCGCTGTAGCGGGTGCCGATCCCGATCACCACGTCGGCCCGCCGGGCGAAGTGGTTCGCCGCCGGCGAGCCGGTCGCGCCGATCGCGCCGAGATTGAGCGGGTGGTCGAACGGCAACGAACCCTTGCCGGCCTGGGTCTCGCTGATCGGGATGCCGGTGGCCTCCACGAATGCCCGCAGCTCCTCGTTGGCCTCGGCGTAGGTGACGCCGCCGCCGGACACGATCAGCGGCGCCGTGGCCCCTCGGATGATCTCGGCGGCCCGTGCGATCACCTCGGGCTCGGGCACCGGGCGACCGATCCGCCACACCCGTTCGGCGAACAGCTCGACCGGCCAGTCCCACGCCTCGGCCTGCACGTCCTCCGGCAGCGCCAGCGTCACGGCGCCGGTGTCGACCGGGTCGGTCAGCACCCGCATCGCCCCCAGCAGCGCGGCGGGCAGCTGCTCGGGCCGCCACACCCGGTCGAAGAACCTGCTCAGCGGCCGGAACGCGTCGTTGACCGACACGTCGTACCCGAACGGCTGTTCCAGCTCCTGCAGCACCGGCGAGGCGACCCGGGTGGCGAAGATGTCGCTGGCCAGCAGCAGCACCGGCAGCCGGTTGATGGTGGCCAATGCGGCGCCGGTCAGCATGTTCGACGAGCCGGGGCCGACCGACGCGGTCACCGCGAAGGTCTCCAACCGGTCCTTCTGCCGGGCGTACCCGACCGCGATGTGCACCATCGCCTGCTCGTTGCGGCCCTGGTGGTACGGCAGCAGGTCCGGCTCCTCGAGTTCGGCCTGCAGCAGGGCCTGCCCCAGCCCGGCCACGTTGCCGTGCCCGAAGATGCCGAAGCAGCCGGCGAACAGCTTGTGCCGCACACCGTCCCGCTCGCTGTACTGGTTGCCCAGGAACCTCACGACCGCCTGCCCGACGGTCAGTCGGACGGTCTGTCCCGCGTGCGACGTTGCTGCGCTGGTCACCGGGTGTCTCCTGCTTCCTGCTCGGGAGCCGTGTAGAAGGGCAATCGGGGATCGGTCGGCCGGTCCGCCCAGGTGGCGCGGACCCAGCCGTGGTTCGGGTCGTCGCTGATGCCCCAGGCGCGCTCGGCGCCGGGGCCGGCCATCACGTTCAGGTAGTACATGTGGTGCGACGGCGCGGCGATCGACGGGCCGTGCCAGCCGTGCGGCACCAGCACCGTGTCCCGCTCGGTGACCTCCTCGAGCAACTCGATGGGCCGGTCGGCGCTGCCGTAGATCCGCTGATAACCAATGGGTTTCGCCCGCCGGGCCGACATCGCGGAATCGGGGGCGGCCGAGGCGAAGCGGAAGTAGTAGATCTCCTCCAGCTCGGTCTCCGACCCGTCGATCCCGCCGGCCTCGTCGTGCTTGTGCGGCGGGTAGGACGACCAGTTGGACGCCGGGGTCAGCACCTCGGTCGCCAGCAGGTTGACGCACTCCAGGCCGGCGCCCATGCCGAAGTTGTTGACCTGCCGGGTGTGTGAGCCACTGCCGCGCAGGGTCACGTCCACGCCGGACGCCGGCTGGTACCGGAACGGCAACGCGCGGTCGGCCCGGGCGCCGCAGAGGGCGATCTCACCCGCCCGGGTGCCGGTCAGCGTGACGGTGGAATCGATGGGCAGGTAGGCGGTGTCGGTGACGGCGGCGAACACGCCGTCCCGGCCGGCCAGTCCGACGGTCTGCTCGCCCAGGGTGACGTCGACCCCGGCGGTCAGCGGCAGCACGATCCACTCGCTCTGCCCGGTAGCGAACTCGACGCGCTGACCCGGGCGCAGGGTGATCACCCGCAGGCTCGAGTAGCCCCAGCCGGCGCTCTCCGGGGTGATCACCAGGTCCCAGTCGCCCTCCGCCGTGGAGCCGGCCGGCAGGTAGAGACCGTCCTTGTCCTCGACCATGCCCGTCACCGGACCATCGACGCGGCGGTGTCGACGGCGGCTGCGACGTCGTCGTCGGCCGGGTACAGCAGCGTCCGGCCGACGACCAGACCACGCACCGACGGCAGGGCCAGGGCCGCGCGCCAGGACGCGTAGGTCTCCTCCGGGCTGGTGTCCGGGTCGCCACCAAGCAGCAGGGTGGGCAGCACGGTGGACTCCATCACCCGGTCCATCTCCGGCACCACGGGCAGCTTCATCCAGGTGTAGGCCGAGGTCCGGCCCAGGGCACTGCAGACCCCGACGGACTTGATGACCGCGTCGGCGGACAGGTCGTTGCGGACCTTGCCATCCGCCCGGGACGACCAGAACGGCTCGACCATGGCGACCAACCCGCGGTCGGCCAGCTCGTTGACGGCATGAGCGGTGGACTCCATGGTCCGGGCCGTGCCCGGGTCGTCCAGCGCGATGCGGGTCAGCGTCTTGCCCCCGTTGAGTCCCATGTCGGCGATGCCACGGGCGTCGTACCCGGTGAACCGGTCGTCCAGCTCGAAAGCGGCGCCCTGCAGGCCGCCGCGGTTCATCGAGCCGAACACGACCTTTCCCTCGAGAGCGCCGAGCAGCAGCAGGTCCTCGAGGATGTCCGGGCTGGCCAGCAACCCGTCGACACCGGGCCGGGACAAAGCGGTCTCGAGTCGTTCCAGCAGCTGGATCCGGTTGCCCATGGCCAGCGGCCGGTTGCCGACGCCGTTGGCGCCGCGGGCCGGATGATCACAGGCGATGATCATCAGCCGGCCGTCCCCGGCGGCCAGGCCGCGCCTGGTCCGGGCGTCTGCGGCGCGCCGGATCGCCCCGGGGTCCTGCACCCGGATATCGGTCAGCGCACGGTACCGCTCGGCGTTGGACACCCCTGACACCTCCTTCGGCAGAAGCGTTGTCGACTCAAACATGTGAAGCCTCCGCGATGATGGCCTGCACTTCGGCGGTGGTCGGCATGGCCGTCGAGCACTCCCGCCGCGACGCCACGATGGCGCCGGCGGCATTGCCGAAGCGCAGGATCGTCTCCAGGTCCCAGCCGGACAGCAGGCCATGGCAGACCGCGCCGCCGAAGCTGTCACCCGCGCCCAGGCCGTTCACCGGGGTGATCGGGGTCGGCGGCACCTCGACGATCTCGTCGTGGGTCATACCGAGCACGCCCTTGGGGCCCTGCTTGACGATGGCCAGCTCGACCCCCGCGTCCAGCAGCGCCCGGGCGGCGCGCAGGGGTTCGGTTTCGCCGACGGCGACCTCGCACTCCTCCTTGTTGCCGATCGCCACCGTGACGTGCGGCAACGCCCTGGCCACCTCGGCCGACGCGGTCGCCCGGTCTCCCCAGAACACCTCGCGGTAGTCCAGGTCCAGGATGGTCAGTGGCCGGCGGGCCCGGGCCGCCCAGGCGGCGTGGTGGGCCGACCGGCTCGGCTCGCGGGACAGGCCGGTCACCGTGGTCCAGAAGATGTCAGCGTCGGCGATGGCCGCCAGGTCGAGCTCGTCGGGGTTGATCACCAGGTCCGGCGCGATCGGCAGCCGGTAGAAGTAGAGCGGGAAATGGTCCGGCGGGTAGTTCTCGCAGAACGTCACCGGCGTCAGCAGGTCCGGCACGTCCGTGATGAACACGTCGTCCACGTTCAGCTGCCGCAGCGCCTGATGCACGAACCGGCCGAACGCATCCGGGCCGGTCCGGGAGATCAGTGCGGCCCTGCGTCCGTGCTTGGCCGCGGCGATCGCCACGTTGCCGGCGCTGCCGCCGACCGTCTTGCTGAACGTCTCCACGTCTTCCAGTCCGACGTTGTCCTGGAGGGGATACAGGTCGACCCCGACCCGTCCCATGGTCAACACCTCGAAATGCTGGGCCACTGCTCGGAGTCCCTTCCATCCTGACGCGCGTCGGCTGCTGCGGTGGTCACGCGGGTCCGATCGGTGGAACATGGCCGCGTCGCCTGACATCACAGACTGTGGACCGTCGAGGGACTGGTGTCAAGACTTTGATAGGACATATAGTCATATTCATGTCGGGCTGACGTGCACTAGACTACGGCGACGAGAACCGGGGAGGGCCGATGTCCGCGCTCACAGTCGACCTCGACCGGTCCAGCCCGGTGCCGCTGTACTACCAGGTCGCCCAGCAGATCGAGCACGCGATCAACGACGGTCAGCTGTCCCCGGGCGATCGGCTGGACAACGAGATCAGCCTGGCCGAGCAGTTCGGATTGTCCCGCCCCACCATGCGGCGCGCCATACAGGAACTGGTCGACAAGGGGCTACTGGTCCGCAAGCGCGGTGTCGGCACCCAGGTGGTGCACGGCCAGATCAGCCGGCCGGTCGAGCTGACCAGCCTGTTCGACGACCTGGCCGGTCATCATCAGGCCCCGCGGACCGATGTGCTGGCCAACGAGGTGGTCGACGCCCCCGACGAGGCCGCCGCGATGCTGGCCGTCCAACCCGGGACGCCGGTCCTGCACCTGCGGCGGCTCCGCTATGCCCAGAACGAGCCGCTGGCCATCATGGAGAACTACCTGCCCGAGGACCTGATCGCCATCGGTGAGATGGACCTGGCCGGCCGCGGGCTCTACCAGTTGATGCGGTCCAAAGGCGTGAACATCCGGGTGGCCAAGCAGCGGATCGGCGCCCGAACGGGAACGCCCGAAGAGTGCACGCTGTTGGGCGAAAAGCGGGGCAGCCCGGTGCTGACCATGGAACGGGCCGCCCACGACGATTCCGGGCGGGCCGTCGAATGGGGCCGGCACGCCTACCGGGCCAGCCAATACTCCTTCGAGGTCACCCTCGTCGAGCACTGAACCCGGCCGTCCGACCCCCGGGCGTGACCCCTCCGGCCGACCCGGCGGTCAGCGCGGAGCCGGGCCGAGAATTGAGCAGCGCCCGGGTCCGGGCGCGTGAGATGGAGGATTGTCGTGACGACGACGCTGACCGGCGCTCCCGACCGGCCGATGCTGATCGGGGGTGAATGGGTCGCCGGCGTCGACGGAGTGTGGACCGACGTGGTGTCGCCCGGACGTCGCAGCACCGTCCTCGCCCGGGTACCCGAAGGCTCGGCCGAGGACGCCGACCGCGCCGTCCGCGCGGCCCGGGCCGCGTTCCCGGCCTGGCGGGCCCTGCATTTCAAGGACCGGCAGAAGATCATCCTGAAGATCGCCGACGCCCTGGAGGACCGGGCCGAGGAACTGTCCGTGCTGACCGCGGCCGACACCGGCAACGCGCTGCGCACCCAGGCCCGGCCGGAGTCACAGACCCTGGTCACCCTGTTCCGCTACTTCGGTGGGGTCGCCGGCGAGTTCAAGGGCACCGTGCTTCCGGCCGGCGACGACCAGCTGCAATACACCCGCCGCGAGCCGCTCGGCGTGGTGGCCGGGATCCTGCCGTGGAACTCGCCGCTGATGATCGCCGGGATGAAGACACCGGCCGCGCTCGCCGCGGGCAACACCCTGGTCCTCAAGACCGCCGAGGACGCGCCGCTGACCATCCTGTTGATGGCGCAGATCGCCTCCGAGTTCCTGCCGCCGGGTGTGCTGAACGTGATCACCGGTCGGGGTGGGGTCGTCGGCGAGCGGCTGCTGGTGCATCCGGACGTGGACAAGGTGTCGTTCACCGGCTCGACCGGGATCGGCCGGCATGTCGCGCAGACCGCCGGAAAGCGGCTCGCCCACGTCTCTTTGGAGCTCGGCGGGAAGAGCCCGAACATCGTTTTCCCCGACGCCGCCTCCCCCGAGACCATCGACCGGACCGCAGCCGGCGTGCTGCAGGCCATGCGGTTCACCCGGCAGGGCCAGTCCTGCACCGCCGGGTCACGGCTGTTCGTGCACGCCGACGTCTACGACACCTTCCTCTCCGCGCTGGTGGCGAAGGTCTCCGCGTTGAAGGTCGGCGATCCGCTGGACGAGGCGTCGGACATGGGCTCGATCATCAACGCCAAGCAGTACGAATCGGTGCTCGGCTACATCGAGAACGGCAAGGCGCAGGCCGGGGTGGACGTCGCGCTGGACGGCACGACGATGGATTTCGCCGGGTTGGACGGCTTCTACACCGGGCCGACCATTCTCGGGTCGGTCGCGAACGACTGGCGGGTGGCCCAGGAGGAGATCTTCGGGCCGGTGCTGGTCGCCATCCCGTGGCGGGACCGGGACGACGTGATCCGGATGGCCAACGACTCGCACTACGGTCTGGGTGCCTACATCTGGACGAACAACCTGACCGACGCGCTGGACACCGCACACCGGGTGGAATCGGGTTGGGTCCAGGTCAACCAGGGCGGCGGGCAGGTCATCGGCCAGTCCTACGGGGGCTACAAGACCAGCGGCATCGGGCGCGAGTTCTCCATCGAGGGGGCGCTGGAGTCGTTCACCCAGATCAAGCAGATCAACGTCAAGCTCGGCTGACCCCCTCCCCCTTGGAGTTGATCATGGTGTTCCGGCCGTTCTGGCGGCGTCAATACGGCCGGAAGCCCATGATCAACAGGATGTTTGGAGTGTGACTGTGAACGGTGGACCCCTGTCCGACATCGTCGTCGTCGACCTCACCCGGGCCCTGGCGGGCCCGCACGCCGCGATGATGCTGGCCGACCTCGGTGCGCGGGTGATCAAGGTGGAGACCCCGGGCGGCGGCGACGACACCCGCGGCTGGGGGCCGCCGTTCGTGGCCCGCACCGGCCCGGGCAGCACCGCCGGGCTGACGACTGAAACTTCTTCCGCCGAGGGGATTTCGACCTACTTTCTGTCCTGCAACCGGAACAAGGAGTCGATCACCCTCGATCTGAAGAGCCCGGCCGGCCGGGAGGCCCTGACCGAATTGGTCGTCCGCGCCGATGTCCTGCTGGAGAACTTCCGGCCCGGTGTGCTGGACCGGCTCGGGTTCCCGCTCGATCGGCTGACCGAGCTCAACCCCGGCCTGGTGGTGCTGTCCATCTCCGGGTTCGGGCACGACGGCCCGCAGGGCGGCCGCGCCGGGTACGACCAGATCGCCCAGGGCGAGGGTGGTCTCATGTCGATGACCGGGCCGGACCCGCAGACCCCGACCAAGGCCGGGGTGCCCATCGCCGACCTGTTGGCCGGCATGTACGGCGCCTTCGGGGTGGTCGCCAAGCTCACCGAGCGGGCGCGGACCGGGCTCGGCGGCCTGGTCCGCACGTCCCTACTGGCCGGCATGGTCGGCGTGCACGCCTTCCAGGGCACCCGCTGGACGGTGGCCGGTCAGGTGCCGAAGGCGGAAGGTCCGCACCACCCGTCGATCTGCCCCTACGGCCTGTTCCATTCCGCCGACGGCACCGTGCAGATCGCGGTCGGCTCCGAGGGGCTCTGGCAGCGTTTCGCGCCGGCCTTCGGCCTGCCGGTGGATGCGCCGGACTTCGCCACCAACGCCGATCGGGTCCGCAACGGCCCGGCCGTGCGCGCGGCCGTCGACCGGGCGTTCGCGGAATACCGGTCGGCCGACCTGCTGGCCAAGCTGTCCGAGGTCGGCGTGCCCAGCGGCGAGGTGAAGAACCTCGAGCAGGTCTACGAGTGGGACCAGACCCAGTCGCAGGGCCTGCTGATCGACGTCGAGCATCCGACGCTCGGGTCGCTCCAGCTGCCCGGACCGCCGCTGCGGTTCTTCGACGGGGCAGGCGCCGAGTGGCACCGGGAGCACACCGCCCCCCCGCTGCTGGGTCAGCACAACGACGCCGTGCAGGAGTGGCTGGCCGGGACGGCCGAGCCGATCGACGGCACCGGCTGAGCCCGTCCGCGCGGTCTTGGCCCGGCGGCTGGTTCGCTGATCAAAGCCAGGTCTACACCGGCGGTATGCGCATTCCGGCGCGGGTTTGATCAGCGAACCACCGACGCCTCAGTTCGTGGTGAAGGTCAGTTGGATGGACGCCGTGCAGGACGAATCGACGGGCTTCGTCGGGTCGGTCAGGAAGGCGTTCATGACATTCCGCGCGCATTCGGACTTGTCGAGCGTCGAATGCCCGGTGAACGGGAAGTGCACGACCTGGGACCTGCTCAACCCGGGGGTGACGAGGTCGACCCACTCCGGCGCGGTGGCGGCGTCGAAGTCACCCTCCATGATCAGCACGGGCACGTCGCTGACCACCGGGTCCATCATCGACGCCGCGGCCAGCGGTACGTCCCACGCCGGGCACTCGGTGAACAGCCGGCCCTGCTTCGGCTGGATCTTGAGCACCTGGTCGGGGAACTGCGGCAGCACCGACTTCGCGTGGGCCAGCGTCGCCGCCTCGGTGGTGAGATCGGCGGATTCGGCACAGAACACACCGAACGCGAGGCCGTAGCCGGCCACCCCCACGACCGATGGCGGCGTCATGAACTCGACGGTGGCGGCAGCCACGTCCTCGTACCGGCCGGCCGCGGCGTCGGCGATCATCTTGGGCAGACCGGCGGCGTCGTGCCGCTCGGTGGTCATGATCACCGCGTACGCGAGAACGTAGCCGTCGATGGTCAGCGACAGCGGGTCGCCGTCCGGGCCGGTGGTCTCGACGACCACCGGCGAGGAGGTGAGCCGGTTGACCGTGCCGTAGAAGTCATCCTCCAGGTTCGGATACGCGGCCGCGCAGGCCGGTTGCGCCGCGCAGGCGGCGAAGATCCCGTGGAACGAACCGGCCGGGGCCGACCACCAGTTCTCGACGATGTTGAAGTTCGGCGGCGACACCGAATCGAGCACCACACTACGGATCCCCTCGGGATGGTCCCGGAGCAACACCGCGGCGAGCTTGCTGCCGTAGGAGACGCCGTACACGTCCCATGCCTCGATGCCCAGGGCGACCCGGAGATCGGCGATGTCGGCAGCGTTCTCGGCGGTGTTGTAGGCAGACAGGTCAACACCGGCAGCGTCCCAGCGATCGTGGCAGGTCTGCACCGCCGCGAGATCCTGCAGGGTGGCCGCGTCGGACGAGAATGGAATGCTCGCCAACCCGTTGGCGACGGTGTCGTACTCCGGGCAATTGAGCAGCGGATCGGAGTGGTAGGTGCCGCGCTGGTCGACGAAGTACACGTCCCGGTCGGCGTTCACCCCGTGCCTGGTCATCGCCGCGTAGCTGATCGACCCGGCGCCGCCCGGTCCGCCGACCAGCACCACCAGCGGATCGGCGGCCGGACCGGTCGCGACGGCCGGGGCGCGGGCGACGAATATCTTGATCGTACGGCCGCCCGGCCGGGTCCGGTTCTCCGGCACAGCCAGGTACCCGCAGGTCATGGTCGACGGGAAGTCCAACGCCGGCAGACCCGGGAGATTGGGCGTGGGGCAGCTGGTTTGCTCGAAGGCAGCGGTCTGCGCCGCCGACGGTGCCGGCGGGCTCGCGACGGCGGCGCTCGGCGGATCGACATAGATCAGGTCCAGGACCTTGACCATGAGCGAATTGGCAGTCTGGCGCATGGTGTCGACGTTATCGGGCTGATTCGTCCAGATCACGAGCGTCATGTCGTTGGCCGCGTCGACGCCCATGAACGAGTTGTAGCCGGCGGTCTCCCCTCCGTGGAAGGTCAGGGTGATGTCGCCGACCTTCTGCTGAGTGATGCCGTAGCCGTACCACTGGCCGGCGGGGTTGTCCGGGTGCTCCACCTGCGGGCTGGCCGCCCACAGTTGTTGGTATTCGGGCTCGAGCACCTTGCCCCCGACCAGCGCGTCCATCCAGGTCGCGAGATCGTGTGCGGTGGAGACGACCCCGCCGGCGGCGAAGGCGAACGAGTGGTTGACGCCGGTGTAGTCGGTGGGCTGCCAGGTGCCGTCATGGGCCGCAGCGATCTGCTCGGGGGTGTATTCGGGCTCACCGAACAGCGCGACCGACGAGCTGCCGTACAGGTAACCGTGCGCGAACGGCTCGGGGAGGGTGTTGTCCGCGGCGGCCGGGAATTCGGTGTTCGTCATGCCCAGCGGACCGAACAGCCGCGCCTGCATCGAATCGGCCAGCGACCGGCCGTCGACCTTTTCGATGATCATGCCGAGCAGTACGTAATTGGTGTTGCTGTATTCGAACTCGGCCCCCGGCGCGAAGTTGACCGGTTGGGCGAAGGCGATGTCCAGCAGTTCCTGCGGCCGCCAGGCGCGGGCCGGGTCGTTGTCCAGGCTGTCGGCGATGATCTGTGAGTTGGTGAAGTTGTACAGGCCGGTGCGCATCTGGAGCAGCTGCGCGATGGTGATCGTGTCCCCACCCGGAACGCCGGTCACGTACTTCGACACCGGGTCGTCGAGGCGCAGTTTGCCCTCCTGGGCCAGCTGCAGGATGACCGCGGACGTCATCGTCTTGGTGTTCGACGCGATGCGGAAATGCGTGTCCGCGTCGGGGGTCTGCTGCTGGCCCAGTTCGGCGGTGCCAGATCCGACGGTGACGTCGCCCTGCGGCGTGCGCACCAGGACGACCGCACCCGGGATCAGCCAGTCCTTGGTCGTCTGATCCACCAGTGCCTGCAACGCGGCCGGGTCGACGGTCTTCAGCGCCGAGGTCGCGGCCGCCGCGGACGGTGTCGAGGAGGCCGGAGTTGAGGAAGGCGTCGCCGGGTCGCCCGACGGGCCGCTGCAGGCGGACAGCGCCAGCAGGAGGGCCACGGCGATCGGGCCGCCACGACGGGTGGATGTGGTGGTCATCGAATCGTTCCTTGCCTCGGGGCAGGCCGGCGGGAGTCGGCCTGCAGAACCGTTCTGGCTCGCTCGATCCAGTCGGGGTCGACGATCTCGTCCCCGTCACGGAGCGACGACGGGTCGAAGTCCGGGTTGAAGCAGTTGATCTCGCCCTGCAGTCCGTCGGGGTCGGCGAACCGCAGGGACAGCATCGGTCCGAGCGGCCGGATGTCGCCGCTGGAGGCGTCGGTGTCGAGCAACCGGTCCCGGAGGGTGGTCAGCGTCGCCAGATCGGGCACGGTGAAGCCAAGGTGATCCAGGCGCCCGCGTTCGAACATCGCGGCGGACAGGCCGTGCGCGGCCGGGTCGTAGCCCGCGATCTCGAAGACCTGGAGCATGCCGGCGCCGCCGCCGACGTCGAGCACCGCCTCCCGTAGGTGCCCCGGAACGGCCCCGAACACCACCATGGTGCGCAGGCCGACGACGTCCTCGTAGAAGGCGCGGAACCGGTCGAGATCAGCGGTCACGACAGCGACATGGCTGACGCCGCAGGGACCGATCACGTGTGCACCCACACCCGAAGGGCGTTCACCGGGACGGAACGAATTGTTCCGCTCAGTCCGGTTCGGTCCGGACCGTCCACCGCAGCGCCGTCTCCGGCGCCGGCAGGTAGATGCAGTGCCGGCCGGTGCGCACGGCGTCGTCCAGATGGGCACCGAGCAACGGGGCCTGGCGGCCGATGCCGGCAATGGTGCGCCGGATGCTGCGCACCACGTTGATCCGGGCGCGTTCGGCGTCCGAACCGGTCGGCCGGTCGCGGCCACCGAGGCCGATCGTCCGCCGCAGCTCGCGCAGCAACGTCTCCATTTCGGCGTGCGCCCGTTCCGCGCGGACGACGTCGTGCGTGGCGTCGGCCTCGTCGACCTCGGCCTGCAGCACATGCAGGCGATGCCGGTACTCCCGCTTGGCCCGCACGTCCAGGCCGGGACCCAGGTCCGCGGCGACGGGCGCGCCGGCGCGGCCGGCCAGCTCGACGGCGGTCACCTCAACCCCGGGCTCCCGCAGCAGCCGGGCCAGTTGCCCCGCACCGGGGCTGTCCGACAACCGGGCCCGGCCCAGCGGTGAGCTCAGCAGCCAGCCGGATCCGTCATGGCGCATGGACGCCGCCCGGACCGGGTCGGCCGGCGGCGCGGCCGGTGCGAGCGGCGCGGCCGGCCGGCCGCGTCGATGCACCCCAATGGTCCGCGCGAGGGTCTCGGCCTCGGCGCGCAGCCCGCCCGGGGACACCCCGACCGGGCCGGCGCCGGCCCGGTCGATCGCGTCGGCCAGGTGGTCGAGGCAGTGCACCAGCAGCGGCGGCGACGGCATCACCCGGACCAGCGCCACGGCGTCCCGGGCGTGCCCGACGGCCGCCGCCGGATCGCCGGCCAGCATCGCCAGCCGGGCCAGCACGTCGTCGACGGGCAACCCGGCGCTGTGCCCGCCGCCGACGTTGAGCAGCCCGGCGTAGGGCAGCAACGCCCGGTAGGCGGGTGCGGCGTAGGCGGCTGCCCCGGCCCGGGCGACGATGTCCCCGAATTCGCGCAGCAGGTGGTCGCCGGTCCACGAGCGGAGCAGCTGCTCCGGCCGGGACCCGAAGCGGTGCAACACCTCCTGCACACCGGCCGGGTCGCCGAACAGCTGCGCGCCATAACCCTTCTGGACCTGGAAGACGGGCGACGGCACGTCCTTGAGCATGTCCATGGTGATCCGGTGGATCTCCTCGGCGCGCGGGTCGGGCCGGCCGTACAGGTCGAACAGCATGAGCTGGTGCAGTGCCTCACAGCCGAGCACGACCACCGGTTCGATGCGCCCGGTGCCGACCGCGATCGCCTCCTGCATCGACGCCCGCGCGGCAACCAGGCTGCCGTTGAGCGCGAAGAGTGTGGTGCGCTGGACCATCGTGATGTACCGCCACCACGGCGAGGGCAACAGCGCGGCGAGCACCTCGGCCCGGCCGAGGGTCTGTCCTGCACCACCGATGTCGCCGTCGTTCAGCAGCAGCCCGGAGCGCCGCTGGTGCCCGGAGATGCTCAGGTCGGACCGGCCGGCGCGCTCGGCCAGCCGGATGGCCTCGTCCGTGGCGACCATCGCCGCGGTCAGCGCGGCCGGGCTGGTCGCCGGCCGGACCGAGTCGAGCAACAGTTCGGCGATCAGTGCCGGGTCGCCGATCGACCGAGCGACCTCGACGGCCTCGGCCGACCAGGCGGCGACCCGTTCGGTGGCCTGGACGTCAGCGCCGCCGACGACGGTGAGCCGGCCGAGCAGGGCCGCCCGGAGGCGGCGTTGGTGCCTCGGCAGGCCGTCGAGCGCGTCCTCGAGCCGGCGCATCCGGGCCAGGTCGGGCACGAACGCCGACGCCCACAGGTTGGCGCCGATCTCGGCCCGGGCCCGGGTGAGCGGGTCCGCGGACACCCGGGCCAGCTCGGCGGCCTCCTGGTACAGGCCCAGGGCCGGTTCGAGATCGCCGAGCCAACTGAGGATGTCGGCCAGATCGACGGCGACGTTGGCGCGCAGCTCGGGGTGATCGGTCGAGCGGCCGGCGGCCTGCCGGGCCGCCCAGAGCAATCCGGCGGCCCGCGCGTGCTGCCCGGCGGCGACCAGTTCGGCGGCGACCTCGCGGGCGTCCGCGACACCGGCGGCCGGCGCAGCGGTTCCGGCCGGGGTCGCGTCGGTCCCGGCGGCGGCTCGAAGCCGGTGCCCGGCCGCCGCCACCCGGCCGTCGACCCCGCCGACCGCCGACCACGCCGCCGCCAGCCGATCGTGCAGGACCGGCCCGTCGGCGAGCCGGGCCGCCGCATCGGCCAGCAACGCGTGGTGGAAGCGGACGCCGCCGGCCGACAGGTCGTCCAGCACGCCCCCGCGGACGGCCGGCCGGAGCCGGGCGACCAGCTCGCCGGTGGCGCAGCCGCAGGCGGCCGCCAGCACGGTCAGCGGGGTGTCCGGGCCGCCGACCGCGGCGACCGCCAGCGCCGCCCGGGTCCCGGCGTCGAACCGGTCCAGCGATCGTCGGAGCACCTCGCCGATCACCGCGTCGCCGTCCGGCGAGCGCATGAGTTCGGTGACGAACAGGGGATTCCCGCCGGTCCGGAGTTGCAGCTCGACCGGGTCGATGGTTGTGGAACCGCGCGGCGCGGTCCTGTCCCGCGCGATCAACCGGCGGACCCCGTCGACGTCCAGTCCGCCGAGCCGGATCGGGCGGGCCACCCGGCGTAGCCCGTCCAGCGGCGGCATGTCCGGCTCGTGGTCGCGGCCGGTGACCAGCAGGGCCACCGGCGCCTCACCGAGGGCCCGGGGCAGACGTTCCAGCACCCAGATGGCGATCGCGTCCGCCCAGTGCAGATCGTCCAGCACGACCAGCACGGGCCCATCGGAGGCCAACGCATCGGCCAGCGACTCGAGGTGCTCCCACCGGCGCTCCTCGACGGGCAATGACGGGTCGCCCGCCGCGCTGATGCCCAGGGCCCGGTACACCCCTTGCCAGACCTGCATCGGGCGCCGCGACGACGGGTCCGCTTCGCCGCGCAGCACCCGCATCCCGTCCGCTCGGGCGAGCCGGGCGGCCTCGTCGGCCAGGCGGGTCTTGCCGATGCCGGCCTCGCCGGTCAGCAGCGCGATGGCCGGCCGGCCGGATCGGGCCGCGGCGAACAGCTGCCGGATCTGCTCGATCTCGGGGTCGCGGCCGATCAGCATGTCGACACCGGACGTGTCCGCAGCCCGCACCGTCATCGACCTCACCGTCCGGTCCGGTTCGGCACGTCGTCGTGCCGGCGGCGGCCCGCCGTCGGCACCGGACGGGCGGTGGTCCGGGCGAACGACGGTCGTCTGCGAGGTCATGATCTACGGTCGGCCCGGCCAGGGCAACGGCCTGGCCCGGCCACCGGCGGCCCCGCGCTGGTCGGACCGTGATTGGGTCCGGAACCGCTCCTGCGAGTAAGCTTGAAGGGTTGCCTCGGCGAGGGCGATCCGGACGCAGGTTCGGGTGGGCCGTAATCGACGCGGTGGGTGAGACTCCCGCGCGTCGCTGCGCGGTCCGACGTCCCCGCCGCGGCGTAGCGATCCGATCCGCCTGAGCAAGGAGTACCGAAGTGTCCGAGGTTCGCCTCATCGCCGAGTCCCGCACCGAGTTCGGCAAGGGGTTCGCCCGCCGCATCCGCCGCGCCGGCAAGGTGCCCGCCGTCCTGTACGGGCACGGCACCGATCCGCGTCACCTGTCGCTGGACGCCCGTGAGTTCGCCCACGCGCTCAAGGGCGGCGCGAACACCGTGCTGACCCTGCAGCTGGACGGCGGTGACGAGCTGGCCCTGCCCAAGTCCGTGGTCCGGCACCCGCTGCGCGACTACTTCGAGCACGTCGACCTGCTGCTGATCCGCCGCGGCGAGAAGGTCACCGTCGATATCCCGGTCGTCCTTGAGGGCGATGCCGCCGCCGGCACGCTGGTGCTGACCGACCTGACCACGCTGTCCGTCGAGGTCGAGGCGATGAGCATCCCCGAGTCGCTGGTGGTCGACCTGACCGGCGCCGAGGCCGGCACCCAGTTCCTGGCCGGCGACGTTCCGTTGCCAGCCGGAGCCGGCCTCATCACCGATCCCGAGGCCCTGGTCGTGTCGGTGCAGACCGCGCCGACCGCCGAGGAACTGGACGCCGAGACCGAGGCCGCCGAGGCCGACGCCGGCGTCGTGCGGGACGAGCCGCAGGCCGAGTCCGAGGGCTGATCCCGCTGACCACGACCGGGCCGTTTCTCGTTGTTGGCCTGGGCAACCCGGGCAAGCAGTACGCCGGGAACCGGCACAACGTCGGCGCGATGGTCGCCGATGTACTCGCCGGCCGGCTCGGCTCGGGTTTCAAGTCGCACAAGGCGGGCGCCGAGATCGTCGAGGGACGGTTCGGTGCCCGCCGGGTGATCGTGGCCAAACCCCGGTCGTACATGAACCTGTCCGGCGGGGCCACATCGGCGCTGGCCAAGTTCTTCTCGGTGGAGCCCGCCCAGGTGATCGCCGTGCACGACGAACTCGACCTGCCGCCGGCCACCATCCGGGTCAAGCGGGGCGGCGGCGAGGGCGGTCACAACGGGCTGCGGTCCATCTCGTCGAGCCTGGGCACCAAGGACTACCTGCGGGTGCGCATCGGCATCGGCCGGCCGCCCGGCCGGATGGATCCGGCCGACTACGTGCTGCGCGACTTCTCCGCCACCGAGCGCCGGGACCTTCCCATCGATCTCGAGAACGCCGCCGACGCCGTCGAATTGCTGATCGAGCACGGCCTGGAGGCCACCCAGAATCAGCTGCACGCCCCCTGACGCTGTCCGCTCCCGCCCGGTGCCGGCGGGTCAGCGGGGCAGGGCCACCTGCTCCGACGACGCGGGCTGCACCGGCAGATCGCGCTCGGGCGCCACGATGAGCCGCGCCGCCGCCGACCGGCGCAGCTTGCCGGACGGCGTCTTGGGCAGGCTGCCGACCGGCAGCACGGCGACGGCGGCCGGGCGGACGCCGATCTCCGCGGTCACCGCCGACCGGACCTCGTGCTCGATCCGGCCGGACTCGGCCGGGTCCTTCGCCGCCCGCGACTCCACGGCGACCGCGAAAGACTCCCGGCCGCTGGGCGTCCGCCAGCGAACGGCGACCGCATTGCCGGCCCGGACCCCGTCGACCGTATGGGCGACCCGTTCGATGTCCGTCGGGTAGATGTTCCGGCCGCCCATGATGATCACGTCCTTGACCCGGCCGCAGACCACCACCTCACCGTCGACCAGATAGCCCAGATCGCCGGTGTCCAGCCACCCATCGGCGTCCTGGGTGGCCACCGGGCCGTCCATGGTCAGGTACTGGGCGGTCACGCACTCGCCGCGCAGGTGCAGCACGCCGACCTCGCGGTCCCCCAGCCACTCCCCGGTTTCGCTCCGGACGCCGACCTCGATGCCGCGCAGCGGCGGCCCGAGAACCGGGAAGGCGCGACCCTCGCCGACCGGTACCGCCTTGCGGTCGATCTCCATCGCGGCGGTGTCCACGGTGTCCACCTTGAGCGGGGTGCCCCAGGGATGGAAGGACACCGCCAGCGACGCCTCGGCCATGCCGTAGGCACACACCACGGCGGTCGCCGGCAGTCCGAACGGGGCACCGGCGGCCAGGAACGCGCGGACCGCGGCGACGTCGATGGGCTCGGCACCGTTCAGCGCGAACCGCAGGCTGCTCAGGTCGAGCTCGCCCGAGGTCGCCCGGGCCAGCACCCGAGCGGTCAACGCAAAGGCGAAATTCGGTGCGGCGGTGATGGTTCCGCGGTACTTGCTGATCAACCGGGGCCAGATCAGCGGCGCGGCGAGGAAGTCGGACGGGGTGACGGTGACGAGCTCGATTCCCCGGCACATCGGCAGGGTCAGGAACCCCACCATGCCCATGTCGTGGAACAACGGCAACCAGGAGACCATCACCTCGCCGGGGCGGATGTCGGCGGATTCGCACATCGACCCGATGTTCGCCCACAGATTCCGGTGGGTGATGCGGACCGCCTTCGGGGACGCGGTCGACCCGGACGTCAACTGGAGCAACGCGGGCAGGTCCTCGCCGATCTCCACCGCCGGTGCCGGTCCCCCGGGCGCCGCCATCAGTTGCGCGACGGTGAACGCCTGCACCCCGGTGCCGGCCAGCAGCTCGACGAACTCGGTGAAGGGTTCGCCCAGCACCGCGGCCTTCGCCCCGACCAGGGACAGCACCGCGGCGGTGTCCTGCGCATAGGTCATCAGGTTGGTGCGGGCGGTCGGCTGGTGCAGCATCGTCACCGAGGCGCCGGCCAGCCAGGCGGCCTGGGCCACCGGCGCCACCTCGGACGGTTGGGCGGCGAGCACGGCCACCGCGTCACCGGGACCGACGCCGTGCGCGGCGAGGACCCGCGCGCCGGCGCACGCGTGGGCGTGGACGTCGGCCCAGCTCGTTCGCACGGGCTGGTGGGGCTCGCCGGTGGTCATGCCGGTGGATCCCTGCGCCGCCGTGCGCAGGGCGTCGATAAACGCGCTCACTCCGTCGTCCTTTCGGAACACCTCGCGGGCTCGGTCGTCCCGAACCGAACGCCGGAAGGACAAACACCGTTGTTCGCTCGGCAAGCCTCGCTCATGTCACTCAAGGTAGGCCACCACCGCGCTCAGCCGGGTGAAGCGCCCGATATCGTCGCCGGATGGCGGGTAGGCACCGGCGGCTCGGCGACCCGGCGAATGGCGCCCCGGCACCGTCGATCGCGGTGGTCGGCAGCCTGAACATGGACCTGATCGTCCGCTCGCCGCGTCTCCCGGCCCCCGGCGAAACCGTCACCGGGTCAGGCTTTTCGACGTCGCCGGGCGGCAAGGGCGCGAACCAGGCCGTCGCCGCGGCCCACGCCGGCGGCCGGGTCCGGATGATCGGCGCGGTCGGCTCCGACGAGTTCGGCACCGCCCTCATCGGGGCCCTGGACGACGCCGACGTCGACACGCGGCTGGTTCGCCGGAAGGGCGGACCCAGCGGCATCGCGCTGATCACCGTGGACGACGCGGCGGAGAACACGATCGTCGTGGTCGCCGGCGCCAACGCGGCGATGTCGTCGCTCGACGAGGCCGATCGGGCGGCGATCGGTGGCGCCGACCTGCTGGTGCTGCAGCTGGAGACACCGCTGGACGCCGTGACCGAAGCGGCCCGGGTCGCCGCGGCAGCCGGCGTGCCGGTGCTGCTCAACCCCTCCCCCGTCCGGGAACTGCCGGCCGAGCTGCTGGCCGCGGTGCACCTCCTGGTGGTCAACGAGATCGAGGCGGCCGCGCTCGGCGACACGCGGCCGGGCGGCGGGCACCTGGTGACCACGCTGGGCGCGGCCGGCGCCCGCTACCGGGGACCGGGTGGCGCAACCGCGCGGGCCGCGCCGCCGCCGGTGACGGCCGTCGACACCACCGGGGCCGGCGACGCGTTCACCGGCGCGCTGGCGGTCGCCTGGTGCCGCGGCGACGACCCGGCGGCCGCCCTGCGCTGGGCCTGCGCGGCGGGTGCCTTGGCCACCACGGTTTCCGGTGCGGCCGCCCCGATGGCGGCGGACATCGATCGGGTCGCCGGCCGCGAACCGGCATCCGGCCCCGACCGGTAGCCCGGCTCGGCCAACCAGGACCGCGCTGAACAATCAGGCTCCGGCGTCGCCGCATTGCTTCCTGGGCTCTCCTACTGCGTTCATTCGTGGCCTCGCCGGCTCGACCACTAGGCTGGTCCGGCTATGGCTCACCTACTTGGCGCGGAAACGCTCCACCTCGAGTACCCCGCCAAGGTCGTGTTCGACTCCGTCTCCCTGGGCGTGGACGAGGGCGACCGGATCGGCATCGTCGGCCGCAACGGTGACGGCAAGTCCAGCCTGCTGGCGATGCTGGCCGGTCGGCTGGAACCACATCGGGGCCGGGTCACGGTCCGCGGCGGCGTCACTGTCGGCGTGCTCGATCAGGGCGACACCCTGGACGACGCCGACACGGTCGGGCACGCCGTCGTCGGCGACAGCCCCGAGCACGAGTGGGCCGGCGACCCGCGGGTCCGCGAGATCCTCGCCGGCCTGCTCGCCGACCTGGACTGGTCGGCCCGGCTGGACACGCTGTCCGGCGGTCAACGGCGCCGGGTTGCGCTGGCCCAGCTGCTGGCCGGCGACCACGACGTCATCGCCCTCGACGAGCCGACCAACCATCTGGACGTCGAGGCCATCGCCTGGCTGGCCCAGCACCTCAAGCGGCGCTGGCCGGCGACCGGCGGCGGGCTGCTGGTCGTCACGCACGACCGCTGGTTCCTGGATGAGGTGTGCACGGTCACCTGGGAGGTACACGACCGGATCGTCGAGCCGTTCGACGGCGGCTACGCGGCCTACATCCTGCAGCGGGTCGAACGCGATCGGCAGGCCTCGGCCATCGAGTCCCGGCGGCAGAACCTGGCCCGCAAGGAGCTGGCCTGGCTGCGCCGCGGCGCGCCGGCCCGCACCTCGAAGCCGAAGTTCCGGATCGATGCGGCCAACACCCTGATCGCGGACGTGCCGGAGATCCGCGACAAGGTGCAGCTGCAGTCCCTCGCCGTGACCCGGCTCGGCAAGGACGTCGTCGATCTGCAGGGCACCTCGGTGTCCTACGACGGACGCGAGGTCCTGCACGAGATCGTCTGGCATGTGGCGCCCGGCGAGCGGACCGGCATCCTGGGCGTCAACGGGGCCGGCAAGTCCACCCTGCTCGGGCTGATCGCCGGCACCGTCTCCCCCACGACGGGCCGGATCAAGCGCGGCGTGACCGTCAAGGTCGCCACCCTGACCCAGCGGATGGACGAGCTCGACGAGCACCTCGAGGTCCCGGTCCGGGTCGTCATCGAGCGGTTGCGCACCAACTACACGTTCGGCGCCGGGTCGAAGGCCCAGGAGCTCACCCCGGGCCAGTTGCTGGAGCGGCTGGGCTTCGCCGCCGGTCAGCTGTCGACCCCGGTCAAGGACCTGTCCGGCGGTCAACGGCGACGTCTCCAGCTCCTGCTGATCCTGCTCGACCAGCCGAACGTGCTGATCCTGGACGAGCCGACCAACGATCTGGACACCGACATGTTGGCCGCGCTGGAGGACCTGCTGGACTCCTGGGCCGGCACGCTGATCGTGGTCTCGCACGACCGGTACTTCATCGAACGGGTCACCGATCAGCAGTACGCGATCTTCGACGGCCGGTTGCGGCACCTGCCCGGCGGGGTGGACGAGTACCTGCGGCTGCGGGCGGCCAAGCCCGCCTCGACCGGCGCGGTGGCCTCGACCAGCGCCGGCGGCCCGGCCGCGACCGGGTCGACCGCCGACGGTGCGCTCACCGGGGCCGATCTGCGGGCCGCGCAGAAAGAGCTGACCGCGATCGAGCGGCGGCTGGCCCGGCTCGACGGGCAGATCAGCTCCCGGCGCACCGCGTTGGCCGATCACGACCAGGCCGACTACGTCGGCATCAACAAGGAAATGGCCGCCATCGGCGAACTCGAGCACGAGGTCGAGGAGCTGGAGGAACAGTGGCTGGAGCTGAGCGACCGGCTGCCGTAAGCCGGCCGTGGTCGGTGCAACCAGCGGCACCGCCCCCTCGCACGCTGTTGATCCTGAAGAACACGCCCTCATTCCTGCCGGATGGGGGCGTGTTCTTCATGATCAGCTCGAACGGGCTGAACCGTCATCGACCCGTCGGCACCACGCGCGCGCCGGGAGCGGGCCCGGCCGCGACGCGCACCGATCGGCAGGTCCCGGAACCGGCGAGTTCGGCCGCCACGGCGCCGGCGGACTCGGCATCCGCGCAGAGGAACGCCACCGTCGGTCCCGACCCGGAGATCACCCCGCCCAGCGCACCGGCGGCCTCGCCGGCGCGCAACGTACGGCGCAACTCGGGCTGCAGCGAGACCGCCGCGACCTGCAGATCGTTGCCCAGGGCGGCGGCCACCTTGGCCGGTTCGCCGCTGGCCAACGCAGCCAGCATCGTGTCGACCGGCTTGACCCGCGGTGGACTGCCCTGCTCGCGCAACCGATCGAGCTCGGCGAACACCGCCGGTGTGGACAGCCCACTCTCCGCGATCGCCAGCACCCAATGCAGCCGGGCCCTGGTCATCACCGGGGACAGCAGGTCACCCCGCCCGGTGCCCAACGCGGTCCCGCCGGACAGCGCAAACGGCACATCGGCGCCGATCTCGCGGGCGATCTCGGTCAGCGCCCGGCGGTCCAGGTCGAGTTCCCACAGGGCGGCGCAGCCCACCAGTGCGGCGGCCGCGTCCGCGCTCCCGCCGGCCATCCCGCCGGCCACCGGGATCTGTTTGGCGATGTCGATCGCGACCGGTCCACCGGCCTTGGCCCGCCGAGCCAGCAGCCGGACGGCGACCCCGGCCAGGTTCTTGGCGCCGGGCGGCACCCCGTCCGGCGGAGTACAGCGGACCGTGTACCGGCGGGACGGTGCGACGGTGAGCTCGTCGGCCAGGTCGAGCGCGTGAAAGACGGTGACCAGATCGTGGTAGCCGTCCTCCCGGACGTCCCCGACGGCCAGATACAGGTTGACCTTGGACGGTGCACGCACCCGCACGGACGGGCCGTCGGCCCGCTGCGCCGGTGGCATCGGACTCATTCGTGGGCGGCCGCGTCAATGACCTCGCGGGCCGCGGCGATTCGGGCGAACTCGTGCACGTTCAACACCTCGCCACGGGCGGACGGATCGATACCGGCCCGGGTGAGGATCTGCTCGGCGAAGGCGGGACTGCCGGCCCAGTCGGCCAGCGCGGCCCGCAAAGTCTTGCGTCGCTGGGCGAACGCGGCATCGATGACGGCGAACACCGCGGCTCGGTCACCGGCGGGCGGCCGGTCGCCCCGATCGAAGGCGACCAGCGCCGAGTCGACGCCGGGCACCGGCCAGAACACGGTCCGGCTGATCGATCCCGCCCGGCGGGCCCGCCCGTACCAGGCCAGCTTGGCGCTCGGTGCGCCATAGGTCTTCGAACCGGGGCCGGCGGCCAGCCGGTCGGCCACCTCCGCCTGCACCATCACCAGGATGCGGCGCAGGGTGGGAACTTCGGCCAGCAGGTGCAGGATCACCGGCACGGCCACGTTGTACGGCAGGTTGGCCACCAGCGCGGTGGGATCGGCCGGGGCGACCCGATCGGGGTCGGTCAGCGCGAGCCGGTCGGCGGTGATCGTCATCGCGTCGGCGGTGATCACGGTCAACGCCTCGTACCGGCCCGGGGCGTGGGCGCGGACCGTGGTCGGCAGCAGGGCGGCCAGTCGCGGGTCGATCTCGACCACCGTCAGCGCGGCGGCCACGTCCAGCAGGCCCAGGGTCAACGAGCCGAGCCCGGGACCGATCTCCAGCACGTGGTCGGTCGACCGCAGATCGGCGGCGGCCACGATGCGGCGCACGGTGTTGCCGTCGTGCACGAAGTTCTGCCCCAGCGACTTGGTCGGGGTCAATTCGAGCACCTCGGCGAGCCGGCGCACCTCGACCGGGCCGAGCAGGGTCACCGGCGGTTGATCGGTCACGACGCTCCCTCGCGGGGCCGTCGACTGCGCTGATGGTTCACTCCGATATCGAGCCCGCCCGGCCGCCCTACGCTCACGATGCCCATCCTCACACGACCGGCGTGACGGCCGGTGCCGGGCATCGCCGCGACATCCTCCGGTGATACCGAGGAAACGAGAAAGGCCCGACCGATCGGTCGAGCCTTCCTCGTCACGTGGTGCAAGCGCGATGGTCAGCCGGCGGGCGGACCGCTGGCCGCGTAACCACAGAGCCAGGGCTCCAGGCCGCGGGACTGGTACAGCAGCTTGGCCCGCATCAGCTGCTCCTCCGGGGAGGCATCCAGCGGATTGCCCGAGCCGCCAACGGAGGCCCAGGTGGGCAGGTCGAACTGGAACAGGCCGTAGGTGGACAGGTACCCGGACGGGTTGTTGACGGCCTTCGGGTTGTTGGTCGACTCGCAGAAGGCCATGCCGTCCCAGTTCACGCCGAACTCGGTGTCGTGGAAGAAGACGCGGCTGCCCTGCCAGTCGAGGGTGGACTTGCTGCCGACGTGCACCTGGTTCGGGGTCGCCTCGACCAGAGTGGTGCGGGAGATCTCCTGACGGCCGGTCTCCGCCCCGTTGGTGGTGGTCACCTGGGTGACGACCTGCTGCTTGCCCGGGGTGCCGGCGACGGCGACCTGGGTGGTGCCCTTGTTCAGGTTCGGATCGTCGACGTTCTGGTCGGTGGGCGCAACGTCGACCGTGTCGGTGCTCGTCGTGACGGCGATGCGGGTGATCGTGATCGCGGTGCCGTCGGTCACCGGGGTGGTGATGGCCGGATCGACCACGTCGTTCGGACCGATCGCGATCCCCTGGGTGTTCAACACGTCGCCGACGGTGATCCCACCGGACTGCACCGTCACCGCGGCGGTGGCGCCGTCGGCGATGGACACGGTGTGCATCGTCGTCGCGATCAGGTCCAGGCCGGTCAACGGAATCTCGCGGGACCGATCCGCGGACAGGGCCAGCGAGGCGGGGTCCTGGCCCAGCTGCAGCAGCGCCTCGTCCACGGTGTCCGCCGTCGTCCA
The DNA here is from genome assembly GCF_044224575.1 of Nakamurella sp. Taxonomy (GTDB): domain Bacteria; phylum Actinomycetota; class Actinomycetes; order Mycobacteriales; family Nakamurellaceae; genus Nakamurella. The sequence goes on from NZ_JBGAKE010000016.1 coordinate 43,444, forward strand.
GAGCTGCTGGGTCGTTCCGTTGATGCTCACGGTCAGCTGACGTCCGCGATCGAGCGCGATGTGCGAGCCGTCGGAGATCGCCGTGGCTGCGGCCGGGGCCAACACGTCGTGCTCGCCCGCCGACAGCCCGGCGGAATCGAGCGCGCCGGCCACGGACCCGGCAAGGGTGGTGACCTGCCGGTCCTGCCCGTCCACGGTGATCGTGACGTGCTTGGCCATCGACGCGGCGGTCACGCCGCCCACGGCGACGACGCCCAGCGCGGCGGCCATGCCGATCAGCACGAGCTTGCGGCGCCGTCCGGGTCGTGCGGCCGGCGCGGTCTCGTCGGCGCGGTGTCCGTCAGCCTTGGCGCCAACGTTGTCGGTATCTAGGCTCATGTGTGTCTTCCGATGTGTCAACCGTGACCCGGGCAGGGCAGGAGGCAACCGCAGCGATGTGGTCCCCAAACCCGCACACATCAGCACCAGCAGGCGAATCGTGATCGCACCCGTCGCCGTCCCGTCATTCGAGATCGACCGGTGCCGCCTGGTTCTGCGATAACCCCGGGGGTTTCAAGCTCCCATCCCGGCTTCTATTACAGAATAGTAACGGGGCAGGTCGTGGTGCGCAAGGCATGTGCGTGGTGAACCAAGCATGAAATAGATCACAGCGAATTCGAATGCGCACGGAAAAGCCCCCATTCCGTCCGGAATGGGGGCTTTTTCGATTTCTCAGATCACCTGGGGTGATCGGATCGCGACGATCAGCCGGCGTAGCCGCAGGCCCAGGGCGAGCTGCCACGGGAGGCGGCGACGTTCTCGGCCACCGCGATCTGCTGCTCCTTGCTGGCCAGGTCCGCGCGCGGCGCGTAGGCGGTGCCGCCACCGGAGGCCCAGGTCGAGTTGTCGAACTGCAGGCCACCGTAGTAGCCGTTGCCGGTGTTGATCGACCAGTTGCCGGTCGACTCGCACTGGGCGATGCCCTCCCAGTTGATCCCGCTGGAACCGGACGACACCGGGGCGCTGGAGCCACCGGACGAGCTGCTGGATCCGGACGACGACGAGCGCGAGGAGGACGACGAGGCGACGGGCGCCTTCTTGGTCCCGACCGTGTAGATGGTCGCCTGGGCCGGGGTCACGGCGGTCCGGGACACCTCGGTCTTGGCCGTCTCGGCACCGTTGGTGGTGGTGACCTCGTAGGTCACCGAGTCCTTACCGGCCGAACCCTGCTGGGTGACCGTGCTGACGCCCTGCTCGACCGAGCTGTCCTCGACGGTCTGGTCGGCCGGCTGAGCGACCTCGACGTCCTCGGTGACAGTGGTCTTGGCGACCCGGGTCACGGCCACGACAAGACCGTTGCTCAGGGCGGTCTCGGCGGCGGGGCTGACGGTGTCCAGCGGGCCCAGCGCGATGCCCTGCTCGTTGACCAGGTCGCCGACGCTCTTGGCGGCCGAGGTCAGCGACGCGGCGGCGGCGGCACCGTCGGAGATGGAGACGCTGTGCAGGGTGTCGGCGGTGACCTCCAGGCCGTCCAGCGGGATGCCCCGCGACCGGTCGGCGGACAGCTTGTAGGCGGACGGATCCTGACCCAGCTCGGCGAGCGCCTCCTCGACGGTGGTCGCGGTGGTCCAGATCTCGCGAGTCTGGCCGTCGATGGTCAGGGTCAGCAGGCGACCGTGCTCGACGACGATCTGCGAGCCGTCGGAGATCGCGGTATCCAGCGCCGGGGCGACGGTGTCGTGCTCGCCGACGGTGATCCCCGCGGAATCCAGGGCACCCTCGACCGAACCGGAGAAGGTGCCGACCTCCTGGGCCTGGCCGTCGACGGTCAGGGTGACGTCCTTGTGCGCAGCGAGCGCGATGCCGCCACCGGCGACGAGGGCCACGACGAGCGCGGCCGCGCCGACGAGCACCGGCTTGCGCAGGCTGCGTCCGGTCTTGACGGGGGTGGTGTCGGTATCGGAGCCGTCGGTGACGGGCTCGAAGATGTCGGTGGAGTTATCGGTCGCAGTCAAGTTGTTAGTCCGTTTTTTCGTGGTATCCGGGCAGGGTCAACCGAACGCAGAATGCTCATCGACGAGGTCGTGATAACATCCCCGGGAATCGGCCGGTTCGTGGATCTTCGTTGCGCTGATCCATCAACATGTCGGCCGGATTTTCACCGGTTGCGCGGCGGTTGGGGCGTTCCCATCCCAGCTGCTATCACGAAACGATAAACGAACGGCAACGGTTTAGATACCCCTCAATACAAACTGTGGCGTAGCTGACACTTGCTCGGGCCGGCGAAACGTGATCGGCGTCACAGTCGCTCCGACCACTTTTGCCCGCCCTTTACCTCTGCCGCCTCGCAGTAAAGTGAATCGATCAAGACGCTCAGCTGTCATGCCTGCCCAGAACTCTTGATCCGAACCTCTGTTCGGGAGCGCAAGTAAAGTGTGCTCTTTCCCTGAAAGGGGTATTGCGCATTTCGCGTCCAGCAGATAGGCGCCGCGGTCGAATTCCGCGAACCGGAATCGATCCGCCGATCGTGCGGTCAGCCGGCGGCGTATCCGCAGGCCCAGGGCGAGAGCCCGCGAGCGGCGTACACCCGCTCGGCGATGGCGATCTGCTGATCCTTGGTGGCCAGGTCGGCCCGCGACGCGTAGGCGCCGCCGCCGTTGCTCAACCAGGTCCCGCTGTCGAACTGCAGGCCACCGTAGTAGCCGTTGCCCGTGTTAATGGACCAGTTGCCACCCGACTCGCACCGGGCGATGGCATCCCAGTTCACGCTCCAGCCGCCGCTCGGGGCCGGCGCGGCGGCCGGCTGCGGTGCGGGTGCGGGAGCCGGCTCGGCGGCCGCGGGAGCCGCCTGCGCCGCGGGCGCGGGGGCCGGTTCGGGCGCCGGCGCCGCGACCTTGGTGCCGACCCGGGTGATCTTGGCCTGCGGCTCGGTCAGCACCGTGCGACCGACCTCCTCCTGCGTCCCGGCCGCCCCGTTGGTCACCGTCGTCCGGTAGGTGACCTCGGCCACGCCAGAACGGCCCAGTTGGCTCACGGTGGTGACCCCCCGCGCCATGGTGTCGTCGGGCACCGTCTGGTCGGCCGGCTGGTCGATCGTCTCGGTCACGGTCTGGGTGGTGTAAGCGATCCTGGTCAGGCTGACCTGGAGGCCGTCGCCGACGGGGGTGTCCAGACCCGGGGTGACCACGTCGTCCGGACCCGGCGTGACGCCCGCGGCGGCCAGCACGAGGCCGACCGTGGGTTGGTCGGTGACGATCGCCGACGCCGGGTCGGTGCCCACGGTCAGCGTCACCGTGGGCAGCGTCGTGACGGTGACCGTGCCCCCGGCGGTCACCGGATCGGTGAGCGCGGGGCTGACCCGTTGGTTCGCCGCGAGCACGATACCGGCCTGCGCGAGCAGGTCACCGACGGTCGTGGCGGTGCCGGTGACCTGCTGGGATGTTCCGTCGACGGTGACCGTGGCGGTGCGCAACGTGTCGGCGGAGACCGTCAGGCCGTCGAGCGGAATCAGCCGGGTGCGGTCGGCGGACAGCCGGAAGCCGGCCGGGTCCTGCCCGAGTTCCTGGAGGGCCTGTTCCACGGTGGTGGCCGTGGTCCAGACCGCCCGGGTCTGACCGTCGATGGTCAGCGTGAGCAGGCGCCCGCGGTGGATGACGACCTGGGCGCCGTCCTCGATCGGGGCGTCCGGGGCGGGCGCGACGGTGTCGTGGGCGCCCACCGTGATCTCGGCGTCGTCGAGCACCCCCTGCACGGTGCCGGCCATCGTGCCGACTTCCTGGCTGGCGCCGTCGGTGACGACGGTGACTGTCTTATGCATCGCAACGGCGATGCCGGCCGCCACCCCGAGGACCACGACGATGACCGAGGCGGCGACGCCGACGATCTTCGCCCAGGACCGGCGCCGCGCCGGCGGACCGGCCTGGTCCGCCGGTGCGAGAGTCATCAACCCGGCCGATTCGAGGTCCCCGGCCGGCTGGTCGACGTCCCCATCGACGCCCCGATCCGTCCCGGACGGTCGGTCGGGGCTGAGGTCGGGCGTCGAGGTCATGGGCCATCCAGCGTCGTCGGGACCGGTGGCGACGCGGTCGGTTGCGTCCGGTCCCGGATTCCGGGCACAAAAAAACAGGGCCTGTCCCCGACTGATCGGCTGATGTCCCCAAGCCGTTCAGTGCGCCGACAGGTCCTGCCCCTGACGCAACCGAGCTTCCCCGTCCCGGTTGTTATCACGGAAGGGTAACGGTACGGGCACGACGAGGCAACCTCAGGGCGTGGCAAACGTCATGGCGCGATCGCGTAGACGCGTTCGGCGTTGCTCCGCAGCAGGTCGCACAGCTCGACCAGGTCCTGGCCGCGCAGTTCCGCGAGGGCCCGGACCGTGTACGGCAGCGCGTAGGGCTCGTTCCGTTTGCCTCGGTGCGGGTGCGGCGTGAGGAACGGCGCGTCCGTCTCGGCCAGCAGCAGCTCGTTCGGGACGACCCGGGCCGCGTCGGCCAACTCCCGGGCGTTGCGGAAGCTGACCGGTCCGGCGAACGAGAGGAAGTAGCCGGCGTCGGCACACTCCCGGGCCATCGCCGCATCGCCGGAGAAGCAATGGAAGATGACCCGGTCCGGCGCGCCCTCGGCCCGGAGAGTGGCCAGCACACCGTCGTGGGCGTCCCGGTCATGGATCATGACCGGCTTGCCGAGTCGCTTGGCCAGGTCGATGTGCCAGGCGAAGGCCTCGGCCTGGGTGTCGTGCGGGGCGGCGTCCCAGTAGTGGTCGAGGCCGGTCTCGCCGACGGCCACCACCCGGGGGTCGGCGGCGAGCCGTTCGATCTCCCGGCGGGCGCCGTCGGTCAGGGCGTCGGCCCGGGTCGGATGCAAGGCGACCGCGGCGTACAGGTCCGGGTGCCACTGCGCGGCCTGCACCACCCAGCGGGCGGACGCCAGGTCGTCGGCGACGGTCACCACCCGGGTGACGCCGACCGCAGCGGCCCGGTCCATCGCCGCGGCGACCTGCTCGGGCGTCCGGGCGCCGCACGCATCCAGGTGGGTGTGGCCGTCGACGACCGGGGCCGGCAGCGGGTCGGGCGGCGGGGCAAGCGGTCGGCCGGCGACCGCCTGGTGCGGTGCGTCCGGCTCCGCGGTGGCGGCGCGAGCCCCGGTGGTCACCGGTCCCCCCCACCGCTGTTGATCATGAACGACACGCCCTCATTCACCCGGCTCCGGTTTGAGGGCGAGTCCTTCATGATCAACGGCAGGGCCGGGGGCTCGCCGGTCATCCGATCGGTGCCCAGTCCGGACCGGTCTCGCCGAGCTTGGCGTCGAGCTTGCCGAACAGCGGGGTGGGCTTGGCCAGCGGCGTCCCGACCTCGATGTCGCGGCGGGCCCAGGTGGCCTGCTCCCTCGCGTAGTCGCCGGTCAGCACCGGGTAGTCCACGACGTCCGGCACGCCCACGCCCTCGACGTCGTCGGCGAAGTCGGTCACCGTGCGGATCTCCGGCTGGGCCGCCCAGACTCCCTGCCCACCCAGCGCTTCGAAGATCTTCTGGCTGGAGTGCGGCAGGAACGGCGTCAGCAGCGTCTTGGCGTCGTCGACGACCTGCAGCGCGGTGTGCAGGACGGTGCCCTGCCGGTCCGGATCGTCCTTGATCTTCCACGGCTCGGACTCGGAGATGTACTTGTTGGCCAGCCCGACCACCCGCATGGCCTCGGTCGCGGCCTGCTTGAACCGGCTGCGGCCCAACAGATCTCCGACCGTGGCAAACGCAGCCTCGGATGCCTTCAGCAGCGCGACGTCGGCATCGGTGCGCACGACCGGCGCCGGGATCGCGCCGAAGTTCTTGTGGGTCATGGACACCGAGCGATTGACCAGGTTGCCCCACTCGTTCGCCAGCTCGAAGTTGTTGCGGCGGATGAACTCTTCCCACGTGAAGTCGGCGTCCTGGTTCTCCGGGCCGGCGACCGCGATGAAATAACGCAGCGAGTCCGGGCCGAACTCCCGCAGGAAGTCGCCGACGTAGATGACGGTGCGCCGGGAGGTGGAGAACTTGGACCCGCTCATCGTCAGGAACTCACTGGACACCACCTCGGTCGGCAGGTTCAGCGCGCCGAAGGTTCCGGCGGTGCCGCCGTGCGCGCCGCGGCCGTCGTAGGCCAGCAGCTCGGCCGGCCAGATCTGGGAGTGGAACGTGATGTTGTCCTTGCCCATGAAGTAATAGGCGCGGGCCTGCTCATCCCCACCGTGCCACCAACGCTGCCAGGCCTCCGGATCCGGTTGCCCGTGATTGCCGAACCTCCTGGCCCACTCGATCGACGCGGACAGGTACCCGATGACGGCGTCGAACCACACGTACAGCTTCTTGTCCGGGCGATCCCGCCACCCGTCCAGCGGAACCGGGATGCCCCAGTCGATGTCACGGGTCATCGCCCGAGGCTTGAGGTCGTCCAGCAGGTTCAGCGAGAAGCGCAGGACGTTCGGGCGCCAGTCGGTGCGGGTCCGTAGCCAGCTGCCGAGAGCATCGGCGAGCGCCGGCAGGTCCAGAAAGTAGTGCTCCGACTCGGTGAAGATCGGAGTCTCACCGTTGATCCGGGACCGCGGGTTGATCAGATCGATGGGATCGAGCTGATTACCACAGTTGTCGCACTGGTCACCACGGGCACCGTCGTAACCGCAGATGGGGCAGGTGCCCTCGATGTAACGGTCGGGCAGGGTCCGCCCCGTCGACGGGGAGATCGCCGACATGGTGGTCCGCGGGACGAAGTAGCCGTTGCGGTGCACCGTCCGGAACAGTTCCTGGACCACCGCGTAGTGGTTCCGGGTGGACGTCCGGGTGAACAGGTCGTAGCTCAGGCCCAGCCCCTGCAGGTCCTGCACGATCACCTTGTTGTACCGGTCGGCCAGCTCCCGTGCGGTGACGCCCTCCTGGTCGGCCTGCACCAGGATCGGGGTGCCATGCTCGTCGGTGCCGGAGACCATCAGCACGTCGTTGCCGGCCATCCGCTGGTACCGGGAGAAGACGTCGGCGGGAACCCCGAAGCCGGAGACGTGGCCGATGTGCCGGGGCCCGTTGGCGTACGGCCAGGCCACGGCGGTCAGGACGGGCTTGCTCATTCCGGTGAGCCTAGTCGGCCGAGCATGCGAGGCCGTCCAGCTCCACTGACGGGCCGGGGCCGAGCGTTCGAGGCCGCCCCGGCGAACGGACCGGGCGCCGGATTGCTCAGGGCCCTCCCAGCCGGCCGAGCAGGCGACGCCGCCGGGTAGCACAAGCAGGCGTGGCCCCGCGCGGATCAACTGCGCCGGCGCGGAGCAAACGACGTCGTTGGTGACGGATGGGACAGGAGTCCAGCAGTTGCGCCGCGCGGGTCGTGGGCCGCACCCGGGCCGGCCCTCGATCAGCGGCTCCGGGCGCAGCCGGGGTGACTGGCGCGATACCGGCGCAAGTAGACCGGCCCTGCGCCACTGGCCCCGGCCGGCCGGGGCGACAGTGCCCGGGCGTTCCCGCGGAGTCGACCACCGTCGGCGAGTGGCGCACCACCGGCGTAGGTAGACCGGCCCCGCGCCACTGGCCCCGTCCGGTCGGGTGCCCGAACCCTGGTTGGCCGGGCTTGCGGGGCCAGCACTGAACATGGTGGGCGTTCCCGCGGGAACGTCGCGGTGGGTGCGGGGTGGAACGTTCCCGCGGGAACGGTCCGCCCGGGGGCGGGTTAGTCGGTGCGGGTTTCGGTGCGGTCGCCGGACCACAGGGTGTGGAAGGTGCCGGGTTGGTCGACGCGGTGGTAGGTGTGGGCGCCGAAGTAGTCGCGTTGGCCCTGGATCAGCGCGGCGGGCAGCCGTTCGGAGCGCAGGCCGTCGTAGTAGGACAGGGCGGCGGCGAACCCGGGGGTCGGGATGCCGCTGGTGGCGGCGCCGGCCACGACGCGCCGCCAGGAGTCCTGGGCGTGGGTGATCGCCTGGGTGAAGTACGGGGCCAGCAGCAGCGACGCGGGCACTTCGGAATCGACGGCAGTGACATCAAAAGCTTCGGTGATGCGGTTGAGGAACGTCGCGCGGATGATGCAGCCGCCGCGCCAGATCCGGGCGACGGCGCCGACGTTGATGTCCCATCCGTATTCTTCGGCGCCGGCGTGGATCTCGTCCAGGCCTTGGGCGTAGGCGACGATCTTCGAGGCGTACAGGGCGACCCGGACGTCTTCGATGAACGCGTCGACGTCGGCGGGTGGGGTCGGGGCGGGCCCGGGGAGCTGCCCGGCGGCGGCCTGCCGTTGCGCGGTTTGGGAGGACAGGCCGCGGGCGAACACGGCTTCGGCGATCCCGGACACCGGGATGCCCAGGTCGAGGGCGGTCTGCACGGTCCAGGTGCCGGTGCCTTTCATCCCGGCGGCATCGGTCACGATGTCGATGAACGGTTTCCCGGTGGCGGCGTCGACCTGGGCCAGGACCTGGGCGGTGATCTCGATCAGGAACGAGTCCAGCTCGCCGGTGTTCCAGTCGGCGAAGATCTGCCCGATGCGGGCGGGGGTCAGGCCGGCGCCGCGGCGGAGCAGGTCGTAGGCCTCGGCGATGAGTTGCATGTCGGCGTACTCGATGCCGTTGTGGACCATTTTGACGAAGTGGCCGGCGCCGTCGGTGCCGATGTGGGTGCAGCACGGGTCGCCGTCCACATGCGCCGAGATCTTTTCCAGGATCGGACCCAACGATTGGTAGGACTGCGCGGATCCGCCGGGCATGATCGAGGGCCCGTTCAACGCGCCTTCCTCACCGCCGGACACGCCGCAGCCGACGAAATGGATGCCCCGCTCGGCGAGGGCGGCCTGCCGGCGGCGGGTGTCGGCGAACTTGGCGTTGCCGCCGTCGATGATGATGTCGCCCGGCTCGACCAGGTCGGCGAGTTCGTCGATGACGGCGTCGGTCGGTCCGCCGGCCTTGACCATGATCATGATCTTGCGGGGCGTCGCCAGCGACGCGACGAAGTCCGCGGTCGACTCGGACGGCACGAACACGCCATCACCCCCGTGCTCGTCGATCAGCGCGGCTGTCTTGGCGTACGACCGGTTGTGCACCGCCGTGACGAACCCGTTCCGGGCGAAGTTCCGGGCCAGGTTCGACCCCATCACCGCCAACCCGGTCACGCCGATATCGGCAAGCGGGGTGGATGCATCAGTCATGACAGCGCCTCCGGGCGTGATCGAGCCGACAGTTCGACGAGGGCAGACCACGAGCCTTCCGCACGACTGTGAACGCCGCGCTACGGGGTCCGCTCAGCCGCCCGCCCCCAGTGCGAGCTTGACCGCGGCGGCGACGCGGGAGCCGTCCGCCCGGCCCTGCGCCTTCGACTGCACGTCCTTGATCACCAGGCCCATCTGCCGCATCGTCGGCGCCGTACCCGTGGCCGCGGCCACCGAGTCGATGGCGGACCGGACCAACTCGGCGACCTCGTCGTCGGTCAGCGCCGTCGGCAGGTAGGCAGACAGCACATCGGCCTCGGCCCGCTCCTTGGCCGCCTGCTCCGCGCGGCCCGCGCCGGCGAATGCCTCGGCCGCCTCGCCACGCTTGCGGACCTCCTTCTGCAGGACCGCGACGACCTGGTCGTCGGACAGTTCCTTCGCCTCGGTGCCGGCGACCTCCGCGGTGGTGATCGCGGCCAGCGCCAGCCGCAGGGTCGCGGTGGTCAGGGTGTCCCGGGCCTTCATCGCCGCGGTCAGGTCGGTCCGCAGCCGGTTCTTCAACTCGCTCACGGTGTGGAGGCTTCCAGGCGCACCCTTGACAGTCAAAGCTAATGCTATTAGCTTTTTAGCTATGCCTACTAGCCAAACGCTGTCACCCACCCACTTCCTCGACCGCGGAGAGGGGCGCATCGCCTACGACGTCACGGGCGATGGCCCGCTGATCGTTGCCGTCCCCGGCATGGGTGACCTGCGGAGCACGTTCCGCCACCTGTCCCCGGCCCTGGTCGGCGCCGGGTTCCGGGTCGCCACCATGGACCTGCGCGGACACGGGGACAGCGAGGCGACGTTCACCACGTACGACGACGAGGCCGCCGCCTCGGACGTGCTCGCCCTCGTCGAGCACCTGGGCGGCCCGGCGATCCTGGTCGGGAACTCGATGGGTGCCGGCGCGGTCACCCTGGTCGCCGCGCAGCGCCCGGACCTGGTCAGTGGGCTGGTGCTGATCGGCCCGTTCGTGCGGAACCCGGAGACGAACGCGGCAACCCTGCTGATGTTCCGGGCCATGATGGGCGGGCCCTGGGCGACCCGGGTCTGGGCGAGCTACCTCCCGTCGCTCTACCCGGGACGTCGCGACGAGGACTTCCAGGCGCACCGGCGGGCGATCGTGGCCTCGCTGCGACGCCCGGGCCACCGGAAGGCGTTCACCGCGACCACCCACACCACCCACGCGCCGGTCGAGGCGGTCCTGGACCGGGTGCAGGCCCCCACCCTGGTGATCATGGGCACCAAGGATCGCGACTTCCCCGATCCGGTTGCCGAGGCGACCCTGGTGGCCGACCGCCTGCATGGCCGATCGGCGAACTGACGACGCCGGCGATCGTCGACTTCGCCCGCGAGGTCGGCGGACGGCACAGTGCCTAGGGTCGGGCTGACCCGCGCGCAGTTGGCCGAACGCGCCGCCGAGATCGCCGACGCGAACGGGTGGGACCGCCTCACCCTCGCCGACGTCGCCGCCTCGTTCGGGGTGCGCTTGCCGAGCCTGTACAAGCACGTCGGCTCGTTGGCCGAGTTGCGGCGGGATGTGTCGGTGCTGGGCGCCCGCGAACTGCTGGACGAGTTGACCGCCGCGGTGGTCGGTCGTGCGGGGACGCCGGCGTTGACCGCGCTGGCCGGCGCCTACCGGACCTTTGCCGAGCGCTGCCCGGGCCGATACGCGGCGTCGGTGGTCGCGCCGAACGCCGACGACGAGGAGCACCTGCGCACCGCGCAGCGGCTGCTGGACGTGCTGACGGCGGTCCTCGCGGAGTTCGGGGTCGAGGGTGATGACGCGATCCACGCAATCCGGGCGCTACGCGCCCTGCTGCACGGCTTCGTCGCGCTGGAGGTGGCCGGGGCCTACGCCATGCCGCTGGACCTGGACGTGAGCTACCGCCGGATGGTCGACGGTTTTGCCGCCGGCCTGACCCGCGGCCGACCGTCGGCGGCCCGCGGCTGACCCGGGGCGACGCGCTGCCCGCCTGCCGTTGATCGTCGCCGTTGCACCGTGTACGGCGCCCAGGCGGGCAGGAGGCCGTGCTCAACCGGACAGGGATCAACGGCGCGAGCGAGGTCAGCTCCGCCTGGTCGCCACCGCCGCCGCGTAGACGGTGCGCCGGGGCAGCCCGAACCGAGCGGCGACTTCGTCCACCGCGTCGCGGCGAGAACGCCCGGCGACGACGAGTTCCTCGACCAGCGCTGCCAGTTCCGAGTCACCCGGCGCGACCGCAGGGGCGGCCGGCGCGCCGGCCACCACCAGCGTGAGTTCGCCCCGCAGCCCGGCGTCGGCCGCCGCCACCAGGTCCGCCAGCGAACCCCGAATCACCTGCTCGTAGGTCTTGGTCAGCTCCCGGCACAGCGCGGCCGGGCGATCCGCCCCGAACGCGTTCCGCATCGCGGCCAGCGCTTCGCCGATCCGGTGCACGGACTCGAAGAACACCATCGTCCGCCGCTCGCCGGCCAACTCGGCCAACACCCGCGTGCGCTCGCCCGCCTTGCGCGGCAGGAATCCCTCGAAGCAGAACCGGTCGGAGGGCAGGCCGGACAGCGCCAGCGCGGTGATCACCGCGGACGGACCGGGCACGCAGGTCACCGGCAGGCCGGCCGCGGCGGCCGCCGCGACCAGGCGGTACCCCGGGTCGGACACCGAGGGCATCCCGGCATCGGTCACCAGCACCACAGTGGCCCCGTCCCGGACCCGGTCGAGCAGGCCGGGGATGCGCGCCTGCTCGACGGCCTCGTAGTACGACACGATGGCGCCGGGAACCTCGACACCCAGGTCGGCAGCCAACCGGCGCAGCCGGCGGGTGTCCTCGGCGGCGATCACGTCGGCGGTGGCCAGCGCCTCGCGGAGCCCGTCGGACGCGTCAGCGATCCGGCCGAGGGGGGTGCCGGCCAGGACGAGCCGACCGGCGGTCACGCCCGACCTCTCGATCGCGGCCGCTCGAACGATCCGGCACCCGGCTCGAACGATCCGACACCCGGCCGGGCGGCGTTCCGCGGTCGCTCGGACGGCCCCGCGACCGGGCGGCCGGCGCGCACGCCCGACCACCCGATCGCGGCAGCCGATCGGTCGGACCCGCACCCGGCACAACGCCGGTGTCCGGCGGGCGGGCGAGACTCAGCCGCTCGGACGAACCCGCGCCCGACGCGGTCCCCCGGTCGACATGCGTTCGGTCGCCGAGCCTCCCTCACACCGGCACACATGCGGCCACCCTACGATCGTCCGCATGTCTGCCCCGCCGTCCCTGGCCGATCCGGTCGCCGAGGACGCGAACCCGGCGGCCGAGCCGGACGACGAGCTCCTGCCCGAGCGCCCGGATCCCGCCGACACCGTGGTGGCGATCGGCGACATCCCGCCGCTCACCCGGCCCGTCGGGCGGGTCCGCCGGGTGCTCCCACCCCCGCCCGTCGACCGGGCCCGCGGCTGGATCGTGACCGGCCTGATCACGTTCGTCGCCGCACTGGTCCGCCTGGTGAACCTGACCGCCACGGACACCGGCACCCCGCTGTTCGACGAGAAGTACTACGCCATCCAGGCCTGGGAGATGCTGCGGAACGGCGGCGTCGAGGACAACCAGGCGTTCGGCGTCGTCGTGCATCCCCCGCTGGGCAAGCAACTGATCATGATCGGCGAGTGGCTGCTCGGCTACAACCCGACCGGCTGGCGGCTCGCCTCCGCGGTGGCCGGCATCGTGTCCGTCCTGCTGATCATCCGGGTCACCCGGCGGATGACCGGCTCCACCTTGCTCGGCGGGATCGCCGGGGTGCTGCTCATCTGCGACGGCGTCAGCCATGTGCAGTCCCGCTCGGCCCTGCTGGACATCTTCCAGGCCGTCTTCGTCCTGGCCGCGTTCGCGTGCCTGATCGCCGACCGGGACCAGGTTCGGGCCCGGTTGGCCGCCGCCGTGGCCGGAGATGTCGGTTCCGCCCACTGGGCCGGGATCGCGTTCGGCGCCCGCTGGTGGCGTTTCGGCGCCGGCGTACTGCTCGGCCTGACCACCGCGGTGAAGTGGTCCGGCGCCTACTGGATCATCGCGTTCCTTGCGCTGTCGCTGATCTGGGACATGCAGTCGCGACGCGAGGCCGGGGTGCGGCGGCCGGTCCGGGCGGGCGTCCGGCGGGACCTGCTGCCCACGATCTGGTCGCTCGGCATCGTCCCGGTGCTGGTGTACGTCGGGTCGTGGTGGGCCTGGTTCGCGTCCGAGACGGCCTGGCCGCGGCACACGCTGGTGGCCGTGGACAGCAACCGCTCGGACTGGAAGAGCGGGTTCCTGTACGAACTGGCCCACGCCTGGCAGAACACGCTGTGGCAGTGGACGTGGAAGATGCTCGACTTCCACGCCCACCTGCTGACGCCGACCGACCCCAGCAAGCGGCACCCCTGGGAGTCCAAGCCGTGGACCTGGCCGCTGGGCACCCGGCCGGTGCTCTATTTCTCCCCCGCCGACGCCCCGTGCACGAACGACCCGGCCACCGAGTGTGTGCGCCGGATCTTCCTGATCGGCACCCCGGCACTGTGGTGGATCTCGCTGTTCGTGCTGGTCTGGGCGTTGTGGAAGGCGGTCGGCCGGCTCGATTGGCGATACGCCGCGGTGCTGGTGGCCTACGGCGCCGGCTACCTGCCCTGGTTCACCAACCTCGACCGGCAGATGTACTTCTTTTACGCCACGCCGCTGGCGCCGTTCCTGGTCATCGGCATCACCCTGGTGCTCGGCGACATTCTCGGCCCGGCGGCGGTGAACGGGCGGCTATGGGTGGAACGGCGGTACACCTCGATCGCGGTCGTCGCGCTGTACGTCGGCCTCGTCGTCGCCAACTTCATCTGGCTCTGGCCGATCCTCAACGGCGAACCGATCACCCACGAGCGGCTCACCATGGAGACCTGGCTGCCGTCCTGGGGATGATCACCGGCGCGGCCGCCCGGCCTCGCCGGCGGTGGCAATCACGTTGGCCGCCACGACGTTTGAGCCAGCGACCGGCCGGGTAAAGGAGCTGACGCGGGGGCCGGACCGGCCCCGGCGGGCCGCACCGCACGGGTATAGGGTCGACTCTGGTCGAGCCCACCACGACCGGTGTGGCCGAGTCTGGACATTTGACCAGTCGGAGGAGAACCAATGGGTGTGTACACGCTGCCGGATCTGCCGTACGACTACGGGGCACTCGAGCCTCATATCTCGGGCACGATCATGGAGCTGCACCACAGCAAGCACCATGCCGCGTACGTCGCCGGCGCCAACACCACCCTCGACCAGTTGGCCGAGGCCCGGGACAAGGACGCCTTCGGCCCGCTGAACGGCCTGGAGAAGAGCCTGGCCTTCCATCTGGGTGGGCACATCAACCACTCGGTGTTCTGGCCGAACCTGTCGCCGGACGGTGGCGACAAGCCGGACGGCGAACTGGGCGCGGCGATCGACGAGTTCTTCGGCTCGTTCGACGGCTTCCGCCGGCAGTTCACCGCCAACGCCAACGCGATCCAGGGGTCCGGCTGGTCGATGCTGGTCTGGGACACCCTGGGCCAGCGGCTGAACATCATGCAGCTGTTCGACCAGCAGGGAAATCTGCCGGCCGCGCAGGTGCCGATCGTGCTGCTGGACATGTGGGAGCACGCGTTCTACCTGCAGTACCGCAACGTCAAGGCCGACTACGTCAAGGCCTGGTGGAACATCGTCAACTGGGCCGACGCCACCGCCCGGTTCAATGCCGCCCGGGAGAACACCGGCGGGCTGATCATCCTGCCGTCCTGACCTTCGGCGACGACGAAACGGGCCGGTTCCCTCGACGGGGACCGGCCCGTTTCGCGTTCTGGCGCGGGGGTCGCCGCCGGCGTCGCCGCGGGTGCGCCGGGCGGCGGTGCACCGAGGGCGGTCCGCTGATCCAAGACCCACCTAACCGGGCAAAACCGGCGCAGAACTGAGACTTGGATCAGCGAAGCCGACCGGAGCGAGCGCGCAGGTCAGCCGGGGCGGCAGTTCCGTGGAGCCGGGGCCGGGGGTCAGCGCACGTCGGCCAAGCGGGCAGCGAGCCGGAGCGCGTCGTGCGGGGCGTGCGCGTCGCCGTCGTTGTCGAAATAGACCGACACCTGCCGCACCCCGGGGGTGGCCGCCCAACCGCGGACCCGGTCGGCCCACCAGCCGATGCCCTGGTCCGAATAACCGCTGCGGTACATCTCCTGGTCGCCGTGCAGCCGCACGTACACCAGGTCCGCGGTCACCTGGTCGACCCAGGGGTACCGGCCGGCGGTGTCGGCGACGACCAACGCGACCCCGAATTGCCGGCACAGGTCGTAGAACTCCGGCCGGGCGAACGAGTCGTGCCGCACCTCGACGGCGTGCCGCACCGGTGCCGCCGGATCTGCGACCGTCAGCGACGGTTCCTCGGCGAACCGGTCGAGGATCCGCGGCACGCCGCGCTCGGCCAGCGCCGTCGCCGCCCGCAGGGTCCGGGGCAGCCGATCGAAGAACGCCGCGATGCGCTCCGGCCGGAACCCCAACTGCGGCGGCAGCTGCCAGAGCACCGGCCCGAGCTTGTCCCCCAGGTCCAACACACCGGAGGCGAAGAAGGCGGCCAGCGCGTCGTCCACCCCGGCCAGCTTCTTGAGGTGGGTGATGAATCGGCTGCCCTTGACGGCGAACTCGAACCCGTCGGGGGTGCGATCGCGCCAGCGCGCGTACGACGACGGCCGTTGCAGCGAGTAGAACGGCCCGTTCAGCTCCAGGGTGTCGAACGCGTCGGCGACGTATTCCAGCTCGCGGCGCTGCACCAGGCCCACCGGGTAGTAGGCGCCGCCCCGCCAGTGCGGGTACCGCCAGCCGGACAGCCCGATCCGGATCGCCGCCCGACCCGGACCGGCACCCGTCACGCCTGGTCGAGCGCCGATTCGAGCCGCGCGACCTTCCCGGTCAGTTCGCCGGTGTGACCGGGCCGGATGTCGGCCTTGAGGACCAGGCTGACCCGGCTGCCGTACCGGCCGACGACCTCGCAGCACTGCTTGACCACCGCCAGGCATTCGTCCCACTCACCCTCCAGGGTGGTGAACATCGAATCCGTGCGGTTGGGCAGGCCGGACTCACGAACCACCCGAATGGCCTCGGCCACGGCCGCGGACACCGACCCGGAGCCGTCGACACCGCCGCACTCACCCACACCCGTCGGGGCGACGGAGAACGCAACCAACATGCCGGTCACGGTATCCCCCCGAGCCGGGCGGCAAACCCCCGAGCCGGGCGGCAAACCCCCGAGCCGGTGGGCCAACCGCCGCACCGAGGCCGCCGCACGGGTCGCCGCACTCGGCCGTCGGCGGTTCACCCACGCCGACTTTCCACCGTCGGCCCGGTCGCCGGCGCGTCGAGGGCCGAAACCGCACGTCGTTCCCGGAAAGCGGTGCGCTCGTTCCGGGGAGGGGCGCGCCCCGTGGGCGCAGGCTCAGCCGCCCGCCTTCGCGACGGCTGCGGCCAGCTCGTCCCGGGTCATCGTGGACCGGCCGGGCAGGTCGAGCTCCTGGGCGCGGCGGTACAGCGCGGCCCGGGTCGCCACCGGCGCGGCCGGCGCAGCCTCCGTGGAGTTGTCCGGGGTGGAACTGCGGCGTGGCGCCGGGCGGGGCCGCGGGGTGCGCCGGGGCGCCCGGTTCGCGGCCGAGGCCGGCCCGGTGGCCGGTTCGGCGATGCCGGAGGGTTCGATCGGCGCGGCCGGCACCGGCGCCGGCGCGGAGATCGGGGCCGTGCTCTCGGCGGCCGGATGATCCACCGCCGCGGCCGGGGATGCGCCGGCGGCCGGCGTCCGGGTCAGCGGCGAGGCGTCGACGTCCGGGGCCGGCTCGGGCGCACGGGCCGCGATCCGGGTCGGCGACACCGGTTGGGCGGGAACCGCGGCCGGCGCCGAAATCGGCACCGCCGACCGGTCGGCCGCCTTCGTTGCCACACGGGCCGTTGCCACACGGGCCGTTGCCGCGCCGGCCTTCGCGGACTTCGCCGTGCCGGACCCACCCGCCTTCCCGGTCCTGCCCGCCTTGCCGGCCGGCTCGGTCTTGCCGGCCTTGGCCGACCGCTCGGCGGCCCGGCGTTTGGCCGCCTTCTGCTTGGCGGCCCGTTCGGCCTTCTCCGCCTTCTGCCGGGCGGCCTTCTTCCGGGCCTGCGCCTGCTTGCGGGCGAGCTTCTCCGCCGCCCGGGCCTGCTTCTTGGCCGACTTCTTGGACAGCTCCCGCTTCTTGGCCTTGCCCGCCTTGTCCTTGGTCGCGGACTTCTTCTTCTTGGCCACGGTCCCTCCTGACGCGCGCGGGCCGGCTCACGCAGCCGAAGCCGTTCCTGGCACCTCATCACATCCACCGGTCCCCGGCCAGGTGGACGTGCCGGACGACCGCCACCACCCGGTCGCGATCCGTCGCCCCCCGGGCGACCAGCCGGACGGAGGATGGGGGCCCTGCCGGCGGGTTCGCCGACCCCACCGGAGGCCGGGTCGATTGCGGTCCGACACAATCTCTGTTCATGCCCTCGCAACATGGCGGTCCTACGGTCCCTGGCATGGCGGATCTGTTCGAGGATTACCCGTTCGCTCGGGCCTGGGATGAGATGTTCGCCGCGCCGGGTGAGATCCGGCCGGCCTACGACTCGGTGTTCGCCGCGCTCCAGACGATGGACGCGGCCGATCTCAAGGCTCGCGCCGACATCATGGGTCGCACCTTTCTGGACCAGGGCATCACCTTTGCCCTCGGCGGGGTGGAGCGCCCGTTCCCGCTCGACCTAATCCCGCGGATCGTCACCGCGGCCGAGTGGCAGACGGTCGAGAACGGCGTCCCGCAGCGCATCCGCGCACTGGAGGCGTTCCTGGCCGACTGCTACGGCCAGGGCCGGATCTTCGCCGACGGGGTGGTCCCGCGGCGACTGGTGACGACCTCCCCGCACTTCCACCGTCAGGTGATGGGCATGAACGCCCAGGACGGCGCCCGCATCGTCATCTCCGGGGTCGACCTGATCCGGGACGAGAACGGCGAGTTCCGGGTGCTGGAGGACAACGTCCGGATCCCGTCCGGGGTGTCCTACGTGCTGGAGAACCGGCAGGCGGTCACCCAGGTGCTCTCCGAGGCCGGGGCCGACCAGTTGGTCCGCCCGGTTTCCGAGTACCCCGGCCAGTTGCTGGCCGCGCTGCGCGCCGTCGCCCCGTGGAATGTGACCGATCCGAATGTGGTGGTGCTCACTCCGGGTGTCTACAACTCGGCTTATTTCGAGCACACCCTGCTGGCCCGGGAGATGGGGGTCGAGCTGGTCGAGGGTCGCGACCTGATCTGTCGCAACAACCGGGTGTTCCTGCGCACCACGTCCTCCGAGATGCCGGTGCACGTGATCTACCGCCGGGTCGACGACGACTTCCTGGATCCGATGCAGTTCCGGGCCGACTCGTTGCTGGGCTCGCCGGGTCTGGTCAACGCCGCCCGCGCCGGCAACCTGACGTTCGCCAACGCGGTCGGCAACGGTGTCGCCGACGACAAGCTGGTCTACACCTACCTGCCGGACATCATCCGGTACTACCTCCGCGAGGAACCGATCCTGAAGAACGTGGACACCTACCGGATGGAGGTGCCCGACCACCGCGAGTACGCCCTGGAGCATCTGGCCGAGCTGGTGCTCAAGCCCGTCGACGGCTCCGGAGGCAAGGGCATCGTCATCGGATCGCGGGCCGACCGGGCGACGCTGCGCAAGGCCCGGGAAACGGTGCTGGAGAACCCGCGCGGCTGGATCGCCCAGCGGGAGATCGCCCTGTCCACCGTGCCCACGCTGATCGGCGAGAAGATGCGGCCCCGGCACGTGGACCTGCGGCCGTTCGCCGTGAACAACGGTCGGAACGTCTGGGTGCTCCCCGGCGGCCTGACCCGGGTCGCGCTGCCCGAGGGCGAGCTCGTGGTGAACTCCTCGCAGGGCGGCGGCTCCAAGGACACCTGGGTGCTGGGCGGCGGGGTGGAGATCACCGCGCCGGAACCGACGGCCGACCAGACGCAGGTGATGAGCGCGCTGGACCTGTCCTTCCCGCCGGCGGTCAACCCGCCGGAGGAGACCTTCGGCTTCCGGAGCCAGCACGAACAACAGCAGCAGAACGGGACGCAGCTCCAGCGGATGGGCGAGATGGTCCAGTGCCAAACACTGCCGGGCGGGTCGAGCGGACAGGAGCAGGGTCGGTGCTGAGCCGGATCGCCGAGTCGTTGTACTGGCTCGGCCGCCACGTCGAACGGGCCGACTGCACCGCCCGCATCCTGGACACCTACCTGCACCTGCTGCCGGCCGGATCCTGGCAGGCCGACCACCAGGTCATCCGATCGCTGCTGGACTCGATGGGCCTGTCCGACGACGAGACGG
The DNA here is from genome assembly GCF_044224575.1 of Nakamurella sp. Classification (GTDB taxonomy): domain Bacteria; phylum Actinomycetota; class Actinomycetes; order Mycobacteriales; family Nakamurellaceae; genus Nakamurella. The sequence goes on from NZ_JBGAKE010000016.1 coordinate 62,952, forward strand.
TCGGAGCGGGCAGCCGGGCCGACTCCGGGCAGCTGGTCCGCGCGCTGGTGTTCGACAGCGACCGGGCCTCCTCGGTGGCCGGCGCGCTGACCGCGGCCCGGGACAACGCCCGCGGGGTGCGCGATGCGATTCCGCTGGACGTCTGGGAGTGCCTGAACGTCACCTGGCACGGGCTGCGCACCCGCGAGGCCGGGGGCGCCGGCCCGCACATGTTCCTGCGCTGGGTCGGCGAGCGGTGTGCCATCGCCAACGGCCTGGTGTCCGAGGTGATGACCCACGACGAGGGCTGGCAGTTCCTGGTCATCGGCCGGTCGCTCGAGCGCGCCGACATGACGATCCGGCTGCTCGCCGCGGCCGAGTCCGAGACCGGCTCGGTCCCCCCCTGGCGCGCCCTGGTCAGCGCCTGCGGCGGCTGGGAGCCGTATGTGCGCAGCCACGGCGGCAGCATCGGGCAGCTCACCGCCTACGAGTTCGTGCTGCTGAACCGGCAGTTCCCGCGGTCGGTGATCCGGACGCTGAACACTGCGGAGGCCTGCCTGGCTGAGCTGGAGGCGATCGGCGCGACCCGCTACATGGACCCGCGACGCGACCCGTCGTCGGCCCGCCGGATCGTCGGTCGCACCCGGACCGGCCTGGACTACCGCACCGGAGCGGAGCTGGCCGCCGACCGCGAACAGATCCTGGCGACGCTGCAACGAACCGTCTACAGCGCGCACACCGCCGTCACCAACTCGTTCTTCCGCCGGGAGGACGCGGTGACCTGGGCGAACATCGGCGCAGAAGGGGGTGCCGCATGAGCAGGGTGGGCGGGCGGGCCCGACGCAGCCGAGCGAATCCTGGACACCGAGGCATGGCTCCCAGCCGGGGCGCGGAGCCTGCGAGCGCCCCGTTGGGAGCGATGGCATGACCGAGCACGTGGACGACGGTGTCGAGAACGCCGGGAACACAGCGAACATCACGGACACAGTGGATACCGTGGACACAGTGGATTCGTTGGCCCAATACCAGACGCAGTCGGCTCCGATGCCGGAGATCTGGCGGCTGCTGATCGTGCACCGCACGGTGCTGACCTATCCGGACACCGTGACGACGTCGTACAACGAGGTCCGGATGCAGCCGAACGACGAACCCGGGCAGGCCGTGCTGTCGGCCCGCCTGGAGATCGACCCGTTCGAGGGTGTCCTGTCCTATGTGGACTATTTCGGCACCCGGGTCTCGGCGTTCGACATCCACCGGCCGCACCGGCACCTCGCGGTGACCGCCACCACCACGGTGGAGACGTTCCCGCCGGCAGGCAGCTGGCCCGGGGCGGAGGCCGCCGGGTGGAACGTCGCTCCCGCCGCGGAAGGCAGCATGAGCTGGGCCGAGTTGGGTGATGCGAACTGCGAGGACCGGTTCGAGGAGTTCCTGTCCCCCACCCCGCTGACCGAGCTGGACGACGAGCTCTTCGGGATCGCCGCGGAGATCAAGGACGCCTCCGCCGACCCGCGGACGGCCGCCCGGACCGTCTGCGAATGGGTGCACCGGACCCTGGCCTACGAGGCCGGCGCCACCGGCGTGCACACCTCCGCGGTGGAGGCCTACCTGGCCCGCCGCGGCGTCTGCCAGGACCTGTCGCACCTGGCCATCGGCATGCTGCGGTCGATGGGTGTGCCAACCCGGTACGTCTCCGGCTACCTGCATCCGGGCGGCACCGTGGAGATCGGCAAGGCCGTCGTCGGCGAATCCCATGCCTGGATCGAGTGGTTCGACGGGTCCTGGAACCGCTTCGACCCGACCAACCTGACCGCGCCCGGGCAGGCCCATGTCGTGGTCGGGCGCGGCCGCGACTATCGCGATGTGCCGCCGGTCAAGGGCGTGTACGCGGGCCCGGAGGCGACGGGCAACGAGGTGACGGTCCGGATCACCCGGCTGCGGTGACATCCCGGTCGGTCGAGCCTGCGGGGCCACCATTGAGCAGAGCAGGCGGGCCGTGGCGATGCGGCGTCCGAGGAGCCGGGTCGCGTGTGCGCTCCATGTGAAGTGTGGTTCACATTCGGGAAGATTTGCCCGATTGATATCGCTCACCCAGGGGACATTCGTGACGTGCGCCACGTAGGGTCGGAAGTCCAACCGTGCTGATGTGGCGTGCCACCGCCGGTTGCCCCCATCAGGCCCCGTCAAGGAGGACGACCCCCAGATGACCGCAGCCCTGACCGATCGAGCACAGTCGTTCGGCCACCTGTTCGTCGACCGGATCGAGCAGACCCCGAACCGCGAGGCCTTCCGGTACCTGGACGGCGGCGCCTGGCGGTCGATGTCCTGGGCCCAGACCAAGGTCCGGGTGTTCAACATCGCGGCCGGCCTGGTCGGCCTCGGGGTGCAACCGCAGCAGCGGGTGGCCATCGCCGCGACCACCCGCATCGAGTGGATCCTGGCCGACCTGGGCGTGCTGTGCGCGGGCGCGGCGACCACCACGGTGTACCCGACCACCGCTCGGGAGGACGTCGCCTACATCTTGGGCGATTCCGATTCGGTGGTGCTGATCGCCGAGAACGCCAACCAGGCCAACAAGGCACTCGACTCCGATCTGCCGGACCTGAAGGCCATCGTGCTGTTCGACGGCACCGAGGCCGACGTCCACCGGCACGAGGGTGTCGAGGTCGTCACCCTGGCCGAGTTGGAACAGCGGGGCGCCGCGCTGCTGGCCGAGCAACCGACCGTCATCGACGACCGCATCGCGGGCTGCGGGCCCGAGGACCTGGCCACCCTGGTGTACACATCCGGCACGACCGGCAAGCCGAAGGGCGTGCGGCTGGTGCACGACAACTGGACCTACGAGGGCAAAGCGGTGGCTGCCCTCAACATCCTTGGTCCGGACGACGTGCAGTATCTGTGGCTGCCGATGTCCCACGTGCTGGGCAAGATCCTGTCCGCAGTCCAGTTGGAGTTCGGATTCAGCACGGCGGTCGACGGCGATCTCACCCGGATCGTGGAGAACCTGGGCACCATCAAACCGACGTTCATGGGCGGTGCTCCGCGCATCTTCGAGAAGGTCCGGGCCAAGGTCACGCTCACCGCCCAGGGTGAGGGCGGGCTCAAGGCCAAGATTTACGACTGGGCGATCGGGGTCGGCATCAAGGCGTCCCGGCTGCGCCAACAGGGCAAGCAGCCCGGCTTCCTGCTCCGGCTGCAGCTCAAGATCGCCGACAAGCTGGTGCTCAGCAAGGTGCGCGAGCGGATGGGCGGCCGCATCCGCTTCTTCATCTCCGGTTCGGCCGCGCTGTCCCAAGAGGTCTACGAATGGTTCGACGCGGTCGGCATGACGATCCTGGAGGGTTACGGCCTCACCGAGACGAGTGCGGCCTTCTCGGTGAACCTGCCCGGCGATTCCCGGATCGCGACCGTCGGCCCGCCGTTGCCCGGATCCCAGGTGAAGATCGCCGAGGACGGCGAGATCATGCTCAAGGGCCCCGGCGTGATGCGCGGATACCACAACCGGCCGGATGCCACCGATGAGGTCTTCACCGACGGCTGGTTCCACTCCGGCGACATCGGCGAACTGGTCGACGGGTACATCAAGATCACCGACCGGAAGAAGGACCTGATCAAGACCTCGGGCGGCAAGTACGTCGCCCCGCAGAAGATCGAGGTCATCTTCAGTGCGGAGTGTCCGTACTCCGGGCACATCGTGGTGCACGGCGACGGCCGGCACTTCGCCTCCGCGCTGATCACCCTGGACGACGAGATGATCCAGGAGTGGGCGGCCAAGAACGGACTCGGTGGCAAGAGCACCGCCGAGTTGGCGAACGACCCACAGGTGTATGCGCTGATCGACGAGTACGTGCAGAAGTTGAACTCCCAGCTCGAGCGCTGGGAGACGATCAAGAAGTTCATCATCCTGCCGCGGGACCTGACCATCGAGGACGGTGAGCTGACCCCGTCCATGAAGGTCCGGCGCAAGATTGTCGAGCAGAAGTACCTGTCCGAGCTGGATTCGCTCTACAAGTAGCCGGAAGGATTCGACGAAGGGCGGCCCGGGGTTCCCGGGCCGCCCTTCTCGTTGCTCGGTCCGGTCGGCCGCTCAGGCCTGCTGGACGTACTGGTCGAACGGCAGCTGAAAGTCTCCGTAGCCGTCCCAGATCTCCAGGTCGGGCCCGACGGTGTTGCTGATGATCACCGGGTCGCCGGGGATGAAGGTGTCGTAGAACCACCTGGCGGCCTCGGTCGACACGTTCACACAGCCGTGCGAGACGTTCTCGTAGCCCTGCGAGCCGACCGACCAGGGTGCGGCGTGCACGAACTCGCCGGACGAGGAGATCCGGGTCGCCCATTGCACGTTCGTCCGGTAGGCCCCGGCGCCGGTCAGCCCCCAGGTGCTCGAGTCCATCAGTTTCCAGTCGTACTTCTCGGCGACCACGTGGATGCCGTTGTACGTGGGGTACCTGTTGCTGCCGAGCGACACCGGGATCTCGTTGATGACCGAGCCGTTCTCCTTGACCACCATCGTGTGGCTGTTGTCGTCGATCTCGGCGATCAGCGACCGGCCGATGGTGAAGGTGACCGCCGTGTCCTCCTGGCCGTACAGCCCGTCACCGAGGTCCTTGCCGTAGACGTCGACGGCGACGGCGACGGTCGTGCCCGGCTGCCAGAAGTCCGCCGGCCGCCAGCGGACCTCCTGGTCGTCGATCCAGCGGAAGCCGCCGTTCTGCGCCGGGGTCGTGGTGACGGAGATCGTCCGCAGGGCAGCCGCCCGGTCCGGCACCGGCTCGTCGAAGTGGATCGCGATGGGCTGGGCGACGCCGACCGTCATCCCGTTCGACGGGAACGTGTAGGCCTTGGTCTTGTTGTTCGGCACGACGGTGGTGAAGCTGGACGTCGACTCGTTCACCGCGCCGACCGACGCCGAGCGGGCGGAGCTCGTCAGGGTGTAGGTCCGTCCGTAGCCGAGTTCGGTCTGCGCCGTCCAGGACAGCTTGTCCGCGGCGAGCGTGCCGAGGATCTCCTCGCCGTCCGGATTGGTCATCCGCACCGACTCGAGGGTGCCCTTGGCGACCGTGACCGTCACCGGGGCCAGCGGGTCGACACCCTGGGCCCCGTCGGCCGGACTGGCCGTCACCTCCGCGGGTGGCGGTGGCGGCGGGGGTTGGGACGACGAGGTCGTCGACGGCGCGGTGACCGCCGCCGACGCGGTGGCCGCCGGGGCGCCGGTCGCCGGAGCGGTACCGTTCGAGACCGCCGGGTCGGCGAGCGTGCCGAGCACCGAGGACCCGGACGGGCCGGCCGCCGAACACGCCGACAGGATCACCGTCAGGACGGCCAGCGCCGCTCCGGCCGTCCGGAGCCGCCGTATCCGCATCCTGTTCACCGATCCTCCGTGCGACTGCCGAGTACTCTTCCCGAGCCGACCCATGACGCCACCCCCATCTGTCAATTCTGCCCATTGCGGACGAGGGCCCCGCGACATCTGAGCGCGCGTCATCACGAAAGTCACCCATCCGTGACCTCACCCGGACACTCGCCCCGAACTGCTCTCGACCGGGACCGACCGGGCCGGCCCGAGGTGGGGCCGGGCACAGCCGACACAGGTCATCTCCCAGGAGGCGTCCGTAGGGTGGTCGATACCCCGGGGCCTGAGTCGAGTCCCGGGCCGGAGGGGTGTCAGCACGGTGAGCGTTCAGGTGACCGTCCCGGCCGACGACCGGACGGCGGCCCGGCTGGCCGCTCTCGGGCTGATCGGCCCCGTGGTCGCGGCGACGCTGGTCGGCGCGCTGCACGTGCTGCCCGAGACGGCGGGAATCTCGCCGGTCAACCGCACGATCAGCGAGTACGGCCTGTCCGACGAGGCCTGGGCGTTCAACTCGGGTGTGGTCGCGCTGGCGCTCGGCTCGTTGGCGATCCTGGTCGCCGCGGTGGCGGCCGGGGCGGCCCGGGCGTCATCGATCGGATTCGGGCTGGGCGTGGCCTGGGTGGTCGCGCTGCTCGTCGTGGTCGTGTTCCCCAAACACAATTGGGCGGTCGGACCGAGCACGAACGGTCAGATCCACCGGGTGGCCAGCCTGGTCGCGTTCATCTGCCTGCCCCTGGCGATCCTGCTGCTCACCCGGCGGCGAGCCGCGGGTTCGTCGGCGGCGCCGCGGTGGGCGTTCTGGTCGAGCGTCGCGTCGCTGGCCTGGTTCGGGACGCTGATCGGCGCCTGGGCGCTCAGCCCGATCACCGGCGTCCCGTGGTACCGGGCGTTGCCGATCGGCCTCGTCGAACGGGGGCTGGTGCTCTGCGAGGTCGCCGCCGTGGTCGCACTGGGCGTCTGGGTGATCACCGTGACGAGACGGACCCGGGTTCCCCGGTCGGCCAACCCCGGGCGGACCGCGCCAGTTGGCTGATCGCGTCCGGACCGACGCGGCAGCACCCGCCGACCAGGCGCGCGCCGGAGGCCACCCACACCGCGGCGTGCTCCGGGCCGAAGGTCGACCGGCCGCCCCAACGCCGGCCGGCGGCGTCCCATTCTTCCCCGCTGTTGGGGTACACGACGGCGGGCTTGCCCGAGGACTCGGCGGCCTGCGCCACCAGATCGGCGGCCTGCGCCGACTCCACACAGTTGATGCCGACCGCCAGCACCTGATCGACCTCGGCAGCCATCGCGAACGCCTCGCCGGCCGGTTCTCCCGCCCGGGTCCGCCCGCGGTCGCAGGTCAGGGAAAGCCACGCGGGGACGTCGAGCCGCTCGATCTCGGCCAGCAGGGCCGCCACCTCGGCCAGGCAGGGGATCGTCTCCACCGCGAGCAGGTCGGCACCGGAGTCGGCGAGGATCTCCAGGCGGGGCCGGTGCCAATCCCGCAGCTGACGCTCGGTCAGTCCGTAGTCGCCGCGGTACTCGGAGCCGTCGGCCAGCGCCGCTCCGTACGGCCCGACCGATGCGGCGACCCAGCGCCCCGCCGGGTGGCGGGGGCCGCCGGCCTGGTGGGCCGCCGCGCGGGCCACCTCGACCGATCGGCGCAAGGCCTGTTCGGCGGCGGCGGGCCCGACCCCGATGGCCGCGAAGCCGGGCAGCGATGCCTGATAGCTGGCCGTGATGGCGATCTGGGCGCCCGCCTCGAAGTACTCCCGATGGGCGGCCCCGATCGCCTCGGGATCCTCGAGGAGCAGGCGGGCCGACCAGAGGGCGGACGACAGGTCGTGACCGTGCGATTCGAGCAGGGTGGCCAGGCCACCGTCGAGCACCACGGGCCCGGCCGCGATCGCCCGGGCCAGCGTGGTCGCGCCGGTCGTCGGCTCTGTCCCGCTCATCAGCTGATGGTAAGGGTGATCCCGTTCCTCGGTGCGGGCCCCGGGGCCTGCGCGGCCATCGCTTCGGGATGCCAAACTGCTCGGCGTGATCACGGCGATGGACCACCTCGGTGAAGCACCCGGATGGACCTGGTGAGTGGGCGGGTCGCGGTCACCGGAGCGACCGGCCAGCTGGGCGGCGCGGTCGCCTCGTCGCTCTCCGCGGCCGGCCTGGCCCAGCGACTCCTGGTGCGGTCCCGGGCGCGGGCTCCCCGGCTGCCCGGAGTCGAGGTCGTCACCGCCGACTACGCGGACGGCGACGCCGTCCGCGCGGCGCTGCGCGGCGTGGACACCGTCTTCATGGTCTCCGGCGCCGAGGAGCCGGAGCGGCTCGCCGCCCACCGAACCTTCATCGACGCCGCGGCCGGCGCGGGGGTGACCCGCATCATCTACACCTCGTTCCTGGCGGCGACACCCGACGCGACGTTCACCCTCGCCCGGGACCACTGGCACACCGAGCAGCACATCCGGGCGTCCGGCCTGCGCTTCACCTTCCTGCGGGACAACCTGTACGCCGACCAGTTCGTGCTGTTCGCCGGGGCGGACGGGCTGCTGCTCGGTCCGGGGGCCGACGGCCGGGTCTCGGCGGTGGCTCGCCGGGACGTCGCCGATGTCGCCGTCGCCGTCCTGCTGGCGGCCGTGACCGCCGCACCGGCCGGATCGCCCCACGACGGTCGCACCTACGACCTGACCGGACCCGAGGCGCTGAGCCTGGCCGAGGTGGCGCGGACCATCACCGAGGTCACCGGCCGCCCGGTCCGGTACCAGCCCGAGACGGTGGCGCAGGCCTACCTGTCCCGGGCCGCGTTCGGCGCCCCGGACTGGCAGGTGGACGCCTGGGTCAGCACCTACACCGCCATCGCGGCGGGCGAGTTGTGCACGGTCAGCGGCGACGTGGAACGTGTCAGCGGGCATCCGGCGACCAGCCTGGCGCAGCTGCTCGCCGGCGGCTGAGAGCCTCGGCCGGCCGGGTCCGCCAACCGGGGTTGTACCGTCCTTGCTCGACGGGCGCGCGGGGCAGCCCGGAACGTCGGCACGAAGGATCAGACAATGGGTGCGCTGTGGCACGGGTTCGCGAACATGGGCGCGGTCGAGAAGAGTGGCGCGTTCGTCGTCGCCCGCGGTGACGGCGCCTACGTGTGGGACAGCGCCGGCACCCGCTACCTCGACGCCACCGCCGGGCTCTGGTTCACCAACGTCGGGCACGGCCGCGCGGAGATCGCCGCCGCCGTCGCGGACCAGATCGGCCGGGTCGCGGCCTACTCGACGTTCGGCGACTACGCGGTCGACACCACCGTCGCACTGGCCGAGCGGCTCGCCGCCATCGCCCCGGTCGAGGGCAGCAAGATCTTCTTCACCTCCGGTGGATCGGACTCGGTCGACACCGCGGTGAAGCTGGCCCGCCGGTACTGGCGGGAGGTCGGCGCACCGGCCAAGGAGATCGTGGTGGCCCGGCAGAAGGCCTACCACGGCATGCACGTGGCCGGCACCGCGCTGGCCGGCATCCCCGGCAACCACGACGGTTACGGCGATCTCATGCCGGACGTGGCGACGATCGAGTGGGACTCAGGAAAGGCGCTGCTCGAGCTCATCGAACGGGTCGGCGCGGAGCGGATCGCCGCCTTCTTCTGTGAGCCGATCATCGGCGCCGGCGGGATCTACCTGCCGCCGGACGGCTACCTGGCCGAGGTCCGGCAGATCTGCCGCGACCACGACATCCTGTTCGTCGCCGACGAGGTGATCACCGGGTTCGGCCGGATCGGCGGCGACTGGTTCGCCTCGACCCGCTTCGACCTGCAGCCCGACATGATGACCACGGCGAAGGGCCTGACCTCCGGGTACGTGCCGATGGGTGCGGTGTTCGTCGCCCCGCGCGTCGCCGAGCCCTTTTTCGACCCGGCCGGCGAGGCGTGGTGGCGGCACGGCTACACCTACATGGGCCACGCCGCCGCGGCCGCCGCGTCGATGGCCAACCTGGACATCATCGAGCGGGAGGGGCTGCTCGACGAGGCGAGCCGCCTGGAGCAGACGCTGCACGAGCGGTTCGCGCCCCTGGCAGAGCATCCGGCGGTGGCCGAGGTGCGCAGCGGTCTCGGCGCGGTCACCGCGGTGCAGCTGGTCGACGCCGGTGCGGCGCTCGGCCTGGCCCGTGAGCTCCGGGCGCACGGCGTGGCCACCCGGGCCGTCGGCGCCGGTGCCGTCCAGGTCTCGCCCACGTTCGTGATGACCGACGACCAGGTCGACGACCTCGTCGCCGGCTTCCGGGGCGCCCTGGCCACCCTCGCCTGACGCATCCCGCCGGCCGCTGGACCAGCACCCCGCATTGGTTCGCTGATCAAAGCCGGGCCACGGTCGGACAAATCGGGCGTTCCGCGCGGGTTTGATCAGCCCACCCCGGCTCGGCCCGCCCGATCGCTGATCAAAGCCGGGCGCAGGACGGACAAACCGGGCACCCGACGCGGGTTTGATCAGCGAACCAGGCGGAGCGCTGCGCTGGGCGACCGCAGGGCGGGATCAGGAGTGGTGCAGCAACCGCTCGAAGGGGATGAGGTTGTCGAACGGGTCGGCGTCGCGGCGGCGCCGGGCCTCCAGCTGGGAAGGCTCGGGGCCGAGGTGCACCCGGGCCGCCCGGTCGACGGCGTCGGCCGCGATCTCGTCCTCGACGTCGAACGCATCGGCCCCGGTGGACGCCGGCGGGGCCACTGCCGGCACTGCTTCGGCCAGCGCGGCGACCAGCTGACGGCCGGCCTGCTCGATCCGGCGGTCCAGATCGCCGCCCGCCGCCGAGTCGGAATCGGATCCGAAATCGGCGGTCGCCGCGAACACGCCGGTGGCCACCGGCTCCGCCTTGAGGTAGGCGAACAGCGGCCGCATGGCGTAGTCCAACACCAGCGAATGCCGGGCCGAGCCCCCGGTCGCGGCCAGCAGCACCGGCTTGCCGGAGAAGCCCTGCGGATCCGCGGCGTCGAAGAACGACTTGAACAACCCGCTGTAGGACGCGCTGAACACCGGGCTGACCGCGATCAGGGCGTCGGCGGCGTACACCGACTCCAGCGCCGCCTGCAACGCCGGGGGCGCGAAGCCGGTGACGAACGTGTCCGCGATCGGCCGGGCCAGGCCGCGCAGCGGCACGTCGACGATCTCGACGCGCACGCCGCGGCGGGCGGCGTCCCGGCGGACCGCCTGGGCCAGGCGGTCCGCCAACAACTTGGTCGACGACGGCTCGCTCAGACCGGCCGAGACCACCGCGACGGTGTAGGTGGTCATGCGGACACCTTCTCCCCCGCTGCTGCAGCGAGCGCAGCCGCGTCCCGGGCACCAACCAGCGCGGCGTGGGTCGGGCCGTCCGGCACGTGGGCCGGGCGGCGCGAGTCGAACTCGGCGCGCAGCGTCGGCACGATCTCGCCGAGCAGGTCGAGCTGCTCGAGCACGGTGGACAGCGGCAGACCGGCGTGGTCCATCAGGAACAGTTGGCGCTGGTAGTCGCCGAACGACTCGCGGAACGTCAGGGTCCGGTCGATCACCTGCTGCGGGCTGCCGACGGTCAGCGGGGTCATCTCCATGAAGTCCTCCAGCGACGGCCCGTGCCCGTAGACCGGGGCGTTGTCGAAGTACGGCCGGAACCGACGGATCGCGTCCTGCGAGTTGCGGGCCATGAACACCTGCCCACCCAGCCCGACGACCGCCTGATCGGCGGTGCCGTGCCCGTAGTGCTCGAACCGGGTCCGGTAGAGCTGGATCAGCCGCTGGAAGTGGTTGGTCGGCCAGAAGATGTGGTTGGCGAAGAAGCCGTCACCGTAATAGGCGGCCTGCTCGGCGATCTCCGGGCTGCGGATCGACCCGTGCCACACGAACGGCGGCACGTCGTCCAGCGGACGCGGGGTGGAGGTGAAGCCGCGCAGCGGGGTGCGGAACTGACCCTTCCAGTCCACGACGTCCTCGCGCCACAGCCGGCGCAGCAGGTCGTAGTTCTCCACGGCGAGCTCAATGCCCTTGGTGATGTCCTGCCCGAACCACGGGTAGACCGGGCCGGTGTTGCCGCGACCCATCATCAGGTCGACCCGGCCGTCGGCCAGGTGTTGCAGCATCGCGAAGTCCTCGGCGATCTTGACCGGGTCGTTCGTGGTGATCAGCGTGGTCGAGGTGGACAGGATGATCGTGGAGGTCTGCGCCGCGATGTAGCCGAGCATGGTCGTCGGCGACGACGGCACGAAGGGCGGGTTGTGATGCTCGCCGGTGGCGAAGACGTCGAGCCCGACGTCCTCGGCCTTCTTGGCGATGGCCACCATCGCCTTGATGCGCTCGTGCTCGGTGGGCGTGCGCCCGTTGGTGGGATCGGTGGTGACGTCGCCGACGGTGAAGATGCCGAACTGCATGACCCGCTCCTTCAATTGACTCTTCTGCGGACCCCGTAGTTGAAGTATCAACTAGATCCTGCCGAGGTCAACCACCGACCCCCCGGTTCTATTCCACCGCATGGATCGGGGGAATGACCGCAGGTGGTGGCCCTGTGGGCAGCACCTGATGGTGGTCGCGGCGGTCGTCGGCCGCCTGCAGCACCTCCGCGGACAGACCGCCCGGAGTCAGCTCACCGAGCCGCGCGTACCCCTCCAGCACGGCCCGTTGGACGTCGGCGACCGTCACGCCGGGCACGGTGTCCTCGACCGACCCGACCGTTCCCGGATTCCAGTCCAGGCCCAGCGCCCGGTAGGCATCGACCAGCACCGACCGGACAGGCTCGGCGCCGGTCACCATGATGACCGTGCCGAACAGCCAGGCCCCCCGGACCAACCGCTGCGCGGTGCCGACCAGCTTGCGGCCGTGCCCGTCGTTGATGCTGAACTCGCCGGGGCAGTACTCCCCCGGCATCGGGCCCAGCCGGGCGTCGGTGCCCACCGCCCGCAGCGCGTCGACCAGCAGCTCGCCGAAGCCGATGAACCGGGCCCGGATATCGCTCCGCGCATCCACGTCGGCACTGACATGGTCCAGGCACAGCGCGCCGCGGTGATACGCCGCGGCCCGCCCACCGGGTCCGCGGCGCACCGGTGTGAAGCCGGCCGCGGCCGCCGCGGCGGCGGCCTCGCCGATGCCCGAGGTGGCGCAGTCGCGACCGCTGAACGCCACGGTCGGGCCGGGCCGATACAGCCGAAGCCGGTCCGGGCCGCCGTCCCGGCCGATCGTGGCCAGCAGCGCCGGCCCGATCGCCGCATCCAGCACCGGATCCCGTTCGATCGCCGTGTCGTCCAGCAGGACGATCCGCTTGGCGTCACCGTCGTCGACCACGGATGCGATGCTGGCACACTCAGCCCGGGTTCGACCCCCGCCCGGGGCCGGAAGGGATGGCACGCGATGGATCTGCAGGCGGAGATCGCCGACTGGCCGGTCGGGTCGGCCTCGGTGGCGGTGATCGGGCCGCAGGGCGTGATCGACGTGGTCGACGACGGGCAGGCCCACCCGTGGGCGTCGGTGACCAAGATCCTGACGGCCCTGACGATCCTGGACGCCAGCCTGGAGGGGGTGGTCGGCCTGGACGACGAGGTCGGCCCGCCCGGGTCACGCCTGCGCCACCTGCTCTCCCACGCGTCCGGGCTGTCCCCGGACGGTGATCGGGTGATGGCGGCGCCCGGCACCCGGCGGATCTACTCCAACCACGGCATCGACGTCGCCGCGCACCATCTGGAACAGGCCGGCGACCAGCGGTTCCACGACCACCTGGAGGAGCGGGTGCTGAGCCTGCTCGACATGTCCGACACCACGCTCGTGGGACCGCCGGCCCACGGGGCCCGCGGGTCGATCGAGGACCTGGCCACCCTCGCCTGGGAACTGCTGCGCCCCCGGTTGCTGATGCCCGAGGTGGTCCGCCTGGCCTCGACGCTGAGCTTTCCCGGGCTGCCCGGGGTACTCCCCGGCTTCGGCAAGCAGCCGGCCAACGACTGGGGTCTGGGCTGCGAGATCCGCGACCACAAGTCCCCGCACTGGACCGCGGCGGGCAACTCCCCCGGCACGTTCGGCCACTTCGGCCAGTCCGGGTCGTTCATCTGGGTCGACCGGTCGGCGGACCTGGCCTGCGTCTCGCTGTCCGACACCCCGTTCGGGCCGTGGGCGGTGCAGGTCTGGCCCCGGTTGTCCGGCCGGGTCCTGGACGCCTACGCCTGAGGCTGCGGCCCCCGAACCGGGTCGACCGCGCACATGGGGTCAGCGCCAGGGCAACGGCCGGTCCCCCACCCCGACCACGCTGGCCACCAGCTGGGAGTCGCCGACGACCCGGAGCGCGCAGGTCATGACCTGTCCGCCGGCGCTGACATCCGGCGGCACGGTATTGGGGTCGTCCGGGGCCACGCGCACCGCAAGCCGCCCACCGGCGGTGGGGTCGGCCATCCCCGACCCGGCGGTGATCAGCTCCGTGCACGAGGCGTCGAGACCCGCCTGGTCGTCGGCGCCGATCACCGCGGTCCCGAACACCTCGACGTCGTGCGGGTCGGCGCAGGAGACCCGGGACCGGGCGCCCACCCGGCTGTCCTGGCAGTGCCCGTACCGGTCCGCGGCCGGACCGAACCCGTCCCGCACCGAGCCGGCGTAACGGTCCGCACCGGTGCTGAGGGCGCACGCGATCCAGCGCTGACCGTCGGCGACCTGACCGGCGTCCGGACCGAGCAGGATGACCGCGTCCAGCAGCACCGGATTCCACGGCTGCGCCGTCCAGCCCAGGTACTGCCGAACGGGTACGCCGCACGCGTTCGGGTCGGGGACCGGCGGGCGGACCGTGACCCCGGTCGGCACCGTCGTCGGACCGTCGTCCACCGACACGATCTCGCCGGCGTGCATCCCGTCGGCGCAGGTCCCGGTGCGGGCCGCGGCGATGGCGATGCGGCCGTCGATCGGCGAGCCGGCCGGCGTCGGCGGGGACGTCAGGCAGTCACCGGGTGCGGGCGGCCCGGCGATCGGCACCCGCACGGCCGATCCGGCGACCCCGGGCCCGAACCCCAGTGCGGGCGGCCCGACGACCGCCGCAATGATGACGACGGCCAGCACCACGACACCCCAGGCCCGCCGCGTCATCACGCACCATGGTGGCGGCAGGCGCCCGGTCCCGGCAACCCGCTCGACCGGCACCGACCGCCACCCTCAATCGACCCCACGACCCCACGACCCCACGACCCCACGACCCCACGACCCCACGACCCCACGACCCCACGACCCCACGACCCCACGACCCCACGACCGAGGACAGCCCGATCAGCGACCGACCCGCTCCCGCCGCGCCGACGGCCGATCCCGACCGCCCCGACGCGACGTCGGGCGCGGCGATCGTCACCCTGTGCACCTACACCTGGTTCCTGTACGGCATCGGCCCCTCGATTCCGCTGTTCCGGGACGAGCTGGGGGTGTCCAGCTCGGTCGCGGGCCTGCACTCGCTGATGCTGGCCGCCGGCGTCGTGCTGGCCGGATTCCTCGGGGTCGGCCTGGTCCGCCGGTGGGCCCGGTTCGGCCTGGCCCGGCGGGCCGTCGTGGCGGTGGCCGCCGGGATCGCCGTGCTGTGCGCCGGCTCGCTGGTCAAGGGCGCGGAACTGCCGATCACCCTGCCGACCATGCTGGTCATCGGCCTGGCCGGGGGGCTGGCGTTGAACGTGTCGACCACGGTCCTGCAGGAGCATCACGGCCGGTCCGGCCCGGCCGTGCTGACCCTGGCCAACGCCGCGGCGGCCGGCGTCGGCCTGATCACGCCGCTCGCGGTGGCCGCTGCCACGGCGACAGGTCTGACCTGGCGGGCCGCCCTGATCCTGGTGGTGCCGTTCGCGGCGGCCGCGTTCGTGCTGATCGGCCGGCAACGGGCGGTACCGGCCTACGCGGCCCGTCCGGTCGGCGCCGGCCGGTTCTCGGCCCGCGGCTTCCCGCGCGCGTACTGGCCGGCGGTGCTGGCCGTGGTGTGCGCGGTGGCGGTGGAGTTCTGCCTGATCACCTGGACCCCGGACCTGCTCGTCCGGCGCACCGGGATGTCACCCGGACTGGCGTCGGGGATGGTGACGGCGGTGGTCGGCGGGATGGCCGTGGGGCGGTTGATCCTGGCCCCGCTGGCCCGCCGATGGTCCCCACTGTCCCTGTTCCTGATCGGGGTCGCGGTGACGGCGGCCGGCTGGTCGGTGGCCTGGTTGTCGGCCTCGGCGGCGCTGTCGGTGGTCGGGTTGTTGATTCTCGGGCTGGGCCTGGGCGGTCAGTACCCGCTCGGGGCGTCGATGGCGATCACCGCGTCCGGCGGGCACCCGGACCGGGCGGTGGCGGTGCTGTCCGTCGGCGTCGGCCTGGCCTCGGGTCTGGGCCCGTTCGGGGTGGCCACGTTGTCCGACACCGTCGGCGTCCAGGCCGCCTTCCTGGTCATCCCGCTGCTCGCAGTGGGGGCGGCGGCCGGGGTGCTGGGGTCGGCCCGCCTGCTGCGCGCCGGCTGAGCTCGCCCCGCTCGTCCGGGACGGGTGAGTGTCGGACCCCTGCGCCACGATGGGGTCGTGTTGTTCGTCGAACTCGCCACCACCTCCGCCGCCGTCGGCGCCACCCGGTCCCGGCTGGCCAAACGCGCCCTGCTGGCGACCGCGATCCGGGCCGCCGAACCGGACGAGATCGGGCTGGTCGTCACCTACCTGTCCGGGACGCTGCGCCAGCGGCGCACCGGCGTCGGGTGGGCGTCACTGTCGTCGCTTCCGTCCGCCGCCGCCGCCGAACCGACGTTGACCGTGCCCGAGGTCGACGCCGCCTTCGAGGCGATCGCGGCGATCGGCGGGGCCGGGTCGGCCGCGCTCCGGGCGGCGGCCGTCGAGGCCCTCTTCGCCCGAGCGACCGAGGCCGAGCAGCGCCTGCTGCGGGGTCTGGTGTTCGACGAGATCCGGCAGGGCGCGCTCGATTCGCTCGTGCAGGACGGGCTGGCCGAGGCCTTCGACGTCCCCGCCGGCGCGGTGCAACGGGCATCGATGCTGCTGGGCTCCACCGCCGCGGCCGCCCGGCTGCTGGCCGACGATGGCCTGGCCGGGTTGCAGAGGGTCGGCCTGCAGGTCGGCGTGCCCGTGCGGCCGATGCTGGCCGCGGCGGCAGCCGACCCGACGGCCGCGGTGCAGAAGTCCGGGCTGCCCGCCCTGGTCGACACCAAGCTGGACGGGATCCGGGTCCAGGTGCACCGGGACGGCGAGCAGATCCGGCTGTACACCCGGAGTCTGGACGACATCACGGACCGGCTGCCCGATATCGTCTCCGTGGTCGCCTCGTTACCCGCCCGCCGGCTGGTGGTGGACGGCGAGGTCCTGGCGGTGGACGAGGCGGGCCGGCCGGTGCCCTTCCAGCAGATCGCGTCGCGGACCGCCACCAGGGCGGGGTCCGAGGTCCCCGGTGCGGGCCCACCGCTGCCGCTGACCCTGTTCTGTTTCGATCTGCTGCACGTCGACGGCCGGGACCTGCTCGACGAGCCGCTGTCCGAGCGGGTCGCGGTGATGGCGGCCGTGCTGCCCGGGTCGCTGATCGTGCCGCGCACCGTCGCGGCCGACGTGGCCGCGGTGGAGGCGGCCTTCGCCGGGGCCGTGCAGGCCGGGTTCGAGGGCGCGGTGGTGAAGAAACTGGCCGCGCCGTACGCGGCCGGGCGACGTGATTCGGGGTGGATCAAGCTCAAGCCCCGGCACACGTTCGACCTCGCGGTCATCGCGGCCGAGTGGGGGTACGGCCGCCGCACCGGTTGGCTGTCCAACCTGCACCTGGCCGCCCGCAACCCGCGGACCGGCGAGCTGGTGATGCTGGGCAAGACGTTCAAGGGGCTGACCGATGCGATGCTCAGCTGGCAGACCGAACAGTTCCTGGCCCGCGAATCCCGACGTACGAAGACCACGGTGTTCGTCGACCCGCCCCTGGTCGCCGAGATCGCGATCGACGGGGTGCAGGCCTCCACCCGCTACCCGGGCGGCGTCGCGCTGCGGTTCGCCCGGGTGCTGCGCTACCGGGAGGACAAGACGGTCGACGAGGTGGACTCCCTCGACGCGGTCGTCGCGCTGGGGACGGCCGCTGGAACGGACTGACCGGCCGTGACCACCGGACCGCGGCGACCTGCGGACCGTACTACCCACGCGGCGGCGGCGTGGCCATTGCATGCGCGTCGGCGACGATCTCGGCGATGTCCGCCCAGGTGTCCTCGTCCGGGTCGACGTCCAGGTACACCCCGATCCACCCGCGGCCGCCCACGTAGGGCGGCCGGAAGAAGCGCTCCTCGCCCATGGCGAGCCAGCGGGCCTGCGCGCCCTCCGGCGCGGCCGCCCAGAAAGCGAACCGGTCATCGTGGTGGTGATCGGCGAGGGTCAGGAACTGGCGGGGTCGGCTCGACCGGCCGGCGAACCAGGCCGGCTCGCCGTGCGAAACCCGTTCGGTCACCCCGGGCAAGGCCAGGCACAGGGCCCGCAGCCGATCGAGCGCCTCAGCGGCCGGCTCCGCGGGGACATCGGGCATATCCCGGACGCTACCGGCGTTCGCTCTCGACAGAACAGCGCTCGGGCCGAGTGTGGCAACCTCGATGCTGTCCCGACCCGGCGGCCGGGGATGCCCGATCGCCGATCACGAACCGCAGGCCGGAAGGACGTCGATGACGTCAGCTCAACCCAGCACCACCACCCCGTCGGCGCGAGTCGCGATCCTCACCGTCGACGACGACCCGAGCGTGTCCCGCGCGGTCGCCCGCGACCTGCGCCGCCGCTACGGCAAGGACTACCGGATCGTCCGCGCCGAGTCCGGGCAGCAGGCGTTGGACACGCTCAAGGAGATGAAGCTGCGCGGCGACCAGGTGGCCGCGCTGCTGGCGGACCACCGGATGCCGCAGATGGACGGCATCCAGTTCCTGGAAAAGGCCATGGACATCTACCCCAAGGCCCGGCGCGTGCTGCTCACCGCCTACGCCGACACCCAGGCCGCGATCACCGCCATCAACGTCGTGGACCTGGACTACTACCTGCTCAAGCCGTGGGATCCGCCGGAGGAGAAGTTCTACCCGGTCATCGACAACGAGCTGGACCAGTGGAAGCGCAGTGACCACACCCCGCGACCGCAGACCAAGCTGGTCACGACCCGCTGGTCGGCGCGGTGCAGCGAGGTGAAGGACTTCCTGGCCCGCAACCAGATACCGTTCCGCACCTACCTGAGCGACGACGCCGAGGGCGAGCGGCTGCTGGCCGCGGCCGGCGTCACCGCCGACCAGCTGCCGGTGGTGATCACCGCCGACGGGCAGGTGCTGGTCGAGCCGACCGATTCGGAGCTGGCGCAGCAGGTCGGCCTGACCACCACGCCGGCGGAGGAGTTCTACGACATCATCGTCGTCGGCGCCGGCCCGGCCGGCCTGGGCGCCGCGGTCTACGGGGCGTCGGAGGGTCTGCGCACGGTGCTGATCGAGCGGCTGGCCACCGGCGGCCAGGCCGGGCAGAGCTCGCGCATCGAGAACTACCTGGGCTTCCCGGACGGGGTGACCGGGGCGCAGCTGACCGAGCGGGCCCGGCGGCAGGCCCTCAAGTTCGGTGCCGAGATGATCACCACCCGGGACGCCTGCGCGGTCGAGGTCAACGGGTCGGCCCGCACCGTGCGGTTCGCCGACGGCGGCAGCGTCGACGCGCACACCGTCATCCTGGCCACCGGGGTGTCGTACCGGAAGCTGGCGGCGCCCGGGTTGGACGAGTTCACCGGACGCGGCGTGTACTACGGTTCCGCGCTGTCCGAGGCGCCCGGCTGCAAGGGTCAGGACGTGTACATCGTCGGCGGGGCCAACTCGGCCGGACAGGCCGCGGTGTATTTCGCCCGGTACGCCCGGACGGTCACCATGCTGATCCGGGGGGAATCGCTGACCGCCTCGATGTCGCACTACCTGATCAAGCAGATCGAGGACATCGAGAACATCACGGTGCGCACCCGCACCGAGGTGGTCGCCGGTCACGGCACCGACCACCTGGAGAGCCTGACCCTGCTCGACAACCGGACCGGCGAGACCGAGGAGGTCCTGACCGGTTCGCTGTTCGTGTTCATCGGGGCCGCGCCACGCACCGACTGGCTGGACGGGGTCGCCGTTCGCGACGCCCGCGGTTTCGTCCTGGCCGGCACCGACCTGGTGATCGGCGGCGAGCGCCCGACCAACTGGGAACCCGACCGGGATCCCTACCTCCTCGAGTCCAGCGTGCCCGGAGTGTTCGTCGCCGGCGATGTGCGGGCCAATTCGGTCAAGCGCGTCGCCTCGGCGGTCGGCGAGGGCGCGCTGGCGGTCACCCTGGTCCACCGCTATCTGGAGACGCGCTGATGACTGATCACCTCACCCCCGTCGAGGCGCCGCTGCGCTGCAGCCCGGACGAGCTCCGGACCCTGTTCCTGTTCGAGAAGCTCGCCGACGACCAGCTCGGCTGGCTCTGCGAGAACGGCTGGATCAAGATCTTCGAGCCGGGCCCGGTCTACACCGAGGGCGACCCGGCCACCTGCTTCTACGTGCTGATCGAGGGCACCGTGGCGCTCTACCGCCGGGTCGGCCCGGACGACGTGGAAACCACCCGTACGTCGCAGGCCGGGGTGTACGCCGGCGCGTGGCGCTCCTACCTCGGGCCCAACGCCCCGGAGACGTACAACAACTCGATGCGGGCCGTCACCACCAGCCGGTTCTTCGTGCTCGACGCGCCCCTGTTCGCGCAGGCGATGCGGGACTGGTTCCCGATGGCCGTCCATCTGCTGGAGGGCCTGTTCTACGGCATCAAGAGCACCAACGACGCGGTCAACCAGCGGGAACGCCTGCTGGCGTTGGGTTCGCTGTCCGCCGGCCTCACCCACGAACTGAACAACCCGGCGTCGGCGGCCGTCCGGGCGACCGCCGCCCTGCGCGAGCGGGTCGCCGGCATGCGGCACAAGTTGTCGCTCATCGCGTCCGGCAAGAAACATCCGATCGTCTTCGAACCGCTGGTCGCCCTGCAGGAGGAGGCCGCGGCGCTGGTCGCCAAGGCGCCCACGCTGACCCCGATCGAGGCAAGTGACGCCGAGGACGTCATCGGCGAGTGGCTGGACGAGCACGAGATCCCCTACGCCTGGGACATCGCGCCCACCTACGTGCAGGCCGGCATCGACGTCGCCTGGCTGGAGAAGGTCGCCGACACGGTGCCGGACGGCACGCTGGACGGGGCGCTCAAGTGGCTGTACTACACGGTCGAGACCGAGCTGCTGATGAACGAGATCAGCGATGCGACCACCCGGATCTCCACCCTGGTCGGCGCGGCCAAGCAGTACTCCCAACTGGACCGGGCCCCGTTCCAGACCGTCGACGTGCACGAACTGCTGGACAGCACGCTCACCATGCTCGGCGCCAAGTTCAGCGGGGTGACGGTGGTCAAGGAGTACGACCGCACCGTGCCCAAGATCCCCGGTTACCCGGCGGAGCTGAACCAGGTCTGGACCAATTTGATCGACAACGCGCTGGACGCCATGGACGGCCGCGGCACGCTGACCATCCGCACCTCGGCCGACGACGACTGCCTGACCGTGGAGATCGCCGACTCCGGGCCCGGCATCCCGGCCGAGATCCAGGGCCGGATCTTCGAACAGTTCTTCACCACCAAACCGGTCGGCGAGGGCACCGGGCTGGGCCTGGACATCTCATGGCGGATCGTGGTGAACAAGCACCACGGCGACCTGACCGTGCTGTCCGCGCCCGGCGACACCCGGTTCCGGGTGCGGCTGCCGCTGGCCGGGCCCGACCAGCTGGCCGCGATGGCGGCCGGCTCGGCGGAAGAGGTCACTATCGACAGTGCGGCCGACCGGGCAGCGACTTCGTGACGGACGTGGTGGTGGCCGGTGCCGGCATCGTCGGGCTGGCCACGGCCCACGAGCTGGCCCGGCGCGGGCACGCGGTGACGGTGCTGGACAAGGAAACCACGGTCGCCGCGCATCAGACCGGGCACAACTCCGGTGTCATCCACTCCGGCCTGTACTACGCGCCGGGCAGCCTCAAGGCGACGCTGGGCGTGGCCGGGGCGTCGTCCATGCGCGACTTCGCCACGAAGCACGGGGTGGCCGTCGATATCTGCGGCAAGCTCGTGGTGGCGACCACCCAGGCCCAGGTGCCGGCGCTGCTGCGGTTGCTGGACCGCGGCCGGCGCAACGGGGTGCCGGTCACCCTGATCTCGCCCGAGCAGGCGGGTGAGTACGAGCCGCACGTCCGCTGCGTGGCCGCGCTCCGGGTCGAGACCACCGGCATCGTCGACTTCGTCGGGGTCTGCCAGGTCCTCGTCGCGCTGATCGAGCAGGGCGGCGGCCGGGTCCGGCTGGGCACCGAGATCGTCGGCGTGGACGGCCGGTTCGACGGCGTCACGGTGTCGACGCAGGGGCCCGACGGGGCCGGCGAGATCAGGGCCGAGCAGTTCGTCAACTGCGCCGGCCTGCATTCGGACCGGATCGCCCGGCTGGCCGGGCTCGATCCGGCGGTGCGGATCATCCCCTTCCGCGGGGAGTACTTCGAGCTGGCCACGGAGCAGGAGCACCTGGTGCGCGGGCTGATCTACCCGGTGCCGGACCCGACCCTGCCGTTCCTCGGCGTCCACCTGACCCGGATGATCCGCGGTGGCGTGCACGCCGGGCCGAACGCGGTGCTCGCCCTGGCCCGGGAGGGCTACACCTGGGGTGACGTGCGTCGCCGGGACGTCACCGACAGCCTGGCCTGGCCGGGCCTGTGGCAGCTGGGCAAGCGCTACTGGCGCACCGGGGTCAGCGAGGTCGCCCGGTCGGTGTCGCAGAAGCGGTTCCTGGCCTCGCTGCGCGAACTGGTGCCCGAGCTGCCCGACGGGTGCTTGCGACCCTCGCACGCCGGGGTCCGGGCGCAGGCGTTGCACCGGGACGGCCGGTTGGTCGACGACTTCTACTACGAGCGCGGCATCCGTCAGGTGCATGTGCTCAACGCGCCGTCGCCGGCGGCGACGGCGTCGCTGGAGATCGGCCGGCGCATCGCCGACGAGGTGCAGGCGCCGCTGTGACGAACCCACCCACCGGACCCGGCGAACCCACCCCCCTCGTGTGTTGATCATGGCCTGCCGGCCGGTCTGAATGACCCGGAACGGCCGGCAGGCCATGATCAACGCCGCCACCCCGACCGACGGAGGAAGCCGAGAACCATGACCGAGACCCCTGGCATCGACCCGACCGTGGCGCCCAGCGGGACGGGCTGCGCCGAATGCCTGGACGCCGGCGGGTGGTGGTTCCACCTGCGCCGCTGCGCCCAGTGCGGGCACATCGGCTGCTGCGACAGCTCGCCCGAGCAGCACGCCAGCGCCCATTCGCGACAGTCCGGCCATCCGCTGATCCAGAGCTTCGAACCGGGCGAGGACTGGTTCTGGAGTTACCCGGACGGGCAGTTCTACAACGGCCCCAACCTGTCCCCGCCGCGCAGCCACCCGGCCGACCAGCCGGTGCCGGGCCCGGCCGGGCACGTGCCCGCCGACTGGCGCCGCCGGCTGCACTGACCGCGCCGCCGGCGGCGGTGATCGGTGGCGCTCACCGGTGGCGCTCGCCGGTGACCGATGGGCCGGTTGCCCGGTGCCGCAACCCCGACATAGCCTGCGGGTCCGCCCGCCGGTCAGCGCACGCGCACCGGCGGAACCGACAGAGGGAGCCAAATCATGGGGCTGGACGATCTGGTCAATCAGGCGAAAGACCTGCTCGGGCAGGGCGAGAAGAAGGCCCAGGACGCGGCCGGCGAGGCCGCCGCGGGCGACAACGCGGCCGCCGCCGCGGATGCCGGCACCGCGGCCGGCCTGATCGACAAGGCCAAGGAGCTGCTCACCGACGAACGCATCGACCAGGTCGCCGGGGCGATCAAGGACCGGACGCCCGAGAACATCGACACGGTCGTCGACCAGGTGGCGGAGAAGGCGAAGCAGTTCAACGACTGAGCCGGCCGCCCGTCAGCGGTCGAAGGTCCACCGTCGATCGGTGAGCATTCGGGAGACCGCCAGGCCGATCGGCAGGGCCATGGTGACCAGGGCCGCCTGGGCGATCGTGCCCACGGCGGCCCCGGCATCGCCCTCCGAGACGGCAAAGATGGCCCGGTAGAGCAGGACGCCGGGCACCATCACCAGCACCGCGGGCACGGTCAGGGTGATCCGCGGTACCCGCAACCAGGGGCCGGCGATCGCGGCCAGCAGCCCGACCAGCAGGGCGCTGATGGCGGCGGCCGCCTGGGGCGGCAGGTCCACCCGGATCAGCTCCAGGCGCAGCAGGTTCGCGATCATGCCGATCGTGCCGGCCGCGGCGGCCATCCGACCGGTTCCGTTGAACATCAACGCAAAGCCGGCCACCCCGACGAAGCTGGCCACGGCCTGCAGCGCCACGAGCGCGGCCAGTGGAAGGTCCCGGCTGGGCAACGGGTCGGGTGACAGGCCGAGCACCAGTGCGACCGCCCACACCGCCAGGCCGGCGGACACGGCGATCAGGGCCGCATAGACCAGCCGGGCCACGCCCGCCGACAGGTCCAGCTTGGCCAGGTCCAGCCCCGCGGTCACCAGCGGGAAGCCGGGAATCAGGAACAGCACGGCGGCGACGTACCCGGCCTGATGAGCGGCCACCGGCTCGCCGATCAGCCGGCCGGCCTCGACGGCCAGCAGGTAGGTCGCGCAGGCCGTCGCCGCGGCCACCGTGGTCGCGCCGAACTGATTGCCGTGCCGGCTCACCAGCAGGCGCCGGGCGATCTGCCCGGTCCAGCCGCCGGCCAAGGCCCCGACGACCTCGAACGGTCCGCCGCCGATCAGGAAGGCGAACGCCGCGCAGGCCACGCCCGCCCACCACCCGTTCAGGACCGTGCCGAATCGCGGCGGCTCCCGCTCGATCATGTCCAGGGCCGCGGTCAGCTCCGGCACGCCGACCGGCCGGTCCGTCGACCGGACCCAGGTGGCCAGTTCCTCCAGCGCGGCGATCCGGGCCGCGTTGACCCCCACGCCATGCACCTCGGCGACCTCGGTCCTAAAACTGCGACCCCGATGCGACGTCGAGGTGATCTCGGTCAGCGTGACCTGGGCATGATGCCGGTCGATGCCCAACGCCCCCGCGATCTTGCGCATCGTCTCCTTCACCCGGTAGCTGCCGGTGCCGGCCGACAGCGAGAGCAGGCCGGCCCGCAGCACCACCCCCGACTGCTGGATCAGGAGAAGTTCGTCGTCGTCCGGTTGCGCAGGCACTCTTCGATCCTCGCGGAGGCACCGACGGGTGGACCGCACGAAGCGGCGTGACGTGCGCCGCTCCCCCGGCGCCGCTTCGCCCGCCGGACCGCGTCAGCCCGCCGGACCGCGTCAGCCCGCCGAATCGTCCGGCAACTCGACCTGCAGGGTGACCAGTTCGTGTTCCACCAGCCCGCTCCCGGTCAGCCCGACGAAGTCACCCGTCCCCGACCCGACGACGACCCGGGCCCACAATTCGGTCGGGATGCCCTCGCCCATGGAGGCACCGTGTTCGAGCACGAAGCTGCCGGTCCGCCCGTGCAGGGTGCCGACGATCCGCTCCTGCGCGACGTAGGACGCGCCCCGATCGCCGCGGGTGGTCACCGCATGCCCGGTGGCCGTCGCCGCCACGTCCGGTCCTGCGTAGGTCTTGGCCAGCCGGACCGCCGCCAGGTCGGGGGCGCCCGCCTCCGACGGGGCCGGATCGGCCTCGCCGTCCCAGGTGGTGATGGTGAACGGGAGGGCGAGCGCAATTTTCATGCCGCCGAGTCTGCCGCACCCTCCTGACACCGCGACTGCGTCGTCCTACCCTGGAGGAAACCCGCGGGTGAGGGGAGCGGTGCTCATGCCCACACTGGCGCGGCACCGGGCGGACGCGGACGACCGGCTCGATCCGACCACCCGCCGGGAGCGGCCGACGATGCCCGGTTCACCGGCTCAGGCCGTGCTCGGTCTGCAGCGCACCGCCGGCAACCGGGCGGTCGCCGGCCTGCTGGCCGCTCGGGCCCCGGTGGCGCAGCGGTACGAGGAGCAGCGGTCCGTGGCGCAGCGGTACGAGGTGCAGGACTGCGGATCCGGCGGAGCGCACCCGCGCAGCCAGGTGGACGCCGCGCACGGCCGGGCCCGCACGATGCTGTCCATCGCGGCGATGGAGAGCGCCGATTCGAGCAATCCGACGGTGCAGGCCCTGGCCCGCAAGTACTTCAAGCTGACCGTCCCGCCGGTGACCAACCGGGAGAAGATCCTGTGGTTCGGCCGGGTCCGCCAGGTGCTGTCCGGCATGTCGACGGGGCAGGACTCCACCACCTACGAATGCGAGCCGCGGCAGACCTGGAAGGACGGCCTGTGCACGCCCGGCTCGTTCGCGGTCACGATCCTGAACATCCACCTGTGCCCGAAGTGGTGGTCGCTGACGTCGATCGACGACCGCGCGTTCGTGCTGCTGCACGAATGGGCCCACAAGCACGGGCCGTCGGTCAACCAGATCTTCGAGACGTACTGCGATGCCAGCGGTTTCGCGAAGGAACCGGCTGAGGATCTGGTCGCTGAACCAGATGCCTACGCGAGCTACATCTTCGAACTGGTCACCGGCGGCGCCCCGACGTCGACGGTCTGTTGAGCGATGGACAGTGCGCCGGTCGTGACATCGGTACCCCGGCACGGGCTGACCGTCGGATCGTGGAACCGGATGAGCACCCGCGCGGACTGCGGTCGGGCCAGGTCGCGCAGGCGGCCGGGTGACCGTGCCAACCCTGCGGTACTCCTGGGCCGTTGCCTCGACGCAGGTTGCGCAGACCTGGCGGCGTGCGCCGGCGACGACCGTTGCCCCGTTCCGTTCGACTGACGGCGTTCCCGGGTCAGGCGGCCGCCGGCCGGCCGGCCGACAGGAAGGTCGTGATCCGGGACCCCAGGTCGCTGGCCGAGGTCACGATCTCCAGGTGCCCGCCCGGCACCAGGGCCAGGGTCGAATGCGGAATCAGCCCGGCCAGGATCATCGCGTTCGCCGGCGGCACGATCGGGTCGTCCGTCCCACCGACCACCAGGGTGCGCTGCTTGATCAGCGGCAGGAACGGCAGACTGGTCCACCACATGACCGCGGACAGCTGGTACAGCCAGCCCCGCAGGTCGGTGGGCTGATGCGCGGCGGTGAAGGCGGATCGTTTGCGGTCCGCGCCCGGATTGGCCGAGATGAATTCGGCGATGACGGCGGCGTCGGCCGCGTCGGCCAGCTCGCGCGGGATGAGCATCTCGCGGAAGGCGTGCGGCGTGCCCGGCACCGACCAGGCCCCGGTGCTGGTGCTGACCAGGATCAGGTTGCGACAGCGGGAGCCGCGTTGCAGGGCGAACTGCTGAGCCAGCGCGCCACCCCACGAGTAGCCCATGAGGTCGACCTCGTCGTAGCCGAGTTCGTCCAGCAGCTCGTCCAGCACCGCCGCCATCTGCGGCAGGCCGTAAGGAAGCGCCACCGCCGGCGAATCACCGACGCCGGGCGGATCGAACCGGATCACCTCGATGGTCGGGTCCAGCGCGTCGACCAACGGATCCAGGATGTGCAGGCTCGCACCGATCCCGTTGCACATGAGCAGCGGCCGCCCCGACCCGTTCCCGGGTCGGACGTGCACGTTCAGCTCCAAGTCGCCGATCTTCAAGGCGGCTGCTCCAGTCCGGCGCGCGGGCCGGTGGGCCGGGCGAGCCACGTCGTGTTCGAGTGACCAGCGCATTGTCACACTCCGTCGCGCCTGCAGCTCCGATGCCGATCGGACCAGCTGGCCGGCATCCGCCGAAAGAGTGACCTGACCTGCACAGACGGTCCGGTGCCCGGTGGACTCGGTGGTCATCGTCACGGTGGGTTTGCGCTGTGTCACACCTACGCCGAACCCGGGGCGGGAGACGTCAGCCGTCGCTGCGGTCCCGACCGGCGAGGTAGTCGAGCACCTGCGGGTCGGCGGTGCCGAACCGGTCGGCCTCCTCGCCGCCGTCGCACCGGCAGAGCGAGACGATAACCTCCTCGGGCCGGCGAGCCAGCACCTGCCAGGTGCCGCCCGCATCCTCCCAGCGGCGCAGCCGGGCGAGGTCGACGGACACGGCGAGGTCGTCCATCCCGCGAGCGTACGACCGGCCGCCGGTGTCCCGGGCGGGCCGACCGTCGGCCTGGTTGGCTAGGACCATGAAGACCATCACCCTCGGCGACGTCGAGGCCCCGAACGTCGTCCTCGGGCTCATGCGGATCGGCGACCTGACCGACGACGAGGTCCGCACGCTGATCGGCGCCGCGCGCGACGCAGGAATCGACTTCTTCGACCACGCCGCCGTCTACGGAGCCGAGTTGCACGGCTGCGAGCGGCGCTTCGCCGAGGCGATGCAGCTCACCCCGTCCGAGCGGGCCGCGATCACCCTGCAGACCAAGGCCGGGATCGTGCCCGACGGACCGTATTTCGACTTCTCCTACGAGCATCTTCTCGCCTCGGCCGAACGGTCGCTGCGGGCGTTGCGCACCGACTATCTGGACGTGTTCCTGCTGCACCGGCCCGACGCCCTGGTCGAGCCGGACGAGGTGGCCCGGGCGTTCGACGAGCTCGAATCCGCCGGCAAGGTGCGGGCGTTCGGGGTGTCCAACCACACGCCGCGCCAGATCGACCTGCTCCGGACCGCGGTGCGCCAGCCGCTGGTGGCCAACCAGCTGCAGCTGTCGATCACCCACTCGCCGATCGTCGCGCAGGGCGTCGCTTCCAACATGGCCGGGTCGGACCAGTCGGTCACCCTCGACGGCGGCGGCGTCCTGGACTACTGCCGGATCAACCGGATCACCGTCCAGGCCTGGTCGCCGTTCCAGGCCGGCTTCTTCACCGGTGTGTTCCTCGGCTCACCGGACTACCCGGAGCTGAATGCGGTGATCGACCGGCTGGCCGCCGCCTACGACGTCCCGCCGATCGCCATTGCCACCGCCTGGATCACCCGGCACCCGGCGAACATGCAGGTCGTGCTGGGCACGACGAACGCCGAGCGGGTCGCCGGGGCCGCGCTCGGCTCGGACCTCCCGCTGACCCGGCCGGAGTGGTACGAGCTGTTCCGGGCCGCCGGGTACCAGGTGCCCTGACCGGAATCGACCACCCGGACCGCGCCGGGCTCCCGGTCCGGGCCGGCTCAGCCCAGGTACGTCCGGAGCACGTCGACCTGCCGGCGGAGCCGGTCGGCGTCGTCGGGCCGGCCGTGCGCGGCGTAGGTGTCGGCCTCGGCCAGCCCCTCGTCGATCTGCGCGCGCAGCACGGTGCGCAGGTCGTCGAGGGTCAACTCGCGTCGGGCCACCTCGGCCGAACCGAGCCCCACGCTGGTGCCGGCGACGTACTCGCTGCTGGCCGGCGGCCCGGTGGCCGGCGCCGGCACGGGAACCGCCTCGGCGTTGTCGAACGACGCGAGCACGGACCGCAACGCCGCGACGGCTTCCTTGTCGCGGGCCTTCATCGCGGTGGTCAGGTCGGCGCGCAGCCGCGCCCGCAGCCGGTCGGGGTCGGAGGTCATGGCCCGATGATGCCCGACTCCCAGCGATCGAGGACCGCGTCGATCGCCGGCCGGACCCGGTCCCGGGCGTCGAACCGCGCAACGCCGCCCATCAACAGCTCGTCGTAGTCGGTGTCCTCGTGCCGGACCGACGCGACGACGGCCAGCCGGACGGCGTCCGGGTCGAGCGCGCGGCCGGCCGCGGTCCGGCCGATCCGGCCGCTGCTGCGTTCCCCCGCGTGCCGGGCGATCCGGGTGGCCCGGTCCGCCGGGCAGGCGGGGAACTGCGCCCGGATGGCGGCGGCCAGCTCGTCGACGAATGCGGTGTCCTGCTCGTCCCGCCGGACCGCCTCCCGGATCCGCCGCCGCTCGCGGGCGTCCGCGTCGGCCAGGCACTCCTGTTCGGCCTTCTCAATGGCGTCGGGCTCGGCGAGGATGCCCTGTCGTTCGTAGCGCCGGCGGCGACTGCTCCACCGGACGACGACGGCGGACAGCGTGCTGTGCTTGCGGGCCCGCCGGGTGAGGGCGGTGTCGCCCCGGGCCAGGAACTCCAGATGGGCCAGGTCCGCGCAGGCCAGGCACAGCGGGCCGGCGTCGTCCATGGTCAGCAGACGGCCTCGGTCGTACGCGGTGCCGCAGTCGGCGCAGGTGAAATCGCGCGTGGATTCGATGACCAGCAGGTCCTTGGGCTTGTCCGCCCCGTCCTCGGTGGGCATGACCTCTACTCTGCCTCGGCGGCGAACCGCTCGTACACCGCCTGCAGCCGGCGCACCAGGGCAGCACCGCCCAGCGGGGCGCCGGGCGGCGGCAACTGCCGCAGCAGCAGGCCGGCGTCGACGGGCAGCACGGCCGGCCGCGGCGGCAGCGGCACCGCCGACCAGAACCGATCGACGTCGGCCGGGGGGTCAGCCACTCCGGTTAGCGCCAGGGCGGCCCCGGCGGTGACCCGGATGTCGGAACGCCCGGCCGGGACGCCCGTGTCGGTCGCGCCTGCGCCGGTCTCGCCCGTGTCGGTCGCGCCCGCGTCGGACCGGAGCTCACGCAGTCGGGCCAGCAGGTCGGCCCGCTCCCGGCCTCGCCAGCGCAGGATGAGGAAAGGGTCGGCGTCGAACGCCTCGGCCAGCAGGTAGAAGGTCGCGGCGAGGTGCTTGCAGGGCACCTGCTGATCCGGACAGCTGCACCGCTGACCCAGATCGCGAACGGTCGTCGGGAACAGGGCCGCGCCGGCGTCGGCGAAGATCTGCTCCAGCTCCGGCGGCACCTCCCCGGCGAGCAGCCGGGCGCTGGGCAGAGCCTGCTCGGACAGCGCGATCTCGGCCTTCGCCCACGCCAAAGCGGGCAGCGGTGCGAAGGAGATGGTCACCTGGTAGGGCCGCACCCGGGAGCCCTGCACGGCGGCGTGCACCACGCCGGGCTCGACGTCCAGCGAGATCACCTGCCCCTTGCGGGCATACGCCCGACCGCGGGTCAGCCGGGTGCCGAGCGCAAAGGACTCGAGCACGGCGAGGAAACGTTTGGACCACCATGACGATCCGATGTCGCCGCGGGCGCTGCGGGCCTTGAGCCCGCCCTCGACCGCGCGGGGCTTCGACGTGGGGTACCGGTCCCAGGAACTCATTCGACCACCGCCCCGGCCTCGAGCGCGAACAGCTCGCGCAGCTGACCGGTGGACAGTTCGGTCAACCAGTCCTCACCGCTGCCGACGATGCGGGCGGCCAGACCCCGCTTGTCCCGGATCATCCCGGCGATCTTCTCCTCGATCGTGCCGGCGCAGACGAACTTCCGGACCTGCACCGCGCGACGTTGACCGATCCGGTAGGCCCGGTCGGTCGCCTGGTCCTCGACCGCGGGGTTCCACCAGCGATCGACGTGCACGACGTGGTTGGCCGCGGTGAGGGTCAGCCCGGTGCCGCCCGCCTTGAGGGACAGGACGAACAGGGCGGGGTCCTCGTGCTGGAAGCGGGCGACCATCTCGTCGCGCGCCGGTTTGGCGACGCCGCCGTGCAGGAACAGCACCTCCCGCCCGAACCGGCCGGTCAGGTGGCCGCGCAGCATGGCCCCGAACTCGGCGTACTGGGTGAACAGCAACGCCTTCTCGCCGAGAGCCAGCACCTCGTCGAGGATCTCGTCGAGCCGCTGCAGCTTGCCGGAACGGCCGGCCACGGCGCCGCCGTCGCGCAGGAACTGTGCCGGGTGGTTGCAGACCTGCTTGAGCTTGGTCATGGTCGCCAGCACCAGGCCGCGCCGTTCGATCCCCTCGGACGACTCGATGCGCTGCAGCATGTCGTCGACCACCGCCCGGTAGAGCCCGGCCTGTTCGGCGGTCAGGTTGCACAGCACGTCCATCTCCAGCTTGTCCGGCAGGTCCGAGATGATCGACCGGTCGGTCTTGACCCGGCGCAGGATGAACGGCTGGGTGAAGGTGCGCAGGCGGGCCGCGGCGTCGTCGTCACCGCGCTTCTCGATCGGCTCGGCGTACCGCTGCTTGAACGTCGTTGCGGTGCCCAGCATCCCGGGGTTGACGAATTCGAAGATGGACCAGAGGTCGGCGAGCCGGTTCTCCACCGGGGTGCCGGTGACGGCGATCCGGGTGCCGGCCGGCAGCGACCGGATCGCCGTGGCCTGCCTGGTCGCGGCGTTCTTGATGGCCTGCGCCTCGTCGACGACGACCCGGCGCCAGGCGATCCGGCGCAGGTCGGCCGCGTCCCGGGCGGCCAGCGAATAGGTGGTGACGATCAGGTCGGCGGCCGCGACGACGTCCGAGAATTGTTTGCCCCGCGCCCGTTCCGCGCCGTGATGGACGTGCACCCGCAGGGTCGGGGTGAACCGGGCGGCCTCCCGCTGCCAGTTGCCGACCAGCGACATCGGGCAGATCAGCAGGCTGGGGCCGGATTCGCCGGCGGCCGCGTCCCGGGCGAGCAGCGCAAGCAACTGGACCGTCTTGCCCAGCCCCATGTCGTCGGCCAGCAACGCGCCGAGGCCGGCCCGGTGCAGGAAGTCGAGCCACGCCAACCCGCGCGCCTGGTAGGGCCGCAACCGGCCGGCGAACGAGTCGGGCACGTCCACCGGCGCCAGCCGCAGCTCGGTGTCCCCGGACAGCAGGTCGCCGAGCCACCCGTCGGCCACGACACTCTCGACCGGGAGGCCCTCGATCAGGCCCTCGATCAAGCCACTGCCGGACCGGTCCGGGCCCGCACCCAGGCCGAGCCGCAGCAGTTCACCCACACTGGCCGTGCCGGTCCGGCCGACGACCCGGAGGCCGGCGGCCAATCGCCGTGCGTCCAACTCGATCCACTGGCCGCGTAACCGGACCAGCGGCGCCTTGGCGGCCGACAGCTCGGCGAGCTCGTCCGCAGTGAGCACCTCCCCGCCGACGGCCAGGTCGTGGCGGAACTCGGTGATCGCGGCGAACCCGACGGCCACGCCGGATCCGGCGACCGCGCCCGGCTGGGCCGGCGTGCTGGCGGTGATCCGAACGCCCAGCCGGGACGCCGGTTTCGTCCACCAGCCGGGTAGCTGCACGCCGAACCCGGCGGTGGCCAGCGCGGGCGCCGCAACCTGCAGGAACGAGTGCGCGGCGGCGGTGTCCAGCGGCAGCACGGCCGGCCGGGCGGTGCGCAGGGCGGCGTCCAGCCCCGGGTAGACGCGGCGGGCCTTGCCCAGTTCGGCCAGCAGCGTCTCCTGCGGCGAATCCAGGTGGCGGGCCAGCGCGGGCAGCGGGCCGCGGGCCTTCCACACCTGGGCGGCGTCGACGACCAGGCTGGGCTCGTCGGCCGCCTGCAGGGCCAGCCGCACCTGAAAGACCTGATCGCGGTCGGTTTCGGCCGGCTCGACGAGCCGGAAGCAGGCCCGGACCGGGCCGGTCAGGACGTCCGCCTGCCAGCCGGCCAGTCCCTCGGCCAGAGCGGCCGCGTCGGCCGCGGTCGCGGTGAAGCGACGCTCGTGGCCGGTCAGCGCAGCCAGCCAGGCCCGGGTCACCGGGTCGCCGTCGCGTCCCGTACCGAGCCGCATCCGGCCGGCCGCCGTGCGGGCGGCGGCATCGACCAGGCTGTCCAGGGCGTCGGCCCACACCGTCAGCGGCCGGTCCGGATCGGCCGCCGCCAACGACGCCGGCCGCGACTGGGCCAGCGCCCGGCTCCACGCCGCGTCGGGCCCGGTGAGCACCGGCCGCCAGGTCGCGCGGGGCGGGTCGAGGTCTACGCCGGGCAGCAGCCGGCCGCGGCCGACGAGGTCGGCGGCGAACCGGCCGAGCTCGATGAGATGGGTGACGCTGGTGGCCAGCACCGCCCGTTCGGGGTCCAGGGCGGCCAGGGTGTCGACGACGGCGCCGGCGTCGACCTCAACGACCGGCACCTGCCACTGTCCGGCCGACAGCGGTCCCGACGACTCGTCCACCCGGTCCCGGACCAGCTGGGGCGAGTCCACCGGCCGGCCGCCGCGAGTGGGCAACCGCACGGCCAGCGTCGTGGACTTTCCCCTGGCCGGTCCCAGCGCGTCGATGAGCCGATCGTGCGGCGCCGCGAACGGATGCGGCCGGACCTTCGGCGCGCGACCGGGTCGTCGCCGGGGCACCTCGATGGTGGCATCCTCGGCCCACAAGGCGAGCCGTCCCGGTCCACCCTCAGGGTCGGGCCGCCACAACGCGTGCACCACGAACACGGCGACCTCGTTCATCCTTGCCGGCAGTCCGCCGACCAGCATGCCAGCCGCCCGGTCACGCCCCCGACCGGCCCGCGGCCCGGCGGCCGGCGATCGCGAGCAGGTCGGCGACCGACCCGAGCGGCTGGGCCGGACCTGGCCAGACCGCCCGCAACTCCCGGCGCAGTGTGACGTTCATCGGCACCACGGCCAGCGTGTCGGTGTCGATCATCGACGCGACGGCGAGGGCCGACAGCACCGCCAGGCCGGCGCCGCTGGCCACGGCGACGCGGACCGTCGCGTTGCTCCCGGCCTCCTGAACCGGTCGGACCGGCGGCAGTCCGCGCTGCTCCAGCGCATGATCCAGCGCGACCCGGGTGCCGGATCCGGCCTCCCGGGTGACCAGCGGCCAGTGCGCCAATTCATCGATCGGCAGGGGCTCGGTGCGGTGGGTCAGCGGATGACCGGGCGGCGCGACGAGCACCAACTCGTCGTGGCCGACGACCCGATGGTTGAGCCCGCCCGGCGCGTCCGGGCCTTCGATGAAGCCGACGTCGCACCGGCCCGCCTGCAGCGCGCCGATCACCTCGGTCGAATTGCAGACCTCCGTGCGAATCCGCAGGTCGGGGTGCTCCCGGCGCAGGGCCCCGATCCAACCGG
The DNA here is from genome assembly GCF_044224575.1 of Nakamurella sp. GTDB lineage: Bacteria > Actinomycetota > Actinomycetes > Mycobacteriales > Nakamurellaceae > Nakamurella. Next base: position 97,013 of record NZ_JBGAKE010000016.1, read on the forward strand.
GCACCAGATTCTCGGCCACGGTGTGGCTGGCGGCGACCGCCAGCGACCCGGGTCCCGTACCGAGCGCGGTCACGCCGTCGGCCAACCGGCGGGCCGCGTCCAGCAGCTGACGCGACCATTCGACGACGACCAGGCCCTGCGGGGTGAGGGTGGCCCCGGTCGTCGACCGGTGGATCAGCGACAGCCCGAAGCGTCGTTCCAGCCGGGCGATCGACCGGCTGACGTTCGGCTGCGCCATTCCGGTCGCCCGGGCCGCGGCGGCCAGACTGCCGTGGTCGGCGACCGCGACCAACGCCTCGATCGCGGCGAGGTCGGGCCAGGTAGCCATATCCACAGGATATCTCCCCGGTAGCGAATCGACGGCTACCGGCGATCGCCCCGACGCAGCACCCTGAAGTGCATGACCACCGCGTTGCGCCCCCCGACCACGCCCGTCGCGCTGCCCCCGGCCGGACCGGCCTGGTACGGCGCGGTGATGGGCACGGGAATCCTGGCCACGCTCACCCAGACTCTCGCGCCCGGGTCCTGGGTGGCGCCGGTGCTGCTGGTCATCGGATGCACCCTGCTGCTCGGCCTGACCGGCGCCTTCCTCGTCCGTTCGGTGCGCTCTCCGGGAACCCTGACCGCCAGTGTGCGGCCGGGACCGCTGCCGTTGTGGGGCATGGTCGCCATGGGGTTGCTGTCGGTCGGCGCCGCGACCGCGACCGTGCTGCCCGGCTGGATGCCGAACCTGGCCGCCACCGGGATGCTGGTCGACGGGGGGCTGTGGATCCTCGGGACCCTGCTCGGGCTGGCCACCGCGATCGGCTTCACCACGGTGCTGGTGCGCGGGCAGGGAGGCGCCCCGAGCACGGTCTGGGGACTCGCCGTCGTGCCGCCGATGGTGTCGGCGACCGTCGGCGCCGGTCTGGTGCCCCACCTGCCGCCGACCCTCCAGGTGGCGATGCTGCTGACCTGTCTGACCTGTTTCGCCCTGTCGCTGACGCTGGGCGGCGTCATCTTCGCCATCGCCTACCACCACCACTGGCGCGTCGCCGGGCTGCCGATCGCGGCCAGCACGACGGCCTGGATCCCGTTGGGCGTCGTCGGCCAGTCCACTGCCGCCGCGCAGGCCATGGCGGTCGCCGCCGCTGCCCTGCCCCCGGCACCGGTGGCCGGCGTCCTGCAGAGCGTCGCCAACGACTACGGCGTGCTGATGCTCAGCCTCGGGGTGCCGCTGGCCGGCTGGGCCGTCGTCATGACGATCCGCGGCTTCCGCCACCGCATGCCGTTCGTCCCCGGCTGGTGGTCGCTGACCTTCCCCATCGGCACCCTGGCCCTGGGCAGCCACCTGTTGGGCGTCGGCACCGGGATGACGGTGTTCCTGGTCGCCGGGGTGGCCTGCTGGCTGACGCTCTGCGGCACCTGGACGCTGTGTGCCGCGGCCAGCATCCGGGCGGTGCTCGGTCGGACTCAGACGACGAGCAGGTCGACCTCGTAACGCCGGATATCGGCGTCCCGGGTCACCAGGGTCAGGCCGTCCAGTGTGGCCTGAGCGATCAGCATCCGATCGAACGGATCTCGGTGAAGGGGAGGCAACCGGCCGGCGGCGATCGCGTGCCGATGCGTCACCGGCAGCTCCCGGAATCCGAGCCCCAGGATCCGCTCGGCCAGGTCGGCCGGGCCCGTGAGCTTGCCGGCGGCCTGCTTGATCGTGATCTCCCAGAGGGAGACCGGGCTGAGGAAGATGTCCGGATCGTGCCGGAGCCGGTCGAGCAGGACGGGATCCAGCGTCGGATCGGCGGTGATCCCCCAGAGTGCGACATGGGTGTCGAGCAGCAGACTCACGCGCGGATGCCGAAATCCTCGGCAATCTCGGCGTTGGTGCCCGGCGAGTCCCAGTCGTCGTCCAGCTGAAGGCGCCCGGCCAGCGAGCCGATTCCCGAGCGGTTGACCCGGCGTTCCAGGGGGACGATCTTGACGACGGGCGTCCCGGCGCGATCGATGATCACTTCCTCGCCTCGCTCCACCCGCTCGATGATGCGCGACAGGTGGGTCTTGGCCTCATGCACGTTGAAGTGCACAGGATCCGCCGACATCCTCACCATCCTCACTTAGTCAAGTCCTTAGTCTACCCGCAGGCTTCCGATCTCAGGCCTGATCCCGATACCTTCCGCCGCATCCGACGCAGGCCCGGTCTCGCGTCCTCGATGCCGGGGTCGATGATGAAGCCGTGCCCACCACGACGGTCCTGCGCGGCGGCCACGTCCTCGATCTGACCGACGGGACGTGGCGCACCGCCGACGTCCGGATGGACGACGCAACGATCACGGCGGTCGGCGCCGATCTGACCGCGCCTGACGCCGACGAGCTGGACGTCACCGGCCGGTACCTCATGCCGGGTTTGATCGACGGGCACGTGCACGTCACCGCCTTCTCGGCCGAGCTGCGGGACCTGGAGGACACTGCGGGCTCCTACGTCACCGCGCACGCCGCCCGGACCATGCGGGCGATGCTGGGCCGCGGGTTCACCACCGTGCGCGACATGGGCGGCGCCGATCACGGCCTGGCCCGCGCCCAGGCCGAGGGCCTGCTGACCGGGCCGCGGCTGTTCTTCTGCGGGCACGCGCTGAGCCAGACCGGCGGTCACGGCGACATGCGGCCGCCCGGCGACCGACGGCCGCCGGCCGGAGGCGGCCTCGGGTCGGGGATCAGCACGGTGGCCGACGGGGTGGACGCCGTCCGGCGGGCCGCCCGGGAGGAGCTGCGGCGGGGCGCGGACCACCTCAAGATCATGGCCTCCGGCGGCGTCGCCTCCCCCACCGACCGCGTCGACTCGACGCAGTATTCGATCGCGGAGATCACTGCGGCGGTCGAGGAGGCGGCGGCGGCCAACCGGTACGTCGGCGCGCACGCCTACACCGCGCGGGCGATCAACCGGGCGCTGCGGGCCGGGGTGCGCAGCATCGAGCATGGCAACCTGCTCGACGCCGAAAGCCTGACGCTGCTGCGTACCCGCGACGCCTTCCTCGTGCCGACCCTGGTCACCTACTGGGCGCTGCAGCGGGAGGGTCGCGAGCACGGACTCTCGGCAACCAGCTGGGCCAAGGTCGAGGCCGTCCTCGGCCGCGGGCTGGCGGCGGTCGAGCGGGCCCACGGGGCGGGCGTGCGGATCGTCTTTACCAGAACGAGGAGTTCCGGCTGCGGGCCCAGGTGCAGCCGGTCATCGACGTCATCCGGTCGGCCACGACCACCGCGGCCGCGCTGCTGGGCCGGTCCGGCACGCTCGGCGTCCTGGCGCCCGGCGCGGTGGCCGACGTGCTGGTGCTCGACGCCGACCCGTTGGCCGACGTCGCGGTGCTCGCCGACATCGGGGAGCACCTGCGGGCAGTGCTTCAGGACGGCGTCGTCGTGCACGGCGTCCTCAGGCCTGACCGCTAGACGGTCCTACACCGCGGCGGCCGCGGTGACCCGCCCGTCGACCAGCTCGACGACCTCGTCCAGCCGGGGCAGCTGCGCCAGATCGTGGGTGACCAGCAGGGTCGCGGTGCCCTGCTCGGCGGTCAACCGCAGGATCAGCTCGACGACGGCGGCCCCGGCGGCCGAGTCCAGGGCGCTGGTCGGCTCGTCGACCAGCAGCACCGCCGGCCGGTTGACCAGCGCGCGGGCCAGGTTGACCCGCTGCCGCTGGCCGCCGGAGAGCTGGTGCGGGCGGCGGGCGGCGAACCCGTCCAGGCCGACGGCGGCCAGCAGTTCGCGGCCCCGCTCCCGGACCTCCGCCCGGCGCCGGCGCGACCCGGGCTCGCCCAGCTCGTTCATCACCTGGATCTGCTCCAACGCGTTCAGCGAGGGCAGCAGGTTCGCCTGCTGGAACATGATGCCGATGCGGGTGCGCCGCAGGTGGGCGGCATCGGCCAGGGACAGGCCGGCCGCCTCGGTGCCGTCGATGCTCACCCGGCCGGAGTCCGGCCGGACCAGGGTGGCGGCGACGGCGAGCAGGCTGGACTTGCCCGATCCGCTGGGCCCGGTGATGCCGGTGACCGTGCCCGGCCGTCCGGTGACGGTGACGTGGTCGAGCGCGGTGACCCGGCCGTCGCCGTCGGGGTAGGTCAGGGTGACGTCGTCGAGGGTGATCATCGGTTGCTCCCGAGGGCGGTGAGGGGGTCGGCGGAGGTGACCGGGCGCAGGGCCAGCACGGCGCCGATCAGCCCGAGGGCGATCAGCAGCGCCGCCGGCAGCAGCGTGGTCAGCGGAGAGAGCAGGAACGGCACGGCGCCCGGCAGGGCGAGGCCGGCGGCGACCACCACGAGCGTGCCGAGGCCGACGCCGACCGCGAGGACGACAGCGGCCTGGCCCAGGCTGTCCTTCCGCAGCGCACCGTTGGCCGCGCCCAGGGCCTTGAGGATGGCAACGTCGCCGCGCCGCTGCATGCCCCAGACCACGAAGAACGCGCCGACGACGACGGCCGAGATGGCGAACAGCAGGCCGATGATCAGGCCGAGGGACCCGATCTCGGACTTGAACGCGCCGATCAGGGGCAGCGCCATCAAGGGGCTGGACGACTGGGTGCCGGCGGCCGCGTCGATCGCCGACCAGTCGGCGTCCCCGCGGGCCACCATCACGGTGGCGGTCGCGTCGCCGGCGCCGGTGGTGCGGTTCATCTGCTGCCAGTCCGGCAGAGTCAGCCAGACGACCGGCGTGTGTGAGTACCAGGCGCTGGGCGTCACCGCGGTGACGTCGTAGGTCCGACCGGCCAGCTGCACCGGGTCGCCGACCCCGGCGCCGAGCGCGGTGGCCGCGTCGGCGGACAGCGAGACGGTCCCGGAGGCCGTGGGCGCGGCGGGGTCGAGGGTGGCCGGGGCGCCGAACAGGGCGACGCCGGCGGTCGTGTCGCCGTGCGCGGCCCGTAGCTGGCTGATGCCCAGCGGATCGGCATCGGCGTCGGTCTGCCACTGCGCGACCTGGTCGGCGGACAGGGACGAGTCGGCGAAGGATTGCGCCCCGGCGCTGCTGACGATCCGGGTGGCATCGAGATTCAGGACGGCCGAGACGTTCTGGGCGGCCAGGCCGCCGGTGAGGCCGGACAGGAAACCGACCAGGACGGTGATGAGGGCGACGACCCCCGCGATGAGGGCGAACCGGCCGCGCGCGGCACGCAGGTCCCGCCAGGCGACGAACACGTGAGTGACTCCTTGGTGATCTGGTTGATGTCCTCCATGCTGTCGTCCCGGCATCGTCGGGGCATCGCCCGGGCGACCGGCTTCCCCGGGCCGGTGGGTGGAGCCGGGGCTCCGCCTTTCGATGGATTCGCCGGTCCCGGCCGCTCCGATACCGTGGGCGAAATGCCTGCGTCCTCGCTCACCCCGGTCTTCGTGGGGTTGCGCACCGGGCTGCACATCGTGGTCGTCGGGCTGACCGTCTTCGTCGTTGCCCAGGCCTGGTCCGGGGACTCACGCGGCCCGGTGATCGCCGTGGCCACCGGCTTTCTCGCCGTGTACGGGGCGGGGTTCGCGGCCGGCGCGGATCGAAACCGGAGCCGGTTCTGGAGCCGGATCTGGATTGCCACGCTGTCGGTGCTGTGGATCGGCCTGCTCTGGTTCACCCCGGCGGCGGCGTACCTGGCGTTTCCGCTGTTCTTCCTCTATCTGGCGGTGATGCCCGGCTGGCGGGGACCGTTCACCGTCGCGCTGGCCACCGTGTTCGCGGTCGTCGGCGGTGGCATGCACGGCGGCTGGAGCGTGGGCGGCGTGGTCGGCCCGCTGGTCGGCGCGGCGATGGCCCTGCTGATCGGCGCCGGGTACCGGTCGCTGCTGCGCGAGTCCGCCGAACGGGAGCGGCTGATGGCCGAACTCGTCGCGACCCGGCAGGAGCTGGCCGACCGGGAACGGGAGGCCGGCGCCGCGCAGGAGCGGGAGCGGCTGGCCCGCGAGATCCACGACACCCTCGCGCAGGGCCTGTCCAGCATTCAGATGCTCCTGCAAGCGGCCGAGCGGGCCGACCCGTCCGGTCCGGGTGCGGCCCAGGTCCGGCTGGCCCGGGAGACCACGGCGGACAATCTGGCCGAGGCGCGGGCGCTGGTGCGCGAGCTGAGCCCACCTCCGCTGGCCGGCACCGGTCTGGTCCCGGCGTTGCGCCGGCTGGCGCAGACGCAGTGGAGCCGAACGGATCTCACTATCGACGTGGTCGGTGACGACACGGTCGACCTGCCGATGGCGACGCAGACCGCGCTGCTGCGGATCGCCCAGGGGACGATGGCCAACGTGCTGCAGCATTCCGGGGCGACCCGGGCCACGGTGAGCGTCTCGCGCAGCGGCGGGTGCGTGCGGCTGTCGGTCGTCGACAACGGGGCCGGTTTCGACCCGGACGAGGTGTTGACCGGCTCGGGGCGGCCGGACTCGTTCGGGCTGGCCGCCGCGCAGGCCCGGGTGGAGCAGCTGGGCGGGTCGCTGCGGCTCGACTCCGCGCCCGGCCGGGGCACCGCCGTCACCGTCGAGATCGCCGGGGTACCGGCATGATCCGCATCCTGCTCGTCGACGACCATCCCGTCGTCCGGCTCGGCCTGCGCGCGCTGTTCGACCTGGAGGACGACCTGACGGTGGTCGGTGAGGCGGCCACCCCGGACGAGGCGGTCGCCGCGGTCGGCCGGCTCCGGCCCGACCTGGTGCTGATGGACCTGCAGCTCGGCCGGGCCGGCAACGGCGCCGACGTCACGCAGATCATCCGCTCACTGCCCGATCCCCCACCGGTGCTGATCCTGACGAACTACGACACCGACGGCGACATCATCCGCAGCATCGAGGCCGGGGCCAGCGGTTACCTGCTCAAGGGCGCGCCGCCGGACGAGCTACTGCTCGCCGTCCGGTCGGCTGCGGCCGGTGAGAGCGCCCTCGCCCCACCGATCGCCACCCGCCTGCTGGAACGGATGCGCACCCCGCAGACCAGCCTGAGCACCCGGGAGATCGAGGTCCTGGACCGGGTGGCCGCCGGCCGCAGCAACGGCGAGATCGCCCGCGAGCTGGTCATCACCGAGCAGACCGTCAAGTCGCACCTGGTGCACATCTACACCAAGCTCGGCGTCTCCTCCCGCACGGCGGCGGTGTCGCTGGCCCGGGACCGGGGCATCCTCCGATCCTGACCGGCGGGGCGCGGAGGCCTGCGATCGAGTCGCCACCTTCGGCCCTTGCCGGCGCCGGTCGAGGGCGACAACCGGCACGTCGAGCCGGCCGTCCGGGCCGAGTACCCGCCGTCAGGGTGCGGCTCGCCACGACGCTCCGTCCGCTGATGGCCGCTCGTCGGGGGCCGGACGGAGCAACACGACCAAAACCACCGCGAGCCAGATGCCGCTGGCGAAAGCCCCGGCAACGACGTCGCTGAGGTAGTGCATGCCGCGGTAGACCCGGGACGCGGCCACGATCACCGGGATGGCCAGGCCCACGGCGGCCAGCACCCGGGCCAGGGGCCGGTGGGGCACGGTCCGCAGGGCGAGCACGGCCAGGCACACGTACAGGGCGACCGCCGCACCCGTATGCCCCGACGGGAAACTCGAGGTGGGCGGCGCCTCGTCGAGCCGGACGACCGGCGGCCGATCGCGGCGCACCAGCGCGGTGATGGCCAGGAAGATCAGCAATTCACCGATGACGGCCACCACGACGATCACCGACTCCCGCCACCGGCCCAGCCACCAGCGCAGCAGCACCACGGCGACCGCCGTCACCACGAGGGCGGCGAGCGTGTCGGCCATTGTTGTCCCGACGTGGGTGAGCGTGTCGAGCAGCGGCGTCCGCCGCGCGACGACCCGCTGCGTGGTCGCTGCGTCGAGCCGGGTCAATCCCGGGAACGACCCGGTGACCAGCAGGGTGCCGACCAGCCACATCAGGCCGATGATCGCGAGTGCCGCGGCGAACAGGGGAAGTCCGGCACGAAGCGCGATCGTGCGAACGTCGTGCCCGGTCGGCCGTTCCCCGGTCGACGAGCGGCTGTCGATGGCCACGGCGCCTCCTTCAGCCGCACAGTTCCCCGCTCGGACCTCGGCGACTCACGCGCTCGTCGGCAGCGACCGGGTCAAGACCCCCGGCCGACTACGGCGACGCTTCATCACGCGCCCCCGCGCCGCGTTCACCGCAGGACTGGTGCCTCCGGATCGACCCACGTCTGCGCCAACTTTTCCAGGGTGCCCTCGACGCGCATCCGGTCGACCGCCGCTGACACGCAACCGGTCAGCGCGGAACCCTTCTTCAACAGAACCTTGAACTGCGTGGGCTGCTCCATGGGATCGGACGGCAGCTGACCGATCACTCGCAGGCCGGGGTCCGCCTGGGCGGCCGCCAGCGCCGACGGAATCGAGAGCACCATGCCGTCCACCGCTCCGGCGGCCAGGCCGGCCAACGCCTGCTGCTGATCACCGAACGCAACCGGATCCGACCCGGTCACCCGGGTCGCCGTAGCGAATGCGGGCGTCTGGGACACCGCACCCAGTCGCAGTGCGGCCACGCCCGCCACGGAGGTGGGTGCCGCTGCGCCGCCCTGGCGCATGACGAGCGCGTCGGTCACCGAGAAGTACCCGGTCGAGTAGTCGGCGGTCGGGGTGCCCCTATCGGGGGCGGTGAACTGGTCAAGAGCGAGGTCGAAGCCGCCGGCGACACCAGCAGCCGCCTGTGCGCGGTCGACGTCGACCCAGGCGACCCGTTCGGGGCCGTACCCCAGGGTCTCGGCCAGGGCATACGCCACCGATGAATCCAACCCCTGGCCGGATTCGGGTGACTGGCCCAGATACCAGGGACTCGCGCCGGGGATCTCCGCGGCGATGGTGAGGGTGCCGGAGGTCACGGTCGGCAGCGCCCCGCTGGCACAATCCGGCAGCGCCGGGACCACCGTTCCGGCTGCCGTCGGAGGCGCCGCCGGAGTGGCCGCCGACGTCGTCAACGATGTCGACGAGCCGGGCGTCGCGCAACCGACGAGCAGCGCGGCGGCCCCCACCGCCGCGATCAGCCGTCCCCACCGATGAGCCACCGAACCCCCTTGGTCACCGATCACGCCGTCACCAAGCCTATATTCCTCGTCGGCCCGGTACGCGGCGGTGCGGCCATTGCCACAATGCGTCTGAATGCGGGACGTTCGCGCCGCGGGTGCCCTCGGAACATCCGAATCCGGCAGGCACCCGGCGCCGGCAGCAGGCGACTCGTATCGACTCCGAGACCGCCGGCACCGCCCCGACATCCGGCCCGGCACGCAACACTGGGTCCGCCGCCGGGTACGGAATTCGACGAGCACCCACGGGGGACCGGCTCGGTCGGCGGCACATCCATCACGACGAGCACCCGCCTGCGTCACCGGTCATGTGATCTGGCCGCCGCGGGTCGACCATGACCCGGAGACGCCGGGCACTCCGCGGAAGAGCCACAATGCGCCGTCCGCCCCGCGAGCGAAGGCCGAGATGCCGGCACCCGAGGGATCCAGCACGAGAGCCGGCGCGGACGTGACGATGCCCCCGACCGGTGCGCAGCCGGCCACCAGGCCGCCGTCGCTCGATCGGTAGGCCACCACCCGTCGGTTCCCGTCCCGTGCACGTGCGGCATACGCGGGGGCCGAGGCCACGAAAAACCCGGCCGCGCTGTAGCCACCCGGCCCCTCCGAGCCGAAACGGAGTTCCCACAGCGCCCCGTCCGAGCCGCGAACCCCCACCGTTGCCTGACCGCTGTCCGGGTCCACGGTGGCACCCGGGGCCGACGTCAACCCACCGCCTCGTGGAGTCCACGAGGACCATCCGGACCCTGTCCACGCCATGGACCACAGCTGCCCGTCGTCGCCCCGGCCGTAGATGTCGAGGGTTCCCGGGGAGAAGGACACCACGGCCGGGGACGCCGTCAGCCGTCCGCCCAGGTCCTCCCACCCGTTCCATGGACCGTAAAAGGACCCTCCGTTGTGATACAGGTGCCGGTCGGTGCCCACCGCGAATACATCCAGCCGATTCCCGCCCCACGACGTCACCGCCGGTCCGTACAGGATTTGACCACCCAAACTCGAGAAATCTGGGCCTGCGTCGGGTGATTGGGACCAGACCGCGCCGTCGCTGCCGCGCACGAAGACGATCGTCCCGGAATCCGTGCGAGTCGCGGCCACGCCCGCACTCGGGATGGAGTTGGTCGCCTGGTCAGTGGGGCAATTCAGCGGCACCGCTGCCTGCTGGATCAAACTGGCACTGTTCGTTGCGGTTGCCCGCATTGGATCCGGATAATTTGTGCTCAACTGCAGCACCGCGACGAAATACTGGTCGGTATAGCCCACCGAATGGATCGCACACGGCGTATACGTCCAGAAGCTGTCGCACCCCCATCCCTGCTTCGAGCCGTGGTCGCCACTCAGGGCGTTCAAACCGAACCCCTGGTTGAAGCCATCGGATCCGAACTGCGCCGTCTGGCTCATCACCGGGAGGAGCCAGGGACCGACCGCGGGATCCTGGGACGCCGCGAAAAGGAACCGTGTCATGTCCGCGGCCGTGATTCGAACGGCTCCCCAGTGCCCGACTCGGTCGGTGGCGTTGGTGGTGTGCGCGAGGCCGTAGCGCCCGGCGATCGTCGGCACCGCGCTCGGCGTGAACAGCGCGGACGCCGTGTCGTCGTCCGACAGGCGCAGCATGTAGCTCAGCCTGTCCAAGGTTGACGACGGCGTCTGCGAGTACCCGCCGTAGGAAACGATGTAGTAGCTGGCCAGGAACAGCTTCATGATCGATTCGGAGGCAACCTGGCTGTCCGCGTTGCCGGTCTGGGCCAGCGTTTGACCGGTACTCCGGTCAACCACACTGATGAACGACGTCACCGAACGAGCAGAGGCATAGGTGGCCGCTTGGTTGACCGCCTCGGCCGGCGTCGCCGCCGACGCCGAGTTCGCCGAAATCAGGCTGGTGGCCATGACCAAGATCGTGACCAGCACCAGCCGTGTGAACCGAACCATGCGACCCCCTCGACCCGGCCGGTCACCCCGAGGCGAACCCGCTGGCGTGATCGTAGCCAACGGTGGATCAGGGAACCCGCCATGAGACCGCACTGGCCAGCGGCGCCTGCGCGCCTGGGAAAACGCTGGTCGACGCGACCGGGTCCGAGCAGCGAACAGCGGGAAGCGCTCGTCGGCGTCGCCCTGGCTCCGTTCGCCGAGACCGGCCTGGCCGGCCGGTGACCCGATTGCTCGGG
>NZ_JBGAKE010000017.1:0-106691 GCF_044224575.1 Nakamurella sp.
CACACCGTCCCCGAAGCCATCAACCGCCTCGACCCCACCCGACCCCTCACCATGATCGCCGGCCCCTCCGCCACCAGCGACATCGAACTCGAACGCGTCGAAGGCGTCCACGGCCCCCGCACCCTGTCCGTCCTCATCGTGGGCTGAGCCGGCGGCCGGACGCCGAAAGCGGCTGCCCGGCCGGGGTTCATCGGCTGCGGGCCCGACCACCCGCATCATCCGTTACCAGAGTTAACTGTCCTTCACATTCGCGGCCGGGCCGTCTAGGTTTCTCAGACGCGGCGGCAATGGTGCCGGCGCGACCGGACTGGAAGGAACCGACTGGTGTCGCTCCGCAATCGAAGCGCGATCGTCGCGACGATCAGCAGTATGGCCCTCCTCCTCGCCACGGCCGGACCGGCGACGGCCGCTCCGAACAACAACTCGGTGGCCAAGCTGACCAAGGCGGTCACGGTGGCCGGGGTGCTGCACCATCTGGAGACGCTCCAAGGCGTGGCCGATGCCAACGGTGGAGATCGAGCGGCCGGCCGGCCCGGATACCGGGCCTCGGTCGACTACGTGGTCGGCCAGCTTCGGGCGGCCGGGTACGCACCCGTCGTCCAGGACTTCCAGTTCGATTACTACGAAGAGAACTCGACACTGGCCCGGATCAGCCCGCTCCCCCGGATCTTCGCCGAAGGCACCGATTTCCTGCGCAACAACTTCGACAGCGGGGCGCCCGAGGGCACCGCCACCGGCACCCTGGTTCCGGTAGATCTGGTGATCCCGCCCGGTCCGACCGCCAATTCGAGCACCAGTGGCTGCGAGGCCGCCGATTTCGCCGGGTTCCCCGCCGGCGGGATCGCGCTCATGCAACGCGGAACCTGCGGATTCACCGTGAAGACGCTGAACGCCCAGGCCGCCGGCGCATCGGCGGTGATCATCATGAACGAGGGGCAGCCGGGCCGCACCGGTCTGGTCAGCATGATCGGTGACGCGACCGGCCTGACCATCCCGGCGATCTTCACCACGTATGACGCCGGAGCGAACCTGGCGAGCTTGCCCGGGACCACCGTCAGGGTCTCCGTCGACTATGTCGAGGACGAGCGCACCGCGTACAACGTGCTGGCCGAGACGAAGGCCGGCAACGGCGCCAACGTCGTGATGGCCGGCGCGCACCTGGACAGCGTCCAGGGTGGAGCAGGCATCAACGACAACGGATCCGGCAGCGCCGCCCTGCTCGAAACCGCCATCCAGATGCAGAAGGTCAAGCCGAACAACACGGTGCGGTTCGCCTGGTGGGGGGCCGAGGAGGAGGGCCTGCTGGGCTCGGAGCACTACGTAGCGACGCTGCCCGAGGCCGATCAGGACAGGATCGCCCTCTACCTGAACTTCGACATGATCGCGTCGCCCAACTACTTCAACGGCGTGTACGACGGCGACAACTCCAGCGGGACCGCGCCGGCCGGCTTGGTCATCCCGCCGGGGTCGGCCCAGATCGAGGACGTCTTCGAGAAGTACTTCGCCGACCGTGGTGTCCCCTCCCAGGACACCGAGTTCTCCGGGCGCTCGGACTACGGTCCGTTCATCGCGGTGGGCATCCCGGCCGGTGGACTGTTCACCGGCGCCGAGGGCTTCAAGACGGCCGCGGAGGCGGAGCTATACGGCGGCCTCGCCGGAGCGGCCTACGACCCCTGCTACCACTTGTTCTGCGACAACCTGCGCGGTGACGGGCAAGATGCCGCGATCTACGATGAGCTGCGCGACGACTATTCGCTCGTCGGCAATGTCAACACCGAGGCGTTGGACGTCAACTCCGACGCCCTGGCCGCCGCGGTGATCACCTTCGCGTTCGACACATCGACGGTGAACGGGGTTCGGGCGCCGGGCAAGTCGCATGGCGCCGGCAACAGCGCGAACGCCCACGCAGGCGAGGCCGCCGCCTAGGATCACGAGGGCGGTCGGCGCTCCACCACTCCGGCGCGGTCGGCGCCGGGGTGGTGCTTCGCCACCGTACGGTTCCGCCACGACCGCCAGACGGTCAGGCCGTGGGCCGCGGCGTCCCGCTCACCAGGCCCGCCCGCAGTTTCGGCAGACCCGGGCCGGTGAGGTTGGCAAGCCCGGTCGGCCGGCCGGTCAGCACCAGCAGCAACGCGGCGATCGGACCGGTGACGTCGCTGCCCTCGCCCACCGCCCAGGCGACGTCGGTGGCGACGAACCGAAACCCGGTGAACCGGCGACGCGCATGAAACATCGCACCATTCCGCCAGACCGCGTCGGCGGCCACCGCGGCCGCGTCCGCGGGCATCGGGATGTCCCGCCCCAGCGGCAGGGCGATGTCCTGCGCGTGCACCAGGTAGTCAATCGCGCTCTGCCGGTAGGTCAGCGTCGGCAGCGGACGCCACACCCCGATCCGGTCGCGGATCTCGGCGACGATCGTTCCGGTCGGCAACCGGGCGTGCCGCCGCGCGGCCGCGTCGATGGCCCCGGCCATCCCCCCGGACCTAATCAGATCGGGCACCGCCCGTGGCAGCTCGGACCACCCGGTGTTCTGCCGGGCCACGTGGGCCGCCGCCTCCCGGACGGTCCAGCCCGCACACAGCGACGGTTCTCGCCACTCCCGCTCCGACAGGTCCTCCAGCAGGGCGACCAGCAGACGGCGCTGGTCGTCGATCGCCATCCACACCTCGTCACGATTCATCGGCTCCTCCGATCACAGCCACTTGATGACGGGCAGCCCCTTCGACGTCACCGGACCGGGATCCGGCTCCGACGAGAGCCTGCAGCAGCGCAACGATCTGGCTGGCGGGATCGAAATGCGGGTCCGGGATGGCCAATTGGTGTAGCACCAATCCGGTCACATAATTGCCCAGCACGTGGACGTGGTAGTCCGGGTCGGTCGAGCCGATCAGCCGCAACCAGTTCGCGATCCACGCGCTGACCCGCGCGCCGGTGTTGGCCATGTGCTCCCGCAGGGCTGGATTGTTGGCCGATTCCACCAGCAGCGCATACCGGGACAGGGTCAGGGACCGGTTCGGGCCGGCACTGTCCTGCGCGACCGCACCGAGGGCCCGCCCCAACTCGGCCGGACCGACCGGGCACACGGATGCGGCCAGCTCGTCAAAACCGCGTCGTTCCCGGTCGGACACCCGCACCACGATCGCCGCGAACAACGCCTCCCGAGTCGGAAACCAGTTGGCCGTCGACCCGAGCGGCAACCCTGCCTCCGCATCCACCGCACGATGGGTGACGGCGCGCACGCCGCGCTCCCCCAGAACCGCAATGGCAGCGTCCAGCAAGGACTCTCGACGATCCGGCATCATGTGATACTACAGTTGTTGTTCGTTCGCCGGGCCGGTCCGGCGGACATCGCGAGGCCGACGTCGACCAGGTACCGGGTCAGCTCGACCCGCCGCGCCGCGAGCGCGACCAGGTCCGGGGTGACCGGCTCGGGCAGCCGATCCAGCGGCAGGGACTGGAAGGCGTTGCGCACCACCAGGGTCGCCTCGAACGCGAAGACGACCTCGGCCATCGGCACCTCGCACGACTCCAAGGCGAGCCCGTGCATGAAGCCGTCGACGATCACGTCATGGATGGCCGGCAGCGCGCCGACCGACAGGTCACCGGTGTGGGCGTGCCCGATCAGGAGCTGGCCCAGGTCGAACCCGATCGCCTCGGGATAGGGCCACGTCAGGTCGATCGCCACCAGGGTTTGCGGTTCGTCGACCGGGGTCAACAGGTTCTGCGGGCAGGCATCACCGTGTCCGAGCGATCTGGGCAGGGTGTCGAAATGGTCCAGCAGGGCGGGCAGCCGGCCAGCCAGCGTGCGCAGGTCGTGCAGCAACTCGTCCAGGGCGGTCCCGGCGAACATCGGGTGCCCGGCCAACCCGGGCTCGGCGAGGCGCGGCACAAGCCAACCGTTGATCGGACCATCGACGACCGCGCGCAGCGGGGTGCCTGGACCCGCACCGGACCGGTGCACCTCGGCCCGGCCGCGGCACCGCGCCGTCAGCCGGCCCAGGGCCACGGCGGCCCGGTGATAGCGCTCGCGATCCCAATCGCCGGGAGCGGTCTCGATCCATTCCAGCCACAGGGCGACGCGGTCGTCCCCGAGCTCGTCCCGCCGGTACAGCACGGGCAACCGCAAGCCGGGCGGCATGAGCCCGGCCACGCCGGCATCACGCATGTCCAACTCCGCCCGCCAGGGGTACCCCGCGATCCCCGCATCCCGAAACGAGTTCGGAACCTGGTTCAGCAGCGGCCAATGCCGGGGCGAGCGGATGATCTTCACCAGCACGTCCCATGGCACCGGGTCCGACCGGGAGCCGGACGACTGGGCGGTCCCCTGCAGGTGCAGCACCGCCTCCGTGCCGATCGCGTCCACCGGAATTGCCGTGGTGGAGCATCGCTCAACGACCACCGGCTCGCCCACCAGCATCCCGACCACGCAGACCAGTCCGGCGCCGCTCGGCGCCACCACATCGTGGGCCGGTACGAGTCCCTCACCGTCCATGCCTGCCTCCGAGATGTCGATGACTGCCGACGATCGCGACGAGATCTGGACTGATACTACATATGTTGTTTAATCGACAGCAAGTGTTTTGTTCATCCGACGACCTCCACTCTCCGGCTGAAGCCCTCCCGCAAAGCCAGTAGTCTGTTTCCCGCAGATGGTCCGCCGAGCCCCAGGCCCGGCGGGACAACAGGGAACCCGGTGCGAGTCCGGGACTGCCCCGCAGCGGTGATCGGGAACGACCGCCATCACCCCGCCCTCGGGCGGGGTCCAGCACTGGGTGCTTCAGGCCCGGGAAGCGATGGCCAGTAGGCACGTCCGACCGGACGACCGCCCGAGAGTCCGAAGACCTGCCATCGGTGCGTGGGCCGCCGGCCCGCTGCGTTCGGGACCGCGAGGGACGGTCGCGCGCGAACGGGTGCCCCTCGGGGCGGCCCGGGCTCGCTGGCTCCGAACCCGCCCGTATCGGAACGGTCCAGGAGCCGCCCCGTGATATTCCCCCGTCCGACCCCCCGCCGGTTGACCGGCGCCCTGCTGAGCGTTGCGCTGCTCGGCGCCGCTCTCGCCGGCTGCGCCGCCACGCCCGCCGCCCCCTCGACGAGCACGACGATGGACGCGAGCCCGAGCGCCGGCGCCGCCACCCTCGACGCCAACGGCTGCATCACGAACTACCAGGCGGGCGTCGACTACTTCCCGGTCAAGTCCGAGATCACCCACGCCAAGAACTTCAGCCTCAGCTACCACGACTCGTACCAGGTGCTGACCGTGCCGCAGCCCACCGAGGGCGGCACTCCGGAGGAGTATGTGCTGGTCAAGTGCGGCGCACCCGTCCCCGAGCTGACCGGCGAGCTGGCCGGCGCCCCGGTCGTCACCACCCCGGTGACCGCCCTGTACTCCGCGTCGACCACGCACCTGCCGTTCCTCGTCGAACTCGACGCGCTGGATGCGTTGACCGGCGTCGGCACCAAGGGCTTCATCTCCGAGAAGCAGGTGCAGGACCGGGTCGCCGAGCCGGGCGTCGTCGAGTTCTCCCCCACCGGCACGATCGATGCGGAAACCGTCATCGCCGGAAAGCCGCAGGTGCTCATCACCGCCGGCTACGACGACCCCGCCTATGCGGTCATCTCCGCCGCCGGAATCCCGGTTGTGGCCAACGCCGACTGGCTGGAGAACGACCCGCTCGGGCGCGCCGAGTACCTCAAGTTCTTTGCGGCCCTGACCGGCACCGAGCAGCGGGCGGCGGAAGCGTTCGCCACCGTCGAGCAGAGATATCAGCAGATCGCCGCCTCGGCGGCGAACGCGAGCAAGGTGGCGGTCGTGCCCGGCCAGCCGTTCCAGGGAACCTGGTACATCCCCGGCGGTGATTCGTACACCAACCGGCTGATCGAGGATGCGGGTGGCACCACCGCCTGGGCCGACGACACCACCACCGGCAGCATTCCCTCCGACCTGGAAACCGTGTTGGCCAAAGCCGGCACCGCGCCGGTCGCGCTCGCCAGCACCACCTGGACCACCAAGGCCGAGGCCCTGGCCGACGAGCCCCGGCTGGCCGAATTCGCCGCCTACCAGGCTGGCGACGCATGGAACGCGGCCAAGGACGTCACTCCGGCCGGCGGCAACAACTTCTACGAGCTCGGCGTCGCCCGGCCCGACCTGGTGCTCGGCGATCTGGTGGCGATCCTGCACCCGGAGCTGGCGCCGAACCACGACTTTGCCTTCTACCTGCAGCTGGGCTGACGTGACCAGGGTCGGCGGACGCGAGTCGGCCATACGCATGATGGGCACCGGGGCATCGCTCCCTGTCGGGGCGCGGAGCCGGCGCGCGCCCCGATGAGAGCGGATCGATGAAGTCCCGGCCGGCACTGGTGCTCGGCACCCTGGTGGTGCTGACGCTGATGTCGGCCGTGCTCGCGGTGGGGGTCGGCTCCGTGCCGATCCCGCCGGTCACCACCCTGCGCTACTTCACCGGCGGTCAGGTCGATCCGACCGCGGCCGCGCTGCTGCACCAGGTCCGGCTGCCCCGGGCGATCACCGCGATGCTGGCCGGCATCGGGCTGGCCGTCGCCGGGCTGCTGATGCAGACGATCTTCGCCAACCCGCTGGCCGATCCGTACATCCTCGGGGTGTCCTCCGGCGCCAGCCTCGGCGTGGCGATCGCGGTGCTCGGCGGCGGCACCCTGGCCGGCGGCTTCGTCGCCGGGCTGGGCCTGACCGGCCGGGTCGGCGTGGTGACTGCCGCTGCCGTCGGGGCGCTGGCGGTGCTGCTGCTGGTGCTGCTGTTCGGCCGGTGGGTGCGGTCGGTGGTGGCGCTGCTGCTGATCGGCGTGATGATCGGGTCGGCCACGACGGCACTGGTGGCGTTGCTGCTGGCGTTCTCCGCCCCCGACCGGATCCAGAAGTACGTGCTCTGGGGTCTCGGTTCGGTCGGCGGCACCACCTGGCCGGACCTGGCGTTCCTCGCCCCCGTGGTCCTGCTCGGGGTGGCCCTGGCGGGATGGATCGCGCCGTCGCTCAACGCGATGCTGCTCGGCGAGAAGTACGCCGCGTCGATGGGTGTCGCGGTGGGCCGGATTCGTGTGGTCGCGATCGTCTCGACCGCGGTGATGGCCGGGGCGGTGACGGCGTTCTGCGGACCGATCGCCTTCGTCGGCATCGCGGTGCCGCACCTGGCCCGGATGGCGGTGGGCCGGGCCGACCACCGCTGGCTGGTACCGGCATCGGCGCTGATGGGCGCGGTGGTACTGCAATTGTGCGCGGTGATCGCCCAGTTGCCCGGTTCCGAGGGAGTGCTGCCCCTGAACGTGGTGACGGCCGCGATCGGCGCGCCTGTCGTGATCATCGCGCTGCTGCGCAGCCGCACCCTGGCCGCCGGGGCGTCATGAGCCGGGACCTGGTGGTGGAGAAACTGACGGTGGGCTACCCGCACCGGCGGCGGGCCCGGGTGGTCCTGGCCGGCGTCTCGGTGCGGGCCGTCGCCGGCCGACTCACGCTGTTGCTCGGGCCGAACGGTGCCGGCAAGTCGACGCTGCTGCGATCGATCGCCGGGCTGCAACACCCGCTGGCCGGCTCAGCGGCCCTGGGCGGGGAGCCGTTGGCCGACCTCGACCCGCGGGAGCGGGCCGCGAAACTCGCGGTGGTGCTGACCGAACGGTTCGACCCCGGTCTGCTGCGGGGCCGGGACGTGGTCGAGCTCGGCCGCTTCCCGCACCGCACCCGGGCCGGATCGTTCACCGAACAAGACAGAAGAGCGGTCGACGAGGCGTTCGCCGCCGTGCATGCCGCCGACTTGGCCGAGGTGTTGCTGGCCCGGATGTCGGACGGGCAACGTCAGCGGATCATGATCGCCCGCGCGCTCGCGCAGGCGCCGCAACTGTTGCTGCTCGACGAGCCGTCCGCGTTCCTGGACGCGCCGGCCCGGATCGAGCTGCTCGCGGTGCTGCGCCGGATCGCCCGCGAACGGGAGATCCCGGTCGTTGCCTCCACCCACGACGTCGAGGCGGCCGTCCAACTCGGTCAGGACGGCTGGCTGATCGGTCCGGGTGACCAGGTGACGAGCGGGCCGGTCACCGACCTCGCCCGGGGTGGCGCGATCGGCGCGGCGTTCGACACCGCCGATGTCGAGTTCGATCGGGCCACCGGGCGGTTCGGCCTGCGCTGAACCCCGATGGAGCGCGGCTCACCACTCGTCGACGGGCACATACTGGGCGATCCGATCCATCCGGCGTTGCGCCGCGGCGACCTCCCGGACGGCCTGGGCCAGGACGCTGCGGTCGATCGGGCTCATCGCGTCCAGGTCCACCTGGTCCGACGGCTCCGCGCCGTCGCGCAGTTGGCGGAGCTGATGCTGCAACCGGAGTCGCTGGAGCACCCGGAACGATTCGATCAGGGTGTCCGCCCGGTCGGCCGGCACCATCTCGGACCCGGCGGCCGACCGCAACCGGTCGACCGTCGGCAGGGCCGTCGAGCCGGCATTCAACGCCGCCCACCGACCGATGTTCACGATCGGCAGGACGCCGTGGGCCTTGAGGTCGAACGGGCCGGACCGGAGCCGAAGCGCGTCGCGCAGGGGATGCAGCTGCGCCCGCCGGGAGAGCATCTCCCGCAGCAGCAACCGGTTGGTGCCGGGGTGCCGGCGAAGGTCGCCGAATACGCGGTTCACCTCGGACAACCCGGGGTCGCCGTGGATCGGCCGGCCGTCGACCATCAACGACGTCATGATCGCGCCGCTGTCCTTCTCGGGGGCCGCCATCCAGTCCAGCGCGGCGGCGTGCCAGTCCCGGTTGGTCCGGGCGAAGCGCGGATTCTCCGGGTTGGTGCCGTGCCGGTCACGGCGCAGTCCGGCCCCGTCCAGCAGGTCGTTCACCTCGGCGAACACCGCCCGGTAGGCATCGGCCAGGTCGGGCCCGACGGAGTCGTCGAAAGCCACCGCGCAGTCGATGTCGGAGGACAGGACGGCCTCGTGGCGGCCGTTGCTGCCCAGGGACAACCAGGTGAACGAGTCGGTGGACAACTCGGGGTGCCGGTCGAAGACCAGGCCGATCGCCCGCCGGATGATCGTGTCGATGACGGCCGAATGCACCTGGATGACCATCCCCGCGTCCAGCCCGCGGACCAGCAGGTCACCGACGAGGGCGGGCAGCCGCCGGGCCCGCTGGCACAGCTCGTCGCCGGTCTGCGCCCGGCGGATCTGCTCGTGCAGCGACACCCCGGCGGTGGTCGCGGACACCATGAAGTCCCGGGGCGCGACCACCCCGGACAGCTCGCCCGCCGCATCGACGACGAGGACGAAGTCCGCATCGCGGTCGAGCAACAGCAGCAGGGCCTGGGCGGAGGAGTCGCCACGCGCGACCGTCGGCGGATCGAGGTCGGCGACCCGGTCGACCGGCACCGGCGGCAGCGCGCCGGCGGGGTTGAGGGATCGGCGCAGCATGGCGTCGGTGACCATGCCGAACCCGCCGGACGGCAGCCGGACCGCCGCGCACGGGAGGTCACGCGCGGCCATCGCGGCGGCCACGCCGGCGACCGGTTCGTCGGCGGCAACGACCAGCGGCTGAGTGACGATCAGATCGTCGACCGCGCTGTAGGCGGTCAGCCGGGGAATCTGCCGCCCGATGGTGGGCACCCGCTCGACCAGGTACCGCGCTCCACCCATCGGGGCGAAGGCGGCGGTGACCGCCGATGCCGGGAAGGCGGCAACCCGCACCGGGGTGGCCGCCACGGCGAGCGGCCCGACCGGCCGCTGGGACAGCACCGAGGAGAATCCGATGACGCCGCCCGCGGCGCGTTCCTCGTCCGGCTGCCCGACCGGCCGGTTGTCCTCCGGTCCGATCCGAGTCCACAGGTCGACCCGGCCGTCCAGGACGAGCAGCACCTCGCGTTGCGGCGCGGAGAACGCGTCGAAAACCACCTCGGCCCGCTCGAATCGGGCGAACCTCGCTCGCGCCGCCAGCTCGGCCCGCCGAGCCGGGTCGAGCCGGGCGAACGGCGGATGGTGACGGAACAGTTCGGTGAGCTCGCTCGTATCCAGCGGGGGTAACTCCGTTTCGGGTTCGGACGATCGCGGCCGGAGGCGGTGCCGCCTACTCCGAACCGGCCGTGATCGTACCGGCCTTCGCCCCCCGGCGCCCACCGAACCGGTGCGAATCCGGACATTTCCGGACGTGCGGCCCGGGCCCCGGAAATGGTGTCGAATAGCGATAACGGAGGTTCACAATCGCCGACGGTCACCGCAGAATTGTTAAATCCAAAAACTAACCCGCACCATCGCACCATGGGCGACAACGCTGTCGGGGCTACCGGGCGTCGGCCCGGCGCAGGTCGTTACAATTCGGTAAACCATTGCTATAGAACAACTTCAGGCACCCGGCCGACCGGAATGGACGATCGTCCCAGGTAGAGATCGATCGGGAACACCGGCCCCCGCGGAGCGTTCGGTCGCTCGGACCGGCGCTTCCCCGCCATTTCCCGGCCCACCGCCGCCCCGTTCATCAGGCCGTTACAGCGAATGGTCGAGCAGGTCTTGTCCTCGAAGAGGATGGGGCACATACTCATCGTCGCCCGTGCTGACAGCCAGTCAGACAGGTAGTCGAATTGGCAGCCCGCCGAACGCCGAACCCCGGCGTCAAGGGAGGTTCCGTGACCCAGACCCAACCCCGCCCCCCGTCCGCGTCGTCGTTGGACGCCGAGAACGAGGGCTACAAGCAGAGCCTCACCCGCCGTCAGGTCCAGATGATCGCCATCGGTGGCGCCATCGGCACCGGCCTGTTCCTCGGCTCGGCCTCCCGGCTGCACAGCACCGGGCCCGCCCTGTTGTTCAGCTACGCCTTCGTCGGCGTCATCGCCTTCTTCCTGATGCGGGCCCTCGGCGAGCTCATCTTGCACCGCCCCACGTCCGGCGCCTTCGTCTCCTACATGCGAGAGTTCTATGGCGAGGCCGGCGCGTACGTCACCGGCTGGATGTACTGGCTGAACTGGGCGCTCACGGGCATCGCCGAGCTGTCGGCGGTGGGTCTGTACGTGCAGTTCTGGTGGCCGAACATGCCCGCCTGGGCGACCGTGCTCATCGCCCTGGCCGTGGTGCTGGTCATCAACCTGCTGTCTGCCAAGGCGTTCGGTGAGTTCGAGTTCTGGGCCTCGGTGCTCAAGGTGCTCGCCATCGTGGTGTTCCTTGCGGTGGGCGTGGTCGTAGTGTCTTTCGCCATGAACGTCGGCGACCACGTCGCCGGGTTCTCCAACCTCTGGAGCAACCCGGGCGGGTTCTGGCCGACCGAAAGCCCGTACTACTGGTACGGCCCGATCCTGGTGATGTCCGGGGTGGTCTTCGCCTACGCGGCCATCGAGATGGTCGGGGTCGCCGCCGGCGAGATGGAGAACCCGCGCCGCGAGGTGCCCAAGGCGGTCAACGCGGTCATCTTCCGGATCGGCGTCTTCTACTGCGGCTCGATCCTGCTGCTCGTGTGCATGCTGCCGACCAGCGAGTACACCGCCGGCACCAGCCCGTTCGTGACGGTGTTCGAACGAATGGGCTTGAGCTGGATGAGCGCCCTGATCCAGGGCATCCTGATCGTGGCCGCCATGTCCAGCCTGAACTCCGGGCTGTACTCCACCGGACGCGTGCTGCGAAGCCTCGGTGTGTCGAAGCAGGCGCCCAGGTTCACCATGAAGATGAGCAAGTCCGGGGTCCCGTGGGCCGGCATCGTCATGACGTCCGTCGTCTACGTGTTCGGCGCGGTGCTGAATGCCATCGCCCCCGACGCGTTCGAGATCGCTCTGGAGGCCGCCGCGATCGGCGTGGTCTTCACCTGGGGCACG
The DNA here is from genome assembly GCF_044224575.1 of Nakamurella sp. GTDB lineage: Bacteria > Actinomycetota > Actinomycetes > Mycobacteriales > Nakamurellaceae > Nakamurella. The sequence goes on from NZ_JBGAKE010000017.1 coordinate 11,804, forward strand.
ATCTTCGCCTGCCAGCTGCGACTGCGCCGGCTGACCGACCGGGGGGTGATCCCGGCCAGCACGTTCCCGATGCCCGGATCGCCGTGGACCAGCGTCTTCGGCCTGATCTTCCTGGCCTTGGTGCTCATCGGCTTGGCCGTGTCCGGGTGGCAGAGCTCGCCGTACTTCTGGCACAAGACCGCGTTCGTCGTCGTCACCATCGGCATCCCGGTCATTGTCGTGGCCCTATGGGTCGGGTGGCTGATCGTGCGCCCGAAGGTGGTGGAGCACACCGGCGACCGGATGGGATCGGTGTGGACCGACGACGGCCCCCGGTACGGCGGCGACGACGTGGCCGGCGAACTCGACCCGGACGACCGCAACGCCCACGACGACGTCCCGCCGGACGAGTCCTACCGGGACATCAGGCCATGAGGAGGGCACCCATGACGCGACTCATCGACTCGATCCGGCGCGGCGTCGCCCTGTCCCTGGTGGTCGGGCTGACCGCAGTGGGGGCCGTTGCCTGCGGCTCGAGTGGCACCGTCCAGACGCCGACCACGGTCTCCGGCGCGCAGGAGGGTGGCAAGCTCACCATCGGCATCTCCTTCGACCAGCCCGGTCTGGGCCTGCGGGACGGCGACACCTACTCCGGATTCGACGTACTCACCGCGACCTACGTCGCCCAGGCGCTCGGCGTGCCCAAGGAGAACATCACCTGGCAGCGGGCTGACCCGGCCGAGCGGGAGAAGCTGCTGGCGGACGGCGACGTCGACCTGGTGTTCTCCACCTATTCGATCACCGACGAGCGCAAGCAGAAGGTCGATTTCGCCGGCCCCTATTTCCTGGCCCACCAGGACCTGCTGGTCCGGCGCAACGAAACCGACATCACCGGCCCGGACACGCTGGACGGCCGGGTGCTGTGCTCGGTCACCGGCACGACATCGTCGGCCTACGTCACGGCGAACTTCCTGGGCAACATCCAGCTCGTCGAGAAGCCCCGGTTCTCCGACTGCGTCGCGGCGCTGGCCAACAGCGAGGTGGACGCGGTCACCACGGACGACGTCATCCTGGCCGGCTTCGCGGCCCAGCCCGAGTACAAGGGCAAGCTCAAGGTGGTCGGCAAGGGCTTCACCGACGAGTACTACGGCGTGGGCGTGCCCAAGGGGGATGACGAGATGGTCGCCAAGGTCAACGATGCGCTCAAGCAGTACATCGCGGACGGTTCCTGGAAGGCGGCGCTGGACCAGACGGTCGGCCCGTCCGGCTACTCGATTCCGAGCCCGCCGACGCCCGGTAGCGTGTGATGCGGGGCAACGACCCAACGGAAGGGTGAGGCGTGGGAGCGACCGACGCGTTCGCCGGTCGGCCCGTCGTCGGGCAGCGGATGAGCGCGGTCGACTACGTGCTCCGCGATCTGCGGGACGCCGTCGAGTCCGGGGTGATCCACGTCGGCGAGCGGCTGCCGTCGGAATCGGCGCTGGCCACTCGCTACTCGGTCAGCCGGACGGTCATCCGGGAGGTGCTCCGCGCGCTGGAGGCGAAGGGCCTGACCGTCACCCGGGACGGCAAGGGCACCTTCGTGGTGGCCACCCACCCGCACGACGTGATGTTCGAGGGATACTCGGCCGCGCACCTGATGGAGGCGCGGCCGGGTGTCGAGATCCCGGCCGCCGCGCTGGCGGCACTCCGGCGGACCGACGAGCAGCTCGACACCATCGCGGAGCTCATCGAGCGGATGGAGAAGGAGAGGGACGAGACCGTCTGGACCCGGCTGGACGCCTCGTTCCACCTGGCCATCGCGCAGGCGTCGGGAAATCCGGTCTTCGCGGACGTGGTCGCCAGCCTCGCGGCCGCGCTGGCCGGCCAGTCGGAGATGCTCAACATCCAGCCGCTGCGGCGGGCGGCGTCCCAGGCCGAGCACCGCACCATCGCCACGGCGGTCGCGCGCGGTTCCGCCGTCGAGGCCGAGGACGCCATGCGCTTCCACCTCGAACAGGTCAGGGAAGCGGTGAGCGTGACCCTCACCGCTTCCCCCTCGGCGGCACCGGCTCCGTCGGCGGCGCGTGCCGCAGCGGCTGCGGCGCCGGTCAAGCGGTCCGACCGGAAGCGGCGGCACTGACCGTCGGATCCTCCAGGGCCGGCCGGCTCGTGCGCCGGTTCATCGACGATGTGGCCAGCCACCTCATGCGCCCGGCCGCCCGGCGCTTCGCTGATCCAAGTCCCACACGCGCACCCGCCATGTCGGTTTTCATGGGTTTTTGATCAGCGGAGCCGACCTCCCGCGGCCGGGGCAAGACCCGCCGCGCCTCCTCCCCCGGGCCGGACCACTTCGCTGATCCAAGTCCCACACGCGCACCCGCCATGTCGGTTTTCATGGGTCTTTGATCAGCGGAGGGGCCGTCGCCGAGCAGGAGGCACTCGCGAGCGCCCGGAGTCACCGCACGTACAGCGTTTTCGGTCGGGAACGAACTCCCGGGCCGAGCCCCAAGAGGGCGCGACCCTCGCTGCTGGACCATGTCCGCAGGCGACCGGTCGGCAGCGGTGCGGTATTCAGGAGCTGACGCACCTGGCCGGCCAGCGCATCCGGCGAGCCGACGGCGACCGCCCATCCGTAGCGCAACACCCGGATGCCCAACTGCTGGATCCGCCATTCTCGACGCTTCTCCTCGCGGATCGCGGCAGCGGGGTCGTCGACGTACTTGCTCAGGCCGTCGGCCTCGACGCCGACGCGGTGCGCGGCCCAGTAGTGATCGAGCCGAAACTCGGGCAGGTACTCGCCCACCCACACATTCGACGCGCTGGGCGGCAATCCGGCCTCGATGAATGCGAGCCGGCCGGCCGATTCCAGGGCCGATTCGACATCGGGGTCGCAATGCCGGACGGCCCAGGCGGCGCGGGCCGCACCCGGCCAACCGTCGATGTCCGCGAGTGCGGCCGCCAGCGGTTCGCGGGTCTGGTCGCGCGCGGCGACGGCGTCGGCGACGACGAGCGACGCCAGCCGGTCGGCGCGTCGACCGATATCGACGGCGGCGAATGCCGGCCCCACGACCGCGATCCCGTCGACCTCCCCGAGCCATCGACTCGGGACCGCTGCAAATCGGGTACGGCCGTTGACGGTTCGGTTGGAGCCGCTCTGGGCGGGACCCGGACGGACCACGCTCGGGACGTCCGGAGGATCGCCCATCGTGGACAGCCGGTGCATCGTCATCGCCGACCACTCGACGGCGTGCGCATTCGGCGGGCTCACCATCACGAACGCTCGCGTCCGGAGGCGGAACCGATCCCAGGGATCGAGCGACTCGACCAGAGCCGGATCGGCATAGATGCCGTTGGCCAAGGGCAGGAGCATGCCGTCGTGCAGCCAGCGGCTCATCGTGCTCCTCGTGACGCCGAGCCGCATCAACTCGCCGCGGCGGACCAGCCCGTCACCGGCGGTCAGGGCGCGACCGACGGAGGTGGGAATGCCGGACACTCGACGCATCCGCGAAGCTTGACGGACGGGGCGGCCAGGCAGGGCACGTCATTGCAATTCGGTGGATAAGTCCTGTGGACAACTCCGAGGTGGCCGGCTCCCTGGTTCGTGCCATCCTCGGGCCGGACCCCCGCCGCACCGAGCTCCGCTGATCGAAGTCCCACTCCGGCGCCCGAAACGGGCGATTCCGCCAGACTTGGATCAGCGAACCGGGAACCGGCACCTGGATCAGCGGACCGGGAACCTGCACCTGCGCCTGCACCGGGAACCGTCCGGCCGCCCGGGCGAGGCGGATCTCGGCCCCTACCCGGCACACGCCGCGTCACCCCCGCACACTGACGCGATGAAGCTTCTGGTGATCGGCGGCGGACCCGCCGGAGTGTCCGCCGCGCTACAGGGCGCCGAGCTCGGGGCCCAGGTGACGTTGGTCGAACGCAAGCGGGTCGGTGGCACCAGCATCAACGAGGGCCCGGCGCCGGTCCGCACCCTGGCCCGAGCCGCGCGACTGGTCCGCGACGCCCGGTCATGGGAGACGTTCGGCCTGCGCGGCAGCGCCCCGGAGGTCGACGTCGGCGCCGCGGTGGCCAATGCGATGCGCGTGGCCGACTACTCCCACGACGTCAAGCGGATGAGCGACTACATCGCCAGTTGCGGCGTCGACGTCGTCCAGGGGGTGGGTGAGGCGTGGTTCGTCGACGAGCACACGATCCGCATCGCCGACGGTCGTGAATTCACCGCGGACGCGATCGTCATCGCGGTCGGCGGGCATGCCGGGCGGTTGCCGATCCCCGGCGCCGAGCTGGCTCTGACCTACGAGGACATCCGCGAGCTGCGCGAGCTTCCGGTGTCCACCGTGGTGGTCGGCGGCTCGGACACCGGTTGCCAGCTCGCCTCGATCCTTGTCGACTTCGGTTCACAGGTCACCGTTCTCGAATTCGCCGAGCGGATCAAGCCGCGGTCCGACCGGGACGTGTCGGCCGGCCTGACGGCCGCGTTCGAGGAGAAGGGGATGCGGGTGATCACCGGCACCCGGGCCAGCGGGATAGAGCAAGCGGGTGACGTCTTCCTGGTCCACCACGTCAAGGACGGCGTGCAGCGCACCGAAGCCGCGGACCTGGTGTTCTTCGCGGTCGGCTGGCCGGGCAACGCTGACCTCCTGCGGCCCGAGACGATCGGGCTACGCACCGAGCGCGGCTACGTCACCGTCGACGACCGGCTGGTCAGCAACCTCGACCACATCTTCGCGGCCGGCGACGCGAACGGCCTGTCCATGCTCGTGCCCAGCGCCCGGCAGCAGGGGTTGATCGCCGCCGAGAACGCGGTGATGGGCACCCGCCGACGCAATACCCACGAGATCGTGCCGACCGGTTCGTTCACCGACCCCGAGTACGGCAGCGTCGGCCTGACCGAGGAACAGGCCCGCGCCCGGTACGACTGCGAGGTTGCCATCGTCCGGTACGACGACCTGCTGCGGCCGGTCGTCGACGCCCGGTCCGGCGGGTTCTGCAAGCTGATCGTCGAGTCGAACCGCCGGTACATCCTCGGCGCGCACGTGCTCGGCGAATACTCCGCCGAGATCATCCAGATGGTCGCGACCTGCATGGCGACCAACATGCGCATCGAGCAGCTGGCCGACCTGCAGTTCGCCTTCCCGACGTTCACCGAGGCGGTCGGGATGGCCGCGCAGAAGTGCGTGCGGCAACTCGGTATCGCCCGGCTCGCGCAGCAATGGAGCGAACTGCGCCCGCAGGCCGGGCCGGATTCCCCACTCGACCGGCCCGGCCCGGCCGGGTCACCCCGCTGACGCCGGCCGTCGCCCGATCATGGCCGGGACAGTCCGGCGGCCTCCCGGGCCAACGATTCGATCCGGGCCCAGTCTCCGGCCGCAACGGCGTCGTCCGGGGTGATCCAGGAGCCGCCGACGCACGCCACATTGGGCAGGGCGAGAAACTCCGGGGCGCCGGCCAGATCGATCCCGCCGGTCGGGCAGAACCGGAACTCCGGCATCGGGCCGGAGAGTCCCTTGAGGTAGGCGGTGCCGCCGGCGGGCTTGGCCGGGAAGAACTTTCCGTGATCCAGGCCGCGTTCCATCAGTCCGATGACCTCGGATGCGGTCGCCGCCGCGGGCAGCGGCGCCGCCCCGCTGTCCAGCATCGAATCGAGCAGTCGGGGGGTCGAGCCGGGGCTGACCAGGAACTGCGCGCCGGCCTTGACCGAGAGCCTGACGTCGTCGGGGTTCAGCACGGTACCGGCGCCGACGATCGCGCCGGGCACCTCCTGGGCGATGCGCTCGATGGCGTCGAGGGCACACGACGTCCGCAGGGTGACCTCGAGGACGGTCAGACCGCCGGCGACCAGGGCCGCGGCCAGCGGAACGGCAACCGAGCTGTCCTTGATCACGATCACCGGGATGACCGGCGCGCGATCGAGCAGTTCGCCGATTCCGGATGGGGATGATGACATGGTGGTCTCCACAGTGGTTGGTTGAGTGACTGGTTCAGTTGAGGTGGGTGCCGACGAGTTGCGGCTGCTGAGGGGTCGCGGCGGGCAGGCCGAAAACGGCGGCACCGGTGTCGGCATCGCCAGCCGCATGACGGAACACGTTGAAAAGTTCACGGCCGGTGCCGGCGTAGCTCTCGTCGTCCGGGGGCGCACCTGTGGACGCCCGGTCGACCAGACAATCGACCGTTTCGACATGCAGAGTGCCGGTGTCGCTGTCCAGCCGGATGAGGTCGCCGTCCCGCACACGGCTCAGCACCCCGCCGACCGCAGCCTCCGGCGTCACGTGGATGGCCGCGGGCACCTTGCCGGACGCGCCGGACATGCGGCCGTCGGTCACCAGCGCGACCCGGTGTCCACGATCCTGCAGCACCCCCAGGATCGGGGTGAGCTTGTGCAATTCGGGCATCCCGTTGGCCCGCGGGCCCTGATAGCGGACGACGACAATGACGTCGCGGTCCAGTTCGCCCCGCCGGAAGGCCTCGACGACCTGCGCCTGATCGTCGAACACGCGGGCCGGCGCGGTGACGACCCGGTGGGCGGGGGCCACGGCGGAGACCTTGATGACCGCCCGGCCGAGATTGCCGGTCAGTACGCGCAACCCGCCGTCCGCGGTAAACGGATCGTCGACCGGCCGCAGGACGTCGAGGTCCAGGCTGCGGAACGGCTCCTGCCGGTACCGGTCCAGGCCCGGCCCGGCGACGGTCTGCACGTCGGGGTGCAGCAGTCCGGCGTCCAGGAGCTGCCCGATGAGAAAGGCCATGCCGCCGGCCGCCTGGAAGTGGTTCACGTCGGCCCCACCGTTCGGGTAGACGCGCGCGAGCAGTGGCACGACGGCGGACAGGTCGCCGAAGTCCTCCCACGTCAGGCTGATTCCGGCGGCCGCCGCGACGGCGACCAGGTGCATGGTGTGGTTGGTCGATCCGCCGGTCGCGAGGAGACCGACAACCGCATTGACGATCACCTTCTCGTCGACGACCCGGCCCATCGGGGTGTACGACGTTCCCGTTGCGGTGATCTCGGTGACCCGCGCGGCGGCCGCCGCGGTGAGCGCTTCCCGCAGCGGAGTTCCGGGATTGACGAAGCTGGCGCCGGGCAGGTGCAGGCCCATGATCTCGACGAGCATCTGGTTGGAGTTGGCGGTGCCGTAGAAGGTGCAGGTGCCCGGCCCGTGATAGGACGCGGCTTCGGCCTCCAGCAGGTCTTCCCGGCTGGCCTTGCCCTCGGCGTAGAGCTGGCGGATCCGGCTCTTCTCGGCGTTCGCCAGACCGGAGGTCATCGGCCCACCGGGAACCAGGATGGTCGGCAGGTGACCGAAGGCCAGACCGCCGATCAACAGCCCGGGCACGATCTTGTCGCAGATGCCGAGAAGGAGTGTGCCGTCGAACATGTCGTGGGACAGGGCGACCGCGGTGGACATCGCGATGACGTCCCGGCTGAACAGCGACAGCTCCATCCCGGCGCGGCCCTGGGTCACGCCGTCGCACATGGCCGGTACGCCGCCGGCGAACTGGGCCAGTCCCCCGGCGTTGAAGATCGCCCGCTTCAGGGCCGCCGGGTAGGTCTCGTACGGCTTGTGTGCGGAGAGCATGTCGTTGTAGGAGGACACGATCGCGACGTTCACCTTGTGTCCGCGGCGCAGCCCCAGCTTCGTCTCCGGCTCCGCGGCCGCGAAGCCGTGGGCGAGATTCGCGCAGCCGAGCCCCGTCCGGGCCGGGCGCCGCTGAGCCGCGGCATCGATCCGGTCCAGGTACCGCCGGCGGGTGACGGTGCTACGGGCCACGATCCGGTCGGTCACTGCCGACATCACGGGATGTAAGGGCGCAGGCGCGGTCATTCTGTGGTTGCTCCTTCAAGGGTTGGGCCGGCGGCCTGCACGCATGGCGAAGCGGCAGGTGAGGGCGGGCCGGGACGATCCAGCTCGGTCGTCCGCCGGATTGACGCTGTCCGGCGGCGGGGTGCGCGGTTGCGGTCTCGCGGGCCGGCCGGCTACGTGAGCAGGTCGCCGATGGGTGGGGCGGATGAGGTGCCGGGGTGGGTGGAGCCGAGGGCGCTGGAGCCGTGTTCGGGTGTCAGCCGGAGTCGGGTGATGATTTCGGCGGCTTCTTCGGCGGGGGGCCGGCCGAGGTCGATCTGGAGGACGTTCTCGTCGGGGCTGGGGGGTTCGAGGGTGGCGATCTGGGTGTCGAGGAGGGCGGCGGGCATGAAGTGGTCCTGGCGGGCGTTCATGCGTCGGCCGATGGTGTCCTTGTCGCCGGTGAGGTGGACGAACACGACGTGTGGGCCGCGCATCCGGTCCCGGTAGATCTTTTTGAGGGCGGAGCAGGTGATGATGCCGGGCAGGCCGGCGGCGGTGTGTTCGGTGATCCATTCGGTGACCCGGTCGAGCCAGGGCCACCGGTCGTCGTCGGTCAGCGGGGTGCCGGCGCTCATCTTGGCGACGTTGGCCGGGGGGTGCAGGTCGTCGCCCTCTTCCAGGTCCCAGCCGAGTTGGCCGGCCAGGATCCCGGCGACGGTCGATTTGCCGGACCCGGACACGCCCATGATGACCAGCACCGGCTGTTGCGTGGCCGCGTCGTGGTCGATCGTCATGGCGGAACCGTGCTTTCGGGTCGGGGACTGCGGCGGGCGGGACACGTTGGGGTGGGTGGTCATCGGGGGTTAGACGACCAGGGACAGCAGCAGGACACCGACGAGGCCGCAGACCGAGATGAGGCATTCCATCACGGTCCAGGTCTTGAGGGTTTGCCCGATGCTGGTGCCCAGGTAGCCCTTGACGAGCCAGAACCCGGCGTCGTTGACGTGGGACAGGAACAGGGAGCCGGCGCCGATGGCCAGGACCATCAGGGCGACGTGCGGGCTGCTCAGTTCGGCGGCGACCGGGGCCAGGATCCCGGCCGCGGTGACGGTCGCGACGGTGGCCGATCCGGTGGCGACGCGGATCAGGACGGCCACCACCCAGGCCAGGAACAGCACGGACAGGCCGGAGCCCTGGACGGCGTCGGCGATGACCTGGCCGATGCCGGTGCTGATCAGTACCTGTTTGAAGCCGCCGCCGGCGCCGACGATGAACACGATCCCGGCGATCGGCGGCAGCGAGGTCTCCAACGTGCTGGCGATCGCGTCGCGGTTCATCTGGCCGCCGCGGCCCAGGATGAAGATGCCGGCGATGACCGCGATGAGCAGGGCCATCGCGGGCAGCCCGAGGAAGTGCACCACGGTCCGGGCGGCCGAGTCCGAGCCCGGGGCGACGACGTCCCACAGGGCGCTGGCCAGCATGAGCACGACCGGGATCAGGATGCTGACCAGGGCGGCCAGGAACGAGGGGCGGGGCTTGTGGGTGACGTCTTCGCCTTCGTCCTCGGCGGTGACGAACAGGGCGGGCACCGGCACCGGCGCCCATTTCGCGGCCAGGGTGCTGAACAGGGGTCCGGCGATGATGACGGTCGGGATCGCGACGAGCACGCCCAACGCCAGGGTCAGGCCCAGGTTCGCGCCCAACGCGCTGATCGCGACGAGCGGCCCGGGATGCGGCGGGACCAGGCCGTGCATCGCGGACAGCCCGGCCAGCGTCGGGATCGCGACCCGCATCAGCGACAGGCCGGAGCGGCGGGCGACCAGGATGATCACCGGCATCAGCAGGACCAGGCCGACCTCGAAGAACATCGGCAACCCGATCAGCGCGCCGACCAACGCCATCATCCAGGGCAGCGACCGGGTGCTGGCCCGGTTGACCAGGGTGTCCACGATCCGGTCCGCGCCGCCGGAATCGGCCAGCAGTTTGCCGTACATCGCGCCCAGCCCGATCAGGATCCCGACGCCGCCCATCGTGTCGCCGAACCCCTTGGCGAACGCGGTGACCGACGCGGTCAACCCCAGGCCGGCGGCGATCCCGACCGAGATCGCGCCGATCATCAACGCCAGGAACGCATGCAACTTGAAATACGTGATCAGCAGCACGATCACCGCGATCCCACCCAACGCGGCCACGACCAACTGCGCGTTCGACCCGGTCGGCACCACCGGATCAGGAGCGGCCATCAGAAACGGCACGGACATTGGGCCTCCTACGGCTCAGGGGTTGACGCTCGGGCGACAGGCACCAGGTCCAGCGCGAATACGCATGTGACTGACGTGAACGTGCGGCATACAACATGTGTGTTCTCGTTCTGGAACTGAAAGATACTACGAATCAGCCGAACGGGCAAGAGGCGACCTGACGCCGAACGGACCGGCGACTGAACCTGCGTTGCGCATGCAAGCGCCCGGATGCGCATCCACGGTTCAGCGACTGCCTCAGGTCGGGACCGCCGCCGTCGACGACGCCACCACCGCGAGCGGCGGTTCGCTCCTACCTGATCGACGTCCTGCCCAGCACCCGGGCCACCGGCGGCATCATCGACAACATCACCACTCGGTGCCCCCGGACCACAGATGATCATGGTGACGGCCGGACAACGGCCGGCCCCACCGGTGCAGCGAGATCACCCCAACGGCGTCATCTATCCGTGACCTGTTCGCCATACCGGCTCGGAAAACGTGACGGACAATGCACGGATGACCGACACCGACGCCGCCACCGACGTCAGCCTCGACGCCGTGACCACCTCCGCGGACGGGAACGTCCAACTCCTCGGACCGGTCGGTTCCGACGGCACCGATACCGGGGTGGCACCGCTGCACGAGATGCACCCCACCAACGGCAACTTCCCCGGCATCGGCGACTACGCGTTCCTGTCGGACTGTGAGGCCAACTGCCTGATCGCGCCGTCCGGCGCGGTCGAGTGGATGTGCGCGCCGCGCCCGGACTCACCGAGTTTCTTCACCGCGCTGCTGGACCGGGCCGGTGGGTCGTTCCGGGTCGCCCCGTTCGGCGTCGCGGTGCCCGCGGCCCGCCGATATCTACCCGGCACGATGGTGCTGGAGACCACCTGGCAGACGCCGACGGGCTGGCTGGTGGTGCGGGACGCGCTGATCATGGCCGAGTGGCACAACACCGACGAGCGGTCCAAGACCCACCGCCGCTCGCCCACCGACTACGACGCCGCGCACGTGCTGCTGCGCACCATCAAATGCGTCTACGGCAACGTCGACCTGCAGATGACCTGCGAACCGGTGTTCGACTATGCCCGCAAGGGCGCGAAGTGGACGTACCCGCGCAAGGACTACTCGGAGGTGGTGGCCACCGCGAAGGGACAGCCGACCCTGCGGCTGACCAGCTCCCTGCGAATCGGCCTGGAGGGTCGAACCGCGCTGGCTCGCACCAAGATGAAGCGGGACGAGGTGCACTACGTCTCGCTCGCCTTTTCCGACCTGCCCGGACCGGCCACGACCGCCGAGGCCGAGGACTGGATGTGGCGGACCGGCGAGTACTGGCGGCAATGGCTGTCCCAGGGCACCTTCCCCGACCATCCGTGGCGGGCGTACCTGCAGTCGTCGGCGTTGGCGCTGAAGGGCCTGTCATATGCGCCGACCGGCGCGCTGCTCGCCGCGGCGACCACGTCGTTGCCGGAAACCCCGGGCGGCGAACGGAACTGGGACTACCGGTACACCTGGATCCGCGACTCCACATTCGCGCTGTGGGGCCTGTACACGCTGGGCTTCGACCGGGAGGCCAACGACTTCTTCTACTTCATCCACGACGTGTGCCGGGACAACCCGAACGACCTGCAGATCATGTACGGGGTCGGCGGGGAGCGGCATCTCGAGGAGGGCACGCTCGACCACCTGACCGGGTACGACGACGCCCGCCCGGTGCGGATCGGCAACGGCGCGTTCAACCAGCAGCAGCACGACGTGTGGGGCGCCCTGCTCGACTCGATCTACCTGCACACCCGGTCCCGCGAGCAGATGCCCGAGGAGCTGTGGCCGATCGTCATCGCGCAGGTCGAGCAGGCCTCGGCGCACTGGCGGGCCCCCGACCGCGGCATCTGGGAGGTCCGCGGCGAGCCGCAGCACTTCACCGCGTCGAAGATCATGTGCTGGGTGGCGTTGGATCGCGGGGTGCGGCTGGCCCGGTTGCACGACTCACCGGAGATCGCCGAGAAGTGGCAGAAGATCGCCGACGAGATCCACGAGGACGTGCTGGCCAACGGTGTCGACGACCGCGGCGCTCTGGTGCAGCGGTACGGCGACACCGCGCTGGACGCGTCGCTGCTGCTGGCCCCGCTGGTCCGGTTCCTGCCACCGGACGACTACCGGATCCGGGCGACGGTGCTGGCGATCGCCGACGAGCTGACGCATGACGGGTTGGTGCTGCGCTACCGGGTCGAGGAGACGGACGACGGCCTGGCCGGCGAGGAGGGCACCTTCACCATCTGCTCGTTCTGGCTGGTCTCGGCGCTGGTCGAGATCGGCGAGGAGGAACGCGCGCACGCGCTGTGCGAACGGCTGCTCTCGCACGCGTCGGCGCTCGGGTTGTACGCCGAGGAGCTCGACCCGGTCAGCGGTCGGCACCTGGGCAATTTCCCGCAGGCGTTCACCCACCTGGCGCTGATCAACGCGGTCACCCACGTGATCCGGGCCGAGGAGCGGCGCCGCTCGCACGGGTTCGCGCCGGCCAACCGGCAGGCCTGAAGCAGTCCGAGGTCGGCCGACCGGGCGAGGCCGACCATCGGCACAGACGGAGCGCGTCACGGCAAATCGTGAACCTCGCCATGAACGTTCTCCCTGAGTTCTTCTGAGTCACCCGGGGTTTGGCCGGCGCCGGTCGGCGCGGCAGAGTCGAGCATGCGCATGGCACATCTACTGGCGAACGGATTTCCCGCCCGACAGGTGCATATCCTCGAAAGTGCCGGTGTTCCGGTCGAAAATGACGCTGACCTCGACCTTGACCGGGTCCTGGCCCGGGGCACGGCCGGTCAGGTTCAGCTTTCGTTTGGCCTCGTGCGGGGTATTCGACGTCATGTCCTCAGCGAGCTCCGCAGACCATTCGCGGCCCGGGTTCTTCCTGGTGATGTCGGCCCACAGACGGCGGCGCTGGAGGGCCCGAAACGCGCCGTCCGCCGTCAGCGACTCGGTCGGCGTCGGTTCGACCTGCGGGGGTTCCGGCAGCTGCTGTTCGATCGGGTGGAGGTCGTTGTCGATCCCATTGGCCCAGTCGCTCAGGTCCTCGACATCCGGTTCAGGGGCGTTCGATTCCTTTTGAAGTTGCTCGATCGCCTTCTGAATTTCGCGCAGGCGACGGATAGTTGCATCGCGGCCGGCTGTCTCCGGTGGCTGCGCCTCCGCCGACCGCAGGGCGGTCCGTACCCGGGCCGACAAGGACTCGACATGTCCTCGAAGGGAGCCGACAGGGTCGGCGGCCGCGCCCTTGTTGTGCACCAGAATGCGCAGGTCTGAGACGAGATAAGTGTGCGCACCGGCAACCGTGATGTTGTGCACGGTGTGCTCGTCCCCGGGCCGGCGGCTGATCTGCCGGACGCGTGCCGGCTCGCGATCGCCGCCGTACAACCCGCTGCCCTCGCGCAGGGATCCGGCGGCCGTCCAGCCGCTGTCGAGGTCCCAGAACGGGTGTTCCGGGCTGACGCCGATCGTCACGTCGTTGATCGTGATATCGAGCACGCGGTCGACGGTGGCAGTCATCGTTGCGCTGACTCGGTGCGCTTCGCGCACCCCGGTTCCGGGATCGACAGTGTTCACTATCGACCCGACGCCCAGCGATTCGATCGGTACCAGCCCCGCTGGGGTCGCGACGAGAGTGCCCGGCACGAAACAGCTCCGGGCCGGGGGCCGAGGAGTGTTGGGGTCGACAACGGGGGCGTTGGGATCAACCGCGGGAGCGTGCGGATCCACCGGAACAGGAGCATGCGGATCCACCGGGACGGGAGCATGCGGATCCACCGGGACGGGAGCGTGCGGATCCACCGGGACCGCGGGATGTACCTCCGATCCGCCGATCACCTTCTTGCCCCCACCGATCACCATGAGCGCGAGGTTCACCACGCCCTGAGTTCCGCGCTCCCAGCGTTCGAAGGTGCTCATGGGCTTCGGGGAGAACGCGCGCTGACCCACGCTCGCCTCAACGATGTAAGGGATGCCCGTGATGTCAAGGGCACCGAGCACGACCAGACCGATGCCTGCGCCCCATCCCGGACCCTCGCCACCGTGGTCGGCCTTGTACTCACTGAATCTCGAATAGATGCCGAGTCCAACCCCGACGATGATCAGCGCTGCGAGGACGCCCCAGCCGACCGGCCCGGCAGCGAGGAGCGCGATGGCGATGGCGATGGCCGGCAGCGACAAGATCAGGCCGGAAACGATTCCGCCAGCGATGTCGCCGAGTTTGTCGCGAAGCCAGGCTCGCATGGAACCGATGAATGCGTCGAATATCCGCTGGACCGGCTGTTGATGATCTCGCGACAGCCTCTCGGCCTCGGCGGCCACCCTGCTCGTTCCTGCCTCGCCCTGCCGGCGAGCGTTGGCTGTCCAGGCCTGTTGCGCCTGGTCGGCCTCGTCGACGGTGGTGGACAGGTCCGCCACGCCCTTGTCGATATGCGGCGTCAGACCTTGGGATGCGCGCTGCGGCGCCTGCTGGAGTTCGCTCGACGTCGCGGCGCGGACCGTGGCGGCATGCAGGCCGAATGCACTGGCGCCCTGGGCCATGGCGGTGCCGGTCGTGACGGCGGCCCGATTGAACCCCTGGGCGGCCTGTCCACCGACAGCGCCGACTGCTTGAGTATGTCCTTGGGTGATCTCGTCGGCGCCGTCGGCGAGGCCCTGACCGGTCTCGGCGATCGCTGCCACCACGTGGCCCCCAGCCTCTTGCAGGCCCACGACGGCACCTGCGGTGCCGCGCCGTCCCCGCCCCACCCGCCGGGCGCCGATCACCGTGGCCAACGCCGTTCCGTGCGCGACGAGCGTGCTGGCCAGCCGTTGCGCTGTCGCCCGGATTCGCGACTTGCTCTGTTCGGCCCAGGTATCGAGGTCGTTTCGTGCTGTGCTGCTGCCGGCTGAGATGGCTCCGGTCAGAGCCTTGTGCGCATGTGTGGCGGCCTGCCGAGCCTGGGCTCCGAGCTGCCCGATCTCATCGGTGGCGACGGCGCCGGCGTCGGCGATCGCAGACTCGGATTGCGTTGTGACCGTCCGGATCTGCTCACCGGCCCGCTGGCGGGACGGTGCGATCAATTGCTGCTTCATCCTGGCCGTGTGGCTGCGCACCGCTGCTGTGGTACGCGACCCCGACTCCTGGATTTCGCGGCGCGCCTTCCCCGAGACCGCATCAGCCACCTTCTGCTGGCTCGCCGCAACATCGGGGTCGGACGTCCCATTCGCCGGCCGGGAGTTCGCGACCTCCGCAGAACCAGCACTCTGCGCGCGACGGGCCTCGGCGTCGCCTTTGCCGTCGACCTTGGCCGCGCCCGCGTCGATGATCTCATCCGTGGCGGCCTGGGCGGCCTCGGCGTCGGTGCGCACACCGGCCGCCGAGTTGGCGCCCTCCGTGACGGCCTTGGCGCTGTTCGCCGCGAGCGATGCACCGACGACCGCAAAGTGACCGTGCAGCGCGGTCGTTGCCTGCTGCCGTTGGGAAGCGAAGACCGTACCCAACGTGCCGCGGCGGGTCGCAGCAGTCGCATCGATCTGCGCAACTTGCGCGGCCGCGGCCCGTTCGATCTGGTCGTGCTGCCGAGCCGTCTCTGCCAACACCTCGGGATCGGCGGCGGCCGACGGTTCGACGGCGATCTCGCCGGCGGACAGTTCCGGGAGCTCCGGCGGCGGCCCGGGGTCGAGGCGGGCTGCCCGGATTGCCCGGACCACCGCTGCGTTGCCGGCCGTCTGCTGAAGCAGCAGCACTGCCTGTCCTGGCGCTCTAGCGATCTGCGCAGGCCGGCCCACCTTCGCCGGTGGTGTGCCGGCGTCAGGACGGTGCTGATGAAATTCGGACACAGATTCCCCCACCGCACTGGCCGACCACCTGACTGTCCCATCCCGCATCGACAGCTGAGTTGTCCGGCGGCGCCGACCATGGGGTTGCCTTTGGTGCCCGAAGGGGCGGCGCCGGGGATGGCGAACTGCGCCTACCCGAAAGCGCCGCCCCGGCCGAGCCCCGCTCGGTAGGGTCGGATCACGGTGGGCCGGTCGAGCGGCGGCACCGCGGCTGGGAAGGGTCGAACATGCGCATGGCACGAGGACTGAAGCGGGCGGCGGGCGCGCTGGCGGTCGTCACGATCGTCGGGCTGGGCGGGTCCGCACCCGTGTCGGCCGAGCCGCCGTTCCGGCTGCCGAACCAGATCACCGACCAGTCCGGGGTGCTGTCCGGGTCCGACCGCAGCGACGTGCAGGCCGCACTCGACCAGCTGTCCGCGGAGGACAACATCGACCTGTGGGTGGTGTACGTCGACACGTTCGACAACCCGAGCGCCGCGACGGACTGGGCGGCGCAGACCTGGCAGGCGTCCGACCTGGGGACCAACCAGATGCTGCTGGCCGTCGCGACCGGGGGCCGGGCGTACGCGGTGCATGTGCCGAACAACTTCAAGATCAGTGACGCGCAGCTCCAACAGGTCGCCACCAACGACATCGTGCCCGCACTGAAGAACGACAACTGGGCCGGCGCAGCCATCGCCGCCGCCAACGGTTACCGCGACGCGTTGAGCGGCTCGTCGACGGTGTGGTGGTGGATCGCCGGTGGCATCGTGGTCATCGGCGTCGGCGGATACCTCATCTACCGGCGCCGCAACAAGGCCGCCGACACGGGCGGCCGCCCGGGACCGGCCGGTCCGGGCGGGGCTCCGGTCGAACCGCCGGAGCCGCTCGAGCAGTTGTCCGCGCGCAGCGTTCAGGCGCTCATCGACACCGACAACGCCGTCCGGGCGAGCGAATTCGAACTGAGCGCGGCCGAGTCGGACTTCGGCAAGGACGCCGTCGCCCAATTCCGCACGGCGTTCGACGCGGCCCGCGAGGCGCTCACCCGGGCGTTCGAGATCCGCCAGCTGGTCGACGACGACCAGCCCGAGGACGACGCCACCAAGCGCAAGATGATGAACGACATCCTGGGACTGTGCGCCCAGGCGTCGGCGAAGCTGGATGAACAGAGCGACCGGTTCGACGACCTGCGCGACCTGCGGTCCCGGCTGCCGCGGGTGCTCTCCGAACTCCCGGGCGCGATCGACACCCAACTGGCGCGGGTACCCGCCGCCGCGACCACCCTGCAACGGCTGCAGCAGCAGTTCGCGCCGGCGGCGTTGGCCACCGTCGCCGCGAACGTCGACCAGGCCCGCGAGCGGTTGGAGTTCGCCCGCACCAGCCTGGACCAGGCCCGGCAGGCGGCCACCGGCGCCGCACCCGCCGAGAGCACCCTGCCGCTGCCCGGCCAGCCACCGGCGCCGTCGACGCAGCCCAATCCGGCGGCGGTGCTGGCCGCGGGCGCCGCGCAAGAGGCGGTCGACCAGGGCAGGACGTTGCTGGACGCCATCGACCGCGCCTCCGCCGACCTGGGCACCGCGGTCAACCAACTGACCACCGCGACCGCCGCCGTCGACCGGGAACTGGCCACCGTCCGCGGCGCGCTGGACTCCGCCGACGCCGGCGCCGGTGCCGCGTCGATCCGCGCCCAACTGGACCAGATCCAGGCGATCCTCGGCCTGGCCCGCTCGCCGCAGGGTTCGGCCGACCCGATGACCGCGCTGCACAAGGTCGAGGAGGCCGACCTGGCGTTGGACGGACTGCTCGCCAGCACCCGCGACGCCCAGCAGCAGGAGCAGCGCAGTCGGGCGGCACTGACGCAGACACTGACCACCGCGCGCGCCGAGGTGTCCGCCGCGGAGGACTTCGTGAACACCCGCCGCGGCGCCGTCGGCAGCCAGGCCCGGACCCGGCTGGCCGAGGCGAAGCGGCACCTGGCGAACGCCGAGTCGATGGTGGGCGGCGCGGCCGCCGCGCTGGCGGAGGCCCAGCAGGCCGCGGCATTGGCTCGGGAGGCGTCGGACCTGGCCCAGCGGGACGTCGGCGGGTTCGGCGGGGGCGGTGGCGGATCCCGCAGCAATGGGGGTCTGGCCGGCGCTGTGCTCGGCGGGATCATCCTGAACTCGGTGCTTAACTCCGGCCGGAGCGGGCGCGGTGGTGGCGGGTGGGGCGGCGGCGGCGGCTGGGGCGGCGGCGGATTCGGTGGTGGTGGCGGAGGCTTCGGTGGTGGCGGCGGTGCGGGGGGCGGGCACAGCGGCGGCAGCGGGCGGTTCTGACCCGCCGCCGGGAAGTCACCGAGCAAGTCCGCCGGACCGGAACCGGCGGACTTCAGCGAGCTTCCCGGTCAACACACGCGAATCGGCCGGCTCCCCCGCGGAGCCGGCCGATTCTCGTCGACGATCTGTGTGGAACTCAGCCCGCGGTGCCGGATTTGGCTCCCCTGCGGCGCAGCACCCCGCGAGTTCCGAAGAACAGCAACGTCAACCCGGCGAGCAGGGCGCCGATACCGATTGCCAGCGGAGCGCCGATGCTGGCGCCGGTGGACGCCAGGCCCGCGTATCCGGAGGACACATCGCCGCTGGCATAGCCCGAGCTGTAGTTCTGGTTGGATCCGCTGCCGGACCCGGAGCCGGACCCCGATCCGGAACCGGTGTTGCCGGATCCGGTCTGGCCCGGCACTCCGGGCGGGTTGGCCAGGAACACGGTCAGATCGTCACCGCTCGGGCTACCGACGGCGCGCACGTACACGTCGCCGTCCTGGGTGAGCCTGTATGTCACGGAGAAGTTGCCGTCGGCATTCGGCTCCGCCGTCAGCGCGGCTGCCGCGCCGGCAGCGCTCAGGCCGGCGCTAGAGCGCAGCCCCGACGGACCGCCATAGCTCACGGTGATGGACGCGGACGTATCCGGTCCGCTCTCGTCACCGTAATTCGTTCCGGTGATGACGATCTGGTTGTCGCCGATGTAGACGGCCGAAAGTCCCGGCGGTGCATACACCGGGGCCGCCGCAGCGGTCCCCGCGGCGACGATCAACCCGGTCGCGGCGACCGCGACAATCGTGCCGATTCGCTTGAGCATCAAAGAAATCCCCCATCCGTCACCTTCGCGAGAACCCCTGACGGTCAACGCTGGAGCGAATCGGAGCATATGACAGAGCGTTGTTCTTCTCAGCTTTCGCGAGCGCGTGATCATGAACCGCGAATGCCCACGGTGACGGGCGATCCGGCGTTACCTATCTTACTGATGATCTCTGTGGGGCATGGCCGTCATCTCGTGATTACGCATGGTTAAGGGCATGACTGATACGGTCCGTCACCACCCGGAAGCGGCCACTGATGTGACGAACTTGCCCCCGTTCGTGGACGGACGGTGCCTTCGCCGCCGGGTGATCCATCTACCATCCGTAGTGTCTCCGAACGGCAGCGTGATTTCGGTGAAGTGCGCCGTCGACGGCGCGGCAGGCACACCCGACACCCGGCTCGGTCGGCTCACGGCAGCGTTCGACCCGCCATTACCGTCGGCAGTCTTCGCCCTCTGCAGCGGGCCTCCGAACGGCCCTGTCAAAGCCCAGAACTACGGTCGGTGGCGAGTTCCGGCCCACCCGCGGGCGTTGATGCTGATGAAATTCGTGGCCTTTCATGACCGCTACATGAATTGACGAAGAAATTCCGTCGCGCACCGCGCCCTCGGGTCCGACCGGGCCGGCACACCAGCAGCCCAACGATCAGCTGGAGGCGCGGTGGAGGGCGCCGGAGGCGTCGCCGTTGCGATGCGCCTGCAGCGGTTCGACGAGCGGTTCGGCGGTAGGCCCCGGGAGCTCTGCCTCGTCCACAAGGTCAGGGGCGCCCTCGGGATGCGCTTGGTGGTCGGGCTCGGCTTGGACGGGTGTGGTGGGGGCATATCCGTAGCCGTACCCGTAGCCGTAGGACGAGATCGCCCGCTGCGGAACGAAATTGAACACTGTCCCGAGCACCTGCGCACCGACCGAATCCAGTCGCTGCCGAGCCTGGGCGGCCTGGTCCCGGGTCGTCCGGCCGTGCCGGACCACCAGGATCGCCCCGCTGGTCTGCGCCGCGATCAACGCCGCATCGGTGACCGGCAGGATCGGCGGCGCATCGACGATCACCACGTCGTACCGCTGCCGCAGCTCGGCCATCACCGCAGCCATCGCCTTCGACTGCAGCAATTCCGCGGGATTTGGCGGCAACGTGCCGCTGGTGATCACGTCCAGCCCGGACCGTCCCCAGGGCTGAATGGCGTCGGCCAGCGTGGCCTCGCCGATCAACACCGTGGTCAGCCCGACCTCACCCTCGAGGTCGAGGTATTCACCAAACTTCGGCCGGCGCAGATCTCCTTCCACCAGCAGGGTTCGCCGGCCGCCCTCAGCCAGCGCGATCGCGATGTTGATCGATGTCGTCGATTTGCCGTCGCCCGGCAGCGGGCTCGTGATCGCGTAGGTCTTGGACTCACCGTCCACATCGAGGAACTGCAGATTCGTCCGCAACACCCGGAACGATTCCACCCGCGGCGCATGGGGGGACAAGCCCGAGATCAGCGGCTTCTTCACCGCGCCGGGGTCGAAGAACACCGAGCCGAGCATCGATGCCCCGGTGACCTTCTGCACGTCATCGATCGTCTTGAGGGAGGTGTCCAGCGTTTCCCGCAGCCAGGCGGCGGCCAGGCCGACCAGCAGGCCGATGATCGCGCCGAGGCCGATCGTGATCAAGGGCCGGGGGTAGACCGGACTGGTCGGCAGGTTGGCGTCATCCACGATGGCGGCCCGGATCGGCGAGCGCGCCGGATCCTCGGAACTTTCCAGCTCCCCGACGTACTCGGTGAAGACCTGGGCGGTGGTCTGGGCCAGCAACTGGGCCCGCGCCGGGCTGGGGTCGGTCACGGCCACCTGCAGGATCACCGAATTGGGATCCGCGGTCGCGGAGATCTGGTTGACCAGCGCCGCCGGCACCTCATCGGAACCGATTCGGGCCAGGACCTTCTCGGCCACGGTCGAGCCCTTGATCAGATCGGCATACGAGGCCACGCGCTGCTGCGAGAACAGGCCACCCTGGTACATCTGGGCGTTGGCCGTGTCGCTGCCCGGGGTCGACACGAACAATCGCACCGTGGACGAATAGAGCGGAGTCGCGCGCAGGACCAGGAAGATGCCGACGCACGTGCCGAGGAGCAGGCCGACGAGCACCAGAACCCACTGGCGCCGCAGCACACGCAGATACTCCCGAAGATCCACTACTCCCCCTTGAGCCGAAGCCGCTCATTCGACTGCCGCTTGCACCGCACGCAGCTTGTCACCCAGCGAGGCGGTGATACGCTCCGTAGTGGTCGTGGAACTGAACGTAATCAGTATGAGCCACGGGCCACTATAGGCCAAGGGGGGCCGCAGAATTGCGCCTGACCGCTAGCAGGGCGATCGAGGGTCTTTCCCGACGTCGCCACTTCTGGTTGTTGGTGTTCGACTCGGTGGTGTGGATCATCGCCGTCGCGTTTGCGGCCGTGGCTCGAATGGACTTCCAGTTCGGCAGTGTCGAATGGGGCCCCACCATGGCGATCGCCGCCATGGCCGCCTTCCTGTTCGCCGTGGTGGCCTGGGTGACCCGGCTGCACGACGGCCGTTCCCCCCTGGGCAGTCTGGACGAGACGATCCGCTTGGCGGCCTCGGCGATCTGCGTGGGTGTCGCCGTCTACCTGGCCAATCTGCTCGTTATCCACCTCGTTCCCCGTTCGGTCCCGCTGATCGCCACCCTCTGCGCCGTCGTCACGATGGCGTGGGGGCGGGCACTGGTGCGGGCGATCCGAGAGAACGCGACCCTGGTCGACCACGCCCGACGGGGACAGCCGGTGCTGGTCATCGGAGCGGGCTCGGGCGGCCGGCAGCTGGTGAAATCGATGCGGCGGGACCCGGCCTCCCGCTGGTCGCCGGTCGGCATTCTCGACGACGATCGGCACAAACGTCATCTGCAGATCGACGGGGTGCCGGTGATCGGCCCCATTGTCCGCCGAGCTGCTGCGGGACATCTCGGCCCGGGCCTCGGACGCGCACCTGACGGTCAAGGTCCTTCCCGGTGTGAACGAGCTGCTCGGCGGCCGGGTCGGCATCCAGGACGTGCGGGACATCAACATCCCCGACCTGCTGGGACGGCGGCAGATAGATACCGACATCGCCTCGATCGCCGGATATCTGACCGGGCAGCGGGTCCTGGTCACCGGGGCCGGTGGGTCCATCGGCTCCGAGCTCTGCCGGCAGATCAGCCGGTGGAATCCGGCCCACCTGATCATGCTGGATCGCGACGAGTCAGCGCTGCACGCGGTCCAGCTGTCCATCGAGGGCCGCGCGCTGCTGGACAGCAGCGACATCGTGCTCGCCGACATCCGGGACCGGGACAGGATCTTCGAGATCTTCACCGAAAATGTGTGGGGAACCCAGACCGTGCTCGAAGCCGCCGAGGCGGCCGGCGTGGAACGGTTCGTCAACATCTCCACCGACAAAGCCGCCAACCCCACCAGCGTGCTCGGCTACTCCAAGCGCATCGCCGAGGGCCTGACCGCGGCGATGGCTCAGCGAGCCAGTGGCACCTATCTCAGCGTTCGTTTCGGGAACGTCCTCGGCAGCCGGGGTTCGGTGCTCACCGCGTTCGCCGCGCAGATCGCCGCCGGTGGTCCGGTCACCGTCACCCATCCCGACGTCACCCGCTACTTCATGACCGTCGACGAGGCGGTGCAGCTGGTCATCCAGGCCGCGGTGCTGGGCCGGGGTGGCCAGGCACTGGTGCTGGACATGGGCGAGCCCGTAAGGATCGACGCGATAGCCAGGCAGCTCATCTCCATGTCTCGCCGGGATATCCCGATCGTGTACACCGGCTTACGATCGGGCGAAAAGATGAGCGAATGTCTCTTGGCGGGCGGCGAGACCGACCTACGACCGTTCCATCCACTTGTGTCGCACGTCGAGGTTCCGCCGCTGCGACATGACGAGCTGCGCCTCTTGACCCCATCAGAAGCGCTGGACCCGCGAAACGCGATGGTTTCTCTCTGCCTTCGCCAACCTGGAGCAAACGTCCAGGCTCAGTCCTCGACGGAAGAGCATTCCTTTGGGTGAGGAAGCCATCCGGCCACAGCCGCACGACGAGACCCAGAAGGCGGAACAGACCTCCGCTTTGGTCGTCTACCCATTCCTGCAGCATTACAGGAGGGGAGTCTTTCGCGAGCTCGACAGGACCGAGGGCCTGAGCGTCACGTTCGCAGCCGACACCCACGGTCGGGACGGCATCGAGAGCATGGAACCCTCGGGGCTCGAAAGATTCTACCCTATCCGAACCCATCGATTTCTCCGGGTAGAAGCCCAGACGGGCCTCATGAAAGTACTGTCAAACCAATTTGATTCCGTCGTCTTCTACGGTGATGTGAAAAGCCTATCGACGTGGGTCGCCGCAGCCTATGCTCGCCTGAGGGGGATGCGCGTCTACTTCTGGACCATTGGATGGCATCGGCCCGAGCGTGGGCTCAAACGCGCGGTACGCCTGTCCTTCTACCGCCTATCGCATTCCTTGCTGGTGTACGGTCACACTGCCCGAGAGATAGGAGTTCAAATCGGGTTTCCCGGCGAACGGATCCACGTCATCGGGAACAGCATCTCTCTGGAACACGATTGCCAAACCGATCCCGCACTGCCATGCCGGCCAGCTGGCGAACGGACGCTGACGGTCGGTGCCGTAGCGCGATTGACCGAGGTCAAGCGATTCGACCTCTTGGTCGAAGCTTGTGCGATTCTCCGGAATCGTGGCGTCGATATTCGAATTACGTTGGCCGGGTCCGGTCGCTGTCAGGAATCTCTGGAACTTCGCGCAACAAAGGCCTCGGTGCCGATCCACTTTTCCGGATCGATCTATTCCGGGCCGGAGCTCGCCCAGTTCTACGGTGACCTTGACGTGACGGTGGTGCCCCAGGCGGTCGGTCTCACGGCAATCCAAAGCCTGGGCTACGGCGTTCCGGTGATCAGCGACGATGACGTTTATGGTCAGATGCCCGAATGGGAGTCAATCGTGCCCGGAGTGACCGGTGATCTATACCGTCACGGCGATCCTGAAGACCTGGCTGAAGCGATTCTTCGGGTCGCATCGTGGACCGCCACTCCGAGTCAGATCAGTAAAACCTGCGTCACGGAGTACACGACTCGTTGGTCACCCACCGTGCACGCTAACAACATCGCCAAGGTCTTGGTGCCATGAGTCCCCGTACCCCACCCTCTCCTTTTCTCCACGATGTGGCCAAACCGACCGGCCGCACGTTGGACAGCCTCCTGGCCGCGGCGCTGAGCGTCTTCGCAGTCGGCAACCTGGCCCTCCCTGAAGCCTCCCAAACCATTCTGGGCGTCGACTACTTGGTGCTGGTCGCCGTGTCATTCTCCGCGATCATCGTTCTCCGTTTCACACAGTTGCTCGATCAGAACTACGTGTGGGTCGCCGGCTTCGTTCTCCTGCTGAGTATCGTGCCAGGCCTGCTGATGTTGGCGCCCACGGCTTACGGAAGCGAAAAAGCCCAGTCATTGCTCCTCACGGCTATTGCCATATTTGCATCGGCCTGTTTCCACGACAAGATCGCTGGAGTTCGACGGACCCTGGTCTGGACCTCGGCCGCATCGCTTCTCTTCGCCTTGTTCCTCTTGATCGACAGAACGGTAACCGCGTCCGGCCGAGTATCGGTCTTCAGCCTGAATCCGGTGGGAGCGGCCAGGATGACCGGAATCTTCGTCGTGACGGGCCTGGCGATGATCATGAGTTCGCATATCCGTGCGTCGCTCCGCCTGGCCATTCTGGCCGGCGCAGTCCTTTGCTCGATCGCAACGCTCATGACTGGTAGCCGAGGGCCCGCGCTGTCCGCCCTGCTGGCGCTCATCGCCGTGGTTACCCTCACCATGCGCTCCCGCGACGTCCGGCTCCGAACGCTGATCGTCGGGGTTGGCGCCATGGGTGCAGCGATGGTCGTAATCCTTGATTCCAATATGGCCGGTATCTCGCGAGTCCTCGACGGCGGGGACTCGGGACGCTCCGGAATCTACAGCTTCACCATTGCCCAAGCTTGGGCGAATCCCACCGGTGTTGGCTGGGGCGGCTTCGCCGGGGTCGCCTGGCGGTGGGGTTCGCGCGCCGATCGCATCTACCCCCACAACTTGATGCTGGAAGTTTTCGTCGAGGGTGGGTTTATCGCCCTGTTCGGGTTCGCCGCGATCCTGTTGTATGCACTTTGGCACGGATCACGCTCGTATCTGCGGACAAAGAATCGCGTGGAATGCATTGCGATCGGACTTTACATCTACGCCCTGGTGAATTCTCAGTTCTCATCCGATCTCGTCGGCAACCGCCTGCTCTGGGTGACTCTCGGACTGGTACTGGTTCTGTCCCATCCGATGAGGAATGCACAGCCCAAGACTGCGCCTGGTCAGCAGCCGGTGCACATCGGTCGCCCGCACGATGGGGCGACTCGTGAAACGTAGAATTCTCATCGTTGAGGAGCGATCAAGCGGTCACCTCCTCGTGTTTGTTCGTCTGATCGTGAGTGAGGCTCTCGCAATGGGCGAGGATGTGTTCCTAGCGATTGGACGCTCCGTGCCGGACTCACCCGAGTTCGCCCAGAATTTGGCTGATCTCGAGTTGCCCTGCATGATTTTCGAGGGGCCGCTGACGCGTGCGTTGATCGCCGATCTGGCGATCGACATCCGGGCAGACCTCGTCGTCGTTCCCCATGGCGACGAACTCGCTGCACGCTTGGGTGGCGCCGTCCGATCGCTTCCGAGTCGAACCGTCGCGCTCATCATGCGGGATCCGCGCTGGGAACGTCCCGCTCCACTTCGCCGACGGACTAAGAATATGGTCAAACTCGCCCTGCTGTTCGCGGCGGGGCGCCGTCGCAATGTCGACGTCGTTTGGTTACGTCACTACGGGTACTCCGGGCCTGGCCGCTACGCAATCGATCCCTTTATCCTCGACGGAACGCTCGATGACGTCGAAGCGGCCGGGCTGGCCGTCCGGGACAATCTCCTAGTCGGCAGCAACACATTCTGGTTCGTCGTGACCGGGGCGATCACCGACAGAAAGAACGTCCGGATGATCGCTGGCGCCATATCAGAAGTACAGCGCACCTCCCCGGAGAGGCAATTCGGACTTGCCTTGATCGGCCCACACCGGACGACTTACCCGATTGACCGGGAATCCGTCCGTGCGATGTCCGGATTCCGATGCCCGGTCGTGAGTGAGGACCGACTCCTGAGCAACTTCGAGATGAATGCTGTCGTCGCGAGCGCCGACGCGGTCGTCATGGCCTACGACACTCACTCACCGAATTCCACGATGCTGAAGGCACGTGCGTTGGGCACGCGGCTCGTCGTCGCTGGGCCTCCGAGTATACGATCTTTCGCCCTAGACATGGGTTTCACCATCGTGTCATGCCTGACATTGGAGAATCTGGCTCAGGCAATGCGCACGGTGGCGCTGTCACCCGCTCCCGCCTCGTGTCCCGCCGTGCCGGATGGCGTCGAATTCGCTCGAGCACTGCTCGCCGGCCGGTAGGGTAGGACAAAGTGAGGAGGAGGTACGTCACATCGGCGGCGATCAATCTCGCCTCGAATGCGACGGCCTCATTACTGTCAGCGGTCTCGATCCTGATCGTTATCCGCACGCTGAACATTGTCGACTGGGGACGTACCGCGGTGCTGCTCGGGTTGGGGCAGCTGATGGGCAATGTGCTGAGTTTCGGGACGCCGGCGCGTCTCATCCGTGAACTCAGCACTCAGACACTTGCCACATATCGAAAAGTCGCATTCAGCCTGACCCTCGCTCGGACTCTGACGGGGTCAGCGATCCTGATAGCAGGATTTCTGATCCTGACGGCAATCAACGCTGATGTCGGTTCCGTGCTGGTCCTGGCGGCAGGAGTATTCGTCAGTCTCGGATCCACTGCCGCCTTTATCGCCCGCCGTCGCTACGTCGCCGCGGCGATCCTACTCCTG
This sequence comes from Nakamurella sp., assembly GCF_044224575.1. Taxonomy (GTDB): domain Bacteria; phylum Actinomycetota; class Actinomycetes; order Mycobacteriales; family Nakamurellaceae; genus Nakamurella. The sequence goes on from NZ_JBGAKE010000017.1 coordinate 38,677, forward strand.
AGCGAGAAGCTCTCGGCCCTCGCAAGCCTGGCCATCTTGGCCAGATCCGAGGTGCTGACTCCGGCAATGTTCCTGTGCGTCCTGGGCTTGGCGGGGGTACTAGCAGGCTGGTTGGCCGCCGGCATGCTTCACAACGGATGTCCGTCCTTCAGAGGTTTGACCAGCGCCATACGCGGCCAGTGGGTCGGGTCCCTGCACTTCGGCATCGCAGCGGTCGCACCGGCCTTTCTGCTTCTTGACACCGTCATCGTCGCTCATGCCTCCGGCGCTGCCGAGGCAGGTGCGTATGCAGTCGGATCTCGCTTGCTCGCGCCACTGTCGGTCGTTTCGACCACGCTGGCGCAGACCCTGATGCCGGTACTCGCTGTCCAGGGTCCTGCCGCCAGGCTGGCATTTCCTGCTCGCCGCCAGCTGATCATCCTCCTTACCTGCGTGCTGTGTGCATTGTCCGCGCTGACCGTGATAGTGCCGAGCCTCGCGGTCGTCGTTCTCGGCCCGGAGTACTCGGCCTCCTCCTGGCCCATCAGGTTTTTCATTCTCAATGCCATGGCCGTCTTGTTCACTCGGGCGTTGGCCACTGCTCTCCAGGCATGGCATTACGAGTCGTTGGTCTCCAAGTTGATCGGTATCAATGTCGTGGTTGCTCTGATCGCGGTGCTTCTCGGAGCGTTCTACGGCGGTGCTGGCCCCGCAGCAGCAGGTATCCTGGCCGCGAACATTGTTCTCGCGGCGTCCTTGGCGATCGCGGCTTGCCGCGTTCGCCGGCGAAGTTTGGAAACGGTTGCTTCCCCCTAAAGGACCCACCCAGGCCCCGCTGGCCGACGGCGGGCGCCTGGTCGATGGAGAGAGAGTTGAGAAATGATTATTGATTCGCGCCGAATCATTAGCGACGCACGGATGGCGTTGCTGGGTGTAAAACCTGTGGCCGACTCTCCCTACGCCACCCACCTTCCAGTCCTCATGGGCCTGGCAAGGGTCCGCCGTGTACGACGGGTGTTGGAGTTGGGCTCTGGCATCCACAGCACCTCCATCTTCCTCAACCGCTCCTTCTTCCCAGACCTCGACCACTTGGCTTCTTTCGAGGACGACCCCGTGTGGGCTGAGACTGTCGGATCGACTGCAGGAACCGACAGCCGATTGGACCTCCGGTTGGCGCCAGCCATCGCATCCGCAGTTCCCCCGGACGTCGATGTTTTCGACCTGATCTTCGTCGACGACTCCCGAACGTCCGCGGAGCGATCCCGAACGATCCGGGAAGTTGGATACCGCAATCCTTTGGGCGTTGTGGCCGTCCATGACTTCGAGCAACGCTGCTATCGGCGGGCCGCCCAGCGCTTCTCCCACAGATTTATCTTCGGATCCCTGACACCTCAGGTGGGTCTGGTGTGGTCGCGCGCCGATGTGAATCGCCGCGATTTGGCCTGGATTCGCCAGACCATCGACGACAACGCTTCACTCGCGCCCACGGATCTGGTCGGCTGGGGCCAGGTATTTGATTCCTCCGCACCTGACCATCAGGTGCGCGACTAGCATCGCCGTTGCTTCCCGGATCAGGACCGATGTGATTCCGGCGAATCCAGCTCGCTGCCGAGGTATCCGGTCCCCGGCAATTGCGAACTCAAGGCGGGCGGAGCTCAGTCTTCCCGTGCCAGCCACTCCTTGTGACGACGAGTACTCGAAAGGATGAAGCGGGAGACCCTTTCCGACGTGTTCTCGATCCTGTACGCACCGACGTCCGGTGGTCCGTCACCGAGGTCGGCTGAACGCAGCGTGGCCTGGATACCTACCGTGACCTCCGGCTCGTACACATCTGTCGTGACGATGCCACCCGCGTCGATAAACTCCGGTCGCTCGATCGCCGACCGCAGAGTGATGGCCGGAAACCTGAGGATGCTGCTCTCCTCGGAGATCGAACCCGAGTCCGACAGCACGCACCGGGCGTTGCGCTGCAACTGGTTGTACGCGAAGAAACCGAAGGGCTTGTGGAACCTCAGACTCTGGCCCGGAATCCAGTTGTCCAGTGCCTCCATCCGAGCTCGCGTCCGCGGGTGGGTCGATACCAGTACCGGCAACTGCCACCGGTCGCTGACGGCCGCCAGGGAGTCCATCACGGCGGCCAACCGGCGGGGCACGTCGACGTTCTCCTGACGGTGCACGCTGGCGAGGAAGTACCCGCCCGGGGCCAGGCCGAGCTCGTCCAGAATGGGCGATGCATCGATCGCCGGCCGGTAGTACGTCAAAACCTCACGCAGAGGGCTACCCGTCAGCACAATCCGGTTCGCCGGCAGACCCTCAGCGAGCAGATTCCTGCGCGCGTGCTCGGTGTAGACCAGGTTGAAATCCGCCACGTGGTCGACCATCCGGCGGTTGGTCTCCTCCGGCACCCGGTCGTCGAAGCACCGGTTCCCTGCCTCCATGTGGTAGACGGGTATCCGCATTCGCTTCGCCATGAGCGCGGCGATACAGCTGTTGGTGTCCCCGAGCACGAGTACGGCGTCCGGCTTTTCGAGGTTCAGAACCTCCTCGGTCTTGATCAACGTCTCACCCAGCACCGTGCCCAGGCTCGAGGTGTCCACCCCCAGCAGGTGATCGGGCCGGCGAATGCCCAGTTCCTCGAAGAAGATCTCGTTGAGCGTGTAGTCGTAGTTCTGCCCGGTGTGTACCAGCACGTGGTCGACGGTCTCGTCCAGCTTGGCGATCACGCGGGACAGCCTGATCAGCTCCGGCCTGGTGCCGACGATCGTCATCACCTTCAGCACGGTGCGGCCTCCTTGATCGGAACCGAGACCGGCTCAGGGTAGGTATCAGGTTGATCCGGGTCGAACAGTTCGTTCGTCCAGAACAATGTGACCAGGTCTTGGTCACCGATGTTGGTGATGTTGTGGACCCACATCGTCGGCATGTCGACCGCGACCGGATTTCGCCCATCGACGTCAAAATGCACGACCCGGTCCGTCAGGACCCGCCGCAAGGAGATCCGAGCCTGTCCGCCGAGGACGACGAATCTCTCGATCTTCCGCAGGTGGAAGTGCTCGCCCCGGGTGATGCCCGGCTTGGTGGTGGAGACGAAGGTCTGCCCGGCGCTGCCGTGGGCGCGCACGGTCTCCACCAGGCGCCCTCGGTCGTCCGTCCGTGGCGTCAGGGCGATCGGGTACCCGGCCGGGAATCGCGCCGCCCGCAGCGTGTTGAACAGGTCGACGTCCAGGCGGCTACGAAGCACGGGAATGTCCCCGCCGTCCGAATAGACGGCATTGAACTCCCGCAGCGTGTCAAGGACCGCGGCGACGGATGTCATTGTCGGTGCCGGGTCGGTGCGCTTCTGCTGCGAGGTCAGGCCGTCGATCAGTACCTGCGCGGCGTCCTGCGCGTGCAACAGCCCGACCGGGCGGTCGACCACGGTCGGGGCGATGCCGCCGACGACGGCGTGGACGAACGTCGCGACAAACGAGTTGTAGCGCGGCCGACCGTTCTCGCCGAACAGGTTCGGCAGCCGGACGTCGACGCAGTGTCCGCCGATGTGCGCCACGGCGTCGGCGAGAATCTCCGCGGCCATCGCCTTTCCGGTCCCGTAGGCGGACCCGTTGCCACACTGGGTGGAGTTGGCGAACACCAGCCTGGACGGGGCGCCCGACCGCCGCACCGCCACGGCGACATCGGACGCCAGGTCGATGTTGCCTCGCACCACCGCCGAGTCAGGGCCCCGGTTCACCCCCGCGACGTGGATGATCGCGTCTGCGCCGGCCACCAGGTCGGGCAGCTCGGCCCAGTTGTCCCGCGTGACCGGCACCACGTCATCGCCGGTCAGGCGCAGCCGAACGCGCAGATGCCAACCCAGAAAGCCGGCGGCCCCCGTCACCACGATTCTCACGCCGCCGCCCCCGTCGGATCTCGGTCCGGCCGCCGGACATGTGCGCGCCGGCTGTCGATCGCCGCGACGAGCATGTCCTCCAGCCGCCTTACCCCGGCCGCGGGCGAGAACCGCTCGTCATAGCACCGGCGGGCGGCCTGCCCCCACTGCCGGAGCTGATCGGCGTCCACCGCACAGAACTGCCGGATCGCCGCTGTGGTGCGCTCGACGTCGCCGGACGACGCCGCCAGGCCCGCCCCCGCCCCCACCACGAGATCGGCCACGTCACCCGGAGCATGCGCCAGCACCGGTCGCCCCGCCGCCAGCGACGCCTGCACCTTGCTGGGCATGGTGGCGCGCAGCAGCGGGGTGTCCTTCAACGACACGATCTGGACGTCCGACGCTGCGATGTACCGGCCGATCTGCGAGATGTCCTGGGGCGGTGCAAAGTGCACATTCGGCAGCCGCTGTTCCGCGCAGATTCGTTGCAGGTCGGGTTTGGCGACCCCGTCACCGACCAGGACCAATTGAGCCGCTGGACATTGCGCGAACGCTTCCACCAGCGGTTCGAGCCCCTGCAGCTCGCCGAGGTTCCCGGCAAACATGAACAGTCGACCGGCCGGCAATCCGAGGATGTCGCGCTGCTCGCGATCGGTGGTCTGCTCCGGTCGGAGATGCGCGTCGTCGATCCAGTTCGGCGTGTCGTGGATCTTCCATGGTGGGACCCCACGGTCGATCAGGATGTGCCGCATCCCCGGCGAGATCACTCCGATGGCATCCGAACGGCGATAGGTCCATTCGCAGAAGCGGGTCAGTGCATTCTCCATACCTCGCCCGAGACGGCCGCCGACAAAGCCGCTCTCGGTCACGCTGTCCGGCCACAGGTCCTGGATGATCAGGCACGACGGCGCCCGCAGCCGGCGCGGCGCGGTGGCCGCGGCGACCGCGGCGGTCGCGGGCGAGGAGTACGTCAGCCAGACGTCAGGCCGGCGGATCCGACGCCGGGACGTCCAGGCCGACGAGACCGCGAAACTGGTGTAGTTCGCGATTCGCTGGACCGGATTGGCATTGTGACTGGGGTACAGCGGGCCGCGGTGCACCGTCACCCGTTCCGCGGGTTCGTCGCGTCGATAGGGCCGCAGGGGGTAATCGGGATGGATCTTTCCGGTCGGGTAGTTCGGGAATCCGGTCACGACGTCGACCTCATGCCCCCGGCTTGCCAGCCCGTCGGCGACGGCCGCGGAGACCAAGGTCCCGCGTTCGGGTGGAAACCACTGCGTGACGAACGCAATCCTCATCGGGCCGGCACCCCCTTGACGACGCTGCCCGCGGCCACGTCTCGCACGACAACGGCGCCGGCGCCGATGACCGCGCCGTCTCCGACGGTCAGGCCGGGCAGGATCGTGGCGTTCGCACCCGCCAGGACCTCCTCGCCCAGGGATACCTCTCCGGAGAGGCAGACCTGCGGGTTGAGCCGGGAGTACGCGCCGATGCTGCTGTCGTGCCCGACGGTCGCATTCTGGTCGACGTGCACGTGCCGGCCCACCTGGACGTTCACGCTGAGGCGGGCTCCGGCGGCAATGACCGTGCCGGCCGTGACCGAGACATCCGGTCCGACGGTGGCGTGGGGGTGGATGAGCACTGGCCACTCCAGGTCGGCGCCGGCCAGCCCCTCGACGATCCGCCGTCGGGTGGTCGGATCACCGACGGCCGCCACGGCGGCGTGCTCACCCCCAGCGAGCACGTCGACGGCTCCGATCACCGCCGACCCCAGTCGCTCGACCAGACGAAGGTTGACCGGCGAGGGGTCGTCGTCGACGAAGCCCGCCACCCGCCAGCACGAGCCCGCCTCCCGTAATGCCGCCACCAGGCCCCACACCTCCCGGCCGAAGCCACCGCAGCCGATGATGACGAGATCGCGGTTCATGGCGCCGATACCAGCGCGCTGGCGCTGCCCATGAACTCGGTGGTGGTCACCTGTCCGTCCGCGGTGATGCCCTCCCGGCGGACCACCTGCCGGGCGGTGGCGACCAGGATCCGCACATCGGTCCCGAGCGACTGATGATCGACGTACGTCACGTCGAGGGCGAGCTTCTCGTCCCACCCAATCGCGTTGCGTCCCGAGACCTGGGCCAAGCCGGTCATCCCGGGCCGGACCTCATGGCGACGGGCCTGCTCGGGGGTGTAGCGGTCCAGATACTGCATCAGCAAGGGGCGTGGGCCGACCAATGACATGTCACCGCGGATCACGTTGAACAGGGTCGGCAGTTCATCCAGGCTGGTCGACCGAAGGGTGGCGCCGAAAGCAGTCATGCGGGCGGCGTCGTCCAGTCGCCCGCTGCGCGGATCGGGCGGCAGCATCGTGCGGAACTTGATGAGTTCGAACGGCTCTCCGCCGAGCCCGGGCCGCACCTGCCGGAACAGGATCGGGCGGCCGAGCTTGCGCGCCACCAGTACCGCCACCACGGCTTGTACCGGCAGGGTGAGCACCAGCGCCGGAATGGCGATGGCGAGGTCGAACAACCGTTTGCGCCGACAATGCCGCATCCGCTATCGCGCTCCCAGACCGGTCCGCACAGCCCGGATGACTCGGTCGATGTCCGAGTCGGACAGCGCCGATCCGCTCGGCAACGCCACTCCGTTGTCGAACAGGAATTCCGAGTTTCCGTTCACGAAGGCGCGCGCGGCGTCGAACACCGGCTGCAGGTGCATCGGCTTCCACAGCCGCCTGGCCTCGATGCACTCCGCCGCCATGGATTTGATCAAGCCGTCCGCCGATATCGGCGTCGCAGAGTCCAGCACCACGCAGGTCAGCCAGCAATTGTCCCGGTCGTCATCGGCGTCGCTACCGCCCAGAAACCGGATCTCGGCCAGATCCCCAAGGCCTTCCCGGTACCTCCGCCGGATCTGCCGGCGCCGGTTGATCATGCCGTCCAGGCGCGCCAGTTGGGCCCGGCCCAACGCAGCCAGGATATTCGAGAGCCGGTAGTTATAACCGATCTCGGTGTGCTCGTAGTACGAGCACGGTTGCCGGGCCTGGGTGGACAGGTATCGGCAACGCTCCAGGAATGACCCGTCATTGCTCAGCAGCATCCCGCCGCCGGAGGTGGTCATGATCTTGTTTCCGTTGAAGGACAGCACGGCGGCCGCACCGAGCGAACCGGCCGGTCCGGCGCTGGAATGCGCGCCGAGCGACTCCGCCGCATCCTCCAGCAGCGGAACAGCGCGGTCCGCGAGACCGCCGACGACTGCGCCGTAGTCTGCGCATCGACCGAACAGGTCCACGGCCATCACCGCGGCCACCGGCCGGCCCTCGGCGTGCAGTGTGTCCACGGCCTCCAAGAGCAATGCGGGATCGACGTTGCCATCGCTCAGCTGGGAATCGACGAAGACCGGCTCGGCCCCCGTGTAGGCGACGGCGTTGGCGGAAGCCGTGAAGGTCATCGAGGAGACGACAACCGCCGTCCCCGGCTTGGCTCCAAGCTCGAGCAACGCAAGATGCAACGCCGCCGTGCCGGACGACAGGGCGAGCGCACCAGCCACACCGACCCGCTCGGCCACCTCGGCTTCGAACGCGTCGACCTCGGGACCCAATGGAGTGACCCAACCGGACCGCAGAGCCGCGAGGACATACCGTTCCTCGACCTCGGTGACGTCGGCCTTCGACAGCCAGATCTGGTCCACGGATCGGGCCCGGCCGTTCACAGCGCCAGGTCGGGCAACGGGGCAAACTCCGGGAGCGAACGCAGCAGCGTCATCGTCGCGTCCACGTCGAGCCGTTCGGTGTTCTCGGACGTGAAGTCGTCGGTCCGGACGGTGTCCTGGCTGCCCTCGTCGAAGTACAGCTCGTACTGCAGGGATCGGCTGTCCAGCGGAACCCGGAAGTAGTCACCCTCATCGGTCGACTTGACCATTTCCTCCCGACTCAGCAGCGTCTCGTGCAACTTTTCCCCATGCCGGGTGCCGATCAGCTTGACGACCGGGTCGTGATAGCCCAGCACGCCCGCCACGGCGCGGGCCAGCACGTCCAGCGTCGCGGCCGGCGCCTTGCGGACGAAGAGATCGCCCGGTTCGGCATGCAGGAATGCATGCTCCACCAGGTCCACCGATTCGCCCAGCGACATCAGGAATCTCGTCATTCGGGGTTCGGTGATCGTCAGCGGTTGACCGAGCTGCAACTGCCGCATGAACAGCGGGATGACGGACCCTCGCGAGCACATGACGTTGCCGTACCGGGTTACCGACACCACCGTCTTGGATCGCGGGTTGTTCCGCGCGAACGCCTGCGCCGTCTTCTCCATCAACGCCTTCGACATGCCCATCGCATTGACCGGGTAGACCGCCTTGTCGGTGCTCAAGAAGACCACCGATCGGACCCCCGCCGCACCGGCTGCCTCCACCACGTTGTGACTGCCCACGACGTTCGTCTTGACCGCCTGCTGGGGGAAGAACTCGCACGACGGAACCTGCTTGAGTGCCGCGGCGTGGAAGACGAAGTCGACTCCCGCCATGGACGCGGCGACGCTGTCGTAGTCCCGGACGTCACCCAGGAAGAAGCGCAACCGGCCATCGTCGAAGCGCCGGCGCATGTCGTCCTGCTTGGCTTCGTCCCGGCTGAGGATGTGCACGGCCGCGACCCCACGTCGAAGCAGGTGGTCGACCATGGTGGACCCGAACGATCCGGTTCCCCCGGTGATGCCCACCGTCGCGCCGTGGACCGCATTCGTGACCGTCACACCGACTCCCCCTCGCTGGTTCACCCCTGCGTGTCCCGCTCACCCGACCGAGTCGAGATGCCCGTGCCATCTCTGCCGCGACCGGTCCACGGCGAGTGACCCGCACCCCGTGCGCACGCTGCGTTACGATCAGTGACAGTATGCATCGTGCCCGATGCTCTTTGGTACGGTCAATCCGGGTTTCGCTCAGAGTTCGGTCATTTGCTGGGGGCAATGGTTGGCGCGGCATATTTTGTCTCCGGTAGGCGGTCAGCGAAGCGATCACCGGGGCAGCCCTCAGCCGCTGGGCGACCAGTCGGAGCGGGTCCGCGCTGCGTCTCCGAGCGGATGCGAGCGCCGCACAACTCACCTCGTAGTACTGGCAGCTCAACAGCTTTGCCGGCCGACGTGGGTCAATGGGGCCTACCGGACCGGGATCTCCACGGACCGGTGCCGTTCATTCCCGTCAGGCCCCGGCCCGAACGGGTCACACTCCGGACCGCTATGACCATTCTCGAAACAATTCCCGCGCAACGAGTCACCAACATGCCGGGCAAAGACGCAGAATATCGCCCGAACGTGGATGAGCTATCGGCTTCGCCAGGAGTGCAAGCTACGTTCGGTCACCATCGCCTATCGGAGGTCTCCACGCTCCCGATCCGGTCGAGGAGTGCGCTCAGGCACACGGTGCACGGACGCCTGCGGTGACCGACCCCGTCGAAGACACCAACGCCGCCGACGGGCCGGTAGCCGAGGTCGCTCCAGTTCGGCGGCGCCGACCGATCATCCCCTGGATCATGCTCGGCGTCGGCGCAATCTTCCTGCTGACGACCGCGTGGGTCGGTTGGCGGACGTACCAGGCCTACCGCGACCTTCAGGCCGCCGCGGTTCAGGTCAGCGCGCTGCAGCAGGAGTTCGCCGACCCGTCACAGCTCGGCCCGGCGAACGACCGGCCGGCGATCATCGCCGATCTGCAGGCCGACGCGGCGTCGGCCCGGTCCGCGGTCGACGACCCGGTGTACCGCTTGGCCACCGGCGTTCCGTTCGTCGGGCCGAATCTGGATGCCATCCGGCAGGTCAGCCTGACCGTGGACACCCTGGCCAGCGACGTCATCCCGTCCCTGGACAGCATCGCGCGGACACTGGATCCGTCGGCCCTCGCGCCGAGGGACGGTGCGGTCGAGCTGGCGCCGATCGTTGCCGTCGCGCCGCAACTGCAGCAGGCGGACGCCACCGTTCAGGCCGCGCGAGCCGAGTTGGCGCAGATCGACCGGGCAGCCGTGGTGGCCCCGGTCGGCGACGCGGTGGCGTCCCTACAGCGCAAGCTCGACTCCGCGGCCGACCTCACCGAGCCGACGGCCCGGGTCGCCCGGATGCTGCCGGCCGCGCTCGGCGCGGACGGTCCCCGCAGCTATCTCGTCGTGTTCCAGAATCTGGCCGAGCCCCGGGCCACCGGCGGCATCTTCGGTTCCTACGCGCTCGTCACGGCCGATCACGGCAAGGTGTCCATGGTCGATCAGGGCCCGGCGCGGGACCTGCGGTACTTCACGCCCCCGGTCAGCGGGTTGTCCGACGACCAGCGGCGCCTGTTCGGGCCCGAGCTGGTCACGTTCCCCGCCGACGTGAACCTGACTCCCGATTTCCCCACGGCGGCGCAACTGTTCGTCGAGATGTATCAGGCCCGCGGTGGCGGCCCGGTCGACGGCGTGCTGGCCGTCGATCCCGTCGCCCTGGCGTACCTGATGAAGGGATCTCCGGCGTTGAACGTCGAGGGTGTTTCCGTCGACGCCGACAACGTCGTGGCGACCTTGCTGTCCACCGCCTACCAGCAGTTCGACGACGCCAGCCAGGAACCCCGGGACCGGTTCCTCGCCGCGGCCACCGCCGCGGCGTTCGGGCAGGTGATGTCCGGCGCGGCCGACCCCGAGTCGGTCGTCGCCGGTCTGCGCCAGGCCGGGACGGAACGTCGGCTGCTGTACTACAGCACCCATTCCGACGAGCAGGCCGACCTGGCCGCCACCGGGCTGAGTGGCGCGCTCGACGGATCGACCGAGGAATCGTCGATCGGGGTCTTCCTCAACGACGCGGTCGGCTCCAAGCTGGGCTATTACCTCACCGGCCGGGCCGATGTCTCCGGTGGCCAATGTCAGGCCGATGGATCCCAGCTGGCCGCCGTGGCGGTCACCCTCGGGTACCGGCCGACGCCCGGTCTGCCGGCCTACGTCACCGGCGGCAGTACGGACGGTGCCTACCGGACGCACGTGCTGGGCAACCGGTCAGCCTGCGGCCCGGCACGGACCGCGGCCGGGCCATGGGCATCGCGGTCGTCGACCTGCCCGCCGGTGCCGAATCCACGGTCACCTTCTACGTGCGAGTGCCACCGGGGGTCGCTGCCCCGGCGTTGGTACACACCCCCACCGTCACGGACTGGCCGGTGGCCGTCGACGGAATCGGCGGGTGCGGCCGGTGACCGCGCCCGACGGCTTCGGCCCGGGCGGGCACCGGCCGGCGCACCGATCCTTCCTGTGCACCCGGGGTCGAAGATGACGACCACCGGCCGGACCGTCCGGATTCTGGTGGGATCGGCGGGGCGACGCACGTACCTGCTGCAATGGTTCCGGGATTCCCTGGAGCGATGGGGGTATCGCGCCGAAGTCGCGATCACCGAGGCGGATCCGCGGGCCGTGGCCACGGCCTACGCCGACGCCGTCCATCGGGTGCCGGCCTACGCGGACCCGGGGTACGTGGACGCGATGGTCGCCGTGTTCGACCGAGTCCGGCCCGATCTCTTCCTGTCGGTCAATGATCACGAGCTCACCTGCCTGGCCGGTCCCGTCGCGGACAAGCTGCGCGGATACGGCGGTGTCGTACTCGCCCTGGACGCGGATCGACAGCAGGTGGTGGCCGACAAGTACGCCATGGCCAGGACCTTCGGTGCACTAGGAATCGGCTGCCCCACGACGGTTCTCGGGTCCGACTCCGACGGGCTGGCGAGGCTGGCAGCGTCCGCGGCGCGGCTCGTGATCAAGGATCGGTACGGAAGCGGCTCCTCCGGCTTTGCGGTGGTCCGTGCGGCGAACGTCGGCGCCGCCATCGCGCTGCACGGTGGGCCGCACGGCCGGCGCGATCCCGACCTGCTGGTGGTGCAACCGTTCCTGTCCGGGGTCGAGTTCGGCCTGGACATCGTCGGCGACCTGACCGATTCCGCGGAGGTCACCGCGGTCCTGGCCCGCCGCAAGGAATCCGCCAGCCAAGGAGTGACGACCCGGGTCGTGACGGTGGACCCGGTCGGATTCCACCCGCTGGCTGATCGAGACCGAGGAGTCCGGGCTGCAGGTGCTGGACGTGAACCCCCGGATCGGCGGCGGGTATCCGTTCAGTCACTGCGCCGGCAGCGACGTCCCGGGTTACCTGATCGCGGAGCTGCTGGGCCGGTCCGCACCGGCCGGCTGGAACACCTACCGCATCGGCGTCACCATCGGTCGACACGATTCGTTCGTGTCCATCGACTGACCGCATTCGTTCGCCTCCGCGGTCACCGCCGGCTCCGGTCCAGAACCCGCCCAGGGGTGTCGATCTCGAGCCGGCCGATCCCGACCTGCTGGTTCCGCAGCCACTAATTCGAGTGCGCTTCGGCCACGCCGTGCCCACACTGGGACGAGCTGAGGGCGGTCCGCACGGACGCCCGCACGAGGGGAGCGAAGCGATGTCAAACGTCTTCTACGGGGCCTGGCTCGCGCGCACGGGTTCGCTCGGCTGGGCCACGCACACCGCCCGATTCCAGACGACGCCGATCCTGGCCACCATCCAACTGAGCTCGTTCTCGACGCAGCACGGCGACCGGTTCGACGCGTTCCAACCGCACTACGCGCTGGCCTACATCGAGACGGTCAACACGCCGATCATTGTCGTTGGCGGGATCGCCATACCCAACCCCAACAAGCTGACCGACAACAACGTCTGGCTCACCACCGACCATGTGACGTTCCAGCTGCAGGCCGACAACGCCAATGGATCGGCGTCCGCGTTCGGTCTCATCCACGACCGCAGCTCCGTGCTGGCCGGCCTGGACATCCGGCGCACCCTCGACTTCGCCGTGCACGACGACGAGGGCGTGGTGGTCGGCACGCACCGCGAGGTGCAACTGGAGGGCGGCGCCGCCCTCGATCCGGACGCGGTGCAGGAGCGGATCCTCGCGCGCGCCGCTGCCGCATCGGAACGGCCCCTGTCCATCACCCCGGTCGACCTGACCGATCTGCCGGCCGGTGTGCCGTTCCGGGTCGATCCGCGCACCAATCGCGTCGTGCCGGAGGAGGGAAGCAGCGGAACGCCGTACCAGGCCTGATCGGCCGGCCCTCTGCGCCGAGCTGGGAGCAGGTGGTCAGCGCAACCCGGGCGTCGTCGCCCTCACGCACCGCAGAGCTGATTGGTGTAATTCGGGTGATTCGTCCCGTTACGTCCTTGACGTCCGATATCGTGCGGTTCACAGTTCAGGGGTCCGCATCGTCCTGAGTCAAAGGGGCCACAGTGACTGAGACGACCAACCATGTCCGTGCCGTTGACCGCGAGGCGTGCTTCGTCGCGCCGAGTCCGGAGTTGGCGGAACGGTGGAAGACCGAGCTGGCCGACCTGCGGGAGGGCGGGGCTGACTCGGCCGTCGCCTCGGTCCTGGCGATCGGCCGCCAGCCCCGCCCGTTGGGTTTCGACGACGGGGTGATCCTGCCCCCCGACGAGTTCCCGTTGGACACCCCGCTGGCGGCCATCCGCAGCGCCGCCGCCGACCGCGCGCCGCTGCGTGGCTCCGTGCGGGTCATCGTGGTGCTGGTCGACTTCAGTGACAAGAAGATGGCCGCGACCGCTGACCATTTCCGGGACCTGTTCTTCTCCACCGGGAAGCTGCCCCACGGCAGTGTCCGGGAGTACTACCGGGACGTCACCAACAACCTGATCGATCTGGACGGCGAGGTGGTCGGGCCGTTCCGGATGCCGCAGACCCTGGCCTGGTACGCCAACGGCAACTTCGGGATCGGTCGGCCGACCGGTACGACGCGCGCCCGGGACATGGCCCAGGACGCATTCGCCGCCGCCAACCCGACGGTGAACTTCGGGCCGTACGACAACGACGGCAACGGCTACGTCGACGCGTTCATCGTCATCCACGCCGGCACCGGTGGGGAGGCATCCGGCAACAGCGGCGACATCTGGTCACACAAGTGGGTGCTGGCGTCACCCCAGAATGCCGACGGCACCAAGGTGTACGGGTACCTGACCATCCCCGAGGACGCCAAGATCGGCGTCTGCGCCCATGAACTCGGTCATCTGCTGTTCGGGTTCCCCGATCTCTACGACACCGACAACACCTCCGAGGGCATCGGCAATTGGTGCCTGATGGCGGCGGGGTCGTGGGGCGGTGGCGGTGACGTGCCGGTGCACCCGTCGGCCTGGTGCAAGGCAAACCAGGGTTGGGCATCGGTCACCAACATCACCGCGAACGGTCCGGCGACGATCGCGGACGTCAAGGCCAGCCGGAACGTGCTGCGTCTGTGGAAGGACGGCGCCGGCGGCACCGAGTACTTCCTGCTGGAGAACCGGCAACAGAGCGGGTACGACGTGAGCCTGCCCGGTGGGGGCCTGCTCATCTGGCACATCGACGACGCCCAGCCGGGGAACACCGACGAGAACCACTACAAGGTCGGCTTGATGCAGGCCGATGGCCGCCGCGATCTGGAACTCGACCACAATCGGGGCGACGCCGGCGATCCGTATCCCGGTTCCAGCTCCAACTCCAGCTTCTCCACGACGTCCACGCCGAACTCCCACTCCTACGCCAGCGTGGACACCTGCGTGTCGGTCACCGGTATCTCCGCGTCCGGGCCGAGCATGACCGCCCACCTCACCGTCAGCTGCGGCAAGTCGGTGACCAAGGACATCAAGGACCACAAGGACCTCAAGGAGCCGGTCAAGGAACGCAAGGACGCCAAGGACCGCAAGGACGGCATCAAGGACGCCAAGGAACCGGTCAAGGAACGCAAGGACGCCAAAGACCGCAAGGACGGCATCAAAGATGCCAAGGAACCGGTCAAGGAACGCAAGGACATCAAGGACCGCATCGAGAACAAGGGCCTGCTGCCCGACCGGCCGCCGCCCGGCGGCGATCCGTTCGGCGGGGGCGCCGCGGTGCCGGCCGGGGACGACATGTCCGCCGCGCTGGCCGAGCTGACCGAGCGGGTGGCGCTGCTCGAGCAGTTGGCCTTCGGCGGTGGCGACGGTGCCGGGTCGGGCGGGGCGGAGCCGTTCATCGGCGCCGACCTGCGGCCGGACCTGCTCGGTGGGCCGTCCTACGGTCCGGCACCGTCGGACATGCCCGGGGACCGTTCGACCAAGCGGCACCTGGACACTCCCCCGGTGCGGTGACCGCTGCCCGCTCGATCCTGCTGCTCGGGCACCCGTATGACCCCGGCACCCGCCGGTTGCGGTCCGAGATACGTTCCCGCTCGAGCTGTCCGGTGATGATTGCGCCGCCCGAGCTGCTCGCCGCGGCCGGCTGGCGGCACCATGTCGATGCCGCCGGCCGGGCCCGGACCCAGCTGCGACTGCCGAACGGCCACTGGCTGACCGACGAGGACGTGGGGTGCGTGGTGAACCGGTGGGACTACCTGCCGGCGCCGCGCCTGCGGAACCCGACCCCCCGCGACGCCGAGTACGGCGCACTGGAATTCCAGGCCTTGATCGCCAGCTGGCTGGCCGGCCTCGCCGACCGGGTCCTGAATCCGGTCGGCGGGCACGCCATCGACGTGGGACCCCGGTCGCCCCGGGCCTGGCTGGCGTTGGCCGGCCGGGCCGGGCTGCCGGTCGCCCCGTCGGCACTGGCCACCGCGGCGCGCTGGCTGCCCGCCGCCATGGCCGCGGGCGGCCGGCCCCGACCCCTAGGGCCGTATACGCCGCCCGACACGGCCGCCAGCGGAAGGATTCCCGTCGAGGTCGGCCGGCCGGAAACGGACATCACCGCGGGGGCCCGGACCGAATGGAGCGTGGCCGCGGCCCCCGAGGAGGAGGTGCTGGTCGCCGGCCGCCGTGCGGTCGACCCGCCGACGGCGGCCATCGGTGACGCCTGCATCGAGGTCACCGCCCGGGCCGGATGCGCGATCGCCGCCTTCCACTTCGAGCGGGCGGACGGCCGGCGGCGGCTGTGCCGGGTGACCACCCGACCCGCACTGACCGGACGCGGTCACGCCGCGGCCGTCGCCGAGCTGTGCCTGACGGTGGCGTCGGGGGCGGGAGCGGGAGCGGGAGCGCGCCGATGATCCTGTTCTACGGGCGGATGGATGATTCACCCCTCCGGCGCGCCGTCGAGGCCGCCCAGGAGCGGGGCGTGCCGTACGTGCTGATCGAGCAGCGGCACCTCGCCCAGCACGATCTGGCGCTCGCGGTCGACGACTCCGGTGTGGCGGGCACGATCGTCGCGGCCGGGGCCATGCTGGACCTGGCCACGGTGCACGCGGTCTACCTGCGGCCGCTGGACCTGCCCGCGGTCGGGGACCGGGTCGACCGGTTGCGGGCCGAGGCGTTTCACACGGGCCTGCTCGAATGGGCCGAGATCGCCGACTGCGTGGTGCTCAACCGGCCGTCGGCGATGGAATCCAACTCGTCCAAGCCGTTCCAGCAGCAACATATCGCTCGGTTCGGGTTTCGCGTCCCGGAGACGTTGGTGACCAGCGACCCGGACGCGGCACGCGACTTCCGGGACCGGCACGGTCGGACAGTCTTCAAGTCGGTGAGCGGAATCCGGTCCATCGTGCGGGAGTTCGACGATGACGCGGCCGCCCGGCTGGAGCGGATCAGACTGCTCCCCACCCTGTTCCAGCAGTACGTCCCGGGCGTCGACGTCCGCGTCCACGTCGTCGGCGCACAGGTGTTCGCCACCGAGATCCGATCGCCGGCCACCGACTACCGGTATGCCGCCCGGGACGGGGCCGACGTCGACCTGGCCGCCACCGACCTCCCCAGCAACCTCGCCGACCGCTGCCTCCGGCTCGCCGACGGGCTGGGGCTTCCCCTGTGCGGTATCGACCTGCGGCATCGGCCGGACGGGCAGTGGTTCTGCTTCGAGGTGAACCCCATGCCCGCCTACAGCTACTACGAATCGAACACCGGCCAAGCCATCGCCGACGCCATCATCGACACCTGCCTGAGCCGAACCCCGGCCACCGCCGGACATTGACCCCGGGCCTCCGGAACGCTCACGGCCCGAGCAGCCGCACGGAACCCGGATCGCGGTCGGCCATCGCGCCGTCGGGGGTGCGTTGCACCACGCAGACGACGCCGGTCCCCGGCTGCACCGCCGGGTCCAACAGCGACCGGTCGACGGTCACCAGAACCCGTGAGCCCACCGTCGAGGCCAGCAGATCCGGTCGCTCGTCGACTGGGGACGTCTCATCGACGTCGACCTCCAGCACGTCGAACTGTGCCAGCGAAGGATGCGGTACCCGGCCGGCCACGACGCCCCGCAACCGGCTGCGATTGTCCACCGACGGCACCACCGCGCGCTCCCTTCACGGTCACGGCCCCACCGTCATCATCCACCCACCGAAGCGGGTGCGCGGTGCTCGTCCGGCCCGAACCGGGACCGTGCGTGGCGAGCGGCGGCCGGATCTTGTCCGGGGGCGCGGACCCTCAGTGGGCGCCGAAAACGAAGACCGGTGCGGGATTCCCGGTGGGTGCGGTGGGTGGTGCGGTGGCTGCGGCGACGTCGGCCTCGTCCTGCCGCTGATCGAGTTTGGTCAGGAAGGCGATGCCGCGGGCGCGGGTCGGCGTTCCGTCGACGATGCCGTAGGCGGCCGGCGCGAGCCCGAGGACCATCAACACCGAGCCGGCCTCGGCGCTTTCCGAGGTCAGTTTCGGATCGACGTCGCGGGTCGGCGCCATCCGCGGCTTCTCCCCCTTGGCCCACCGCTGACGTCGACCCCGCCCGGCGGCTCCCACCGTCCGGCGGTGGCTGCTGTACATCGTGTGGAGGTTGCGGTTGAACCAGGTGAAGACGCCGGCGCGGGCCTCGCCGTCCGGATCCGTGCCCGAGTCTCCCCGCTGGTTCGCCGCCGACGGCGCCACCTCCAGGCGGAACGGCGCCGCGTACGCCGTCTTCCAGCGTGCGATGTCCTGCCGGAGCTTGGCCTCCGCGGCGCGGACGCTCGCCTGGATCGCGTTCGCGTCGACCTGGGCGGCGGGCGGGTTGCCGGTCATCTCCAGCTTGGCGTTGGCGACCATCGTGGCCATCACGCCGCCGGACATCGGTGGATAGACGACCTCCGCATGCGGGTACGGACAGACGTTGCTGCGATCCCAGCGTTTGATCGTGTAGATGTGGGCCACGCTCAGCGCAGAGTCGGCGGTGAGATCAAGCCACACCTGCCGGGTCCCCTTGGTGGCGACGATGTCGGGTCGGGTCGAACCGGAGGCGATCTGGTAGTCCAGGGTCCAGCCCGCCTGGCTGGTTCCCAGCAGATGGCAGGCCAGAGTCTCGATGGCGTAACCGAACTGGGCCGAGGACAATCCGGCGGCGTACCCCTTGGTGATCGCGTCCTTCATCTTGCGCACCCACAGGGCCAGGTAGCCGCTGGCGTCCACCAGCTCTTCCAGTCCGGTGAACAGCGGCCGGTTGATGATCTGGTTCAGCGCGGTGCCGGTGGTGGTGTCGACGATCGTCAGCAAGTTCTCCGCGTCCTGATCGAACGCCGTCGGGGCCGGATTCATCAGCGAACGCCCGAACACGTCGAGCGGGCCGTGCGCCCCACGAACCGAAACCCGTCGTCGAATCAGGCTCGCCGCACCCGTCGAGACGGGGTGCGCGGCCGCCGTCTCCCCGTCCGGAAAGGTCCGGGCCGTCACCAACCCGGCGACCGGCAGCGCCCCACCGAACTCCTCGGCGGACTCGGGACCGGCCGTGGGCTCCGGGGCCGCGGCGCGCTCGTCGGACCGGACGGACCGGCGGACGTCACGCAGCGGTTCGGCTCCGTGCCTGCTCACCACGCCACCTCCGCCCGTTCCCCACCCGATCACGGCGCCACCGAGCGAACCACAGCGCGAGGCCACCGGCAAGGCGCCGGCCGGGTGGCCGTCACGGCGCATCCGCGCCGATCACCATTACCTTCGGCCTTTGCGCCCTCGGTCCGGCACTCGGCCTCAGCGCTGGGACACCACCATCGCCGAGCCGCCACCGCGGCGTGATGTTTCAGCGGCCGCCACGAACCGGCCGTCGCCCAGGAGCCGGATCGCCGTGGCCGCCCCGATCTCGGGGGTACCGGCCAGCTGGTGGCCCATGGCCGTGAGCCCCTTCCCCAGGTCGCCGTCGACGATCACCGGTTCGGCCTGGATCGTGCCGTTGCGCGAGGACAGCCGTGGGGCGGCGATGGCATCCACCAGGGACAGGTCCCGGTCGAGGTGGCCCAGCAGGACCTGGGTGACGGTGGTGATGATCGTCGCACCACCCGGCGATCCGACGGCCAGGACCGGGCGTCCGCAGTCGAGCACGATGGTCGGGCTCATCGACGATCGCGGCCGCTTGCCCGGCCCGGGGAGATTGGGATCCGGCACGTTCGGGTCGGCCTGCTGGAAGTTGAAGTCGGTCATCTCGTTGTTCAGCAGGAAGCCGTAGCCCGGCACGGTGATGCCGGAACCACCGGTCTGCTCGATGGTCAGCGTGTACTCGGCGACGTTGCCCCACCGGTCGGTCACGGTCAGGTTCGTCGTGCCGTGTTCCTCCTTGTCGGCCGGTGCCGGCGCCACCGCCGGCCGGCAGCCCGCGGTCGAATATCGACCGTCCGGCTCGCCGAACGGGATCGGTCGAGCCGCCGCCTTCATCGGGTCGAAGAACTGGCAGGCCCGTTCGTCGGCGAAGCCCGGGGACAGCAGCTCGCGGGTCGGCACCCGGCGCACGTCGCCGACCCAGCGGTTGCGGTCGGCGAACGCGGTGGCGGTCGCCTCGGCGAAGCGGTGCAGGTACTGGACGTCGTCGACCGCCGACAGCAGTTGGCCGGTCATGCCCTGGTACGACTCGATCAGGTTGAGGGACTCGCCGACGGCGATTCCGCCGGATGACGGGGTCGGCATCCCGTAAATGTCCAGACCGTCGTACTGGGAGCGGGTCGGCGCGGGCGTCAGGGCCCGATACTGGCGCAGGTCGCGGCTGGTGATCTGGCCGGGGTAGACGGTCACGCCCGGCGCGGTGGCCGGCGTCCGCGCGGCCTGGACCAGGGCATGACCCATGTCGCCCCGGTACAACTCGTCGACGCCCCGATACCGCAGGGTCCGGTAGGCGGCGGCGAGATCGGGGTTGCGGAAGGTGCTGCCGACCACCGGAAGCTGTCCGCCCGGCAGGAAGACCCGGGCCGTCTCGGGGAACTTGCGGAACCGGGTCTCGTTGTCCTTGGTCTGCTGGGCGAAGGTCGCATCGACGACGAACCCGTCCGCGGCAAGCTGCTCGGCCGGGCGGAGCAGGTCGCGCAGCGGCCAGGTGCCGAACTGGCGAGCTGCCTTGTCCCACAACGCCGGCGTCCCCGGCACGCCCACCGACAGTCCCGAGCTGACCACGTCGGCGAACACCAAGGGCTTGCCCGAGCTGTCCAGGAAGGTGCGTTCGGTGAAACTCGCCGGGGCCGTCTCCCGGCCGTCGACGGTGAACACGGCTCGGCGCCGAGCGTCGTAGTAGACGAGGAACCCACCGCCGCCGATGCCGGCGGAATAGGGCTCGGTGACGCCGAGCGCGGCGGCCGTCGCGATCGCCGCGTCCGCCGCGTTCCCGCCGGCCCGCAGGACGTCGATGCCGACCTGGCTGGCATCCCGGTCGACCGTCGCGACCGCACCGCCGCTGCCGGTCATCGCCGGCTGTTTCGGAAGATCGGAGCCTCCGCCGTGGCCGCCGCCGCGGAACTCCCCCTGGTCCGCGGGCCGGGGTGCCCCGGACGCCGGAACGGCCGGGGCGAGGACCAGCGCGACGGTCGCGACGATCAGCGTGATGAGCGTGCGAGAAGCAAGGTGGCGCATCCTCAACTCCAGCGGTAGACCCGAACGATCGGTTCGCCATCACTCACTCAGGGTGGCTGTGCACTTACTGTGCGCCGCAGGTCAGCGCTGCGCCACCCTGCCGAGCGAATGATCCCGTCAAGTCCGAGTCCGCCCGTTCGTGCACCACCAGGGTCCAGACTCCCTGTATCGAGCGCGGAAGGTGGACGGTCTGGCGGAGAACCAGAACGACACGGACACCACCGGAACTCTCCGGGGGTACCGACGGCCCACGGAGATCGCTACGTGGCCTTGAGGCCCCGGAGCAGTATTTCGACGGCCTGCCTCGCCTCGGTTGCCCAGTGGGTGCGCGAAGCGGCCGCGCCGATGCCGTGCAGGATGAGCATGAGTGCGCCCGGGTCGGTGTCCTGACGAACGCTGCCTTCGCGTCTCGCGGCAGCGACGAGATCGGCCACCGTTCGCTCCAGCGCGTACCCCGCTTCGGCGTGGTCGTCGGACAGGCCGCTGACGCGGACGGCGAGCGTTCGCGCGAGCGCCACATGCGTGACGACGTAGTCGACGAATTCGCGCAGGAAGGTCGCCAAGGCCTCGCCGGCCGGTTGCCGGGCCAGCAGTTCGCGGGCGCGATCGCACAGCGCGGTGACCTCCCCCTGGTAGACGGCCATTGCCAGGGCCTCGCGCGTCGGGAAGTGCCGGTACAGCGTTCCGACGCCCAGACCCGCGAGCGCGGCGAAGTCATCGAACCGGATCGGCTCCTCGCCGCAGTCGAACGCCGCGCGCGCGGCGGCCACGAGCGCGGTGCGGTTGCGCTGGGCGTCGGCGCGCAGGACCCGCTTCTCGGTCACTCCAGACCCTCTCGTTGACAAACGGAGATCATCTCCATAACTTATCAGAAAAGCGGAGGCAACGTCCGTTTCAACCGTGAGCGACGAGGTGCGATGTGCGGATCTTGATGTTCGGCCGAGGAACGATTGCCACGATCTACGGCTGGGCACTGTCGCAAGCCGGCCATGACGTCGAGTTCTACGTCCGCCCCGGTCGTGCGGCCGAATACGGTGACACCATTCAGTTCGACCTGCTGGATGCCCGGGGCCGGCGGGCCGGCGAACGCGTCGTCGGTGAGTTCTCGATCCGGCTTCGCGAGGAGTTCGGCCCCGACGACGGTTTCGACCTGGTCGTCGTCAGCGTCGCGCACCACCGGCTGACCGCCGCCGCGGAGTTCATCGCTCCGCGCATCGGCGAGGCGACCGTCCTGGTGTTCGGCAACGTCTGGGCGGAACCGAGCACCGCGGTCGGGCCGATCCCGGCCGATCAGATCGTCTGGGGGTTTCCGCTGGCGGGCGGCGGATTCGACGATGCAGGCGTCCTCCGCGGTGCACTCCTCCGGAGGGTGGTCTTCGGCACGCTCAGGACGGCGCCGAGCGCGCGCGGTCTCGCCACCCGCGAGGCGTTCAGGCGCGCCCGCCTGATCATCCAGGAACAGCAGGACATCCGCGGGTGGCTCTGGATCCACTTCATCGCCGACGCCGGGATGCACGCGCAAGGCGTTCGGCTCGGGTCCCTCTCCAGGCTCATCGGGAATCGACGCGGCCTGCGCGAGGCGCTGCTGACCAGTCGTGAATTGTTGCCCGTCGTCGAGGCGCGAGGCGTCGACCTGCGCCGCCACCGCGCCAGTACTTCGCCGTTCCGGGTACCGGCCTGGCTGGTCGCACCCGCGATCGCATTGGCGACGTCCCGGGTGAGGCTCGCCCGCGCCAGCCTCGAAATGCATACCGACCCGAACGCGACCGAGCCGGCAGCGGTGTGCCGGGACGCGCTCCTCGAAGCGCGGCGCCTCGACGTCGCCGTACCGCGGCTCGACGCGGCAATGTGACGCCGACGCCAGCCCGGAACGCTCTGGGGGCACCGCACGTCACCGCACCTCGCGCGCCCCGGCCGGATCACCCGGTCGATCGACCGGCGCGAAATCCGACCGGGTGAGCCAGTACGGCAGATTTCGCCGGACCGAACCGGGCCCGTCGACCCTCAGTTCGCCGGACCGGAATGCCTGGGCCCAACCGACGTCGCCGCGCCACACCCGGGTGAAGAGTTGCAGTGGGGTATCGACCCGGCCGGTCACCGGGTGACCCGGATCGAAGTCGCACAGGTCCACCGCACCCTGACCGAGCACCAGCCACCAGTTCCGCTGACCCGGCGGCACGTCGCGGAAGCAGAACTGCAAGACGGTGCGACCCGGGGGCAGCGCATCGACGTCGATGTGGCGCTGCACATCCCACATCAGCAGATGCGGGTCGTAGTCCTCGTCACCGAGTTCCGGCATCCACCGGATGCCCCACCGGCCGATCGACTCGATCACCGGTTGCAGCTCGCGGCCGGCCGGGGTGAGTGTGTAATACACCCGCTTACCCTGCTCGTGCCGGTCGATCACCCCGGCGCGGGCCAGGGTCCGTAATCGGGTCGTCAGCAGCGTGGGCGACATCTTCGGCACGCCTCGCTGCAGGTCGCCGAAGGTGCGGCTGCCGGCGATCAGCTCACGAACGATCAGCATGGTCCATCGCTCGTCGAGCAGCTCCATCGCCTTGGCCACCGGGCAGAACTGGCCGTATTGGGTCATGCCCACGCTCCTCGTTCACTCCAGATCTTGTAGTGGATCACTACAAAACCCGCACTGACCAGCACCGCGGTCCCGGGAGCACGCTCAGTGACGTCACCGGGCCGGAACCGCCGGCCACGTCACTGTCAGGAGTCACCATGACGACCAGCACCGCTGCCGGACCCGATCTCGTGGCGCTCAAGACCGGGCAACATCAGACCTGGAGCAGCGGCAATTACGGGAGGATCGCCTGGATCACCGAACCGCTGGCCGACGAGCTCGTCGCGGCGGTCGATCTGGTCCCGGGCCGCACCGTCCTCGACGTCGCCACCGGCACCGGTCACGTCGCTATCGCGGCCGCCCGGGGTTTCTGCCCGACCACCGGGATCGACTATGTCGCCGGACTCGTCGACACCGCCGCCCGCCGGGCGGCCGCCGAGGGCCTGGACATCACCTTCGAGGTCGGCGACGCGGAAGCGCTGCCGTACGCCGACGGCCGGTTCGACTACGTGCTGTCCGCGATCGGCACCATGTTCACCGCGAACCACCAGCAGACCGCCGACGAGATGGTCCGGGTCTGCCGCCCCGGCGGCCGGATCGGCATGGCCAACTGGACACCGTCGGGCTTCGTCGGGCGCATGCTGCAGACCGTCGGGCGCCACGTCGCGCCGCCGGCCGGCGCCCTGCCGCCCACCCGCTGGGGAGATCCGCGCGTGGTGGCCGAACTGTTCGGCGGGCAGGTCGACGACCTGCGCACCTGGACCACCGCCGTGCGGCAACGGTTCCTCGGGGCCGAGCACTTCGCCGACTTCTTCCTCGCGAACTACGGACCCACCCTGAAGGCCGCCGGGAAGCTGAACGACGCCGGCCGGGCCGCGTTCCGGGCCGATCTCGTCGCCCTCGCCGAGGAATTCAACCTCGCCACCGACGGCACCTTCGTCTCCGAGTGGGAGTACCTGCTGGTCTCCGCCCGGAAGCGATGATCTGCCCGTCCACCTGCATGCCGGGTGCCGGGTCGCGTCGACGAGTCCCGGCACGGACGCCCTGGGGCATAGCATCTGGGCCGTGACGGATATCCCCGCACAGATCGAGGCCTACCTCGCGAGTCATCCCGAGCCCAAGCAGGCCGATCTCCGCCGGTTGCACGCGCACATGGTCGCGGAGTATCCCGATTGCCGGTTGTGGTTCAACGACGGCCGGAACGAAAGCGGCAAGGTGGTCGCCAACCCCAACATCGGCTACGGCGTCTATCCGATCA
The DNA here is from genome assembly GCF_044224575.1 of Nakamurella sp. Lineage (GTDB taxonomy): Bacteria > Actinomycetota > Actinomycetes > Mycobacteriales > Nakamurellaceae > Nakamurella. Next base: position 63,108 of record NZ_JBGAKE010000017.1, read on the forward strand.
GCTACGCCGACGGGTCGTCGCGGGAGTTCTACCGGATCGGCCTGAGCGCCAACACGTCCGGAATATCGGTCTACGTGCTCGGACTCGACGACAAGAGTTTTCTGATGCGAACCTACGGGGCCTCGATCGGGAAGGCCACCATCACGGGCTACTGCATCAAGTTCCGGCGCCTGTCGGCGATCGACACCGAAGTACTCCAGTCGGCCATCCGCCACCGCATGCACGTTGATGGGGCGGGCTGAGGACTACCTGCTGACCTCCTTCTACTCATCGACCGATCGATCGGGCCGATCCGGCAGGATCTTCCGCACATATTTGCGTAGCCGCGCTCGAAAGTCCTCCACCAGCGTCGGCCCGGCGCCTGATTCGAAGGTCACGATCGCATGTGGCTTGAGGTAGAACGGTATCTCCGCCGGGTCGACATCGATCGCCACGCGCTGGTAGAGCAGGGGCGAGACGCCTTTCGCATGGACGTGACCCAGTTCGTACATGACGTTCCGGTTGAATCCCGTGATGTCGACGAGAACGACGTCCGCGGCGGCCAGGGATCGGGTGAACTTGTCGTAGATCTCACCACCCTCGGGTTCGAGGTCGACCCGATCGACCACCAGTCCTTCATCCTCGATCACCATCTGGACAACGCCGGCAAAGAACTCCTTGGATTCTCCATCGAAGGGGAGGAGCGCCAGGCATCGCCGCTCGATCCCGCGCCAGAGATACGTGAGGACCCGTTCGGCGAGTTCGGTCATCGCCGCACCGTCCAGCGAGCCGAGATCGACTGCCTCGAGCCCGTTCCACTCGTCGTCAGACAGCTTGAACCACTTCTGGATCTGCGGGCGATTTCTCCGCCAGTATCGTGCCGAGGCCGAGGCCGCCCCGGTGAAGGGGAGGGGCAGGGCGCTCCGGTTGATCGCGAGAGCAAGGTCGAGCACCTGAGCGGTATTGGCCTTTCCTTCAACGGTGACGACGGCATCGACGCCTTTGACCAGCACGAATCGCCGGGCCTGGGGTGTGGCGCCGTCTATGCTCCTGACCGCTCCCGCCCGGAAGTAGCGGGCGTCATCGGAGCCGCGGTTGAATTCCGAGGGCAGCCAGGTCTCGATCCACTCGGCTTCGCTCCGCTGCCCAGCGCCGAGGACTTCCCGCGCGCCCTCGACGGCCTCGTAGTCGGTGGACGTCAGCCTGGCCTCGTTCGGATCGGCGTCGGCTCCCTCACCGGAGACCCGGTCGCTGAAGCCGCCGGTGACCAGGGTCAGCCTGGTATCCGTGGCGATCGCCTGACCGAGGCAACGCGCGAACCGGGCAACGTGGCCATCAAGACTCGAGCCACCGTGGACGGCAACGCGGTGAATCACGGCTCCACCTCCAGCGCCCATCCGGCGCCCTCGAACAGACCCTTCCGCGCGGCCTCGAGCGGCGCGGTCGGCAGGTTCAGCACACCAAGGAAATCCAACTGCCGAAAGGTGCTGCACAGATGCCCATCGGGCGGGCGCACCTGGCCGGCGGCCTGAAAGGCCAACCGGATGGCGTCAATATCACCGGCGGATTCCAGGATGACCCGATGGAGCAAGCATTCGGCGATAGCTGCAGCGGCCCAGTAACGTTCATCGGGTCTGGCCAGGGCGAGACCCGATGCGACCCGGACGACCGGCAGCAGTTCGCGGGCCTGGGCGGCGGACCGCACATCACCGTCGCCGACGGCCAGGGTGACGTCGATCGCGACGACGTTGACGCGCATCAGGTCGGCGTCCCGCAGTTCCCGGGCCAGTGTCAAGGAGTGGCGCGTCGACTCCCACCGGTTGTCGGGAACCGTGCGTCGGCGCACCAGCCCCCACCGCGCAACCTCCATCACCGACTGGACGGCGAATCGTTGGCCGGTCGCTTGCCGGCCCGGGCGACGAACCCGCCCAGGGCCGACCATGCCTCGACGGCCGCGTCGTCGGAGATGCCGGCCGCGTCGTCGCGGTAGCGGACGTGCCGCAGGGCGGACACGTCGAACGGCGCCCTCGTGCCGGCCGGGCCGATCAGTATCGTCTGACCCGGCCGAAGCAGGTGGCGCAGGCCGAGTTCCCAGCCGACATTGAAGTTCCCGGTCTGCAGATCGGCGATGACCAGGTCGGCCCGGGCCAGTGACTCGATCATCGGCTCAAGCACGATTCCCGAGTCGATCTGCGCGTCCGCGCGTTCGTAGTCGAGTTGGGCGTTCTCCAGGGTCGGCACCAGGATCTTGGAGTACACCAGATCGCAGTCCACCTCGAACCTGCGCTCCGCATCGGTCCTGACCCCGAAGGGCATGAGGATGAAGCACTTCGGCCGGCTCGGGATGTCAACGGTCGGATCGATCCGCAAGACCGGCGTGCCGGTCAGAGCCGACCGGTGCAGCAGATCGTCGATCATCCGACCCTCGCCCGGAGCGGCCACCACCAGCCCCACGCACCGCTGATCCCCCTCGGCAAGCTCGGCGGCGCGGTCCAGAATGACCTGATTCGCCCGGCGATACGCCCCCTCCCCGGGTTCCAGATCGAGCGTCTCCACGGTTCCGCCGCGCTTCAGCACCTCCGCCACCACGTTGTCGAAACGATGGCGCGACCCGGATTCCACGGAGTCCTCGCGAAAGATCTGGCGGGTGGTCGGCAGCACCACATGCACCGCGGGGCCGTCCGGGAGGGCCAACGCGGCCTCCAGCACCAGCAAGTCCGCTCCGTCGGCGGCGGCGCCCACCACGGCCGAGGGCGCCAACCCGGCCAGCAACCGTCGGACCCGAATCCCGACCACCTCGGGATTGCCCTCGAGAGACCTCATGCGACGTCCCGCGTAGGCCACGATCACCGGCCGACTGTAACCCCGTAACCGGATTGCGGCCGATCGGAATGTCCGTGACGATTTCCCTTTGTCCGAATTCGAGGAGGGGGCATCACGGTCACCGATGTGCTGCCGGACCGGGCCTGACGAGCGGCAAGGACAGGTGGGGCGACACGCCGAGCTCACGCCACGATGGCTCGAGGAGAACGACCTGGGCCGCATTCGCGCCCGGCACGTCCAGGCCCTCGACTCGGTCGACCACCTGGACGAACTCCGCGAAGTGGGCCGGAAGGTCGCCGAACAGGTTGTCGCCGAACACTTCGCCGGGTAGTGGGAGCGAGCAACGCGCGCACCGACACCACCGTCACCCCCGCGGGGGGGACCCGACTATGAAGGCAGCGTCCCAACTCCCCCGCAGGCCGGGCAGGTGGTCAGCACGTGTAGTAATTCCCGAACTGGTCCTGGCACACGTCGGTTCCGCCCGCAGCGCCCCCTGACATGCCGCCTGCAATGGCCCCAAAGACGATCAAGGCCACCACAATTCCGCCGATCCAGGCGAAGACTTTGACCGTCGTCGTTGTACCGGTCGCCGGCCGAACGAGATTCTGCCCGGCACCGGGCCCAGCAGCCATTGCGGATCCGTTCGAACCGACCCGATTGTCGTTCATCGCGGCTGGGAACGCAGCCGGTCCCGCTGCGAACTGAATTCGTTCTATGTGCTGAGCGGTGTCGGCGTAGATGTCCCGGCGGCTACGCAGCCGGCTGAGGAGCGCAACACCACCGCGCCGCTCGTCGAGATCCTCCGACCGCGCAGCATTCTGCAATTGGTTCACGATGGCGATCTGCTCTTCGTACGAGAGTTGCCGTCCCAGATCGATCTGATCGCTCAGATTCGACAGATAGGACAGCGGAATCGGCGGAGGTGATGGCAATGGGCGCGGCAACGGCCGTACCGGCGGCAGCCGATTCAGTGCCCGGACCAGGGCTGCCGTCTCGCTGCCGATGTCGGCGGTGGTCGCGTCGACCAGTTGAACCATGCTGAGGTCCGCCGGGAGGGCGGACACGGATATCGGGGCGATCATGATCGGTAGAATGCTTTTTCCCAGCCGGTTGGCATAGTCCCGCTCGAAGCGACACGCCTGGGATGCCAACGAGGCGGGGGACAGGATCACGATCATGACGTCGGACTCCTGAATGGCCCGAATGATGACGTCCCACCACAACTGGCCCCCGGATAGGTGCCGGTCGGCCCAGGGCTGGTGATCGATCTCCGCCAGCAGAGCGCTGATGCGGTCGGCAGCCGGCTTGTCGTCGCGCGAATAGGAAACGAAGATCTTCACGGAGCGCCCCCCACCGAGTCGCTGTCACTGAATGCAGATTCTCTCGCAACCGACGATGCCTTTGGCATCGCATCGATCAACGTCCGTTCGGCACCACCCCCGACACTCTTGAGAGTAGTGCCGGCCGGCTCGTACACAACTGATTTTCCATTCATGCCAGTTGATACGTCGGCCGGTGACCACACGGTTCTCGCCGACGGGTCAATCGTGGATGCGCTGGCCCCGTCGCACGCTCGGCGGCCGCCCGGCTCGCTCGGCCAGGGGCAGACCAGAACGACGCAACCGCATCGCGACATGCACCGGCGGAGGCGAACGTGAATACCGCCGCACCGGGGCCAGGCGAGATGGTGTTCAGGCCGGCTTGTGCAGCACCCCGCTCGCCGGCGTCACCCGCAGGTCCTCCCCCTCGCATTCGGCACTGCCGTCCACGATCAATGACATCCCGCCCGGCTCGCGCGGCGGCCAGACGACCGTGACGGCCGGGTTCGCCCGGGCGTTCGCGATGGATCCCCGCCCGGGCCGAGTGATCACCAGCCGGCCGTCGGCGAGCGACGGCCGCACCGACACCACCTTCACCCGCGCCGGGGACCCCACAGGATCCACGGTCAACAGGTAACCGGCGTCGAAGTCACCCAGCACTCGCGGCAGGTCGTCGGGTTCCACCTTGATGCTCATGGCGGCGAGGCTATCGCCGCACGTCTGCCGGCAACCAGCGCGCAGCACGAAACCACCGGCGCGGGGTAAGGATGGTGGGGTGAGCATCCGCACCGTGCTGGTGGTGGGGGCGGGCATCGCCGGCTCGACGGTCGCGTGCCTGCTGGGCCGGCGTCGGCTCGCCGTGACGGTCGTGGAGCGCTCCGGCGGCCACCGCTCCAGCGGCAGCCCGGTGGACGTCCGCGGGCCGGCCCTGCGGGTGGTCGAGCGGATGGGCCTGCTGCCGCCGATCCGAGCCCGCGCGACGAGAACGACCCGGCTCGCCGCGGTCGACGCCGACGGCGCCCTGATCGGTTGGATCCCCACCCAGAGCGGACCGCGGGCGATCGAGATCCCGCGCGGCGACCTCGCCGCGATCCTGGCCGCCGCCGCCCGCGACCAGGCCGAGTTCCGCTACGACGACACCGTGACCGGCCTGCGGGGGGACGCCGGCGGCGTGGACGTAGCGTTCGAGCACGGTCCCGCGCAACGGTTCGATCTCGTCATCGGCGCCGACGGCCTCCACTCGACGGTGCGACGTCTCGCGTTCGGTCCGGAGCAGCGGTTCGCCACCCACCTCGGCCTGTCCATCGCGACGCTCATGCTCGGCGCGCCCGCCGCCGACCCGCGGACGGTGCTCATCCACGGAGCGCCCGGGCGGGCCGCGATCCTGCATCCGACGAACGGACGGGAGGGCGCGGCCTTCATCTTCCGACACGCCCGGTTCCCGGCCGAGGCCACCCGGGACCCCGGTGCTCGACTCGACCTGCTGACCACCACGTACGACGGCATGCAGTGGCGCGTACCCGAATTCCTCGACCGGTTCCGTACCGCCGACGACATCTACTTCGACGGGGTCAGCCGAATCCGGGTGGATCGCTGGTCGCGCGGGCGGACCGTGCTGGTCGGTGACGCGGCCGGCTGCGTCTCCCTGCTCGGCGAGGGATCGAGCATGGCCGTCGTGGGCGCCGCGACCCTGGCCGCGCACCTGCGGCAACAACCCGATGACGTCGCCGTCGCACTGCGCGAGTACGAGCGGGTTCACCGCCGACGGCTCCGCCCGCACCACGCCGGCGCCCCCCTGGCCGGACACCTGCTGGTGCCGGCCACCCGGGGCGGCGTCGCCACCCGCGACGCCCTGTTCCACGCCTACGCGGCGACGCACCCGCGGGCATACGGCGGCCGCTGATCACCGGTGGTCGCCTCGCTGACACCACTGACACCATCGGTGACACCACATGCCAGCGGGATGTGCGCCGGATGTCAGGGCCCCCGGGCAGGGTGAGTGTCGGACAGCAACGAGACATCGAGGAAGGGGTCCCCTATGAGCTTCATTATCGAGGCCGAGGGCCTGCGCAAGGCGTTCGGCAAGACGCAGGCGCTGGACGGAGTCGATCTCGCCGCCCGGGAGGGCACCGTGCTCGGCGTACTGGGGCCGAACGGCGCCGGCAAGACCACGGCGGTCCGAGTGCTGGCCACGCTGCTCCGGGCGGATGCCGGCACGGCCCGGGTCGACGGGTTCGACGTCGTCTCCGAGGCCGGCAAGGTGCGCCGCACCATCGGCCTCACCGGCCAGTACGCCTCCGTCGACGAGGACCTGACGGGCATCGAGAACCTGGTCATGATCGGCACGCTGCTCAACCTGTCGACCCGCGACGCCAAGGCCCGCGCCCGGGAGCTGCTCGACTGGTTCGGGCTGGCCGACGCCGCCGGGCGCCGCGCGAAGACGTATTCCGGCGGCATGCGGCGACGCCTGGACCTGGCCGCCAGCCTGGTCGGCCGGCCGCGAGTGATCTTCCTGGACGAGCCCACCACCGGTCTGGACCCGGCGAAGCGGGAGGACATGTGGGACGTCGTCCGCCGCCTGGTGTCCGACGGGTCCACCGTCCTGCTCACCACCCAGTACCTGGAGGAGGCCGACGCGCTGGCCGATGAGATCAGCGTCATCGACCGCGGCCGGGTGATCGCTCACGACACCCCCGAGGGGTTGAAGCGGACGATCGGCGGTCAACGTATCCGGGTCCGGCCGACGGACCCCGACCGGCTGGACGACGTCGCCTCCGTGCTCACCGAGATTGCCGGCCGGACCCCCGAGCCGACCGGCCGGAACGAACTGACCGCCGCGGTGGACACCGGCGAGCTGGCCCTGGCCGCGACCGTCGGCCGGCTCGCCGAGGCGGGCATCGGCGTCACCGAACTGTCCCTGCACCTGCCCACGCTGGACGAGGTCTTCATGACGCTGACCGGCCAACGCGTCGGTTCCGAGATCACCATCGACACCAGCAAGGAGGTGGCCGCATGACGACGGTCACGACCACCCCGGCGAGCGGCCGCCACGCGGCCGCTCCCACCCCGAGCGAGACCCCGGCCGCGGGCGCGCTGGCCTATCCGCGGCACACGTTCTCGCTGGCCAAGCGCAGCCTGCTGAAGATGTGGCGCACCCCCGAGGCGCTGATCGACGTCACCCTGCAGCCGATCATCTTCCTGCTGATGTTCACCTACATCTTCGGTGGGGCGATCGCCGGCAGCTCGTCCGACTACCTGCAATTCCTGCTACCCGGTCTGCTCGGTCAGTCGATCGCGATGGCCGGCGTCGCGCTCGGGCAGAACCTGAACGCCGACATCGAGAAGGGCGTCTTCGACCGGTTCCGCTCGCTGCCCATCGGCCGCTCCGTGCCGCTGGTCGGCGCGGTGACGGCGGACATCGCGCGGTACTTCATCCTGTGCGTGGTCACCCTGGGTTTCGGCATGATCATGGGCTTCCGGGTGGAGACCAATGCCGCGGCGGCGGTGGCCGCGGTGTTGCTGGCGATCGCGTTCGCGCTGTGCTTCTGCTGGATCTCGGTGTTCGTCGGGATGAAGGCCCGGACGTCCGGCGCGGTGCAGGGCATCATGTTCCTGATCGTGCTGCCACTGTCGTTCGCGTCCAACACGTTCGTGCCGACGACGACCATGCCGAGCTGGCTGGCCGCCTTTGCCAACTTCAACCCGATCTCCCAGCTCGTCACCACCATGCGGGGGCTGATGGTCGGCGGGCCGGTGGCCACCAGCCTGATGTGGACGTTCGTCTGGATGGCCGTCCTGCTGGTGGTTTTCGTGCCGCTCGCGCTGCGCGGGTACCGCCGCCGGGTCTGAGGCACGAACACGCAGAAGGGCTCCCCGACCACTGGTTTCGTCCGGTCGGGGAGCCCTTCTGGTTGTCGAGTTTCGGCCGGTGAATGGGTCAGGTCGAGCCGACCGGATCGACGATCAGGACCCGGTCGGGGTCGATCGCCGCGATCGCGTCCTCACGGTCCAGCACCTTGCCCTGCGCGTAGGCCGCGTCGTAGCCGGACCCGAGGTCCGCGCGCAGGCGCTCCGTCAGCCGCGCGACCATCGGATCGAACGGGTCGTCGCCGCCGCGCAGCCGGGCAGCGGCGCCCAGCGCCCGGCTCGCGACCGCCGGCGCGCCCTGGGCCGCAACGACCCAGGCCACCGCCACGCCGACAGTGGCGATGACCGGCATGTCCTGCGTGGTCAGGGCCATGGGAAAGCCGACGCGCAGGTCGGCGACGGCCTCGTCGATCTCGCCGACGTGCACGGCGACGATCGCGGTACTCCCGCAGACGACCGCCATGGCATGTCCCTCCCGCAATTCTTGGACGCGGTGCTCCCGGTCCGCCCGCAACCGGGCGGCCAGGTCCGCCGCCCCGGCCAGGTCGCCGGCGAGCAGCTTGACCATCGCCGCCATGCCGGAGACGAACAGCTCGCGGTCGAACCCCCCGGTCCGGGGCGGCATCAGGTCACGAACGTCGTCGATCATCGCCGAGGCCCGGGCCAGCTCGCCGGCCCGCATCAGCAGCGCGGCCATCCGCACCCGGACCATCGCCTCGTCCTGCGCCGAGCCCAGTTCGCCGGCCAGGGCGAGGGCCCGCTCGTAGTCGGCGATCCCGCCCGCGACGTCGCCGTCCATCGCCCGCAGATTCCCTCGGGTGGTCAGTATCGAGGACAGGCCCCAGCGATCCCCGATGCTGGCGAAACCGGCCAACGCCTGGTCGATCTCGACGCGCAGGTCGGGCAGCCGGCCGTCGTTCTCGGCGAACAGGGCCCGGCCCATGGCCAGCGCCGACCGCGACCATTCGTCGGCCGTCGCCCACTCGGCGCCCATGGCCCGGTCGGCGGTCTCCGGGTCGTTGCCGAACAGCGCCAGGATGGTGGGCATCATCGAGAATCCATTGTTCGGCGGCGCCGAACCGGCGATCATCAGGCGGGCCAGGCGGCGGCTCTCGGCCCGGACGGCAGCCGCCTGCAGATCGCCGTCCGCGTTCTCGAACGAGTTCAGCAGGAACAGCATGGCCGCCGCCCACGGCCGGTGGGGATGGTCCGGGCAGGCGGTCAGCACCAGCGTCAGCGCGGCCATCGACTCCGCGATCGCCCCGGTCATCTGCCAGAACCAGGCCATGTCCATGGCCAGCCCCAGGCTCGCCGCGCGGTCGACCGGGTCGTCCGCCTCGGCCAGATACCGCAGTGCTGCGGCGATGTTGTCCCGTTCGGCGGTCATCGTGGCGATCGCGTCGAGCTGGTCGGCGGTGCGCAGCAGCGGGTCCATCCGGTGCGCGAGGTCGGCGTAGTGCCGCGCGTGCGCGATCCGCACCGCCGCGACCTCACCCCGTTCGGAGAGCCGTTCCACCCCGTACTCGCGGATGGTCTCCAGCATCCGGTACCGGGTGGCCGGCCCATCGACGACGGTCAGCAACGACTTGTCGACCAGCGACAGGACCAGGTCGCCGACGTCATCGGCGGGCAGCCGGGCGTCCGCGCACACCTCGGTGGCCGCGTCCAGGTTTGCGCCGGCCGGGAACACGGCGAGCCGCTCGGCCAGCAGCCGTTCGTCGTCGCGCAGGAGCCCCCAACTCCACTCCACCACCGCCCGCAGGGTGCGGTGCCGCGGCATCGCGGTCCGGCTGCCACCGGTCAGCAACCGGAACCGGTCGGACAGGCGGGTCGCGATCTCTCCGATCGGCATCACCCGCAGCCGCGCGGCGGCCAGTTCGATGGCCAATGGCAACCCGTCGAGTCGCCGGACGATCTCGACGACCTCGTTGACGTTGGCCGGCGACACCTCGAATCCGGAGGCGACCGCCCGGCCGCGTTCGACCAGCAGGCGGACCGCCGGATAGTCCGCGGCGTTGTCCGCGGCGACCCCGACCGGCGGCAGACCCAACGGCGGAACCAGGCATAACGACTCGCCGACGATGCCGAACGGCTCGCGGCTGGTGGCCAGCACCCGCAGTCCGGGGCTGCGGGCGAGCAGGGCGTCGATCAGTTCGGCGACGGGGTTGATGAGATGTTCGCAGTTGTCCACCACCAGCAGGCAGTCGGTGTCGGCGAGGACGTCGAACAGGTAGTCGGTGGAGTCCCGGGCGGTGCGCTCGGTCCGGCGGTCGACGGCCCGGGTATCCAGCAGCCCGAGGGCGCCGATCATCGCCGGGACGATGCCCTTGCGGTCGGTGACCGAGGCCAGTTCGACCAGCCACACCCCGTCCCGCCGGTCGGCCGCGATCATCGCGCCGACCTCCTGGGCCAACCGCGTCTTCCCGGCGCCGCCCGGCCCGACGACCGTGACCAGCCGTCCATCGGCGAGCAGCTCGCCGATCCGGCGCACCTGCTCGTCCCGGCCGATCAGCCGGGTCAGCGGGACCCGAAGGTTGGTGCGACGCCGGTCCGGCCGATTGTTCGTCCCCGGGGTGGCGGGCGCTGCCGGCGGGACGATCTCGCCGCGCAACACGGCCAGGTGCACCGCCTGTTCCTCGGCGCCCGGATCGACACCCAACTCGCCGGCCAGCCGGTCCCGGAGCCGTTCATGGACGGCCAGTGCGTCGGCCTGGCGGCCGGTCAGGGCCAGTGCTCGCATCAGTTGCCCGGCCAGGCGCTCGCGCAGCGGGTGGGCCGCAACGAGCTGCTCCAGGTCGGCGACCACCTCGGCGGCCCTCCCGAGCTGCAACCGGGCCTCGATCAGGTCGATCTGCGCGGCCAGCCGCAGCTCCGACAGGCGAGCCCGGGTGGCAGTGGCGTACGGGCCGTCCGCGGCGTCGACCAGTGGCTCGCCGCGCCACAGCGCCAACGCACCGGCCAGATGCTCCTGGGCATCGGACGGGCGCGCCTGCTGGAGGTCGCGGCGCCCCTCGGCCACGAGTGCGGCGAAGACCGCGAGGTCGACGTCGGCGGCGTCGACGGTGATCCGGTACCCGCCGGGGACCGGTTCGACCCTGGTCGCGTCACCCAGGGCGCGACGGACCCGCGAGACCAACGATTGCAGTGCGTTGGTGGGATCGACGGGCGGCGCCCCCGGCCACACCGCGTCGACCAACTCGGCGATCGACACCGGCGCCGGCGCGTCGGCGGCCAGCCGGGTGACCAGCGCCCGCAGCCGGGTCCCGGTGACGGCGACCGGACGGTCGCCGGCGTGCACCGCAAGCGGCCCGAGGATCCCGATCTGCACCTCACCACTGTCCCAGAGTCGACGCGGCGGCTCGGAGCCGGCAAATACGGCAACGCGGGGCAGTTGCGCCAACCAGGAGAAAAAATCATTCAAAATGGGTGAACTCGTTGCGCTCAGATGTGCACCGACTGGCCCGATTGGTTGACACAATGGTCAGAATGGACGACGAATTCGGCTGGGTGCCTCGGGCCCAGCGCATCGCGGACGATGTCCTGTTTCCAGCGGCCATGGCCGTGGAGCGGGCGGACCAGGTGCCGACCGCCCATCTCGACCTGCTGGCCGACGAGGGCTTCTACGGCGTCGCCGCCCCGCCCGAGTTCGGGGGGGTCGGACCGGCCGGATTCCCGATCGTCGCCGACGTCGTCGCCGCCCTTGCCGGCGGATGCCTGACGACCGCATTCGTCTGGCTTCAGCACCTGGCGCCGTTGATGGCGGTGGCCGGGGTCGCCGGCGAACGGGAGCGGGCGGCGTGGTTGCAGCCCCTTGCCGGCGGCCGGGTTCGGGCCGGCCTGGCGATGGCCCGTCCCGACCTGATCCACGTCCGGCCGGTCCCCGGAGGTTACCGACTCTCCGGCGAATCGCCCTGGGTGACCGGGTGGGGGCTGGTCAACGTCCTGCTCGTCGGCGCCGTCGACGACCGCGGGCTGCTGCACTTCTTCATCGTGGACGCCGCCGGTTCGGGCAGCCTGGTCGCGCACGACTCCCACCTGCTCGCGGTGCAGGCCAGCCGCACCGTCTCGCTGCGGTTCGCCGACCACTTCGTGCCGGGCGACCGGCTGGGTCACACCCAACCACTCGACACGTTCGTCGCGTCCCAGGTCGCCGGCACGGTGATGAACGGGTTCCTTGCGCTCGGCGTGGCCGGACGGTGCGCCCGGCTGCTCGGCGACCCCTCCGACCTCGAGGCGACGAGGTGCCCGATGCCCGGGCCACCTCCAGCCTGCTCGCCGCGCGGGCCGCGGCCCGGCTGGTGGTGCACACCGGCAGCCGCTCGGTGCTGGCCGACCAGCACGCCGGCCGGCTCTACCGGGAGTCCGGCTTCCTCCTCGTCTTCGGGCTGCGCCCGGCGATCAAGGACGCGATGCTCCAACGTCTGGCGGTGCCGGCGACGGCGACGGTATAGCCCCAGCCGGGTCCCTGCGGAGCGCTCAGGCCGCCCGTTGCTGCAGGTCGGCCAGGTGTCGGGGCGCCGCCGGCCGCTCCCGGCCCACCTCCTTGGGGCGGTACAGGCGGGCGATCACCTCGCGGAACTCACCCAGTCCGAGCGGTCGGCGCGAAAAGAGGAAGCGCACCGGGCAGGACGTGCCGATGAGGTCCTCCTCCACGACGACGACAGGCCCCGGCAGGCCGGGGTGGACCCCACTGTCGATCGCCCCGGCTTGCGCGAGGAAGTCGCTTCCGCGCGACCGGTGTTCGGCCGGCAGCCAGGTGAATGGTCGCACCGACAGCAGGCGATCGTGCACACGTCCGACCTCGGGCGTCCGGTCGGTGTGTTCGACCACGCCGGCCGGCAGGACGAGCCGGCGGTGCCCGGGTACCGCGACCGGTCGGTCGAATCCTTCGAAGACGACCAGCGTGCGCCCGCAGCTGCGGACCCACAGCCGCAGTTCGGACCCTGCGCCGACATCGGGCCACAGCCGCAGGACAATGGGATCCCGTTGATCCCGTTGATCCCGGCAGCGCGGCGGCGTCGTCGACAATCCCGTCGGAGTTGCCCATCGCAACCGACGAGTGCCTTCGAAGACGACCGCCACATCGTCGACCTTGATCATCGTCACCGCGTCACATCCGCCTCGATCAGCGTGCGGCGAGGCGCCAGCCCGAGCGCGCGCAGCAAGGTGTCCCGCGCGTCCGGCAGGGGGGCCAGCCCCAATGCGCCCAGTTCGCTGAGCGCGGTCACGAACCGGTCGCCGAGCGAACTCTCCAACGGGCGGCATTGCAGCACTCGCTCAGCCAGCCGGTCGGGATCGAACCCGGCATCGGGCCGGCTTGCGCGCGCGATCGCGTGTCCCTGACCCCGAAGCAGCCGGATGGCGCTGCCCAGAGTCAGTGCCTGCTCGCCGGCGGTCAACCAGAATTCGCCCGAGGACACCCCATGGTCGATCAGCCGAACGATGGCGTCCGCAACGATATCGACAGGGACCACATCCAGCCGGTGGCCCGCGAACGACCGTTCACGTGATTCCGCCGGTTCGAGGAGGGCGGACAGCATCCGGACGGTGTCGTCGGGGGCTCCGGATCGGTCTTCCGACGGTTCGATCGCTCCGGTCACCAGCGAGGTCCGGATGACCACGTGCCGCACACCGCTGTCCGCCAACAGCTGGTTCTCGGTCACCGGGCTCGGCGGTCCGAGTGGTCCGGTGACCGGGTCGTCGGGGAAGGCAGTGCTGACATACACAAGTCCGGCGTCGGCCCGCCGGGCGAAGTCGATGACCTCGCGCAAAGCGTCGTGTCCCTGCCCCGCCGGTGTGCCGGCCGGCCGCCGCGCGATGTGCACGACGACGTCCACCAGGCTGACCGCGGCCCGATAATCCACCGGGGCAGCGCCGAACTCCGGGGCATCAGCGCGGCACCCGATCGTATGGTCGGGCGCCGCCGCCGGTTGATGGTCATCACCCAGTCCGATCGTGACCAGGCGCCGGCGGCCCGGCGCCCGGCGGAGCCGTGCGATCAAGGCTTCGCCGACCACGTCGGCGGGCTCGGTGATCAAGACGGTGCGAACGTGGTGTCTGCCGTAAGTCACGGTTGGCGCCCCCTCGTTGATGGTTCTCGTTGTGGAGAATCGGTTGTGGTGCAGATCGGGACGGGGCCCGATTGATACCTCACTCACCCATTCCGTCTTCGAACGGGTGAATTTCGAGGCCGTCACGGAAAGGGACGTATCACCCGGGAGGGCCGACAGATCTGCGTCGGTAGTCATCGAACCGGGGGGAACCACATGAATCGAACGCTGATCGTCGCGCGCATCCGGCCCGGCGCCCAGGAGCATGTCGCGGAGATATTCGCCCAGTCGGATGCCACCTCGCTTCCGCACGAGATCGGCGTATCCACAAGGTCTCTCTACACTCTGAACGACGTCTACATTCACGTCGTCGAGATGCGCCAGGACGCGGAGCAGGCCCTTCGAGGGGCAAGGTCGCTGCCCGCATTCCGTCGCATCAGCGCCGACCTGGATCCCTACATCAGGCCGTACGACCCCGCATCCTGGCGCTCCCCCCAGGATGCGATCGCCCACGAATTCTATTCATGGACCGCTGAATAACACCTCGAGGAAGAACCCTCACTATTTTCGGATCGCCGAGATCCGGCCACCCTCGCCCGCCCGAAGGAAGGAATGTCCGTGCCATTCACCATGTCTGACCTCATGGATCTGCTGAGCCAGAAGGCCGGCCTGCCGGCCCATCAGCGCACCGATCGTCGGGAGCTGCTGTTCATCGACCTCGACCTCGACTCGCTGGCCTTCCTGCAATTGCAGGGCGAGCTCAAGCGCCGGTTCGGAGTGGAACTCCCCGACGACCGGGCCCAGAGCTACACGTTGGGCGAGATCGTCGACGCCGTCGACTCCACCGCGACGGCCGCCTGATGAGCCGCACCGACAATGCGGTCGTCATCGCCGCGGACCTGGCCGACGTGTGGGAACTGACCAACGATCTGGGCCGCTGGCCGACGCTGTTCACCGAGTACGCCTCCGTCGACATCCTGGAACAGGACGGTGCGACCTTCCGGTTCCGGCTCACCATGCACCCCGACGAGAACGGAAACACCTGGTCGTGGGTCTCCGAGCGAACGCTGGACGCGGAGCGCCGGACAGTCACCGCCCGGCGCATAGAGCCGGGATGGTTCGAGCGCATGGACATCACCTGGACCTACGAACCGGTCGACGGCGGGACCCTGATGCGTTGGATCCAGGAATTCGCGATGCGTGCGGACTCCCCGGTGGACGACGCCGCCATGACCGATCGGATCAACCGCAACACGTCGGTTCAGCAGGCCCACATCAGGGACGAGGTGGAGCGGCTCGCCGGCGACCGCCTCTATGGGCGCCACGCCCGTCCGGCCGGCTGAGAGAGGAACACCGACATGACCACCGCACTGAGCCGTATCGTTCGAGCGGCCGATCTTCCCGCCAACCGGCGTCGCGGCGGCGACATCCGCACGGTGTTGTCGCCGGCCACCGTCGGCTCGACCTCCGGCTTCATGGGCACCGTGACCATCGGTCCCGGCGAGGTCGTCACCGAGCATTACCACCCTTACTCGGAGGAGTTCCTCTACCTGGTGAGTGGGCGGATCACGGTCCGGCTCGACGGGCAGGAGTCCGAGCTGGCCGGCGGGTCCGGACTATTCATCCCGATCGGAGTACGCCACCGGCTGCGCAACGACGGGCCGGAGGTCGCCGTCGGCGTTTTCCATCTGAGCCCGCTGGCGCCGCGACCAGATCTCGGACACGTGGACACCGAATCGCTGCCGGATGAGCCCGCGGCCGGCCCGGGATCGGCCCCGTGAGGCGCACCGCGATCACCGGAATCGGCGTCGTCGCCCCGGGAGGACAAGGACGCGAGGCATTTTGGGAGCGGCTCACCGAGGGCCGTACGGCCACCCGCCGGATCTCGATGTTCGATCCGAGCCGGTTCCGCTCGCAGGTCGCGGCCGAATGCGACTTCGACCCGATCGCGTCCGGGCTGACCCGCCAACAGGTGCATCGCAACGATCGCTTCATCCAGTTCGCTCTGGTCGCGGCCCGCGAGGCGGTGGCCGACAGCGGGCTGGCCATGGACGGCGACGATCGGGGCCGGGTAGGTGTCTGCGTCGGCAGCGCCGTCGGCGCGACCATGCGCCTGGAGGACGAGTTCGTGAACGTGTCGGACGGCGGCCGGAACTGGTTGGTGGACCCGACCTATGCGTCGTCATTCCTGGCCCACGCCCTGGTGCCCAGCTCGGCGGCGACGGAGGTGGCCCGCCAGTTCGGCGCCCACGGTCCGGCCACCGTCGTGTCCACCGGTTGCACGTCCGGGATCGACGCCGTCGGCTACGGTCATCAGCTGATCCAGGACGGCGAAGCGGACGTGGTGATCGCCGGTGCGTCCGATGCACCGATCTCGCCGATCTCGGTTGCCTGCTTCGATGCGATCCGCGCCACCACCGCGCGCAACGACTGCCCCGAAAGTGCCTCGCGCCCGTTCGATCTCACCCGCGACGGGTTCGTGCTGGGAGAGGGGGCAGCGGTCCTGGTGCTCGAGGAGTTCGAAGCGGCGGTTCGGCGGGGTGCACATATCTACGCGGAGGTGTGCGGTTACGCGTCGCGCTGCAATGCCTTCCACATGACCGGGCTGCGTCCCGACGGGGTCGAGATGTCGCAGGCGATCGACGCCGCGCTGGGCCAGGCGCGCCTGCACCCGACGGCGGTGGGATACGTCAATGCCCACGGCTCGGGCACCCGGCAGAATGACCGGCACGAGACCGCGGCGTTCAAAAGGAGTCTCGGACACCATGCCTACGACGTGCCGATCAGTTCGATCAAGTCCATGGTCGGCCACTCGCTCGGTGCCATCGGCGCGATCGAGATTGCCGCCTGCGCGCTGAGCATCGAGCACGACGTCGTTCCACCGACCGCGAACTACGAGCAGCCCGATCCGGAATGCGATCTGGACTACGTCCCCAAGGTCGCGCGCGAAGCCACGGTGAACACGGTTCTGTCGGTCGGGAGCGGATTCGGTGGATTCCAGTCGGCCATCGTCCTGCACAACGGAGGGAAACGATGACGCGAGCGGTCATCACCGGGATCGGGGTCGTCGCACCGAGCGGGATCGGGTTCGAGGACCACTGGGCGGCCACGATTGCCGGCCGGCAGTGCGTGACGCCCATCAAGCTGTTCGACGCCAGCGGCTACCGCACCACCCTGGCCGGTCAGGTGGACGACTTCGTCGCCGCCGACTACATCGACGACCGAATCCTCGTCCAGACCGATCGGTGGACGCATTTCGCCCTGGCGGCGACCGGCCTGGCCCTCGCCGATGGGCGGTTCGATCCGGCCGAACCCGGCCGCGACCCTTACGGAACCGCAGTGGTGTTCGCTGCCGGCTCGGGCGGAAACGAGTTCGGTCAGCGGGAGATCTCCGCCCTGTGGACTCAGGGCCCCGAGGCGGTGAGTGCCTACCAATCGATCGCCTGGTTCTATGCGGCGAGCACCGGACAGGCGTCGATCCGGCACCGCACCAAGGGACCGTCCGGCGTGCTCGTCGCCGAGGCTGCCGGTGGTCTGGACAGCCTGGCCCAGGCGCGGCGAATCATTCGGCGGGGCACCGGTGCGGTGCTCGCCGGCGCCACCGAGGCCGGGCTCACCCCGTACGCGTTGACCTGCCAGATGACCTCGGGCCGGCTCTCCGCCGAACACGAACCCGACCGGGCCTACAAGCCCTTCGACGCGGCCGCGACAGGCTACGTGCCCGGCGAGGGCGGCGCGATCCTGCTGGTGGAGGACGCCGGGCGGGCCGCGGACCGTCAAGCACCACAGGTGTACGGCGAGATCGTCGGATACGGCGCCACGCACGACGCGCACGATCACCGGGCGGCACCCCCGGACGCCCGATTCTTCGCCGCAGCGATGCGCCGGGCCCTCGACGACGCCGGTCTGGGGCCGGAGGACATCGACGTCGTCATTGCCGACGGGGCCGGCGATCCGGAGCTCGACCGGCTCGAGGCGTCGGCCCTGACCGACGTGTTCGGGAAGCGCGCCGTTCCGGTGCCGGTGACTGCGCCGCAAGGCTGGATCGGTCGGCTGTCCGCCGGAGGTTCGGCCCTGGCGGTGGTGAACGCCGTGCTGTCCATCCGCACCGGAGTGATCCCCGCCGTGGGCAACCTGGACACTCCCTTCTCCGGGTGCGACCTCGATCTGGTCAGGCGACACCGCCGGGCCGCGGTCGACACCGCGATGGTCAACGCACGGGGAATCGGCGGATTCAACAGCTCAATGATCATCCGGCGTGTTCGACCCGAAACCGACCGACCAGCCACCCTTTCCAACCACCTCGAGGAGGTCTGACCGCATGACCGTGATCAACCTGGCGGCGGTGACGCTGCCGACGACCGATGGCGCCACCCTGTCTTTCGCAGAGTCGGGGCGTCGAACGATCCTGCTGCTGGCGAATCAGAAGTCCGGACCGGCGGCCCGGACGGTCGCCGCCCGCATCCTGGAGGATCCAGCGCTGGCCGGCATTCCATTGGTGCAGGTCGCGCACCTGGTCGGGGTTCCGCGGCTGGTCCGCAGACTCGCCGAACGGGAGATCCGCAACGGGCTGGCCGGCCAACGCAAGCAGTTGCAGGCCCGGCTCGCCGCGGCGGGACTGCCGGACGACAGCGCGTCGCGACTGCGTCTCGGCCTGGACTGGGAAGGTCGGGTCACCACCCCCCTCGGTTACTCCGCGGCCGACGAGGCGCCGGCCCTGGGGATCGTCGACGAACGTGGCTGTGCCGCTGTCGTCGGCTCCCCGGAGGCGATGGGCCGGCTGCGGGAGTTGGCCACCCGGCCCGCCGAGCTTCCGAACTGAACGGCCGCCGACAGACGCTGGAGGAGAGAAATGCTGACCGCAATATTGCTGTTCGTGAGCGTCGTCCTGGTCGGACTGACCGCAGGTGGGCTCGCATTCATGGGCTTTGCCGTTGCCACTGCGACACCGAAGCTGTCGTCGGGCACCTTCGTCCGCGTGCACCAGGCGTTGTACCGCAAGGCCGACCCGCTGATGCCCATCGTGGTCTGTGCGTCGCTGATCGCCACGGTGCCACTCGGCGTGGCGATGGTGGTTCAGGACACGACGGTCTCGCCGGCCTGGGTCGCCCTGGTGGCCCTCGGCTTCGTGATCGTCATCGTCATCACCCGAATCGGCAACAAGCCCATCAACAAGATCATCGCTCGCTGGGACGCCACCAGCCCGCCGGCTGACTGGGCGGCCGAGCGGGACCGGTTCAATCGCTTTCACGCCTGGCGCACGGTGGCGGCCTTGGTGAGCTTCGTGGTCGTGGTCGTGGTCGGCGTGGTGGTGACCGAACCAGCTGTGATCGGCCCGTCGTGGCTGGGTCTGTCGGTGCTCGTGTCCGGTCTGAACGCCGGAGGCCTGGCGTTCATGTACGCGGTCGTCGGCCGGGCGACGTTGACTGTCGGCGGCTCCACCTACGTCGAGGCGCATCAGCGCATCGCCCTCATGGCCACGCGGTACATGACCGGCATCACGTTGCTGACCGTCCTGATGTCGGCCGGCTACCTGTTCATCCTGTGGCCGACCGGGCCGCTGTGGGCCGTTGTGCACGCCGGCCTTGCCGTGCTGGCCGCCCTGACGGTGATCGTCGTCTCCGTCGGCTTCAGCGTTCCGATGAACCGGCGCATCGCCCGGTGGGACGCTGCGGATCCGCCGGTCGAATGGGACCAGGTGCGCGACCGCTGGATGCGGGTGCACACCGTTCGGACCACCGCGGCGGTGGTGGCCTTCCTGCTGCTGGCGAGTTGTCTGTTGACGGTGTCATGAGGTCGACGATCCGAGCTATCGCGCAATCCATCCAAGGGGTCCACGAGTGTCGTCGGAAGGCAAGTGATGAGCGGGACTGAGTCGAGCACGGACGGCCTGTTGGTTCAATCAACCTTGGTCGAGCACGGTGGCCTGACGCCGGACGACCCTGGCTATCGTGGCCAGGCGGACTACACACCGGGATTCCTGGCGCACGTCTACGATCGTCTGGTCCTGAAGATCGTGAACCGTGCGGTGTGGCGGATGCCGACCGCATCGATCCAACGCCTGTACGACACGCACGTGGGCGCTAGACATCTGGACGTCGGACCGGCCACCGGTTACCTGCTCGATCACTGTCGATTCCCCACCGGCGCACCCGAGATCACACTTCTGGACGTCAATCGGAACGTGCTGGACGCGGCATCCACCCGGATCGCGCGGTATCGACCGAGGCGGTGCCAGGCCGATCTGCTTCAGCCGCTGGATGTCGACCTGGGCACCTTCGATTCGATCGGGATGACCCACGTCCTGCATTGCCTGCCGGGCGAGATGGCCGACAAGGTTATCGTCGTTCAACGGCTGCGAGAGTTCCTGCGCCCGGGCGGATCCCTTTTCGGTACGACGATCCTGGGCAAGGGCGTGCGGCACACGCCGTGGTCGAAGGCGCTGTTGTGGTTCCTCAACCGCAAGGGCGTGATGGGGAATCGCAACGACGACGCCGGGCCGCTCGAGGAGATGCTTGCCGCCAGCTTCGACCGATACTCGCTCACCGTCTGCGGCACGATCGCCGTCTTCGTCGGCTATGCCTGAACCAATCGACGGGGTCGCACCCACCCGAGGAGGGCCGACGAGTCGACGCGCGATCATTGTCGGCGGCGGCATCGGTGGGCTCACCGCCGCGCTCGCCCTGCGGGCCGCCGGCATCGAGGCTCCCGTTTTCGAACGCGATCCCGCCGACTCCGCGCGGGTGACGGCCGGCACCGGGATCACCGTGTGGTCGAACGCCACCCGGGTGCTCGAGGAGTTGGGATTGCTCGACCGGGTACTCGCCGCCGGTTCTCCGCTGGAGTCCTTCGAGAACCGGACCGCCCGCGGGCGCGTGATCGCCCGGTGGCCGATCGGGGACATGGGTCGACGGATCGGTGCTCCCAGCATCAGCATCCGCCGATCCGAGCTCCATCGTGTGCTGCGCGAGAAGGTCGGCGGTGAGCTGAACTTCGGCTCGGAGTACCTGGGGATGGAGGAATCCGAGGGCGCGGTGACCGCCCGCTTCGCGGATGGCCGGCGGGTGTCCGGCGACGTTCTGGTCGGCGCGGACGGCCTGCGCTCCCGAGTCCGGGATGCCGTGCTGCCGTCCGCGGAGCCACGCTTCGCCGGATACGTCGTGTACCGCGGCATCGTCTCCCCCGGTCCCCCCGTGCCGCCGCACATCTTCGTGCAGATGTGGGGCAGAGGAGCCCGTTTCGGCTACTACCGGGTCGCTCCGGACCAGGCATACTGGTTCGCGGTCGTGAATGAACTGGGCGACGGGAGAACTCGTTCCGGCGTATCGAAGTCGGCGCTCCTGGACACCTTCGGGCGATGGGCGGGCCCGGTCGCCGGCCTCATCGAGGCCTCGGCAGAAGACTCGATCGTCCGCTCGAGCATCTACGATCGTGACCCGGTCCGGCCGTGGTCGGCCGGACGGGCGACGCTCCTGGGTGACGCCGTCCATCCGATGACCTTCAACGTCGGACAGGGCGCCTGCCAGGCCATCGAGGACGCGGCCGTGCTGGCCCGAAGCCTGCGCTCGGACGCCGATCCGGTGAGTGCGCTGAAGCAGTACGAGGCGCAACGTCATTCCCGCACCAGCGGCCTGACGATGCGGGCCCGACGGATCGGCAACCTGGGACGGATCCAGGCAGCCACGGCCTGCGCGGTCCGGGACGCATTGCTGCGCCCGGTACTCGGTGGTCCCGCCCGGCGCCAGCAGGAGCTCGCCCTGGCCGGCGGGGCACGGTTGTACGACGGCTGAGCCACATCCGGTCGGTCGCCGGCCGTCAGGATCGAACGCTCCGGATTTCTCGTCAGAACTCTTATGTCGCAGGGGGGACCATGCGGAAGTGGACGCCGCTGATGGCGGTGTGTCTGGGCACACTGATGCTGCTGGTGGACATCACGATCGTCAACGTCGCGTTGCCGGACATCTCCAGCGATCTGGGGGCGAGTTTCTCGGATCTGCAATGGGTGATCGACATCTATGCGCTGGTCCTGGCGACGTTGTTGCTCGCCACCGGTTCACTGGCGGACGCCTGGGGACGGCGCCGCGTCTACATTGCCGGCCTGGTGATCTTCGCGGTGTCGTCGATGGCCTGCGGGCTGGCTCAGAACGCCCTGGAACTGGTCATCGCCCGCGGGGTCCAGGGAGCCGGCGGGGCCGCCATGTTCGCCACCACGATCGCCCTGCTCAACATGTCCTACCTGGGCAAGGACCGGGGCGTGGCCTATGGCATCTGGGGCGCGGTCAGCGGGGCCGCGGCCGGGCTCGGGGTGGTCCTCGGCGGGGTCCTGGTGGAGTTCGTCTCCTGGCGCTGGATCTTCTTCGTCAATCTGCCGATCACGGTGGCCGCCGTCGTCCTCTCGCTGGTCGCGTTCCGCGCCGAGGAGCCTCGGCAGATCCGTCTCGACTTCGCCGGCATGGTGACCTTCATCGTCGCCGCCGGGGCAGTCACCTACGGCATGATCCGCGCCGGCGAGGACGGGTGGGAGGACCTCGGTACCGTCATCGCGCTGGGGCTCGGCGGCGCCGCGTTCCTGCTCTTCGCGCTCATCGAATTCCTGTCCGAGGAACCGCTCATCGATCTGCGCCTGCTACGCCGGCCCAGGTTCCTCGGGGTGAATCTGTCGGCCGCGGCGCTCTCGTTCTCGGCGTTCGGCTACTTCGCCCTGCTGTCGATCTGGTTGCAGACCGTCAACGAAATGACGCCGGTCGAGGCGGGCCTTTCCTTCCTGCCGCTGACCATCACCGCGTTCGTCGTGTCCGGGGTGACCGGCAAGCTCCTCAAGGACACATCACCGACGTGGGTGATCGGTGCCGCTGTCATCCTGATCGGCGTCGGCGCGCTGATGATGCGGATGCTCGGCGTCGCATACACCTGGCAGGCAATGATTCCCGGACAGATCGTCACGGGTGTCGGCGTCGGCCTCGCGTCGCCGCTGATTGCGGCGGCGGCGCTCGGCTCGGTGCCCGCCTCCCGCAGTGGCATGGCATCGGGCCTGGTCAACACCGGCCGACAGCTCGGCCTGGCGTTCGGCGTCGCACTGCTGGGAACCGTCTTCCAGTCGGCGGCCACCACCTCGTTGACCGACGCCGGCGCCCCCCAGGCGGCCCAGACCGCGCAGGGCATTGCGGCGGGTGGCACCGCCCAGATTCTGGCGTCAGTGCCGGCCCAGTCCCGGGGACCGGCCGAGCAGGCCATGCACACCGCCTTCGCCGACGGGCTCGACATGGTCTTCCTTGTTGCCGGCATTGCCGCGCTCGCGGTCGGCATCCTGTTCCTGGTACTGGCCCGCGGCCCGGCCACGCCGGATGTCGCCGACCTGGACATGCCCCCCCGCTACATCGGCCGGCACCGGGCGCCGACCGTGACCGTCGGCCGGCACGGCGGCCGGACCGGCCGTCATACGCAAGCGAGCAGCGAACCGCAGACCGCACTGTCGCGGTCCTGAACACTCACGACCGAAAGGGAAAAATCATGCAGACAGCTCAGGTCAACGGCGTGGATCTCGAGTACGAGATCTCCGGATCAGGCGTGCCGGTCCTCCTGCTGCACGGCGGACTGCTGGCCGACGAGAACCGTCCGCTGGCCAACCAGGCCGGGCTCACCGAGCGTCATCTGGTGGTCAACTACCACCGCCGCGGCTTCGCCGGCAGCACCAGGACGGGCCGTCCGACCAGCATCGAGACCCAGGCGGTCGACGCGATCGCCCTCGTCGAGCATCTGCGGCTCGGGCCGGTGCACCTCGTCGGGCATTCGCTCGGCGGGGCCATCGCCATCGCGGTCTGTCTCGCCCGACCGGACCTTGTCCGGAGTCTGACCCTGCTGGAACCGGCGCTGATGGGCCAGATCGTCAAGGTGGAGGCCGAGCATGACCCGGCGATGGCGGTCTCCCAGGCGGAGTTCCTCAGCGAGTTCGACACGGTGTTGCGGATCGCCGCGACCGGCGACCGGCGGGCCGCGCTGCTGGCGTTTCTCGAGGGCCGGGCGGGCGATTCGGTCCGTGCGGTTCTCGACTTCCTGACCACCACGGGCGAGTTCGAGCAGGCCGTGCTCGACGCGGACACTTTCTTGCAGATCGAGATGCCATCCGCCTTCGCGTGGTCGTTCACCCCGCAGGACGCAGCGCGGATCGATCAGCCGGTGCTGTCGGTGCTGGGCGTGAACAGCCCCGGGCGGGCCGAGCTGGTCCACGAGGTGCTGAGCGATTGGGTCCCGCAGACCGAGCTGCTGGTGCTCGAGCGGGCGGAACACGCGCTTCCGTTGATGGATCCGGCGGGCCTGGCGAAGGACATTGCGGCCTTTCTGTGCCGGGTGGACGGGACCATCGTCGCCGGCGAGCAGGTGGCGTGATGGACGCGGAAGGGCGGGGCCGGGTGGTGTTCGTGATCACCCTCAAGCCGGGGTCCACCGAGCGGTTCATCGAGGCGTACGAGCAGATCCGGCACGAGGTGGCGCGTGGCGTGACGGGCCACCTGATCGACCAGGTCTGCCAGTCCCCGGACCATCCGGACGAATGGCTGATCACCAGTGAATGGCGCACCATCGACGACTTCCGCGCCTGGGAACGCAGTCCGGACCACCGGACGGTGGCGGCCCCGCTTCGTGCGTGCATCGCGACCGCGCGGTCGCTGCAGTACGTCGTCCGGGCCGAGACCACGGCACGTTCGGGGACTTGACCATGCGGGCACTGGCCGATCTCGCCGTCCGCCGGCGTCGCTGGATCTACGTGTTCTGGGGGATCATGCTGGTCGTTGGCGGACTGCTCGCCGGCAAGGCCACCGACTCCCTGACCTACGACTTCTCGCTGCCCGACCAGCCGGGGTACGAGACCGACGTCAAGATCAACGAGATCTACGGCAACGGCGGCACCGTGCCGCCGTTGATCGCGGTGGTCACCGTGCCCGAGGGGACCACGGTCGACGAGCACCTCGACGAGATCGACCGGTTGTTCACCGGGCTACAGAATGCGGTTCCCGGGATTCGCGTGGTCGACTACGGCCTGACCAAGGACCCGACCTTCGTGTCCGGCGACGGCCGGAGTGCGCACGCACTCGTCTTCACACCATCGCCCGCGGGCCTTGGACCCGGCGTTGAACGTCAGGTCGCGCCGGTGCTCGCCCAGCTCGGCCAGCAGGCGGGCTTCGAGGTCGGCCTGACCGGCTACACCATGCTGTCGGCCGGCTCCGCGGCCGATGGCCCGAACGTCCTGGTCGAGACGCTGATCGGGGCGGTCGGCGCGCTGCTGGTGCTGATCTTCGTGTTCGCCTCGTTCCTCGCGCTGGTGCCGTTGCTCATCGCCGGCGTGTCGATCCTGTCCACGTTCCTGGTCGTGCTCTGCCTGACCACATTCACCGAGGTCAGCTTCGTCGTCCAGTTCCTCATCTCGCTGGTGGGCCTGGGCGTGGCGATCGACTACTCGTTGCTGCTGGTGACCAGGTGGCGCGAGGAGCGTGCGCACGGGCACGACAATGCCGAGGCGGTGCGGATCGCCGTCCAGACCGCCGGGCACGCGGTGCTGTCCAGTGGGGTCACGGTCGGCATCAGCCTGATGGCGCTGGTCGCCATCCCGGTGCCGTTCATGCGCAGCATGGGCTTCGCCGGCATGCTGATCCCGCTGATCAGCACGTTGGTCGTGCTCACCCTGCTGCCGGCCCTGCTCGGCGGTGTCGGACCGCGGATCGACTTCCCGCGCATTCGCAACGAGAACCAGGCGTCGCGGTCATGGCTGCGGTGGACGACCGGTGTGGTGCGGCACCGCTGGCTCGCCGCCGCCGGGGCGACGCTCATCCTGGCCCTGCTGACGATCCCGTTGCTGAACATCAAGATCGGTGCCGCGCGTACCGAATCCCTGGCGGTCGGCGGCCCGGCGTACGAGACGTTGCTCGACGTGAAAGCCGGTGGAGCGCCGGCTGGGTCGGTGACACCGATCGAGATTCTGATGGACGGCGGAGATCCCGACGCCGTTGCCGCCGCTGCCCGGCAGGTCGACGGGGTGGCCGCCGCGTTCGCGCCGGACAACGCCATCTGGCGGGTCGGGAACGCGGCGATCGTGACGGTCATTCCCACCGAGGAGACGGTCGACAGCGCGGCTGGCGACATCGTGCAGCGGATCGACGACGCCGTCTCCGGACTCCCCGGCGTGGTCGGCGCGGCGGGCCAGGGCGCAATGGTGCAGGACTACATCAACGCGGTGTACCGGAGCTTTCCGATCGCGCTGGCCCTGATCGTGCTCGCCACCTCGATCCAGCTGATGCGAACGTTCCGTTCGGTCCTGCTGCCCATCAAGGCCGTGCTGCTGAATCTGCTGTCGGTGTGTGCGACATTCGGCGCCGTCGTCCTGTTCTGGCAGTACGGCTACGGATCCGAACACATCTTCGGCATCGACGCCACGGGCGCCATCACCTTCTGGTTGCCGTTGGTGAGTTTCGCCTTCCTGTTCGGTCTTTCGATGGACTACGAGGTCTTCATCCTGGCTCGGATGCGCGAGGAGTGGGACATCCATCACGACAATGACCGTGCCGTCATCGAGGGCATGGGTCGCACCGGACGCCTGGTCACCAGCGCGGCGCTGATCCTGTTCCTGGCGTTCGTGGCGCTGACGTCGGCGCCCGGCACCGACGTCAAGATTTTCGCGACGGCACTCGGCATCGGGATCCTGCTCGATGCCACGGTGGTCCGCGCGCTGCTGGTGCCCGCGCTGGTCTCGCTTTTCGGCCGGTGGAACTGGTGGTTGCCCAATTGGATGGCGACGGTCCTGCGGGTGCAACCTTCCCCGTTGTACGGCCCGTCACCGCTGTACAAGGGACGGCATCGGGCGCCGAAGGTGTCGGCGCGGACCGGACCGGCAGCAGATGCGGCCGGCACCCCACCCGCGTCGGCGACAGCATCCGCAGCGGCCGGGCACCCGTCGGAGATCCCGGTGGACAGCGAATGTGTCGAGCGATCCGGCGGGTCGTGCGAGCCCGGCGCCTGCCGGCTGTCGACGCGGGCCGGCGTGGCCGTCGTCGAGCGGGCCGAGATGGACCCTTCGCGGGAGGACGAACTCGTGTTCAGTGCGGCCGAACCCGCCGGGAGGCACAGCCTCGAGCGCTAGGTCGCGGGGATCAGCAGCGATGGGGCCGCCGTCATTCACCAGCGTCCGGGAGTCCGGTCGAGGTTGTCGGCGGCTCGGCGGGCCGGCACCCACCGATCAGCCGTCGCCCTTCACCCCGGCGAGGAGCATCTGCGCGACGTCCATCACCTCGACCCGTGAGATGTCACGGTCGGCGACGTCGGCGCGGGTGTCGGCGGTGGGGGTGTTCTGCCGGGCGGTCAGGCCGTCGGTGAGCATGACGCGGCAGAACGGGCACCCGGTGACGACGGTGTCGGCACCGGTCGCCAGGGCCTCGTCGGTGCGTTCCAGGTTGATCCGCTTTCCGGTCTTCTCCTCCATCCACATCCGCGCGCCCCCCGCCCCGCAGCAGAACGACCGGGCACTGTTGCGCGGCATCTCCGACAGGGTGACACCGGAGGCTTCGATCAGCTCCCGCGGCGGGGAGTACACCTTGTTGTGCCGGCCCAGGTAACACGGATCGTGATAGGTGACGTCCCGGGACTGCGCAGGCTTCTTCGGGATCAGCCGCCGCTCCCGGACCAGCTTGTTCAACAGCTGGGTGTGATGGATGACCTCGTAGTGCCCGCCCAGGTCGCCGTACTCGTTGCCCAACGTGTTGAAGCAGTGCGGGCAGGTCACCACGATCTTCCGTTTGGCCCGGTCCCCGAACGCGTCGTTGATCGTCTCGACCGTCGCCTGGGCCAGCATCTGGAACAGGAACTCGTTGCCGGCCCGCCGGGCCGGATCACCCGTGCACGATTCGCCGGTGCCCAGCACCGCGAACCCGACGGCGGCCATGTGCATCAGCTCGGCCACTGCCCGGGTGGTCTTCTTGGCCCTATCGTCGAACGCACCGGCGCAGCCCACCCAGAACAGGTACTCGTGATCCGGATCGATGACGTCGGTCACCACCGGCACCTCGAACGGCAGATCCTTGGCCCACTCGAGGCGGTCCTTGTTGTTCTGCCCCCACGGGTTGCCCTTGTTCTCCAGGTTCCGGAACAACCCACCCAGCTCGGTCGGGAACTCCGACTCGATCATCACCTGATACCGGCGCATGTCGACGATGTGGTCGACATGCTCGATGTCGACCGGGCACTGCTCCACGCACGCCCCGCAGGTCGTGCAGTCCCACAGGATCCCCGGGTCGATCACCCCACCGACCTGACGGCCCTCGCCGTCGACGTCGGGCGCGCCGACCAGCGGCCGGCCCGCCTCCAGCATCGCCAACGGGTCGGCATGCGCGAACGCCGCAAGGTCACCTTCACTGAGCTTCTCAGACCCGTCCGGGGTCGTGCCGCCGCCGGCCGACAGGTACGGCGCCTTGGCGAAGGAGTGGTCGCGCAACGACAGGATCAGCAGCTTGGGCGAGAGCGGCTTGGCCGTGTTCCACGCCGGGCACTGCGATTGGCACCGGCCACACTCGGTGCAGGTGGCGAAGTCCAGCCAGCCCTTCCAGGAGAAGTCTTCGACCTTGCCGACGCCGAACGTGTCGACCTCTGGATCGGCCTCCTCCAGGTCCAGCACCTCACCGCCGGACAGCATCGGGCGCAGCGCCCCCAACGCGGTCGACCCGTCGTCCTCGCGTTTGAAGTAGATGTTGAAGAACGCCAGGAACCGGTGCCAGGCCACGCCCATCGACAGGTTCCGAGCGATCACGATCGCCCACACCATCGAGATGACGATCTTGACCAGGGCCACGAACGACACCGCCGCCGGCCACGCCGGCAACCACGACCCCAACCACGTCGAGATCGGCGCCGCCCACGTCGGATACGGCAACCACCCGTTCGCCGCCTGGAACCCGCGGATCAGGAAGATGCACAACCCGACGCCCAGGATGATCAGCTCGACGAAGTACGCCTGGGCGAAGTTCGACCCCAGGAACCGGGACTTGCGGTCCGCCCGCCGCGGGTGGTTGAGCTGCCGGATCGTGATCAGGTACCCGATGCCCAGCACCGTCGTGGTCGCGATGATCTCCACGAACAGCCCGTACCAGTCCTGGTACCCCAGCCACGGGATCTCGAACTGCGGGTAGAACGTCTCGCCGGCCGCCTGCACCAGCGTCAGGAACAGCGCCCCGAACCCGATCATGACGAACCAGTGGGCGACCCCGATCCAGCCCCATTTGAGCATCCGGGTGTGGCCCAGGAACTCCTTCACCAACGTCCGCAGTCGCGCCCCGATCGGGCCGGCCCGGTGCGGATCCGGCGCCCCCAACCGCACATGCGCCACCATCCGCGCCGCCGCCCGGATCAGCATCCCGAAGCCGACGATCAGGAACGCCAACCCGACCACGCCGAACGTGATCGACCACCAGGTCATACCCAGACCCTCCCGTTGCGCGGAGCTGTGCCCTCATCGCACCGGTCGGAGGCCCGGACGACAAGCTACTGGCCAGTAACCTACGCGAACGGCGCGGCTCGGCGGCGTTCCTTGACGCACCCCGGAGCGCAGAGCCGCCGAAAACGGCCCGGACAGCCGGTCGAACCCGCCGCAGCACCCCGCCGAACCGGACCGCGGCGCCGGCCGGCGCCGATCCGGCCGTACGGACCGTCCCGAAGAACCGCCCGAACCGGCCCACCCGAGGCCGGCACCAGCGGCGCCGGCCCGACGACCGGCGACAATCGGATCCGTCAGCCGGCCGGAGCCGACCGGCCGAACGCGGCCAGCAGCCGCTCCTGCGGACCGGCGTCAGGCGGCACGTCGAGCCGAGGACCGACCGCGCCGGCCTGCCGGTACCCGTCGGCAACGCCGGCGAACCACACGGCGCAGGCCCCGACGAGTTCCGGGTCGAGCCGGGGATCCTGCCCGGTCGCCACGCTCAGGTCCCACCCGTGGATCAGCAGGTCGGCGAACAACTGCATGGCGTACTCCCGGCCGGGGAAGTCGCCGAACGACAGGTGCACCGTCCGGTCCATCGCGCCCTCGTCATCGACCGCGGCGCGCGCCGCCAGCGCGGCGTCGTCCCACCGGCCGGCCTGGTCGTCGCCGAGCAGGTCCCCCTCGAACCGGTCGCCCACCTCGGCGATCGTCCGCCCGGCCAGCAGCGGCACGGCCCAGCGCAACTCGTCCAACAGATGGTTGACCAGCTGCCGCACGTCCCACTCGGCGCAGGGCGTGGCCGCCGCCCACCCGTCGTCGGCGACGCCGTGCACGCGGGCCCCGAACGCGTCCTGGGCCCGCCGGTACAGCTCGCGTACTTCGGTCCGACCGGTTGATGTCATCGCACCACTTTATCCGGACAAAACACCCGAAAGGGTGTCCCATCTTGACAACGAGATCGCCACTGGACGGTCCCCTTCCGGCGGGTCCACGCGGTCGACGGTCGCGCGAACGCCGCACCAACGGTCCGACCCGCGGGGGGCGGGCCGGGTCAGCGCTTCGTGTCGTCGCGACGGAAGTTCAGGTAGGCCCGCGACGGGGTCGGCCCCCGCTGCCCCTGGTACCGCGAGCCCGCCTCGGCCGAGCCGTACGGGTGCAGAGCCGGCGAGGTCAGCCGGAACAGGCAGAGCTGACCGATCTTCATCCCCGGCCACAGGGTGATCGGCAGGTTGGCCACATTGGACAGCTCGAGGGTGATGTGCCCGGTGAAGCCGGGGTCGATGAAGCCGGCGGTCGAATGAGTGAGCAGGCCCAGCCGGCCCAGGGAGGACTTGCCCTCCAGCCGGCCGGCCAACGAATCGGACAGTGTCACCAACTCGAAGGTGGAACCCAGCACGAATTCACCGGGATGCAGGACGAAGGCGTCGTCACCGTCCACCTCGACCAGGCTGGTCAGGTCGTCCTGCTGGGTCATCGGATCGATGTGCGTATACCGCGAATTGTTGAACACCCGGAAGAAGCGGTCCAACCGCACGTCGATGCTGGACGGTTGGATCAGCGTGGCATCGAACGGGTCGAGCGCCAGGGAGCCGGCGTCGATCTCCGCGAGCAGGTCCCGGTCGGACAGCAGCATAAGCGCGCACTCTATTCGGCCGAGCCGCAGCGCGATCACCCGGCGTTGTCCGACCGGTCCCGCCCCGGTCGTCAGCCGGCGTGCTCGATCCGCAACAGGTGCCAGTCCCATCCGCCGAGCCGGACGAACAACCCGTCGACCAGGTCGTGGCCGTGACGGTCGTAGACGACGTCGTTGGTCGGATCCACCAGCCGCCAGGTGTGCCCGTGCAGGTCGTCGAACGGGACCCGCACCTGACCCGTCACCGGCCCGCCGCTCAGATTGACCACGACGAGCCAGCGGGTGTCGCCGTCCCAGCACCACGCGGCCAGGTTGTCGAATCCGGACCCGGACCAGCCGGACCGCTCGGCGAGCTGCCATCGGCCCTGGTGGAAGGTGGCATCGGCGAGCACGGGCAGGAACGCCCGGTAGAAGCCGGCAACGGCCGGGTCGACGGGCTCGTCGGGGAACCGGCCGAGGAACACCGGCAACCGGGTCCGACGGCCCTGCAGTTGCCCGTCGTGGATCAGCCGGGCGCCGGTCTGGGTCAGCGCCGCGACGGCGGTCACCGGTGCCCGCCCGGCGAAGGCGGTGGCGGCCCGCGGCTCGTCGTGGTTCTCCACGAACCGGACGAGCCGCTGCTGGTATCCGACGTCGCCGGAGAGATGCCCGTTCACCTGGGCGGCCGGGCCGTGCTCCAGCCGGTCGTAGAGCCGTTTGTCGTAGCAGAAGTCGAAACCCTGCTGCTGCAGAGCCCACTCCAGGTCCCAGTAGGCCTCGGCGAGGAACCGGAAGGCCGGGTGGGCGACGCGCACGGCAGGGATGACGGTCGGCCAGTAGTCGGCATCCGGCACCGGGCCGACCCGGTCGCCCCAGGTGCGGGTGACGACGTCGTTCATCATCAGCATGGCCATGTCGCAGCGCACGCCGTCGCATTGCTCGGCGATGTCGTTCAGGGTGTCGATGGCGGCGGCCCGCAGCCGGGGCTCGAAGGCGTTCAACTGGACGACGTCCGGCCAGGCCGGGAAGTAGGGGTCGCGTCCGTTGGCCAGCACGGTGTCGCCGACCCGCAGGAACGACTTCGGATCGGCGGCCAGGTCGGTCTCCGTGCCGGTGACGAACCGCTCGGGGTGCTGCGTGGTCCAGGGGTGGTCCGGTGCGACGTGGTTGGGCACGAAGTCCAGAATCAGCCCGACGCCGCGGGCGGCCAGCGCGGCCCGGGCGGCGGCCAGGCCGGCCGGACCGCCCAGCCGGTCGTCGACGACGTAATCGCGCACGCAGTAGGGCGAGCCGACCACGTCCTCTGCGGCCCAGCCCGGCAGGGCGGCGTCGAACGATGCGGTCAGGTCCGGGTCGGTCAGGGCGATCGCGATCCCCGCCGGGCTGCGGCGCCACACCCCCATCAACCAGACCGCGTCGATGCCGAGGGCGGCCAGCTCGTCCCACGTCGCGTCCGGGACGGTGCCCAGGTCGATCGTCGAACCGTCCCGGCGACCGAGCTCGTGCAGCCAGGGCCAGGTGTTGATCTCGTAGATGACCGGGTGCGCGCTCTGGGCCAGGCGGGTGGTCATCGGCGACTCCGGCTCCTCGATCTGAACGTGGCACCCCATTGTGAGCGAGGGTGCCACGGTCTCGCGTCACTCGATCGGCGGGGCTCGCCGTCCCGGGCCCCGTGGCGCGCCTCGGGCTGATCACGTCGGCCGGGCACCTGGTGATTCGGGCGCGCCGCGCCGAGATGAACAGCCCGGGTCGGCATCGATGGTGGACCGCGGCCGGCCGCGGTGCGCGGGCCCGGTTCGGGCCTGCGCGTAGGTTCGACCGCGTGACGAACCGGGATTGGGCGCGGCGGGCCGACCAACTCTCCGCGCAGGCCTACTCCGCCGGTGAGCCGACGGCCTGGTTCGACCGGCTCTACGCCGAGGGCGCGGCCGGCACGATCGAGATGCCGTGGAGCCGCACGGACCCGCACCCGTTGCTGCGCCGGTGGATCGATGAACGGCCGGCGGTCGAACCGGCGCGCGCGTGTGTGGTCGGCTGCGGCCTCGGTGCGGACGCCGAGTTCCTGGCCGGGCGGGGCTGGACCACGACCGGGTTCGACCTCTCGCCGACGGCCGTCGAGCAGGCCCGGGCCCGGCACCCCGGGTCGGCGGTGACCTACCGGGTGGCCGACCTGCTGCAGCTGCCGGACGACCTGGTCGGCGCGTTCGACCTGGTCGTGGAGATCCACACCCTGCAGGCGATGCCGAACCCGCCACGGGCGGGTGCCGCCCGCGGGGTCGCCTCGCTGCTGACCCCAGGCGGGACGCTGTTCGTCGTGCAGTTCCGGGACACCGGGGTGCCCACCCAGCCGCCGCCGTTCCCGCTGAGCCGGGACGACCTGGCCCTCCTGGAGGTGGGCGGGGTCGTCCCGGTACTCGTGGGCGAGGTGGACGGGCCGCTGTGGCGGGCCGAGTTCGTGCGGCGGGTATAGTGAACGGGCCCTGCGGGCGTAGTTCAGTGGCAGAACTTCAGCTTCCCAAGCTGATAGCGCGAGTTCGATTCTCGTCGCCCGCTCCACGCAGTGCCCGGCCGCCGTTCAGCTGTCGCCCCGCCACTTCGGGGCGCCGAGCAGCAGCGGCTTCTCGGTGATCCACGGCTGGTCGTCGCGGCCCATCTCCGCGTCGATCAGCGCCTCCAGTTTGGCCAGGTAGGTCGCCACCAGCTCGCGGTTGACCGGGTCGACGGCCAGGTTGACCGTCTCCTCCGGGTCGGACAGCCGGTCGTAGAGCACGACGTCGTTCTCGGCCAGCAGCTCGTCGACGGTGCGGGGTCGGTTGGGCGCCAGCGGGCTGAAGTACCGGCCGAAGGTGTAGCGGCGGTCGGTGTAGCCGCGCAGGAACCCGCGCTTGCGCCAGTCCGGCCGGAGCTCGCCGGACTGCACCCGCTGCCCGACGTCGGCGAACCCGAACGCCCGCCAGAAGTCGGCGTCCAGCGTCAGCACGGATTCGACCGCGGTGAGCACACCCTCCCGGCCGGTGGCGTTGCCGTCCAGCGCCGGCACCAGCGAGTGGCCGCCGAGCCCGTCGAACCGGTCGCGCAGCTCGTCGGGATCGACCCCGGCCAGGTGCAGGATCGTCGGTGCCAGGTCGACCGCGGAGCCCATCGCGTCGCTGCGCGCGCCCCCGTCGACGTCGGGGTGGCAGATGATCAGCGGCACGTGGAAGTTCTCGTCATAGACGAGATTTCCCTTCTGCCGCAGGCCGTGCGAGCCGGCCAGTTCGCCGTGGTCGGAGGTGAAGATGACGACCGTGTTGTCGGCCTGCCCGGACGCGACGAGGGCGTCGAGCACCAGGGCGACGCTGCGGTCGACGTCGCGGATGCAGTTGACGTAAAAGTTCAACCCCTTCCGGAAGTCGTTCGGGTCCTCCACCTGTCCGAACATGGCGTCGGCCAGGCCGGCGAACTCGCGCACCGCCTGCGGGGCACCGGACAGGTCGTCGGTGGCGCTGGCCGGCGTGTCGATGTCCCAGTCCTTGCTGTACAGCGGGGTTTCCGCCGGCGGCTTGACCTTGACCGCCTCGGCCAGGTTCGGCGGCGGGGTGATCGAGCGGGTGGTGCCGTAGTCGTAGCTCATGATGTCGTGCGGATTGACGAAGTTGACCGTCATGAACCAGGGCTGATCGCGGACCACCGTCGGGGCCTTCTCGCGCAACCATTTCACCGCCTGGCCGGCGATCACCGGATCGACCTTGAGCCCGGCCCAGGCCCCGCCGTCGATGTCACCCCAGTCGTTGAACTCGGTGAACCCATACGGCTGCAACGCCTTTGCCGTCGGATCGGGGTTCTCCGGCGTCCGGTAGGCGTTCGACAGGTGCCACTTGCCCTGGTAGGCGGTGTAGTACCCGGCCGCCTGCATCATGGTGCCCAGGGTGGCCATCGCCGTGTCCAGTGGCCGGATGTAGGGCATGTTGTCGTTGTCGTAGATCTTGGTCTTGGTGACGTGCTGGCCGGTGTACATCACCGACCGGGACGAGCTGCACATCGCCGAGGCGACGTAGTAGTTGTCGAACGAGGTGCCCCGCCGGTGCAGCCAGTCCCGGGCCGGCAGGCTGAAGCCCTCCAGCCTGGGCAGCTTGTAGCGCTCCTCGTCGGTGGTGATCAGCAGGACGTTCGGTCGTCCGGAGGCGCTGCCGAAGGATCGGTCGGTCACGGGGGTCTCCCTGCTCGGTGCGGGACTGCTCGATGGGGACTGCACAACGGGCACTGCTCGGTGCGGGACTGCTGGGTGGAGTCAGCGGGGTGGGGGTCAGCGGGGTGCGGCGAGCATTGGGAGGGGCCGGTGGGCGACCTCGTGCGCGTCCGTCGGGTTCAGGCCGAGGGTGGTCAGGACGGTGGCGGCGAGATCGTCGGCGTCCTCATCGGTCAGCCGGCCGGTCCCCGCAGCACCGGACAACCGGATCTGCACGAAGGCCAACACGCTGCCGGCCACCACCGCGAGCGCGAGCGCGGGGTTCGGCGCGGAGAACCGCCCGGCCCGGACGCCCTCGACGATGTCGCGCAACGCCTGCGGGGCCAGCCCACGGTCGGCCACGGTGAACTGCGGCCCGGCCATCACCAGGATCCGGGCCACCTCCGGTTGGGAACCGGCCAACCGGCAGGTCAACCGGATGCCCACCGCGAAGACCTCGGCCGGATCGGTCATGCCGGCACAGGCGGCGTCGAGCGCGGCACCGAAGTCGGACAGCAACTCGAGCACGGCCTCCTCGAACAGTTCGGCCTTGGAGGTGAAGTGGTTGTAGAACGAGCCGAGACCGACGTCGGCCTCGTCGGTGATCTCCTGGACCGCCACCTCAATGGTCCCGCGCCGGGCCAGAATCCGCTGCGCCGCGCCGATCAGGGCCCCGCGGGTCCGGGTCTTGCGCCGGTCGGTCCGGCCGGCGCGAGCGACTTCGGTGGTGGGCACGGGTCGAGCGTAGGACAGAATCTGATGATTTCGTCAGTTCTGACGATGACATCACCCGATGAGGATGAGACGTGCCCGGATCGGATGCAACGTTGGTGCAACGTCGCCGCCATAGGTTCAGTGACACCCCGGCCGGGTCCGCAACGACGCAGATCGCACAGGCAGGAGCATTAATGGGCACCGTCCCGTCCAACCAGATCGAGCTCACCGTCGCCGACTCCGGTCGAATGCCATGGGACATACTCGAGGTCCCGCAGATCGACGCCAAGATCCCGGTCAAGGTGCTGTTCAGCGATCCGGACACCGGCATGCAGGTCTTCCTCATCCGATATGCCGCGGGCTTCACCAATACCTGGCACACCCATCCGCATGCACACGGGATGTACATCCTCGACGGGGTTCTCAAGACCCACAAGGGCGAGTACGGGCCCGGCAGCTTCGTCTGGTTCCCGGAGGGTGGCTGGATGGAGCACGGCGCGACCGCGGTGAACGACGTGACCTTGCTGTTCATCACGAACAAGCCGTTCGCGATCTGCTACGAGCAGGACGACAACCACCCCTACCCCATGGAATCGTGATCCACCGCTCGTGACGTCACGCCGGGGGCACCGCGAGGTGCCCCCGGTCGTCGGCCGGCACGACGTCGGCCTGGTGAAGTCGAGAACGGCCGGTCGCCCCGGGAACACCACCGTGGCGCTGCGCGACGACCGCCGCGGCCCGCGGCCCCGGCCGGGTGCAATGCCGACCCGAAGGGGTATTGCCGCCGCGCACCACCCGCCCGGCACTGCGCTCCGGTGCTTGGCTGATCATCGTCCGACCGAAGCGTCGCCGCATCGATCCCCTGGAGGTCCGGTGTTCCACCACCAGAGCGCGCCCGACGTCACCGGCCTGCCCACCGGGGCGTACCTGGTGCGCCGCAAGCTGTCCAGCATCGAGGGCTACCTGGTGTACGACGCCACCGACACGCAGATCTACCACTTCAAGGGTCACCTGGCGTTCCCCGGAGCGCGGTGGAGCATGCTCGACGCCGGCGGGTCGGAGGTGGCCGGACTGGTGCGTCCGGCGATGCACATCCACCCGACGTTCACCGTCACCCGGCCGGGCCGCACCGACGTCACGATCCGCAAGGCCACCTTCGCGCCGATCATGGAAACGTGGCGGATCGAGGGCGCCGAAGAGGGCGATATCGACCTGCACGGGGACGTGCTGAACCACGAATTCAGCTTCGAGCACGACGGTCGGACGGTGGGTACGACGACGCGACGGTGGATCTCGCTCACCGACGCGTACGCCGTGCAGGCCGACGGAATGGACCCGGTGCTGGCGATCGCCGCCGCCGTCGGCATCGACTCCGTGGAGAACGAGCGCAACGGCTGACCGCCCGGCCCGCCGGTCAGTCCGCCGGAGGTTCGGCCGACCAGCCCGACCAGCGGACCACCCGTGCCCCCACGACGGGTCCGTTCGGCACCCGCCGGCGGTACTGCCGGTACTTCTCGGTCAATGCCTCGAGGGCCGCGTCGCGCGGCGCACCGTGCAGCACCGCGGCCCGCGCATCCGCCCGCACCCACCACAGGCGAGCCCAGTCGTCGTCGTACTCGTCGACCAGGAAGCACACCGCGGAGTTCGCCGCGATGTTGGCCAGGCGGCGCAGCCTGGTGGTGGTCTTGGGTTTGTGGTCGACGGCGAAGACGAGCAGATCCCCGGCGTTCCCGTCCCCTGTGTCCACACCGTCCTCGTCACCGCGGTTGACATCGACACCGGCGCCGACGCCGACACGGGCGAAGGTGACCGGGACGAGGTGCGGCACACCGGCGAGGTCGGCGGTGGCGAGCCGGGCGATCGGCGAGGACAGGAATCGCTCGCGCGCCTGCGTCGCCGGGATCCGCATGCCAGCAGAGTCTGCCCTCCTGAAAACCGGACCGCGGAACATCCGCCGGTCACAGCCCGGCCGAACTTCCGCAGCCACCCGATTCCCTCGGTCGACGCGAACCCCCCGGGCGCCGCAACCTCGACCGCGGAACATCCGCCGGTCACAGCCCGGCCGAACTTCCGCAGCCACCCCGGGGCGGGCCCACACCCAGGGCAGCTGCCCGAGCGCGGGCGCCCGCGGCGAAGCCGGATCGCACGATTCCGGGCGGGCGCCGGCGAGCGGCCTTACTGTCCTGATGTGCACCCGACGATTCCCCGTCGACCGGAGGTGACCGTGGCCCGGCCGGCCGCGGCGGTGATGGTGGCCTGCGCTCTCGTGCACACGGTTGGCGCCGCGCAGCACTGGTCGACCGGGCTCTCGCTGCTGACCATTGCGGTCGCGCTGGTCTGCCTGCATTGTGTGCCCCACCTGTGGCGCGCGCCGCGCACCGTCGACTGGGTGTGGGTGACGTTGGGCGGTGCGGCCATGCTGGTCCTGCACCTGATCATGCTGGCCGAGCCGGCCGGCGCCGGCCATCGGCATGCCGCGGCCACCCTGTCCGCAACCAGCAGCCTGGACGCGCTGTCCGTGCTCGGCCTGGTGCTGCCGTTGGTCGGGTTCGGTCTGGCGTGGTGGGCGCTCGGCGCGCAGCCACACCGATCATTTGGCGTCGGCGTACCGGTCGACGATCACCGGTCGGACCGGGGTCAGCACCGCTGATCCGGGGAACACCAGCCGGCGGGCGGCGTCGGCGGCCCGTTCGATGAGTCCGGCCACCTCGCCGGCTGCGGGCGCCGGGGCGTGCACGATCAGCTCGTCGTGCTGGAAGAACACCAGCTCCGCGCCGGCCACGTCGGCCAGCGAGGTGCGTAGTCCGGCGAGCCACACCGCGGCCCAGTCGGCCGCGGACGCTTGGACCACGAAGTTGCGGGTGAACCGGCCGCGGTCGCCGGCCAGCCGATCCGCGCGCTTGCGCTCCGCCGCGGTGGCGTCCTGTTGCCGGCCGATCCGGACGGCCTCCCAGTAGGTTCCGGGCGGCGGGCACGCCCGGCCGAGTACGGAGTGCACCACCTCACCGCGCTCCCCGGCCCGGGCGGCCCCGTCCACGTATCCCATCGCGGCGGGATAGCGCGTCCGCAGGGTGCCGACCAGCCGGCCACCCTCCCCGGTGGTCTGCCCGTACATCGCGCCCAGCATGGCCACTTTCGCCGACGCCCGGTTCCCCCCGAAGCCGTCCGCGGCGAGGCCGGCATACAGATCGGCCTTCGACTCGCCGCTGGCCGACACCGCCTGCAGTCCGGCGTCCCCGGAGATCGCGGCCAGCACGCGCGGTTCGAGCTGGGCGGCGTCGGCGACGACCAGCCGGTACCCGTCCTCGGCGACGACGGCCTGCCGCAGCAACCGCGGGATCTGCAACGCGCCCCCGCCGCGCGTCGCCCATCGACCCGAGACCACCGATCCGGAGAGGTATTCCGCGCGGAACCGGTCGTGGCGCACCCACTGGTCGAGCCAGGCCCAGCCGTTCGCCGAATGCAGGCGGGCCAGTTCCTTGTAGGCCAGCACGGGTCCGACGGCCGGATGATCGATGCCCTTGAGCACCCACGAGCGGGTGGTCTCGATATCGAACCCGACCCGGCGGAACGCCTCTCGCAGGTCGACCGCCGAGTCGGGATTGACCGGAAACCCGAACGCGGCGTCGATCTCACCGGCCAGTTGGGCCAGGCGCGGCGGACGGCCGCCGAGCGCGGGCCGCGCGCCGAGCATCTCGTCCAGCACCGCCAGGTGCACCTTTCGCCGCCAGGGCAGGCCGACCGCCCCCATTTCGGCCGCGGCCAGCGCGGACGCGTTCTCGGCGGCGAGCAGCAGCGACAGTGCACCGCCGCCATTCGCCCGGCGCCGCTGGTCCTGGTAGGCGAGCCGCAGCACCTCGAGCGGATCGACGCCGTCGTCGGCGGGACCGGTCAGGTCGAACAGGGACGGGGCGTCGCCGACCGGCCTGACCGGCGGGCTCGGTACCGGCTCGCCGGCGGCCCGGGCGAGCACCGCGGCCGGGGTGACCGGGTCACCAAATGCTCCCGCCCGGCCGAGCAGGATCCGCTCCACGGCGGCGATGTCGTGGCAGCGCGGCACCCGCAGACCGGTCGCGATCAGGGCCGGGTAGTCGTCGACCGTGGACGCCCACAACCAGCGCTCGTCCGCGGCGGCGACCAACTCGCCGGCCCCGATGCGACGTGGTGGTCCGTTCGGCGCTCCATCGTCGGTGGTGCCCTGGACGGCGTACCGGCCATCCGGCAGCGGAACGCAGGCGAGCACCGTCAGCGGGTCGTCACGTCGCCGCGCCGCCGTGCAACGATCGCCGGATCGCGTCCAGCTTGTCCTTGGCGGCCTGCTCCCGGTCCTGCTGCTGCTCGGCCGCCGACCGCGCCTCGGGGGTCTCGGCGGCCAACTCGGCCGAGCCGATCGACTGCGCGAACCGGCCCTCGATCTTGTCGCGGACGAAATCCAGGCTGGGCACCCCCTGAGCCGAGTAGTCCGGCGGCGGAACGACCACGCTCGGGACGTCGGCATCGAGGGGCGGCTCGGGCACCGCGGGCTCGGACGGGTTTGCCATGCCCCCATCTTGCGCCGACTCGCCTCAAACGCTGCCTCCCGGGGCGGCGGAGCCTGCGGATGGGGCGAGTCGACGGAGTTCAGCCCGGCCGCCGGACCGACTCGGACACCGCCGACTCGCCTCAAACGCGGCTTCCCCGGCCGGCGGAAGGTGCACATGTGGCGAGTCGACGGAATTCAACCGGCCCCGTACCCACTCGCGAGTCGACGAAGGTCAGCCAGCCCGACGCCCACCGGCGAATCGGCGAAGGTCGGCGGGTGCGGTCAGGCCCGGGAACGACCGTCGACGAGCTGCTCGGAGATCTCCCAGATCCGCCGGGCGTCGTCGGGGCTGCGCAGGCGGGAGTACAGCTCCTGCTCGGCCGGCGGGCCGCCCAGGTGCCCGGGGCCGCTCGGCCCGTAGAACCGGCCGCCCTCAGCGTCCGGCGAGGTCACCGCGTACACGGCCGGCAACCCGGCCGACGCCACGGTGCCGATCAGCAGGCCTCGATCGGCCAGCACCTTGACCACCCGCCCGCCCAGGGTGGCCCGGGGCCGTCCGACCTCCGGCCGGGCGGCCAGCAGGCTGGTGGCCGCGACGCCCGGGTGGGACAGGTTGCTGGTGATGCCCCAGCCTTCGGCCGCGCTGCGCCGCTCCAGCTCGAGGCCGAACAGGCCGAGCGCGATCTTGGACTGGCTGTAGGCCTTCGTGCCGTTGTACGAGCGCTCCCAGTTCAGGTCGTCCCAGTGCATCCCGCCCCGGTTGGCGGCGATGCTGACCTGCGACGTCACCCGGGCCCGGCCCGTCGACGAGCTGCTCGGAGATCTCCCAGATCCGCCGGGCGTCGTCGGGGCTGCGCAGGCGGGAGTACAGCTGCTGCTCGGCCGGCGGGCCACCCAGGTGCCCGGGGCCGCTCGGCCCGTAGAACCGGCCGCCCTCCGCGTCCGGCGAGGTCACCGCGTACACGGCCGGCAACCCGGCCGACGCCACGGTGCCGATCAGCAGGCCCCGATCGGCCAGCACCTTGACCACCAGGCCGAACAGGCCGAGCGCGATCTTGGACTGGCTGTAGGCCTTCGTGCCGTTGTACGAGCGCTCCCAGTTCAGGTCGTCCCAGTGCATCCCGCCCCGGTTGGCGGCGATGCTGACCTGCGACGTCACCCGGGCCCGGCCGGTCCGCAGCAGCGGCATCAGCTCGCGGACCAGGGCGACGTGGCCGAGATAATTGGTGCCGAACTGCAGCTCGAACCCGTCGGCGGTCACCTGCCGGTCGGGGGGCGTCATGACGCCGGCGTTGTTGATCAGGATGTGGATGGGCCGGTCCTCGTCCCGCAGCGTCCGCCCGAGCGCGGCGACCGAGGCGAGCGAGGACAGATCCAGCTCCCGCAGTGAGACGTCCGCGTCGGGCGCCGCATCGCGAATGGTCGCCAGCGCCTGGGCGCCCTTGCGGGGATTGCGGACGGGAAGCACGACCTCGGCGCCGGCCGCGGCGAGCCGGCCGGCGATGCCGAGCCCAATCCCGTCGCTCGCGCCGGTGACGACGGCCCGCCGGCCGCTCAAGTCGGGGACGGTGATGCCGATCGTGGTCCGGGTCATGGTGTCGTCGCTCCTCGTGGTGTCGGTGTCTCCACCGTCGCTGCGCCGCGGGCACCTATCCAGGGACTGTCGATCCGCCGATCCCGGATCTACCCGAGAAACCGCCATCGGCCGGTGAGGGGTGGATCGACGATCCGTGGCTCCGGCGCGCGGCCGCCGGTACAAGGGTAGGCATGGACATCGATCGGGAGGGTCTGGCGGCGTTCCTGCGACGGCGTCGGGAGACGCTGCAACCCGAGGACGTCGGCCTGCCGCGCGGGCCGCGCCGGCGCACCGACGGGCTGCGCCGCGAGGAAGTGGCTCTGCTCTGCCACATGTCGACGGACTACTACGCGCGACTGGAGCGGGAACGGGGTCCGCAACCGTCCGATCAGATGCTGGCGTCGATCGCGCAGGGCCTGCACCTGTCGCTGGCCGAGCGGGACCATTTGTTCCGGCTGGCCGGGCACCAGCCACCACCGCGCGGGGCAACCAGTGATCACATCGGACCCGGCCTGCTGCGCATCCTGGACCGGCTCGACGACACCCCGGCGGAGATCGTCACCGAGCTGGGCGAGACGCTGCGGCAGAGCCCGCTGGGCGTCGCGCTCACCGGGGATGCGAGCCGGTATTCCGGCCCGGATCGCAGCTTTCCCTTCCGCTGGTTCGTCGACCCGGCGGCCCGGGAGCGGTACGCGCCGCAGGACCACGACGGGCTGTCCCGGTTGTTCGCCTCGGGCCTACGGGAAATCGCCACCCGGCGCGGCGCGGGCTCCCGGGCCGCGGCCTACGCCGACCTGTTGCTGGCCCGGAGCGCGGAGTTCCGCGGGCTGTGGGACAGGCACGAGGTGGGCGTCCGGCCGGACGCCGTGAAGCGCTTCCGGCACCCCGAGGTGGGCCTGCTGGAGCTGAACTGCCAGTCGCTGCTCGACCCGGACCAATCGCACCGGTTGCTGGTCTACACCGCCGACCCGGGCAGCGAGAGCTACGAGAAGCTGCAGCTCCTCGCGGTGATCGGGGCGCAGCCGATGCGCACGTCACCGCCGACGTGACCGCTCGGCGCCGCGGTCCGGGGCGTGCCGACGGGGCACGTCGGCGGCTCCGCCACCCGGGACTTCCACCCGGCGGGAACGACTCCGGCCGCCCGAGCGCGGGTGGGTTACCGTGGGCGCATGGGGCGTCGCAGCATGCTGGACTGGCCGGTCATCCGGCAGTTCCGCACGGGCGACGTGTTCGGCCGCGGCCCCGCCGTGATGTCGGACAAGACCAAGGAGATGACCGCCCGCACCACCACTGCGGACCGGGTCGCCCGCAGTGTCTGCCCGTACTGCGCGGTCGGCTGCGGGCAGAAGGTGTTCGTCTCCGGCGAGAAGGTCATCCAGATCGAGGGCGACCCGGCGTCGCCGATCTCCCGCGGGCGGCTGTGCCCCAAGGGCAGCGCCAGCGAGCAGCTGGTCAACAACC